>JADKGE010000001.1 GCA_016717115.1 Actinomycetota bacterium
CCCTGTACTTCCAGGCGACGAACGAGGCGAACGCCAAGGTCGATCGGATGCCAGCCGCTGGGTCTCATCGGACGGCGCGCGGTCGCGTCATCTGGGTGGGTGCACGTGATCGGGACCAAGTGCGTCTAGCCCCTATCCAGGGTTGGGAGCTGGAGACCCTGGTGCGCCACCTGCGGCACCGACTTCACGCACGCACGCACCCAGGGTCGCTAGCTCAGCCAGTTCCCAGACTGCGGGCCGTAGGCCCCCGTGATCAATCCACCATTGCGTCGATGCAGCCTTGGAGCGAGCCCGGCCTCGCACCGCCTCCATGGGCGAGGACTCTGCTCGTCTGAGACCCAAAGGCGAGAAGCAGTGGGAGGGCAGCCGCGCCTGACCTCGTCGGCTGCCCAGGCGGCCGCTGATGCCGCATGTCTCGCGATGGCCATCGACGGCTGGGATTGTGCCGTCGGGCTGGGCGTGTCCCTGTCATCATGAGGGCTCTGGTTGAGCCTGGGGTGAGGATGGTCTTCGCGTGGAGAACGTTGTGGGTGGTCTGGCTGAGGTGATCAGCTCGTTGCGGGCGGAGTTGTCGGCGGCGATGGAGCAAGGAGAGGAACAGTCGCTGCGGTTTACGCTGGCCCCGGTGGAGGTGACGCTTCAGGTTGCGATCTCCAAGCAGGGGGACGCCAAGATCGGGTGGAGCGTGCTGGGCATCGGGGGGTCGGTGGAGTCGGGGAGGACGAATACCGTGACCTTGACGCTGACTCCGGTTCTGAGCCTTCCCGATGGCACGGCGACGAAGGAGTTCGTGATCGCCGACGCTCAGCGCTCCGGTCAGGTCCGTGACGGGGTCGGCCCGAAGACGCCTGAGCCGACGTAGTCCAGACGCGGGATATGGGCAGCAACGTGGCGGTCGGCGACGGGATCGCGGTGGACCGTGTTGTCGCGGTCGTGGCGGAGCTGGCCGGAGGCCAGTGGCAGTGGGGCAGCGGGTTCCTGGTGGCTGGCGACCTTGTGGTGACGGCCTGGCATTGCACCGTCGACATGGCTTCCAAGGGTGAGGCGTTGTCGGTGTCCGTCCTGCGAGAGAGCGACGGTCAGGAGTTTCGGGTCGTTGCGGTGACGTCGTGCAGGCCGTTGGATGTGGCGGTGCTGCGGTTGGCGGGGCCAGCGTGGGACGAGCAGCGGGAGCCTGTGCGGTTCGCTCGCGTTCCGCGGGAGCGGACCGGTGAGCTGCTCGACTGCCAGTCGGTGGGGTACCCGTCGTTCCAGCGAGATGGCGCCCGGGGGCAGCGGAACCTCGCGGAGGTGCACGGCACCATCCGTATGGCCGATGACCGCGGGTCGGGATTCCTGCTCCTGCGCGATGGAGTCCTCCACGATGTGCGAGGCGGCGACCCGACGAGTCCGTCCGAGCCGCAGACATCCGCATGGGGCGGGCTGTCGGGGGCCCTGGTGTTCTACCAGGGCCAAGCGATCGGCGTGGTGGTCGAGCATCACCCTCGGCAGGGTGGCTCGGCGATCCGCATACGCCCGATCGACCAGCTGCTGACCAGCGACGACCCGACCGCCCGGGCGGTCGGCGACCTCCTGGGCTTGCCGGAGACGACTCAACTGCCATGGGTAGGTGCGCCAGCCCGTGAGCCGCTTGCCGGACTGGTGGAGCTGCTGGAGGAGGGCGACCTTCCCCTTGTGTCGAGCCTGGACCCATACAGGTTGGGCGCGTCCCCATCGGTATTCGGGGAGTCGGGCACTTTCGGGGTGCACGACCCATACGTACCTCGCACCCGAAACGCTGTCGACGACCGATTGCGGGCTGCGCTCGAACCGGGCCGGCTGGTACTGATCGTCGGACCGTCCAAGGCCGGGAAGACCCGGTCCGCCTTTGAGGCACTCCGCGAACGATGGCCGAACGCCCGCGTTCTCACTCCCACCCCGCAAGGGTTGGGGGCGCTGGCCGATCATGAGCGGATTGCGCGTTCGGGTGACCCACTCGTGATCTGGCTCGACGACCTCCAGCGATACGTCACCACAGCGACGCCACTGACCCCGGCGATGCTCACCGCGCTGTTGCAGCGCCCCGGAGTCACGATCGCCGTCAGCACCCTGCGAGCTGAGGAACGCGCTCGGCTGCGGGCCGGGGCGGACGAGCTGACCCGCGACACGAGGCAGCTGCTGGACGACGCACGCCCCAACACCGTCGAGTTGTCCCCGACCAGCGAGGATGTCCACGAGCAAGCGGCAGCGTCACTGTCCTACCCGGGCGTCGACCTAGATCACGCTGGGCTGGCGGAGGTTCTTGCCGGAGCGCCCGCACTGCTCGAGCAGTACCACGACGCTCAGTACGCCAACCCCGTCCTGCACGCTGTCATCGCCGTTGCCATCGACTGGACACGGGTCGGCATGCCCGAAGTCATCCCGGCAGGGCTTTTGGCTGAACTTGCGACCCAGCGACTTGCCGCGACTCGACCGGGCTACGACCCTCCCACCGCTGAGGAGCTCAGCGATGCCATCCAAATCGCCCGCACCCCCCCGGCGAACGCTGGCCGCGTCGCGGCTCTGCAGAGCCACGACACCCCTGATGGCAGCCGCGGCTACACGCCCTTCTCCTATCTGGTTGCCGCCGACGACGGACAAACTGGCACTCCCCGACCGATTCCAGATTCCTTCTGGCAGGCCGCGCTCGGCCATGACACCGCCAACGCGACGGGCGTCGGAATCACGGCCTACTACCGCGGGAACATCGGCGCCGCCATCGCGGCCACTCTATTGGGAGCCGAGGCCGGCGATCTGAGCGCGGCGAGCAACATGGGTGTCCTGCTCGCGGGCCTGGACCCGCCGGACGTTGCGGCGGCCCGTGAGTGGTTCGGGGAGGCGGCTGAGGCGGGTCACCCGGACGCGGCGTACAACCTGGGTGTCCTGCTCGCGGGCCTGGACCCGCCGGACGTTGCGGCGGCCAGTGAGTGGTTCAGGCGGGCGGATGAGGCGGGTCACCCAGACGCGGCGTTCAACCTGGGTGTGCTGCTCGCGGGCCTGGACCCACCGGACGTGGCGGGGGCCCGTGAGTGGTACGGAAGGGCGGCCGAGGCGGGTCACCCGGGCGCCGCGAACAACCTGGGTGTCCTGCTCGAGGGCTTGGACCCGCCGGAGTTGGCGGAGGCCCGAAAGTGGTATCGGCTTGCGGCCGAGGCGGGTGTCGCGCCGGCGGCGTTCAGCCTGGCTGTCCTGCTCGAGGGCATGGACCCGCCGGAGTTGGCGGAGGCCGCTAAGTGGTATCGGCTGGCGGCCGAGGCGGGGGACGCGCCCGCCGCGAATAACCTGGGTGTGCTGCTCGAGGGCCTGGACCTGCCAGAGGCCCGTGAGTGGTATCGGCGTGCGGCCGAGGCGGGTTACGCGCCCGCGGCGTTCAACCTGGGCGTGCTGCTCGAGGGCCTGGACCCGCCGGAGGTGGAGGAGGCCCGGCAGTGGTATCGGCAGGCGGCCGAGGCGGGTCACGCGGGCGCCGCGTTCAACCTGGGCGTGCTGCTCGAGGGCCTGGACCCGCCGGAGCTGGCGGAGGCCCGTAAGTGGTACCGGCAGGCGGCCGAGGGGGGTGACGCGGGCGCCGCGTTCAACCTGGGTTCGTTGCTCGAGGGCCTGGACCCGCCGGAGCTGGCGGAGGCCCGTAAGTGGTACCGGCAGGCGGCCGAGGCGGGTCACGCGGGCGCCGCGAACAACCTGGGCGTGCTGCTCGAGGGCTTGGACCCGCCGGAGCTGGCGGAGGCCCGTAAGTGGTACCGGCAGGCGGCCGAGGCGGGTCACCCGCTCGCGGCGTTGAACCTGCGTGCGCTGCTCGAGGGCCTGGACCCGCCCTAGGTGGCGGAGGCCCGTGGGTGGTACGTGAGGGCGGCCGAGGCAGGTCACACAGGATGCTCGAACACTTGAAGAGTTCCGCAGCTTGTTCGCGACTGGCTGCGTACGACTCTGCTGGATGCCCTCAGATGCAGTGCGGACCGAGATCCCCCACGCGATCTCGCCCAACCTCACTTCTTTCCCCGAGGCCGGAGTGGCTAACTCGGCTGCGGGCGCTTTGGGGTTCGCGATGCCAGACGCTCCAAGAGCGGCTGTGCCCGGCCACTCGAGAATGCGCTCACGCAAACCGGCGCATTGTCCCCGCAACTAAACGCTGGCTCCCGTACGCCAGCGCGGTCCCCTCGATTAGCTGAGCCTTGTGGGTGGGTCCGAGGGCGTGTAGAGGGAGTTGGTGAACACGGCGAACGCCACAGGCGCTCAGTACTCAGCGTGGTCTCGCAGGAGGATCGCCACACGTGCCGAAGCTCGGCCAGACCCGCATGAGCATCCGGCCTTCTCCGCGCTCCCGGCCGCGAGGCTCCGAACCTCGCTGCCGGGCGCGTCGCGACAACGTCTCCTGTCATCTCGATCGATTTGTGGCGTGGCAGTTGCGCGCTCTGGGGATCAACCTGGTCGCTCGCACTGAAGGGTGAATGAACAAACCAGATTCGCCCCTTCGGGGCGCACCCAGGACGCGCCGCGCGCGCGTCCCCTTCGGCCCGCTCGAACAGGCCGTACTTCAACGAGGCGGGCTAGCCAGATGCCTCGTCGCTGCGACCGGTCGAAGCTCCAGAACCGGGCAGACCACCGAATGGCGCCTTCGTCGCGCCTGGCAAAGGGGCCGCGCCTGCGGTCTGCTGACCGTTCGCGCGGCCGATCTCCTCAGCGTCCAGCTCTTGGGGGCGTTGCCCGCAGAAACGTGGCCCCTGACCTGGGATGAACTCGATCGGTACTGGCAACGCCCACGTGCCAGTCGACCCGCCGGGAACCCGGCGTCCTTGGTGCGGGCGGCGTGACCACGCGCCGGGCGGCTCCTTCGAGCCGCCCGGCGCCCAACTGTCCGACGCGGCTACCAAAGTCGTTCCCGGAGGTGGTCGATATGGCGACTCGCGCAATCGACGCATGGAACGAGCACGGTTGGACCATCAGCGTTCAGCACCCGGCTGTGCGGCTCACTTTGACGCGGTGGTCCCCCACGACCCGCCTCGTGTTGCCTGTCGGGGAAGGGTGCTACTGCCTTGCGAACCTCACGCTGCAGACCTCCTATGTCGGTGAGGCCACTTCCCTGCGTTCACGCGTCCCGTCCAGCATCAGGGCGAACCTGCCGATGACCAGCCACCTCCTTCTGGTCGAGCCGCTCGGTTTCCCCTGGGGTGATGAGCGCACGACCCTGGAGGCCCTCCTGATCGCCGCCGTCCCAGGGGTGGTCAATCGCAGCCCCGGCAAGTCCGTGGTCCGTCACTCGGTGTACCTGGAGGCGGTCGCCCTCGAGGTCGTCACTGCCCTGGCGCCGCTGCTCTTCGCCACGGGCAATACCGGATGGGCCGTGCCGTCCCAGGGGCGCGTCGCCCGGGACCTCGTCCTGCAGGAGCACCGGCATCCGCTGACGGTCGGCGAGCTGACGACACGGATAAGGTCGTTGGGGTTCTCCGCACAGGGACGCAGTGTCCATCGCACGATTCGGCGCGACTGCCTGGACCGGGGCAGGGGCGGCTCCAGCAGCATCCGGGTCACCGGCCCGTGGACTGACCCCGGCACTCACGTCTTCGTCGATGGACGAAGGTACGCGAGTGGATGGGCGCCGGGTCCCCTCCCACAGGACGCCGTCACCCCCGAATAGCTGCGCCGCCGACCAGGACCCGGCGCGGGCCTTCTGCCATGATCCTGCAATCTCAGACTCGGTCGTCGGGACGATCCGTGACGGCGTGGAGCACCTGGCCCAGACGAATGAGGTCGTCGGGTATCTCGTCAAGGGCCAGTGCGGCGTCATGCACGATCGTTCCGGTCATCTTGACGAAGCGGGTTCGCAGGAGATACGCCTTGAAGTCCTCTCCATGTTGGCCTTCGTCCTGGAAGTGCTGTCGAAGCTCGCCCCACGTCTCGTGCAGGCCAAATGCCGATTCCGGCAGCAGATCGAGGATGTCCGGGGCCGAGAGGGCCACAACCGTGACCCGCTCCATCGTGCCCGCGCGCAGGAGTTCGTGTCCCATCGACCGCAGGAACCGACTCTCGTAGTCGTTACCACGAAATCCGTTCAGCTCCCCGATCGCGTTCCTGGCCTTCCCTTCCCTGGATAGTGCCACGATGCGACGCCATCGAACCTCGGCTTCCTTGCCGGACTTGTCGATGAGAACGACGATCGGCCGGGAGGTGAATCGACCGAGCATCTCACCGGTGACGGCGTCGGCGCCGTGCCTGAGGCCGCCTATCGCCAGGACGTGCGTCCTGGTCCGGCCCAGCACCTCGCCAAGGACCGTCTCGACCACCCACTTGTCATGGATGCCCTCAACGACCAAGGTCACCGCGCCCCAGGCGAGCAGGTCCTCGGGGAGCAATCCCAGCGCGGTCAACTGGTCGGAGAGGTCGGCCGAGATGGCGCTGGCTTGGACCTCTCCTTTCGACCCTCTCCATACCTGAATCAGGTTGTCCGCTTCCATTGCGAGGAGAGGACTATGGGTGGCGACGATGATCGTCGTCTGCGTCTGTCTGGTGATCCGAGACAAGCCCCTGGCGAAGTCGAGCTGCGCGGTTCGGTGCAGACCCGCTTCGGGCTCGTCGAACAGCGCATACCCGGAGATGCCGTCGACTCCGCTTGTCGCCAGATGCAGGGCCAAACGGGCCCACCTGATCTGCGAGGCGCTGAGCTGCGCCAGTCCGACGTCCGCGCCAGAGTGGCTGTCCCGAGCCTTCCAACGCACGGGGTTGTCTTGCATGAGCCACTCCGCGGGGTCGTCGAGATGGCACTCCAGCACCGGGGCATCCGGGTAGAGCAGCCCGAAGATGCTGGTTGCCCGGCGCGACATCTCACCGACGACGGCCGGAGGCCATTCACCGTCCAGCATCTGGATGGCGTTCTCGTCGATCGGGTCGACGTACCAGTCGCCGTCGGGCTCGCGGTCGCGTTGCTCGACGGCGCGTTCCACCTCGTCCATCCAGTGCCACAGCCAGTGACGGCCGCGCAGCGAGAGCCCGATCGCCTTCCGGGTGCGGCGCATGACCGCGTCGAGGTCGACGCTGTCGGTGAGGACGGCCGGCCACTCACGTGCCGAGCGACCCACTCCGAGCGGCAGCACCGGGACGGGCAGCTTCTCCCCCAACGCCGGACTGACACCCAGCGGATCGAACGTGTACACCGAGCCGTAGTGCTGGTACTCGGGGAACTCCGGGACCCAGTCCTGCTCGGGCTGCGACATCTCGTTGTCCCAGGCATCCTCGGCCTGCGACCAGGCATCGTGGAGGTCGCCCAGAATCCGGACCGAGGGTGACTCGGTGCGAGGGTCGACGGCCGCCCAGAGCTCGGGTTCCTGCCGGCCTTCCTGAACCCAGGCAAGCAGTCCGCTCTCCTCGAGCGACGTCGCGGCAGCGACCGGATCGATCCACGTCGCTCGTTGTGCCTGTGCGGCCGCGCGGGCCAGGTCAGCCATTGCCTTCATGGCCGGCGACTTGTCGCCCAGACGGGCCAGGTCTGGGTCAATGTCGCCGCTGGGGCGTCGGCCCTGGCCCGTGGCGAGGAACGCCGCGAGTGCCTCCTGGACTTGCGCGGCGAGGAACGCCCGGAAGACTGCCTGGTCCATCTCGCCGTGCTCATCTCGCTGGGGCACCGCGGCAGACGGCATGAGGTGACGGGTCCGGGAGTCCGTGTCACCCTCGACCAGCCGGAATACCAGATGCGTCGTGACCCCCGATGTGCCTGCGCCGGTCAGGGCTGAGCCGAGAATCCGCAGGATCCGTGACTTCCCGGCGCCGTTGAGACCGACGAGTGCGTTCAGGCCGGGGCCGAGCGGGACTTCGACGTGGCGCAGATTGCCGTCGCCACGAATACGCACACCTAACAGCTCAACTCGCGTCACAAGCCCCCGATTCCGCAATCACGATGAGCGAATCCCTACTGCTCGGGCCACTGCACCGACCATAGCCGCCGGCCGCAACGCCACGAGGGGCGAACGCCGCGTCGGCGCCACTGGTCCGCTCATGACCTCGTCACCGGCACCACAGGAGCCCCGCGCACGCGACCGGGGCTCCGGACCAGGGCGACGAGATCCCGCTCGGCGTCGTTGGCGAACACGACGGTGCCCGCCTTGGCCAGGTCGAGCGATCCGCGGGCCATCTGGTCGCCGTGCTGGGTGCGATGCCGTCCATCATGCCCGGTGACCTGGCCGAGTGGAAGGACGAGCGAGCGGTGATCATGCCTGCCCCCTCCGGCTGCCAGACCTGCGAGCGCGCCTGCTCTCCGCCTCCCGATGGACCGAGGAGCGGGTGAGGTAGGCGCGGCCGTCCGGGCCGGATTCAGGCAGTCTCTGGAGAACCCCCTTATCCACCCACACGCCGACCGTGCGCGACGTTACCCCGAGGGCCGTGGCTGCCTGGGCGTCCGTCATCCCGACCTCGCGCAGCCGCACCTCTACCGCGGCCAGGCGTCGCAGCTCAGCGACGGTGGAATCCGGCAGCCGGATGCCTCGGACCCCGTCGGCCTCGGTCGCCATCCCGAAGCGCTGCACCCAGTTCCGCAACCGGTGAGAGCTGATGTGGAGTTCGTCGGCGAGGGTCTGATACGTCACCATGCCGCTCTGGCGGGCATCGGCCGCGAGCACGTCGGCCAACCGGATCAGGCGTCCGCCGGTCATGCCCCCGATGGCTCTCGCGGGCCGGCTGTCGAACTCGCCAGCGCGGGCCTGCCGGTTGACCGTGGTGACGGACCTGTCGAGCAGCGCCGCGGCCTCCCCCGTGGTGACCCAGGGATCATCGCGGTCCTCGTCACCGGGGGTCAGGAGCCATCCGAGTGCACGCAGGTCGGCGTCGATGCGCTCGCCATCGGCAACCAGCGCCTTCTGCGCGCCGGTGGTGCAGCGCACCGTGGTGGGGACCTGGAGGGTGCCGGCCACGTCCGCCATGAGCTGGGCGTCGAGCTGGTCGGTGACCTGGAGCAGTCCGACCAGACGGGAGTCGTCCGCGACGTAGCCGGCATGCACGTCGCTGCCGGCCACGTGGCCGGCGTACCTCTTGCGGAGGAGCTCGGGGACGTCAGCCCAGGCGAGTTCGGTGATCGCGGAAGAACGCATGTCATGCGGGGTGGGAGCGCCGAACACCTTCTCGAAGAAGGCTGTCCGGCGCGCACGCGTGATGCCCTCGGCTGTCGCTGACCGCTTGAACGCGTTGCGCAGCGAGGCCTGGCCGCCGGCGTTGTCCGAGGCCAGGCCCGGGATGAGCCGGGCGTCGAGGTTGATGCGGCCGGTGTCCGGGTCGGTGTGGAAGATGGCGATCACCACGTCGAACAGGGCCATGAGCAGGGCCGGTACTCCGATGACGCGCACGCTCTGCGGGGTCTTGGTGCGCTCGGCCGTGGTGGCCTTGACGAGCGCTCCGGCGACACGCTCGGTGAACGTGCGCCCGCCTTGGCTGTCGACGAGCAGCAACCCGCGGCCGGACCCATCGCCGAGGCGGATGACGTCGCGCACGAGCACGCCGTACGCCTCCGAGATGCGCAGGCCCAGGATGCGCAGCATCCACAGCGCGAGCTGGTGGACCGCATGCATGTGGCGGGCCATCCGGGCCGTCTCCTGGTAGGTGATCGGGTCCGCCTTCTGCTTGGGCTGACGGCTGCTCACGGGGTTCGGCACGGAGTCGAGGTCGAATCCGATCGACCACCCGCCAATGGCCACGCCGTGGCGCAGGATGCGGTCCAGAATCTGGCGAAGGTTGCCTGCGTAGGCGGCGCTGTTCCCCTCGGGTGTGCGGGGTCCGCGCCGCCGCCCTTCGACGCCGATCACACGTGCGCTCCCCGCATGCCGGGTCCGGTAGCCGGTGACGATGTCCGCGATCGCGGGACTGGTCAGGGCAGCGACGAAGTCACGGTAGGGCGCACGCTGGAGCGTGCCGTCGGCCAGCTCGACCTCGACGAACGGTGCGAGGTAGTTGATGATCTGGCCCCGCACGCCCTCTTCGCGTGTGCCGCCCGTGGTCGGGAACAGGTCGAAGGTCTCGTGCAGGAAGTCGTCGATGACGTCCTGCACGCTCATGCCGCTGGGAAGCCGAGTCGAGCCGTCATGTCCGGCTGCGGGGACCGGCACCGCGGGTGTCACCAGCGACGCCGCAGGCAGCGGCCGGCCGGCGAGGAGCGCGTCGACCGCCAGGGCGCACCACGCCAGTGCCTGGGCCCTCGCCACGAACCGGTGCATGACGCGTTCGCGTGACCCGCGTGCCCGCGGGACCGACGCCCGCCAGCCTCCGCGATCGTCCGGGACCACGCTTCCGGTCAGGGGCCGGGCCATCAGGCTGCCCTGCGCGTGGTGGCTACCACGGTGAGCCGCTCGACCTGTCCGCGCAGCCAGGCGATCTCACGGTCGGCGCGGTCCAGCTTCTCGGCCAGTGCGCCGTTCTCGACGCGCGTCGTGGCCAGGGCCTCGCGCAGCGCATCGATCTGGGTGGCCTCACGCGCCTGCTCGACCAGGTCGAGCGCGGTCGCGACCTGATCCGGGGCCAGCAGGCCGGCGGCGACGAGGTCGCTGATCGGGATGAGCCACGTCCCGAGCGACCCGACCTGCTCGCTGTTCGGGAACCTGCCCTTGTCCCTGCGGCGCTTGATGGTCGCGCGGCTCCTCCCGGTGATCGTCGCGGCGTCCACGATCGTCACCTTCATCTGCGGGTCCAGGCCCGGACCTGTCTCGTTCGCGGTCACTGGTCTCTCCTCGGTTGCGCCGGCTGGTCGCAGGAGACGGTCGGTGCCTCGCCGGGAACGCCACTCGCCCGGCGGAGCGGGCCGGGATCTGGCCCCGCTGCCGGGCCGGGCCGACCCTGCGGCGGCGTGGCCGTCGGGTCGGCGGCGTCCAGGAGCCGATCGATGAGGCGCGACTGCGTCGCGATCTGCGCGTCCGCCCGGTCCAGGAGCGCCTGCAGGCCGGCCGCCCGGGCGCGCAGGGCGGCGATCTCCACCCGCGCGTCGGCGCCGGCCCGTGCCGCATGGTCCAGCTCGGCCTGCTCGCGGGTCCCGGCGACCTCATCCAGGGCGCCGGCGACGCGGTCGGGGGCAAGGAGCTCGGATGCGACGAGGTCGCTGACGGGGATGTGCCATTCGCGGGCCAGGCCCGTCTGCACGGCGTTGGGCAGCAGCCCGCGGGCCTGGTAGCGCTTGATGGTGTCGCGGCTGACGCCGGCGGCGCGCGCTGCATCGACGCGGCTGAGCAGGGCCTTCGCGTCGTACTCGGGGGCGGTCATCGACCGGCCCGCCCGCCACGCGTCCCCGGCGTGGGCACCGCCGCCGCGGACGACCGCCGGCGCCGGTGGACCAGGGTCGCCGGCGCCGTGATCCACCCCGCGCCCCACCCACGAAGGGGTGTGCCCTGGGTCAGGTGGTGCAGAGAGGCGCAACCTGGATCACAGTGCACCAGGGTTTGTGGATCGTGCTCCGCGGACGTGGCACCGAAACGCGTCCTGCAGGCTACCCGGCGGCGAAAGTGACGGGGACAAACCCGTACGAAACGACAGAAACCCCCCACGATGTGGGGGGTTTCTGTGCCATTTTCGTAGCGGGGACAGGATTTGAACCTGTGACCTCTGGGTTATGAGCCCAGCGAGCTACCGAGCTGCTCCACCCCGCGTCGCTTGTGCCTCGTAAGGATACGTGGCGACGGCGGTTCGTCCAAATCGGCCCCCCGCCTTGGGGGCTCCACGGGCAAAGTCCGGATATTCGGCTATCGCCCCGCACGGGTCTGCATGCCACTACCGTCACGTCATGTCGACACGCACCCGGCTCATGGCCGCCGCATCCGCACTCACCATCGCGGGGCTTGCCGCCGCAGCCCTGGCGCCCGCCGCTGAATCGGCGAGTCCCTCGCTCACGGGCACCGTGACCTACACCACCACGACGGTCACGAACACCGAGAGTGGCACCGACACCAAGTCGGGCACCGAGACCCAGACCGTCACGATGAACATCAAGATGTCACGACGGCCGGCGGCCCACTACTGGCAGGTGGAGGACAACGGCAGTTCGTACACGGCCAAGTACACGATGACGTCGACCGCGCTGGAGCGAAGCGCCGATGGCACGGTCAACTGCACGACGACGCATTCGGCTTCTGCCACCGCCGGTGGGAAGCTGCCGAAGCGTCCGACGAGCACAACGGCGCCAGTGCTGTTCGCGGACATCACACCCGGGACGTCGGCCTTGAACGCCAAGACCAAGCAGATCGGTCTCAGCCCGATCCTGGGCTACAAGGGCGAGGACACGACGACCTACGCGGGTAGCGGCATCAGCCCATGCGAGCCCGGGACGTTCACCGACCCCATCACCGGCAACTTCAGGCCGACCAACGACTCCCGTCAGGTCTGCTTTCCGCCCGGCACGAGCGCGAAGGGCGCGTCCCCAACGAGCAGCCTGATAGGCGCCTGGAAGAACAACAAGAAGACCTTCGTGTTCGACTGCACGAACACCTACGACGACGGCAATGGCGGCAAGGTCACCGCAACCGTCTCGGGGTCACTGAAACTGAAGTGAGGCGAACGGCGTCGCGAACGGACTAGGTGATAACGAGTCCGTTCGCGTGACCGTGGAAGTGCGCCTCTGTGGGGCCAAGGCGCGCGAACCCGAACTCGTCGACGAATCGCCGACTGCAGCGTCCGGCGCCATTGAGCCTCGGCTGAACGACGCCGGACGCTGCAGTCGGCGAGGGGTCGTGCGATGGCGCGCGCGAGTCAGTCGGAGTCGCGCGACGCGTTGCGTAGGCGCTTCGTCATGCCACGGCTCTTCTTCTCCTTGATGCGGCGGTCGGTGGCCGCGCGGCTCGGCTTGGTGGGCCGACGCTTGCGCGGCGGCGGGGCGATCGCTGCGGAGAGCTGCTCGACGAGCCGGCGCTCGGCGGCCCGGCGGTTCTGCAGCTGCGAGCGCTGCTCGCTCGCCGTGATCGTCAGGCAGCCGTCGACGAGTCGGCCGCCAAGCCGCTCCAAGGCCCGCTCGCGCAGGTGCGCCGGCAGGCTCGGGGAGTTGGCGACGTCGAAGACGAGCTGCACCTTGGAGTCGGTGGTGTTGACGCTCTGGCCGCCCGGCCCCGAGGATCGCGAGAACTTCCACACGAGTTCATGCGGTGCGATCACCACCGATCCGCGCACCACCAGGCCGTCGTCCACGCCTCCAGCATGGACCATCACCTAGAACCGGCGTCTCATCGCCGGTAGACCTCCCGTCGGTGGCCGACGCTGACCACGGCAACGATGAGCACGCCATCATCGATCGTGTAGAGGACTCGATAGTCACCGATCCGTACGCGATATCCGTCACGCTCAACAAGCTGTCGGGATGCCGGGGGGCGTGGATCCTGCGCCAGCATGGCGATTGCCCCCTCGATGCGCGCACGCATCGGCTGGTCGATCCGACGCAGCGCCCGCTGCGCGGCCGGACGGACCACTACCCGGTACCGGGGTTTCACCACCCCAGTTCGGCCTTGAGCTGCTCCCACGGGATGTTCTCGCCCGGCTCGGCCATCGCCTCGTCGAAGGCGGCGATGTCCTCGAGCTCCTCCAGCGCATCCATCAACTGCTCGTATCGCTCGACACTGATGATGACCGCCGTGCGCTTGCCGTAGCGCTCCAGGAAGACCGCTTCCGTCATGGCGGTCTCGATGGCAGAGGGGAGTTGCTGGCGGGCCTGGCTCACGGACATCGTCGACATGCAAGAACCGTACAAGACCTGCGCGGTCTTGTACAAGACCGCGCAAGGCCGACGGCGGTGGTCAAGCCGGTGCGCCCAGCTCGTAGGTGCGCACCGCGCCGGCCCCGACGGCATTCCTGGCAACGATGGTCAGCCGGTAGCGCACCTTCGGGTTCAGGTTCGGGAACCGGCACTGCAGCGTCGCCGTCGTGCACCGATACGACTTGGCCGCTCCCGCGCGCAGGGGCGAGATGAGGAGCACGTAGTCCTTGATCGCACTGCCGCCGTCGTCCGTCGGCGGCAACCAGGCCAGGCGCACTTCGGTACCGCTCCACTTTCCGGTGAGCTTCGGCACCCGGCCCGGCGCCGTGCGCGGCGCGGCATCCACCAGATTGACGTCATACGCATGCGTGACCGTGCTGCCGTCAGACAACTGGATGCCGGCGACAGACACACTCACCAGCAGGTCGGCGGGATGGGTGGCCGAGACTGGCTTGGGCAACACCGCCTCCCACGACACGGTGTTGTCGCCCATCCCGTTCCGCGGAGGGGTCACCGTCACCGGGATGTCCTTGCCGGCCGCCGTCATCGTCACCGTCGCCGCGCTGAAGTCGCCGTCAATACGACCCAGCGACCAACGGCCCAGCGGTTCCAGCTGCCACGGGAAGCTGCCGGCCGTGGGCCAGGGCACGAAGCTCGGCAGCACCGGCGCGAACTCCCCACCGAACACCACGAGAACGTTCGACCTCTTCGTGTCGCCGGTTCCGAAGGAGATAGCACCGGGGTTGATGAGCCAGCGCCGGTGGCCGACGACGGCATTGTTGTCCCCGTCATCCCTCATGTAGCCGACGATCGCCCGGGCACCCGACGAGCCGAACGCCAGGTTGGCATGAGCGGCCGCGTCGGCGCCGTCGGCTGTGTAGCAGGGCCACGTGGACGGCGGGAAGTGGGAGATGTTCCCCTCCGCCTCCATGATGAGGGCGGCCGCCTGCGCCGTGCGGTTCGCGGCCGGATCGAGCGTCACCGGAGTGAGCCCGGCGAGACCGCGAACGTAGTTGATCGCCGTCAGGGTGGCCCCCTGGTAGGCAGTCCCGGTCGTGCCCGGAACGCAGCCCGCGATCGAGCCGGTCCAGTCGTTGCGCACGGCCAGCGCCGGCAGCAGTGTCGACTGGTAGGTGGCGATCACCGACTCGCGTGAATTGCCGGCCGCATCCGCGGGAGCGACGGCGGCGGCGGGCGAGCCGCCCCAAGCGAGGGCCGTCCCGACAAGGGCGGTGAGGACGATCCCGCTCGACAGTGAACGAACCCGGACCCGACCCCCACCTGACGCCATGCTCGCCACGCTAGACCTCGAGCGGTCGCTTCACGGTGGTGAGCCAGCCGAGGTGACAACCCTCACTTGGTTGGCGGTTGCGGGTCAGATGCGCCGGGCGAGGACCCAGACGAAGCTCTGCGTGCCACCGGTGGGCGTCGTGTGCTGCTCGCTCTGCGACTCGAGAACGGTGAACCGCTCGCCCATCGCGACCGCCAGCTGGGAGGCCGAGTAGCGCGTGACCGGCAGGCCCGAGCACTGCTCGGGACCGTCGTCGGCGAACGTCGCGACGATGACGTGACCACCCGGCACCACCGTGTCGTGCACGAGCTGCCAGTAGTGCTGCTGGTCGTCGGGATCGGTGAGGAAGTGGTACGCCGCGCGGTCGTGCCACAGGTCAAACGTGCGGGCCGGCTGCCAGTCGCGGATGTCCGTGGCGATCCACGTGACCGGAGCCTCCCCCACGCGATCACGCGAGGCCCGCAGCGACTCGGCGCTCAGGTCGACGACGGTGAGATCGCGATAGCCGCGCTCGAGCAGGTGGTCGACCAGCCGGCTGGCTCCCCCGCCGACGTCGACGACGCTCGCGCCGCTGTCGGCGACGCCGTCGATCAGCGCCAGGCCGACGACCGGTGCGTCCTGGAACCAGGAGACGTTGACGTCGCCGATGGCGGCGTAGCGCTGGTCCCAGTACTCGGCGGTGCCCGGCGCTGCTGCCTCGGTCATGCGGCCGAGGCGTTGGGCGAGGGCGCGGGGGTGGCGGTCGGGGTGGGCGCGGTCGAGGGCACGAGCTCGGGGAAGAGCTGCGCCTCGGCCGCCGCAGCCTCGTCGAGCGCCGCCTTCAGCTCGGCCTGCGCCTCGCCGTAGGCCGCGAAGTCGCCCTTGGCCAGGGCGCGCTGGCCGGCATCATAGGCAGACGCCGCCCGGGCGAGGGCGGTAGCGAGGGTCGTCGCCGGATCGGCATCGGTGGACGGCGACGGGCTCGGCGTCGCTTGACCCTCGCCGCCCCCGCTCGGGGTGTTCGGGTCAGGCAGCGCCTCGGTCCCGGAATCGGGGCTGGCACCGAACACCTTGGCCAAAGCTGCGGTGAGGGTGTTCTCCATGGCCACGTTCGAGCCGTAACCCACGAGGATCTTGCGCAGCAGCGGATAGCCGTCCTGCGAGGCGCGCAGGTAGACCGGCTCCACGTAGAGCAGGCCGTCGTTGAACGGCAGGCTAAGCAGGTTGCCGAGCTCGACCTGCGACCCGCCCGCGCGCAGCAGCGACAGCTGCGAGCTGACAAGCGGATCGGACTCGAAGTTGTTCTGCACCTGCTGCGGGCCGGGGATGGTCGTGTTGCTCGGCAGCTGCAGGACGCGCATCTTCCCGTAGCCCTCTCCCGGCGCGGAGTCGACGGACATGAAGGCGGCCAGCGTCTGGCGTCGCTGCGGGGCGAACGTCGTGGTGAGCGAGAACGTCGGCGCGTCTTGATCGGGCATTTGCAGCGTCAGGTAGTACGGCGGCTGGAACACCTGCGCCGGCGACACCGTTGGGTCGTTGGGGACGATCCACACGTCGGTGCCGTTGTAGAAGGTCGACGCGTCGGTGACGTGGTAGCGGCTGAGAATCGCCCGCTGGATCTTGAACAGGTCTTGCGGGTAGCGCACATGGTCCATCACCGAGTCGGGCATGCTCGACACGGGCTGCACGACGCCGGGGAAGGCATTCATCCACGTCAGCAGAACCGGATCGCTCGGATCCCAGGCGTAAAGCGTGACGGTGCCGTCGTAGGCGTCGACAACGGCCTTGACGGAGTTCCGCACGTAGTTGGCCTGATCGCGCGGCAGCAGCCCGGACGGGATCGTGCGGGAGCTGACCGAGTCGCTCGTGGCATCGCTGAGGCTGACGCGGCTGCTGTAGGGGTACTCGTTCGACAGGGTGTAGCCGTCGACGATCCACTTGATGCGGCCGTCGGCGACGATGGGATACGGATCCTGGTCGAGGGTCAGCCAAGGGGCGACCTTCTCCACTCGCGTCAGCGGGTCGCGGTCCCACATGATGCGCGAGTCGGGGTTGACGAGGTCGGACAGCAGGAGGTTCGCGTCCTGGAACTTCGTCGCGAAGACGAGGCGGTCGAAGATCGAGCCCATGCCCACGCCACCGCTGCCGGTGTAGGTGTTCGTCTTCTGGCCCGTGGGGCTCGCGTCGTCGGGGTAGTCGAGCTCGACGGGAGTGGAGCCCTTGGGAGCGCCGACGATCGAGTAGATGGGCGACAGCTCGCCGAAGTAGACGCGGGGCTGCGTGACCTCGAGGCTGCCCGACGGGGGGATGTCGCTCTCGAAGAAGTCGGGCTGGCCGTCGGTCTGGGCCGTGTTGTCGTAGGCCGACACGAAGCCGTAGCCGTGCGTGTACACGAGCCGGTCGTTGGTCCAGTTGCGCTGTCCGTCGGGGATGCCGGCGAGGTTGATCTCGCGCACCGCGACGATGGCGCCTCGCTTCGCCTCGTCGAGCGTGTAGCGGTCGACGTCGAGCTTGCTGTTGAACGAGTAGTAGCCGCGGATCTGCTGCAGCTGGTTGAACGTCGGCGACACGACAGCCGGATCGAGCAGGCGGATGTTGTTTAGGGTGCCCGCGCTGGCGTTCAGGGTTGTTTGCGTCGGCGGTGATACGGTGTTCGGGTAGTCGGTGACTTCGGAGTCGGCGATGTCGTAGGCGTCGCGCGTGGCATTGATGTTGCGCTCGAGGTAGGACTGCTCGCGGACCAGCTCGCTCGGTCGCACCTGGAACTGCTGCACCAGCATCGGGTACAGGGCGCCCACGACGATGCTCGTGAGCACGAGCAGGCCGGCGCCGATCACCGGGATGACCCACTGGCGGCGGAAGACGTTGATGAAGAACAGCAGCGCCACGAGCACCGACACCGCAGCGAGGATGTTCAGCGCGGGCAGCACGGCGTTGACGTCGGTGTACTTCAGGCCGGTGAAGCCCGCGACCAGCGTCTCGCTCTTGGTCGCCAGGCCGAAGCGGTCGTACCAGTACGACACGGCCTTGAGCAGCACGAACAGCCCGATCAGCAGCGACAGCTGCGCCTGGGCGGCATGGGAGGCGCGGTCGCCCTTCGGCTGGAGCCGCAGGCCGCCGTAGACGTACTGCACGACGATGACCGCCATGATGCACAGCAGCACGACGGCGAAGCCGAAGCCGATCAGGAACCGGATGAACGGCAGCGTGAACGTGTAGAACGAGAGGTCGAGGCCGAACTGCGGATCGGTGATGTTGAACGGCACCGCGTTGCGCCACAGCAGGTAGGTGCCCCACTCCGAAGCGGCCGTGAGGCCCGCGATGAACCCCAGGCCGACCGAGGCGGACAGCGTGAGAAGGCGGCGGAACGGCTCGATGGCGATGCGGTAGCGCTCGAGGCTGGCCTGCTCGGGGGTCATGCCCATGAACGTGGGACGTGTGCGCCAGGCGATCCACATCGACGCTGCGATCGCGACCCCCATGATCGCGCCGAACACGAGGAACATCACGGCCCTGGTGACGAGCGAGGTGGTGAAGACCTGCGTCTGGTCGACCGAGTCGAACCACAGCCAGTCGGTGTAGAAGCCCGTGAAGACGACGAAGGCCCCCACGAGAACGGCCAGGATGATCAGCGTGGGCAGCAGCACGCCGCGACGACGCGGGCGCTCCTCAGGCGGGGCACCGCCGGGGCCGCCCATGGTCGGCATCTCGAAGCTCATCTCATGAACCTACGTCACCGGCGTCGGGCACGACACAACAGGCTGACCACTCGTGAAGGCCTTGATCGCCTCGATGCCCTCGGTGAGGGTCTCCACCGGCACGACGGTGAGCCCATCGGGGATGTGGCCGGCGGCCTCGGTGCAGTGCGCCTTCGGCATGAGGAACAGCTCGGCGCCGGTATTGCGGGCACCCGCCAGCTTCTGCCGGATGCCCCCGATCGGGCCCACGGTGCCATCGGGGTCGATCGTGCCGGTCCCGGCGATGTGCCTGCCGTCGGTGAGGCTGTCGGGGGTCAGCTTGTCGACGATGCCCGTGGCGAACATCAGGCCGGCGCTCGGGCCGCCCACGTCCGTCAGCGTGAAGTCGATCGGGAAGTCGGCCGCGTACAGGGTGCCCACCCCGATGCCGATGTAGGGCACGGTGGGGTCCTCCGGATTCGGCGCGGACGTGACCGTGACCTTCTGCTCAACATTGTCTTGGAGGCCGCCGTCCAGCTCGACGCCGTCGCGAAGGACGGTGATCTCGAAGGTCGTGCCGATCGGGGCCGAACGGATCGTGGTGGCCACCTGGTCGGGCTGCGTGACCTCCTTGCCGTCGATGCGCACGATCTCGTCCTTGGGCAGCAGCAGCCCGTCGGAGGGCGAATCGCCGTAGACCGCGGAGACGACGATCCGGCTGTTGACGGGCTTGTCGAGGAAGGTCATGGCGGCCGCGATGGCGTCGGACTCCGAGGTGCTGAACAGCATCGCCTGACGCTGCTTCACCTCCTCGCCGGTGACGTCGTCGGGGAAGATCAGCTCGCGCGGCACGGACAGCGTCGCTCGAGTCGAGCCACGATGCGATCGCGTCGACGAACGTCAGCCCGCCGCGGGGTCCGCCCGACTCCAGCACGGTGGTCATGTCGAGGTTGCCGGTGACCGGGAAGGTCTCGGTGCCGCTGATCTTGATCACGGGCTGGCCGTCGTCCTCGCCGATGACGTTGAACGTCGGGCCTGGTGCCAGCTTGACGAACGGCACCGGCATGAGGAAGGCGATCGCCAGCAGGCCGAGGGTGGTGAGCGCGCTGATGATGAGCATCCAGCCACGCCGCGTGGGGTGCGCGAGCGCCTCGAGCCAGCCCGAGGGCACGTAGTCAGTCTCGCTCGGCTCGTCGACGGGCGACAGGGCCGGCTCGGGGGATTCGGTCACGCGCCGTCCCGCGGATCGGCATCGGGGCCGGCCTCGGTGGGAGTCTCGGCCTGAGACGGCATGGGCCGTTCCATCGCCTCTTGCATCCGACGCAGTCGCGCCATCGAGTCCTCCGCGGTCGTGGGCTTGCTGGGGCGGCCCCGCAGCGCGAAGAACGCCACCGCCAGGACTGTCGCCATCAGCGGGATGAGCCACCACGCCAGCGCAGACACCAAGGACTCCTCACGACTCTCCGAGGCACCGATCGCTCATCCGTGCGATGTTGGACGAGACAGCCTCGTCACCGGTTCCCCCCAAGGGTACGCGGTAGGTCGCCGGGCCCCGCAAAGCGACGGACCCCCGGGTCTCTCCACACGGTTCGCCTTCCCCTTGCGAACGTGCGTGTTATCCCGGGGGTCCAACGCCGATGAACCTAGGAGCCCCGCTGCTGGGAGTCAACGCGAATCGGCTTTTCGTAAGGAAGGCCTGTGGACATGCTGTGCGCATGCTGGGGACGCGCTCGCGTGTCGCTGTGGACGGCAGGTGCATAGAGCTGGGGACAAGGCTGTAGACAGTTGCGGAAAACAGCCTCTGACCAGCGCTAATGCCAGCGCCTGCCTGTGGACGAAAAATAGTTCCGTCCGCTTACCTTCCGTTCACCCACGCTCCACCGCATCGAGATCCGGCGGATCAGCGCTCCGCCGCGGGGGTGGCGACCGCCGCCGCGATCATGCTCAGGACCGCCGCGTCGAGGTCCGCAGGGAGCGCGTCGAGGGCGAACCAGCGCAGATCGTCGGACTCCTCGCTGATGACCGCCTTCGACCCGTCCGGCACGGTGGCGATGAACTGCACGTCGAGGTGCTCGCTTCGACCGTCGGCGCATCGGACCGGATGGCGATCGATGTGCGCGGGCAGCTCCGACAGCGTTACGTCGCTGATGCCGCCCTCCTCGATCGTCTCTCGGATGGCCGCGTCGCGGACGGAGGCGTCGCCCACCTCGCAGTGCCCGCCGAGCTGGAGCCAGCGACCGGCCTTGGGGTGCAGGGTGAGGAGCACGTTGCGGCGCGACTCGTCGACGACCAGGGCACTCGCCGTCAGGTGGCCGATCCGGCAGTCGCGGGACATGGCATCGGGATGGGCGTCGAGGAAGGCGAGGTAGTCGTCGCGCAGTCGGCGCTGACCGGGCTCCCCCGGCTGCCATCGGGTGAGCAGGGCGCGGGCGTCCTCGTGCAGTGTCGTGAAGGCCGGGTCGAGCGGATTCACTCCGCGGTCGGCTCGATCGTGGGGTCGCCCTCGTCGAGGCCGTAGGTCATCTCCGTGGCGCTGTCCTCGATGAAGCCGAGGGGGTCGCCGAGGTCGTCCGGGCCGGGCAGCAGGTCGGGGTGCGCCCAGAGCGCGTCGCGCGACGGGGCGCCGCGACCCGCGCGCACGACCGCGAAGAGCGTCGCCGCCTCGCGAGCGAGCCGGGGGCGCAGTTCCATGCCGATGAGCGTCGCGAATGTCTTCTCCGCCGGACCGCCGGCCGCCCGACGGCGACGGATGGTCTCGCGCAGCTGGACCGACGACGGGAGGCGCCCGGCGATGGCGGTGTCGACGACGTCGTCGACCCATCCCTCCACCAGGGCCAGCAGCGTCTCGAGCCGCGCGATGGCAGCAGCCTGCTCGGGGGTGTCCTCCGGCTGGAGGAGGCCGCTGCCCATGAGCTGCTGCAGCGCGTCAGGGTTGCTCATGTCGACCTCGCCCATGGCCTCGGCGAGACGGGACTCGTCGACGCGCACGCCCCGGGCGTACTCCTCGACGGCGCCGATGACCCGGGGGCGCAGCCAGGCCACGTGCGCGAAGAGGCGCTGGTGGGCGCTCTCTCGCAGAGCCAGGTAGAGGCGGACGTCGTCGACCGGCAGGCCGAGCCCCTCGCCGAACGCCTCGACGTTGCGCGGGAGCAGGGCGCCCTGCGGCTGCGAGGTCAGGGGGATCCCGATGTCGGACGCGCTGACGACGTCTCCAGCCAGTGCGGCGAGCGCCTCGCCGAGCTGCATGCTGAAGGCGACGACCCCGAGCTGCTGGACCATGCCGAGCATCGGGCCGATCATCTGGGCCATCTCGGGCGGGATGCCCTCGGGGAACATGCCGCGGAACTGCTCGGGCAGGTTCTCGGTCATCGCGTTCAGGTCGAGATCGGCACCGGCGCCCGGGAGGGTCTGGCCGACCACGGACTGCATGTGCTCGGCGATCGGCTCGATCACCGTGCGCCAGACCGGCAGCGTCGCTTCGAACCACTCCGAACGGCTCCAGGCGAGGGGGGCGGAGATGGAGGCCGGGAACGTGACGGCGGGATCGAGCCACACGTCGGCCAGCCGGATGGCCTCGACGACGGCGCGCCGCTGGGCCTCGCTGACGGACGGATCGCCCTCGGCCGCCAGCTTCTTGCGTGCCACATCGCTGACCATGGCCCAGTTGACCGGGCCGGCGGGCTCGCCGCTCGCTTGTCCGGCCTGCATCATCGCGCCGAGCTGCTGGAGCGCGGCGCCCAGGGAGGAGATGTCGAAGCCGCCCCCACCGGGACCGCCGAGGCCACCGAAGCCGAAGCCACCGGGACCGCCCGGGCCGATCGGGTCATCCGGGCCGCCGGGTCCACCGGGTCCACCGGAACCGGGAACGTCGGGCTCATTGCTGCTCATGCCGAAACCGAACGGGACGTCTCCACTCATGAATCAACGGTATACGGCCGAGCCGGTTTCCCTCTCATGGCGGCCGTTCGCCCACAGCATGACGCCGACTGCAGCGTCCGGCGTCGGTCAGCCGCGGCTCAATGACGCGGGACGCTGCAGTCGGCGACAGAGAACGAGGCGGCGACCGTGTGGTCGCCGCCTCGTCATGCGCTCTTGCGCGAGCGTGTTCGGTGCTGGTTGTTAGGCCTTGCCCAGAATGCGGGTCACCTTGGTGCCGCAGACAGGGCAGATGCCCTTGGCGAAACGGCGACCGTTCGTCTCTTCGACGTGTCCGGTGAACTCCCGCTTCTCCTTGCACTTCACGCAGTACGCCTCGCCGGTGTAGCTCTCGGCCATCGGGCCCTCCTGTATATCCGTCAGTACCGCGTGGCCGCGGTCGGCAGCTGGTGCCACCTAGGGGTTCCCCCCGCTTGGTCTCCTCCACCCTAGGGCAGCGAGTGGCGCGTTCTACACGCGCAACGCCCCTGAGGGACGGTTGGCGCCGCCGCCCCTGTGGATAACTTAGGACATTCCGGACATTACGGAATCCTGGTGTAGCAGAACGTGCGCTTGGAGCCCGTCGCCCAGTTCTCCTCCGTGGGGTAGGAGTACTCACGTCCCGGACCGCAGAGCTGGGCGGCGGCGGCGGAGATCACGTCCTCGCCGGGATAGTCCGTGTAGATGCTCGCCCACATGACCCAACGGAGCACCTGCCACCGCGGCGTCTTCGTGCACGGCACCGAGACCGGCGGCGCGAACGCATCGCGCCCTCCCGCGGCCGAGTTGCAGTACAGCAGCGAGGCCTTCGTGGCCGCACCCATCCCCTTGATCGGCCCCGTCATCGTCGTCAGCACCGCCCCCTTCTTGCCGCGGAACGCCACCGGGCCGGCGCCGCAGATGTAGCTCGGCCGCACCGACCCACCCCCTCGGATCGCGAACGAGAACGCCTCGATGCGGACGGGGTTGCGCACCATCCCCGCGCGCGGCTGGTTGACGCCGAGCTGCTTCCAGACCGAGGCGTAGTCGCAGGCGGCCTCGGCGAAGTCGAAGGCGTTGACGTCGGCCGGCAAGTCGCTCGACTTCGTCACCTCGAAACTGTGCTTCCCGCTGCAGGGGACCGGGCTGGCGCCGGGCCAGTAGCCCTCATAGGTCTGCTTGTCGGTGATGAGGAAGCACTCCCCCACCGCCGGCAGCGTCGCATTCGCCGAGGCCGGGGCCGGGACCGCCACCGCGGCGAGGGTCAGGGCTCCGAGGACCACGGCCAAGGGGCGGGCTGAACTCATGGGGGCAGACTCCTGACGTCGAGTTGCCAGACACTTGCACGGACGCTGCGGCGGCACAAGAGTCGATCGCCCCTCGTCACGGCGTGCACGAGACAATGTCATCGTGCCTGAGCCCTTGATCGATGCGGACCTGCTCATCCGCGACCTGTCCGACCTGTTGGCCTTCCCGTCGGTCGGGGGCTTCGCGGATGAAGTAGAGGTGCAGGAACACCTCGCCGACCGTTGGCGCGACGAGGGCCTCGACGTCGACCAGTGGAACATCGACATCGCGGGCCTGCAGCGCGATCCGCAATTCCCCGGGATGGAGGTGGATCGTCGGTTCGCGGTGGGCGTCACCGCCACCCTCGAGGGAGACGGCACGGGTCCCACGCTGCTGCTCAACGGACATACCGACGTGGTGCCACCCGGTGGACTGGCGGCGTGGGACGGCGACCCGTTCCTTCCCCGCTTCGTGCAGAAGGACGGCCTGGAGTGCGTCGTGGCCCGGGGCGCCTGCGACATGAAGGGCGGCATCGCCGCGATGTGGGGGGCGGTGCGAGCCGTCCAGGCATCCGGCATCCCCCTGCGCGGCTCGGTCGTGCTCGCACCTGTGAGCGGCGAGGAGGACGGGGGCCTGGGCACGTTCGCCCTTCTCCGTCATGGAGTCACCGCCGACATGTGCGTGATCGCAGAACCCACGGGCCTGGGCATCATGCCGGCCAACGGCGGAGCCCTGACGTTCCGGCTGACCGTGCACGGCCTGGCCACGCACGCCTCACGCCGAACCGAGGGCGTCAGCGCCATCGACAAGTTCCTGCCCCTTCTCGCTGCTCTCGAGGAGATGGAGCGTCGCCGGAACGCGAACGTCGATCCGCTGATGAGCCGGTGGCCCATCGCCTACCCGGTGTCGATCGGCACGATGACGGCCGGCGACTGGCCATCGAGCGTTCCCGACCTGCTCACCGCGGAGGGGCGAATGGGCGTTGCCCTCGGGGAGTCCGTGCATGCCGCCCGCGCAGATCTCGAAGCGACGGTCGCCGAGGCGTGCGCATCCGACGCGTGGCTCATCGACCACCCCGTGGAGGTCACGTGGTGGGGCGGCCAGTTCGAGTCCGGCATCACGCCGGCCCATTCCGCCGTGGCCGGACACATGGATACCGCCCACTCAGCGGTGACCGGCCGAAAGGCGGACCTCTTCGGCGCTCCGTATGGCTCGGACCTGCGACTGCTCGTCGGCATCGGCGGGATTCCGACCGTGCAGTACGGACCGGGGGATGCCTCCGCGGCGCACGGCCCTAACGAGTGGGTGGCCATCGACGATGTGCTGGAGTGCGCCCGAGTCCTGGCCCGGCTCATCGTGGACGTCTGCGGCTGACCGCTCACGACGCGAGGAGAATGGCAGTCGCGGGAGGTCAGGCAAGCCTTACCACGATTTAGCCGGTCCTTGGTGGCAGGCAGCCGCACGGCGACACAGACTGGGAGAGAACCACCAACACCGTGCCGGCCCGGCACGGCCACGAGACGAAGGAAGCCCTCCGATGTCACTCACCCTCACCGCACGACGCCTCCTGACGGCCGGCGCCGCCCTCGCGCTGGTGGCCACCGCACCCGGCTTCGTCGGGGTGGCCTCCGCAGACGACAGCAGCTCGTCCGGCTCGTCGACATCCTCTCTGGCCGGCCTGCCGCCCGCCGTCGTCACCGGCGTGCAGGACGCCCGCACGGCCTACCGCACCGCCGTCGACAAGGCGAAGTCCGACTTCAAGGCGGCTCTGACGCCCATCACGGCCACGATCCAGACCAGCACGTCGGCAGCGTTGAAGACGGCGCAGGACGCTCGCGCGGCGTACCTCACGGCGCGGTCCGCGACGCCAGCCACGCCCCAGGCCACGCTGGACGCCTTGAAGCTCGCCTACACCAACGCAGTCACGGCCTACCGCACGGCTATGGCCAGTGCGCGCACCGCCGCGCAGCCGGCGATCACCCTCGCCCGGACCAACGCCCAGACGGCCATCACCAAGGCGGGTACGGACTACACCGCGGCCGTGACCAAGGCGTTCACCGATGCCGGGCTCAGCGCCTCGATCCCACCGGGACTGCTCACTCCCCCGAGCAGCGGCCACCGGGGCGGACTCCTCAACGCTCACCTGAACCTGGGTCATGAGTCGCTCGGGCTCGGCCATCACAGCGCATCCGACCTCGACGACTCGAACCACCACGGCCCGGGCAACAGCGGGTCCGGCAACAACGGGTCCGGCAACAGCGGCTCCGGTCGCGGCGGGCACGACGACGGCCCCAACCACCAGTAGTACCAACGCATGGCGCCGTAGTTGAGCGCCCTACGAAGGCGAAGCGGAGCACCGAGCGTCATCCGGCCCGGTGCTCCGCTCCCGTCCGCTCCTGTGGCAACGTTTGATGCATGACCGCGATCGCCCGCCTCAGCCTGACCGCCATCGACTGCCCGGATCCGCGTGCCCTCGCCGAGTTCTACTCGGAAATCACGGGATGGCCCATCGATCCGGACTCCAGCGAACGATGGGTGCAGCTCGTCAGCGACGTCGGCGCGACGCTTGCGTTCCAGCGCGTCGACGACTACCGCGCGCCGGAGTGGCCGGGCCAAGGCCGTGCCCAGCAGGAGCATCCGGACTTCGAGGTCGACGACCTCGACCTTGCCGAGTCCCGACTGCTCGCGATCGGCGCGCGGAAGCACGAGGTGCAGCCCGGCACCGACTTCCGCGTCTACCTCGACCCCGCCGACCACCCCTTCTGCATGGTGCTCGCGTCGTAGCCGCGCGTCTCGCGTCACCGACTTCGTTACCCGGACTTGGTGTGCCCTTGGTGGCGATCGTTCGCCCGAGCGAGAGGGTGGAGGTGGAAGACGAACGACAACTCAATAGGAAGGCCCGTGAATCAGATGACCACGACCCGCACGGCACGCCGCTTGCTCACCCTCAGCGCGTCCGTCGCGCTCATCGCGTCAGCCCCAGGCGTGGTCGGCGTCGCGTCGGCATCGGACTCCCCTCCGTGTCCGTTACCCTCCACGACCACGGCCCAGCAGGCGCTGAGTCCCGAGCTCGTCGCCGCAGTACAGGCGGCCAGAGACGCATTCCGCGTGACCGCCCGCACTGCGCTGGACGCTTACCAGGCCACGAAGGATGCCAGTCATCGCGCAGTCGATGCCGCCACCGTGACCCAGCGCGCTACGGCAACGACCGCGCATGACGCACTGGAACTGGCCCATCGAGCCGGCACGGACACCACGGTCCTAGAAGCCGCCTACGACGCCGCCAAGGCCGCCTACCGCACGGCCAAGGACGCGGCCAAGGACAGCTACCGCGCCCAGGACGACGCGGCCAGGGCGGTCCTGACGTCGGCCATCGACGCTGCCCGGGTGACCTACATGGCCGCCGTGAAGGCAGCCTTCACGGCATTGGCGCCGGCCACGACGATCCCGCCCGGCCTCCTTGAGGGGCCCGATCTGGGGCATCGCTCCGGTCATGACAACGGCAGGCACAACGCGCGTCATGGCGCTGGCCACGGTGCCAACGGCGCGTGGCACTCGCTGATGCACTAGTCCACGCCGCACGACTTCCCCACCCGTCAGCGGTCGAGGCGCCCCCGCCTCGGCCGCTGATGCACGTACGGGCGCGCTAGCGCATCCGTGCTGTGGATCGCCACCGACCGTCCACAGGGCCGAGCCGACACGGTTGCGCCATGTCGCTGCCCGAGCTCGCCGCCCTTCATCGCCCTCGGTGTCGCGCCACGGTCCCGGTGCTGTGGCGGGCGCGGTCGACGGTGCAGATCGGCGACGACGTCATCGTCGACCGCATCACCCCGGCCCACGTCACCTGGCTCGCATCGCTCGACGGACTGCGTACGTCGCAGCAGGTCAGTGACGAGTTGACCATCCCCGTGGCCGACGCACGCCGCCTGCTGCGCGCGATGGTCGCGGCCGGCGCACTCGACGACGCGGCCCGCCTTCCCGACGCGATGCGCTGGGCGCCGCCCACTGCTCGTGAATCGGTGGCCCGGTTGTTCGACACCGCGCTGAGCACCTACCGCGACGTCGACGTCGCCCTGCGGGCCATGGACGGACGGGGTCGCCTGGCCGTGGGGGTGCTGGGGCGCGGGCCGCTGCGCGACGCCGTGGCCGCCGCGGTGGAGGCCGCCGGGCTCGTCGAGGTGGCCGACCTGCGCAAGGCGGGCATCGTCGTCCTCGCCGACGGGCATCATCCCGAGGTGCCCGCGCACTTCGACCACGACGTCCACGACGTGCCGCACGTGCACGTCGGCGTGCTCGCCGAGCGCGCGGTTGTCGGACCGCTCGTGGACCCAGGACGGACGAGCTGCCTGCGCTGCGCTCACCTGCACCGTCGCGACGCCGACCCTGCGTGGCCCCTGCTCTCCGTGCAGTGGTCGCAAGCGGTGATGGCGATGGCATCGGTGCCGATCGACCCGCTGCTCGCCCGGCTCGCCGCCGACGTGTGCGCACTGCTGGTCCGGTCGTGGGCGGATGCCCCCGACCAGCACGATCGCTGGGCGGACCTGGCCTACGACCTTCGCCTGCCCGACCCGATGCCGCGCCGCGTTCCCCGGCCACCTCATCCCCTCTGCGGCTGCCTGTGGCAGGCGGCCTGATCTCCCGGCCTCGCGGGAGAGGTGTCGTCAGGCAACAATGGGCAGGTGCCGGAGATCCCGAAGAACGCGATCACCCGCAGCGCCAAGATGGCCGCGCTGCCGGCGTCGTACGCGGGGCGCACGGCGTGGGGCTTCGGAAAGCGACTGGGCGGCAAGCCCGCCGAGGTGGTGGCCGCGGAGCTGCAGGCGCGCACCGCGGAACAGATGTTCAAGGTGCTCGGCGAGCTCAAGGGCGGGGCGATGAAGCTCGGGCAGGCGATGAGCCTGTACGAGGCGGCGATGCCCGAGGAGCTGGCCGGCCCCTACCGTGCGGCGCTCACCAAGCTGCAGGATGCGGCTCCTCCGTTGCCCGCCGCCTCGATCCACAAGATCCTCGCCGACGAACTCGGCGCCGACTGGCGCTCGCGCTTCGCGGAGTTCGACGACACCCCCGCTGCGGCGGCCAGCATCGGCCAGGTGCACAAGGCCGTGTGGCACGACGGGCGCGTCGTCGCGGTCAAGGCGCAGTACCCCGGAGCCGACAAGGCGTTCATCTCCGATCTCAACCAGATGATGCGCATGGGCAAGATGTTCGCGTCGTGGATCCCGGGCATGGACATCAAGCCCTTGCTGGAGGAGCTCAGGAACCGCGCGATCGAGGAGTTGGACTACCTCCGGGAGTCCCGCAACCAGCGGGCGTTCGCGGTGGCCTTCGAGGGCGATCCCGAGTACGTCATCCCGCACGTCCTGGCCGGCGCACCGCATGTGCTGGTCTCCGAGTGGGTCGACGGCACCCCGCTGTCGGCGATCATCGCGCACGGCACCCAGGAGGAGCGTGACCGCGCCGGTGAGCTGTACGAGCGCTTCCTGCTCTCCGGTCCGGCCCGCGCGGGCCTGCTGCACTCCGACCCGCACCCCGGCAACTTCCGGATCACGCCCGAGGGCAAGTTCTGCGTCCTGGACTTCGGCGCCGTGGCCGAGCTGCCCGACGGGCTGCCCACGGCCATGGGCACCCTCCTGCGCATCGCCCTGTCGGGGGACGCCGCCACGGTGATGCAGGGCCTGCGCGACGAGGGTTTCGTCCGCCCGAACGTCGACGTCGACCCCGAGCAGGTGCTGAACTACCTCGACCCCTTCGTCGAACCGGCCCGCCACGAGACCTTCCACTTCAACCGCGGCTGGATGCGGGGGCAGTTCATGCGCATGAACGACATGCGCAGTCCCGACTTCACCATCGGCCTGAAGCTCAACCTGCCACCGTCGTACGCGCTCATCCACCGCGTCTGGCTGGGCAGCATCGCGGTCCTGTGCCAGCTCGATGCCACGGTGCCCATGCGCGCGGAACTCGAGGCGTGGGTGCCGACCTTCAGCGATCCCGCGGCCTGACGTCACGCGCCACATGGGCGCGACTGACCTCCACGGCGAGGGCATGACCATCCACGCTGCCGGTCACGGCGGCAAGGAACTCCTCGTCGCGAATGGCAAGGAGGCGGCCGCGCGTACGCGCCGTGACGGTGGCGGTGCGTGCGACTGCCTGCATGAGCGCCACCTCGCCGAAACCGTCGCCGGGACCGAGCTCGGCCACCTCGTTCCCGTCGCCGACAGTCACCGCGAACGTGCCCGCCCCGATCACGAAGAAGGTCGTTTTTGGGTCGCCCTGACGGATGACGACGTCGCCGGACGCGCAGTCCACTCAGGCGGCGTGCCGGGCCAGCCGCTCAAGGTCGTACGGCGGCAGCACGGCTAGGAAGGCCACCCGGCGCAGCAGAGCCGCCTCGGCCGGACGCAGCACCGCGCGCGCGTCCAGCTGCCTGATCAGCAGGTACCCAGCCAGGGCGACGATCGCCGTGGCCGCCCCGAAGGGCACGAAGGCGTCCGCGGGGGAGGTCCGCTCGATGAGCACGGGGGCCACGGCTGCTCCCACCGCCATACCGACGAGGCTGGCAGACTCCTGCACGGCGAAGATCCGGGCAAGCAGCCGCTCGTCGGACGTGCGCTGCAGGAGCGTGCGGCCGGCGACGAGGAGAACAGCCCCGCCCAGGCCGGAGACGGCCAGAGCCGTGGCGGTGGTGCCGACGTGGGTGAGCAGCGATACCGATGTCACGGCGGCGCCCATGAGCAGTCCGCCGATGAGGACCACCGGCGCGAGCCGGCGCCGCAGCGCGAGCACCCCCGCGACCACGCCACCGACCAGGACGCCGATACCGACCCCGGACAGGGTCACCCCGGCGCCCGCCTCGCCCTGACCGAGGACCACCTCCGAGAAGGTCACCGCGAGCACGTCCATCGCACCGATGACCACGAATCCGGAGGTGAGGATGGCGAGGAGCGCGAGAGCCGGCCAGTCGCCCCAGAGCGCGCCCACGCCCTCGAACGCCTGCCGGAGAGCAGCGGCCCCACCGCCGTCGGTGGTGACCGGCGCGGCCAGCCCCAGGCCAAGGCACAGCAGCGCCGTGATGACGAGGACGGCGACGCCGGCGGCGAACACCAGCCACGGCCCGACGAGCGCCGCGCCGAAGCCGGCCGCCAGCGGGCCAGCGAACAGCGCGATGCCGTCGGCGATCGTGGACAGCGCGTTGGCGGAGACGAGCTGCTCGGGCGAGCGGGCCAGCTGCGGGAGGACCGCGAAGTGGTTGGGGCGGGCCACGGCGTGGCCGATCGTGCACAGGGTCGCGCCAGCCACCACGACGAGAACTGGCGCGTTCACGACCAGTGCGATCAGCGTGACCGCGGTCGCCACGGTGAGGAAGGCGTATGCAAGAACGAGGGCGGCGCCTCGCGTCATGCGGTCGCCGAGACCGGCGAGCAGAGGTGCGACAAACGCCGCGGGCAGCACTTGGCCGACGACGACCAGACCGGCAAGGGAGGGACCGCCCCGCGCGTAGGCGTAGAGGACGATGGCCAGCCACGTAGCAGTCTCGACGATGCCAGACAGCAGGTAGGCGAGCAGCACTCGTCGAAGCCCGGACGAGGAGCCCAATGCGCTGAGTGAGGCAGGCATCTTCCGCATGTGCCCCCGCCTGTGCGCCGCGACCGGTCCTGCAGGCGCCACCCTAGGCGTGTGCGCGGACCAAGGCGAGCACCTCATCGCCATACATGTCGATCTTCATCGGCCCCACGCCTGGGATGCTGGCGAGCGTCTCGACCGACGCCGGCACCTGCTCAGCTATGGCCTGCAGCGTCATATCGGTGAAGATGACATAGGCGGGCACGCCGCGCTCGCGCGAACGCTCGAGCCGCCACTCGCGCAGTGCGCCGAGCAGGTCGTCGTTCAGCCTCGAGGGGCACGAGCGGCACCGCCCCAGCGTGCGCTCCTCCGCAGTAACCAGGCCCCTGTCGCAGACGCGGCACTTCGCCGGGCCCTTGCGTGCGCGCTCGGTTCGAGCGCGGCCGGATCCTCGATGCACGGAACCGGCGGAGCCTGACGTCGCATCCGCTCCCGCAGCCACCGACAGGAACGGGCTCAGCGACCTCGACGCGCGGCCACCGGGCTGGCGGGACCGCGCCCACGACAGGTGCAGTCTATCGGCCGCCCGCGTGATCGCGACGTATGCCAGTCGTCGCTCCTCCTCCACCTGCTCCGCGGTCTCGGCGTACTGCAGCGGCAGCAGCCCCTCGCTGCAGCCGACGACGAACACCACCGGCCACTCAAGTCCCTTGGCCGCATGGATGGACGCCAGCGTGACGCCGTCGGCCACGGGTGCGTGCTGCAGCTCGGCGCGCCCGTCGAGCTCGGCCACGAAGGCGGGCAGGGAGTCGCCGAGAGCCTCGGCCATCTCGTCGGCGAGCGTGACCAAAGCGGCGAGGGACTCCCATCGTTCGCGCACGGCACCGGCCGTCCTGGGCGGGTCTGCGGACCAGCCCGCGGAGCTGAGCACCCCGCGCACCTCGTCGCCCAGCGCAGCCCCCGACGTCTCGCCGCGGGCGGCGCCACGCAGCCGCGTCACGCCTTCGCGCACCTCGGGCCGGTCGAAGAAGCGCTCGGTGCCGCGCAGCACCACCGGCACACCGGCCTCCGCGAACGCCTCCTCCAGCGCGGCTGACTGGGCGTTGACCCGGAACAGCACCGCGATGTCGCGTGCGGACACCCCGGCCGAGAGGTAGTCGCGTGCCTGACGGGCGACCTGGTCGGCCTCCTCCACGTCGTCGCCGAAAGCCTCGACGGTCGGCGGTTCCGCATCGGCGCGCTGCGACCGAAGGACGAGGGAGGACGTCGACGAGGCGGCCGCGCCGGGACGCGCCCCCGACGTGCTCGCGATGACCGCGTTGGCGAGCGAGACGATCTGCGGGGTGCACCGGTAGCAGCGCACCAGTCGCACCTCCGTGGCGTCCGGGTGGGCGGCGCGAAAGCCGGTGAGGTACTGGGGCGTGGCGCCCGTGAACGTGTAGATCGTCTGGTTGGCGTCGCCGACGACGCACACGTCGTCACGCTCACCAAGCCACAGCCCCAACAGGCGGTGCTGCAGCGGGTTGACGTCCTGGTACTCGTCCACCGTGAACCACCGGTAGGCCGTTCGCACCTCGTCGGCGATGTCGGGACGCTCGGCCAGGGCGCCCGCCGTGACGAGGAGGACATCCTCGAAGTCGAGCAGGCCGCGCTCGGACTTGACGTCCTCGTAGGCGGCGAGGACTCGGGCCACGTCCGCCGCGTCGGCCGCCAGGCTGCGGCTGATCTGCGTCGCGCGCTCGCCGATGCCCGGACCCGACAGGAAGTTGACCTTCGCCCACTCCAGATCCGACGCCAGGTCGCGGACGGTCGCGTTGTCCGAGCGCAGCCTGCAGCGGTGCGCCGCCTCCGCCACCAGCCGGGCCTTGCTCGGCACGAGGTCGGGGAAGGCGCCGCCGCTGATCCGCGGCCAGAAGAAGCGCAGTTGCCTCAGTGCCGCCGCATGGAAGGTGCGCACCTGCACGCCATCGACGCCGAGGTCGCGCAGTCGGGAGCGCATCTCACCGGCAGCCCTCGTCGTGAAGGTCACGGCGAGGGTGCGACGCGGATCGTGGGCCCCCGTGGCGGCGCCGTGGGCCATGCGGTGAGTGATGGCGCGGGTCTTCCCCGTGCCGGCACCGGCCAGGACGACGACCGGCCCCTCCAGCGCCTCGGCCACCGCTCGCTGCTCGTCGTCGAGGCCGTCGAGAGCGGCGTCGGTGAGCAAGGCCATGGCAGGCACGGTAGCGTCTCGTCGCATGCGGATGTACACGACCGTGTGGTGCGGTTACTGCCAGCGGCTGAAGGCCCAGATGGGGCGCGAGGGCATCTCCTTCGAGGAGATCGACATCGAGGTCGACCCCGACGCGGCCGCGATCGTGGAGTCCGTCAACGGCGGCAATCAGACCGTTCCGACTCTCGTCTTCGACGACGGATCGGCGCTGACGAACCCGTCCATCGGGCAGGTCAAGGAAAGGCTTGCCACCCTCTGATCTGACCCCCGTGCCGCTAGGGTGCGCAGGTGGGCAGCCGCCCATCATCTCTGGGGAGAGACCATGACGTTCGTCAAGTCCGCGCTCATCGGCACCGTGCTGGTCGCCGCCACCCTCCTGGCGGGCTGCTCGTCGGTCAGCACCCTCGACACGGCCAAGCTGCAGGACGGCATCGTCACGGGCCTGGCCGATCAGCTCGGCGGCGAGTGGACGGTCACCTGCCCGGCCGACCAGAAGATCGGGAAGGGCCTCACCTTCAACTGCGAGGCCGTGAGCAAGGCCGACGGAACCACCGGCACGATCGTCGTGACGCAGACCGACGACGAGGGCAACGTGACCTGGGAGACGACCGACCAGGCCGGGTAGCCGTCAGGGGCTGACTACCGCGGCGGGACGGGGATCGACCGCGACCAGTCGCCGGGCAGCTCACTGCCGTACCACCGCTCGACGAGTCGCCGGGCGATCGACACCGAGGGCGGCAGCCGGACGTCACCGCGTTCGCAGGCGGACGCGAGGTCCTCGCGCGTGAACCAACGCGCCTCGACGATCTCCTCGCCGTCGACCTCGATGGCCGGATCGTCGGTCCACGCGTGGTAGCCGAGCATCAGCGAGCAGGGGAACGGCCACGGTTGGCTGCCCAGGTAGCGGATGTCGTCGGCCCCGTCGGAGATCACCACGCCCGACTCCTCGTGCACCTCCCGTCGCAGCGCGGCCTCCGCGGACTCCCCCGCCTCGACGAACTCGGCGAGCGTCGAGAATCAGCCGGGCGCCCACCGCTGCTGGCGGCCCAGGAGTGCTCGATCGTCGCGGTTGCGGACCAGGACGATCACCGCGGGGTCGGTGCGCGGGAAGTGCTCCGTGCCGTCGTCGGGGCACCGTCGTGACCAGCCGGCCGCGCTGAACTGCGTCGGCGCCCCGCACCTCGGGCACCGGGTGTGGGTGCGCATCCAGTTGTCCAGGGCCACCGCGGTGACCATCAGCCCGGCATCTCGGGCGTCCAACGCCGCCCCCACCTGCCGCAGGTCGGCCCAGCGCGCGTCGGTGGTGTCGACCGACTCCGGCCAGCCGAGGTGCTCGGCGAAGTAGGCGACATCGTCATCGTCGACCCCGAGGAAGGTGAGCTCGGCATCGACGGGCACATCCACCACGGGCGTCAGGTCGAGCGCGACCCGAACGGCATCCGCATCCGTGCCCGCCACGAGGGCAGCCCCGTCGCACACCCGCATCACCCTCGACCGGGGATCGGCCCGTCGGGCCGCCTGCCACCGGTCGTCGGCGCGCCACTGCGCCCCGCGCCCGACAGAACCCCGCGCCAGAACGAGGTTGCCGAGGAGAAGCCGGTCCGCGTCCATGATCCGCGAGCCTAGCCATGGAGCGGCCTGACGACGGCAAGGTGCGCCAATCCGCGGGCCGGCCAGCTCCGCATGACACGATGACCGCAACCTAGCCTTGGGATCCCGAGTGAATGTGTTCATCCGGCAGCTCACCGGCATCCGCTTCGTCGCGGCCGCCTGGGTGCTGCTGTACCACCTGCAAGGACCGCTGAACACGCTCGGCCTCCTCGTCATCCCCGGAGTGTCCGATGTGCTGAGGGTCGGCCGCCTCGGCGTCGACCTGTTCTTCGCCCTGTCCGGGTTCATCCTCACGCACACCTACCTCCGCCGACTCGGCCCCTCACTTCGCGCCAAGGGCGCCCTCGACTTCTGGTGGCTGCGCCTGGCCCGCATCTACCCTGTGCATCTGGTGATGATCGTGGTCGCCGGCCTCGCCGTGTTCGCGCAGGCGAAGGTGACCGGCGACGCGCTCGACCGCGACTGGCTCAACCCGCTCGACCTGGCGCGGAACCTGCTGCTCGTGCAGGAGTGGGGCCCAGAACCGCAGCGCGGCTGGAACTTCGTCGCCTGGTCGCTGTCCATGGAGTGGCTGGCCTACCTCATCTTCCCGTTGCTCGCGCTGCTCCTGTGGTGGCTGCACCGCAAGGCGCCCACGGTGGTGCTCGTCGCCGCCTGGGTTCTGGCCCTCACCCCGCTCGTGGTCTACGGGCTGTCGAAGACCGACCCGTACTACACCGACCACTGGGGATCGACGTACCGGATCCTCACCGAGTTCACGACCGGGGCGATCACCTACCTCATCGTGTGCCGGTTCCTGCCGGGCGACAAGATGTCCGAGCCGGCGGCGCCCCGCGTGGAACGCGTCGCGTCGATCCTGTCGGTGCTGCTGCCGGTGCTGGTCGTCGCCTTCGCCATCGTGCTGGGACAGCTCCCGTCTGCCCAGCCGCCGCAACTGACCCTCGACGGCGATGCCGAGCCGTTCCCGCCGTACTACCACCTGCTGATCGTGCCGCTGCTCATCGCGTGGATCGGCTCCCTGGCCCTGTCGCGCGGCGCCGTGGCGCGCTTCCTGTCGACCCGAGCGCTCGTGCTCGGCGGCTTCATCTCCTACTCCCTGTACATGACCCACCTGGTCTGGTTCGGACTGTGGAGGGCGGCGTTGCGGGCGGCCGGCATCGACGGCGGGCCTCTGTACGCCGTGGCGTTCGTCGTACTCGTCGTGGGCGCACTCGTGATCGCCTGGCTTATGTGGAAGCTGGTCGAGGAGCCGGCCCGCGAGTGGATGCGTGGACTCGTCGGTGCTCGGAAGAAGCCGACGGAGGAGGCCGGCGAGGCTATCGCCGAGCAGGCGGCCCCGGCCGACAGCGCCGACCCCGTCGATGTTCCCACCCCGCCCACCGACCCGTTCTCCGGAACCACCGAGCGCTCCTAGCGCACCGCCCACCTATCGGCGCGAGTAGGCGAGACTGACCATTCCACTCGCGAACGCCTCGACGCCGTCCAGTCGCAGCCGCGTCGGGTGCGACATGTCATGGAAGAGCGGCAGCCCATCGCCCATGAGGATCGGCACCCTGATCAGCAGGAGGTCGTCGACCAGCCCCTCCGCCATGAAATCGCTGATCACCTGGCCACCGTCGAGGTACACCCGACGATGGCCCGCACCTGCCCAATGCGCTACCGCGCCGGCCACCGACTCCCGTCAGAACGTCACTCTCGGCCGCGGCGCGGGCGGTCGATGAGTGAACACGTAGACGGGTCGATCGCCGAACGGCAGCGGGTCGAGGTGGGCGATGTGGTCGTACGTGCCGCGGCCCATGGCGAGGGCATCGACGCTGGAAAGGAAGGCGTCGAAGCCGTAGTCCTCGTCCTCTTTGGCAGCGGCCTCCAGCCACGCGAGACTCCCGTCGCGGGTCGCGATGAACCCGTCGAGGCTCGATGCGATGAACACGGAGACTCGAGGCACCACGGGCTCACGCCTCCTTCGTCAGGAGCGTGATCAGAGCGGACGTGTCCGGCCGTACGACCTCCCCCGTGCTGACGATGACGAAGGCGGCGTCAACGGCGTCGATGGACACACCGCTCAGCTGCGCCCACGCCAGCCGGTAGAGCGCCAACTGCATCGGATCCGTGCCGGCGGCCGAGCCCGTTTTCCAGTCGATGACGTCGAACCGTCCGTCGGCTGCGAACACCGCATCGATCCGGCCATTGACCACCCGGCCGCCGACGAGCACCGCGAAGGGCTGCTCGACCGCCACCGGGGTGCGCTGGGCATACGGGCCGTTCTCGAACGCGGCCTTGAGCCGGGCCAGCGCGTCGTCAGATGCGATGTCGGCGTCCGCCGCGCCCGGTAGGTCGTCGGGGTCGAGCAGGGACTGCTGCCCGAAGCTGGCCTCGACCCAGGCATGGAACTCGGTGCCGCGCCGCGCTGCGGGAGCCGGCGGGTGTGGCATGGGCCGGGCGAGGTCGCGCGCCACCGCCCCCGGATCGGCGAGCGCCCGCATCAGCAGGCTCGCGGACACGGCATCGGGCAGGCGCACCACGCGATCGACGGCTCGCTGCTCGCGAGCCTCGTCGACGAGCGCGGACGCGAGCAGGTCCCAGTGCTCCAGCCGGGCGAGGTCGACCCCCGCAACGGCGCCCTTCCGCGCGGATTCCCCCGCCGTGCCGGGCAGCACCTGCTGCATATCGGTGACGTCCCGCACGGCCCGGGCCGCCTGCTCCAGGGCCGCCAGCCGCACCGGCGACGGATCGGCCGGCCACGGCATCGGCAGCGAGGAGGCGGTCGCCTCCGGATTCGACACGTCGTCGCCAGGGGCGTCCGCCCAGTGCACGACCTCGCCGGCGCCGTCTCGGCACGCCTCGTAGACGCCCAGGAGGAACGGGTCGGGACCGCGCGGCTTGGCCTGGGTCGGGCCCCACCAATGCCCGGACACCGTCAGGGACCGCTCCGCTCGCGTGAAGGCCACGTAGGCGAGCCGCTGGTTCTCGAGGGTCGTGAGATCGGCCAGCACCTTCTTGTACTCGGTGTAGTGCTTCGCCCGGGGGCCCTCGCCGAGGACCGGGAACGACGCGAGCTCGTCGGTGCAGTCGTCGCGCAGGGGCCACGGCACCGACTTGGCGCTGGTGGGCCAGCTCGGCCGGCCGCGACCGCCGGGGAAGGCGCCCTTGGACACGAACGGCACGAACACGTGGCCGAACTCCAAGCCCTTGGCCTTGTGCACGGTCAGCAACTGCACCGCGTCGGCCGGACCGCCGAGGTCCAGCTCGAGGTCGACGTCGAACCGCTCGGCATCGCGCAGGCGGCCGAGGAACGCCCCGAGCGACATGCGCCCGTCGAGGTCGGTGAAGTCCGCGGCGAGGTCGCCGAACGCCGCGAGGGCGTGCTGCTGCGCTGTCGCGATCTCCGGCTGACCCAGGGCCGCCTCCACCTCCAGCCCGGTGGTGCGCATGACCCGCAGAACCAGGTCGGCCACCGGCTCGCCCACGTGCGATCGCAGGCGGCCCATCTCCGCGGCCATGAGTGCGAAGCGGTCCCTCGCCTCCGACGAGTAGGCCGTCGGGTCGCCGAGGTCGTCGAGGGCCTCGGTGAGTGAGACGGCCTCGACGATGTCGCTGCCAGCGACCGCGTCGTCGAGGGCCGCGTCGATGCCCGGCTCGTCGGATCGTTGCCGACCGCCGGCGAGGCCGGCGGCCCGGTGACCCAGCGCCGCGAGGTCCCGCGGGCCGATGCGCCAGCGCGGCCCGGCCGCCAGACGGATGAACGACGGGTTGGCTGTCGGGTCGTGGATCACCTCGAGCATGGCGCGCAGGTCGATGACCGCTGGTTGGGCGAGCAGCGCGGCCGCGCCCACGAGCTGCGTCGGGACGCCGGCCCGACGCAGCGCGGCATCGACGGCGACGAGGTCGCGTCCGGTCGCGGCGAGGACGGCGATCTGCGACCACGGCCCACCACCGGCATGGGTGCCCTGCACCTGCTGCACGAGCCAGGCGATCTCCTGGGAGTAGGTGTCGAACACCGCGCACGCGACCCGGCCGGCGCCCTTGCCGTTGTCGGCCGACCGCAGGGGCTCTACGCCGGTATGCACCGAGCGAAGGTGCGCAGACGTGCGATTGGCGACCTCGAGGATCTGCGGCCCGGATCTGCGGTTCTGCGACAGCACGAAGCGCGACGCGGCGCGGGCCGCCGATCGGCTGGCGGGCGGGAAGTGACGGGGGAAGTTCTCGATGTTGTCGACGCTGGCGCCACGCCAGCCGTAGATGGCCTGGCAGGGGTCGCCGACGGCCATGACTGGATGCCCGTCGCCGAAGATGGTCTGGAGCAGCACCCGCTGGGCGATCGACGTGTCCTGGTACTCGTCGAGGAGGACGACGGCGTGGCGCGCCCGAAGGTCGTCCACGACGTCGGGATACCTCTGGACGATCTCGCTCGCCAGGCGGATCTGGTCGGCGAAGTCCAGCACGTCGCGTGCTGCCTTCTCACCGCGCCAGTGCTCGACCAGGTCGGCAAGCACCGACCTCTGGAGCGACGCGGCCACCATGTCCTGCCCGATGTTCTGCAGGGGCTCGAATGACCGCAGCATGGCGGCCATGTCGTCGTCGAAGCTGCGCAGATGGGACGGGCTGATGCCGAGCTCCGCGAGCTCGTCATCGAGGCTGAGCAGGTCGCTGGTGATGTCGACCGGCGAGCGGCCGAAGCCCGCGAGCGGCAGGGACGAGCGGCAGACCAGGCGGAAGGCGAGCTGGTGGCGGGCTCCGGCCGTGAGCACGCCGCTGCCGGGCTCGCGGCCCAGACGGATGCCGTGCTCGGCGACGATGCGGGCCGAGAAGGCGTGATACGTGAGCACGGCGGGCTCACCGACCGTATCCCCGTCAGGGTCCAGGTCACTGAGGAGACCGTCGGCCGCCAACGCCGCCAGCGACGACCGCATCGACGCCATGAGCTGCGCCGTCGCCTTCGTGGTGAACGTCAGGCCCAGGACGGCGTCGGGTCGGACTAGGTCACTGCCCACGAGCCATGCCACACGAGCGGCCATCGACGTGGTCTTGCCAGAGCCGGCCCCGGCGACGATCACGGCCGGGTCGAGCGAGGCGGAGACCGCCTGCCACTGCTCGTCGGTCAGGGTGAAGCCGAGTGCGCCGTCGATCTGCGCCTTCGTCAGCAGCCGGCTCGTCATGGCGCCACCTGCTCGCCCTCGGGCTGGGCGGGGCATGCCGACCGGTAGGCGCAGAATCGGCAGCTGGGCCCGAGGGTCGCCGGGAAGGCCTCCCTGCGGATGGTCTGAGCCGCCTGGCCCAGCTTCCGCTCCACCCACGTGGGCGACTGGTCGCCGAGGGCCTCCTGGAACTGCACCTTCGGCTCGACGGCACCCTTGCCGGCCGGCACCCGCAGCTGCACCAGCGCCGCGCCACCCACATCAACCCGCGGACCGTCGAGGGCATCGCCCTGAGCACCACCGAGTGCATCGCCCTCGGTGCGACCGAGCGCGCCGCTCTCTCGAAGGAGGAGCTGGTAGACCCCGAGTTGGCCGTGCTCGGGGATCTCCGCGTCCGGCACCCCACGACGCATGTTCTTCAGGTCGATGGGTACGACCCGCCCTTGACCGTCGCGCTCCACCCGGTCGATGAAGCCGCGCAACCGCACGGAATCGTCGCCGCCGTCCGGAGTCGGCACCGTGACGACGGCGCCCACGGCGGCTTCGGTGTCGATGAGTTCGCGGTCTCGGCGCACGTGGTACGCGAGGAACCGCTCGAGGGCGGAGCGGGCCTCACGGCGCTCCGATTCCGACTGCCAGCGCGCCTCGAATCGCAGCTCCGACCAGATCCGGTCGACCTGGGCATCCATCTCGTCGAGGTCTTCGGGGATGTCGCCCTTCGCCACGAAGTCGGCGACCGCGTGCACGACGCTGCCGAAGCTCGTCGCCGGTCCGCGCGAGGTCTCCGCATGCGCCTCATGCTCGAGGAACCATCGCATGGGACAGGACAGCAGCGCGTCGAGTCCACTGCCGCTCAGGGAGACGGGTTGCTCCGGATCACGCACCGGCCGGGCACCCGGCGATGTGCCGCGCAGACCCCACCACTGGGCGGGGTCGGCCAGCGGAACGAGCGCCGCACCGGCGTCGTCGCGCTCCGCCGCCAGCAATGCCAGCCGTTGGCAGGCCGCCTCGCGCAGGGCGGCCGGCTGGTGCAGGTCCATCGCGACGGAGCGCAGTTCGGCCACGAGGCCGTCGAGCGAGACCGCGTGCAGGGGACGGCCGGGAGCGCGCTCGATCACGATCGCGTCGTCGCGGGCGGCCAGGTCGTCGAGGAATCGGCTCGGACGGTCGCCGCCCTGGTCGTTCTCGTCAATCGCCGACAGGTGCAGGTGAGCGCGAGCCCTGGTGCAGGCCACGTAGAACAGCCGGCGCTCCTCCTCGAGCAGGTCGGCTGGCCGGGGACCGGCGCCGATGCCGGAGGCGGTCAGCTCCTCCGCGCGCAGCGTCGAGCCACGGGCCCGCAGGTCGGGCCAGACGCCCTCCTCCAACCCGACGACCCACACCTCGTCCCACTCCAGGCCCTTGGCCCGGTGCGCGGTCAGCAGGCGCACGGCCTCGGTGCGGGTGCCTCGGTCGGCCACCGGCTCGGCCGGGATCTGCTGGTCGGCGAGGGAGTCGAGGAACATCCGCACGCCGAGGAAGCCCGGGTACCGCCCGCTGAGGCGCTCGGCCGCGTCGAAGAGCGCCATCACGGCATCGACGTCGTGGCCCGCCGACCGGCTGCCCTGCAGGGCCGCCGAGCGCAGGCGCTGCGGCCAGCCATGAGGGTGCCCACCGCCCGTCCAGATCGTCCACAGCACGGCCTGGGGATCGGCCCCGGACGCCATCTGCCCATGCACCTCGGTGAGCAGTGCGCGCAGCCGATCGAGTGCCACGGTGACGGGATCGGCCGGTTCGAGCGGGCCGCGATCGGCCGCCATACCGGGCTCGACGTCGGCGAGAAGACGGCCGAGCACGAGGCGGCGGATGAGAACGTCGGAGGGCGGCGACGCGGTGCCGGCCGCATGGTGCTCGCGACGCAGCGCCCGACCCAGCCGGCGGACGTCGCCGGTCGTGAGCGACACCAGGGGGCCTGTGAGGATGTCGATGACCTCGGCCGGCGTCGACGACGATGCGTCGGCCGCGACGCGGAGTGCCGCCAGCAGCACGGCGACGGCGGGCTCGGATCGCAGGGGGATCTCGTCGGCCGCCACGACCACCGGAACGCCAGCCGCGAGCAGGGTGCGCTGCAGGACGGGCAGCTGCTGGCCCGATCGCACGAGCACCGCCATGTCGCGCCAGGCGACGCCGCGTCGCACATGCGCCAGGCGGAGCTCGCGGGCCACGTGGGCGGCCTGCGCGCCGCGGTCGTCGTAGACGCGGACGCTGACCGTGTCGCGATCGGCGCCCTGATCGATGCACAGCGGCGCTCGGTGTGCGCGCGCCTGCGCCACGGGCAGGCCTGGCGGCAGCCGAGACCCCAGCACGGCGGTGGCGGCCGCGCGAATGCGTGGACCGAACCGGCGGGTGTGGCCCAGGACGGCGACGGGCGCCGGATCCCCGGCCGCGGTGCGGAAGGTGTCGGGAAAGCGCAGCAGCCCGCGGACATCGGCCCCACGGAAGCCGTAGATCGCCTGGTCGGGGTCGCCCACCGCGACGACGCTGGTCTGGGGTCCGGCAAGGGCCCGGAGCAGTGCCACCTGCAGCCGGTCGGTGTCCTGGTACTCGTCGACGTAGATCGCCCGGTACTGGCGGTGCAGCGCCGCTGACACGTCTGGCTCGCTGGCGCGCAGGAGGGCCCGGAAGATCAGCTCGGTGTAGTCGATGACGTTCTCCAGGATCATGACCTCCTGTTCCTGCCGCGCCAGCTGGCCCACGGCCACCCACGCCGGGCGTCCGGATGCGCTGCCGATCCGTCGCAGGTCGCTGCCCTCGAGGCCGAGCTCACGCGCCCGGGCCAGGACCGCGCGCACCTCGTTGGCGAGCCCCAGGGTGGGCAGGGCACCGACGAGATCGTCGGGCCAGTCGATGGACCCGTCGGCCACGGCGCCCTTGAGCAGCTCGCGGATGCGGACGTCCTCCTCGGCACCCGACATCAGCCGCGGGGGTCGCAGGTAGTCGTCGGCCGCATCCGTGCGCCGGAGCAGTCCGTAGGCGAACGAGTGGAACGTGGCCACCGTGGGGACGATCCCGCCGCCGAGCCTGGCCGTCACCCGGTCGCGCAGTTCCGTGGCCGCCTTTCGGCCGAACGTGAGCGCAAGCACCGCGTCATGCGCCAGCGGCTCGTCCGCGTCCTCCACTCGGGACCGGATCGCCTCGACGATCGTGGTGGTCTTGCCCGTTCCCGGCCCGGCGAGGACAAGGAGCGGACCCGTGCGGTGATCGACGACGCGCTGCTGATCGACGTCGAGCAGCGCAGGCGCTGCCGGGGGCGCCGGCGTGAGGTCGAGTCGCCACTGCATGTGCCATGGATACCACCCGGGTCTGACCATGGGGGCGGCCCGTCTGACACGATCACGTCTGTGAGTGAGACGGTGCCCGCCCCGGTGACCGAGCCGGTCGTGCCCGCGCCCGACCCGCCGATCGCTGACCCGCAGGTCGCTGCCCCCGGGCCACTCGAGACCGCCGAGGTCCCCGGGCCCCCCACGGGCACGCTGTCACCCATCGATCACACGCTCGTCATCGAGGATGGCGTCATCCCCGACGCCTGCGCCGGCCGCTCGACCTGGCGCGGTTCGTCCTCGCCGTGGTCATCACGGCGGCGATCGTGCTCGTCGCCTACTTCGCCACCGAGACCGCCCAGGGCATCGACACGGACATCTCGACCGGTGCCTCCTTGCTGCCCGCGCTCGTGGTGCTCGTCCTCAACATCGTGGGGGGCATCGGCACCCTCGGCCTGCCCATCGCCGCCGCGGTCTCGCTCGTCGTGCGCGGCCGGGTACGCCAGCTCTTCGACGCGCTGGTCGCCCTGCTCCTCGCGATCGTCCTGCTCATCCTCGTCTCCATGGCGCTCTCGGCGGCCGAGGTGCCACGCCTGCTGTCGGCGCTGGCCGGATCCACGAGCCCCGACAGCGTCGCCACTGCGCCCATCCTCGGCGGGCTCGTCGCCTTCGTCACCGTGTCCCGACTCATCAGCCGACGACCCTGGAACCTCCTCACCGTTCTCGTCATCGGCTCCCTCGTCGTCGTGACGATCCTCAGCGCCGGCATCGCCCTTGCCGGGGTGGCGATCTCGCTGTCGATCGGCTGGGGAGTGGGACTGGTCACGCGGTACGCCGTCGGCACGCCCACCACCCGGCCCAGCGGGCTGGAGGTGGCCGACGCCCTGGGCCGCGGCGGCTACCCCGTCACGGTGCTGAAGGCACGCGAGTCCACCACGCGCGGGCGCCGCTACATCGCCACCACGAGATCTGGCAGCCAGCTCATCGTGACGGTCCTCGACCGCGACCTCGAGGGCGCGGGGCTGGCCAACGCGATCTACACGGGCCTGCGGCTGCGCGACGACAGCGCCGCGGGCGCCTTCAACATGCGACAGGCCCTCGACCACGCCGCACTCGTGGCCTTCGCCGCCCAGGCTGCCGGCGCGCCGGAGCCCCGGCTCCTCCTGGCCATCGAGGTCGGCCCCGACTCCTGCCTGCTCGCCTACGAGCACATCGACGGGACCCGCTTCTCCGACCTCGACGAGATCTCCGACGGCGACCTCGAGCAGGCCTGGCGGGCCGTCCGCACGCTGCACGAGAACCAGGTCAGCCACCGATCCCTCACCGCCCAGCACCTGGTGCGCGCGGCGGACGGCACCGTGTGGATGATCGGCGGCGAGCGAGGCAGCATCGCGGCAGGCGACGTCGCCCAGCGCATCGACATCGCCGGCTCTGCACCTCGCCATGCTCACCGATGTCGAACGCGCCGTCAGCACGGGTCGCACCGTCCTGGGAATCGCTGGCCTGGCCCGAGCGCTGCCCGCACTGCAGCCGGTGGCCATGTCGTCGGTGACCCGCAAGGCCGTCCGCAAGCGCAAGGGCCTCATGGTCAGCCTGCGCGACCGCCTCGCCGAGATCGGCCCAGGCGCCAACACGGAGTCGATCCAGTTCGAGCGGATCCGGCCCCGCACACTCATCATGATCGTCGTCGGCACGGTGGCCGGCTACGTCCTGCTGTCGCAGCTGGCCAACGTCGACCTCATCGGCCTGCTGCGCACGGCCAACTGGGCGTGGGTGCTCGTCGGGCTGGTCCTGTCGGTCCTGACGTTCGTGGCCGCGGCCTGGTCGCTGTCCGGATTCGTGCCGGAGAAGCTCCCTCTGCATCGCACGATCCTCGCCCAGCTCGCCGGATCCTTCGCGACGCTCGTCTCGCCGCCGACGATCGGCTCCATCGCCATCAACGTGCGGTTCCTGCAGAAGGCGGGGCTGCATCCGGCGCTGGCCGGCGCCAGCGTGGGCGTCGCCCAGGTCATGGCCTTCGTCGCGCACATCCTCCTGCTGTTCGGCTTCGGCATCGCGGCAGGCACCCAGTCCGACCACACCTTCGACCCGCCGCAGTGGGCGATCATCGGGGTCGTGGCCGTGGCGATCGTGGCGATCGCCCTGATCGCCATCCCCGCGGTCCGCCGGCTGATCCTCAAGCGCGTGCGCCCGACTCTCAAGGAGGTCGTGCCGCGACTGATCACGGTCGTGCAGCGGCCGATGAAGCTGCTCGAGGGCATCGGCGGCATCCTGCTGCTCAACGCCGCGTTCATCGGAGTCCTCTACGCGTGCGTCATGGCGTTCGGCGGGAGCATGAGCATCGCGGTCGTCGCCGTGGTCTACCTCGCCGGCGCGACGCTCGGCCAGGCCGCACCCACGCCGGGCGGCCTCGGCGCCGTCGAGGCGGCGCTGTCCGCCGGTCTCACGGCGGGCGGACTCGACGCCGGCATCGCCGTCTCGGCGGTGCTCCTGTTCCGCCTCGTGACCTTCTGGCTGCCCACCCTTCCCGGATACTGGGCCTTCAACTGGCTGACCAAGAAGGGCGCGCTATGACCGACTCCCCCGTCACCCACCAGCACGTTCGCCTGACGTTTCCGCCCGGGCCGGCCACGGAGCCGGTGATCTACCAGATCGTGACGAGGTTCGACGTCGTGCCGAACATCCGCCGCGCCTCGATCCAGGACCACACCGGATGGATGGTCCTCGACCTGGCCGGTGATCCGGCTGCGGTCGATGCGGCCGTCGCCTACCTGGAGTCCATCGGCGTCGACGTGTCGCGCGCGGAGGGCGACGTCGTCGAGGGCTGACTCGTCGTGCACCTTCGACCATACGTCGCGAGAATGGCCGCCATGACCATCGATGCCGACGCGCAGACCGTGACGATCACCCCGACGGCCAACGGCCCCTACGAGGTGAAGGGCACCGTGCGCATCCTGGCTCCCGACGGCACGACCATCCGCGAGACCTCACGGGCATACCTGTGCCGATGCGGCCACTCGAAGAACAAGCCGTTCTGCGACAGCAGCCACCGACGCGCCGACTGGCACGACACCGACGAGTGACGTCGCCCGGCCACGTTCTGCACGGCACCTGGGCTACTGGACGGTGTGCAGGCCGTTCAGGAACGCCCGGATCTGCTTGACCGTCAGCAGCTGCGTGTAGACCTCGACGAACGTGGTGGACAGGCCGTCGCCCCCGGACGGCAGGGTGACGGTCGTGTAGCCGCCCTTCAGCACAGACCGTCGGGTCGCGGTCTTGCAGACCGAGGCACCGCCGGCGCAGTTGCCCATGACCGTGACCTTGGCACCCTTGACGGTGAACGTGGCAGCGGGACCAACGCCATCGGGCCCGTCGATGCATCCACTGGTCGACTGGTTCATGCCGATCCACGTGGTCAGCGTCGGGCCCTGGCTCCCGTAGTTCGCGTTGATGAACTCGTCGCGCCCCGACCCGCATCCCTCGAGTGCGAACGAGGTGCGCTTCAGCCCTGCCGTGAACGTCGGGGCATACACCGTGTACGTCAGGCCCACCTGCGCCTGCTGGTACCTGCCCGGACCGCCGTCAGCCGCCTGGACGGGCGCGACCGAGCCAAGGGCCACGAGGGCGATGACGACGCACGAGACGGCCATGGCGCGGGCGAGAGGTCGGCGCATGCAGGCAAGGTAGCAGCGTCGATCCGTTCGCTCGGGCAGCACGCACATGGGATACGGCCGCGCGGACACGCGATTCGACCCCCGCCCGAGGGATGGCGGGGGTCGATTCGTGCTCGTGGCTGCGAGTCACCAGCGGTCAGGCCTCGACTCGGAGCGATCGGCTAGCGCGTGCGACCCGAGGCGAGGCGCACGGTGGCACCCAGGCAGGTGGCCGAGGCGAGGAGCGCCAGGGCGACGAGCCACAGGCTCGGCGCGCCGTCGGAGGACGAGCCGCCGCCGGCATTGACCGCGGTCGGGACCGTCGCGGCCTGGGGCACCGTGGCGGGTGCCTTCTCGGGGACCGTCCCGGGTTGCGGAGCAACCACCGGAGTCTCCTCGGGAACCGTTCCGGCCTCAGGGATGACGACCGTTGCCGCCTCGACTGCCGTCACCGGCGCTGCCGGGACTGCACAGTCATAGCCCTCCCACTGCACACCGTCGAGATCGGGGCAGTAGTCGATCGTCGGCGTCGGACCACCGGGAACCACGGTCGCAGGGACGACCGGGACCACCGGCACGACCGGTGTCACGCACTGACCGTCGGTCAGGACGTCGCCCAGGACGGAGCAGGTGGCCGGCTGGCTCGTGCCCTCGTCGACCTTGGTGCAGGTGGCGTCCGCGGCGACCTCACCCGTCGGCGTGAAGCCGCGGGCGCAGAAGTAGTGGTCAGCCTTGACCGGATTGGTGCGCGTCGGGGTGCAGGTCGGCGGCGGGTTGACACAGGCAGGACCCACGCTGTCGGGAACCGCACAGACCTTCGACGCGTCCGCGTCGGTCCGATGATCGATGACCTGCATCGTTCCGGTGACCTGAGTGCACTCGTGGTCGTGGTTCGGGCCCGTCCAGCCGGCCGGGCACGACCATCCGTTGGGGTGCGGCTGCACGCCGGTCGCCTGCCACGACCCCTGCTGGTTGTCACGGTGAGTCCACTCATAGCAGACCGCCGGATCGAGGCCAATATCGGAGCCGATCGTCTTGTTGCTGCCGCAGGCGTACGACGTCACGGTGGCAGGCTGCGTGTCGACCACGTCAACCGTCTTGTAGGTCACGCACGAATGATTCGGGGGCCTGGTTGTCGATGGCGACGTCCAGCCGACCGCGGTGAAGCCGGCCGGGCAGGCCCACTGATCCGTCGGCACCGGAGCGGGGAACTGCACGCACGTGTTGTCACCGGGATAGACGCCAGTCGACGGCGGTGACCACTTGTCCGGCACGAAACCCGCAGGGCACGTGTACGTGGCGTCCCGCTGCGGCGGCGGTGGGGCTGGCGGTCGTGGTGATGGTCGAGACGCAGAAGTCGCCCACGAGATCCCACGTCGTCGTGACGTTGCCCACGGTCGTGGGTGCCGGACACGTGGGAGCCGTGTCGGCCGACGCGGCCGGCGCGCCCAATGTCATGCACGCAGCAACCAGGGCTACCGTCCCGGCCATCGCCGCCGCATACGTGCTGAAGGTCCCCTTCGTCCAGCGTGCGGTATGCGCGCTCTTCGTTGTTGTCATCTCTCCCAGCCCCTTTTCCCTCGGTGAGGGACGTCCTCACCCTCAGGATGGCCCAGCGTCGGGGGGATGGATCCTTCGCGGGCGGTCACCCATCGAGCAACAGCAGCAATACTCGGACCCTGTCCGGATAAGCGGCTGATTCAGCAGGCATCGACCGGATGATCGGCGTATCGTTCTCCCACTCACCGGATGATAGGCGGACACTTCGGGCTAGTAGGACGGCTTGTCCGGCTCGATCTGATGGACCCAGGCATTGATCCCGCCCCCCACGTGGATGGCGTCGGAGAAGCCCGCTCCCTTGACCACTGCGAGCACCTCCGCCGAACGACCGCCCACCTTGCAGTGAAGGACGATCTGCTTGTCGTTCGGGAGATCGCCCAGCGCTGACCCGTCGAGGAACTTCCCCTTGGGGATGAGGACCGCGCCGTCGATGCTCACGATCTCGAATTCCCCCGGCTCGCGGACATCCACAAGGAGGAAGTCGATCTCCCCCGCATCGCGAGCATCGAGCATGTCCTTCAGCTGCACGACGGAGATGGTCGAGTCCCGGGCCGCGTCGGCCGCCTCCTCGGAGATGGTGCCGCAGAACGCCTCGTAGTCGATGAGCTCGGTGACCGTGGGGTTCTCGCCGCACACGGCGCAGTTCGGGTCCTTGCGGATGCGCACCTGGCGGTAGGTCATCTCGAGCGCGTCGTACACCATCAACCGGCCCAGCAGGCTGTCACCGATGCCGGTCAGCAGCTTGATCGCCTCGGTCACCTGGATGGATCCGATGGACGCGCACAGCACGCCGAGCACGCCGCCCTCGGCGCACGACGGGACCATCCCCGGCGGCGGCGGCTCGGGGTACAGGCAGCGGTAGCAGGGACCGTACTCGGCCCAGAACACGCTGGCCTGGCCGTCGAATCGATAGATGGAGCCCCACACGTACGGCTTGCCGAGCAGGACGCAGGCGTCGTTCACGAGGTAGCGCGTAGCGAAGTTGTCGGTGCCATCGACGATGAGGTCGTACTGCGCGAACAGCTCCATCACGTTGGACGAGTCGAGTCGTTCCTGGTGCAGGTTCACGGCGATGAGCGGGTTGATCTCGCGCACGGAGTCGCGGGCGCTCTCGGCCTTCGACCGGCCGATGTCGCTGTGGCCGTGGATGATCTGGCGCTGGAGGTTGCTCTCGTCGACGACGTCGAACTCGACGATGCCGAGCGTGCCCACGCCCGCCGCGGCCAGGTACATCAGCGCGGGACTGCCGAGTCCGCCCGCGCCGACGCACAGCACCTTCGCGTTCTTGAGCCGCTTCTGGCCGCTCATTCCGACGTCGGGGATGATCAGGTGCCTGCTGTAGCGGCGCACCTCGTCGACGGTCAGACTCTCGGCCGGTGCCACGAGCGGGGGCAGGTTCACGGGTACTCCAAGGTCGTCCAGTGCGCGGGTCGGCCGGTGCATTCGAGCACGACCAGCGTCGACCCTAACCGACGAAGGTCGGACCGCCCCCCCGGGTCGACTGGTGAGACGTCGGGGTGTTCTCGCCCCCGGAAAGCCCGACAACTCCCCACTCGACCGGGGGCTAGTCGGTGCCGGACGTCGTCAGGCCCTGGGCCACGAGGTTGCGCATCGCCCGCAGGGCGACCGAGAGAGTGGCCAGGTCGGGGTTCTCCACCGACGAGATGTCCTCCAGCGTGCTGCGCGCACGGGCCACGCCCTCGGCATGGGCCCGCTCCCAGTCCAGGAGCCGCTCGTGGGCGGGCAGCTCCGCGGACGTCGAGGCGAGCAGGCGGGCGGTGAGGCCGGCGACGACGGCGTACAGGTCGCTGCGCAGCGCCTGCCGGGCCAGGGAGCTCCAGCGGTCGCCGCGCGGCAGGTCGGTGATGCGCACCAGCGTGCGGTCGACGTCGTAGCGCTCCGAGATGGCGAAGTACAGCGGCACCACCGTGTCCACCGACTCGTCCGCTCGGCCGCACACGTCGACGACGTCGAGGAGGGCGAACACGTCGAGCGCAGCGGCCGTGCTGCGTGCCAGGTCGTCGGGTGCGCCGGCCGCCACGAAACGCTGGGTCAGCCGCTCGTAGCGCTCGCGCTCCTTGCCGAGCAGGTGCGTCGGCACGGCTTGTGCGCGATCGGACACGACGGCGGCGAACCGGTCGATCTCCCCTTGCACGTCGAGCGATCCGCCACGGGTCTGAAGGAACCACCGGGTCGCGCGGTCGAGCAGCCGGCGGTTCTCCAGGTGCAGGGCGCATTGGGCGGTGGTCGGGATGACATCGTCCTGCTCGTTGATCCGCTGCCAGATGCCCGCGATGTCGAAGATCTCGATGGCCGCCGAGGCGGCCCGCACCACCTCGACGGGGCTGGCGCCCGTCTCCTCCATCGCGCGGAACACGAACGTGATGCCGGCGATGTTGAGCAGGCTGTTGCACGTGACCGTGGTGATGATCTCGCTGCGCAGCGGATGCGTGTGCAGCGCGTCGCCGAAGCGGTCCGCAAGCTCCGGCGGGAAGTAGCTGACGACCGCGTTCGCGAAGAACGACTCATCGGCGATGCCCGACGCGTTGAGCTCCTTCGTGAGCCAGATCTTCGAGTAGGCGAGGAGCACCGCCAGCTCGGGGGAGGTCAGGCCCTCGCCGGCGAGGCGGCGCGTGCGCAGTTCCGCATCGTCGGGCAGGAACTCGATCGCGCGATCGAGGATGCCCAGACGCTCGAGTTCGCGGATCATCCGCTGGTGCACCGTGATCAGGCTGGTGGCACCCGCTCGCGCGTTGCCCAGCACCACGTTCTGCCCGTAGTTGTCCTCCAGCACCTGCTCGGCGATGACGTCGGTCATGCTCGCAAGCAGCACGTTGCGGTCGTCCTGCGGCAGCTCGTCGCCTCGCACCAGGCCGTCCAGGAGGATCTTGATGTTGACCTCGTGGTCGGACGTGTCGACACCGGCGGAGTTGTCGATGGCATCGGTGTTCAGCCTGACGCCGTGGCGGGCCGCCTCCACGCGCCCCAGCTGGGTCATCCCGAGATTCCCGCCCTCGCCGACCACCTTGCACCGCAGGTCGTTCCCGTCGATGCGGATGCGGTCGTTGGCCTTGTCCCCAACGTCGACGTTGGTCTCGGTCTCCGCCTTCACGTACGTGCCTATCCCGCCGTTCCACAGCAGGTCGACGGGGGCCATGAGGGCGCTGCGGATGAGCTCGTCGGGCGTCAGGACCGTCACGCTCATGGGGATGCCTAGAGCCTCGGCCATCTCTGGCGTGACGTCGATCGACTTGGCTGCCCGCGAGAAGACGCCGCCCCCCTGAGACAGCAGCGATCTGTCGTAGTCGGCCCATGACGAACGGGGCAGGTCGAACAGCCTGCGACGCTCGTCGAACGAGGATGCGGCATCGGGCGAAGGGTCGATGAACACGTGCCGATGGTCGAACGCCACAACCAGCCTGATCTGGTTGCTCAGCAGCATGCCGTTGCCGAAGACGTCGCCGCTCATGTCGCCGACGCCGGCCACCGTGAAGGGCTCCTCCTGCGTATTGACGCCCAGCTCGCGGAAGTGCCGCTCCACCGACTCCCAGGCACCGCGAGCGGTGATGCCCATCGCCTTGTGGTCGTAGCCCACCGAGCCGCCCGAGGCGAAGGCATCGCCCAGCCAGAAGTCGTACTCGGCGGCGACCGAGTTGGCGAGATCCGAGAACGTCGCGGTGCCCTTGTCGGCCGCCACCACGAGGTACGTGTCGTCGCCGTCGTGCCGGACGACGTTGGGCGGCGGGACGACGATCCCGTCGACCAGGTTGTCGGTGATGTCGAGCATCGATATGATGAACTCGCGGTAGGCCGCCTTGCCCTCGGCGAGCCAGGCCTCTCGATCCACGGAAGGATCGGGGAGCTGCTTGGCGTAGAAGCCGCCCTTCGCGCCGACGGGCACGATGACCGCGTTCTTGACCTCCTGGGCCTTCACCAGACCGAGGATCTCCGTGCGGAAGTCCTCCTGGCGATCGCTCCACCTCAACCCGCCGCGGGCCACCGGCCCGAAGCGCAGGTGGACGCCCTCGACCCGCGGCGCGTATACCCAGATCTCGAACTGCGGCTTGGGCAGCGGCAGGTCGGGGATGCCGCTCGGATCGAGCTTGAAGGCGACGGAGGAACGGTCGATGCCGTCGTCGTCGACCTGGAAGAAGTTCGTCCGCAGGGTGCTGCGCACCAGGGCCAGGAACGTCCGAAGGATGCGGTCCTGGTCGAGGCTCGCCACGTCGTTCAGCGCGGCCTCGATCTCGGCGGTGACGGCTGCCTCGGCCTCCATGCGCGCATCGACCTCGCCGGGCGCGAAGCGGATCTCGAACAGCCGGATGAGCAGGCGGGTGATGCCCACGTTGCCGATGATGACGCTCTCGAGATAGCTCTGGCTGAACGTCGACCCGATCTGGCGCATGTAGCGCGCATAGGCACGCAGGATCAGGGCCTGACGCCAGCGCAGTCCGCACTTCACGACCAGCGCGTTGAAGCCGTCGACTCCGCACCGGCCGTTCCAGGCGGCCCCGAAGGCCTCCTCGAACCGCTCGGACAGCGTCGAACGGTCGGGAATCTCAATGTCCGGCAGGAGCATGCCGAAGTCCAGAATCCAGGCCGGCTCCTTCAGGGCGCGCGAGATCTCGTACGGGTACTCGTCGACGACGTCGACGCCCATCGACTGGAGGATCGGCAGCACACGGGACAGCGACATGGCCGGTCCCACGCGAGTGACCTTGAGGCGAAGCTCGCGCCGCGACCCGTTGGCCGGCTCGTAGATCTCCAGCGACAACTCGCCAGGTGCGAGCGCGTCGATGACCAGGGCGTCGTTCACCGCTCTGGCCGGCCCGAAGTCCTCCTTGTACGCCTCCGGGAACGCCGTGGCGTGCGATCGCAGCAACGGCGCTGCCGCGACGTCGCCGACCCGGGCGACAAGGGCTGACGTGAACTCGTCCTGCCAGCTGCGGGTGGCGGCAGCCACCTGGGCCTCGAGGGACTGCTCGTCGACATGCGGCAGTCCGGCGCCCTCGGGCACCCGGATGACGTAGTGGAGCCGGGCCAGCACCCTCTCGGACACCCGGGCGGTGTAGTCGACGGCCACGCCGCCGAACGCCTCCATCAGCAGGCGCTCGATGCGTAGGCGCACCGCAGTGGTGTACCGGTCACGCGGCAGGTACACGAGGCAGGACATGAACCGGCCGTAGTCATCCGGCCTCAGGTAGAGCTTCGTGTGGCGTCGCTCCTGCAGGTGCAGGACCGACCCGGCGATGGCGGAGAGCATCGAGTCGTGGGTCTGAAACAGCTCGTCGCGCGGATAGGTCTCCAGGAACTGGAGGAGATCCTTGGCATTGTGCGCGCCAGGTACGTAGTCGAGGTGCGCGAGCAGGTGCTCGTACTTGTTCCGCAGGATCGGGATGTCGAGGATGCTCTGCGTGTAGGCGCTCGAGGAGTAGAGCCCCAGGAATCGGCGCTCGCCGATGACGAGGCCATTGGCGTCGAACCGCTTCACTCCGATGTAGTCCAGGTACACCGAGCGATGGACCGTCGACCGCGAGTTGGCCTTGCTCAGCACCAGCAGCTTCGGCTCACGGGCGAGCGCTCGCACGCTCGGGGACAGCGCGGCGAAGCTGCGTGAGGCGGTGTCGGCGAAGTCGGGCATGTTCTCGGCGCTGAGGATTCCCAACCCGGTGCCCGAGACAGGGATGAGGACGTCCTCGTCGCCGAGGGTCTCGAGCGCGTACTCCCGGTAGCCGAGGAAGGTCAGGTTGTCGTCGGCAAGCCACCGCAGGAGGTCCACCCCCTCGTCGACCATCTCCTTCGGCAGGCCGACCGGCGGCGCGGCGACGATCTCCTCCGCGAGGATCACCGCGCGCGAGCGCATCGCCCGCCAGTCGCGAACGGCGAGGCGGACGTCGCCCAGCACCCGACTGACGCGCTCCTCGACGCCCACGAGGCCGTCGTCGGTGAAGTCGCGCTCGAGTTCGATCCACATCCACGACTCCGCGATCGTGTCCGCCGGCCGACTCTTGTCCACGTCGAGGTCGAGGATCTCGAGCAGCCGACCCGCGCCGTCGCGACGGACCACCAGTTGCGGATGAACGACGAGATGGACGGCCCGGCCGTCGGCCGTGAGGGCGTTTGTGACCGAGTCGACGAGGAAGGACATGTCGTCCGTGATGACCTCGAGCACCGAGTGCGCCTCGCCCGCGTCCTCAGGCGAGGACGCGCGCACGAGCGACGTGCCCGGCACTCGGTCACGACCGAGGTCGAGAAGTGCCCGGGCCGCCTCGCGGACGGCGGTCACCGGATGACTGGAGTGGTCTTCCTCGGCGAGATAGCGGTAGTAGCGGGCGCTCAGCACCCGCTCCTGCGGGTCGGTGATCCCCGCCAGCTCGGCTGGCACTGAACTGGGCATCGTTGACGTCACGTGATCGCCTCTTCACACGTCACTGCGACCGCACCCTGGCGCGATCCTGCAAGTGGGTCGCACGCCGTTGTGCGACTCGTCGCTACGGTAGTCCGACATGTCGCGCTACGTGCCATGATCAGGACTCCACTGCGGAGATGTCCTTCGGGATCATCGTCCTCATTGGAGGGCCGCCACGCAGTCAGCATGAGGTATCCGAGGTGACGACGCGAGCACGTCTCGCGGGAACGGGAGCGACGTGTCCACGACGTTCGAGTACGAGCAGGCCTTCCCGGCCGACATCGCGACGGTGACGACGATGATCAGCGATCCGGCGTACGTCCAGGAGAAGGGCCAGCGCACCGGCTCGCACGACGTCAGCGTCGAGGTGGTCGCGTCCGACGACGGGGGCTTCGTCATCACCAGCACGCGCTCGATGCCCGCCAAGGTCCCGTCCTTCGCTGCTCCTTTCGTCGGTGACACCATCACCGTGACGGAGGTGCAGACGTGGGGGCCGCCGGCCGACGACGGCTCGGCGTCGGCGAGCGTGACCGTCGCATTCAACTCCCCCATCGCCTACGAGGGCACGATCGAGCTCACTGCCGACGGCGCCGCCACCCGGGCGATGAACGCGGGCGAGTTCAAGGCAGGCATACCCTTCCTGAGTGGCAAGGTCGAGCGGGTGGCCGCCGACCAGACGGAGCGGTACCTAGCCAAGGAGGTCGTCGTCGCCGAGGAGTGGCTCGCCAGGTAGCGGTACGGCTACCCCGTGGCCGCTGCGTCATCCGACGCACGCCAGGCCGCCGTGCTGGTGCGCAGCGACGTCTCCAGCACATGCGAGCGCCGGGTGTCGTCCATGAGGTTGGCCCCGATGGCGGCGAGATCCTCGGGGCCGGGCCCCACCATCCGCACGTGCGCACCCGAGGCGCGAACGACGGAGGCCTCATGACGTGCCGTCTTCGTCACCTCCACCCGCCAGCGCCGCTCGAGACGTGCCGTGACGCTGCTGGGGTGGTCCATCGCGAACGAGATCATGGGCGCGACGACGTAGACCTCGTCGAGGCCCGCGTGGGCGACGACGTCGATCGACGTTGCCGACACCGCGCCGCCGTCGACGTACGTGCGGCCGTCGATGATCACCGGGGCGAACCAGCCGGGGATGGCGCAGGACGCCATGACCGCGCTGGCGAGCGGGGCCACGCGCGCTCCGGGCCGGCCGAACACCACCCGCTTGCCGTCCTCGTAGTCCATCGCGACGACCCATACGCCGCGGTGCGGTGACCACTCCCCCATCGGCGTGACGGCGTCGATCAGGTGCCCGATCCGCTCCAGCGAACGGGTGCCCTCGGGCATGAACGCCGACAGCACCGCCGTGGCGGGCATCTGGCGCAGGTTGCGCAGGCTCGTGCCGATCAGCTTCGGCGAGCCGGGGCCTAGCAGCCTGGGCAGTCCTGGCCGCCTCCCTCCGGTAGCCCGCACCGGGTCGAAGTCGTAGCCCGCGAGCGGCCCCGACGGCACCACCCGATCGGTGTACTGATGCTCGAGCTCCGACAACGTGGCGCCCGCCCCGATGAGAGCTGCCAGCACGGAGCCGGCCGACGTCCCGACGATCACGTCGGCGTCGATGGCAGCGAAGCCGTACTCCTGCTCCATGGCCGTGAGCGCACCGAGCGCCCACGTTCCGCCCAGCACGCCTCCGCCGCCGAGCACGAGGCCTCGACGTGGCTTGCGTGGGGACGACGCGCTCATCAGCGGCCCTGGGCCTTCTTCTTCACGGGAGCCTTGTCGGACACGACCCTCAGGGTGCGACGGGACTGCTCGCAGCGCGCGAGGAGCTCGTCCATCGACTCCTCGAGGCAGGACACCAGGATGTCCAGATCAGGCAGGGCATCGCGGTCGGCATAGAGGCCGAAGTACACGCCCCCGTCGTAGGAGATCTGGCCGATGCTCAGCGCCTGGCCCTTCGTCAGTGGCACCACCGGGTACGCGGCGATCATGCGCGACCCTGCCGCGTAGAGCGGATGCTGCGGCCCCGGGACGTTCGTGATGGCCAGGTTGTAGACCTTGCTCGACAGGGACGACGCCACGCGGGCGCCGAGCGCATGCAGGGTCGGGGGACCGAACCCGGCGATGTTGACGATCGCGTCGGCACCGACGAAGTGGCCGCCCGCCTCGAGCTGGGCGAGCTGGAAGCTGATCTGCTGGAGGCGCACCGCGGGATCGGGCTCCCCCACCGGGAGCTCCACGAGGGTGGCGGACACTCGGCTGCCGCCGGGCTCTCCCGACGACGCGGACGGCACCGCGATGCTGATCGGCAGCAGGGCCTTGATGACGTCGCCCTGGGCCACCCCCTCGCCCCTGGTCATGAGCCACGCGCGCAGCGCACCGGCCACAACCCCCAGGATGGCGTCGTTGACGGTGCCCCCGAGCGACTTACGGATCCTCTTGAGGTCATCCAGTTCGAGATCGACCGTCGCGAATCGCCGCTGCTCTCCGATGGGGACGTTCAGCGGGCTGGACGCGGGCGGCCGGGCGACGGCGAGGGCCGCGGAGAGCATCCCCGCCGCCTTGCCCCCGAGGCGGGCGGCCGTGCGCGAGACGTCGGTGACGGTGTCGCGGGCTGCCTCGACGGCGGTGGCCGGTCGGGTGGCCAGCTCGGTGAAGGCCTGAGACAGCAACTCGACCTCGGTGGGCTCGACGCGGGGCCGCCAGCTGTCGCCGGGCACCACGGCCGTCTCCTCGGTGGGATCGAGCATCACCTGTGCGATGTCGACGGCCGAGAGCCCGTCGACGAGGGCCTGATGGCTCTTGCTGACGATGGCGAAGTTCCCGTCGGCCAGACCCTCCACGAGGTACATCTCCCACAGGGGACGGCTTCGGTCCAGAGGGCGGCTCAGCAGCCGAGCGACCAGTTCGTTGAGCTGGTCGCGCGAGCCGGGCTTCGGCAGCGCCGAGCGACGGACGTGGTACGTCACGTCGAAGCGCTCGTCGTCCACCCAGACCGGCCGGGCGAGGCCGAAGGGGACGTCGCGCACCCGCATGCGGTAGCGCGGCACGAAGGGCAGACGCTTGCGGATGAGCCGGACCAGTCGCTCATGGTCGAAACCGCCGGGTGGCGGCGTGAAGATGGCGACGCCGCCAGCATGCATAGGAGTGCTCGCATCCTCCATGAAGAGGAACGACGCGTCGAGCGCCGTCAACCTGCTGGGCACGCGGGCCTCCTCTCGGTGCATCGCGAACTGCCGGGCGCACGACCCGACAGGGTGCGTCCCGCATCTCTATCCTGACACGAGGGCAGCCGCGACGTCGGCCAGTGACCGCCGCAACGGGGAACGACGCGCGGACTCGCCCATCGAACGGCCCTGCTGCCAGCAGGAGGACGCGGCCCGGTCGTCGCGCGGCACGGCATGGACGCGGGCGGTCACACCGAAGTCGACCAGGGCTCGACGCCACTCATGCCGGAGCTCGACGCCCCTGCCGCGTGACCGGTTCTGCACCACGGTGAGCTGCGCCGACCCTGAGGCCCGGACCACCGCGGGCCAGGCCGCGGCCAGCCGTGCCGCCCCCAGGGCGGTCGCGTCCGCCACCGCGAGTACGTGATCGGCCGTGGACAGGGCGCCCACCGCCGCGGCATTGCGCCGCCGTGACCACGCGCCGGAATCGTCGTCCTCGATGCAGAAGCCAACGTCAACCACCGTGACATCGAAGGCCTCCCGGCAGACGTCCCAGACCCGCTCGAGTGCGCCCGGTCGGAGCTCGGCCCACCGATCGGGCCGGCCCACCCCGCCCAGGACGTACCACCGCTCCCGGACCCGGCTGGCCGCCGCCCGCAGGGACCCGCTGGACAGGCTTCCGTTGTCGGCATGCCGGCAGGCGACGACGAGGCCACTCGCGTCCTCCAGCAGCCCGAGGGCCACGGTGACGGAGGGGCCGTAGGTGTCGGCATCGACGAGGCAGACGGATCGACCGGACTCGGCAAGGGCCTCGGCCACCCCGATGGCCACGGTGGTTCGGCCGGGAGCGCCCGTCGCCCCCCACACCGCCACGAGCGAACCCGACTCGGCGCGCGGCACGGCGCAGGCCGCATCGCGACCTGTCTGCTCCGCGGGCCCGGCGCCGCCCCACACCCCTGTGGACCAGACGCCGGCTGCCCCCGGCGATGCCGGATCCGATCGCCTCTGGGCGACGTCGTGCAGCGCTCGCGCGGTGTCCTCGGCACTCGGGCCGACGACGAGGATCACGTCCAGGCCGAGGCGGCGGAGCCGTTCGACCGCGGCCGCGTCGTCGGCGAGACCCACGACCATCGATCGCCGGCCGGCCCTGACCCGATCGAGGACATCGGGTGCCAGTCGGGGCAGCCCTGCGGAGACCACGACGAGCGCATCGGGATCGCAGGCCGCGGCCGCGAACAGGTCGGTCGCGTCGACGCACCGGCGCAGGACCCGAAGCCCGCAGTGCGGCGCCACCGACACGATCTCGGATTCGGTGGCCACGTCGGGAGTGGCGAGCAGCACGGCGATCATGGCCGGTTCCCGGACAGGGCGGCCAGGTCGGTCGGCCCGGGCGCGGCCCGGACGCTGCCCGCCGGAACGGCAACGAGGTCGATCACGCCGGTGCGAGAGGCGGCCACGAGCGCGGCGACGTCCGACTGGCCGACCTCGAGCACCACGCCCATCTCCCCCGCCATGCCCACCGCCTCCGACGCGAGCCCGACCACGGTCACGTCGCCGAGCACCTCCACGGGCGGCGTGTCCGGTGCCGCGGCGCCCCGATCGGCCGACGACCACACGTCGACACGATCGCCGCCCTGCAGGCCGGCGGGAGCATGAAGGGGGTCGACCGGCACGGTGACCCGACGCGTGGGACTGGCGGCGCGGGTGCCCAGTGCCGAGCGGGGCACCAGCTCGCCAGCGAGGACCGGCCACTTGAGTACCGCGCCCGCCGGGACCTCTCCGGTGAGGTAGGCGTCCCCGGCCGCCGCCCTATTGACCGCCACGGGGACGAGATCGACGGGTTCGGCACCCACCGACAGGTCGCGGCCGGCGCGCATGACCGTGATGGTGTCCGCCCCTGCCGTGAGCACGGCGGACCCGACGACCATCGCCACCCCGACGAGGGCGATGCCCAGCCACAGCCTCACGTCGCCCCACCCCGGCGTGCGCAGCCGACGCGCCACGGGCTGCTCGTTGCCGGCGCCCGCTCGACCGATGTCCCGACCACCCGCTGCTGCCCGTCTCATCGCCATCTCCCTGGCCGGAGGTCGAGGGGGGCCGATCTCGACCGCCCGTCACAGGATCACCCGCCGGGCGGGAATTCGCGAACGGCTGTCCACAGGCGGCACGTCGTCTCGCACCCGGCGCTGCCATTTGGGACGATCAGCCCGTGGCACCGCGCTTCCTCACCCTCGCCGACGTCGCCGAGACGCTCAACATCTCGGCGGCCCAGACCTATGCGTTGGTACGCAGCGGCGACCTGCCGGCGATCAAGATCGGTGGCCGCGGCCAGTGGCGGGTCGAGGCCGCCGCCCTCGAGGAGTTCATCGCCCGCATGTACGACCAGACGCGGAGCTTCGTCAGGAATCACCCCTTCGGGGCCGACGACACCGAGTGACGGCCACGGAGGGAAGCGCGCTTCACGCTCCGGGCGCGACCTGCCAGGCCTCCAGGGCACCGAACGGGATCGTGAGGAGTTCGCCGGTCACGTCCAGGTCGACATGGTCCGCCCCGACGAAGGCGACCCGTCCGCAGATCCACCGGCCGTCGCACAGCAGCGCCCGCACGACCTCGCCGGCCGACCAGGCGTCGCGCAGGTAGGCGGCCATCGACGTCGATGGTGAGGCCTCCTCGTCCCGCAGCCCGGCACGGGCCCCCGTCATCACGACGACGGCGTCACAGCGCACGTGCAGGATCCGGCCATCGGACTGCATCAGGGATGCCGATCCATCGGGCCCGAACGGCGCCAGCAGTCGTCCCTCCAGGATGGCGCCGGACCTCAGGGCGATGCGCACGCGCCCGGTCCGGTCCGTCATCCGGGTGCGCGCGGCCTCCGCCACGAACAGTTCGCGTGCGTCGGCACGCAGGTCGTCGTCGAGGTCCACCTGTACTCGGGCGGCCGCCTCGAGCCACACGTGCTCCCCGGCACCGTGATCATGTGTCATAGCCTCGGTGTGCCCACGCGAGGGGCCGGCCAAACCGGCGCGGGGCGGTTACCGGCCACGATGAGCCCGGGAGACCGTCCCTGTGACGACACCCCCCATCTTGGGGGTGTCGCGAACCAACTTTGGGGCTAGTGCCCTCCTGAGGATCGGCGCACCATTATGGCAATGCCCCTTTGATGCAGGTCAGACCGGAGATGGCCACCCGACCATCGCCTTGGACCCCGCGGAGACTTGGACGGCTCTCGACGAGGACCACGCAGTACAAGGTCGGCCTGCACACGGAAGGACCCCGCCCGCAACTCTCCCTGCGCGGCGGGGCTTTCCGTTGTCTGGGGCAGTGTCGGGCACACCGCGACGTCGATGTCGCGTCGGCCCTGGTGGGACCACGGTCACAGGGGAAGCGTGCCGAGCACCGTCGTGCCCGAGCCCGGCACCGACTCGATCGTGAGGGTGCCCCCCGAGTCCGTGACCGTGTCATGGACCAGTCGCAGGCCCAGGTGGCCGTTGGGACCGGGGACCTCCGGGTCGAAGCCGACCCCGTCATCGACCACCTCGAACACGAGGGCCTGGTCCTGCTGCCCGACCCGCACCAGGACCGCCGTCGCCCGAGCGTGCTTGATGACATTGCGCAACGACTCGCGCACGACCCGGAAGGCGAGGCGCGCGGTGGTCACCGACGGGGTGAGCGGCTCGTCCACCTCGTACGTCACGGTCATGCCCGCGAACGCCTCCTGGGCGAGCAGCTCGCGGATCGCCTCGGCCAGCCCTCGCGTGTCGAGGTCCGGTGGGTAGATGTCCGTCATCAGCGTGCGAAGGGAGGACACGTCACGCCGGACGATGGTGGCGGCCTCATCGAGCCGAGGACGCAGTGCCGACTCCGCGGGAGCCTGACGAGCCAGCGACGACAGCGAGTAGCCGACACCCGCGAGGTCCTGGATCACCCCGTCGTGCAGGTCCTGAGCGATGCGCCGGCGCTCGAGGTCGGACGACTCGACCGCGGTCGTGAGGAGTCGTCGGCGTTCGGCCTGCGAACGGTCGACGCGTCGGGCGAGGGACACGGCGAGGGGCAGCGTGGCGAGCGACAGGATCAGCAGGGCGCCGAGGGAGATGGCCAGCAGGCGCCATGTGAGCGCCGCGGTCTCGTCGGACAGCCGATCGGTGGGGATGTAGGTCTCGAAGAGCAGATGCGAACCGGTGGAGTCGGTGATTCCGGTGTACGTCTCCACGAGCGATCCCGCATCCCGTTCAAGGGCGTTCTCCTCCTTCTCCAGGTCGGAGATCGTCGCCACGACGTTGTCCGTGCCGAACAGCGCGAAGTCGTGCGGAGTCATGGGGAACGTCTCCCCGATGATCGCGGATTTATCGGCCCACAGCATCCGCCCCGCGTTGAGACCGGCCTCCTCCCACAGTCGCACGTGCTCCATCGATCCGTCGCGTGACCGCAGTTCGAGCGCAAGGGTCATCGCCGAGACCGCACCCGGGTCCTGATCGTGGAAGGCCTGTGTCGCGAGGGGCACCACAATCGTGTCGGCCACGGCCTTGGCAGTTCGCTCGGCATCGCGCAAGGTCGTCCCGCGGACGATGACGCCACTGAGGAGGATCACGCTGAGGCCCACGAGGACGAGCACCAGCAGGCTCCAGAAGAGGTACCACCGCACGGCCCGCCGAACGGCCCGGTTCTCCACACGGGATTCGTCCGGAGTTGACGTGACGGCCGGCGCCATCAGGACCCCTGGCCCACCTGGATGAGTCCCATGCGCGTCCCCACGACCACGGCTTCGAGCTGGGAGTGCACGTCGAGCTTGGCGAGGACGCCCTTGATGTACCCCCGGCAGGTGTGCATGCTCACGCCCAGCTCCTTGGAGATGGTTCGCGGGTCGCGGCCCTGGCCCAGCAGTTGGAGGACCTCCATCTCGCGCGGCGTCAGCCCGACGTCGGTCTGCCCGATCGTCACGGGCCCCCGGGCCGCGAACCCGGCGATCACGGACGGGGGAAGAATCAGGCTGCCGCGCCGGGCTCCGCGAAGCGCGTCGAGCACGTCGGTGAGGGCGCCGTCCTTCGTCAGGAATCCGCTGGCCCCGGCCGCTCCCGCTCGCGCCATCTCGCTGGGTCCGGCGTGCGCCGTCAGGATGAGCACCTTCAGGTCAGGGTGCGAGCGCATGAGATCCGCCGTCGTGCTGATGCCGTCACGATCGGGCAGCTGCAGATCCATGATGACCACGTCGGGCTGCAGCGCCGGCACGGCCATGATCGCCTCGGCCGAGTCCTGGGCGTGCCCGACGCAGGTGAGGTCGGGCTCGGCGTCGAGGGCACGTGAGAGCAGCTCGGCGAACGTGCGGTGGTCGTCGACCACGAGCACGCGGATGACGCCGTCGCCCGCTGCGTCGGCGTCGTCGTCGCTGTCCACACCCGTCATGGTGCGTCACCCTATGCGACATCCCGCGCAAAACCGACCGGACCGGCACGTCCGTGGTCGCGATCCCGGCGTGAGATGTCCACCGGGTCGCCTCCGCAGGTTTGGCGCGACGTCGGGCCGGGCACACAAGCACCATCGACGTTCTGTCCACCGGTTCGAACCCGGGTATTGACAGCGACTCATGCGATGCCATACAAAAGCAAACACAAGTAAACACACGTCAACAGCCGTCAACGCTGGGCCCGAATCGGGGCCTCGCCGACGGCCCCGCGATCCCCCCACCGCGGCCAACCATGACCGTGGCCGGAGCCACGCGTCAGCTCAGGGATCAGCGAGGACAGTGCCGTGATCAGTCCCACCACCAGCACCAGCACCCCGGCCCGCCGGAGCACCGTCGACGGCCGACCCGACCTCCGTCTCGTGGAGGGGCGGGCGCGGCCGGCGGCCGAGCAGCTACCCCTCGAGCTCGAGTGGGAGGTCGCTCCCGGCGTGCCCGCCGTCCCACCGGTGCCTCCTGCCCTCCGGCTGGTCACCGACGAGCCCGACATCGGCCTCGCCGACCTGCCGGACCCCCGACTGTGGGCCGCCCGGCTGGCGCGGGCCGTCGCCGAGGTGTCCGTCGGCGAGCGGCCGCCCGGACAGCTGACGAGATGGGTGTCGCGCTACGAGCTCGCGAAGCTCACGCGTCGGGCGGCGCACATCTCCCGGCATCCGTCCGCGCGAGCCCAGCAGCGCGTTGCCAGGAAGCGCGTCGTCAAGGCCGTGCGCACGTGCGAGGTCGCTCCCGGCATCGTCGAGACGTCGGCCGTCCTGGTGGGCACCGACCGCGCACAGGCCATCGCCATCCGGCTCGAGGCCACCGCGGGCCGCTGGCTGGCGACCGCCATCGAGATGCGCTGACGGGGCCAGCAGTCGGTCGCGCTAACGACGACGCTTGCGGTTCTCCCGTTCGGCCCTGCGGCGCTCGGCCCGCGAGGCATTCGGGTCGACCTCGACGATCTCGCCGTCCTCGACCTCCATCTGCCCATGGGTCACGCCGCCGGTCTCGCTGGGTGCGCTGTACTCCATGTGCTGGGGCCGCGCCGGGCCCAGGCCCTTGGCGAGGATCGCGGGAGCACCGCCGTCGGCCTTCGGACTCGCCGCCGCCTCCTGAGCGCCAGCCGCGACGGCAGCGGCGAGCGTCGCCGTCGCTTCGGAGCCGGTCGCGTCGGTGAGCTCCTCCACGGCCGCGGCCGCCTCCTCCGACACCGGAGCGTTGACCTGCACCTCCAGGTTGAACAGGTATCCGACGGTCTCCTCCTTGATGGAGTCCATCATCGCCGTGAACAGGTCGTAGCCCTCGCGCTGGTACTCGATCAGCGGATCGCGCTGCGCCATCGCCCGAAGGCCGATGCCGTCGCGCAGGTAGTCCATCTCGTAGAGGTGCTCGCGCCACTTGCGATCGAGCACCGAGAGGATCACTCGCCGCTCGAGCTCCCGGGTGACCTCGTCACCGAGCGTCTCCTCGCGGTGGTCGTAGGCCGCCTGTGCGTCATCGACCAGCTCGGTCTCCAGGAAGTCGGCGCTGAGCCCTGACCGGCTGCCGCCCGACGCCTCCTCGAGCTCCTCGATCGTTGTGCCCACGGGGTACAGCTGCTTCAGTGCCGTCCACAACTTCTCGAGGTCCCACGACTCCGGGTAGCCCTCCGCCGTCGCTGCCTGGACGTAGCCGGCGATGGTCTCGGTGATGAACGTGCGCACCTGCTCCTCGATGTCCTCGCCTTGGAGCACCCGGCGCCGCTCGTCGTAGATCACGAGCCGCTGGCGGTTGAGGACGTCGTCGTACTTCAGGACGTCCTTGCGGATCTCGAAGTTCTGCGCCTCCACCTGGGACTGAGCCGACCGGATCGCGTTCGTGACCATCTTGGCCTCGATGGGCACGTCGTCGGGAACGTTGAACCGCCGCAGGAAGGCGTCGACCATGTCCGACTTGAACAGCCGCATGAGGTCGTCCTCGAGGGACAGGTAGAACTGCGACTCCCCCGGGTCGCCCTGGCGTCCCGACCGTCCGCGCAGCTGGTTGTCGATGCGGCGCGACTCGTGGCGCTCGGTGGCGAGCACGTACAGGCCGCCCAGCCCGGTGACCTCCTCGTGCTCCGTCGCGACGGAGTTCTTCTGCCGCTCGAGCTCGCCCGGCCATGCCGCCTCGTAGGCCTCCGGGTCCTCGATGGGGGACAGCCCCTTCTGCGAGAGCGCGGCCGCGGCCATGAACTCGGGGTTGCCGCCCAGGATGATGTCGGTGCCTCGCCCGGCCATGTTGGTGGCCACCGTGACCGCACCACGGCGACCAGCCTGCGCGACGATGGCGGCCTCCCGCTCGTGGTGCTTGGCGTTGAGCACCTCGTGGGGAACGCCGTTCTGCTTCAGCAGCTTGGACAGATGCTCGGACTTCTCGACGCTCGTGGTCCCGACGAGGATCGGCTGGCCCTTGGCGTGGCGCTCGACGATGTCGTCGACGACGGCGCCGAACTTCGCCTGCTCCGTTCGGTAGACCAGGTCGGCATTGTCGATGCGCACCATGTCGCGGTTGGTCGGGATCGGGACGACGCCGAGGTTGTAGATCTGGTTGAACTCCGCCGCCTCGGTCATGGCGGTGCCGGTCATGCCGGACAGCTTCGTGTACAGCCGGAAGAAGTTCTGCAGAGTGATGGTGGCGAGGGTCTGGTTCTCGGCCTTGACCTCGACGCCCTCCTTGGCCTCGATCGACTGGTGCAGGCCCTCGTTGTACCGGCGACCAGCCAGGATCCGGCCGGTGTGCTCGTCGACGATGATGACCTCGCCGTTCATGACGACGTAGTCGCGATCCTTCCGGAAGAGCTCCTTGGCCCGGATGGCGTTGTTGAGGTAGCCGACGAGGGGCGTGTTGACCGTGTCGTACAGGTTCTCGATGCCGATCTGGTCCTCGACCTTGTCGATCGCCTCCTCGAGCACGCCGATCGTCTTCTTTTTCTCGTCGACCTCGTAGTCCTGGTCACGCTTGAGGATCGACGCGATCCTGGCGAACTCCTGGTACCACGACGTTGCCTGATCGGCCGGGCCGCTGATGATCAGCGGCGTCCTGGCCTCGTCGATGAGGATCGAGTCGACCTCGTCGACCACCGCGAAGTTGTGACCCCGCTGGACGAGCTCCTCCCCCGACCATGCCATGTTGTCGCGCAGGTAGTCGAAGCCGAACTCATTGTTCGTGCCGTAGGTGATGTCTGCGCCGTAGGCGACGCGGCGTTCCGCCGGCGTCATGTTCGACAGGATCACGCCGACCTCGAGGCCCAGGAAGCGGTGGATGCGTCCCATCCACTCGGAGTCACGCTCGGCGAGGTAGTCGTTCACCGTGACGACGTGGACGCCCTGGCCGGACAGCGCGTTCAGGTAGGAGGGCAGGGTGGCGACGAGGGTCTTGCCCTCGCCGGTGCGCATCTCGGCGATGTTGCCGAGGTGAAGGGCGGCACCGCCCATGATCTGCACGTTGTAGTGCCGCTGGCCGAGGGTTCGCTTCGCGGCCTCGCGCACCGTGGCGAAGGCCTCGGGCATGAGATCGTCGAGAGTCTCCCCGTTTGCGAAGCGCTCCTTGTACTCGTCGGTGAGGGCGCGCAGTTCCGCGTCGGTGAGGGACGTGAAGTCCTCCTCGATGGCGTCGACGGCCTTGGCGATGGCGCTCAGTTTGCGCAGGGTCTTGCCCTCGCCGGCGCGAAGGATCTTGTCGAGCACTCCCACAGCGATGCGACCTTTCCATCGGAACGCGTCAGATGAGGCCCTGAGGGCACACAAACGCCATCGGCCGGTGTGGCCGATCCCACTCATCGTAACTGTCGGGTGCCAGACTGCTGTCCGTGCCGTCGGCCTCCCGCCCCACGCCCCCCGTGCTCAGCGACGGGGTCATCACCCTGCGCCCGCCGCGACCCGACGACGCCGACGACATCACGGCGGCCTGCCAGGATCCGCAGACCCAGCTGTGGACCACGATCCCGGTCCCCTACCGGCGCGCCGACGCCGAGGAGTGGCTGGCCGCGCGCGCAACCCCGGAGCAGTGGTGGCAGGCGCCGGTGTGGGCCGTCACGGTCGCACCGTCGGATCGGTGGAGCGGGAACATCGCGGTGCGGCCCGACGGGGCCGGTGGAGCCGAGATCGGCTACATGGTCGCGCCGTGGGCCCGAGGTCACGGCGTCGCCACCCGGACGATCCGGCTCGCCTGTACGTGGGCCTTCGGCGCATTGGACCTGAGCGTGGTGACCTGGTACGCGTACGCCGGGAACGAGGTGTCTCGCCGGGCGGCCCGGCGGGTGGGCTTCCGCATCCCGGACGTGGTGCTGCGCCGCCACCTGCCGCACCGCGGCGAACGACGCGACGCCTGGGTCGGCGACCTGCTCCCCGGGGACATCGCCACCGCGCAGCGTCGGGCGGAGGCCCACTACCTCGGCCCCGCCCTCACCCATCGCGAGCTCGACGTGCTCGGCCAGCTGACGCGCGGAGAGTCCAACAAGGCCATCGCCGCCGTGCTGGGAATCAGCGAGAACACCGTGAAGAACCATGTCCGCAGCATCCTGGAGAAGCTGCAGGCCAAGTCGCGCGCGGAGGCCGTGGTCATCGGGCTCGGTCAGGGCCTGACGTCGCTGCCCACCTGACCGCACTGCCCACCTGACGTCAGGACATCCACCGGGACGGATTCGTCGGGCCGCCGTCCACAGCCCTGGCGGTCACCGGCCGGCTGAGCCCGGCCTGCCGCAGCCTTGCGCCGTGAACCCAACCACCCTCGTCCGCGATGTCGCCGACCTCGTCCTTGGCCGCTGCTGCGAGGTGTGCCGGGCGATCGGTCCGCCGATGTGCCCAGCATGCCTCGACGCGCTTCGTGGCCCGCCCCACCCCGTGCACGCCCGGGCCGCGCTCCCGGCCACCGTTGCAGCAGCCACGTACTCCGGGACCGTGCAGAAGATCGTCCTGGCGTACAAGGAGGACGGTCACCTCGGTCTCGCGGCGCCGCTGGGCGTCCTCCTCGCGGACGCCATCGCCGCCTCCCTCGCACCGTGGGACGCCGACTCGTGCGCACTCGTCCCCATCCCCGGCCACCGTCGCCCACGCCGCGGCTTCGACGCCCTCGGGGCGATCGTCCGGCATGCCCAGAAGGACCTGCTCCGACGAGGCGTGCAGGCCCGTCGCGCGGATCTGCTGATGCGCAGCGTCGACGACGCGCCCGCCAAGACCCTCAGCCGCGCGGAACGGCAGCGGCGGTTGCCCGGTGCCTTCGTCGCTCGATCACTGGCTCCCTGCGGGCGTGCCGCAGCCATGGCCCCCGTGATCGTGGTCGACGACGTGATGACGACCGGTGCCACGGTCACCGAGGCCGTGCGCGCCCTGCGGCAGGCCGGGGTCACGGTGCGAGGCATCGCGACGATCGCTGCCGCCGAGCATCCGGCTCGTTAGCCGGGGAACACCGGCGAGGAGCCTCGCACGCGCTCCTGCCAGGCACCGCCCGAGAGCTCGTAGATCAGCCCGTCGGCCGCCCCCACCATCGTCGGCAGGCCGGGAGCCGCAGCCACCGTCACCGGGGCCTCCGGTGTGCCCCGCGAGGTCGAGGAGCCGCGCGCGATGTCCACGTCGAACACCTGGAGCGATCCCGCGCTCTCGCTGCCGAGCACCGACAGGGTGTCTGCTCCTGACCAGGCCGCGTCGACCACCTCGACGAGGCGAGCCTCCACGCGAATGGGCTCGTCGATGGTGATGCGGGTGGCACCGCCCGACGATCGGATGACGCGACCGAGGAGGAGCGCCGTGCGGGGCCCTCGACGCACGATGAGCGCCGCGCGCGTGCCGTCGCGCGAAGGGATGGCCGCAATGAGGGTCGTCTTCTTCGCCAGACCGCCCACGGCAATGGGCGAGGCGGTGCCGTCGCCGGCCACGGAGAGCAGGCCCTGTTCGGGATCGACCAGCCACACCGACGTCGACCGGTCGAAGGCGAGTCCGGTTGGCGATCCCGGATCCCGGATCCGGATCAGCGGGGCCCCCTCGACGAGCCGGCCCTTCCACACGGCCCCGTCCGGATCGATCCCGGCCACCGACTGGGAGTCCAACGAGATCGCGATGTCGACGAGGGCGATGTCGCCCGTGCCGGCGCCGCCCGGCACCTGGCGGACGCCCAACGGGATGAGCCGGACGACCCCGTCGGGTCGGGCGGCATATCCCGAGGCCCCCGGGGGCAGCCCGTTCGGATCGACCTGCGGCCAGGCATCGCGCGGCTGCGGCGACGGCGTGCCGGGCACGACGAGAGGCTGGCCCCCCGCGGTGATGTCGACGGCCTGCACGTCGGGCAGCTGCCGAAGTGTCCATACGATCTGCTGCGAGAGCGCCTGCCGGGTGCGGTCGTCCGCCTTGCGGGCACCCGCGGTGAGGTCGACGCGTGCGATGCCCGCCTCGATCGGTACGGCATCGATGTTCAGCCGCACTCCATCCGGGAACCCGGTTCGCACGGCCGGCAGCAGCCACTCGCTGGGGCCGGCGACCAGCCGCCTGATCAGCGTGGTGGCCAGGCCGGGACCGATGACCGGGACCATCCGCGCATCCGGCACGAGCGTGTCGAAGGTGGGGTTGAAGAAGTAGACCGCGAAGCTGCGGAACGCACGATCGACGTCGGGCTGCGACAGCTGGAGGCCCTGGGGGAACGTGTCGATCCGCCACTCACCGTCGACCTCGATGAGCGTGAAGATCTCCCTCAGCTCGGTGTTGGGCCCGTCGACCTCGAACCGGCCGTTCGTCGAGATCGTGCCCGACTCCACGGCCGTCATGACCACCGATCGTCCGAGCTCCGTCAGGGCGGGGGCGCCCTCGTAGACGTTGACACCCGCATTCGTGTCCCAGTCCAGGCTGGCCGAGCTGGTGAGGAACTGCCGGGCGACGGCATGGTCGCCGTCGAACGACGCCGACGCGTCGAGGAAGCCCTGGACAACCTCGCTCGGGCTCATTCCGTCGCGCGGCCCGCGCGCGATGACGCGGATGAACTGGTCCTCGCGGTCGACGCCCACCTGCTCGCCCTGCTCGATCGGGCCGGTCGTCGGCACCTGCGCGGTGAAGGAGGACGGCACTGTCGCACAGGCCGCCAGCACGGCCATCGCGGCCATGGCGACCGCCAGGCGAACGGGCAGGGCGGGCTTCACGTGCGGTCCCCGGAGTTGATGACGAAGGTGGCGGCCGGCGACGACGCGGAGCGCTCGCCCGGCACGTCCGCAACCACGGGCTGAACCGTGGCGACGGCCTCGAGCTCATAGCCCAGCTCGAGGGGCAGCGGAGACCGGTCGAACCCGGAACGCCGATCCCTGGGCAGCGTGAGCCTGAAGCAGGCGCCCTTGCCCGGCTCGCCCCATGCCTCGAGCCAGCCGCCGTGCAGGCGCGCGTCCTCGAGCGAGATCGCCAGGCCGAGCCCCGTACCGCCGGTGGTCCGTGCTCGCGCCGGATCGGCGCGCCAGAACCGGTTGAACACGAGCGCCGACTCCCCGGGCCGCAGACCGACGCCGTAGTCGCGGACGGTGATGGCGATGGCCTCGTCGTTGCTGCCCACGGTGACGTCGACGCCGCGCACGTCGCCGTGCTCGATCGCGTTCTCGATCAGGTTGCGCACGATGCGGTGGAGGCGCCGAGGGTCACAGTCGACGGCACAGGTCGTCGCCTCGGAGGACAGCCGGATGGTCATGCCGGAGCGCTCGGCGAGCGGCGTCGCCGCGTCGATGGCCCGCTCGACAAGGGTGATGATGTCGATCCGCTCGGCATCGAGCACCGCCGCGCCGGCGTCGAACCGAGAGATCTCGAGGAGGTCGACGAGCAGTTCCTCGAACCTGTCCAACTGGTTCTGGAGGAGTTCCACGGCGCGGGACGTCGGGGCATCGAGCAGGTCCCGATCGTCATACACGACATCCGCGGCCATGCGGATCGTCGTCAGGGGGGTGCGCAGCTCGTGCGAGACGTCGGACACGAAACGCTGCTGCACCCGAGACAGCTCCTCCAGCTGGCGGATCTGGCGCGCCAGGCTGGCGGCCATGGCGTTGAACGAAGTAGCCAGCCGCGCGAGGTCGTCCGTGCCGGACACCACCATGCGTTCGGAGAGGTGGCCCTCCGCGAGGCGTGCCGCCGTCTGCGAGGCGGCTCGCACGGGGTTGACGACGAGCCTCGTGACCAGCCACGACACCCCGGCCAGGAGCAGCACCAGGAGGATGCCGGTACCGATGACCGAGCTTCGCACCAGGTCGAGCGTGAGCTGCTCCTGGGTCAGCGGGAACAGGTAGTACAGCTCATACGGCCCGACGGTGGGCACGAGCAGCGGCGCGCCGACGATGAGGCCGGGGCTGACGCGGCCGTCGAGGAACTGGATCTCCGTGTACGTCCACGACTGGCGTTGCGACTGGACCACCGCGAGGCGCAGCGCCTCGGGCACGCTGGACTCCGCAACGAGGTTGGTGCCGCGCTCGGGGGCGTCGCTGGACGGCTGGGAGGACAGGAGCAGGACGTCGAACGTGGACGGGGAGCCGGCGCGGGCGGCCAGCGCGCTTACGACGCTGTCGACCAGCCGGGCCGGCGAGGGCGTCGAGGGGCCCGTGTCGGCAGCGTCGAGGATGCGCTGCGCCTCGCCGAGGCCAGCGGACGCCTCGCCCACCGAGATCTGCTCCTTGGCCCCGAGCAGTCCGGAGGTGACCCGCGAAAGCAGCGAGAACCCCAGGACGCCGACCACGATGATCGACAGGGCGAGAGTGGTCACCGTCACGCGTGACCACAGGGACCGACGCCACAGGCGGGCGATGGCGCGCGGCACGGCGAACAGGACCCGGGACACGGCGGACAGGAATCGATTCATGGAACGCCAGCGGCTAGGCCGGGCCTGCCTTGTAGCCGACGCCGCGCACGGTCAGGACGATGTCGGGACGCTCGGGATCGCGCTCGACCTTCGCCCGCAGCCGCTGGACGTGAACGTTGACGAGCCGGGTGTCCGCCGCGTGCCGGTAGCCCCACACCTCCTGCAGCAGGACCTCACGAGTGAAGACCTGCCCGGGCTTGCGCGCGAGGCACACGAGCAGGTCGAACTCCAGTGGCGTCAAGGAGAGCACCTCGCCCGACCGCTTGACCGTGTGGCCGGTGACATCGATCTCGAGGTCGCCCACGACGAGCGTGGGGCTCGGCACCTCGTCATTGCGGCGGATCCTGGCGCGAATGCGGGCCACGAGCTCCTTCGGCTTGAACGGCTTGACGACGTAGTCGTCGGCGCCGGACTCGAGTCCGACGACGACATCGATCGTGTCGCTCTTCGCCGTCAGCATGACGATGGGCGTGCCCGATTCCGCGCGGATCGCCCGGCACACGTCGATGCCGTCACGACCGGGCAGCATGAGATCGAGCAGGACGAGATCGGGCTTGCTCTCGCGGAAGGCGTTGAGCGCCTCGGCGCCGTCGCTGCAGAACACGGGCTCGAAGCCCTCGCCCCGCAGGACGATGCCAAGCATCTCCGAGAGGGCGGCATCGTCATCGACGACCAGAACCCGTCCTCGGGGCGCCATGGGCGGGCCAGGCTGCGTCACCGTCATGTGCCTATGGTGACATCCCCTGTCCACCGAGGAGGAGCAATACGGCTCCGGGGGCGTTGAGGAGGCCGTGGGTCACGATCGCCGCTCCCGTCGACCCGGTCTTCCAGCGCACCCAGCCGAGCACGAGTCCGGTGGGCAGCAGCACGAAGAACCGCAGGGGCTCGAAGTGGAATCCCGCGAAGACGAGAGCACTGATGACGATGGTCAGCACCGCGCCCAGGCCGCGCTTGCGCAGGGACGCGAACAGCAGCCCGCGGAAGAAGATCTCCTCCACGATGGGTGCGCCCACCATCACCATGAGGGCGAAGAGCGTGATGGCGAGCCGGCTGCTGTCCGCCAGCAGCTCGTCGGCCGCCTCAGCCGCCGTCGACGTCAGATCCGGCACGAATACGGCCGTGATGGCCGCTGCCACCGCAGCCAGGACCAGGCTGGCGAACCCACCGACGGCACCCCAGCCCACGTCGGACCAGGTCAGGCGCAGGCCGAGGTCGATGACGGGGCCGTTCCCGCGCCACGCCGTCACGAGGAGGGGCCAGCCGCCGAGGGCGAGCCACGGCACCGACACCCCCACGAGGATCTGGAGCCCAACGGGGGCATCGACGACGAGGAGGGCGGCGGCCACACCCACACCGATGAACACGGCGGCGATCAGCCCCCAGAACACGTCCCACAGGCCCCATCGGGGAATGCGGAGGGTTCGATCCGCGGCCCGGGCCTCGGTGACCGTGACGGGGCAGCCCGGATAGTCGGCGGGCGGCAGCACTCGGGTCACCCGACCACCGTAACGCCGCCTCGCCCCGCCGGGCGCACGCAAGCCGGTACCCTCGCGCAGGCACGGCCATCACGAGCGAAGGCGGACACGGTGAACCTCACCAAGATGAATCCCATGCAACGAGCCGTCGGCGTCGTGCTCATCGTTGTCGGAGCCGTCTGGATCCTGCAGGGACTGGGCGTCGCCAAGGGCAGCGTCATGACCGGCAACGCGTTCTGGGCCGTCCTCGGTGCGGTGTTCTTCTTGGCGGGCATCCTCGTCCTGAGGCGCAAGCCCCGGCCGGGACCGCCCGCCGACGCCGATCCGCCACCGACCGACGGCTGATACGTCGCCCCCACAGCCACGGCAACGAGGAAGGGCCGCCCCCGCACGGGGGCGGCCCTTCCTCGTTCGATCGATCAGTAGCGGTAGTGGTCCGCCTTGAAGGGGCCGGCCTGGTCGACGCCCAGGTACTCAGCCTGCTTCTTGCTCAGCTCGGTGAGCCGAACGCCGAGGGCATCGAGGTGCAGGCGCGCCACCTTCTCGTCGAGGTGCTTCGGCAGCACGTAGACACCGAGCGGGTACTCGTCGAGCTTGGTGTACAGCTCGATCTGCGCGAGCACCTGGTTGGTGAACGAGTTCGACATCACGAACGACGGGTGGCCGGTGGCGTTGCCGAGGTTCAGCAGGCGACCCTCCGACAGCATGATGATCGAGTGACCGTCGGGGAACGTCCACTCGTCGACCTGCGGCTTGATCGTCTTGCGGACGATGCCCGGCATCGCGGACAGGCCGGCGATGTCGATCTCGTTGTCGAAGTGACCGATGTTGCCCACGATGGCCTGGTGCTTCATCCGCGACATCTGCTCCGCGGTGATGACGTCGTAGCAGCCGGTCGCGGTGATGAAGATGTCCGCGACGTCAAGGACGTCCTCGAGACGCGCCACCTGGTATCCGTCCATGGCCGCCTGCAGCGCGCAGATCGGATCGATCTCGGTGACGATCACGCGAGCGCCCTGGCCCCGAAGCGAGTCCGCGGATCCCTTGCCCACGTCGCCGAAACCGCACACGACAGCGACCTTGCCGCCGATCATGACGTCAGTTGCGCGGTTGATGCCGTCGATCAGCGAATGACGGCAGCCGTACTTGTTGTCGAACTTGCTCTTGGTGACCGAGTCGTTCACGTTGATGGCCGGGAAGAGCAGCGAGCCCTCACGCATCATCTCGTACAGGCGGTGGACCCCGGTGGTGGTCTCCTCGGTGACGCCCTTGATGCCGGCAGCGATCCTGGTCCAGCGCTGCGGATCCTCGCTCAAGGAGCGGCGCAGGGTCTCGAGGATGACCGCGTACTCCTCGGATGTCGAATCATCAGCGGTGGGAACGACGCCCGCGGCCTCGAACTCCTTGCCCTTGTGGACCAGGAGGGTGGCGTCGCCGCCATCGTCGAGGATCATGTTCGGGCCCTTGCCGTCCGGCCACATGAGCACCTGCTCGGTGCACCACCAGTACTCCGGCAGGGTCTCGCCCTTCCAGGCGTACACGGGCACGCCGCTCGGGGCGTCGACAGTGCCGTTCGGGCCGACGACGACGGCGGCCGCGGCGTGATCCTGCGTGGAGAAGATGTTGCAGGAGACCCAGCGCACCTCGGCACCGAGCTCGACGAGGGTCTCGATCAGCACGGCCGTCTGGATGGTCATGTGCAGTGACCCGGTGATCCGGGCGCCCGCGAGGGGCTTCGTGGTGCCGAACTCGGCACGCATCGCCATGAGGCCGGGCATCTCGTGCTCGGCGAGGCGGATCTCGTCGCGGCCGAACTCGGCCAGGGACAGGTCGGCAACCTTGTAGTCGGGGGCGCCGTCGGACGTGGTAACGGACATGCGTAACTCCTTGCAGGCGAATGTGGCGCGAACGGCACGAGGCTTCGATGGTTCGCCGAGGAACTAGGTATGGCCGCGACGGGAACCAGGGCTCCGGACCATCGACGACCCCCGTATTCTGCCAGATCCTGCGGCAATCGCCAGCCACCGCGAATACCGTCCCCAAATGGGGGCACCGTGGCGATAGGCGAGAAGGCCCGGGGCGTCTACCATGACCGGACGCGGGGCGGAGGACCACGGACGATGATGGGGGGATCCACAGTGCGCACGGACGAGGGGATGACCCGTCTGGACCTGGCGGCCGCCGAGGTCGGCGCCGAACTCGCCGAGACGCTCGGTGACGTCGTCTACGCGCTTCGCCTCCAGCCCGACATGGCCTTCGAGTACGTCTCGACCGCCGTGGTCGACTTCAGCGGCCATACGCCCGAGGAGCACTACGCAGATGCCCAGCTGGGCATCGCCTCCATTGATCCGCGCGACCTTCACATCGTCGAGGCCGCCTTCGAGGGGGAGCCGGGCGCCCGCTTCGAGTTCACGGTGCGCTGGATCCGGCAGGACGGGGCCACCATCTGGGCCCAACACCGCTGCCGGAAGAAGCACCGCTCGGACGGATCGGTCGTGATCTACGGCGCGGCCCGCGACGTCACCTCCAAGGTCGAGGCGGAGGACGCCCTGGCCGCGTCCGAGGAGCGCTACCGCCTTCTCGCCGAGAACGCCTCGGACATCGTCTGGCGCACGAACACCGATGCCCTCGTCGAGTGGGTGTCGCCCTCCCTGGAGACGGTCACCGGGTGGGAGCCCGAGGCGCTGGTGGGCCGCCACATCACCGACTTCGCGCATCCGAAGGACATCGACCGGGTCCGCAACGCCGGGGAGACCGCGAACGAGGGCGGGCGCGTCACGTTCGAGGCCCGCTACCTGTGCAAGGACGGTTCCTACCGCTGGCTGGAAGTGACCGCCCGCCCGCTCGTGGATCACTCGGGAGCCGTCATCGGCCGGGCCGGCAGCTGCCGGGACGTGCACTCCGAGATCGAGGCCTGGGAGGCGATGGAGCGCAGCGAGAGCCGCTTCCGCCTCGCCATGGCGTCCGCGCCCACCGGCATGGCTCTGGTCGACCTGGACCGCCGCTTCGTCGAGGTCAACCCGGCCCTGTGCCGCATGCTCGGGCACGAGGCCGCGTGGCTGATCGGGCGGCGCATGATCGACGTCGTGAACGCCGTCGACGACGCCGTCGACCTCAGGATGCGTGACGAGCTGCTGTCCGGTGAGACGGTCTCGGTCAATCATGAGATCCGGCTCGTCCATGCCGACGGAGCGCCGGTGTGGGTCCAGCACGCGATCGGCCTGCTCCGCGACGAGGGCGGCGTGCCGCTGTCCTACGTCTCCCAGTTCGTGAACGTCACCGAGGCCCGAGAGGCGCGCGAGGCGCTGCACTTCATGGCCACGCATGACCCGTTGACACAGTTGTTCAATCGCCGCGAACTGCTCGCCCGCATGAGCCGGGTGCTGTCCCACGCGCCCCGGGCCGGCTCGCGCCTGGCCGTGCTCTTCGCCGACCTTGACGGATTGAAGCAGGTCAACGACACCTACGGGCACTCCGCCGGCGACCGGGTCCTGATCGAGGCGGCCCGGCGGATCGACTCGCTGCTGCGCGACGACGACCTCGCCGCAAGGATCGGCGGCGACGAGTTCGTCGTCGTCCTTCCCGCGGTCACACGGATGGAGGACGCACTGGCCGTCGCCCGGAAGATCCGTGAGGTGATCGCCGAGCCCCTGAAGCTCGACGGGCACGCGGTGGTCGTCGGCGTCAGCATCGGAGTCGCGGTGGCCGCCGCCGGCGACGACGCGCCGACAGTCATCCGCCAGGCCGACATGGCGCTGTACCGGGCCAAGAACGCCGGCCGGAACTCCATCGAGGAGTTCGACGAGGCGCTAGACGCCTGACGGGCCGACCCGTCCCCGCAGAACAGCCACTGCCGCCTCGACCTCCGGCCTGGGATATCCGAGCGGCTGGTGCTTCCGCGCCGACCCGCTCACCTCAGTGCCGTCGCGAAGGGTGAGGCGCACCTCGATATCGGTCACCCCGGCCGATGACGACGACGTCGTCATCGTCGAACCGACCGCCTCGACCGCGTCCATGACCGAGACGGCCCAGTAACTGACGTTCGCCAGCCGCCAGCGTGACGTCGGGATGTCCACCTGCAGAGCCGCGACCTCGGACCACGGGACGCGCGTCTCCTGGTCGCCGGTGTACAGACCGATGAAGTCGTCGGCGATCTCGATGCTGGCCTCGCCGCCCTCGGGATCACCCAGCCATGTCGTGCCCAAGGCATCGACGATCGGCCTTCGGGACGGGGCCACGTGCCCTACTCCTTGGGGGTTCGGTCGAGATCGGGCTCGAGGAAGACGTACTTGGCCGTGGGCACGGCCTCGCGCAGCGACTTCTCCGCGGCGTCGATGTCCCGGGCGATCTGTGCGCCGGTGTCGTTGTTCGCGATGGCGATCTTGGCGGCCACCAACAGCTCATCGGGCCCCACGTGCAGGGTGCGCAGGTGGATCACGCGGCGCACTCCGTCGGACGCCTCCAGCGCGAGGCGGATGGCCGCGACCTCCTCCGGCAGGGCCGACTCGCCGACGAGCATCGCGGTCATCTCCATCGCGAGGAAGATCGCGATCACGACGAGCAGCGTGCCGACTGCGATGGCGCCTACCGCGTCCCACCTGCCGTCGCCGGTGAGCACGGCCATGCCCACCCCGAACAGCGCGAACACCAGACCCACCAGGGCGCCGGAGTCCTCGAGGAGGATGACCGGCAGTTCCGGCTGGCGGGCCGCACGGACGAAGGCGGGAATGGACCGGTCGCCTCGGGCGTGGTTGGTCTCCTTGACGGCGGTTCGGAACGAGAACCCCTCCAGGCCCACGGCGACGACCAGGACCACCACTGCGATCCACCAGTCGGTGAGCGGCTCTGGATGCTGCCACTTGTGGATGCCCTCGTAGAGGGAGAACAGGCCGCCGACGAGGAAGAGCACGATGGCGACGATGAAGCCGTACACGTACCGTCGGCGCCCGTAGCCGAAGTTGTGATGGTCGTCGGCCTTCTGCTTGGCGCGCTTGTTGCCGATGAGCAGGAGGATCTGGTTGCCGGAGTCCGCCACGGAGTGGATGGCCTCCGACAGCATCGACGACGAACCGGTGAAGAAGAACGCGACGAACTTGCTGACCGCGATGCCCAGGTTGGCCAGCAGTGCCGCAATGACCGCCCGCATTCCGCCTTCGGTGCTCACACGCGCCCCTACCGCTCGGTTGACTGGACGACGGCCACGAGTCCGTCGGCCTCGACGAAGGCGTCCGGGTCGTCGGACGACAGGACGGCGGCGATGCCCGGCCGCAGGGCGATCTCCGCGAGGTCGGAAACCACCCGGGCCGAACCATCGATCAGCAGGAGTATGCGGTACGCCCCGGCAGGGATGCGCTCGATGCCCGACTCCAGCATGCGCACCACGAACGGGGAGTTCACCGGCCAGATGAGCTCGCCGTAGACGGTGTCCATGAACTGCGGCTCCAGGTCGTCGACGAGCGCCTCGAGGGCCCGGTCGACGAACACGGGCTTATGCGTCAGGCCGAGCCGGATCACATTGTCCGACGAGGTCATGACCTCCACGCCCGTGCCGCGGATGTAGCTGTGCGGAACCCCGGCGGGCAGGTAGACGGCCTGGCCGACGGACAGCGTCAGGTACGCAAGCATCGGCGAGAGCATGGCGCCGGCATCGTCGGGGTACATCTGCGCCACGGTCTCGTACGCCGCGACCTCGGGAGCCGGCAGTCCTGCCGACCGCGCGGCGTCGGGGAGCCCTCGGACGGCGGCCGGCGTCGAGGCCCCCAGGAGCAGAGGGATCGCACTGGCGATGTCGCCCGACTCCAGCGCCGACACGGCGGGGGCCGTGCCGGGCAGGCCGAGCAGGATGTCGATCGCCTGGTGCAGGGGCCGCCAGCCCGCGAAGGCCTCGAAGTCTCCCAGCGCGACGAGCATCTCGGTCTTCTCGAACGGATCGCTGAACACCGGGCGCGGATCCGAGGCGTCCTGGGCGGCCCAGCCCGCCGCTGCGACGGCGGCCGGCGGATGGACCTGGACGGACAGCGGCCGGGCGGCCGCGAGCAGCTTCACCAGCAGGGGGATCGCGTCGATGTCGAAGTGATCGGCCAGATGCTCCCCCGTGGGCTCGCCCCTGTAGTCGACAAGCGGCGACGGACCGCCGGGATGCACGCCGAACCACAGTTCGGCCTGCGGACCGCCCGTGGCCTCACCGCTCCACTTCTGCAGTCCGTCAACGACGCCCCAGTCGTAGTCCTTGACGGCCCCCCGCACGATCAGCATCTGCTCAGGCCTCCACGAGACTGCCGACGCCCTCGGGTCCGGGGGTCGCCTCGTCGAGCAGCATCACAGGAACGCCGTCGCGCACGTCGAACCTCGTTCGACAGCGCGTGCACACGACCTGGCCCGCGGCCTCGTCGGGCTCGACCGGGGCGTGCTCGGGACATGGGCACGCGAGCACGTCCCACAGGTCGGCCGGGATGCCGAGAGGGGCGGGACGACCGGACCTCTCCGTCATCCTCAGGCCCCCGCTCGCATCATGTCGAGCACCTCGTCGCGTACCTCGATCATCCGCTCCTCGCCCTGCGCCTCGACGTTGAGGCGCAACAGCGGCTCGGTATTGCTGGGCCGGACGTTGAACCACCACGTGTCGCCGCTGACCGTCAGCCCGTCGAGCTCGTCGAAGTCGGTTATGCCGCGCGCCGCGAACTCGCTCTTGATCGCGGCCGTCACTGCCGCCTGATCGGCCACCTCCGTGTTGATCTCGCCACTCGCCGCGTAGCGATCGAAGGGCGCAAGGAGGCTGGAGAACGTGGTGCCCTCCGGGGTCTCGCCGAGCGCGGCGAGGGCGTGCAGGGCCGCGAGCATGCCGGAGTCGGCTCTCCAGAACTCGCGGAAGTAGAAGTGCCCGGAGTGCTCGCCGCCGAACACCGCATCGGTCTGGGCCATCGTCGCCTTGATGAACGAGTGCCCAACTCGCGTGCGGACAGGCGTTCCGCCGGCCTCACGGACCACCTCGGGCACGGCCTTCGACGTGATGACGTTGTGGATGATGGTGGCGCCAGGGTGCTTGGCCAGCTCGCGCGTGGCGATCAGGCCGGTGAGCGCCGACGGGTTGACGAGCTCGCCCCGCTCGTCCACGAGGAAGCACCGGTCGGCGTCGCCGTCGAACGCAAGTCCGAGATCGGCGCCCGTCTGGCGCATTCGGGCCTGGAGATCGCGCAGGTTCTGCGGATCGATCGGGTTGGCCTCGTGGTTGGGGAAGTTCCCATCGAGCTCGAAGTACATCTCGTCGATGTCCAACGGCAGCGGCGGCAGCCCGGCGGCGGTGCCCAGCACGGCCGGCACGGTGAAGCCGCCCATGCCGTTGCCCGCATCGACCACGATGCGCAGGTGCCGCGAGCCCGACACGTCGACCAGCTCGCGCAGGAAGCGGGCGTACTCCGTGAGCATGTCCTGCTCGGTGACCTCCCCCAGCGGGCCGTCGTAGCTCGGTACACCCGAGTCGATGAGTGCCCGGATCTCGCGCAGCCCGGTGTCCTGCCCGACGGGAGCGGCGCCCGGACGGCAGAGCTTGATGCCGTTGTACTGGGCGGGGTTGTGGCTTGCCGTGAACATCGCGCCCGGCAGTCCCAGCCGGCCCGAGGCGAAGTACAGGCCGTCGGTGCTGGCCAGGCCGATGAGGATGACGTCCACACCCTGCTCGCGGACTCCCTCGCTGAAGGAGGCGACGAGCGACGGACCCGACGGCCGCATGTCGTGGGCGATGACGACGGCACCGGGTCCGCCATCGCGGGCAGCGATGCCCAGCGCGCGGACGAACGCACCGCCCACCTGGTGGGCGAGATCCTCGTCCAGCTGGTCGGGGTACGTGCCACGGACGTCGTACGCCTTGATGATGTCGTCGAGGTTTCTCACGCTGGCAAGGCTATCGTCCGAGCCGACCCCTCCGAGCCACGTCGACGGCGGACGCCGCAGGAGGAGCCAGGACTTGTGAGCGAACCGTGAACCTTGCGCAGTGGTGGAGGACTGCTACTCGTCGAAACCCGAGAACAGGTCGGGCGCGATCTCGTCGACGGACGTGAGCATGCGCAGGTGGCCCTTCCTGGCGACCTCGATCGACCCCGACGGAACCTCGGTGGGCAGCGGGGCACCCGGCTCGTATCGCGGCCGGGCGGCCTCTCGCACGGCGTTCGCAAGAGCCTCGAGGTCATCGCTCGAGGGGCGCAGCGCGTCGGGGTCGGGGGTGATGCGCACGATCTCCCAGCCGCGGGGCGCCGTCAGTCGCTCGCTGTGCATGTGGCAAAGGTCGTAGCAGTGCGGCTCGGCATAGGTGGCGAGCGGACCCAGAACGGCGGTGGAGTCGGCGTACACGTAGGTCAGCGTGGAAACCGCCGCCCCGTTGCACGACGGCTTGGAACAGCGGCGGCGACTCACGCTCGCACGGTAGTCCGAAGGGCGCGCCACGTACGGGCGGCGCGCCGTCGAGAGACGCATTTCACGACCGTTGCGTCGGGCGGTCCGGGCGCTCACGGCCGCAGGGCGAGACCGGTCAGCGATTGGCGACCGCAGGGTCCTGCACGGCGGTGGGCACGGTCACTTCGACGCGCAGTGGATTCCAGGGGTAGCCCGTGACGAGGTCGCCGTTGGCTGAGGACTCGCGCACCCGGTGCGCGACGAGAATCGGCCCCGAGCCCTCGACCGGGGTGACGACCGCGGTGTACCAGTCGATCCCGGCCGGCGGATTGAGCTTGATGTAGCGCATCTTGCCGGCGCCGACCTTGACCCGGCGGGCCGGTGTCGCCTCGGCTGCCTGCTTCCCGCCGCGGAACGGCAGCAGGACGATGTCGACCTCGGCCGCGGAATCGGGCGCGGTGATCGAGACACGGACGTCGGTGTTGGGACGCACGGGCAGTCCGCTGGCGGCCGCCGGGCCGGAGAACGGCTGGGCCCCGGCGGTGTAGGCCGTCTCGGCCTGCACGTTCCTGCCGCCGAAGAACTCCCGCAGGCCCGCCACGATCGGGACGTTGGCGGTGAGCTCGAGCGTCGCGGGGACCTTGTCGAGAACCGGCGCCATGTCGATGGTGACGACGGAGTCGGCCGAAACGTCGATCTTGGACCGCTCGGCCGGGGCGAAGGTGCCGTCCGGGCCGATGATGCGCACGTTGACGACGGCATCGTCACCACCCGGGGCCATGACCGAGAGCACGCGGGCGCCGTCGCCGCTGACGATCCCGGGGATGAACACCTTGGTCGCGGGGGCGGCCGCCGGCGGGATCCAGTCGGTGCCCACCGTGGCCAGGCCCGCCTGCTGCTCGTCGTCGACCGAGGCACCGACCCGGCCGGTACGTGCGAGCACCTGCACGGCGGTCGCGGTGACCCCCGGTGCGAGCACGTCGAGCCGGACGACGAGGCGGTCCTCGCCCTTGATCACCAGACCACGACCGGCGGGGGCGTCGATGAGTCCATCGGGCCCGTGGACGAGCACGTCGACGACCGCAGACGTGTCGTCGGGATTCACCAGCACGATGCGTGTCTGGCGGCCGGCGATCGCACCACCGCCCACGAACCAGAACTCGGACGCGGCCGGCGCGCAGGCGGTCGAGGCCATCCCCCTGCCTTGGCCGCCCGGGTCGCGACCCCACTGATCGGCCACGAGCCCTGGTGCCAGCGTGCCCTCGCCGAACGCGCGGATGGCCGGCAGCCGGGTCCCGAAGGCCTCGATCTGCGCCTGTCCGCCCGGAACGGTGATGGCCGAGGACGCGGACTCCTTGCCGGGCAGCGTCTCAAGCCCCGCCGCGCTCGCCGCGCCGTCGGGGTTGCCCGATCCCTCTTGGCCCGGCTGCCCGGGAACCACCGCGGCCGTGACCCGCACGCCCAGGTCAGATCCGGCACCGGGCTCCGGGCACAACAGCACCGCCGAGCCGATGGGCTCGACGGTGGTGGCCCCGGCTGCTGGCGGTGGCGTCGGTGCCTGAAGCAGCGTGGCAGCCAGTGTCGTGACGACAACGACGGCGACAACGATGCCGAGCGTCTTGAGTCCGCCGAGGGACACGCCTGAGGGGACTGCCGGCCGTGAGATGCGCCGGCGGCGCCCGGACGCCGACGCTGAATCGTCGGACCCGACGGCCGCCTCGGTCCGGGTCGGGTCCATCGTCGGGTCGTTGACATCGTCGGCGACCGGCGTCGGGGTGCCCTCGACGGGCGGGATCACGGCACGCTTCTCCAGGCGTATGCGTCGTCGGGCCACGTCAGGCCTCCTGGTCCGGCGTCGGTGCGGACCGCGCCTCGTCGATCAGCCGCTCGTCCGCCTGCATGGCGAGCGCCTCTTCGTCGGGCACGTCGGGCGTGGCGACGGCCTCGACATCGGCTCCGGGCTCGGCTGCCGCGACGGCGGCTCGCCGGGCCACGACGGCATCGGTGTCGTCGTCGACGTCGGGATCAGGGTCGAGGCGGCGGCGCTCAGGAAGCGCCAGGACGACGAGGACAGCAAGGACGAGTACCTGAAGCCACAGCCACAGGGAGCGGCTCGTGCCGTCGAAGCTGACCGTCACCCTCGGGGTCCCGGCAGGCACCTCGAAGCCCTGCGCCCACTGCATCACTCCCGGGCCGGCCACCGCGGTGAGGTCGGTCCGGTTTCCCGATGCGTCCGAGACGGAGGCGGTCCACCCCGGATCCTGTCCGGCGCCGATGACGATGATGCGCGATCCGGTGCCGTCGGGCAGTGCCTGGTCGATGTACGGGTCGGCCGTGACCGTGCCGCCGTCGGCCAGGCCGACGGGGGTCTGCTTGTCGTCGGCCACCACCCGGGCCCGCGAGGTGGTGCCGGCAACCCGCCACAGGACCTCGCCGCCGGAGCTGGACAGGCGGCGCAGCCCGGGCTCGCCGTCGAGGGTGGGCACGAGGCTCTGCGACGTTCCCCGGGCAAGCACGATGTAGCGGATTCCGTAGCCCGCCAGCGCCTCGATCTCGTCGCCGCCCCGTCCGGAGGCCATGGCTGCCACGTAAGGGTCGAGCTGCTCCCACGCCGACACGGGTGGCCCGGTCTCGGCATCGCCGAGCTGTGGCCCCGGACCCGTGAGGAGCGAATAGCGCACCCGGCCTGCGGTGTCATCGTCGATGACCAGGGTGCGCGGTGCCTGAGCGCTCTCTGAGTCGGCCGCGACGAAGGCGGGCACCGATGTGGCGGGGGCCTTGCGCACCACGAAGGTCAGGCCGACGGCGAACCACCCGGCCGCCAGCACCGGCGCAAGCAGCGCGAAGGCCGCAACGACCGCGGCGAGTGGCTGACCCAGGGTGAAGCTGGAGCCGGCGAGACGGGCGCGCAGGCCGTCGAGCGCCACCGCACCTGCCGCGATCATCGCCAGGCCCAGCAGCACAGTGGCCTGACCGGGCCAGGGCCGGACCTCTGCTGCTGAACCCGGCGGCGTCACGAAGATCATCGTCTGGACCAGTCCCATGAGCAGCGCCAGCCCACCGAGTGCCCCGATCGCCCCGATGACCCGGATGCGGTCGACCCTCAGGAAGGCGACCAGCCCAGCGATAACGATGCCGAAGGTGAGCCACAGGGGCGTCATGCCCGGCCCGCCGGGGTGCAGGAGCAGAACGTCCCAGGGCTTGAGGTCGGGGTCGGTCAGCGCGGCACTGTTGATGCCCGGCTCGAGCAGCAGGATCGAGGGATTGGTGACGATGTACAGCGACCACGGGACGAGCAGCACCAACGGGGCCAGCAGGCCGACGGCCAGGCGCGCGAGCACCGGCCGGATCGCGACGCCGTCGTGGCGATTCAGGAAGATGACGCCGACGATGCCCGCCACCACCAGCACGATCCACACGGCGGGCGCGACGGACAGGACGACGGCCACCATCAGGGCCGTGCCGGCGGCACGACGCAGCGTGCCCCCGGGCAGGGAGATGCGCACCAGCGACCGGATGGCGAACGGCAGCACGATCGCCGCGATCGTCGTTCCGATGCGACCCGACGCCACGGCGCCCGTCATGGCGGGGAGCAGGGCATAGGCGGCTCCTGCCCACAGGCGGATCACCGTGCTGGACACCAGGCCGCGCAGGGTGAAGTACGCGCTCCAGCCAGCGAGCGGGATCCCCAGTAGGAGCAGCACCGTCACGGCGACCGGCGCCTTGCCCAGCAGGATGACAGCGACGCCCGAGATGAGCGCGAGGTAAGGAGGAGCGGGTGTGGTGGACCCAGGCCCGACGTCGTGCCACGCCTGCCGGTAGGTCTCCCACAGGTCACCGGCCCCCGGGGGCGGCAGCAGCAGCGCGCCGCCCTGGAGCACCCCCTCGCCGAGCCAGAGCCCGCGCGTCCCGATGACCGCGATGATGCCGAGGATGACGAGGATGAGGAAGCTTGGCGTCGTGGCGATGCGGCGCAGGAGTCCGGCCGATCCGTCGGCCATGAAGTCGGCGTCGTCGCCGACCGGCCCTGAGTCGAGGGCGCTGACCGAGGCGCTCGGCCCCGCGGAGCCGCTGGTCGTGAGCATGCCCGTGACGGCCTCGGCCGCGTGCCGGACCTGCTGCATCGTGCCCGCCCGCAGAGGGCGAACGGCGCTCGCCGGCTCGGTGGCCGTGCGATTCGTCCGCGCTCGGGAGGCGCGCAGTCGCGACGGGTGCAGCGCCACCGACCAGACGGCGCCCACCTCGTCACGGGCGGCGGCCACGTCCTTGCCCAGCAGGTACATGCCGCCTCGCACCAAGGCACCGAGGAACAGGCGGACCGCGACGAACGGCCCCCACAGCACGGACGCCTGCGCCAGCAGCACATGCACGGCCGCCTCGCGGTCAGCGCGATGCGGACGCGGTGCCAGGTCGTCGGCCCGGCGTCCGTGAGCCGATGCCTCACGGTGATGAAGGACCGCGTCAGTGGCGATGAGCACCCGCTCGCCCATGCGATGCGCGCGCCAGCAGAAGTCCATGTCGTCGCGGAAGAGCGGAAGCGCGGGATCGAAGCCGTCGAGCGCAGTCCAGACGTCACGTCTGACGAGCATTCCCGCCGAGCTGACCGCGAGCACGTCGCGAACGCCGTCATGCTGGCCCTGATCGTGCTCGCGCCGCTCGAGTCCCGTCACGCGCCGGCCCGAGCCGGTGACGGTCACGCCGGCCTCCAGCAGCAGCCGCCGGTCGTGCCACCCCAGGATCTTCGGGCCGAGGACGGCCGCGCTGGGGTTGTCGTCCGCGGTGTTCAGCAGCGCGTCCAGGCACTGCAGGTTCGGCGCACTGTCGTCGTGCAGCAGCCACACCCACTCGACGGCCTCGGGCGTGAAGGCCTCGTGCACGGGAGGACCCAGGTGTCGCAGGCCGGCCCGCACGGCGTCGCCGAATCCGGCTGAGGAATCCAGGCGCACGGTGCGGTCGGCACCGAACGAGCCCTCGAGCATGGCCGCACTCTCGTCGACCGAACCCGTGTCGACGCCCACTCCCGCGTCGGGCGGGCGGGTCTGCTGCGCCAGAGTGGTCAGGACCGCGGGCAGCCAGACGGCTCCATCGTGGCTGACGACGACGGCGGTGACGTGATGCACACGTCGGGGCAACGCCGGGACGTCGTCCTCCTGCGCCAGGTCGTCCTCGACGCTGAACCACTCCGTCGTGTGCCCATCGGGCTGCGATCCGGCGAGGAGCCGCACCCCCGTGTCGGGCACGGCACCGGTCTCGTCGGTCGTCTCGATGGACCAGTCGTCCAGTCGGTCCCCGTAGTCGCCACCCTCCCCCTCGGTGGCGCCCGCCGCCGGGTCGGCTGTCGCGGCTGGGTCGTCGCCCTCCTCCTCGAGGTAGGCAGCGACGAACGCGGGCGGGTCGGCTGCGGCCGCCCACGGATCGACGGCGCGGTAGTCGCGCGGTTTGGGACCCGAGGGACGCGGCGGCAGGCCGGAGGAATCCGCGTCGTCGTCCATCACTGACTCACTGTACGTGGTGACCTGTCACGGGACGCTGACCCGCGCCGACCGTGCGAGGTGACGTCGACGACCGGCTACACAGCCCGCTTCTTGAGGCGCCGGCGCTCGCGCTCGGACAGCCCGCCCCAGATGCCGAAGCGCTCGTCGGAACCGAGTGCATACTCCAGGCACTCAACGCGGACGTCGCACGAGAGGCAGACCTTCTTCGCCTCGCGAGTGCTGCCGCCCTTCTCGGGGAAGAAGGCCTCAGGGTCGGTCTGAGCGCACAGGGCGCGCTCCTGCCATGCCAACTCCTCGACGTCGGACAGGGGCACGAGCACCATGTCAGCCACCCGAAGAACCTCCTCGACCCACCTCGACGAATATCGCCGTCGGACCGCATTACAGCGGTGTCATTTACCTAAGTCAAGTGGAATTCGGACATATCAGACACACTCGTGCCTTTTTCTTCAGGAATTGACCGATCAACCCGCGTGGCGGCTGGAATTCGCCCGAAAAGTCGCCTACGCGCGCGCCGCCAGCGATGGGGTCACCCCGTCGGCGCCACGGTCCTCAGGAACTCGCTGAGCAGGCTCTCGTAGCGGGGACGGTCCATGTTCCAGGACATGACGTGACCCGCTCCCTCGAACAGCTCCAACGAGACGAGGTCGGGGTTCGCGGCAGCGACGAAGTCCTCGACCACCACGGGCGCGACGGTGTCGTCTGCCGTGCCCTGGACGACGAGCATCGGCGTGGTGAACGCAGCCGCGTCGGCCGTGTAGTCGGTGGCGGTCCAGTCGAACCCGTATCGCCAGGTGGCCACCTGCATGCCGGCGGCGGTGACGAAGTCCGGCAGGCCCATGTCCTTGGCACCCACTTCGACGACCTGCCCGAAGTCCGTCAACGGCGAATCGAGGAAGGCCCCCGCGACCCGGTCGGCCAACGGCGAGTTCTGCAGGAAGGCCAGCGTGATCGAGCCGCCCATGCTGGCCCCCGTGAGCACCACCTTCTCGGCTCCGTTGTCCAGCGCGAACTGCACCGCGGCCTCGAGGTCGGTCCACTCGGTGGCGCCGAAGTTGCCCAGGCCGTCCTCGGCTGGCGCGCGCGCGTCGTCCCGGTACCTGATGAGGAGCATCGGGTAACCGAGCGCGCTGACCGTCTGCGCCATCCGCAGGCCCTCGAGCGGCGTTGCGGCCCGACCGTGGGTGAAGATGACCCACGTGCTCGACGTGCCCGGTAGGAACCAGGCGGGCGTCGCGCCCAGGGGGCTGTCGTAGACGACGTCCTGATACTCCAGGCCCAGGCCCACCTTCGGGTTGCGCGGGAAGAACCATCCGTCGATCGCGGCCGCCTGGCCGGCGGCAGCGGGCGGTGGCAGTACCTGGCTGGTGATCACCCGCTGCGTCGTGGCCCGTTCTCCCGTTCCGGCCGTCGTCGGCTGCGTCGTCTGCGCGTAGCCGCCCTCCGCTGTGGCCACGCCCATGAGGCCCTGATCGACCCAGCCGCCCGTGGGGCCGGCGTACGACACCGTGCCCCCGTCGGCAGAGTTCACGGTGAGCGGGAACGGCTCCTCGCCGCGATCGACGCTCGCGCCCGCCCCGATGAGCCCGCTGACGTACCAGAGGGCGCCGGCCGACGCGAGCACGAGGACGATGACGATGATCAGCGCGGTGATCCACGGCCACCGACGACGACGATGGGACGCCGCATGGGTGGCCGGCGCCGGGACCTCCGGACTCTGGGGTGCCGTTTCGGCGACAACGCCCGCAATCGCGGGAATGGCGGGCAGCTGCTCGGTGACCGGCTCGGGCGCCGGCTCGGGCGCCGGCTCCGGCTCGGGCGCGGGCTCGGGCGCGGGCTCCGGCTCCGGCTCCGGCGCGGGCTCGGGCGCGGGCGCGGGCTCCGGCTCCGGAACCGGCTCCGCTTCCAGGACCGACACGGGCTCCACGGCTCCGCCCGGCTCCGGCACGTCGGCAGCCCGCGCCTCGGGCTCGGGAGTGGTGTCGGTCATGGCGACATTCTGGAGCACCCGGGGCGGATTCCACGGCTCGCGGGGCCCTGCTCCGCGAGTCGCGCATCGCGCCACCTCCCGACGCCGGTCTGACAGGATGGCCGGATGCGGATCACCGTCCTGGCCGGAGGAATCGGTGGTGCCCGCTTCCTGCGCGGCCTGAAGGCCCTCCTGGCCAGCGAGCACTCGGGATCCTCCATCACGGTCATCGGGAACACCGGCGACGACATCTGGGTGCACGGCCTGCGCGTCTGCCCCGACCTCGACACGGTGATGTACACCCTCGGCGGGGGCATCAGCGACGAGCGGGGCTGGGGTCGCGAGGGCGAGACGTTCACCGTGAAGGACGAACTCGCCTCGTACGGGGTCGAGCCCGGCTGGTTCGGCCTCGGCGACAAGGACATCGCCACGCACCTCGTGCGCACGCAGTCACTGGCCGCCGGCTACACCCTCACGGACGTCACCACGGCACTGTGCGACCACTGGCAGCCCGGAGTGCGGCTGCTGCCCATGTCCGACGACCGGGCCGAGACCCACGTGATCGTCGAGCGCCCCGACGACGGCTCCGCCCCCGACGGCACCCCGCTCCGCTCGGCGATCCACTTCCAGGAGTGGTGGATCCGCTACCGCGCCGCGTTGCCCACGCACGGCTTCACGGTGATCGGCATCGACACCGCCCGGCCCGGACCGGACGTCATCAAAGCCATCTCCACCGCCGACGTGGTGCTGCTGCCACCGAGCAACCCGGTGGTGTCCATCGGCACGATCCTGCAGGTGCCCGGCATCGCAGCGGCCGTGCGCGCCACGCACGCTCCCGTGGTCGGCGTCTCTCCCATCGTGGGAGGCGCGCCCGTTCGGGGCATGGCCGATGCCTGCCTTGCCGCCATCGGCGTCGAGACGTCGGCCTTCGCGGTGGCCGAGCACTATGGCGCCCGCTCATCCGGCGGTCTGATCGACGCCTGGCTCGTTGACTCGTCCGATGCCGACTGTGTCGAGGACGTCAATCGACTCGGCATCGACTGCCGTGCGGTCCCCGCCATGATGACCGACGTCGACGCCACGGCTCGCCTGGCTGCCGAGTGCCTCGCTGCCGCCGAGACGTGGCGCGCCCGCCCGTGACCATGCGCGCACTCGAGATCGTCGCGGTCGAGGGGATCGGACGCATCGCGGACGGCGATGACCTTGCCGCCATCGTCATCGACGCGCTCGCGTCGGCCCCCTGGCCCGGCGGTCGCACCGGCATCGCCGACGGCGACATCGTGGTCATCACCAGCAAGGTCGTGGCGAAGGCCGAGGGTCGGGTCATCGTGGCTCGCAGCCGCGACGCCGCGATCGACGACGAGACCGTCCGGGTCGTCGCCACCAAGGTCACCCCCCGCGGAACGACGCGCATCGTGCAGAACCGGCAGGGCCTGGTGCTGGCGGCCGCTGGCGTCGACGCCAGCAATGTCGAGCCCGGGCACGTGGTCCTGCTTCCCGTCGATCCCGACGAGTCGGCCCGGCGCATCAGGGGGCGCATCCACGCCGCCACGGGCGCGCGCGTGGGGGTGATCATCACCGACACCCTGGGCCGGCCTTGGCGGCTGGGGGTCGCCGACGCCGCCATCGGGGTTGCCGGCGTGCAGGTGCTCGACGACCACACGGGACGGGTCGACGGCTTCGGCCGGACGCTCGAGATGACAGTGGTCGCCATCGCCGACGAGATCGCGTCGGCCACCGATCTGGTGAAGGGCAAGATCGGCGGCAGCCCGGTCGCGATGGTGCGCGGCCTGGCCGACCGCGTCACGGACGACGACGGTCCCGGTGCCGCGGCGGCCGTCCGTCCGCTGGACGAGGACCTGTTCTCCCTCGGCACCAAGGAGGCGGTGGCCGAGGGCCGGCGTGGCGCCCCCTTCGCCCGGCGCACGATCCGCGCCTTCACCGACGAGGCTGTCCCCGACGACGCGCTGCGGGCGGCTGTGGCCGCTGCGGTGAGCGCCCCCGCGCCACACCACACCGAGCCATGGCGATTCATCGCCCTTCGCGCCGGCGTCGAGCGCGAGGCGCTGCTCGACGCGATGCGGGACCGCTGGGCCGAGGACCTTTCGCAGGTCGACGGATACGACGCGCCGGCGATCGAACGCCGCATCGCCCGCGGACGGGTGCTGCGCGACGCACCCGTCATCGTGCTGGCCTTCCTCGACCTCGCCGACGCCGCGCACCCTTACCCGGACGTGCGTCGCCGAGGCTTCGAGCGGGACCTGTTCGTCGTCGCGGGCGGAGCGGCGGTGCAGAACCTGATGGTGGCCCTGGCCGCCGACGGATGGGGCTCCGCTTGGATCTCCTCGACGCTCTTCTGCCCCGAGACGGTGCGGGCGGCGCTGGACCTGCCCGACTCGTGGCAGCCGTTGGGTGCCGTGGCGGTGGGCCGCGCGGCCGTATCGCCGCCCCAACGAGGCCCCCGGGACCTTTCCCGGTTCCTCGACCTTCGGTAGGCGCGCCGGGGCTGGGCCCTAACCCTCGGTGATGTCGCGGCGATGGAAGGCGACGAGCCCGATGAACAGCAGCGCCAGGCCGATGACGGTCATCACGACCCCCGAGGTGGCGGCCCAGGGCACCATCGGGACCCACGCGAGATGAGTGAAGGGCGACAGGTCCAGCACCCATGACGGCCACTGGAGGGCCGGTCCCACCATGGCAAGGACGAACCAGACGACGGTCAGCGTGACGGGGATGGCCGTCGTGGCCCGGGGCAGCAGCCCGAAGCAGGCGACGGCGAGTCCACCGACGAGTACAACCAAGGGGATCGTGTTGAGCACGGATTTCAGGGCGTCAGCCCAGGAAATCCCGGCCGCGCCCGACGCGACGACGCCGATCCACAGTGCCGTGCCGCTGACCACGAGAAGGACGAGCCCGCCGAGGAACGCGAGCGCGGCGTGGCCGCTGAGCCACCGCAACCTCGAGACGGGTCGGGCGAGCACGGCTTCCGCGCGCCCGGACTCCTCCTCCGCCCGGACCGAGCCCAGGCGCCAGGCGACGTGAAGGGCGACCGCGACGCCGAACATCGATCCGAGCATCGCGAGGAATCCCAGCGTGTTCAGAGCCACGTCCATGCCGACGGAGGCCATGAGCTCCTGATACGACTGGTCGCCGGCGAGCCACTCGACCATCGTGCCGATGAGGGAGCCCATGACGAGGGCGAAGCCGGCGAGCGCGACGACCCAGCCGAGCAGAACGCCACGGTTGCTGCGCCAAGCGAAGTCGGTGGGCCCCCCGAGGTGACGCAGACGAGCCGCCCGGCCGGCCTCACGGGACAGCAGCGCGCCTCCGGTGTCGCGGCGCCCGCGGAGAAGGACCGCGACGCCCGCAAGCAGCGCGGGCACGACGACCAGAGGGAGCAGGGCCCGCAGATCGGGGTCGCCGTACGGCTTGAGCTCGTCCAGCCAGCCCAGCGGGGTCAGCCAGCGCACCCACGACCGCGCGTCGGCGCTGTTGCCGAGCATCCGAAGCACGTACGCCACGGCGAGAACCCCAGCGGCCAGGGCCGCGGCGCGACGCCGCACGTCCACCAACTGCGAGGTGATCGCGGCGGTCGCGACGAACGTCGCCGTGACGCCGATCAGCGCCGCTCCGAGCAGCACCGATGGGGCGATCCCCGTGCCCGCGACGACCATGGCCAGCGCGACCGCGACCCCGAGAAGGAGCGCCACGCCGCCGAGCACGGACAGGACCACGGTGGTGAGCGTCGACGCCCGCACGGGGCCGGCCAGCAACTGGTCAGTGCGTTCGAGGTCCTCCTCGCCGCGAAGCAGTCGTGTCGTGGTGAGGATCGCCCATACGGCGAGCAGGGCTTGGATGAACCAGCCTGCGTCCCAGACCGCGAAGCCGCCAGCCGTGTCGAGGGCGACCGGGGAGCCCTGCATCATCCGCACGGCGGGGTTGTCCTCGAACATCTGGAACTGCAGCGGCGAGACACCGTTCGGGTAGACCCTGCGGAAGGTCGCCACCTCCAAGAGCATGTACACCGCTCCGGCCACCACGAGCAGGCCGGCCGAGCGGCGGGTCTGCCGGACGGTCAGGGCCGCGACCGCGCGGCACGGGCGGGCGGCGCGTGGGGGCGAGGCATCACCTCGACGACGGGCGCGAGACGCATGGGCTCGCTCCGTCAAGCCATGGGGATGACGGAGCTGCGCGTGCGCGGGGGCACTCATGGCCGGTCGTCCGGTCCGGGCACCGACGCACCATGCGCGGCCGCGACGGCGTCGCGTTGCGTCGCGCTGGTCTCGTAGTACGTCAGGAAGATCTGCTCGAGGGTCGGAGCATGACTGTGCAGGCGGTTGATCCCGGCAGCGCCGAGGCGCATGAGGACGTCACCAGGGGAGCCACTGACGGTGACGCGCACTCCCCCGGTCATCGGCTCGACGCCGAGCACGCCGTCGAGGTCGTCGAGGTTCGGCACGGGACCGTCCAAGGATGCCTCGAGCACCGTCGCGGTCAGGCGCCGCAGATCCTCGAGCGCCGCGACCTCGACGAGCGCTCCCGCGCGCAGGATGGCGACTCGAGCGCAGACATCCTCGACCTCGTCGAGCAGGTGGGAGGACAAGAACACCGTCTGGCCGTCGGCCGCAGCCTCGCGGGCGAGCGCCTGGAACTCGGCCTCCATCAACGGGTCGAGGCCCACGGTGGGCTCATCGAGCATGAGGATGCTGGGCCGCGTCATGAACGCGGCGATCAGGGCGATCTTCTGCCGGTTGCCCTTCGAGTACGAGCGAGCCCGTCGGCTCGGGTCGACGTCGAAGCGCTCGATCAGCTGGTCGCGCAACCGGACGTCGACGCCGCCCGAGAGGTTGCCCAGCAGTACGAGGATCTCCTCACCGGTCAGGCTCGGCCACAGGGACACGTCGCCCGGGACGTAGCCGACGAGGCGATGCGCCTTCTCCACGTCGGACACCGGGACGCCCGACAGCCACGCCTCTCCGCGCGTCGGCCGCAGGAGGCCGAGCAGCAGCTTGATGGTGGTCGACTTCCCGGCGCCGTTGGGACCGAGGAAGCCGAAGATCTCCCCTGGGGCCACCTCGAGGTCGAGCCCGTCGAGGGCGACGACGGTGCCGAAGTGCTTGGTGAGTCCGAGGGTCCGGATCGCTGCAGGTGCCATGGTGCGCCTCCCTGGGCGTGGCGCGGCGACAGCGCCGGCCTCGCGCTCGCACCTTTCAGGGTAGGCGAGGAGTCGCCGGGAGTCCGTCCGAGAGCGCGCGGGCTGGGAGGGTGGAACCGGTGATCGGCGCCGAGCCAGGCAGTGGTGATCGCGAGGTGTCGGCAGGACTCTTGACGATCCAACGGTGTGAGGAGTAGGCATTCGCAACGGAGCGCCGATGGCACGTGCGAGGAGAATCGACATGGTCGTTGCGGAGATCCGCGTGCTGAACGCCTCTAAGGCGGACTTCGACGCCTTCGATGTCGGCGTCTCTGGTGCTATCGAGGAGATGGGCGGTCCGCCGGAGGGACTCGTGACTCACGTCGTCCGGCCCGACGGCGACGGGTTCGTGATCTGCGATGTCTGGCGGACCCCGGAGGACCTTCGCCGGTTCAACGACGGCGTCCTCCTGCCGATGCTGGCCGCGGCCGGCCATGTCGTGAGCGACGAGCGGGTCTCACCCGTGTGGTCATACGCCAGGCCGTAGCGCGAGGTCCTGTCGGAAGGGCTGCTGAGTGGCGGCTCGTGGCGGCCGATTCGAGCTCTTCGGCCGCCACGAGCCGCCACTCGACGGGGGGGCAGAGGGCAACTGGTTCTGCTTGGCCCGCGCGCACCTCTGACGAACTAGCGGTGGCGATGGTCGCTGATCGTCGCGCGCGGCCCTCTCGCCGGACGGCTGATGCCCGACAGCTCGACCAGTCGCTGGATCCGCTGGCGGTGACCGGCGAACGGCGCAAGGAGCTCGGCCATCTGGTCGTCGTCGCCATCGGTTCGACCGGTGAAGACGTAGACCACCTGTACGGCGAGGTGGAAGTCGCCGAACGACACCGCGTCGGCGTCGCCCAAGGCCCGTGCCGCCGTCTCGGCCACGGTCCACTGCCCGACGCCGTCGATCGATCGCAGCCGTCGTCGCGCCTGATCCAGCGGCAGCACCGAGCACTGCTCGATCCGCCCAGCGGCCGCTGCGACGCGCAGCGCCGTCGCCGACTGATGCGGCTGGACACCCCAGCGGTGCCACCTCCACGACGGCACCAGGCCGATCGCCTTCGGCTCCGGGAAGACGTGCATCGCCCGTGGCGTCGGGCCCGGGGCCGGCTCCCCGACCTCCCGCACCAACGTCGACCAGGAGCGCCTGGACTCCACACCGGTGACCTTCTGCTCGAACACGGCCGCCACCAGCGCCTCGAGCACGCGCATGCTTCGCGGCACGCGCCACCGCTCGTGGTACCTGTGCCACACCGGCACGAGCGCGGGTGGCAGGTCCTCGTGAGGGAATCCGGCCCAGTCGTCGGCCGACCCCAGGAGGGCAGGAACCGACTCGATGGCCCAGCCCGCCCCCGGGCCCCAAGCCGAGCCATGCACCACGTTCGAGCCAGACCCCTCCCGATCGCTGGTGGTCAGTCGGAGGGTGGCCGGACCGTCGGGTGTGCGAGATGTGCGCCAATGGGCGCCACCAGGCTCGACGTGCACCGTCGGGTCATGACGTCCTCGGGCGAACGGCCCGAGGACAGCGGCGAGGTCGACGCGGTACGGCGCCGGCCAGTCGACCTGCCGGTCAGGAGTCGGAGGAGAACCGGACGCAGCCATCGGCCAGTTCCGCGCCCGGCCACACGCGGGCACCGCTCAGCAGCTCGTTGCCGCGGCCGATGACGGCTCCGTCGCCGATGACGACGCCGCGCAGCACCGTCCCGGCCCCGATCACCGCACCCACGCCGACGATGCTGCCGATCACGTGCGCCCCCTCCGCGATCCGAGCCCCGTCGAAAAGGACCGAGCCGTTGACGACGGCGCCATCGGAGACCACCGCGTCGCGGCCCACGACGGAACCGCCATGCACCTGCGCCGAGGACGCGATGCTGGCCCCCGGGAGGGCGAGGAAGTCGCCGTGACGGGGCACGGCCGGTGAGGGTGCGGCGCCGAGGACGAGGTCGCAGGAGCCCTGGACGAAGGCGAGCGGAGTGCCGAGGTCGAGCCAGTAGCCGCGGTCGACGACGGCGGTCACCAGCGCACCCGCCTCGAGGAGCCCCGGGAACGTCTCGCGTTCGACCGAGACGGGCCGACCGGCCGGGATGGCATCGATGATGCTGCGCTTGAACACGTAGCAGCCGGCGTTGATGTTGTTGGTGACGATCTCCTCGTCGGTGGTCGGCTTCTCGAGGAAGGCGAGCACGCGACCCGAGAGGTCGGTCGGGACCAGTCCGTAGGCTCGCGGGTCCTCGACCGGCGTCAGGTACAAGGTCACGTCGCTCGACGTGGCCTGGTGATGATCGACCAGCCCGCGGATGTCCACCCCCGTCAGCACGTCGCCGTTGAAGACCAGCACCGACTCGTCGGGTCCGCTCTCCAGGTACGGCAGCGCATGGCGGATCGCGCCACCGGTGCCGAGGGGCTCGTCCTCGGTGGCGATGACGATCTCGATGCCGAGGTCCGCCTCGTCCATGAAGTCGCGGAACACCTCGGCCCGGTAGGACGTCGCCAGGACGATGCGCGTCACACCGGCGTCTCGCGCCCGCGTGATCTGGTGCACGGTGAAGGGCACGCCGCCCACGGGCAGCATCGGCTTGGGGGTGTTGATGGTGAGCGGACGGAGGCGGGTTCCCTGTCCTCCGACGAGCAGCACGGCTTCGGTCACGGGGCAAGGGTGCCACACGGCCAATAGATTGACGCCGTGAGCGACATCTGGACGCTGCTTCAGGCGCGCAAGCGCGGCGACCCCGGTGCACCGCTGGTCACCTTCGTCGACGGCGACAGGAGGGAGCGCGTCGAGCTGTCGGTCACATCGCTCGAGAACGCAGCGGCGAAGATCGCCAATGCCCTGCGATCGGAGTACGACCTCGAACCGGGGTCAACGGTGGCCGCCCACGTCCCGGTGCACTGGCAGCGGGCCGCCTGGTGCGCAGGCATCTGGACGGCCGGCTGTGTGCTCGTCCTTGACGAGGACCCCGCCGCGGACCCGGCTGCTCCGATCGACCTGACGGTCTCCGGGCCTGAGGAGGCCGTGAGCCTGGCGGCCGAGGACCGCTCCCCCCTCGCCGTGGTGTCCCTGCATCCGTTCGGACTGCCCATCGGGGAGGCCCTTCCCGTCGGCGCCGATGACGCCACCTTGACGGTGCGGCTCCAGCCGGACGCCTACCTGTTCGAGCCTCCGGACGGCCTCCTTCCGGCCCTGCGGACGCCGACGCTGGGCGGGCTGTCGGCAGCCGAGGTGCTGGACCTGGCACACCAGAGGGCCGCGGCGTGGGGCCTGACCGAGGGGGGCGTGCTCCTGGCCGGCGCCGGCCTCGACGAGACGGACGCCTGGCTCGCCGCCATCGCGGTGCCCGTGGCCCTGCGCGCGTCGGTCGTCCTCACGACCGGGTCGATCGACGAGGCGGCCGTCGTCGCCGCCGAGCACGTGAGCGCTATCGCCGGACCGTGACCGTGAACTGGGGGCTCACGCCGACGACGGCGCCCTTCTTCACGACCAGCACGCGGAAGGTACCGGTCGTCCCCGGACGCTTCGCCTTCTTGATGACGAAGCGGTAGCGGCCCTTCGCGCTGGTCGTCGTCGTCTGCATCGTCTTCCACTGCCCATCGACCAGCGACTGGCGCCATGCCTGGAGCCGGGCCTTGGCCGGGCGCACGACTCCCACGACCTTGTACCGCTTGCCCGCCTTGGTCGTGACGGCCGACGGGGTGAGGAGCGACACGACACGGGGGGTCACGGTCGGCACTGGCGCAGGGGCGGGAGCAGGCGCCGGCACCGCGACGGGTGCAGGAGCGGGGGCGGCCGGGGCCGGGGCTGGGGCGGCACCGGGCAACGGCGCTCCAGGGGCGCCGCCGATCGTCAGCACGTAGTACGAGCGCAGACCGAGAGCGCTCTGGAACTGCCCGCCGGAGCGGGTGACGACGGATCCGTCGGCGGCCGTGCCGCTCACGGTCCTGATGGCACCGGACGTCAGTCGCTCGGTGACCTCCACCTTGACGACCGCGCCCACACCGAACACCTTGGCCATCTGCGACTGGGAGACCTCGACGGTCCATGAGCGGTAGGGGTTCGCGTCGACCTGCATGTACGGATCGGGCACGCTGACGGCGTACGGCAGGTCCCCACCCCACACGTCCTTGACCGACTGCGTGGCCCCGCCACTCGATGCGCTGTAGAACGCGCTGATGGGCTTGCCGTCGAAGAGGACGGCCAGGCCGGTGGTCTCCGACGCGATCGTCGCGTTCACCGCATCGACCCAGTTCTGCCCCTGGGCCGCACTGGCCTTGCCCCAGCCGGTGAACGTCTGGTCGTAGTAGGGACCACCACCGTCGTCCATGTGGCACGAGCATCCCTGCCGCACGCCACGGGCGACCTTGCTCAGTGCGTACGAGCGCGCCGCGAGCACCTGCGCCTGCAGCGCGGCACCGGGCCACGAGCTGGACACCTCGGAGATCCCGTACAGGTACTCGTCGTGGATGCGAACCACGTTCACGGCGTTGAGTCGCATGCCCGCGGACGTCAACACGGGGACGACCTCCAGGAAGCCGTATCGGTAACGGTGACCAGGAGAGTCCAGCGACGTGTTCGGACCTCCGACGTCGAGCAGCGTGGCGCCACCGACCGCGGTGCCCGGGGCGCGGGTCCCCGCCCAGCGCACCGTGACGGTCGGGGCAACCCCCAGGTCGGTCTTCTCGGCGCCGGTGACCTTCTGGACCGACACGTTGGCGCCGTCGAGCGCGAACCTGAACTCGTCGGCGGGACCGCCGACCACCACGACAGGCCCGATGGTCACCTCGACCGCCCCGCCCGTTGGATCGAGTGGCTCCGAGCGAGCCTTCACGGACGAGACCTGGTTCAGGAGGTTGATCCGGGCGTCCATGTCGTCCTGGACGGGCGTCACGTTCGTCCCCGTGTAGTAGTGCGTGACGATGCCGGCGGCGTCGAAGCCGGCCTTGGCCATGCCGTAGGCACCCCATTGCGACATCCCCACCCCGTGCCCGAAGCCGGCACCGACCACGGGGAAGCTTGCCGGCGGCGCGGTCGGGTCGACGGGCGCGTCCTCGGCCGACACCGAGGGCGCGAGGGCGGTCGCGGCGAGCAGGGCGGCCACCACGAAGGGGGCCACGACGAGGCGCCGGACGGTCACCACTGGGCTCCTTGAGACGTCGGAACAGCATGCGAACGCCCCGCGGACGCCCACCGTGGTTCCACGGTGCCACAGAACCGCGAACTTTGCCATTTCCCACGAGCCTCATTAGTCACTTTGGTTACAGGTTCGTGAGGGGGGCGGAACCCGGACGGACCGGCGTGCGTCTCTAAGGTGCTCGCGCCGTTTACCATGGCGACACCTTCCCATCACCCGTCCCCGTCGACACCCGACCCACCATGAGGAGCCCGAGCCGGTGAGTTCCGCCCGTCCGACCGCCTCGCGGCACGTGTCGCGAGTGGTCCTCGCCGTGGTGTCGGCCCTCATCCTCGTGGCCACCGTGGTCGGTGCCGGAGTCACGGTCGTCATGGGCCAGCTGCAGGGCAACGTCACCGCCGTCGACATCAGCGAGCAGCTCGGATCCGCGCCGCCCGTGCAGGCCCTCACCGAGATCAACGAGGAGACGGGCACCTACGATCCGCTGAACATCGTGCTCATGGGCAGCGACACTCGGGCCGGCAAGGGCAACGGCGGCTTCGGCAGCGTGGAGGAGTTCGGCGACGCGCAGCACTCCGACACCGTCATCGTCCTGCACATCAGCGCCGACCGAAAGTCGGCCATCGGCGTCAGCATCCCCCGAGACACGATGATCACGCTGCCGATCTGCAAGAAGGACGGCAAGAAGGTCGGCGGGTACACCGCCCGCTTCAACCTCGCCATCGAGATCGGCGGACCCGGCTGCACGATCAAGGCCGTCGAGCAGATGTCGGGCCTGAACATCAACAACTTCATGCTCGTCGACTTCGGCGGCTTCAAGCGCATCGTCGACGCGATCGGCGGCGTCGAGATCTGCCTGACGAAGGCGGTCGACGATCCGCTGAGCGGACTCAAGCTCGACAAGGGCAAGCACCTCGTCGAGGGCGAGGGAGGCACTTGCCTTCGTCCGCGCCCGGCACACCCTGGGCGACGGCTCCGACACCTCGCGCATCCGCCGCCAGCAGGCGTTCTTGTCCTCCCTCCTGCGCAAGGTGCTCAGCAGCGGCACGCTCCTCAATCCGGCCGCGCTCATCGGCCTGCTCGATGCGGCCACGTCGTCCCTCACGGCCGACCCCCAGCTCGCCGACATCAACAACCTCAAGGACCTCGCCCTGAGCCTGAAGGACCTGAAGCCCGGCAACGTGACCTTCACCACGATCCCCTGGACCCCCAACGGCGACAACGCCACCGTGAGCGTCAACACGGAGGCAGCCAAGCCCATCTGGGACGCGATGAAGAACGACACTGCCTGGCCCCCGACCGGGGGTACGGGCGGCGAGCAGCCGCTGCTGAAGACGGCGCCCGAGCAGATCCGCGTCAACGTCCTCAACGGCACCGCCGAGAAGGGCAAGGCGAAGCAGGTGGCCAAGGAGCTGCGTAAGCAGGGTTACGTCGTCGAGCTCGTCGACAACGCCGAGACCTCCGACGTCGCCCAGACCACCGTGCAGTACGACCCCGGCTACGACCAGTCGGCCAAGACCCTGGCGTATGCCACGAGCGCGCAGGTCCTGGAGAAGGTCAAGAAGCAGGGCTCGACGATGAACCTCATCGTGGGGGCCGACTGGACGAGCGTTCGACCCGTGACCATCAGCGACATCACGCAGGACCTCACCGCGAACGTGAACACCGGCGACGAGGCGTTCTGCGCCTCCTAGCCCGGGTCAGATGACGGGTGGCCGGCCGGCCTTGGTCATCGCCCACACGGTGCGCCACTTCATCCGACGCCGCCCGGACGGACGCTCGGTCATCCCCTCGCGCAGGCCGCCGAACCAGGCACCAAGGGCCGCGCGGTCATGCACGCGCAACAGCGTCATGCCCACCCAGGTGCCCACGTACAGCGGCTCGAGGACCACGGGCAGGTTCCGGCGGGCCAGCCACACTCGGTTACGGGCGTTGAGCCGGTAGTAGACCTCGTGGCGCGCTGGGTCGATCACCGGATGGTTGACGACGAGGTCGGCCGCGTACCAGGGCGTGTAGCCCTCGTCCCACACCCGCCACACCAGATCGATCCCCTCGTGGGCGTAGAAGAACTCCTCGGGCCATCCGCCCACGGCGTCGAAGAGCGACCGGCGCATCGCAACGGCGCCCTCCCACAGCGCGGTGGCCGGGCTCGAGTCGTACGGATCCCCGACGCGCAGCCGCGGAACCCAGCGCCGCGGCGCCGGCAGCCCCGTGGGATCGACCACCCGCGGCTGGATGAGTCCGAGCGTCGGATCGGCGGCGAACCGCTCGGCGACGCTGCGCAGGAAGTGCGGGTCGGGCAGGCTCGCGTCGTCGTCGAGGAAGAACAGGAGGTCTCCACGCACGTGCGGCACCCCGGCGTTGCGCCCGGCCGGGATCCCGACGTTGTCCGGGAGGGCTACGCCGGTGACCTCGATCGGCAGCCCGGCCGGCTCCCAGCCGTTGCCGACGACTGCGACGTCGACCGTCACGTCCTCCTGCCCGAGGACCGAGGCGATGCCGCGTTGGAGGTCATCGGGGCGCTTGCCCATCGTCAGGATCACGACGCCGAACTGCGGTTCGCGAGCGGACATGACTACCTCAGCCGGCTCGACGAGAGAATGGACGCAAGGTGCCCGACAACGGTGATCACGCCGAACACCGCCAGGAAGGCGACGAGGAATCGCGTGGCTGCGAGATCGCCCAAGGCCAGGTCGACGATGGCAGCGACCAGGGCGAGCAGCGTCAGCTCGACGGAGTGGTAGGCCCGGTGGAACGGGAAGAACCGGGCGATGCTCCGCACCCGGCGCAGGCCGCCGGAGCGGGGTGCAGCGACCTCGGCCTTCTCCTCCAGACGCGGCATGTTGTTGTAGGCGCGGGACACATGCACCATGTCGTTGAGCGACTTGTTATAGAGCACGAGGACGGAGACCAACGCTCCGACGAGCGGCCAAGGGGTGTCGAGCCAGCCCTCTCCGGGGAAGCCGGCGGCGCGCAGGCCCAGCGCGATCGGGATGAGGCCCTCGGTGGTGTAGTGGCCCACACGGTCGATGAAGACGCCCTTCGGCGACGTCGTCGACCGCCACCTCGCGACTTCGCCGTCGCAGCAGTCCCACAGCATCTGCATCTGCCCGAGGAAGGCGGCCAGGACGGCGCCGTAGAGCCCCGGGATGAGGAGCGCGAGCGCTGCCGAGACACCCGTCGCGACCATGAGCCACGTGACGCCGTTGGCGGTGATCGACGTGCGCAGGAGCAGCCGGGTCAGGTACGGGGAGATGCTGCGCAGGTAGACGTCTGCCACCCAGTGCTCGGAGTTTCGGCGGCCGCGCACCGCCGGCGGCTGGCACACCTCGCGGATCTCGGCGACGGTCGGCCGAGCGGGCCGTGGCACCGCGTCGCTCATGACCTCCCCCTCGACTGCACGGACAACCACTGTACGGACGAGATCACGACGAACAGCAGCGCCATGAGCCAGGCGCCCCACAGAAGTCCGGCGCCCAGTGCCGTCAGGCCGAGGGCGGCCAGGGCGATGACGAGGATGGTGCGGCCCTCCCAGCCCAGGCCGATCCACGTGATCGACCGCGGCGAGGCCGCGTCCTGCATCGCCCGGTAGAGCGTGTCGTAGTGGTGGAACGCCACGACGGCCATCCACCAGAACGCCGCGACGACCACCGACGGGAACCACACGAGCGCCACGAGGGCCACCGTGCCGAGCTCGACCAGCCGCAGCATCGCGGGTACCGCCCAGGCGGCCCGGTGCTGCCACCACCGCAGGCGCAACGACGACGGCACCGCCAGGGACGCGATCGAGAGCAGCGGCCCGGAATCGCCCTGTCGCGAGAGCAATGTCACTCCGGCGGACGGCGTCGGTCCGTGCCAGGTGAAGGTGCGCAGCGACCGGCCGGCCGTGACATAGACGAGGGCAAGGAGCCCCGCGACGAGAAGCACGCCCAGCGCCCAGGTGGGACCCAGGATCGCGGCGACGACGCTGATGATGAGCCAGCGTTCGCCGATCGGCAGGTGGATCGCCCGCTTGAACCACCGCACCGCGTCGCGCCGGTTCATGCGGGTCGACATCTCCATGGCGCCGCTCACCGACCAGCCGCCGGCCGTCCCCGAGGCACCGTCGTCCGCGAGCCGCACGTCGCGCACCGGAACGAACGCCTCCCGCATGCGCTGGATGCGGGAGAAGTCGTAGTCGGACATGTGCCGCGTCGTCTGGAGCACGACGAGCACCACGGCGAGCCACCAGATGTCCGCGCCGAAGCGGGCCGCGCCGATCGCCAGGCCTGCGTACGCGAGGAACTCCTTCACGCGGTCCGTGGACGCGTCGAGCCAAGCGCCGAGAGCCGAGAACGTGCGTGTGGCCCTGGCCACCTCTCCGTCGACGCAGTCGACGACCAGGCTCAGCTGCAGGAGGACCGCGCCAAGGACCAGCGCCCAGCGACTGCCCAGTGCGAAGGCACCGGCAGCGCCGATGCCGATCGCGAACGACAGCACCGTGATCGCGTTCGGGCTCCAGCCGAGCCGAAGGGCGAGGCGAGTCAACGGCTTCGACGCCTTGCGCACGACGAACGTCGAGTAGAAGCCGTCGTCCGCACGGTTGGCCTGGAGCTGCGCAATGCGGTCATCACTCGTGGAGCCGGCCTCCCGTCGCGCCTCGTCGGGGTCGGCCGGAGCCCGGAACCAGGGCACGTCCACCATGTCGACGGCCTTAACGGTGACTCCCCCCCGAGCCACCGCCACGGCCACCAGTTCGAGCAGGTCGCTGCCATCCGACGCGATCGCACCCTCGTCGATCGCCGACGCCAGATCGTCGACCAATGCGGCCGCCGTCGGACCATCAGAAGCCGAGATCGTCATCGCCCCGACCGAGCGGTGGTCCGGGGCGGCAACCGCATGGTGCCGGCTGCCGACGCTCGTCACCAGGTGGTGACGCACGCGGACATCTGCGGACTCGGAAGCGGGACGCACGAGAAGGGCGGTGGCCGCGAACGGGTCGTGCGTCAGTGGCGCGAGTGCCCGCGATGCGACGACGAGATCCGAGGCGATCACCACGGTGGTGGCGTCGGCCGCGGCGAGCCGGCGGGAGAGGTCACGCAGCGCCACCGTTGGCGACGGGAACGCGCCCGGCAGGTTGAACGGCTCGGGGGTCACGGTCGCAGGGACTTCATCCGCCATCGAAGGCGAAGGTCGTCCTTCGTTCGGCTCCACAGCTCCGAACGCAGATCCTTGACGGAGAGCTCCGGGTTGTCTCGCGTGGCCTCGACCACCGTGATCACCGCCTGGACGGCCGCGTCGACGGGAAGCATCCCCTGGCTCCCGTCTTCGCCTGCCGGCGGCGATCCGACCCGATCGCCCAGTCGGTCGAGGTCGCCCAGCAGGCGGACCCCCAGGCCGCGGATCGCGTCGACGGCGATCCGGCCTTGCTCCGCGGCCGCGTCGAGCGCCCAGTCCGGCGTGCCCAGCCTCGGCTCGTCGGGCGCGGGCTCGCGGCCCTCGACCATGCCCAGCGCCACGCCCCTGCGCACGTACTTGACGTACTCGTCCCAGGTGAGCTCCTTGGTGACCCGGCGGTTGAGCCGGATGAGCAGCTCCGCCTCCGCAGCCGTCATCGATCTGTTCGACGTCAGATCCATGCGCGAGACCAGCACGTCCGGGTCGAGGTCGAGCAACTGGGCGAAGGTGCGGAACATCGCACTGCGGTCGACGTCCTCGAGCACCATCACCGTGACGTTGTCGGCGCCGGCGGCGTCGGCCCATCGCTGCACGACCGCGCCGTGGTCGTTGCGACGCCAGAAGCTCGGGGTCATGCTGGAGCCGCCGGGGTTCTCGAGGATGTTCTTCAGCCACTTCTCGTAGCCGGTGGTCAGTCCGTACTTCAGATACTGCTGCCACGACGACGGCAGCAGTCGCCCGAGGTTCCTGAGGGTGATCACGACGTGGACCCGGTCGCCGCCGAGCTGCCTCACGACGGTGGCCGCCGTCTCCGCGTCGGACTCGCAGAAGAACTCGCTGCTGATGGCCACCCGGCCGGTGTGACCGGCCGTCTGCTTGGCCAGCCAGTCGAAGATCGACATGTCGTAGACGTCGCCGCCCTTGTTCTTCCAGCCCCAGGTTCGCTGCGTCACGGCCATCGCCGAGCGGTGCTGCGCCTGCCGCTTGCCCGGGTAGAGGATGCCGCTCTTGCGCAGCTCCGGGCGCGCGTCCGCGAGTGCCGCCTGGATCGCGGTCGTGCCGGTCTTGTGGACGCCGACGTGCAGCAGGACCCCGGAATCGGGTATCGCGGCCACATCGGGGAACACCGCGAGGCTTCGGCCGTCGCCCGTGGGTGGCTGGGCGGTCGACATCGACATGGGCACCACCCTATTGGTCGTCGCCCGTCGGCCCGGATGCCGAATCGTCGGGTTCGTCAGGAGAGGGACGATCGGCACGCCGAAGCGCCCTGAGCCGGGCGATCGCGTCGGGAACCGTGGTCTGTGCCACGACGTGCCCCTCGTCAAGGAGGATCGCCCGATCGCAGAAGCGGCGGAACTGCTTGGGACTGTCCGACGCGAGCAGGAAGGTCACACCGTCCTCCCTCATGCGGTCGACTCGCGTCCAGCACTGCTGTCGGAAGTCCCTCTCCCCCACGATCAGCACCTGCTCGATGGCATACGCCCGCGCGTTCGTGGACATTGCCGTCGCCCAGGCGAGGCGCTGCCGGATCACCGGCGGCGTCGTCCCGAGGTACTTGTCGAGGATCGACTCGACTCCGGCGAACGTCACGACCTCGCCCAGACTCTCCGTCACCGCCTCAGGGGACATCCCGAGCAGCCCACCCACGAGGTAGATGTTCTGCCGAACCGTGTACTGACGCACGAAGGATCGCGCCACGTCGATCATGGGCACGACGCCCAGACGACGCCGCACCGTGCCCTCGTCGGGGACGAGCGTCCCAGCCGCCAGCCTCAGGAGGGCTTCCCGCCCAGACCCCCTGCCGCCGACGATCGCGACAGACTCGCCCTCCTCCACGGAGAAGGTCGCGTGTCGCAGGCGCCACACCTCGTCACGCTTGACCTCTCCAGCGATCCTGCGCAGCCGCTGCCGACGACCGTCGCCCTTGCGCCGACGGCGCCGCGGCATCCGAACACCCGCTTTGTCGAACGCGAGGAGCGCATCGAGTCCGGGGGTCAGCTTCTGGCGGGCCACCTCACGCCTCCTTCAGGATGCGCGGCTCGGTGCGCCGGAACACGATCATCCCGATGGCAAGGATCACGATGCTCAGGCCGATCGAGACCGCATAGCCATAGGCGTCCTCGATCTCCTCGGGCCAGAACCCGATGCGGTAAAGCCCCAGGACTCCGACCAGCGGGTTGAGCGCGGCGAGTCCGCGCACCGCCTCGGGGATGTTGGAGATCGAGTAGAGCACCGGCGAGAGGTAGAACAGCGCGCGAAGGACGATGCGGACGATGCGCGCGAGGTCGGGGATGACGACACATCCCGCCGAGATGAGCAGGGACAGTCCGTACATGAGCACGAACTGCAGTGCGACGGCGACGGGGAAGAGCACGATCAGCGGGCCCGGCCAGGTACGGGTGACGATCATCGCGACGACGATCACCGGGAGTGAGAAGAGGAACTCGATCATGGATACGATCAGCACTCGCAGGACCCAGATCTCCGTCGGCAGGAGACTGATCCGCAGTTGCCCCCCGGCCCGCCGGAACACGCGCGTCGACGCCGCGATGCCCTTGGTGAACCACCACCACGGCAGGATGGCCACCGAAAGGAACAACAGGTAGGGCTGAAGGCCGAGTGCCCGCGCGCCCAGGAGGACCGAGAAGACGAACCACAGGACGATCGACATCCCCAGCGGCTCGAGCAGGGTCCACAGGTAGCCTAGGCGGAATTTCGTGTATTGCTTCTGCAGGTCCCTGAGGACCAGCATGCGGAGCACCTGACGGTGCTCCCAGATAGACCGCACGCTGGTTACCATAGGTCACACCCGCGCACGGTCGATCAGGCGCCACGCGGCTGACACTCACACCAGGCGGAGACAGTGACGACACCACGCGGGTCCGGGGCCGGAGGCTTCACCCGGTTCACGAAGAAGGCCGCACGCGCAATGGCCAACAAGCTGCGCGCCTATGGTGCGACCGCGCCGGACGGTTTCGACCTCAATGCGGTGCCGAGCTCGGACATCGCCCTGTACTTCCCGGACACCCCCCACAAGCTCTACCAGCTCCTCCAGTGGCTGCCTGTCTTCGAGGCGAACACCGAGCTGCGCACCATCGTGGTGGTCAGATCGACCGAGGCGTACAACCATCTCCAGGGCCGCACCTCGCTGCGCGTCCTCCTGGTGCCTCGGTACGAGGCCATGATGGCGATGTACGACCGCGCCGACTTCCACGCCGTCGTCTACGTCAACAACGGCTGGACGAACTTCCAGTCCCTGTCCTTCCAGCAGGCCGTCCACATCCACGTGAACCACGGGGAGAGCGACAAGATCTGCATGGTCAGCAACCAGGCGAAGGCCTACGACAAGGTCTTCGTCGCCGGCGAGGCGGCCGTGCGACGTCATGCCGCTGCCCTCGCCTGGTTCGACCCGAGCCACCTCGTCCGCGTGGGCCGTCCCCAGCTCGACCTCGCGGTGCCCACCGCCGTTCCGCCGTTCGACGGTCCCACGATCACCTACGCGCCCACATGGGAGGGCGAGGACGAAGCCAACAACTACACCTCGGTCGACCGCTACGGGCCGCGCATCATCGCCGCCGCGCTCGCGCAGCCCGGCGCACGCGTGCTCTACAAGCCACACCCGCGCGTCGTCTCGACCAAAGACCCTGCAGTCGCCAAGGGCCACGCCGAGATCATCCGGCTGATGGAACAGGCACGGTCGGCGAATCCCGCGCACGCGGTCCTGCTCGAAGGCGACGTGCTCGGCATCATCCGCGCCACCGACCTGATGATCGCCGACGTCTCGAGCGTCACGCTGGACCATCTGTACCTGCGCCCCGACGCGCCGATCGCCCTGTGCGACCGACGCAGCAACCGGGTTCGGCTCCTCGACGAGGCGCCCGTGGCCGCCGGCTCGCACATCGTCGACCAGACGTCGATCGCCGACCTCGCGGCAGATCTCGCGGCCATGCTCGCCGACGACCCCATGCGGGCTAGGCGCCGCGACCTGCGCGACTACTACTTCGACTCGCTCGAGCCCGGGCAGAGCACCGAGAGATTCTGGAGCGAGATGAAGAACGCGATGAGGCACCACGATTCGGCACTGCGCGAGCTCAGCCGCCTGCGGATCATCGAGGAGTCGGCATGACGGTGCAGGCAGTGATCCTGGCAGCCGGCATGGGCACGCGGCTGGGCAAGCCCTGGCCGAAGCCGCTGACGCCGCTGTCCGACGGGCGCACCATCATGCGCCAGCAGATGGACAACCTCCTCTCCTGCTTCGACGACGTCCGCATCACCACCGTGGTCGGCTTCAAGCTCGAGCTGATCCTCGAGGCGTTCCCCGATGTCGCCTACGTGTACAACGAGAACTACGACCGCACCAACACGAACCGGAGCCTGCTCAAGGCCTTGCGCCAGTCGACCGACGGCGGCGTGCTGTGGATGAACGGCGACGTCGTCTTCGACCCCAGAGTGCTGCAGCGCGTCACCGACCTCATCGACGCCGACCAGTCCTTCATCTGCGTGAACACGGCAGTGGTCGGCGAGGAGGAGGTCAAGTACACGGTCGATGCCGACGGCTTCGTCGACCAGCTGTCGAAGACCGTCGTCGACGCCCTCGGCGAGGCGGTCGGGATCAACTTCGTGAGCGCACGGGACAAGGCGGCACTGATCGAGCGCCTGGCCGAGTGCGACGACTCCGACTACTTCGAGCGTGGCATCGAGCTCATGGTCGAGAAGGACGCTGCCCGCGTGCTGCCGTTCGACATCCGCGACCTGTTCGCCGTGGAGGTCGACTTCGAGGAAGACCTCTCCCGGGCCAACCAGCACCTGTAGCCCCCGCCTCACGCCGAGCGGTGAGTTGTCGGGGCCAGAACGGCCGCCACATGCCCGACAACTCACCGCTCGGCGTGAGGGGTCGGGTCGGGGGTGGGCTCTATCGCAGGACGTCGGAGATCATGCGCTCCCAGGCGTCGATGACCACGTCGCCGCGATAATCCCGCATGGCCTCCCTGGCCCGCTCCCCCAGCCGCTGCCGCTCGTCGCGGTCGGCCATCAGCGTCGCCAATGACTCGGCCAGCGCAGCGCCATCCGCTCGCGGCACGAGGCGTCCGTTGCGTCCGTCATCGGTGAGCAGGCGCACCCCCGCCGAGCAGTCGGTCGCGATGCAGGGCAGGCCCAAGGCCATCGCCTCGGCGAGCACCAGCGGCAGGCCTTCGGTGAGAGAGGGAAGAACGAGGAGGTCGCTGCCCCGCAACTCACGCTCGACGTCGGCCACCGGCGGGACGACGTCGATCCGGTCGGAGCCCACGGCGAGACCCGAGATCCGGGCACGTACGGCCTTCTCGTCAGGTCCCGACCCGACGAGGCGCAAGCGCCAGCCCGGAAATCTCTCGGCCAGGCGGCCCCAGGCATCCACGAGGAAGCCCACGCCCTTCTCGGTCGACAGCCGGCCCAGGTACGTCACCACTCCCGCGTCCGTCTCGCGGGCGGCCACCGCGAGTTCGGGCCAGAAGGCCAACGGATTGGCGAGCCATGTCGTGTTGTTCAGTCCGGCACGCCGGAACGAGTCGGCGTCCTCGCGCGTGAGCAGGGTGAACAGGTCGACGTCCGCGTACAGCGCGAGGGCCCGCGGCAGGTCGCGTCCCGATGCCGCCGCCTCGTAGGACGAGTGGTACTGCCCGATCACCGCCCATGCGTCGTGCTGGACCTCGGCGAGGTGCTCCATCGCCCAGAGCTGCGCGGTCACGATGACGCCCGGAGGGCCGTCGTCGAGCACGGCCGCCAAGGACCGCACCGCCTCGCGGCGCAGGCGTGCCCGCATCGCCTCGCGCTCGCGCGCGGACACACTGAGGGCACCGGAGAGGCCCTTCTTCGCGGGCGGCGCCGGCCACTGCTGCGACATCAAGGTGAAGCGGCGGTATGCGGGCTCCGCGACGAAGTCGTGGCGCGGCTCGAAGGGTGTCACCCCGACCAGATCGACCGGGTGGCCACGCAACGCCAACTGCTGGGCGACCACGTGCACCACGCGCTGGGCGCCACCGACCTCGTCGACGTTGTTGGCGATGATGACGACCCGGGGTCCGGTCACGAGGCACCTTCCGAGCCGCTCGCCGCGCCCAGGATGACCCCGACCGCCCTGCGGGTCGACTGGCCGTCGGCGGGACCGCAGAGGTCTCGCGCGAAGGCGGCACGGCCCGGACCATGGACCCCGTCCCACGCCGCCGGATCAGCGAGCCACGACTCGACCTGAGCGAAGAGCGCAGCCATCGACTCGACGATCGGTCCGGCCGACGAGCCGACGGGATACAGACCGTGCGTGCGGTTGACGTAGACCTCGCGATCGGGTTGGAAGGCGATGATCGGGAGGTCGGCCAGCGCGGCATCGCCGATGAGGGATGAGTAGTCGGAGATGACGAGGTCGGCCGCGCCGATGAGGCGCTGCACGTCGTCGCGATCGCCGATGTCGCGCACGGCGAAGCGCAATCGGCTCGAGACGGAGAACCGTTCCCGGGGAGGGGGGCGGAGCAGGAGGTAGCACCGGTCTCCCAGCCGCGCGGCCCACTCGTCTAGGTCGAGCAGCGGTGGCTCACCCCGACGATCCGCCGCGCGCAAGGTCGGCGCGTACAGGATCACTGGTCGATCGAGGGGTAGGTCGAGTTCGACTTTTCGACGCCGACGCTCCTCGGTCCGGTCGCCGGCCAAAGGCAGCACGGCGTCCATGCGCGCCAGCCCCGTCTCCGCCACGGCGCCCGCGTAGGCCAGTGCCGCAGGCGTGACCAGCGCGTCATGCGTCGACGCCGACAGGAAGACGTTCCAGCGGCGTGATCGGCGACGCACGTCGCGCACGTCGGCTCGGCTGACCAGGACGCTCGGGTCGTCGAGTCCGACCCTGTGCACGGGCACACCCCATCCGGCGAACACGGTGGCGACCCGCGGGGGCGTCCGCACGGACATGGGTGCCGAGCCGTCCTCGATCCAGTAGCGGGCCCGCGCCGCCAGCCAGACATGTCGCAGGCTGAGCCGCTGGACCGGGCGAGCGAACCCCGGCAAGCGATAGGGCTCGTCGCGCCAGACCCAGGCCTGCTCGATGTCACCGTGGTGGGCAGCCAGATAGTCGCTGATCGCCCGGGCATTGCCGTCGGCTGTTCGCCCGCCGCCGGTCTCGAACAGCGCCAGAGATCGAGAGGGCAGGAGGGCACCCAGGGCGTATGCCAGCCGCGGGAGCAGACCCTCGCGGACCAGAGCAGTCGACTCGGCCAGCCATCGCGTTCCGGGCACCCGGAACCATGCGTCGCGAACCGCCGCCCGCCTGATGTGCCCCGCCGACGTCCGGGCAGCCCGCCAGCCGACCGCGCCGTTGTCGTGCGGGTGCAGAACGAGGGAGTCCGGTCCCGTTCCCCTGGTCGTGCCCACGAACGGGACCGTGACCGCGGACACCTGGTCCTCGGGCGACCGCGTCGTGGTGACGTTCTCCTGGCCGCCGCGGCTGATCGCCAGCCCGATCGTCCCACGGTCCTTCGCTTCCAGGGCACGACCGAGGAGATCGATGCACGGTCCCTGTGCGCGCCAGGTCAGCCGGTCGCCCTCGCGCCCTGACCACCGTGCCGGCACGGACACTGCCGCTCGGGCGCCACCGATGAGGAATCGCAACTCGATGGCGTCGTCGAGTCCCAGGGATGCGTCGTAGTCGATCGTCGAGCCCTGCGCCGTCACCTCGCCGTCGCGGACGTCCATGGCATCGAGCCGGTGCAGGTAGCGCCGTTGAGTGAAGGGCACCGAGAGCAGGTGCAGGTCGGTGACGTCGAGCCAGTCGAGCGCCGGCCTGCCCGCGACCGTGGGACCGGAGTCGGCGTGTCCGCATCCCCAGACCTCGCGTCCGTCGACTCCCACGATGGGCACGTCGACGACCGAGGCCCACTTCACGAAGCGCATCGCCGCACGCACGCCTTCTAGATCGCCGACGAGGAGGTGGTAGATGGCCACACGCAGGGCGGGTCGAAGCTGCCACGCAGGCTCGAGGTTGACCGTCGACACGTACGGGAGGAGTCGATCCATGAGCGTGAGCGCCGTCCGGTCGTCGACGACAAGCATCGAGGACAGGTACAGGTAGAGGTCGTGCTTGAGGAACTTCAGGTCCTTCATCACCTGGATGGCGTGCAGGTCGCGGGACGCGAGGAACGCGTCGATGCGCCGATTGATCTCGATCCGGCTCTCGACGTTGGCCGCCTCATGCCGACGCTGTGTGATCGAGGGCTCGTCGCTGACGCGATCGACGTTCCAGCGGTAGACGACCTCGGGGATGACCGCGACTCGACGGGCCGCCGCGAGGGCCTCGAGCGTGAACAGCTGGTCCTCGAAGAGCAGTCCCTCCGGGAACCTGATCCCGTTGTCGGCCAGCAGCGTGCGGCGGTAGATCTTGTTGACGGAGATGGTGTCGAAGAGCAGCTCGGGAAACGCCTGGAGGCCGTTCTCCACGCGCTCGCACTCGTGCGTCTCCGGTCGCCAGCGCCGCGTACGGCCGGTCACGGCATCCACCCGCTCCGCCGTCCCGCACACGACGTCGGCGTCGAACCGCTCCGCCGCCTGGAGGAGGTTCTTGCAAGCGTGGCGGTCGTACTCGTCGTCGGAGTCGCAGAACATGATCCACGCACCGCGCGCCAGCTCGACGCCGCGGTTTCGCGGCGCGCTGCAGCCCCCGGAGTTGACCGGGAGACACTCGTAGCGCAGCCGCGGATCGTTGGCCGCGAGGGCGTCCACGATCTCGGCGGTGCCGTCGGAGGACGCATCGTCGACGACGATGATCTCGAGATTGCGCAGGGTCTGGCGCTGGACCGACCGGACGGCCCGGCTCAGGCGCTCGGCATCGTTGTAGGAGATGACGATGACGCTGACGTCCGGTGCGAGGCTGGTCATCACTGCCCACGCAGCTCGTATGCGCGGTCGATCAGGACTGCGGCGCGGGCGTCGAAGCTGTGGTCTCGCGCGATCCTGTCGGCCAGAGCGAGCCGCTCGGCACGCGGCGGGAACGCCGCCACGGGGTCAGCGAGGACCGATGCCAGGTCCCCGGCGTGCTCGTAGGTACGGATGCCGTTGCCGAAGACGTCGGCCAGTCCGGTCGCCCGATCCGACAGGACGCGGCTGCCCGCGGCGGCGGCGTCGAAGAGCCGGTTGGACAGGAACCCGTCACGGGCCATGTCGGGCCAGTGGTCGTTGAGGACGACGCCGGCCCCTGCATAGGCGGCTGGCAGCGCGCTGTTGGGGATGAACTCGCCGCGAATGGTCGCGGAGGGCAGGAACTCCTCCCACCCGACGCCATAGACGGAGACGTCGATGCCCGCAGCGAGGGCGTCGCGGACGACCGGCCGGAACTCCCCGCGCGTCGACCCGACGAACAGGATCCGCTCTCCGGAGTCCTCCGCGGCGGCATCTGGCGTGAACCGGCGCGGATTCGTGGCCTGCAGCAGAGGCGTCACCTCAGTACCGAACTCGCCGGTCGAGGCCCGGGCCCAGTGCTCGCTCGCGACGAAGGTCGCGTCGTACTCGGCCGGTTCATCGGCCGCGACGAGCTCGGGGTGACTGATCACCCACAGCATCCATGTCGCGGCCCCGCGTCGCGGAACGACGCGGCGGAGTCCGCGCAGGACGAGGACGACGTCGTCCGACTCGCGAGCAGCGCTGGTCGCCCCGCCCCGGAACACGGTCCGGGCGGTGTGACCGGCCCGGACGAGGGCGTCGACCAGGTCGGCGGCGAACCACGTGTCGCCCCACTGTGCGCCGGCTTCGCCCTTCGGCGCGGCGACGACCACCGACCACGTCAGGGATCGACGTGCGTCTCGGCGGCGGCCCAGTCGGACGGCCACGACGTCAGCCGCTCGCCGATGGAACGGCCCGCTGCTGCTCCCGGCGGGGCAGCCCCCGGAGGAAGCCGGTGCCCCAGGCTCCGTGCATCGTCGCGTACACGAGGGGCAGGCGCACCGCCTCGCGCCACGACAGGCGCGGCGCGGACAGCGCGCTGTGCGCGCTGGCGGCCAGGTCGAGGACGAGGTAGCCGGCGGGCGCGGCCAGACCGAGGGCCATCAGCCACGGTTGCCGCGCGATCGCGCCCACGCCTGCCAGCACCACCCCGGCGCCGACTCCCGCCACCGCGACGGGTGCGGCGAGGTAGCGCACGGACACGGTGTCCGGATGGCGTCGGGCCACCTCGCGGCGCCAGCGCCCATAGTCGTGGTACTGCCGCGCGAGTGCCTTCACCGTGGGTCGGGGTCGGTAGGTGACGCGCATGTCCGGGGTGAACCAGACGATGCCCCCGGTCTGCCGCAGTCGCAGGTTCATCTCCCAGTCCTGGGCCCGCTGCATCGACTCGTCGTAGCCACCCACACGCTCCAGCGCCGCCCTCTGGAAGCAGCCCAGGTAGACGGTCAGGGCGGGGCCCGGCTCCCCACCGACATGGAACGAGGCACCTCCCACCCCGAACTTCGAGGTCATGGCCCGGGCCACGCTGTGCTCGAAGTGCGTGGTGCCCTCGGCGGCCATGATTCCGCCGACGTTGTCGGCGCCGGTGGCCTGCAGCGTGAGGACGCCGGTGCGTACGTAGTCGGGTGGCACCATCGCGTGACCGTCGATCCGCACGACGATGTCGCTATGCCCGAACGCGATCGCCGCGTTGAGTCCGGAAGGCGTACGGCCACTCGGATTGTCGACGACATGCACGTGTCCGTTGGCCTGCGCGATGGCCCGCGCGACCTGCGGGGTCTTGTCCTTGGACGGCCCGACCGCGATGACGATGTCGAGTTCGCCGGGGTAGTCCTGGTGGAGGAGCCGGTCGATGGCGTGCCTGAGGTGCCGCTCCTCGTTGATGACCGTCATCACGACCGAGACCCGAGGCCACGACTCGGTCATGCCTGCACCGCCGTGCCGAACGCCTCGTGCACGATGAGTCCCCCGTAGCGGCCTTCGTTGCGCGTGAGGAAGTGGTCGTCGGCCACGGATGCCGTGTGACCGGCGGAGTGGCGCACGTAGACATAGCCGAGGCCGTGAGTGCGGTACACGAGCCCACCCTCGGTCAGGACGCGGTCGAGGAGCGCGCGGTCGACGGACTTCGGCACGGGCCGCCAACCGCCGACGGCCATCAGGTCGGCGCGCGAGATGAGCATCGTGCCGCCAGCCACGAAGTCGGCGTATTTCTCCGCCGCGAAGACCGGACGGAAGACCGTCGCGTTCTCGGACTCGAGGTAGATCCAGTCGAGCGTCTTGCCGACGATGTCCGCGCCCGAGTACTGGCGAGCGAGGACGAGGTCCCACACGTGCTCCGCGCCGTAGACGTCGTCGTCGTCCATCTTGGTGATCAGGACGCCCTCGGCGCGATCGCTGCACGCCTGGAGCACCTCCCCGAGCGTCCTTGCCTCGTCGACGGCGATCACGGTCACCGGGTGGGGCACGTCCTGCGCGAGGTCCCACACCCTGGCGGGATCGACCCGGGAGCCGTGAGCACCGATGACGATCTCGAGACTCGGGTAGCGCAGTCCCGAGAGCTGGTGCATGGCGTTCTCGAGGTGATCGGGTCGGTTCGTCGCCATGACCACGCTGACGGAGGGCCAGGGGCCGATCGCCGCCGACGGCCCGTACTGGCGCAGGACATGGCGACGCGCGGCCACGGACATCGCTTGCCACCCGAGGTGGTCGGTGCCGTCGGGCAGGGCCGAGGCGGAGTCGGCGACGACGATCCCGCAGGCGGTGAGCTGATGGCGCAGCCGCAGTGGGACGTCGTCGGTCGTGACGATCCCAGCCGTTCCGCGCAGGGCGCGCACCTGCGCGGCGGTCACGTCGTCTGTGAGGGCGATGGCCGCACCATCGCTCCGGACGGTCAGGGTCGTTCCGCTGACGTCCGCATTGGCGACGGCGTGACCGCCCGACGAGCGACGGCCGACCGGCCGGTGCACCGTCGGGTCGATGCAGACGTCGAACGGCATCCCATCGCGCAGCCACTGCTCGCGGCCGACCACGACCGTCGTGGCCGTCTCGACGCCGGCGCCGTCGGCCGCGGCGCCGACCACGAGGACGTCGCTGCGACGCACGTGCCGATCGCGCTCCTCGTCGTCAGCGAGCACGTCGCGGATGGCGCCGCCCAGGGGCGCGGCCTCCGTGGTCAGCCCGGGGACGAAGGTGAGCATCGCCGAATACTCGCCGGCCAGGGTCGGACGCAGGCACCGCACGGCCGCGGAGAGCATCAGCGCGGCATCGATCGAGCCGACCGCACGCAGGCGCAGCCGAATGCCGCCGTTGTCGGTCTCGATGTCCAGAGCGGACAGCCCCATCAACCCGGGCGTGCCGAGCCAGCCGGCCATCGGAGGCTTCCACGCTGCGACCGAGACCTCGAGCTCGACCAGCGACGCCAGCCCCACGGAGACGACCGCCAGACGCTGGAGTCCGTGCACGCCGCGCACCGACACCTGCCACAGGCGACCTTCGTGGCGGGAGCGCACCCGTACGCCCGGGATCTGCGGCACCGTCACGTGCAGCACTGTATTCGGTCGCCCGTCCGCCGGGCGGGTCAGCGACCCAGGATCTGCTTCGCCATGACGATGCGCTGCACCTGATTGGTGCCCTCGTAGATCTGCGTGATCTTGGCATCGCGCATGTACCGCTCCACGGGCCAGTCCTTGGTGTACCCGGCGCCGCCGAGAGCCTGGACCGCGTCCGTGGTGATCTCCATCGCGACGTCCGAGGCGAAGCACTTGGCCGCAGCGCCGAAGAACGTCAGGTCCGGATCATGCCGCTCGCTCTTCGCGGCTGCGACGTAGACCAGCTGACGGGCCGCCTCGACCTTCATCGCCATGTCCGCGATCATGAACTGGATGCCCTGGAAGGATGCGATGGGCTTGCCGAACTGCTGGCGCTCCTTCGCGTAGGCAGCCGCCACGTCGAGCGCACCTTGGGCGATGCCCACCGCCTGCGCGCCGATCGTCACCCGGGTGTGGTCGAGCGTCGCCATCGCGGTCTGGAACCCGGTGCCGGGCTCTCCCACGATCCGATCGGCAGGGATCCAGCAGTTGTCGAAGAGGATCTCGCGCGTGGGCGACCCGTGGATGCCGAGCTTGCGCTCTGGGGTGCCGAGCGAGAAGCCGGGATCGTCGGCATGGACGACGAAGGCCGAGATGCCGTGCGAGCGCGCGGACGGGTCAGTGCTGGCCATCACGGTGTAGTAGGTCGAGATGCCGGCATTCGTGATCCAGCTCTTCTGGCCGTTCAGCACCCATCCGCCGTCGCCCTCGACCGCGCGCGTCTTCATCGACGCAGCATCGCTGCCCGCCTCGCGCTCACTGAGCGCGTACGAGAACATCGCCTCTCCGCTGGCCACGAGCGGCAGATACCTGGCCAGGAGCTCCTCGTCGGCCCCGACGATGAGAGGCATCGTGCCGAGCTTGTTGACCGCCGGGATCAAGGAGCTCGAAGCGCAGGCGCGCGCCACCTCCTCGATCACCAGGCATGCGGCCAGCGCGTCGCCGCCCTCGCCGCCGTACTGCTCGGGAATGTGGATGGCGTGGAATCTGGCGGCTCGCAGGGCCTCGTAGACGTCCCACGGGAACTCGCCCGTCTCGTCGATCTCCGCCGCCCGCGGGGCGATCTTGTCCGTCACGAGATCTCGGACGGCCTCCCTCAGCGCGATGTGCTCCTCGCTCAGAGTGAACTGGGGGAAATCCTGGTTACCCGACACGATCCGCTCCCTCGATACCAGCGCTACTAGCCTGTGGGGATGACACTACGACTGTCCGTCATCGGAACGGGCTATCTGGGGGCGACGCATGCGGCATGCATGGCGGAACTGGGCTTCGAGGTCATCGGCCTCGACGTCGACCCAGCGAAGATCGCGACCCTGCGGTCCGGCACGGTGCCCTTCTACGAGCCTGGGCTCGACGACGTCCTGCGCCGCAACATCGAGGAGGGGCGCCTGACGTTCACGACTTCCTTCGAAGAGGTCGCCGAGTTCGCCGACGTCCACTTCGTGTGCGTCGGCACTCCGCAGGCGGCCGGCGCGCAGAAGGCGGACATGGCGCAGGTGTTCGGATCGATCGCCGCACTCACCCCGCACCTGCGCCCAGGGGCCCTCGTGGTCGGGAAGTCGACCGTGCCCGTGGGCACCGCCGAGCAGATCGAGGCACGCCTGACGAAGACGGCACCGGCGGGCGTGGAGGTGGCGTGGAACCCGGAGTTCCTGAGGGAGGGCTACGCCGTCCAGGACACGCTGCATCCGGACCGGTTGGTTGTGGGCGTGACCTCGCAGCGAGCGGAGGCACTGCTGCGGGAGGTCTACGCGCCGATCATCGCGGAGGGAGTGCCGTTCCTCGTCACCGACTTCCCCACGGCCGAGCTGGTCAAGGTCGCCGCGAACGCCTTCCTGGCCACCAAGATCTCCTTCATCAACGCGATGGCCGAGGTCTGTGAGGCGGCCGGCGCCGACGTGGCGCAGCTCGCGGATGCCATCGGACTCGACCCGCGCATCGGCCGGCGCTTCCTGTCCGCCGGCCTCGGCTTCGGCGGTGGCTGCCTGCCCAAGGACATCCGGGCCTTCATGGCCCGCGCCGGGGAACTGGGCGCCGAGGATGCCGTCGCCTTCCTGCGGGAGGTCGACCAGATCAACTTGCGCCAGCGCGCGCACGTCGTCGACCTCGCTCGGGAGGTTCTCGGCGGCGCGTTCAGAGATCGTCGGATCACGGTCCTCGGGGCGTCGTTCAAGCCGGACAGCGACGACGTCCGCGACTCCCCGTCCCTCGATGTCGCCGTGGCCATGAGCAACGCGGGCGCTCGGGTGGTCGTGCACGATCCGAAGGGGCTCGTCAACGCCGAGCGCGTCTACCCGCACATGACGTACGAGCCCGACCTCGGCGCAGCCCTCGCGGCCGCGGAGCTCGTCGTGCTCGGCACCGAGTGGGCCGAGTACACGGCCCTGGATCCGGCCGCGATCGGAGCCGGCATCGTCGGCCGGACGGTGATCGACGCACGCAACGCCCTCGATCCCGAGGCGTGGCGCAACGCCGGCTGGACCTACCGAGCCCTCGGCCGGCCGACGGCGTAGATGTGAACACGGAAGCCGAACTGCAGTCTGCGCTGCAGGACACCACGACGTGGTTCGTCGTCGGGCTTCGGGACAATCCCGCCCGGGAGGCGTTCGGGGTCGCCCTGGTCCTGAAGGGGCGGGGGAAGCGGATCGTGCCGATTCACCCGCTCGCGCAGACGGTGCATGGCGAGCAGGGTTTCGCCTCGATCGCGGCGGCCACCGAGGCGCTCGGTCCGCCGGACGTCGTCGATGTGTTCGTCCGGTCGGACCTCGCCGGACAGATCGCGGACGAGGCCATCGCCGCGGGAGCCGGGGTCGTGTGGTTCCAGATCGGGGTGATCGACACCGCCGCCGCCAAGCGGGTCGAGGCCGCGGGCATCACCATGATCATGGACCGCTGTCCGAAGATCGAGTACGCGATGCGGCGCTAGGCCACGCGGTACGGCCGCTCGAGGCGCACGGCCACGATCGCGTCCACCAGGACGACCACCGCGCCGAGGGCGATCCCAGCTGGTGCCGCCCGTGGACACGGTCGCACCCAGGACGACGAGAGCAAGCAGCGCTCCGCAGGCTCCCAGATGCAGCCACACGAGGGGCGTGACCCGCCGTCGCGACAGCCACGTGAGGAGGGCGAGGGCGAGCATGACCTGAAGTACCGGCGTCGGGGTCCATTCCCCCGACGCATCGGCGGTCTGGGAGTCGAAGGGGACGACCGCCAGCGCGGCGAACCCTCCTGCGGCGCCGATGGCCCCGAACATGAGCAGCCAGTGCCCGGCCAGCCACGCCCTGAGCCGGCCGGCGCTCTGCGGCACGCCGGCGGGCAGGACGCTCGTGAAGTAGATCGTCCAGATCGCGAACACGAGGACGAACGTCAGAACGAAGAACGTGGGATTCGGGATGCTGCGCAGGCCGCTGAGGGTGGCCACGAGGCTGACGAACGACTCCCCGAGCACGATGATGACCAGCTGGCCCACGCGCTCGCCCAGATGCTCCTCGTCGATCCGGTCCTGCTGGCAGAGCCTGCCCAGGCCCACCGTGAGCAGGGGCAGCGTCGCGACGGCCAGCCCGAGTGCGAGCACCCAGGGTGCCAGGCCGAGCGACCCGCCCGCCTCGGCCTCAGGCAGAGGGGCGCCGGCCAGAAGCACGAGCGCGCCGCCGCCCGTGGACCACGCCACGACGGCGGCCATGCTCCCCGGCTCCGCGCGCCGTCGTGCGGCCACCGTGTACATCGCGGAGATGGTGGCGAAGGCCACCGCGAGCGCCACGAACCCCTCGCCGTCGGGCAGGCCCTCGCCCTGGCCCAGCGAGAGGGATGCGACCACCAGCGCGAGCATCTGGACGAGCACCAGCGCCCGTCTCCATGGATGGTCGCCGGGGTAGAGGTTGTTGTTGAGCGCCGTGAGCAGCCACAGCACGAACATGATGAGCAGGGTGACGGCGATCCATGCGCCCATGCCCCACGTCGGGTCCTCGACGAAGACATGGCTCCCGTGCCCGACGGCCGCGACGATGACGAGGTCGTAGAACAGCTCGAACCAGCCGACGCGCTGGTGCGAGCCCTCCCGTGTCGTCGGGATCGTCACCGGGACAGGTTCTGGCCCTTGGCCCTGGCCTGCGCGTTCAGCTCGGCCTGGAACGTGCGCATCGACTCGAGGAGGTCGACGTCTGCGATCCCGAGCATCCGCACGGCGAGCAGGCCGGCGTTGCGGGCGTTCCCGATCGCCACTGTGGCCACCGGCACTCCGGCCGGCATCTGCACGATGGACAACAGCGAGTCCATCCCGTCGAGCGTCCCGACGGCCACCGGCACTCCGATCACGGGCAGCGGGGTGAGCGACGCAAGCATCCCGGGAAGGTGCGCGGCCCCTCCTGCCCCGGCGATGACCACCTTCAGGCCGCGACCGACCGCGGCGGTGCCGAACTCGACCATCTCGAGCGGCATCCGGTGGGCGGACAGGACCAGGACCTCGTGGGCGACCTCGAACTCGTCGAGGGCGATCGAGGCGGCCTGCATCACGGGCCAGTCCGAATCGCTGCCCATGCAGATCGCGACCAGCGGCGCGTCACTCATCGATCACTCCCGCGAAGTAGTCGGCCGCATGCCGGCCGCGAGCCAATAGTTCCTCATAGTCATGGCCGATGACGGTCACGTGCCCCACCTTCCGGCCGGGCCGCACCTCCTTGCCGTACAGATGCACTTTCAGCCCGGGGTCACGCGCCAGCACGTGCCGGTAGGCCGAGTACAGGTTCCCGACCTCGCCGCCGAGGATGTTCACCATGACCGCGTAGGGCGCGTGGGGCGCCGGACTGCCCAGGGGCAGGTCGAGCACGGCCCGAAGATGGTTCTCGAACTGGCTGGTGGCGGCGCCCTCGATGGTCCAGTGCCCGGAGTTGTGGGGTCTCATGGCGAGCTCGTTGACGTAGAGGCTGTAGCCGTCGTCGAACATCTCCACCGCGAGCATTCCCGTGACGTTCAGGTCGCGGGCGATGCGCAAGGCGATCTCCTGCGCGGCCACGGCGCGCGTCACGGACAGACCGGGCGCCGGCGCCACCACCTCCGAGCAGATCCCGCCCGCCTGCAGCGTGCGAACGACCGGATAGGCCACCGCCTGCCCGTGCGGGGACCGTGCCACCTGCGCAGAGAGCTCCTGGACGAAGTCGATGTGCTCTTCGGCGAGCCACTGCGCGCCTCCAGCCAGTGGCGACGCCAGAACCTCCGCCGCCTGCGCGGCGGACTCGACGACCCATACTCCCCGACCGTCGTAGCCCCCGCGCGACGTCTTCAGCACCACCGGCCAGTCCGCCTCCGCAGCGAACTCGACGACGTCCGGCACGGCCGTCACCACCCGCCACCTGGGGCACGGGATGCCGGCGTCCGTGAGTGCCTGCCGCATGTGGATCTTGTCCTGCGCGTGGAACAACGCGGCGGGACCGGGGCGCACCGCGACGCCCATCGACTCGAGCTCCTCCAGATGGGCCGGCGGCACGTGCTCGTGGTCGAAGGTGACCACGGCGCAACCGGCCGCGAACCGACGCAGGGCGTCGAGGTCGTCATGCCGTCCCAGGGCCACGTCGTGGATGACCTGTGCCGCAGGATCACTGGCGTCCGCGGCGAGGACGCGCAGCCCGATGCCGAGCGCCGCCGCCGGTGCGGCACTCATCCGCGCCAGCTGCCCGCCGCCCACGATGCCCACCCGGGGCGGCACGTCCAGGTCCACGGCTGAAACCTACTGCGTCCTCGGATTACACTCGTTCACATGCCCGAGGCGACGACCGCCGGCACTCGCCTGGTCACGACCGCTAACCGCCTGTACGCCCCTTTCCGCACCCTCGTCCACGAGATCGCGAAGTTCGGCATCATCGGGATGATCTCGCTGGTCATCGACGTCGGCCTGTTCAACCTCCTGCTGTTCGGGGGCGGACCCCTCACGAACAAGCCCATCACGGCGAAGATCGTCTCCGTCGCCGTCGCCACGACGTTCGCCTACTTCGGCAACCGCTTCTGGACGTTCCGGCATCGTGGGCGCACCAACATGGGCCGCGAGTACCTGCTGTTCTTCTTCCTCAACGGCGTCGCGATGCTGATCGCCATCTCGTGCCTGTGGTTCAGCCACTACGTGCTCGGCTTCACCAGCGCCTTGGCCGACAACATCAGCGCCAACGTCGTCGGACTCGTCCTCGGCACCCTCTTCCGTTTCTGGTCCTATCGCAAGTGGGTCTTCCCGGCCTTGCCCGATGACGCCGCCGACCAGGACCTCGCCAACCGGGATGCCGTCACGCCGATCTGACCGCGGGACTGCCCGCAGGACCTCGCGATCGCCGATCAGGCGTTGCTGTTGGGCGGCAGCTGCGAGGTGTCGCCACCCCGGCGACGCTTCTCGTCGGCCTCGATGTACTGGTAGACGTCGCGCTGGATGTCCTCGACGTCGGGCACGCCCTTGATCACCAGGCCGTCGTTCTCCCCCGCCGACTGGATGTTCAGCTCGCCGTAGTTGAGCAGCCTGCCCATGGGCGGAACCAGGAAGGACACGTTGTTCACCTTGGCGAGGGGCATGTCCTTGCCCGTCTTGGTGATGATTCCCGACCTGACGATGATGCGCCGGTCGGTGAACACGTAGTCGGTGGTCAGCCAGCGCAGGAAGGGACCGATGGCCCATACGACGAGGATCACCCCCGCCCCGATCAGGACCCCCCACCGCAGCCACTGCAGCCAGTCCGGGAAGGAATTGACCACCAGGGTGGTAAGGAAGGCGAATCCGAAGACGGTGGCGATGAGGACGATGGCCGGGACGAGGACGGCCCGCCAGTGCGGCTTGGTCTCGAACTTGATCGTCTCGTCAGGCGCGAGCAGCTTCTGCGGGTATCCCATGGACAGATCGTGGCTCTCGCGAAGCGGGAACGCAAGGACCATCGTCCTCCCGCGTGGTGACCGCTCCGGCCACGCCACACACCGTCTCAGATCGTGGCGTGGATGACGTCCCCGGCGGCGACCAACACGGATTGCCCGGCCACATCGATGATCAGCTGGCCGTCGTCAGCGACCCCCTCTGCACGGCCCGACACCTGCTCACCCGACGGCAGCAGGACCGTCACATCGCGGCCGACCGTCAGGCACAGCCACCGGTACTGCCCCATGGCCGTGGCGGCCCCATTGCGGCGAACGTCCTCGACGGCCGCATGCAGGGTCGTGAGGATGTCCACCAGCAGGTCTTGACGCGACACCTCAGCGCCCTCCAAGGCCAACGACGTCGCGGCGGCGATCGGCAGCTCCTCACTCGACTGCGAGACGTTGACGCCGATGCCGATGACCACGGCCTCGTCGCCGTCAGCCTCCGACAGCACGCCGGCCAGCTTCCGCGGCCCTGGGCTCCCGTCCAGCGCGGGACCGTCCATGACCACGTCGTTCGGCCACTTGAGGACGGCGCCCACGCCGTGGCGACGGATCGCGTCGGCCACCGCGACTCCCGCCACGAGCGGCAGGAGTCCGCGCCCATCCACCGCGGGCATCCGCACGAGCACCGAGCACCACAGGCCGGACCCCGGGGCGCTCACCCACGACCGGCCCAGTCGGCCCCTGCCTGCCGTCTGCTCGTCGGCAACGATGACGGTGCCCTCGGGAGCGCCCTCTCGGGCGAGCTGCATGAGGTCAGCATTGGTGGAGCCCGTCGTCGCCACGACGTGGGGCGCGGGCCACGGCACCTCGCGGTCGGCCAGCCGCCGCTCCACGAACGTCGGGTCGATGGGGATTCGGGAAGCCTCGTTACCAGTCACACGACTAAGGTACGCAAACGACGCCTAGGAGGAGCGATGACCGCGGCACCCGTCGAGAACACCACCCCGGACAGACGCACGACGGCCGGAAAGGCCGCGGATCTCGAGGCAAAGCGGGCCGAGGCACTGGGCCGCCGGAAGAAGGCTGTCGACAAGCAGCACGCCAAGGGCAAGAGCACCGCCATGGAGCGCATCCTCGACCTCCTGGACGAGGACTCCTTCCAGCAGCTCGACGGTCTGGCCAAGCACCGCTCGCACGCGTTCGGCCTGGAGAAGAACCGCCCCTACGGCGACGGCGTCGTCACCGGCTACGGCACCATCGACGGCCGGCAGGTCTGCGTGTTCGCCCAGGACTTCACGGTCTTCGGCGGATCGCTCGGCGAGGTCTTCGGCGAGAAGATCGTCAAGGTCATGGACATGGCCATGAAGATCGGCTGCCCGGTCATCGGCCTGAACGACTCCGGTGGCGCCCGCATCCAGGAGGGCGTCGTCTCCCTGGGGCTGTACGGCGAGATCTTCCGCCGCAACGTCATGTCGTCCGGCGTCGTGCCGCAGATCTCGCTGATCCTGGGCCCGTGCGCGGGCGGTGCGGTCTACTCCCCCGCGATCACCGACTTCACGATCATGGTCGACAAGACCTCGCACATGTTCATCACCGGCCCCGATGTGATCAAGACGGTCACCGGCGAGGACGTGGAGTTCGAGGATCTCGGCGGCGCACGCACCCACAACTCGAAGTCCGGCGTCGCGCACTACATGGCCACCGACGAGGACGACGCCATGGAGTACGTCAAAGCGCTGCTGAGCTACCTGCCGAGCAACAACCTCGAGGACCCGCCGACGTACCCGTTCGAGGCCGACCTGTCGTTCACCGACGAGGACTACGAGCTCGACACCTTGATGCCCGACTCCACGAACCAGCCCTACGACATGCACCGGGTCATCGAGCATGTGCTCGACGACGGTGAGTTCCTCGAGACCCAACCGCTGTGGGCGCCCAACATCATCTGCGGCTTCGGCCGCGTCGAGGGACACGCCGTCGGCGTCGTCGCGAACCAGCCCATGCAGTTCGCCGGCACCCTCGACATCGACGCCTCCGAGAAGGCGGCCCGCTTCGTGCGCACGTGCGACGCGTTCAACGTGCCGGTGCTGACCTTCGTCGACGTGCCCGGCTTCCTGCCCGGCACCGACCAGGAGTGGGGCGGCATCATCCGTCGCGGGGCGAAGCTGATCTACGCATACGCCGAGGCGACCGTGCCCTTGGTCACCGTGATCACGCGCAAGGCCTATGGCGGCGCCTACGACGTCATGGGCTCGAAGCACCTCGGCGCGGACATCAACCTGGCCTGGCCCACCGGCGAGATCGCGGTCATGGGCGCCCAGGGAGCCGTCAACATCCTGTACCGCAAGGAGCTCGCTGCGGCCGACGACGCCGAGGTCGAGCGCAAGCGGCTGATCGACGAGTACAACGACGAGCTCGCCAACCCCTACATGGCCGCAGAGCGTGGCTACATCGATCGGGTGATCTTCCCGCACGAGACCCGCATGATGGTCACCCGCGCGCTGCGTGCCCTGCGCAACAAGCGGGCGAGCAGGCCACCGCGCAAGCACGGGAACATCCCGCTGTGAGCCCCGACGTGAACCCCGACCGGACCGACGCCTCGACAGGCGAGGCCCGCAAGGAGCCGCTGCTGCGGATCGTCTCCGGCTCGCCCACGCCCGACGAGGTGGCCGTCGTGGTCGCTGTGCTGGCGTCGCGGTCGGGGGCCGCCGAGGAGCAGCCGCAGTTCAGTCTGTGGGCACGCAAGAGCCGCCAGGTACGCCCGTCGCTGCGCGCAGGCTTCGGGGCCTGGCGGGCGTCGACGATGCCGCGGTAGCCGGTAGCCACGACCTTGACCACGCTCGTCCTCGCGTCGGCATCGCCCGCGCGCCTCGCGCTGCTCAGCAACGCGGGCGTCATCCCGCGCGTGATCGTCAGCGACGTCGACGAGCCGGCGCTGATGCGCACCCTCGCCACTCTCACCCCGGTCGAGCTGTGCCTCGAGCTCGCCCGCGCGAAGGCGCGGTCGGTCGCCGCCGGGCTCAGCTCCGGGGACGACGTCGTCGTCATCGGCTGCGACTCCGTGCTGGAGGTCGACGGAGTCGCTCACGGCAAGCCGTCGACGCCCGACGAGGCCAAGGAACGCTGGCGGGCGATGTCAGGCAACCAGGGAACGCTGCACACGGGACACTGGCTCATCCGCCCGGCCACCGGCCAGGAGGCGGGCAAGGTGGCCAGCACAGTCGTGTGGCATGCGGCACCGTCCGAGCAGGAGATCGACGCCTACATCGCCACGGGCGAGCCCCTGCAGGTGGCGGGCGGCTTCACCCTCGACGGGCTTGGCGCGCCGTTCGTCGAGCGCATCGACGGCGATCCGTCCAACGTCATCGGGCTGTCCCTGCCCCTGCTTCGCCTCATGCTGGGCGACCTCGGCATCGTGTGGACCGATCTGTGGCAATTGCCATAGCCGGTAAGGCGGCATGGGCTAGGCGTTCTCGATACGCTGCCCGCGGGTGTTGTGAATACCGACACGCCGCCACAGAGAGGGTCCGCGCCAAGTGCATACCGTCCTGATCGCCAACCGAGGCGAGATCGCCGTCCGCGTCATCCGTGCGTGCAAGGACGCTGGCCTTCAGTCCGTGGCCGTCTACGCCGATCCCGACCGCGACGCGCTGCACGTCCAGCTCGCTGACCAGGCTTTCGCCCTCGGGGGCAACACCTCGGCCGAGTCCTACCTCGATATGGGCAAGATCCTCGACGCGGCCGCGAAGGCCGGCGCCGACGCGGTCCATCCCGGCTACGGGTTCCTCTCCGAGAACGCGGACTTCGCACAGGCGGTGATCGACGCCGGACTCATCTGGATCGGCCCGCCGCCGAGCGCCATCCGCTCCCTGGGCGACAAGGTCTCCGCGCGGCACATCGCCCAGCGCGCCGGAGCCCCGCAGGTGCCCGGTACGGCCGATCCAGTGTCCGGGGCGGCCGAGGTCGTGGCCTTCGCCGAGGAGTTCGGGCTGCCCGTCGCCATCAAGGCCGCCTTCGGCGGTGGCGGACGCGGCCTCAAGGTGGCCCGCAACCTCGAGGAGATCCCCGACCTCTACGACTCGGCAGTGCGCGAGGCGATCGCCGCGTTCGGTCGCGGCGAGTGCTTCGTCGAGCGCTACCTCGACAACCCGCGCCACGTCGAGACCCAGGTGCTGGCCGACCAGCACGGCAACGTCGTCGTGGTCTCCACCCGCGACTGCTCGCTGCAGCGCCGCCACCAGAAGCTCGTCGAGGAGGCACCGGCGCCGTACCTCACCGATGCTCAGCTGCACGAGCTCTACACGTCGTCGAAGGCGATCATCAAGGAGGCGGGCTACTACAACGCCGGCACCTGCGAGTTCCTGGTCGGCCTCGACGGCACGATCTCCTTCCTCGAGGTGAACACCCGCCTGCAGGTGGAGCACCCTGTCACCGAGGAGGTGGCGGGCATCGACCTCGTGCGCGAGCAGTTCCGCATCGCCGAGGGCGGCGTCATCGACTACGACGATCCTGTCCTTCGCGGCCACTCGTTCGAGTTCCGCATCAACGGCGAGGACCCCGGACGCAACTTCATGCCCGCCCCGGGCGCCCTCAAGGTGTGGAATCTGCCCACCGGACCCGGCATTCGGGTCGACTCCGGCTTCCGCGCCGGTGACACGATCGGGGGCAACTTCGACTCCCTCCTCGCCAAGCTGATCGTCACCGGCAAGGACCGCGCCGAGGCACTCGACCGGGCCAGGCGCGCGCTTGATGAGTTCGAGGTCGACGGCATCGCCACGGCGCTCACCTTCCATCGCGTCGTCGTGCGAGACCCAGCCTTCGCCCCCGTGAACCCCGACGACGCCTTCAGCATCCACACCCGCTGGATCGAGACCGAGTTCGACAACCAGATCCCGACCTACGCCGGCGTCGCCGACGCGATGATCGAGCCCGACGCACGGGAGACCGTCGTCGTCGAGGTCGGCGGCAAGCGGGTCGAGGTCACCCTTCCGGCCGGGCTTGGCGCCTCCGGGGCAGCCGCCTCCGGGGCCGCGGGTCCCAAGAAGCGCAAGGCGGGCAAGAAGGCTGGCAGCGGTGCTACCGGCGACTCCCTCGTGGCGCCGATGCAGGGCACCATCGTCAAGGTGGAGGTCGAGGAGGGCCAGACCGTCGCGGAGGGCGACCTCATCGTCGTCCTCGAGGCGATGAAGATGGAGCAGCCGCTCAACGCGCACAAGGCCGGCACCATCACGAAGCTCACCGCAGAGAAGGGTGCCACCGTGCCCACCGGCACCGTGCTGTGCGAGATCAAGGACTGATCTCGCGGTCGACACGGCCAGCACGTAACGTGGAGGCATGACCGTTCGACGTATCTTGGCCCCGCTGTTCGCCGTTGTCCTCGCCACCGGGGTCGTGGTCGGCCTGGCCCCGTCCGCCTGGTCCGCCCCCGACGTCGAGGTGGCCGCGAAGACCGTCCTCGCCGGCGATCCGGTCTTCAACGATCCGGCAGCCGAGAACTCGCTGTCCAGCGCGGAGGTGGCGAGCCTCACCAGCCAGATCGCGGCGACCGGCGTGCCCATCTTCATCGCCGTCCTTCCCGAGTCGGCCAAGGGCGGCGGCACCGTCGACGAGACCCTCGTCGCCTTCAAGGACGCGGTCAACCTCGGCGGCGTGTACGCCGTCGTCGCCGGCAACCAGTTCCGCGCCGGCTCCACCAAGGGCAGTGCTTCCGACCTCGCCACGCAGGCGTTCCAAGCGGAGCGCGACAACGGCGTGTACTCGGTGCTCACCAGCTTCGTGGGCCTGGCCGGAGAACGCTTCGGGTCCGGTACCGGCACCTCGAGCGAGGCCTCGGGGGCAGGCGGCATCGTCCTGGCCGTCCTGGCTGGCATGTTCCTGCTGTTCTTCGGGGGGATCGTGGCCCTGGTGCTCATCTTCACCTCGCGAGCCAAGAAGAAGCGGGCTGCGGAGCTCGCGGAGGTCCGCAAGGCCATCGACGCGGACATCACCGAGTACGGCGAACGGCTCGGCTCGTTCAGCCTGGCCGATCCCGACTGGGATGACGCAACCCGCGCCGACATGCAGCGCGCGCTCGACAGCTACGACACCGCGAAGATGGCCGTCACGACGATGCGATCGACCGGCGACGCCGTCAAGGTCACGACTCCGCTGGAGGACGGACGCTTCGCGCTCGCCTGCGTGGAGGCCCGCCTCGCTCAGCAGCCACTGCCGGAACGCCGCCCACCGTGCTTCGTCGATCCGCGCCACGGACCGAGCGTGGCCGACATCACGTGGGCTCCTCCCGGGTTGGCGCAGCGCGACGTGCCGATGTGCGCCGCGTGCCGGACGACGGTGGAAACGGGCGGGCAGCCTCAGGGGATGCTCGTGACGGCGGGTGGCACCCAGCAGCCCTACTGGCAGGCCGGCCCCCAGTACGCCCCCTACGCACGCGGGTACTACTCCCCGTTCGGCGACGTCATGACCGGAGTCATGGTCGGCACGATGCTCAGCGGGATGTGGAGCGCCCCGGCCGCCGCCGCGACGCAGGTGGACTCCAGCGGTTTCGGAGGGTGGGGCAGCAGCGGCGACTTCGGTGGCGGTGGCGACTTCGGTGGCGGCGGCTTCGGCGGTGGCGACTTCGGTGGCGGCGGCGACTTCCGACCAACCGGCCCGACGACACCACGACGGGCCCCGTCGGGCGGATCAGTCGTTCGGCACGGTCTGGCTGGGGTGCCGTCGCAGCGCTTCGACGTAGTCCGTCGGCGCTCCGGCCTTCTCCGCGCTCGCAGCGATGACCTCGACGTGCTCGGCCAGGGGCAGCCCGCCTTCGTAGGCGTCAAGGACGTACAACCAGGCCAGTGGCTCCCCGTCGAGGGTGTGCACCCGCACGCGGATCTTGCGCCACAGTCCCAGGTCGAGGTCCTCCCACACGTCCAGGAACTGCTCGTCGGCGGCGGGGACGTCGTAGAGCATGACGAACACCGACTCACGCTCGTCCTCGACGACGGTGGCCATGGCCCCGCCCCACCCGAGTTCCTCGCCGGCGAACGTGAGGCGCCAACCGCGCAGCCACCCGGTTCCCTGCACGGGCGAGGCCGGCGCCCGCTCTGCCATGCGTTGCGGATCGAGGTTGGACCCATAGGCGGCATACAACGTCACGAGCACCAGCGTAGAGATGACCACGGCGGTACGGAAGAATGCCCCGCGTGACCAGCGTGGTGATTGTCGGCGGCGGACCCGGCGGATACGAGGCCGCGCTCGTCGCGCGGCAGCTCGGTGCCGACGTGACCCTTGTCCACTCCGACGGGCTCGGCGGCTCGGCCGTCCTCACCGATGCCGTGCCGAGCAAGGCGCTCATCGCGACGGCCAACGTGATCACCGAGGCCGCCACGAGCGCGACCCTCGGAGTCCTCATCCACGGGCGTCGTCCGGACCCGTCCCTCGTCGGTGTCGACCTCACCACGGTCAACCGCCGGATCAAGGCCTTGGCAGCGCAGCAGAGCGCCGACATCGGCGAACGGCTGAAGCGTGAGGGGGTCCGCACCATCCACGGTCGGGCACGGTTCGGGGGGCCCGACCGCATCGTCGCGACCCGAGCCGATGGCACCGAAGAGACCCTCGACGCCGACGTGAGCCTCCTCGCCACGGGGGCGCGGCCCCGGATCCTGGCCGACGCCCAGCCCGACGGCGAGCGCATCCTGACGTGGGAGCAGGTCTACGACCTGCCCGACGTGCCTGAGCGGCTGATCGTGGTCGGGTCCGGCGTCACGGGAGCCGAGTTCGCCGGCGCCTACCACGCGCTCGGCAGCCGAGTGGTCTTGATCTCCTCGCGCGAGCACGTGCTGCCCAGCGAGGATCCCGATGCCGCGAAGGTCCTTGAGGAGGTGTACGGCCGCCGGGGGCTGGAGGTGCTGAGCCGTTCACGGGCCGTCGCCGCCCGCCGCACCGATGGTGGGGTCGAGGTCACCCTGAGCACGGGTCACACCGTCCAGGGGTCGCATGTCCTGATGGCCGTCGGCTCGCTGCCTAACACCGACGACCTCGACCTGGCCGCAGCGGGAGTCGAGGTCGACGAGCGCGGCTTCATCGGCGTCGACCGTGTCTCGCGCACCTCCCGCCGAGGGGTGTACGCGGCCGGCGACTGCACCGGAGTGCTCATGCTCGCGAGTGTCGCCGCGATGCAGGGGCGCATCGCGATGTGGCATGCACTCGGCGACGCTGTCGCACCGCTCGAACTGAGCCAGGTGTCGAGCACGGTGTTCACGAATCCGGAGATCGCCACCGTCGGCCTCACCCAGGCCGATCTGGATGCGGGTCGCTTCCGCGGGGACGTGGCCATGGTCGCGCTGGCCCCGAACGCGAGAGCCAAGATGGCCGACCACACCGATGGGTTCGTCAAACTCTTCTGCCGCCGCGGATCACGCATCCTGGCGGGCGCCGTGATCGTCGGCCCCTACGCCAGCGAACTGATCCTCCCGCTGACGATCGCCGTCGAGCAGCGCCTCACGGTCGATCAGCTGGCTGCGACGTTCACCGTGTACCCGAGCCTGTCGGGATCCATCGCCGAGGCGGCACGCCGCCTTCGCGGATCGACGGAGTAGCCCGCCCAAGCGCCGTCACATCGCACGCGACGTCAGGAGCGTGCTCTCGACGGCGGACGCCGCCGCTGCCGGTCCCCCGCCCGCGGCGTACCCGGCCGCGACCCGACGCGCGCCCTCCCGCATGGTCATCGCCTGGAGGACCCCCGACCGCAGCCGATCCGTGGTGAGCCGTCGGGCGGGGATCCGGGTACCAGCCGCCGCCACCTCCACGCGGCGCGCCACCTCGAACTGGTCACGCCCATGCGGCACCACGCATACCGGCACGCCCCGCACGAGGGCCTTCTGGGTGGCCCCCATGCCACCGTGCGTCACCGCGCACGCCGCTCGGTCGAGCAGCAGCCCGTGCGGAAGGAACCGCTCGACGTGGGCGTTGCCCGGCACGTCGAAGGCGGTGGGGTCGCCCGCCGGCACCGTGGCCACGACGTGAACGGGCTGGTCGGCAAGGGCAGCGAGCGCGGTGCGGACGAGCCCACCATCGTCCTGGAACTCCGAGGACGTCGTGACGAGCACGATCGGTCGATCGACGTCCGCCAGCCACTGCGGCTCCGTGGCCGGCGGCTCCCAGTCGCACGGCCCCACCATCGCGATGTTCTCTGGCCAGTCGTCGCGGTGGTACTCGAATGGCTCCGCGGTCAGGTAGATGAGCAGCGGCGGTCGCGCGAAGAAGTCGTCGACCCGCCGGAGGGCGGGCAGCCCGAGCCCGCTCCGTACGTCGTTGAGGGGTGGCAGCATCGCGTTGCCGAGCGTGCGCAGCACCAAGGGCCGCAGCGCGGCGTCGCGGGCCCGGCCCAGAGGTCCGCGCGCAGGCGCGAGGCCCGGTCCGAACGGGGGCACCTGCGACGACCGCAAGGCCAGTGGGTACGGGCAGAACACCGCCCAGGGGCTTCCCCACCTCTCGGCTGCGGCCATCGCACCCCACGAGTTGATGTCGACGATCACCGCGTCGGGATCCTCGTCGCGGATGGCGCCGCTCAGGTCGGGGGCATCGAACTCGGCGCGGGCGTTGAACACCCGCATCGCGGCCTTCAGCCCCTCACGGGAGTTCCGCGCCCGCCAGTCGTCGTGCACGAGCCGTTCGATCCGCGGATCGATGGCGGCCGCGTCGAATCCCCGCCCACGAGCGAGGTCCACCTGAGAGGCGAGAGTGCGGACGACGACCTCATGGCCGCGGGCGCGGAGCTCGTCCAGGATGGGGATCAGCGGGAACAGGTGCCCGCGCGCGGGTGACGTGTAGGCGAGGATGCGAGCCATCAGGATGCCTCCGTCATGGGCGTGAGCAGCTCGACGAGCGCGAGCTCGGTCTGTCGTCGGGTGAGGCCGGAGTCACGCCTCAGCAGCTTCCACGTGTAGACGTCGCACACGGCGACGAACTGGGCGAGCCGCCGTTGGTGCTCGCTTCGTCCCAGGTCCGCGAGGGCGACCGCGAAGACCCGCGCGCACCACTCGCGGTGCAGCTCGCGGCCGCTTTCGGCGATCGGCGCGAGGCTCGGCGTGCGGACCTCCTCCGCAAGGAGTCTGAGCACCCCGTCGCCGAGCCGCTCGTAGTGATCGACGAGCACGCCGACCGCTGCAGCCAGGTCTCCGACAGGTGCCGCGTCGCGTTCGGCGAGCGTCCGCCCCTGCTCTCGCGCTGCAGCGGCAGTCATCAGTCCCTCGCGACCGCCGAACCGGCGGATCACGGTCCGCACGGACACGCCAGCCCTCGTCGCGACATCGTCCAGGGACACCTGTGCGGACGGGTTATCCCAGAACCCCTGCACCGCGGCGTCGAGGATTCGCTCCGCCGTCTGTGCCGCTGAGTCGGCCCGGCCGCTCATCCGGTAAGGACGAGTCTCGGCAATATTCATGGCACTTAAGGTGACACGGAAATGAATGACCGTCAATAGTCTCGTCCCTAGCGTTAGTGTCTGTCCGTGCCCACACATCCCGCCACCATCGAAGCCAACGAGAAGGCTCAGGAGTCGGCCCTCGCCCTCGCCGACATAACCGGGGTCGGCCGGCACGATGTGGCCGTCATCCTCGGTTCCGGCTGGATGGCCGACGCCGACCTGCTGGGCCGGACGGTGGCCGACTTCCCGGTGACGAACCTGCCGCACTTCCGTCCCGCGGTGGCCGAAGGGCATCTTGGTCGGTTCCGCAGTGTCGACGTCTCCGGCGAGCGCGTGCTGGTCTTCCTGGGCCGCACCCACCTCTACGAGGAACTCGGTGTCGACGCCGCCACGCACCGGGTGCGCGTCGCCTCTGCCGCCGGCTGCCGCTCCATCCTGCTCACGAACGGATGCGGCGGCCTCAACCCCGCGTGGACGCCCGGCACCCCCGTCCTCATCAGCGATCACATCAACCTCACGGGCACGACGCCGCTGCACGGGGCCCACTTCGTCGACCTGACCGACCTGTACTCCAAGCGGCTCCGCGCGATCTGCATGGAGATCGATCCGAGCCTCGACGAGGGCGTCTACGCGCAGTTCCGCGGCCCGATGTACGAGACCCCGGCCGAGGTGCGCATGGCCGGGATCATGGGTGCCGACCTCGTCGGCATGAGCACCGGCCACGAGGCGATCGTCGCCCGCTCGCTGGGCATGGAGATCCTGGGGCTGTCGCTCGTGACCAACCTGGCGGCCGGCCTGTCGCCGCACCCGCTCAGCCACGGCGAGGTCCTGGCGGCCGGCAAGGCATCTGCCGCCCGGATGGCCGACCTGATGACGCGAATCATCCCCCAGATGTGATGACGGCCACCGCCATGACCGCCCTTCTCGACCGCGCCCGGGACTGGCTGGCCGACGACCCCGACCCCCGCATGCGCGCGGAGCTGCAGCACCTCATCAATGCCGCCACAGTTGGTGACGCCGCGGCACTCGCCGAGCTCGAGGACGCCTTCGCCGGCACGTTGGAGTTCGGCACCGCCGGCCTGCGCGGCAAGATCGGACCCGGGCCTAACCGCATGAACCTGGTCGTCGTCGCGCGGGCGGCCGGAGGGCTCGCCGGCTTCCTGAACGAGCGTGGCGGAGGGGCCGTCGTCATCGGCTACGACGCGCGCATCGACTCCGACCTGTTCGCGCGGGCCACGGCGCAGATCCTCACCGGAGCCGGACTCAGCGCGATGGTGCTGCCGGAGCACCTGCCCACGCCCGTTCTCGCCTACGCGATCCGCCAGCTCGGCTGCGCTGCCGGCGTCATGGTCACGGCGAGCCACAATCCCCCGCAGGACAACGGGTACAAGGTCTACCTGGGCGACGGCAGCCAGATCGTGTCACCGGCCGACGCGGAGATCAGTGCCCACATCGCCGATGTCACCGCCGTCGGTCCGGTCGCCGACCTGCCGCACGGGCAGGAGTGGGTCACGCTCGGCGACGAGATCCGCGACGACTATGTCCGCACCGTGGCGGCCCTCGTCGCCGACGACGCACCGCGTCATCTGCGCATCGTGTACACGGCGATGCACGGCGTGGGCGGCAATGTCTTCCTGCGTGTTCTCGAGCAGGCCGGCTTCCCCGAGCCGATCACCGTTGCCGAGCAGTTCGCGCCCGACCCCGCGTTCCCCACCGTGGCCTTCCCCAACCCCGAGGAGCCCGGCGCCATCGACCTGGCGATCGCCACGGCCATCGCGAACGCTGCAAACATCGTCATCGCGAATGACCCCGACGCCGATCGGTGCGCCATCGCAGCACCGGCGCCTGAGGGCTGGCGGATGCTCCGGGGCGACGAGGTCGGCGCACTGCTCGCCTGGTGGATCATCCAGCGTCGTGGCGACGCCGGCGACGGAGTGATGGCGCAGTCACTCGTGTCGGGTTCGCTGCTCAGGGCGATCGCCGAGGCGGCCGGACTCGGCTACGCACAGACCCTCACCGGCTTCAAGTGGATCGCTCGCGTGCCCGGGCTCGTGTACGGCTACGAGGAGGCGATCGGCTACTGCGTCGACCCGCTCCACGTGAAGGACAAGGACGGCATCTCCGCCGGCCTGCTTGTCGCGGAGCTCGCCGCGAGCCTGAAGGCACAGGGCCGCACCGTCTTCGACGCGCTCGACGACCTCGCGCGCCAGCATGGTGTTCACGCCACCGACCAGGTGTCCGTGCGGGTCAGCGACCTGGCCCGCATCGATGCCGTGATGGCGGCCCTGCGCGCGCAGCCTCCCGTCACCGTCGCAGGCGTGGCGGTCGTCGGATTCGATGACCTGTCGTCTCCCACCGACGGCCTGCCGCCCACCGACGGCCTGCGGTTCTCGCTCGCCGACGACTCCCGTATCGTCGTGCGCCCCAGCGGCACGGAGCCGAAGGTGAAGTCCTACCTCCAGGCGGTCGTCCCGGTGGTCGACCAGGACCTCGACGAGGCGCGCCGCATCGCTGCCGCACGACTGCGAGCCATGGCTGACGACGTCGGCCGGTGGCTAGAGTAGGCGGGTGACCCGCCTCGCCTCGATCGACAGCCTGCCCGACGCGAACCCTGGGTCGCTGCGTCGCTTCCTGCACGGACTCCCCGGAGTCGACGAGGTGGGTGCCCGAGGCCGGGTGGACGCCCTGGGCACCAGATCCATCAAGAACGAGGCGAAGGCCTGGGCCATCGATCTGTCGATCCGCATGGTCGACCTGACGACCCTCGAGGGCATGGACACCCCGGGCAAGGTGCGCGCCATGTGCGCCAAGGCCGTGCGCCCGGATCCGACGGACCCGTCCGTGCCGAGCGTGGCCGCGGTGTGCGTGTACGGCGACCTTGCAGCCACGGCGCGCGCCGCCGTCGGTGACCGCGTCCATGTCGCCGCCGTCGCCACCGCCTTCCCGTCCGGCCGGGCCAGCCTCGAGGTCAAGCTCGCCGACGTGCGGGACGCGATCGACGGCGGAGCAGACGAGATCGACATGGTCATCGACCGGGGCGCCTTCCTGGCCGGCGAGTATGCGCGCGTCTTCGAGGAGATCGTTGCGGTCAAGGAGGCATGCGGGACCGCGCATCTGAAGGTCATCCTCGAGACCGGCGAGCTGCGCACGCTCGACAACGTGCGCAGGGCGAGCTGGCTGGCGATGTTGGCCGGCGCTGACTTCATCAAGACCTCCACCGGCAAGGTCACCCCCGCCGCCACCCCGCCGGTCACGCTCGTGATGCTCGAGGCGGTGCGCGATTTCCGTGACGCGACCGGTCGCCTCATCGGCGTGAAGGCCGCGGGTGGCATCCGCACCAGCAAGGACGCGATCAAGTACCTCGTCCTCGTCAACGAGACGGTGGGCGACCAGTGGCTCGTCCCCGACCTCTTCCGGTTCGGGGCGTCAACGCTGCTCAACGACCTGCTGCTGCAGCGCCAGCGCATGGCCACCGGTCACTACTCGGGTCCCGACTACGTCACGATCGATTGACAGGAGAAGCCGTGCCCTTCGAGTACGCCCCTGCGCCGGAGTCGCGAAGCGTTGTCGACATCGCTTCGTCCTACGGCCTGTTCATCAACGGCGACTTCGTCGATGCTTCCAGCGGCATCACCTTCAAGACGGTCAACCCGGCCACCGAGGAGGTGCTCGCCGACATCTCCGAGGCCGGTGCCGCGGACGTCGACCGCGCCGTGGCCGCGGCGCGCGCCGCCTACGAGAACGTCTGGGGGCCGATGAGCGGCCGCGACCGCGCGAAGTACCTGTTCCGCATCGCCCGACTCGTCCAGGAGCGCTCCCGTGAGCTCGCGGTCCTGGAGACCCTCGACAACGGCAAGCCGATCCGCGAGTCGCGCGACGTCGACCTGCCCCTCGTCGCCGCGCACTTCTTCTATCACGCAGGATGGGCCGACAAGCTGGAGCACGCCGGATACGGTGCCCATCCACGACCCATCGGCGTCGCCGCGCAGGTCATCCCCTGGAACTTCCCGCTGCTCATGCTGGCGTGGAAGATCGCACCTGCCCTCGCCTGCGGCAACACGGTGGTGCTCAAGCCGGCGGAGACCACTCCCCTGACGGCGCTGGCATTCGCCGACATCTGCCGCCAGGCTGACCTTCCGCCCGGTGTCGTCAACATCATCACCGGCGCCGGGGATACGGGCCGGCTCCTGGTCGAGCATCCCGACGTCGACAAGGTCGCCTTCACGGGCTCGACCCACGTCGGCAAGGCCATCCAGCGCGCACTCGCAGGCACCGACACCCGCCTGTCGCTGGAACTCGGCGGCAAGGCGGCCAACGTGATCTTCGACGACGCGCCCCTGGACCAAGCCGTCGAGGGCGTTGTCAACGGCATCTTCTTCAATCAGGGACACGTGTGCTGCGCAGGCTCGCGCCTGCTCCTGCAGGAGTCCATCGCCGAGGAGGTCGTCGACTCGCTCAAGCGGCGCCTCGGCACCCTTCGCCTCGGTGATCCGCTCGACAAGAACACCGACATCGGCGCCATCAACTCCGCCGGACAGCTGGCCCGCATCGTCGATCTCGTGGACTCCGGGGACGCCGAGGGCGCCGACCGATGGAGCGCACCGTGCGAGCTTCCGGACCGGGGCTACTGGTTCCCGCCGACGATCTTCACCGGCGTCACCCAGGCGCATCGCATCGCGCGGGAGGAGATCTTCGGCCCCGTGCTCTCGGTGCTCACCTTCCGCACCCCCGACGAGGCCGTCGAGAAGGCCAACAACACCCCCTACGGCCTCTCTGCGGGCATCTGGACGGAGAAGGGCAGCCGCATCCTGTGGATGGCGGAGCGGCTGCGCGCCGGAGTCGTCTGGGCGAACACCTTCAACCGGTTCGATCCCGCCAGCCCGTTCGGCGGGTACAAGGAGTCCGGGTTCGGCCGTGAGGGCGGCATCCAGGGTCTCGGGGCGTATCTGAGCGGAGAGGACCACTGATGAGCGACGAGACCGGGGCGCCTGCAGGCGCCCCCACGGCCCGCGTCGAGGTTCGAAAGACGTACAAGCTGTTCATCGGCGGAGCCTTCCCGCGCAGTGAGTCCGGCCGGACGTACGAGGTCGTCGCCGCCGATGGCCGATTCCTCGCCAACGCGGCGAAGGGCTCGCGGAAGGACGGTCGTGACGCCGTTCTGGCGGCGCGCAAGGCCCAGCCGACGTGGAGTGCGGCCACGGCGTACAACCGCGGCCAGGTGCTCTACCGCGTGGCCGAGGTCATGGAGGGACGGCGTGAGCAGTTCGTCGCCGACATCGTGGACGCGGAGGGCGTGAGCAGCTCCGACGCGGCCCTGCAGGTCGACGCCGCGATCGATCGCTGGGTCTGGTACGCCGGCTGGACCGACAAGATCGCCCAGGTACTCGGTTCCGCCAACCCGGTGGCAGGCCCCTACTTCAACTTCTCCCTTCCCGAGCCGAGCGGGGTGGTCGCCGCCGTGGCCCCGCAGGAGTCGAGCCTGCTGGGGCTCGTCAGCGTGATCGCGCCGATCGTGGCCAGCGCCAACACGGTTGTCGTCATCGCGAGCTCGGCCAGGCCACTGCCCGCGATCACCCTGACAGAGGTACTGGGCACGTCCGACGTGCCCGGCGGCACCGTCAATGTCCTCACCGGCGAGGCCGGCGAGATCATGCCGTGGCTGGCCAGCCACGCGGACGTCAACGCCCTCGACCTCACGGGGATCAACGACAGCGCGCTGGCCGTCTCGCTGGAGCGGGATGCGGCCGGCACCGTCAAGCGCGTCCGACGTCCGTCCCCCGACGCTGACTGGTTCGCCTCGCCCGGGCTCTCGCGCCTACGCGCCTTCGTCGAGACGAAGACCGTCTGGCACCCGTTGGGCGTGTGATCGGCATTCCCCCCGACGAGATCACCCTCGTCGACACCGCTGGCCCCGTCGCTCACTACCGCCTCGGCACACGCGACGGATCGCCCATCGCGGACGACGTCGTCGTGGCCGACGGCCGCGGCCCGCAGGAGGCCGCAGCAGCGCTCCTGGGCGCCCCGCCTGCGCCGATGGCCGCCACCGGCAACCCCGACCTTGCCGAGGCGCTGATGCACGCCGGCGCCTCGGAGAACCGGCACTTCTTCGTGATGCGGTGCGACGTTCGCGGGCCAGGACAGATGACCGGCATCGATCCGCGGTTCCGCCTGGCCCCCTTGCCTGAGACCGACGACCCAGCGCAGTGGAGGGGCATCCTGCCGGGTTGGAGGGCGGCCTTCCCGCCCGAGCACCCGGACCACTTCCCGGGCGACGACGCGGAAGCAATCACCTTCCATCTGACGTTGATGGACGGCACCACGATGGGCCCGCTGCATCGCGCCTCCACCCTGCTGGTCGACCAATCCGGCACGGCCATCGGCGGGATCATGGTCAACGTCCGGCTCGAAGAGTCCCGGTGGGGTGGCCCCTGGATCGCCGACATCTGGCGGGATCCGAGCCTGCGCGGCACCGGGATCGGGCGGATGCTGGTCTCGCATGCGAGGACGCTGCTGGCCGAGGACTCGTTCCCCGGGCTGATGCTGGCTGTGACCGCCGGCAATGACGCACGCCGGTCCTACGAGGCGATGGGGTTCGAGGTCGTCCACGAGTCGTGGATCCTCGACCTCGCCCCCCCGTGGGCAGGCGACGGCTTCGTGACGCAGGGCGGCTAGGCCTCGTCCATCACGTCGTCGTGGCCGCGACGCTTCATGACGACGACGACGGCCACCCCGACCAGGGCGAGCACGCCGACGACCAGCAGCACACGGGGCGCCATGCGGCGCGTGTTCACGATCGCGTTCTCGGCATGGACCAGGGTGGAGTCGGCGGTGGCCAGCACCGCGTCGGTGCGGTCGAGCGCCTCGCGTGCCCGATCAAGCTCGTGGCGAAGATCCGTGACCCGCCCCTGACTGGACTCAACGACCTCAAGCAGTGCCATGGCTGGCCCCTTCCGACGACTCCGATCCGCTCGGAGCTCCATGGGCAGCGTACCGCCGTGATCGACTCGCCGACAGGACGAGAACGACCCTCAACGGGCGCCGCCTCAGAGGAGAACGGGCCGCTCGGTCATGCGCTCGGCCAGCACGGCCCGCAGGGCCGTGTACTGGGGCTTGATCCGCTCATTGATCAGCGCCAGGCGCTCGTCGAACGGGATGAACGCGCTCTTCATCGCGTTGATCGTGAACCATTGCAGGTCGTTGAGTCCGTAACCGAACGCGTGGCTGAGCAGATCCATCTCGTGGGTCATCGACGTACCGGACATCAGCCGATTGTCGGTGTTCACCGTCACGCGGAAACCGAGCCGACGGAGCATTCCGATGGGATGTCGTTCGATGCTCTCGGCGGCTCCCGTCTGCACGTTGGACGACGGGCACATCTCCAAGGGGATGCGCCGGTCACGCACGAACTCGGCGAGCCGGCCCAGTCGGGCCTCGCCGTCGGCCCCGATCTCAATGTCGTCGACGATGCGCACGCCGTGCCCAAGTCGCTCGGCGCCGCACCACTGCAGGGCCTCCCAGATGCTCGGCAGCCCGAAGGCCTCTCCGGCGTGGATGGTGAAGTGGGCGTTCTCTCGGCGAAGGTACTCGAACGCGTCCAGATGGCGGGTCGGCGGGAAGCCCGCCTCGGCCCCGGCGATGTCGAAGCCGACCACGCCGTGGTCGCGGTACTCGACGGCCAGCTCCGCGATGCGGCGCGAGTGCGTTGCCGTGCGGATCGCGGTGAGCAGCACCCCGATGCGAATGGGATGGCCGGCCGCCGCGGCCAGTCGCTGGCCCTCGGCGAACCCTGCGAGCACCTCCTCGACGATTTGGTGCTCGTCGAGCCCCTTCTCGATGTGGAGTTCAGGAGCGAACCGAACCTCGGCATAGACCACGCCGTCGGCGGCCAGGTCCTCTGCGGCTTCGCGCGCCACGCGGCGCAGGGCATCGGCCGTCTGCGTCACGCCCACGGTGTGCGCGAACGTCTCCAGGTATCGCTCGAGCGAGCCGGAGTCGGCCGCCTCCCTGAACCACGCGTCGAGGGCGTCGGCGTCATGGGTGGGCAGGGCTGCGTAGCCGTCCTGCTCCGCCAGCTCGATGATCGTCTCCGGCCGCAGGCCTCCGTCAAGGTGATCGTGCAGGAGGACCTTCGGTGCCCTTCTGATCAGGTCGAGGGGAACAGGGGCGTACGAGCCAGCATCGGAGACCATCCGACGAACCTACCGCCACGGGTCGATAGGTTCACACGGTGATCAGCATTGTCTTCGGGCTCGGCACGGCGATCTGCTTCGCGGCCAGCTCGCTGGTTGCCTCACGAGCGGTGAAGCAGATCGACTCGTGGTCGGTGGTGGCGTGGACGATGCTCGTCGGGCTGGTCATCACCCTCCCGTTCGTGATCGCGTCGGGGATCCCGACCGCAGCCTCGGGGGCGAACATCGGCTGGCTGCTGGCCACCGGCGTGGGCAACGTGTCCGGACTGGTCCTCGCCGCCTTCGCCTACCGCGTCGGCAAGGTCGGCGTGATCACACCGATCCTGGCCACGGAAGGCGCACTCGCCGCGGTGATCGCCTCGATCCTCGGCGAGAGCATCGCTCCGCTGGTCGCCTTCCTGCTGCTGCTCATCGTCGGGGGCGTCGTCCTCGCGGCGATCGCGCCGGATCCGGCCCCGCTGGACCACGAGCGCCCGGTGGTGGCCGTGCTCCTGGCGACGGGAGGGGCCGTGGTGTTCGGCATCTCCCTCTACGCTGCAGGGCGCCTCAGCGGCGACCTGCCCATCTCCTGGGTGCTTCTGCCGGCGCGCCTCGTGGGTGTCCTCGCCCTGACCATCCCGCTCGCGCTCACCCGGCGCCTGAACCTGACGCGTCGCACCGCCCCGCTCGTCGCGGGCATGGGGGTACTCGAGGTGGTGGGGTTCACATCGTTCGCCATCGGTGCCCAGTACCAGGTGGCCATCACGTCGGTACTGGCGTCCCAGTTCGCGCCGATCGCCGCCATCATGGCCTTCCTCTTGTTCAAGGAGCGGCTCGGCAGGCTGCAGATCACCGGCGTCGCGATCATCGTCGTGGGCGTTGCCGCCCTCACCCTCGCCAGCTGAGCAGCGCGCGACGCCCTCTCCTACTCGACCGGATCCCGGTCGTACTCGTCATCGTCGTCGCGGTGCACATGATTGCCATGGAAGGCGGGCAGGCATACGGCCAGATACCGGGCCCCCTCCTTCGTCGTGTAGCGGATCCGCTCGTGCGCGCGGGTGATGACGGCCTGCCCTGCCCGCACGTGCGTCACCCCGTCGTCGTGCTCGACATCGAGGGAGCCGTCGAGCACGACAGTGAACTCGTCGAACTCCGGCTGCTGGAACGGCTCGTCCCAGCCCGCAGGGGCCAGCATGTGCGCGATCGACACAGCATCGTCGCCGCTGGACGCATGGCCGACGTACTCCTCGATCACCTTGCCGCCGGGCACGGGCACGATCGCCGGGGCGGGAATCAGCTCAGGCATACCCGTGGCTCCATTCCCGCGGCCAGGTAGATATCGTCGATCATCTGCATCGTGACCACAGCGTCGTCGCTGTCCGTCGCCATCGGCACTCCTTCGCGGACAAGCCGCGCGAAGGCCTCCAGCTGGTAGGTGTAGGTGGTGCGGCTTCCCATCGACTCGACGTGCTGATCCGTGCCGACAGTGACGATGATGCGATCGTCGAGGTGCGCCTGGAGGAATGCGGGAGCGAAGGCCTCACCCAGTGAGCCGACGAGCCTCAGCGAGAAGTCCAGCACCCCGTGCGTCATGCTGCTCTCCAGCCTGGCCGGGAGCCCGCTCGGGAAGACGAGGTCCGCCGACATCCACGCATCGACGCCTAGGTGCGCCGGGATCTCCGCACCGCGCGCCCGCACCACCGTCGGCTCGCCGCCGCCAAGGCCCGAAAGGTCGCGGATCGCGTGCACCGCGTAGCAGCCGACGTCCATGAGCCCTCCGCCGGCCAGCGCTGCCTGCCAGCGCGGGTCGCCCGCGGGAGGCGGTGGCATCAGCATGCGTGCCTCGACCAACTGCAGATCGCCGATCTCGCCGCTGCCCGCAAGCTCGATCATTCGCTTCATCAGGGGGTGGTAGGCGTAGTGAAACGCCTCGACGACATGGACGCCCTTGGCCTTCGCCGCGTCCCGGACTATGCGTGCCTCGGCAGCGTTGCTGGCATACGGCTTCTCGGTCAGCACGTGCTTGCCGGCCTCGATCGCTCGAAGGTTCATCGGCCCGTGGAGGCCGTTGGCGAGGGGGTTGTAGATCGCCTCGACCTCAGGATCGTCGATCACGTCCTGGTAGGTGTCGAGCACGCGTTCGAAGCCGTGCTGGACGCCGAAGGCCTCGGCGCGGCCCCTGTCCCGCGCGGCCACCGCCACCAGCCGGGCACCCGTCGCGTGCGCCGGCTTGATGATGGCGATCTCGCTGATCCTCGCCGCGCCCAGAACCCCCAGGCGAAGGGGGGTGTCAGTCACGCGCCAGGCCGAGGATGCCGTAGGCGCCGGTGCCGAACAACAGCACGGCCGCGCCGGCCGCGGCGGCCGAGTTGCCGTCGTTCATGAGGCCGATTCCCCAAACGACCAGCCCGCAGATGATCAGCAGCATGATGAACGCACCGATGGGGTGCCCCTTGTCCGCGTGCTCGCTCATGCTTCGTCTCCTCGCGAGGTGTTCGTCACTGGATCAGTCCACCCGCCCGATGACGAGTGGTAGCCGCTCAATCGTAGAGCCCGCCGGTCCGACGTCGACGGCGCCGTCCAGTGCCTGGTGGGCGCGGGCGAACCGAGCCGGCTCGTCGGAGTACAACGTCATGAGTGGAGCTCCCTTCACCACGACGTCGCCGGGCTTGGCGTGGAGCACGACTCCAGCGCCCGCGGACACCGGATCCTCCTTGCGCGCCCTGCCGGCGCCCAGCCGCCACGCAGCCACCCCGATGCTGAGTGCGTCCAGCCGCGTCACGACGCCCGACGTGGTCGCCGTGATCACGTCGCTCTCACGAGCGGTGGGCAAGGCCGCGCGCGGATCCCCGCCCTGTGCCTGGATCATGCGATTCCACACGTCCATGGCCGAGCCGTCCACAAGGGTCGTGGCGGGATCGATATCGGTGATCCCGGCCAGGTCGAGCATCTCGCGCGCCAACGTGACCGTCAGTTCGACCACGTCGGCTGGACCACCCCCGCTGAGGACCTCGACGGACTCCGTCACCTCGAGCGCGTTGCCGACCGCGAGGCCGAGAGGCACGTCCATGGCGGTGATCAACGCCCTCGTGGTGACGCCGGCGCGGTTACCGAGGCGGACCATGGTCTCGGCGAGTTCGCGTGCCTTCGCCGGATCCGACATGAAGGCGCCCGAACCGGTCTTCACATCGAGGATCAGGCCGCCCGCTCCCTCGGCGATCTTCTTGCTCATGATGCTGCTGGCGATCAACGGGATCGCCTCGACGGTGCCGGTGACGTCGCGCAAGGCGTAGAGCTTCTTGTCGGCCGGGGCGAGGCCGTCGCCGGCGGCGCAGATGACCCCGCCCACGTCCCGAAGCACCGAGAGCATCTCCTCGTTGCTGAGCAACGCTCGCCATCCCGGGATCGACTCGAGCTTGTCGAGGGTGCCCCCGGTATGGCCGAGGCCACGGCCACTGAGCTGAGGGACCGCCGCGCCGCAGGCCGCGACGACCGGGACCAGCGGAAGGGTGATCTTGTCACCCACTCCTCCCGTCGAGTGCTTGTCGACGGTCGGCCGCGGCAGGCCGCTGAAGTCCATGCGCTCCCCGCTGTCGATCATCGCAGTGGTCCACTGCGCGATCTCCTTCTCGGTCATCCCGTTGAGGAGGATCGCCATGGCCAGGGCCGACATCTGCTCCTCGGCCACCACCCCACGCGTGTATGCGTCGATGACCCAGTCGATCTCGTCCTTGGTCAGCGCACGGCGATCGCGCTTGGCCTTGATGACGTCGACGGCCGCGAACGGCTCAACCATGGAAGGTCCTGTCCTCTGCTCGATCGACGAGGTCCTGCGGGCCGAACGCCTGCGGAAGGATGTCCGTGAGCGTGAGGAGGCCCTCAGGAGTCTTGATCAGCGTCGTCGGACGACCGTTCTCCCACAGCAGCTGGCGACATCGGCCGCACGGCATGAGCGAGTTCCCGTGCTGGTCGACGCAGGAGACGGCCACTAGGCGACCGCCACCCGTCGCATGGATGCTCGAGACCATTCCGCATTCCGCGCAGAGCCCCACCCCGTAGGCGGCGTTCTCCACGTTGCAGCCGCAGACGATGCGCCCGTCGTCCATGAGACCGGCCACGCCGACCTTGAATCGCGAGTAGGGCGCGTAGGCCCTCTCCATGATCTCGATCGCCGCCGCGTCGAGGGCGTCCCAGTCGATGGTCGGCACGATCGGCCCTACTCCTTCTCGTACGGCACACCGTCGGCGGCGGGCGGGCGGGCGCGGCCGACGAGCCCGGCGACCACGACGATCGTCACGAGGTAGGGCGCCATGGCCAGGAACTCCGTGGGAATGGGGGTGTCGAGAAGGGCGAACTTCTCCTCGAGCGACTCCGAGAAACCGAAGATGAGGGCAGCGCCGAAGGCTCCGATCGGGTTCCAGGCGCCGAAGATCATGGCGGCAAGACCGATGAAGCCCCGGCCACCGGTCAGCCCCTCGTCGAATCGTCCGACCGTGCCGAGCGTGAACCACGCACCGGCGAATCCGCCGACCATCCCACCGTAGATGACGGCGAGATACCGGACCTTGGCGACGCTGACGCCCAGGCTGTCGGCTGCTTTCGGGTTCTCGCCCACGGCCCGTGTGCGAAGGCCCCACCTGGTGCGGAACAGCAGGTAGGTCACGGACCCGACGAGGACGTACATGCCGTACACGATGACCGTCTGATTGAAGAACATCGGCCCGATGATGGGGATGTCGGCCAGCACCGGGATCTTGATCGCCGGGAAGATCGGTGCGTCGTTCAGCTCGGGGCTCTTGACCAGCACCTGGCTGGTGAGGAACGACGTCAGTCCCAGGACGAGGATGTTGATGACCACACCGATGATGATCTGGTCGACACGGAAGTTGACCGCCAGCACGGCCAGGAGCAGGGCGAGGACGCCACCGGTCAGGGTCGCCGCAAGGAGCCCGACCCAGCCGCCCAGCAAGGAACCCATCACCACACCGGTGAACGCGCCGCCGAGGAGCATGCCCTCGATCCCGATGTTCACCACGCCTGAGCGCTCGCACAGGATGCCCGACAGGGCGCCGAGCGCGATCGGCGTGCAGCGGGCCACGGTCGCTACCAGCATGCTGATGAGCGAGAACTCCTGCCCCGCCGTCGCCCACACCATCATCGCCATCACGAACACGCCGAAGCTGATGCCGAGGATGAGCGTGGACTTGCGCTGGAATCCGCGCACGAACTGCGATGCGCCGAGGAATCCGAGCACCATCGCGAGCACCCAGAGGGACGCGGTGACCGGAACCACCAGTGCACTCAGCTGGATCGTGTCGTCGACCGTGCTGAGCCCGAAGGTCGCCACCCCCGAGACGTTGGGGATGAAGACGACCACGACGAAGGCGGACAGCAGCAGCATCACGATGCCGGTGATGCGGGCCTTCTTGATCTGCCCGCGCGTGAGCTCCTTGGTACGCCGGCCCGTGACCTCGTAGGACTCCGTGGGCGGCTTCTCGTATGTTTCGCTCACGCTCCCCACCCCTGGCTGATCTGAGTCGACGACGCATCGGTCTTCACGCGGTAGATGGCGCCGATCAAGGCGGGCGCTGCCACGAAGATGATGATCAGGGCCTGGATGACGGAAATGAGGTCGATCCCCACATCCGCGTTGGCCTGCATGTACTGCCCGCCGGCATTGAGCCCACCGAAGAGCAGGGCGGCCATCACCACGCCGTAGGGATTGGACCGGCCGAGCAGGGCCACGGCGATGCCGTCGAAGCCGAGGCCCGCGTTGAATCCGGGACTCGCCCGGTCCAGCACCCCGAGCACCTGGCCAGCGCCCGCCAGGCCGGCGAGCGCCCCCGCCAGCATCATGACGAGGATGTAGACCTTCGCGACCGACATGCCCGCATACCGAGCCGCGCTGGGATTTGCGCCCACGGCGCGGAACTCGAAGCCGGTGTTGGTGCGGAACAGCAGCCAGTTGACGACGAACGCCGCCCCCAGCGCGAGGAACAGGCCAAGGTGGACCTTCATCGCCGGGTCGAGCCAGCCGAGCAGGGCCGGCAACTGCGCGCTGGGCTCCACGCTCTTCGAGATCGGGTCGTTGCGACCCTCCCGCTGGAAGAGCTCCGTCTTGAGCATGTAGTCGACGAGGCGATACGCGACGTAGTTCAGCATGATCGTGACGATGACCTCATGTGCCCCGGTCTTCGCCTTGAGGAAGCCCGGGATGAATCCCCAGAGGGCTCCACCGACGATCGCGGCCACGATCGCGAGCGGCAGGTGGACGAACCACGGAAGGCCGGTGAACGAGAAGCCCACCAGCACGGCGAACATCCCGCCGATCAGCAGCTGGCCCTCTCCGCCGATGTTGAACAGGCCCGCACGGAAGGCCACGGCCACTGCGAGTCCGGTGAGGATGAGCGGGGTGGCCTCCGTCAGCGTCGCCGAGATGGCGCGAAGGGATCCGACGGACCCCTTCAGCAGGGCGAGATACGCCTCGATCATCTGCGAGAAGCTCGACCCCGTGAGCATGATGATGATGGCGCCGATGACGAGGGCGGTGAACACGGCGAGGGCCGGGATGACGAAGGCTGTCTTCCAGTCGGTCGCGGTGGTGAGCTTCCGCAGGAATGACGGCCCGGGACCGTCGTCCGGCTCGATCGTGATGCTGCCGTCGGGGGATGTGAGGCTCATGCTGCCTTCCCCGCCATGAACAGGCCGATCTCCAGGGGCGTCGTCTCGGAAGCCTGGCGCTCGGCGACGATCTTGCCGTCGTACATCACGAGGATGCGGTCGGACAGCGCGAAGATCTCGTCGAGCTCGGTCGAGACGATCAGGATGGCCTTGCCCTCGTTGCGCTTGCGCACGATCTGCTCGTGAATGTACTCGATGGAACCCACGTCGATCCCCCGTGTGGGCTGTGCGCACAGCACCAGCGGGGCCTCACGGCTGAACTCGCGAGCGACGATCATCTTCTGGGCGTTCCCGCCGGACAGCGCGCCACCGGTGTTCTCGATGTGCGGCGGCCGCACATCATAGACAGCCACCAGCGCGTGGGCAAACTCGCGAATCGCGGTGCCGTCGAGAAGGCCTCGCCGCGAGTACGGGGCTCCGTAGTACGAGTCGAGGATGAGGTTCTCGGACACCGTGAACGACTCGACCATCCCCATGTGGTTGCGGTCCTCGGGCACGTGCGCGATGCCGGCCTCGTGCCGGCGCCGCGGCGTGAACCTCGTGATGTCGGTGCCCTGCATGTCGATCCGGCCCGACGCGATGGGCAGCAGCCCGGTGATCGCCTCGACCAGCTCGGTCTGGCCGTTGCCCTGGATTCCGGCCACCCCGACGATCTCCCCGGCATGAACCTCCAGGTTGACGTCATCGAGAAGCGCCCGGCCGTAATCGTCGAGCATCGTCACGCCGCTGAGCTGCAGGACCGTCTCGCCCGGCGTGGCCGCCTCCTTGTTGACGACCAGGTCGATGTCGCGACCCACCATCATCGAGGCCAGCAGCTCGGGCGTGGCGGTCGCCGGATCGGCGTGCCCCGCCACCTTGCCGCCTCTCAGCACGGTGATGTCGTCCGCGATGGCGAGGGCCTCCTTGAGCTTGTGCGTGATGAAGATGATCGTCGCCCCCCGACCCTTCAGCTCCGCCACGATCCCGAAGAACTCCTCCACCTCCTGCGGGGTCAGCACGGCGGTCGGCTCGTCGAACACGAGGATCTTCGCCCCCCGAAGGAGGACCTTGATGATCTCGACGCGCTGCTGGATTCCCACCGGCAGGTCCTCCACGAGCGCGTCCGGGTCGACGGCGAGTCCGTAGCGCTCGGAGATCTCTCGCACCTCCGAGGCGGCCTCCTTGCGGTTCATGATGCCGGGGCCAGACACCGGCTCGACCCCGAGCACGACGTTCTCCCAGACGGTGAACACGGGCACGAGCATGAAGTGCTGGTGCACCATGCCGATGCCTGCCTTGATGGCATCGCCGGGGTCCTTGAAGCTCTGCACCTGGCCGTCGATGACGATCTCGCCCCCGTCGGGGCGGTACAGGCCCGACAGCACGTTCATCAGGGTGCTCTTGCCGGCGCCGTTCTCACCGATGAGCGCCAGCACCTTGCCCGAACGAGCAGTGAGGGAGACATCGTCGTTGGCGAGCACGCCGGGGAACTGCTTGGTGATTCCTCGCAGTTCGAGTTCCATCTATCCGTCCTTGTCCTGGCCAGAGGATTGCCGGTCCAAACCTAGTGCCCAAAGCGGAGGGAGGGGTCCGGATTCGGACCCCTCCCTCATGCTTGCCGTACTGGGGTGACTACTCGCCCTTGACGCTGACCGAGCCGTCGATGATGCCGGCCTTGATCGTGTCGATCTGTGCAGCGAGCTCAGCCGGGACCATCGACTCCATGTCGTGGTACGGGGCCAGGCCGACGCCGCCGTTCTCCAGCGTGCCGACCGTGACGCCACCCTCGAAGGTGCCGTCAACCACGGACTTGATCGCGTTGAACGTCGTGACATCCATGTTCTTGAGCACGGAGGTCAGGTAGACCGCCGAGTTCGCGGTGTCGGACTCGAACTGGTCGCTGTCGACGCCGATGATCATGAGCTTGTCGGTGCCGAGCTCGGTGGCGAGTGCCGCAGAGCCGAGGCCGACCGGGCCGGCGACGGGCATGACGATGTCCGCGCCCTCATCAACCAGGTTCTGCGCGAAGGTGCGGCCGTCATCGAGGCTCTCGAAGTTCTCGGTGAACAGGCCCTTCTGCTTCTTCGGATCCCAGCCGATGACCTTGACGTCGGTTCCGTTGTCGGCGTTGTACTGCTGCACGCCGTAGTAGAAGCCGTCCATGAAGATGGTGACCGGCGGGATGTTGACGCCACCGAAGGTGCCGACCTTGCCGGTCTTGCTCATACCCGCGGCGAGGTAGCCGGCGAGGAACGCGGCCTCATCGGTGTTGAACACCTGGCCGAGCACGTTGTTGTTCGTGATGTCGCCATCGGCATACGCGTAGTCGACGATGGTGAACGGGACGTCGGGATTGGCATTTGCCGCTTCCTTCGTCGCGTCGCCGAGCAGGAAGCCGACGGTCACGACGACGTTGCAGCCCTGATCGATGAACGCCTGGATGTTGGTGGCGTAGTCGGTCTCCGCCTGCGACTCGAGGACGAGTGCCTCGACGCCGAGCTGCGCCGCAGCATCGGTGACGCCCTTGTACGCCTTCTGGTTGAAGCCCTTGTCGTCAACGCCACCGACGTCGGTGACCTCACACGCCTTGAGCCCGGCGCCCGTGGTGGTTCCACCCGTTGCGGAGGCGGCCGCCGAGGCCTCAGCCGAGACGGCCGGGGCGGCGCTGGTCGCGGCAACGCTGGCTGCCGCACTGGCAGCGGCGGAGGTCTCCGAGCTGGTGCTGCTCGAACTGCACCCGGCCAGCGCCATCGCCGAGACGGCGACGAGGGCCGCCGCGATCTTGAGATTGGTCTTCAATGTCTCTCCTTGTTTAGTGGCAGGTCGCCGTCATGGCGCTCGCACATCTCCCACACCCTAACCACCCGATGGGGGCATTGCTAACGCCACCTCCGGCTGGCTCGGATCGTTATCTCATGTACACCTTCGTGAGCGTGCGATCGTCTAGGGCAGGGCTGATACATGGTCCAAAAGCATTGTTACGAAACGATTACGGTCGATGTCCAGTCCGACTAACGCGTTCGCCGGAAGCCCCGTGACCGCCCACCGGTCTGCCACCGTCCGACCCATGCACAGGGATGACTCCGTTTCGATCTGAACATTCATCGGGAGGGCCGAAACGAGGGTCGGATCGATGAGATGGGCGATCGTCACGGCGTCGTGGATCGGTCCGCCCTCCCAGCCGAATCGACGCTGGTGGAAGCCCACGAAGTGGTCGAGCAGCTCCGCCACGAACCGACCGGCCCGTCCCGTGTCGCGCAGCACATCGGCGTGCTCGTCCGTCAGCCAGGCCTTGTGGGTGACCTCGAGGCCGATCATCGTCAGGGCCAGGCGATCAGCGGCCGGCCGCCCCCCTGCGCCCTCGTCCGGCACCCTGGCCGATCGGAACACGATGTCCGCTGCATGGGGGTCGACCCAGATGTTGAACTCCGCGGCCGGGGTCCAGTTCCCGAGGTCGACCGCCCCGCCCATGATCACCAGTTCGCGGATCTTGGGAAACAGGTGCGGCAGGCGGCTGACCACGTCGGCCATGTTCGTCAGGGGACCCGTGGCGACGAGGGTGACGGGCTCGTCGGCATCGATGAGGACCTGCTCGATCAGCTCGATCGCGGGCACGTCCAGGACGGGCCGGCTCGGCTCGGCCGGCAGGGGCCCTTCGAGCCCGCCCTCGCCGTGCATGACTGCCGCCGTCGACAGTTCGCGCACCAGTGGTGCCGCCCGCCCGGCCGCGACTGGTATGTCCGCACGACCCACCATGTCGAGCACCCTGAGCGCGTTCCTGGTCGTGTTCGGGAGGGTGGAGTTCCCCGCCACCGTGGTCACGGCCCTCAGGTCGATGCCCGGGTCGGACACGGCGAGCAGGATCGCGATGGCGTCATCGTGTCCGGGGTCGCAGTCGAGCAGGATCGGCCGTGGTGTCATCACCCGGCCTTCCTACCAGAGCAGTCCCGGGCGGTGGTGGTGCCGATCGAGATCAGCGAGCCCTCACCACGTACAGGCGGCTTGCCTGCAGCGCCTCGTAGCCCTGGCCCCCCACCGTGGTGGCCGGCGCGACCGCCGTCAGTGTGACCGAACCGGAGACCTTCCCGGGCTTGAGCGTGGCCGACAGGCGGTACCCACCTCGCTTCGCATCGAAGGTGACGGAGGCCGTCGAGACGCTGGGCGACGTCGCGGTGACTCCCACGATGATCGCCTGGCCGGCGTTGGTCACGAGTGTCGAGCGCGCTATGCCGACGGATGCCCCGCCGGATCGCAGGTAGCCCGTGGGCCATTTCGCCCGCGTGGTCTGCTGCGCGGTGGCCGGGTTGTCGTCGGCATCGTGAGTGCCGCCCGTGTTGCCGCCGTTGCCCGCCATGGGCGCGGCGATGGTCACCGGTTGGGGGCTGGGCGGAGGCGGCGGTGAGGGGGACGGGCTCGGGGAGGGAGTCGGCGTCGGCGTCGGCGTCGGCGTCGGCGTCGGGGCCGGCGGGCGCCGTGGTGGCGGTCACGGTCGCGTCCAGGGAGGATCCCACGGAGTTCACCGCGGTGACCGCGAACACGTAGGTGGTGCTCGGCAGCAGCCCGTTGACGGTCAGCGCCGTGTCCGTCGTCTGAAGGGAGCCCGCCTGCCACGTCACCGCGTAGCCCGTCACGGGTGATCCGCCGTCGTCGGCGGGGGCTGCCCACTGGAGCGAGATGGACGTCGACGTCGCGGCCGGAGCCACCACGCTCGTCGGCGCGCCCGGCGGCAGCGGCTGAATCGTCACCTCAGCGTCCGCGCTGCCCGACCCCTGGGTGATCACCGCCGACAGCGTGGAGCCGCGGGGCAGCGTGAAGGTCTTCTGGTAGGAGAGCAGCCAGTTGGAGACGGAGTCGAGGACGACGCCCGACGTCGTGTTCGTGACCTGGACGCTGTAGCTCCTGAAGGTGCAGTTGAGGCCCCACACCGCCGGAGTGGCGACGACGAGCACGGAGGTGCCGCCCATGTCGGTCGGCGTCGCCGTGATGCCCGGCTGACAGGCGCCGAACCCCACAGACCCGTCGTCAGCGAAGGCCGGAGAAGCGGGGGCGACGAGCAGCATCAGTGCGACAACGGCGACGAGAGCCTTACGCATAGCGACCTCCAAGGTGCTGAAGCGAGGCTACGCCGAAAGAAGCAGTCGTTGCCGTGCGGAGAACCCCCCCCGCACAGCGTCGAGTGGCGGCTTGTGGTGGTCAGAAGGCGTCGCGGGGGATGTACTGCCCCCAGACGTCCCTGAGCGCGTCGGACACCTCGCCCACCGTCGCCTTGGCGCGCAGCGCCTCCTTCATGGGATAGAGCAGGTTCGCCTCGCCCCGGGCGGTATCGCGGATCTGCTGCAGCAGGCGCTGCACCTCCGCGTCGTCTCGCCCTGCCCGCAGTTGGGCCAGTCGCTCGCCCTGCTCTGCCTCGATCGCGGGGTTCACGCGCAGCGGCGTGTAGTGCTCGACGTCGTCGGTCGTGAACCGGTTCATGCCGACGACCGTCCGCTCTCCGGAGTCGATCTCCAGCTGGATCTGGTAGGCGGAGCGCTCGATCTCGCCCTTCTGGAACCCCTGCTCGATCGCCGCCACTGCTCCGCCCATGTCGTCGATCTGGGCGATGAGCCGCGTTGCGGCATCGTCGATGCCGTCGGTGAGCGACTCGACGACGTACGACCCGGCGAACGGATCGACGGTGTCGCAGACGTCCGTCTCGTAGGCGAGGACCTGCTGGGTGCGCAGGGCCAGACGAGCCGCCTTCTCGGACGGCAGCGCGATGGCCTCGTCGAAGGAATTGGTGTGGAGCGACTGTGTGCCGCCCATCGCCGCGGCCAGGCCCTGGACGGCGACGCGGACCATGTTGACCTCGGGCTGCTGCGCAGTGAGCTGAACACCGGCCGTCTGCGTGTGGAATCGCAGCATCCACGACTTCGGGTCCTTGGCGCCGAACCGATCGCGCATGATGCGGGCCCACATCCGGCGGGCTGCCCGGAACTTCGCCACCTCCTCGAGGATCGTGGTGCGGGACACGAAGAAGAACGCCAGGCGGGGTGCGAATTCGTCGACGTCCTGGCCGGACTCCACCGCCGCCCTGACGTACTCGATCCCGTCGGCGAGAGTGAAGGCCACCTCCTGGACGGGCGTGGCACCGGCTTCGGCCATGTGGTACCCCGAGATGGAGATCGTGTTCCACTTCGGGATCTCGTTGCGGCAGTAGGTGAAGATGTCGGTGATCAGGCGCAGGGACTGGGCCGGCGGGTAGATGTACGTGCCGCGGGCGATGTACTCCTTGAGGACGTCGTTCTGGATCGTGCCGTTCAGGTCGGCCGCGGCGACGCCCTGCTCCTCAGCGACCAACTGGTAGAGCACGAGGAGGACGGCGGCGGGGGCGTTGATCGTCATCGACGTCGACACCTTGTCCAGGGGAATGCCGCCGAACAGGATCCGCATGTCGTCGATCGAGTCGATGGCGACCCCTACCTTGCCCACCTCGCCGTGCGCCAGAGGATGGTCGGAGTCGTACCCCATCTGCGTGGGCAGGTCGAAGGCCACCGAGAGTCCGGTGGTGCCGGCCGCCAGCAACTGCTTGTAGCGCTCGTTGGACTCGACGGCGGTACCGAAGCCCGCGTACTGGCGCATCGTCCAGGGGCGACCGGTGTACATCGTCGGGTAGACGCCACGGGTGTACGGGTACTGGCCGGGAGCGCCCAGGCGCTCCTGCGGATCCCACCCGTCGAGCGCCTCGGGTCCGTAGACCGCGGCAAACGGCAAACCTGACTGGGTGACCGGGTCCATCGCAACCTCCGGTAGCGGCATGCAGTCTCCCGCGCAACGGGGAGATCGGGGCTTGTGATTCACAACATAGGGCGAGCGGGCCTATCCCGTCGCGCCGGCACCGGCACTCCTCGGTACTGTTGGCCCAGCGAATCACGGTGCAGACCGCAACGTTCGGCTCCCTGACGAAGGAGGTTCGCGTGGCAAGCGTCCCCGCTGGCACGATTTATCGCGGTGGGCAGGGAATGTGGACGTGGGTGCTCCATCGCATCACCGGTGTCTCCGTGTTCTTCTTCCTGCTCGTCCATGTGCTCGACACCGCGCTGGTGCGGGTCTCCCCCGAGGCGTACGACCTCGTCATCGCGTCCTACAAGACGCCGATCGTCAACCTGCTCGAGGTCGGGCTCGTCGGCGCCGTGCTCTACCACGCGCTCAACGGACTGCGCGTGATCCTCGTCGACTTCTGGGCCAAGGGCCCTCGCTACCAGCGGCAGATGACATGGGCCATCGCCGCGGTCTGGGTCGTCCTGATGCTCCCCGGCACCTACTTCATGCTCAAGCACACGGTCGAAGCGATGTTCGGGAGCACGTCATGAGCACCACGAGCCGGTCCGGCCCCGTCAGCATCCCGGCACCGAGGTCCGGCGCCCGCAACGGCCAGCGCAGCAACTTCGAGCTCTACTCCTGGCTGTTCATGCGGATCTCCGGCATCGTCCTGATCTTCCTCGTGCTCGGCCACCTGCTGATCATGAACGTCCTGGACGGCGGCGTGCAGCGCATCAACTTCGCGTTCGTCGCGGGCCGATGGTCCAGCCCGTTCTGGCAGGTCTGGGACCTGCTCATGCTGTGGCTGGCCATGATCCACGGCACCAACGGCATGCGCACCATCATCAACGACTACGCCGAGCGCGACCAGACCCGCTTCTGGCTGAAGATGCTGCTCTACCTGGCCGCCGGCTTCACCATCCTTCTCGGCACCCTCGTCATCTTCACGTTCGACCCGAACATCGGCTGACCGTCCGGTCCTAGCTCGACACCACGAATCCGGGAGACGCCCCACATGCAGACCCACTCATTCGACGTCGTCATCGTCGGCGCCGGTGGCGCCGGCATGAGGGCAGCGCTCGAGTCAGGTTCCCGCGCGAAGACCGCGGTCCTCACGAAGCTCTACCCGACGCGCTCCCACACGGGTGCCGCCCAGGGCGGCATGTGCGCCGCTCTCGCCAACGTCGAGGAGGACAACTGGGAGTGGCACACGTTCGACACGGTGAAGGGCGGCGACTACCTCGTCGACCAGGACGCTGCGGAGGTCATGTGCAAGGAGGCCATCGACGCCGTCCTCGACCTCGAGAAGATGGGCCTGCCGTTCAACCGCACTCCTGAGGGCCGCATCGACCAGCGCCGCTTCGGCGGTCATACCCGCAACCACGGCGAGGCCGCCGTGCGTCGCGCCTGCTACGCGGCCGACCGCACCGGGCACATGATCCTGCAGACGCTCTACCAGAACTGCATCAAGGCCGGCATCGACTTCTACAACGAGTTCTACGTCCTCGATCTGCTCCTCACGGAGGTCGACGGCGAGAAGGTCACGTCCGGCGTCGTCGCCTACGAGCTCGCCACTGGCGAAATCCACCTGTTCAAGGCCAAGGCCGTGATCTTCGCGACCGGCGGCTTCGGCAAGGTGTGGAAGACCACCTCGAACGCGCACACGCTCACCGGCGACGGCGTCGCCATCGTGTACCGCAAAGGACTACCCCTTGAGGACATGGAGTTCTACCAGTTCCACCCGACGGGCCTGGCCGGCCTGGGGGTCCTCCTGACCGAGGGCGCTCGCGGCGAGGGCGGCATCCTGCGCAACGCCACCGGCGAGCGATTCATGGAACGGTACGCACCGTCGATCAAGGACCTCGCCCCACGCGACATGGTGTCGCGCTCGATGCTGCTGGAGGTCCGCGAGGGCCGAGGCGCCGGCCCCAACAAGGACTACGTCTACCTCGACCTCACGCATCTGCCCAAGGAGCAGATCGAGGCGAAGCTGCCGGACATCACCGAGTTCGCACGCACCTACCTCGGCGTCGACCCCGTCACCGAGCTCGTGCCGGTGTTCCCCACCGCGCACTACGCGATGGGCGGCATTCCGACCAACATCGAGACCGAGGTGCTGCGCGACAACGAGCACGTGGTCCCGGGGCTCTACGCCGCGGGCGAGTGCGCCTGCGTCTCAGTGCACGGCGCGAACCGGCTGGGCACGAACTCGCTGCTCGACATCAACGTATTCGGCCGGCGCGCGGGCATTGCCGCAGCCGAGTACGCCACGACCCACGAGCACGTCGACCTTCCCGACGACTCGCAGGGCTACACGATCTCCATGGTCGAGGAGCTGCGATCGAGCACCGGAGGCGAGCGAGTGGCCGTCCTGCGCAAGGCGATGCAGGAGACCATGGACATGAACGCGCAGGTCTACCGCACCGAGGCCACCTTGAAGCAGGCGCTGAGCGACGTCCAGGAGCTGCAGCGGCGCTATCGCAACGTCTCCATCCAGGACAAGGGCACGCGGTACAACACCGACCTGCTTGAGGCGATCGAGCTCGGCTTCCTTCTCGACCTCGCCGAGCTGGTGGTGATCGGCGCCATCGAGCGCAAGGAGTCCAGGGGCGGGCACGCCCGCGAGGACTACCCCACGCGCGACGACGTCAACTTCATGCGTCACACCATGGCCTACCGCCGAGGCGAGGGCGACGATCAGACCGTCCAGCTCGACTACAAGCCGGTCGTCGTGACCCGATACCAGCCGATGGAGCGTAAGTACTGATGACTGCCACCGTCGAGGTTCCCGCCTACGTCGTCCCGGTCGCGGCCGACGTCACGTTCCGCATCCGTCGATTCATCCCCGAGGTCGACTCCGAGCCGCATTGGGAGGACTACACCCTCTCGCTGTTCCCCACTGATCGGGTGCTCACCGCGCTGGACCGCATTAAGGGTGAACAGGACGGCACGCTGACCTTCCGGCGGTCGTGCGGACATGGCATCTGCGGCTCCGACGCCATGCGCATCAACGGTCGCAACCGTCTGGCCTGCAAGACCCTGGTGAAGGACCTCGACATCAGCAAGCCGATCACCGTCGAGGCGATCAAGGGCCTGCCGCTGGAGAAGGACCTCGTCGTCGACATGGAGCCGTTCTTCGCCGCCTATCGCGCGGTGCTTCCGTTCCTCATCACGGAGGGGCACGACCCCAGCCTCGAGCGTCTGCAGTCCGCAGAGGAGCGCGCCCGATTCGATGACACGACGAAGTGCATCCTGTGCGCCTGCTGCACGACGTCGTGCCCCGTCTACTGGACCGACGGGCAGTACTTCGGACCGGCCGCGATCGTCGCGGCCAACCGGTTCATCTTCGACAGCCGCGACGCCGGTGCCGAGCAGCGCCTCGAGATCCTCAACGAGAAGGAAGGCGTGTGGCGCTGTCGCACGACCTTCAACTGCACCGACGCCTGCCCGCGAGGCATCGAGGTCACCAAGGCGATCCAAGAGGTCAAGCGGGCGCTCATCTTCCGCAAGGTCTGACGTCGACTGCAGCGTCCCGCGTCATTCCCGCCTGCGGGAATGACGCGGGACGCTGCAGTCGACGGGGAAGATCAGAGGTCGACGGCGAAGTACTGCGTCTCCAGGAACTCGTGGATGCCAGCGAAGCCACCCTCGCGTCCCAGGCCGGATTCCTTCATCCCTCCGAACGGGGCCGCCGGGTCGGAGGCCAGGCCGCGGTTGACGGCCACCATCCCCGACTCCATGCGCCGCGCCACCTTGACGCCCGTGCCGGGATCCTTGGCGAAGACGTAGGAGATCAGCCCGTACTCGGTGTCGTTGGCCATGCGAATCCCCTCGTCCTCGTCGGCGAAGGACACGATCGGGGCGACCGGCCCGAACACCTCGTTTCGCGTGAGGGTCGAGCCGTGCAGGACGTCTCGCACGACGTAGGGGGCGATGAACGCGCCGAGCTTCGGAGCCTCCGACGCCGCGGCGATCGTCAGCCCCTCGCCCTCGGCCTGGGTCAGCAGTTCCAGGATCTTGTCGCGCTCCTTGACCGACACCATGGCACCCAGGTCGTTCGCGGCGTCGATGCCCGGGCCGATCTGCAGGCCGGCGAAGGCGCTCTCGAGCTTCGTCGAGAAGTCCGAGGCCACCGACTCGTGGACGTAGAAGCGGTTCGCGGCCGTGCAGGCCGCGCCACCATTGCGCATCTTGGCGATCATCGCGCCCGAGACCGCCGCGTCGACGTCGGCCCCCTCGAGGACGAGGAACGGCGCGTTGCCACCGAGTTCCATCGATGACGGAAGCACGCGGTCGGCCGTCTGCTTGAGCAGCATCTTGCCGACGAACGTCGATCCCGTGAAGGACAGCGTCGCGATGCGGGGATCACCGAGGATCGCGGTGGAGACGTCGCCCGTGTGCGTGGTGGTGATGACGTTGACGACGCCGGCAGGCGCCCCTGCGCGCAACAACACCTCGGCGATCCACAGCGCCGTCAGCGGCGTCTCGCTCGCAGGCTTCAGCACGGCTGTGCATCCTGCGGCCAGCGCGGGGGCGAGCTTGCGGGTGGCCATCGCCGCCGGGAAGTTCCACGGCGTGATCATGTAGGCGACGCCGATCGGACGATGGTCGGTGATGATGGTCTTATCGCGCGCCGGTGCGTAGCGGAAGTCACCCTCGATCCGCGACGCCTCCTCGGAGAACCAGCGGAAGAACTCGGCCGCATACGCCGCCTCACCCAGCGCGTCGCGGGTGGCCTTGCCGTTCTCCAGCGAGATGAGGCGCGCACAGGTCTCGACCTCCGCGCTCATGATCTCGAAGGCCTTGCGGAGCACCTCGGCGCGCTGGCGGGCGGGGGTGACCGACCACGTCTGGAAGGCGTCGTGCGCCGCGGCCACCGCGTCGAGGCCGTCGCTGACGGAGGCGTTGCCGATCTCGGCGATGACGGTGAAGGTCGCCGGATCCATGACGGGCAGCTTCTCCGCGGTCTGGAGCCACTCCCCATTGATGAGAAGGCCGGTCTGGACGGGCAACGGCGACATGAGTCCTCCAAAGCGCTTGGTTGGCGGCTTGAGCCTACCGTCGCGCTTAGCATGGGGGATCATGCACAGACTCCACATCGGACACCGGGGCGTTGCCGGGTTCGCCGCTGCGGCACTCGTCCTCGTGACGGGACTTGGGGGTCTGGCCGGCCCGGCCCGCGCGGACACCGTCGGGGGCGAGGAGCTCGCCAGCCCGCACCGCACGGTGCGAGTCCTCCCTGGCGCGAAACCCCTTCCCGAGGTGTGGGCTCAGACCTGGATCCTCGCCGACGCCACCACCGGAGAGGTGCTGGCGCAGAAGGGCTCGCACATCCGAAGGGCCCCGGCGAGCACGCTCAAGATGCTCACCGCCCTGGCCGTCCTGCCCAACACCTCCCCCGAGGACACCTACGTCGCCACGGCCAAGGCCGCCTACATCTACGGGTCTCGTGTCGGACTGAAACCGGGGCGCACCTACTCCCTGGATCAGCTCTGGTACGCCGTGTTCCTGCCCAGCGCCAACGATGCTGCCATCGCGGTCGCGCAGGCCAACGGCGGTGTCGGCAAGACGATCGACGAGATGAACGTGATCGCTCGCGACCTGCAGGCCACGGACACTGTGGCCAAGAACACCAGCGGTCTGGACGCACCGGGACAGCTCTCCAGCGCCTACGACCTTGCCCTGATCGCGCGGGCTGGCCTGGCCCGTGAGGACTTCTCGCGGTACGCCGGCACCGCTCGGGCCGAGTTCCCCAACGTGAAGGGCAAGCGCAGCCACCCGATCTACACGACCAACCGCCTCCTGCTGCACGGTTACGAAGGGATGACGGGCGTCAAGACGGGGTTCACGTCGCGAGCCGGTCGGACGTATGTGGGGGCGGCCACTCGCGAGGGGACCAACCTCATCGTCGCGCTCATGGGAATCCGAGAGTCCAGCGAGAGCGCAGCCCGCAAGCTGCTCGACTGGGGCTTCGCCAACCGCGGCACGATCACCCCGATCGGCGAGCTGGTCACGCCGATCTCGGCTGGGGGGGATCCCGTTCCCCAGGCCAGCCCGCCCACGGAGTCGACCGGGGCCGACGGTTCGACCCCTCCCGCCGCGTCCGCTGCAGCAGCGGTCGGCGACACCCGCCGCGCGGCCTCGCCCATCGTGGCCGAGAGCCCGGCCCGGATGTCGACGGCTGTCCTGTGGGGCGGCGCGCTCCTGGCCATCGCGGCGGCCGCCGCTTCCCTCATGGCGATGCGTGGGCGACGTCGCGCCGGGGCGCCTCGTGGTCGTCACTCGGCTGCGTCCGGCTGATTGGTCGGGCCTACGGCTCAGCCGGTGAAGTCGAACTCCTCGATCAGCCGCCAGGCGCCATCCACGTTCTCGTACAGGCCCATCGAGTCCACGTCGTACTCCGCGGCGAAGTCCTCGAGGTCTGCGAGCGCGGCGTCCAGGACGGCGTCAGGAACGTCGTGGGCGATCGTGACGTGCGGGTGGTACGGGTAGCGCGTCTCGACGGCCATGTCCCCGGACCGGACCTGCTTCTCCAGCCTCTCGCACTGCACGCCGCCTTCACCCACAGCCACGAACACCACGCGAGAGGTCGGCCGGAAGGTACCCACGCCCCGAAGGACCAACCGGAAGGGCCGCACTGTGGCAGCCACCGAAGCGAGGTGCCCGACGACGGCTGGCATCGCGGCGGCGTCGACCTCGATCGGTGCCAGGATGGTGACGTGCGCGGGCATGTCCCCCGCCCCCGGCTCGAAACGTCCGCGTGCCTCGTCCAGGATGCCCAGGAACGGCTCAGGGATGCGCAGGGCGACCCCGATGGTGTGGCCCGGTCCCCCGACCCGACCCGTCAATCCCGGTCCAGCGGTACGAAGCCCACTCGCTGATAGACGTCATCGAGCGTTCGAGCGGCCGTGGCCCGAGCCTTGTGCGCGCCCACCGTCATGAGCCTGCGCAGTTCCGCGGGATCGCTCATCAGCGCGTTCACCCGCTGGCGGATCGGCCGGACGGCCTCGACGACGATCTCCGCGGTGTCAGCCTTGAGATCCCCGTATCCGCGGCCGGCATAGCCGGAGACCAGATCGTCCATCTGCGCCCCGGTGAAGGCCTGCTGGATCGTCAACAGGTTCGAGACGCCCGGCTTGCGCTCGGGATCGAAGACGATGTCCCGCTCCGAGTCCGTGACCGCGCTCTTGATCTTCTTCGTCAGCGTCTTGTCGTCGTCGAGCAGCCACGCGCACCCGGTCGGGCTGGACTTGCTCATCTTGGCGGTCGGATCCTGCAGATCGACGATCTTGGCCGTCGCCGTCACGATGAGGGGCTCGGGCACCGTGAGGGTGTCGCCGAACTTCGTGTTGAACCGCTGGGCGAGGTCACGCGTGAGCTCGAGGTGCTGGCGCTGGTCCGCACCAATCGGCACGGCGTCGGCCTGGTAGATGAGGATGTCCGCCGCTTGCAGGATCGGGTAGGTGAACAGCCCGACCGTGACCCGGCCGGCGCCGTCCTTCTGCGACTTGTCCTTGAACTGCGTCATGCGGCCGGCCTCGCCGAAGCCGGTCAGGCACTCGAGCACCCAGGCCAGCTGGCTGTGCTCCGGCACCTGGCTCTGCACGAAGACCGTGCAACGCTCGGGGTCAAGCCCGACGGCAAGGAGCTGCGCGAACGAGGCGTACGTGCGCAGGCGGAGCACGTCGGGATCATGATCGACGGTGATGGCGTGCTGGTCGACGACGCAGTAGTAGGCATCGTGGCTGGCCTGGAGGCCGACCCATTCGCGGACGGCCCCGAGGTAGTTGCCGAGATGGAACGCGTCGGCGGTCGGCTGGATGCCGGACAGGACGCGCGGGGGCCGGGAGGGGGTCATGCCGTCATTGTGTCGCATGCGGATCGCCGGCCGATGACCCCTCGGACTCTGGCTCGTGGTCCTCGCCGGCCTCCTCGGCGCCCGCCGTCACCGTCACGCGGGAGACGCGCCGTCCGTCCAGCTCGACCACCTCGAACCGGTGGCCGCCCTCGACGACGACATCGCCGAGCAGCGGCACCCGCCCCAGCTGCGCGATGACGAATCCCGCCACCGTCTCGTAAGGGCCTTCAGGGAGGTCGAGTCCGGTCTCCTCCTCGAAGTCCTCCAGGTTCAACAGCCCTTCGACGGTCCAGACGCCGAACGACGCGGGTCCCTCGTCCGGTCGCTCGACGTCGTACTCGTCCTGGATGTCTCCGATGAGTTCCTCGACGAGGTCCTCCATGGTCACGATGCCGGCAGTACCGCCGTACTCGTCCTGCACGATCGCCAGGTGCTGACGCAGTCGGCGCATCTCCGTCAGGGTGCTCAGCACCTTCTTGCTGCCCAAAAACGACGTGATCTCCCGGACGAGGTCGCCGACCCGGATCGACCGATCGGCGACGTCGGGGGCAAGGATGTCCCGGACGTGCACGAAGCCGATGACGTCGTCCGACGAGTCGCGGATCACCGGGTAGCGGCTGTGCGGCTGGTCGGCCACCACCTTCGCGGCCCTGCGCACCGGCATCGACGCGTCGAGGAAGTCGACCTCGGTGCGGGGAAGCATCACCTCGCGCAGTTCGCGGTCCCCCGCGGCGAAGACGTCGCCGATGAGCTCACGCTCCTCGATCGTGAGATCCTCGTGAGCGGCCACGAGATCGCGCAGTTCCTCTCCGCTGATCTGCTCCTTCGCCCCGTGGGGATCGATCCCGAGCAGTCGGACGATGGCATCGGTGGCGATCGACAGCGCGATGATGAACGGCTTGAACACCTTGGCGATGATGTCGATCGGGGCCGCGACGGCGAGCGCGACCTTCTCCACGCGTTGCAGGGCGATGCGCTTGGGCACCAGCTCACCGAGCACGAGCGACACGTAGGCGATCACGATGGTGACGAGGATGAACGCGAGGGTGTCGGCGATGCCCTGTGCCATCCCCCATCCCACGAACACCGGGGACAGGACTGGCGCGATGGTCGAGGCGCCGAAGCCCGCCGAGATGAAGCCGGCCAGCGTGACGCCCACCTGCCCGGCAGCCAAGTAGCGGTTGGGATCCGCCGTGAGCAGGGCGAGACGTCGTCCCCGCCGGCTCTCCTCCGCCATCCGCTGCACCTGGGACTCGCGGAGCGAGACCAGGGCCAGCTCCGCAGCAGCGAAGAAACCGCCGAGCAGTACGAAGAACAGCACCACGGCGATGTTCATCCAGAGGCTGCTCATGTCACGAAACCCTACTGCCGACACGACGACGCCTCGTCATCCGTGACTGGGCTCCGGTAGCGGAACCCGCCACGATTGACGAGGCATCGGAGTGTGTCGCCTAGAGGCTCATCGCCTTCTGCAGGTTGTCGTCAATGGACGCCAGGAACTCCTGCGTGGTCTGCCAGGGGGCGTCGCGACCGATGAGGAGCGCTAGGTCCTTGGTCATCTTGCCCTCCTCGACCGTCTCCACACAGACGCGCTCGAGCGTCCGGGCGAACTCGGACACCTCGGGGGTCCCGTCGAGCTTGCCACGGTGCTCGAGGCCCTGGGTCCAGGCGAAGATCGACGCGATGGGGTTCGTGGAGGTGGGCTCGCCCTTCTGGTGCTGGCGGTAGTGCCGCGTGACGGTGCCGTGCGCCGCCTCCGCCTCGACGGTGCGGCCGTCCGGGGTCATGAGCACCGAGGTCATGAGGCCCAGCGAGCCGAAGCCCTGGGCCACGGTGTCGGACTGCACGTCGCCGTCGTAGTTCTTGCAGGCCCAGACGTAGCCGCCCTCCCACTTCATGGCCGCAGCGACCATGTCGTCGATGAGCCGGTGCTCGTAGGTGATTCCGGCTGCGGCGAACTCGTCCTTGAACTCGGCCTCGAACACCTCGGCGAAGATGTCCTTGAACTGGCCGTCGTACGCCTTGAGGATCGTGTTCTTCGTCGACAGGTACACCGGGTAGTTGCGGTTGAGGCCGTATCGCATGGACGCCCTCGCGAAGTCGCGGATCGACTCGTCGAGGTTGTACATGCCCATGGCCACGCCCGCGCCCGGGAAGTCGAAGACGTTGAACTCCATCGGCTCGGAGCCGTCTTGGGGAGTGAAGGTCATCGTCAGCGTGCCCGCGCTCGGCACCTTGAAGTCCGTGGCCTTGTACTGGTCGCCGAACGCGTGTCGTCCGACGACGATCGGCTTCGTCCAGCCCGGCACCAGGCGCGGGATGTTCGAGATGATGATCGGCTCGCGGAAGATGACGCCGCCGAGGATGTTGCGGATCGTGCCGTTCGGCGACTTCCACATCTTCTTCAGGCCGAACTCCTCGACGCGGGCCTCGTCCGGCGTGATGGTGGCGCACTTGACGCCGACGCCGTACTTCTGGATCGCCACTGCGGAGTCGATGGTCACCTGGTCGTCGGTGGCGTCGCGGTGCTCGATGCCGAGGTCGTAGTACTGCAGGTCGATGTCGAGGTACTTCACGATCAGCTCATCCTTGATGAACTGCCAGATGATGCGCGTCATCTCGTCGCCGTCGAGCTCGACGACCGGGTTGACGACCTTGATCTTGGCCACAGCTCTCCTCAGTTGGTGACGGTCAGGTGATGGTCTAGAGGTCCTTGACGTCGGCCTGCTTGGCCTTCACTGCCTCGTAGGCCTCGACGAGCAGCGCCTTCTCCCCATCGGTGAGAGGAGTCTCGACGACCTTGCGAATGCCGCCCTTGCCGATCTCGGCCTCCACGCCGAGGTAGGCGCCGGACAGGCCGTACTCGCCGTCGACCCACGCGCAGACCGGCATGACGGCGCCGGAGTCCTCGTGCACGGCCTTCGCCATACGGGCCGCCGCCGCCGAGGGGGCGTAGTACGCCGAGCCGGTCTTGAGCAGCGCCACGACCTCGGCGCCGCCGTTGCGGGTACGCACGACGAGCTCCTCGATCTCATCCGCGGACAGCAGGTCGGCGAGCGGCTTGCCGTCGACGGTGCAGGCGGACGCGACGGGCACCATGGTGTCGCCGTGCGAGCCGAGCGTCAGGGTGTTGACGGAGGCGACAGGGACGTCGAGCTTCTCTGCCACGAAGTGGGTGAACCGCGCCGTATCGAGCATGCCGGCCTGGCCGATGACGCGGGCGTAGGGGAAGCCGGTGACGATCTGGGCCAGTGCGGTCATCTCGTCGAGCGGGTTCGCGACGTTGATGATCACGGACTCGGGAGCATGCTTGGCGATGTTCTCAGCCACCGCGCGCATGATCTTGGCGTTCGTCTCGATGAGGTCCATGCGGCTCATCCCGGGCTTGCGGGGCAGGCCGGCCGTGATGACGACGATCTCCGAGCCCTGGATCGCCTCGTAGCCCTCGCCGTTCGGACCTGTGGTCTGGCCGACGACCTTGGTCTCGAAGCCCTCGATCCAGCGCGACTGGTTGAGGTCGAGGGCCAGGCCCTCGGGCTTGCCCTCGATGACGTCCGTGAGGACCACCGTGTCGAAGATGTCGTACTGCGCGAGCCGCAGGGCGGTCGTCGAACCGTAGAAGCCTGCGCCGATAACAGAGACCTTGCCGCTGCGAGCCATGGTTGAAGAGCACCTTCCAGCCGGGGAACGATGAGAAATCTTGACGTCAAGATACCTTAGGGAATCGGCGCGTCGCTACGGGAGCGATGGGCGCCGTCGACCCATGGAGGGCGACGTGACTGACCTCACCCGGTGGCTGCCCCGCGCGATCGCCGCCGTCGACCTCTGGCAGTCCGAGTTCGGCGACGTCGCGCCGCATCCGAGCCTCTCGATCGACGACGAGCGGCTGACCGTCGCCTTCGCGGCCCTCACCGCACGGCTCACGGACAACTACCCGTTCTTCCATCCGCGCTACGTCGGCCAGATGCTCAAGCCGCCTCACCCGGCCGCCGTGCTCGGCTACGTCACCGCCATGTTGATCAATCCCAACAACCATGCCCTCGATGGCGGTCCGGCCACCGCCGCCATGGAAGAGGGACGTGACCGCGCGGCTGGCGGAGATGTTCCGGATGCCACAGCACCTCGGACACCTCACCTCCAGCGGCACCATGGCGAATCTCGAGGCGCTGTTCGTGGCCCGCGAGTTGAGTCCTGGACGGGCAGTCGCCTTCAGCGCCGACGCCCACTACACCCATGCTCGGATGTGCCACGTGCTCGGCATCGAGGGGCTCGCCATCACGACCGATGATCGCGGTCGCATGGACGTCCAGGCTCTCGAGGCTGCGCTCCGCGCCGGGCGGATCGGCACCATCGTCGCGACCTTGGGCACGACGGGCCTCGGAGCCCTCGACCCGCTGCCCGAGATCCTCGCCGTCGCGGGTGAGTACGGCGCCCGGGTGCACGTCGACGCGGCCTACGGCGGGTTCTTCGCACTTATCGCCGACGACTCTCCCGAAGGCGTTGCCAGCGCTCCCTTCGCGGCCGTCGCGCAGGCCGACTCGGTCGTGATCGACCCGCACAAGCACGGCCTCCAGCCCTACGGCTGCGGCGCGATCCTCTTCTCGGATCCGTCTGTCGGGCGGTTCTTCGCGCACGACTCTCCCTACACCTACTTCACGTCCGATGATCTGCACCTCGGCGAGATCTCGCTGGAGTGCAGCCGAGCAGGTGCGGCTGCCGCCGCCCTGTGGCTCACGCTCGAGGTGCTGCCGTTGACTGCCGAGGGCCTCGGTGAGGCTCTGCGCCCCGGACGTTCGGGTGCGCTGGCCTGGCATGAACTGCTGCGCGCGTCCGATGCTCTGGCACCCTTCCAGACGCCGGAACTCGACATCGTCACCTACCTGCCGACTCGCGACTCGATATCCCAGGTGGATGCGGCCAGTGGATCAGTCTTCGTCCGCGCTGCCGCAGCGCCTCCCTCCGAGCAGATCCACATCGCCACGTACGCCGCGACCGCGGCTCAGTTCGCGGCTCGGGGTCTCGCGATCACCCCCGACGTTCCGTCGGGACGCATCCTGCGCAGCGTGGTGATGAAACCGGAGAGCGGGGCAGCCATCCCGTCGATCCACGCGCGCCTGGAAGAACTGGCCGCGATCCCCTAGCGCGCGCTCACGTCGCCTGGCACGGCCACGAGATGATCGTGCGCGGCGCGTCGACCTCCGGGCCGTCGAGGTAGGTCTCCCACGGATCACCGGCGGCCTCGAAGCCATTCGCGGCAAACCAGCCCTCGAGGGCGGAGTAGGCGCCGGCGAGATCCGCGTAGGAGCCGACGTGCATGGTCGTGGCCACCGTGCCGCCAGGCAGCGTTGAGGGCTCCACCTGGCCGGCTGCCGCGATCGGCTCGGGCACGGGGAAGCCGGCCTCCACGTCGAAGCCGTCGCCCACCATGGAGTAGCGGGCGAAGGGCGGCCCGTCAACCGGCTGGCCCCGCAGCGCGCCCATCACCTGCCGGAACGCCAAGCCGATGAAGTCGCCCATGGCCTCCTCCCTGGCATGGCCGCGGAACACCGCCGTGTCGCGCTGCTACAACTCGTCGAGTTCGATCTCGTATTCCACAGGAGCCTCCTAGCTCGGTGCCGGAACCCAGAACGTGAAGATGGTGATGCCGATGCCCAGAACGCCCAGGATGACGACGTCGACCTTGCGAGATCGCACGACCAGCATGCCTGCGTCCGTGTCCGGAAGGAGAAGGCGCAAGAACGCGGCGAGCAGCACGCTCGCGGAGAGCACCACGCAACCACGGCGGAAGTAGTCGGCGCCGATGAGGATCAACGCGACGCCGACGCCGGTCAGCACCAGCGTGATCGGCCACTGCGCCAGCCAGTTGCGCCGGGCGGGCGGGCGGATCGGTACCACGGTGGCCGGCGGACGCTCAGGGTCCGTCTGCTCATCGCCGCTGCTCACCACGTGGCCATCCTGCCACCTCGTCTGCCACGGCAACCCGTCTACGTCCTGCGCTCGGCCGCCTCGACGACGTTGGCGATCAGCATGGCCCGGGTCATGGGCCCCACCCCGCCCGGCATGGGGGCGACGAATCCGGCGACTGAGAGCACGTCGGGGGCGACATCGCCGACGAGGCCGGCGTCGGTGCGGGTGATCCCCACATCGAGCACTGCCGCCCCTGGCTTGACGACCTCCCCCGTCACGAGGTGCGGGACGCCCGCGGCCGCGACGATGATGTCCGCCCGGCGCAGATGCTGGGCGAGATCCTTCGTCCCCGTGTGGCACAGCGTCACGGTCGCGTTCTCCGACTTGCGGGTCAGAAGCAGGCCCAGCGGCCGGCCCACGGTCACGCCGCGGCCAAGAACCACGACCTCCGCGCCGTTGATCTCGACCCCGTAGCGCCGCAGGAGGGCCACGATCCCACGCGGGGTGCAGGGCAGGGGGGCGGGCTCACCGAGGACAAGTCGTCCGAGGTTCATCGGGTGCAGACCGTCGGCGTCCTTGCTCGGATCCATCAGTTCGAGGACGCGGTTGGCGTCGAGGTGCTTCGGCAGCGGCAGCTGAACGATGTACCCCGTCACGGCCGGATCCTCGTTGAGCCGCTCGATCTCGGACTCCAGCTGCGCCTGAGTCGTGTCGGCAGGCAGGTCGACGCGGATCGACTCGATGCCCACTTCCGCGCAGTCCCGGTGCTTCCCACCAACGTAGGAACGACTGCCCGGATCGTCCCCGACCAGCACGGTGCCCAGGCCAGGCAGGATCCCACCAGCGCGCAGCGTCACCACCCGCTCACGGAGTTCGGCTTTGACCTCTGCCGCTGTCGCCTTGCCGTCGAGCATCACTGCAGTCATGCGGCGGATTGTTCCACGGTGAGGATTCAGGCGCGGCTGCGGCCGCGCGCGGCGACGAGGACCGCCCCGAACGCCACGAGAACGCCGACGACAAGGTTCCAGGCGAGGTCGGTACCTGCGGTGGGGGCGAACACGTCGAGCAGCAGCGCCCCGGACAACTGGCCGGCGATAGACGTCAGGGCGAAATACAGCACGCCGACGATCGGCACCACCCAGGACGCGATGGCGATGAAGGCGAGCCCCACCACCCCACCGAGGTACATCCACCACGGCCCGTCGGACGGGACGGTGGGGTCGACGTCGGTGAAGGCCCACGCCAGCCCGAAGGCGGCCGCGAGGGCGGCCGTCCCGAAGAAGAAGTTGAGCCAGGCCGCCGACATCGGATGCTGCGTGGCCCGCGCGACGCGCCCGTTGATGGCGGCCTGCACGGCGATGAGGAGACCAGCGCAGAAGGCGAGGAACAGGGCCAGGATGGACAGGTTCCCCGACTGGAAGCGGTTCGAGACGGCGATGGCGACCGCGATGATCGCCAGAACGGCCGACACGACGCGGGGTGCCGTGATCGGCTGCTTCCCGGCGGGTCCGAGTCCCGCCCGGTCCACGAGGAGCGAATTGCTGCTCTGGCCAGCGACCGTCGCCACGGAGAACACGGCCACGCCGAGAAGGGGCACGGTGGCACTCTGGACGCCGACGAAGAAGCCGCCCATCACCCCACCCAGGATCTGCCACCAGGCCAGTTCGCCACTCGCGATCGCCCCGGGGATGCGCGCCACACCGTGACGGATTCGCGGAAAGACGATGGCGATGATGGTCACCAGCACGAGCCCTGATCCGAAGCTGAAGACGGCCGCTTCAAGGCCATCCCCCACCGCGACGGCGAGTTGCCCGTTCATCCGCGCCTGCACGGCGGTCAGGCAGCCGACGATGAATGTGGCGATGAAGGGGACGCTGCGCCGAACCACCATCAGTGGAAGAAGTGACGGGTACCCGTGAGGTACATCGTCACGCCCGCGGCCCTGGCCGCGGCGATGACCTCCTCGTCACGCACGGATCCGCCCGGCTGGACGACCGCCGCGATGCCCGCATCGAGAAGCACCTCGAGCCCGTCGGGGAACGGGAAGAATGCGTCGGACGCAGCGACCGATCCCGCTGCGCGATCCCCGGCCCGCTCCACCGCCAGCCTGGCGGAGTCCACGCGGTTCACCTGGCCCATGCCGACACCAACGGCGGCACCGTTCGCCGCAAGCAGGATCGCGTTCGACTTGACCGATCGACAGGCCCGCCAGGCGAACTCGAGGTCGCGCATGACCTCAGGATCGCCCGGTGCGCCACTGACGAGCTGCCAGGCGCCCGGGTCGTCGCCCGTCGCCTGGATGCCGTCGGCGACCTGAACCAGCACCCCGCCCGAGATGGATCGGGTCTCGATGTGCGAGCCCATGTGCGGGCCAGCGACCTTGAGCACCCGAAGGTTCTTCTTGGCGGCCAGTGTCGCGAGCGCGTCATCGTCGTAGTCGGGCGCGATGATCACCTCGGTGAACACATCTGCCATGGCCTCGGCGAGTTCACGAGTGACGTGGCGATTGGCAGCCACCACGCCGCCGAACGCCGACACGGGATCGGTGGCGAACGCGCTGCGGTACGCCTCAGCGATGTCGCGTCCCACGGCGATGCCGCACGGGTTCGCGTGCTTGATGATCGCCACAGCCGGCTCCAGATGGTCGTACGCTGCCCGCCGGGCCGCCTCCGCGTCGACGTAGTTGTTGTACGACATCTGCTTGCCCTGCAGCTGGGTCGCGCCCGCGAGGGCTGGCTCATGGTGGGCAGACAGGTAGACCGCGGCACGCTGGTGCGGGTTCTCTCCGTAGCGCAGCACCTCGCCGCGTCTCCATGCCGCGCCCATCCACGCCGGGAAGCCGCTCCCGTCGGGATCCGGTGCAACCACGCTGCCCAACCACGAAGCAACGGCGATGTCGTAGGTGGCCGTATGCGCGAACGCCTCGGCCGCGAGGGCAGCCCGATGCTCGAGGGTGAAGCCGCCGCGTGCGACCGCATCGAGAACGTCGGCGTACCGTTCGGGCGACGTCACGATCGCCACGTTGGCGTAGTTCTTGGCGGACGCCCGCACCATCGCCGGACCGCCGATGTCGATCTGCTCGACGCACTCGTCGACGCCTGCTCCCGATGCGACGGTGTCGTGGAACGGGTAGAGGTTCACGACCACCAGCTCGAAGGCGAGGATGCCGAGATCCTCCAATTGCTCGCGGTGCGACTCCTTGCGGAGGTCGGCCAGCAGCCCGCCATGGATGTGCGGATGAAGCGTCTTCACGCGACCGTCGAGCGCCTCCGGGAAGCCCGTGACGTCTCCCACCGCGGTGACCGGGACACCCAAGGCCGCGATGGTCTTGGCCGTCGAGCCCGTCGAGACGATCTCCACCCCCGCAAGGGAGAGGCCGCGAGCGAGCTCCTCGAGGCCGGCCTTGTCATACACCGAGACAAGCGCCCTGCGGACGGGGCGCCTGGTGTCTTCGCTCACGTTGTCTCTCCGATCAGTACGGCCAGTGTCTCGACGAGCAGTTGGCGCTCGACCTGCTTGATGCGTTCGTGCAACGAGTCCTCGTCGTCGCCCGGCTCAACCGCCACCGCCCGCTGGGCGATGATCGGACCGGTGTCCACGCCATGGTCGACGACATGGATCGTGCACCCCGTCACCTTCACGCCGTAGCGGAGGGCGTCGCGCACCGCATGGGCGCCCGGGAACGACGGCAGGAGCGCTGGATGGGTGTTGATGACCCGCCCCGCGAAGGAGTCGACGAACACGGGTCCGAGGATCCGCATGAAGCCGGCACTGACCACCCAGTCGGGGGCATGCGCCGCCACGGCGACGAGAAGTGCGTCGTTCCAGGCCGACCGGTCGGCGTAGTCGGCGGGGCGGCACGCCATGGACTCGATCCCTGCTGCGCGGGCACGATCGAGCGCCGCAGCAGTCGGTACGTCGCTCACGACCGCGACGATCCGGGCATCCACGTCGCCACGTGCGGCCGCGTCGATGAGTGACTGCAGCAGCGTTCCCGAGCCCGAGGCGAGCACGACAACACGAGCGGTCACCCCTGAACCCTATCGACCGCCCTCCGATGCCGACCCGAGCGTCAGGCTGCGGGCCCCGTGACCGGCTCCTTGTTGAACTGGCGGTACATGTGCGCCGTGAACAACGAGGCGAACGGCAGCGTGACCAAGGTCAGGAGCCCGAACGAGATCCCGCCCAGGATCGACACCAGGGCATTGACGACCGTCATGATCAGCGCGGGCACGAAGTTCTTGGTGACGGCCTCGAAGCTCGCCTTCATGGCCTCGATCACGCCGTAGCCCTTGTCCAGGACGTAGTAAGGGCCAAGCTGGAACAGGAACAGCACGGCGATCCCGGGCAGGATGCACAGCGCCAGGCCCACGAAGAACAAGATCCCGTACACGATCACGAACAGGATGTACTTGAGCAGGTTGTCCGTGGTCAGCATCTGGGAGAACGACGGAGTGACGCCCTGCGTGCTCTGGATCGCCGCGCGCTGGACACCGATCATGGCGATGAACGCGAGCAGGCCGAAGACGACGGAGATGAACAGCGAGATCACGAGGCCGATGCCCAGGGTCGCCGTACAGGCGTTGACCTGGTCGAGAGACGTGACGTCGTCGCAGTTCAAGAACAGGTTCGAGATCGTTGCGGAGCCAAGCCGCTGGACCAACTGGATGACGGTGACGACGGCCGCCAGACCCACGAAGGCAGCGGCATGAGCCTTGAAGGTGTCGAACGCCCAGGAGATGGCACGTCCGACGTCAGCGGAGGGGCCACTGCCCTCTGACGGCGGCGGTGGCATCGGGACAGGGGGATTGTCGTCGGACACGGTTTCGTCCTCTCGTCGTGCGCGGTCGGGAGCAGCACCCAAGCATCACCATACGGGTTCTTGCACGTACTGCCGGTACATGTGGGCCGTGAAGAGGCAGGCAAATGGAAGCGTGACGAGCGTCGGGATGCCGTAGAAAAGGCCACCAAGCAGGAGCGCCGCCAGGTTCACTGCCGCCACCGTGACGGCGGGCCCGAGGTTCGACATCGTGAACCGGGCGCTGAGCCGCACGCTGGCCGCGACCCCCGTTCCCCGGTCCAGCACGGAGTAGAACCCGAGCTGCAGAACCACGTAGGCAGCGAGGCCCGGGAGCAGGCAGAGCAGCAGCCCGAGGCCGACGACGATGCCGTAGACAAGGGAGTAGAGGACGTATCGAGGCAGGTCGTGCATGGCAAGGATCTGTCGTCCGGACGGGATGACGTGGCGGGTGCCGCCGAGCGCCGCCCGCTGGACGCCGGCTGTCGCAACGACCGCGAGCAGCACCAGAACGAGGGTGCCCAGCGAGGCCGGAAGTGACCCGGCGAGAGAGTCATCGCACGCGTTCCGCTGGCCGGGCGTCGACACGTCGAGGCAGTTCTGCAAGGTGACGAGCAGCGGTTGCGCAGCGAGCTGCTGGAGGAACTGGATGACCGTGACCACCGCAGCCAGGCCGGCATAGGCCGTCGCATGGGAGCGGAACTCCTGGAAGGCCCAGGAGAGGGCTGCCTTGGGATCCGGAGCCTGGCCCGTCGGACCCGCACCATCAGCCATCGGTCGTCGGGTCACTCATCAGCGGGCGCGTCCGACGGCGGTTCATCGGTCGCCGGCACGGCGGTGACCGAAGGCCGACGCTGTCCCGGTGGTGGGACCACGACGGCGCTCGGCACCGCACCCAGCGTGACGAGCGCGAACGCGAGGACCCCCACGGTGATGGCGGGGGGGCCGAGATTGACCAGGCGCAGATCCCCCAAGGACCCACTGGCTAGGAAGGCGAGGCCCGCCAGGGTCGCACCCGTGACGGTCGCCGCACCGATCGCCATCGCCAGGCGCAGGAGGCGTGACTCGTGTCGGGCGAGGCGTGCGACGGACAGCCCGACGAGCACGCCGGCCACCACCCCCGCCAGAGGCAGTGCCCAGGCAAGGGGACTGGCCGACTGCGGCACCGCGGCCAGCAGGGGGAACGGGGGCAACTGGGTCGGGGTCGTGACGGGGATGAACGGCGAGACCGCCACCGACGGCCCGATGACCACCCCGGCGCCGAGCACGTAGGCGCTCGACCACACCAGCAGGACCGGAACATAGGCGATCCCCAGCAGCAGCAGCGCGAGGCCGCCCCACACCCCCGCGTGGAGCGACTGCGCCATCGTCACGGCGTCGTCGACATGCAGGATGAGCGCAGCGGTTCCCGCGACCGCCCCGAGGCCGAGGATGGTGAAGACCCCGATCAGGCCGGAACGCACCGGAATCAGCAGCCAGGACGGCAGGAGCCCACGATCCAGGCCCCACGACCGGCAGGCGCCGAAGCCGAAGGTCACCAGCGCCACCGCCGCGGCGAAGAGAACGGCCGGCAGTACGCCGACCTGCGATGTGGGTCGGGCACTGGCGGCCGCGAGGATCCCGGCGATCGCCGCGTAGGTGATCGTTGCCGTGCCGATGAGCACCGCCAGGCCCTTGACGGATTCCGGGGCGCACCGCCGGACCGCCCAGCCGCCCGAGTAGGCCAGCAGCAGGATCGGCACGATCGCCAGGCCCCAGGGAACGAGCGAGTACGTCGTCGCGCCCACGGCGATGGGCGCACCATGCGCGACCGTCCACATCAGGCCCGCCACCCGAAGTGACTCCGGCCACGTCAGGCCGGAAGCAGGGGTGGCCATCCATACGACGAGAAGGGGGACCACGGCGACGGCCAGCCCGATCACTCCCGCCCAGAGGGCGGCCAGAGGCCCGACCAGCCAGGGTCGGCGTGACGGACCTGCCTCGACGAGCCGGCGTGCGCCCGCTGCGACCCGTCGCGATCCGGCACCGAGCGCACCTGCGGCGGCGCGCAGCGGCGGGCGGCGTCGCGGGCGCGGCGCCGAGGCCTCCCCCGTGCTGGTAGGGGTGAGAGTCGGGGCGGTCACGCGTCCACAATCTCAGGTTTCCCGCGCCGGCAGGCGGACCGCCACGCGAGGGCGGCCCGTTCCTGCGGAACTACACGGCGGAGTAGGCGGGCGGCTCGGCGTCGTCGAGCCCGCGCCGGCGGCCGATCAGGAGGGCTGCCATCACCGCCCCCGCCAGGGCGATGAAGCCCAACACCACCATGCTCATCGTGATCGACGACGACTGCGCCGCCCGGATTGCCTCGTCGATCAACTGCTGGGCTTCGGCGGGCAACTTCGAGACAAGGTCGGCGGCACGACTGTCGTCGCCGTCCTCGATGAGCTGTGCGTAGGCGGCGGCCTCGTCGGCGAACGCCGAACCGGCCAACGCCTCGGTCACCTTGGCCTGCGTGATGGTGCCGATGATGGACGTGACCAGTGCGACGCCCAGGGCGGCCGGGATGTTGAAGGTCATCTGCATCAGGCCCGAGCCCATGCCGGCCTGCTCGGGTCGTACCGCGCTCATGCCCGCCGTGTTGCACGCGGGCAGCGAGATGCCGACGCCGGCGCCCATGAGCGCCAGCGGCACCACCATCTGCGCGATCGTGGTGTCGGGGTTGAACGTCCCCATCCACCACAGTGCGACGGCCTGCATGAGCAGAGCGACGGTGATGGGGACGCCCGGTCCGATCCTGTCCACCCAGCGGCCCGCGAACGGCTCGAGCACCATGCAGGTGCCCGTGGTGATGACGATGACCCAGCCCGCCTCGACCGGTGACATGCTCAGCACGTCGATGAAGAACAGCGACCCGACGAACGTCAGCATCGGGATGTAGACGAAGCCGACGGCGCTCTCGGCGAAGAATCCGCCCGAGAACAGCCGCTGGCGGAAGAGCGAGAAGTCGACGAGGGGGTCGGTGATGCGCGCCTCGACGACACCGAACACGGCAAGGAGCAGCGCGCCCATGACGAGCGTGGCCCAGGTGCTCGCCGAGGACCAGCCGTTGCTGGAGTTCTGCAAGCCGAACGTGACCAGCGTGATGCCGACCCCGCCCAGGACCAAGCCGATGATGTCGTAGCGACCCTCCGCCAGCACGCTGCGATAGCCGCGGGTCGCGGCCAGCGTCACGATGATGACGGCCACGCTCAGAGGGACCGCGATCCAGAAGACCCATCGCCAGGTGAGCAGGCTCAGCATGTAGCCGGCGAAGATCGGCCCGATGAGTATGCCGAATCCGTGCGCGAAGCCCCAGATGCCCACCGCCAGGCCCCGACGACGGCTCGGGAAGCAGTTCACCACGATCGACAAGGTGGCCGGCGCGGAGATGCCGATGCCGATGCCCTGAACGGCGCGGCCGCTGACCATGAGAACGCCCCCGACCGCCACGGCCGACATCACCAGACCGACGCCGAAGACGACGAAGCCGATCACGATCATCCTGACCTCACCGACGAGGTCGCCGAGGCGCCCGCCGGCCACCAGCGCTGCGCCGAAGGCCAGCGAGTAGGCGGTGATCGTCCACGTCTCCATGGACAGCGAGAGGTCCAGGTCCGTCCGCATGGTCGGAAGGGCCGGCCCGATCACGGTGCTGAACATCTGGGCGATGAGGGCTCCGAACCCCATCGCGGCGAGGATCGCCCACGCTCGCGCGGATACGTGCGCGGAATCCCCCGCGGGAGGTGCGTCGGCTGCTGACATCACGACGTCCTCCCCCGTGTCGCGGTCCTCCGCTACGAGGCCCCACGGCCGGAAAGTAACACCGCGGACCCGCTCTTCGCTCCCCACGCGGGGCCGCTAACCGCGAGTGGGTCGGCCACGTCACCCATGGATGATCAGCCACACCGATGCGACCGCGCTGAGGGCCAGCGCTATGTTCGTGAACACCCTCTCGTTCATCCGCGCGAAGATCCCATAGCCGATAAGCGCGCCGGCGACGAGGACTGGAGCGAACCAGAGGTCGGTTCGCAGGGTGTCGGCGTTGAGGAACCCGAGCCCGAGGAGGAACGGGACCTTGAGCGCGTTCACGATGAAGAAGAACCAGGCGAAGGTGCCCATGAACGCCAGCATCGACACCCGCATGTTGACCAAGTAGAGCGTCATTGCCGTGCCACCGGCGTTGGCCGCCATCGTCGTCATGCCCGCGAGCGAGCCGAAGAAGGCGACCGCGAGCAGGTGGGGTTGGCCCGCCTCGTCCGTCCGCGGGTTCCGGCGGCGCCACAGCTCGAGCAGCAGTGACACCAGGATGAGGATGCCGATGATCCGCCCGAGGGTGTGGACGTCGACGAACGTGAACAGCGCCGCCGTCAGCAGGATGCCGACCAGAACACCGGGCACGAGCTTGATGATGAGTCGCCAGTTGACGTGCTGCCGATAGCGGGCCAGCGCGAACATGTCACCAAGGAGCAGCAGCGGCAGGATGAAGCCCGAAGCGGTTGTGGCTCCGAGAGCCACGGCGAGCATGGGTCCGGCGAGCACTCCCGCGACCGGCATTGCCGTCTTCGAGAAGCCATAGAGCAGGACCGCCGCTCCCACGACCAGGACCAGCACGGGCGTCCACGTCTCCACCACTCGCCGAGCCTATGCTCCCTGCCTGCCGACCCTGGGCACCATCGTCCACAGGCCCTCACACGTCGACGAGGTGGGTGCCCGGAGGGTGTCGTCCGCGCTCGGACGCACATGACCCCGACGGTCTAGGACATCAGCTCCCGCATGAGCTGCGCGGTCGCCGAGGGTGTCTTGCCGACCTTGACGCCAACGCCCTCGAGCGCCTCCTGCTTCGCGGCGGCAGTGCCCGCGGAGCCCGAGACGATGGCCCCGGCATGCCCCATGGTCTTCCCTTCGGGCGCAGTGAAGCCGGCGACATAGCCGACGACCGGCTTGGTGACGTGGTCCTTGATGAACGCCGCTGCGCGTTCCTCGGCATCGCCGCCGATCTCGCCGATCATCACGATGGCGTCGGTGTCAGGGTCGGCCTCGAAGGCCTCGAGGCAGTCGATGTGGGTGGTGCCGATGATCGGGTCGCCGCCGATGCCGACGCAGGTGGAGAAGCCGATGTCGCGCAGCTCGTACATCATCTGGTACGTCAGGGTTCCGCTCTTCGACACCAGGCCGATACGACCCGGCTTCGCGATGTCGGCCGGGATGATGCCGGCATTGGACTGACCCGGAGTGATGATGCCGGGGCAGTTGGGGCCGATGATCCGCGTCCCGCCGAAGTTCACGGCGTACTGGAAGAACTGCGCGGTGTCGTGGACCGGTATGCCCTCGGTGATGACCACGACGAGCGGCAGCCCGGCGTCGACGCTCTCCTCGATCGCGGCCTTCGCGAACCGCGGCGGCACGAACACGACGGAGACGTTCGCCCCGGTCGCGTCCATCGCGGACGGCACGTCGGAGAAGACGGGGATACCGTCGACATCCTGGCCGGCCTTGCCGGGGGTGACGCCGGCGACGATCTGGGCGCCGGAGGCGACCATGCGACGGGTGTGCTTGGTGCCCTCGGAGCCCGTCATTCCCTGAACGAGGATGCGGGAGTTCGTGTCCAACCAGATCGCCATCGCGCTTAGCCCTGCTTCCCGGCCTTGCGAGCGGCGGCCAGCTCGGCCACCCTGCGCGCAGCGCCATCCATGGTGTCGACGAGTTCGATGAGGTCGTGCTCCGCCTCGTTGAGGATGCGACGGCCCTCCTCCGCGTTGTTGCCGTCGATACGGCAGACGATGGGCTTCGTCACCGGCTCGCCCTTGGCCTCGAGCATGCCCATCGCCTGGACGATGCCGTTGGCCACCGCATCGCAGGAGGTGATGCCGCCGAAGACGTTGACGAACACCGCCTCGACCTCGGGGTCGTTCAGGACGATGTCGAGACCGTTGGCCATCACGTCGGCACTCGCACCGCCGCCAATGTCGAGGAAGTTAGCGGGCTTGATGCCGCCGAACTCCTCACCGGCGTAGGCGACGACGTCGAGGGTGCTCATCACGAGTCCCGCGCCGTTGCCGACGATGCCGACCTCTCCGTGGAGCTTGACGTAGTTGAGGTCGAACTCCGCGGCCCGCAGCTCGATCGGATCGGTGTTGTCGCGGTCGACGAAATCGGCGTGCGACGCGTGCCGGTAATGGGCGTTGCCGTCAAGCGTGACCTTGCCGTCGAGGGCGACGACCTGGCCCGTGGGCGTGAGCACGAGCGGGTTCACCTCGACGAGCGTCGCATCCTCGTCGATGAGCACGCGCCACAGCCTCTGCAGGATCTCCACGATCTGCACCTTCGCCGCCTCGGGGAATCCGGCGGCCTCGACGATCTCGAGGGCCTTCTCCGGCGTGCACCCGTCGAGGGCGTCGACGCGGATCATCGCCAGCTCGTCGGGCCGCGTCGCAGCGACCTCCTCGATGTCGACCCCGCCGGCAACGCTGGCCATCGCCAGGAACGTGCGGTTGGCCCGATCGAGCAGGAAGGAGACGTAGTACTCCTCGGCGATGTCGCTCGCCTCGGTCACGAGGACCCGGTAGACCGTGTGCCCCTTGATGTCCATGCCGAGGATCGCGGCCGCGGTGGCCTTCGTCTCGTCGGGCGTCTTCGCCAGCTTCACTCCGCCCGCCTTGCCGCGTCCGCCCACCTTCACCTGGGCCTTGACGACGACCATCGAGCCGATCTTGCGCGAGGCCTCCCGGGCGGCGTCGGCGGTCGTGCAGACCTCCCCCGACGTGACCGGCACCCCATGCTTCCCGAACAGGTGCTTGGCCTGGTACTCGTACAGATCCACGCGTACTCCTTCGCGACGAGCGTTCGGCGAGCCTACTTAAGCGCGAGAGGCGCCGTCAGTCCCGGGTGATGTGATCTTGCACCCACTGGACGATCTCGTGAGTGGTCGTGCCAGGGGTGAAGATCTTCGCGACGCCCATCTGTTCGAGCAGGGGAATGTCATCCTCGGGGATGATCCCGCCGCCGAACACGATGATGTCGGTGGCGTCCTTGTCCTTGAGCAGATCCATCACCTCGGCGAAGAGGGTCAGGTGCGCGCCGGACAGGACGGACAGCCCGATGATGTCGGCGTCCTCCTGAATGGCCGCGTCGACGATCTGCGCCGGCGTCTGGTGCAGACCGGTGTAGACCACCTCGATGCCCGCGTCCCTGAGCGCACGTGCGACGACTTTGGCGCCGCGGTCATGGCCGTCGAGGCCGGGCTTGGCCACGACGACACGAATCGGAGCCGACATGAACGTCCCTTCGGGCAGGTGCGTGACGGACTGGGGTGAAGCCTGCCTGCAGACTACCGCGCCGAGGAGGGTGAAAGACTCTGCAGCGTGACCCTCCCCACTGCCCCAGGCCCGGTACGCGTCGTCGCCATCGGCGGAAGCACCCGGCCCATGGCCGCGTCCGAGCGCGCTCTTCGTTTCGCCGGGGCCGCCGCCGAGGAGGCGGGCGCCGTGGTGACCTTCGTCACCGGCCGCGAGCTCATCCTCCCGATCTACGACACAGAGACTAGGGAGCGCGCTCCCGAGGTGCTTCACCTGCTCGCCGAGCTGCGCGCCGCGGACGGCGTCCTCATCGCCAGTCCGGGCTATCACGGTTCGGTCAGCGGCATGATCAAGAACGCCCTCGACTACGCCGAGGACCTCCGCCACGACGAGCGCCCCTACCTGCACGACCGCGCAGTGGGCTGCATCGCCGTCGCGCACGGATGGCAGACCGCGGTCGGCACCCTCAACGAACTGCGCCAGGTCGTGCACGCCCTGCGCGGCTGGCCGGCGCCGCTCGGTTGCGCCATCAATGATGCGGCTGGCGTCATCGGATCGGACGAATCGGACAGCGATGCCGCCATCGTGAGACAGTTGCACACCGTGGGGCAGCAGGTGGTGGAGTTCGCGCGGCTCAGAACACGCGCGACGTGAGGATCCCCGAATAGGCTGTTCGCATGGTGACCGCGCTGTGCTTCATCACGGTCGAGCCGCGACACGTCAACGACGTCGGCTCGGAGATCGCCCGCATCCCCCAGGTGCGCACCGTGTACTCGGTCACCGGCCAGCTCGACATCGTCGCCATCATCGAGGTGTCCGATGTGGAGGCCGTCGCGACGGTCGTCACCGACGGCATCAGCGCCATCGCAGGGGTGAGCACGACCGAGACGCACATCGCCTTCCGCACCTACCGTCCGGAGGATCTGGGTGCCGGCTTCTCGCTCGGGTATTAGGCCATGACATCGCTGGCCGCACGCACGATGGGCATGCTCTCGGATGCTCGCACATCGCTCCTGACGCCTGCCGGCATCGTCGGGGTCGCCGTCGAGGGCGTCTGGGTGACGCTGCATCTTGCGCTCTACCCGTGGGGCCTCATCGAGGATCGACTCGACGAGGCGTCGCACATGGGCGTCTCGCACCTGTCACCCGTGCAGCGCGGGCTCATCGTCGGTGACGTGGAGGCCGCTGGCACCCCCATCATCCTGATCCACGGAGTCATCGACAATCGGAGCATCTTCACCCTGTTGCGGCGCTCGCTGCGCGGTCGCGGCTTCGGCCGGACCTACGCCCTCAACTACTCGCCGTTCACCGACGACATCACCGATGTGGCTGAGCGCCTAGGCACCCTGATCGACGACGTCTGCGAGCAGACGGGTTACGAGCGGGTGCACATCATCGGACATTCGATGGGCGGACTGGTCGCCCGCTACTACGTGCAGCGCCTCGGCGGCGACCGCCACGTGCACACTGTGTGCACTCTCGGCACGCCGCACTGCGGCACGGTGCCGGCTCGCCTCGTGCCGTGGCCCGTCATCCGGCAGATGCGAACCAACAGCGACATCATCACCGAGCTCGCGGAGCCGGCCCCCGGGTGTCGCACGCGGTTCGTGGCGATCTGGTCCGATCTCGACCAGCTGGTGCTGCCTCAGCGCAACGCCAGGATCCTGCACCCCGACCTGCGCGCCAGAAACGTCTTCATCCGCGGCATCGGTCATATGTCCCTGCCTGTCGACCGGCGGGTCGTCAACGAGATCTCGACGGTCCTGGCCCAGCTCGACCATGACGGATCGCAGCTGTCGTCGGGCGTGACGTCGATCGACAGCACCCCGGGCTGGCCCGCCGTGGATCGGCCTACAGCTTCTCGACCGGCGCATACCGAAGCAACAACCGCTTGACCCCTGCCGAGCCGAAGTCGATGGTGGCCTCCGCCTTGTCGCCCGACCCGGACGTCGACACGACCGTGCCGAGCCCGAACTTCTGATGCGTCACGCGCTCGCCCGCCGCCAGCGAGACGACCGGCCCCGTGCCGACGATGCGGTCGCCGAGCCGGAGCGCCGCGCTGCTGCTGCTCGGCGAGGACCCGTAGCCGCCCGACATCGGGCTGCGCCCGACCGGCTCCTCACGACGCCACTCGATCACGTCGGCAGGGATCTCCTCGAGGAAGCGCGACGGCGGGTTGAAGGCCGGAGACCCCCACGCCGAGCGCATCACTGATCGGCTGACGTACAGGCGCTGCCGAGCCCTGGTGATGCCCACGTACGCGAGGCGACGCTCCTCCTCGAGCTCGCGGGCGTTGCCCAGCGACCGCATGTGCGGGAACACGCCGTCCTCCATGCCCGTGAGGAACACCACGGGGAATTCCAGTCCCTTCGCCGTGTGCAGGGTCATGAGGGTGACCATGCCGCCCCCCTCGTCGCCGTCCGGGATCTCGTCCGAATCGGCAACCAGGGACACGCGCTCCAGGAAGTCCAGCAGCGTGCCCGCGGGGTTCTCCGTCGAGAACTCCTGCGCCACCGACTCGAGCTCGGCCAGGTTCTCCACACGCGTCTCGTCCTGTGGATCGGTCGACGCGGTGAGCTCGGCCAGGTAGCCGCTCTGCTCCAGGACGGCCTGCAGGACCGTGGCGGGGTCGGCGCCCGACTCCACGATCGTGCGGAGGTCGGCCATGAGCTTCACGAAGGCCTGGATGCTCGCCAGGGACCGGGTGGCGATCCCGGGAGCCTCCTCGGCCCTCGCGAGCGCCGCAGAGAAGCCGATGCGCTCACGCTGGCCGAAGGCCTCGACCATCGCCTCAGCACGCTCACCGATGCCCCGCTTCGGCGTGTTGAGCACGCGGCGCATCGACACCTCGTCGTCGGGATTGGCCAGGGCGCGAAGATAGGCGATGGCGTCGCGCACCTCACGGCGCTCGTAGAAGCGCGTACCGCCCACGACCTTGTAGGGCAGTCCAACGCGGACGAAGATCTCCTCGATGGACCGCGACTGAGCATTGGTGCGGTAGAAGACGGCGACGTCGGAGGGCTTCACGCCCTCGTCGTCGCCAAGCTTGTCGATCTCGTTGGCGATGAACGAGGCCTCATCGTGCTCGTCGTCGCCCACGTAGGCAACGATCGGGCTCCCGGATCCGGCGTCGGTCCACAGCCGCTTGGCGCGGCGGCTGGAGTTGCGTTCGATGACGGCGTTGGCTGCGGTGAGGATGGTCTGCGTCGAGCGGTAGTTCTGCTCGAGCATGACCGTGGTGGCGTTGGGGTAGTCGCGCTCGAACTCCTCGATGTTGCGGATCGTGGCGCCGCGGAAGGCGTAGATCGACTGGTCGGCGTCGCCGACGACGCAGAGCTGGCCGGCCGGCAGCCCCGGGGTGGCCGACCCGACGAGCTCCTTGATGAGCACGTACTGCGCGTGGTTGGTGTCCTGGTACTCGTCGACCAGCACATGGCGGAAGCGTCGCCGGTAGTGCTCGGCGACGTCGGGGAACAGCTGCAGCACCGCGACGGTCGACGAGATCAGGTCGTCGAAGTCGAAGGCGTTCGCCCGCCGCAGCCGGGCCTGATACTGGTTGAACGCCTCGGCGAGCATCTCCTCCATGTGGTTGGCCGCGCGGCTGGCGTACGTCTCGTGGTCGATGAGCTCGTTCTTGAGGTTGGACACCTGCGCGAGGAAGGAGCGCGAGGTGTACTTCTTGGGGTCGAGGTCGAGATCGCGGATGACCATCGTCATCAGGCGCAGCGAGTCGGCGGTGTCGTAGATCGTGAAGCTGCTGGCGACCCCGAGGCGACTGGACTCGCTGCGCAGGATGCGCACGCAGGCGCTGTGGAAGGTCGAGACCCACATGACCCGCGCTCGCGCACCGACGAGCTCGGCGACGCGCTCCTTCATCTCGCCGGCGGCCTTGTTCGTGAAGGTGATCGCCAGGATCTCGCCCGGCTCGGCGTCCTTCGTCGCCAGGAGATGGGCGATCCGTCGCGTGAGCACCCTGGTCTTGCCCGACCCGGCTCCGGCGACGATGAGGAGCGGGCCACCCCGATGCTCGACGGCAGCGCGCTGCGACGGGTTGAGGTCGTCGACGAGGCGGGCGATGGCGGGAGACACCTCCGCACCCGTGTCCAGGCTCAGCTGATCGCTGGAGACCCGAGTGTCGCTCACTGCAGCATCCTAGGGATGCCCTCCGTCAGCCCCGTCCGCCACCGACGGGTGTCAGCGGTGGATGAAGCCCACGATGATGGCGCGCACCCGAGACCGGACCGACGGCGAGAGCAGGATGCGGCCGTCGGCACCGACCTTGGTCACGAGGAGCGTCGTATACGACTTGTGGGACAGGATCGGGGCCGACCTCGTCCCCGGAGGGCCGCCGTCGGACGGGTAGGCCTTGAGCGTGCCCGCTGCCTTGCCCTTGCCCTTCGTGCGCACCTGCAGGACCACGCCCGCGACCCACTTCGCCTTCGGCGGTACTCCCCCGACGCCGGCGACCTGCACGGGCGCGACCTGACCGGCCTTCATCTTGGTGCGGACCACGCCGGTCGGGCTGAGGGCCCGGATCTTGATCGGATATTGGTTGACGGAGTAGCCGAGGACGTCCACCCGCACGTGGACGGTGGACTTCTTCGAGGTCACGAAGGTCAGCTGCCCCCCGGACACGGGCACGACCAGTACCGCGGAGCGGGCCCGCTTCTTCGGGAAGGCGAACTTCGCCCCGGCCCCGATCCTGAGGTTCCCGCGCTTGGTCGCCTCGCGCGTGGTCACCAGGACGAGGGCCGACGTGGCCTCCCCGGGCACACCGGCGAGGCCGACGGTACGCGTCTCCCCAGGCTTGAGCGCCCCCTGAGAGGTCGACTCGTAGCCCACTTCGGCGCCGACGGCGGTGAACTCGTCGACGGGGGCAGGGGTCTTCGCCGGCTCGGCGGCCGGCGCGGGTGCGGGCGGTGGCTCGGGCGTGGGTGGCGGTGGCGGCGCTGCCGGCGGCAGGGCTGCCACCGGGGGCTCCTCGCCCATGGCGGTGGCCGGGCCGGGCGTGGCCGTCGTGTCGTTGGGCACGTCACCGGGCGGGTAGTAGCCGACGACGTCGACCGAGACGTCGGTGGCGCCCGCCGAGGTGGCCACGGCGATGGTGCCGTCCGACGCGACGGGGAGGATGGCCGTGCCGCTGGCGTCCATGTTCATGGGCACCTTGACGACGACCTGGCTCGTCGACTGGCCGGGGCTCCACACCCGCACACTTGCGGAGGCGTTCGAGGCCATGGCCGTGACCTGGACGGCCACGGCGGCGACGCCGGTCTCCGGGACGCCGCCCTGCCCGGTGACCTTGACGTAGAGCCGGTGACTGTCGCCGCTCCAGCGATCCTGCTGCAGGCGGCAGCGGGCGGCGACGCCGACCGCCTTGCGGGTGCCGAGCACGTGCACAGGGCCCACCGGGACGGCGTCGGCGGCGCGTCCGCCGGCGGGCGTCGAGGCGGCTGTCTTGGCGGCCGGGCAGTAGGGACCGTCCATGGGCGTCCCGTCCCAGAAGGACGACCGGGCCGCTGGCGCCGTCCCAGGTCAGCGAGATGTGAATGTGGTTGCGGTGGCACGTGGTGTCCATGCCCTCGCTCGGGGTCGCGAAACAGCCCTTCAGCTCGGTCCATCCCCGCTTGATGTCATAACCGCGCCAGATGCGATCGTTCCAGCCGATGTACATCACGCCCAGGCGCATGGCGTTGCCGTAGGGCACGCCGAACTGGTCCGGGCCGAGCAGCCAGGTCAGGAACGTCTCGGCATTGGCGCGCTGCTGGGCGTCCCGGGCCGTCGTCATCCAGTCGAGGGCACGCCCCTCCTTGTGCTCGCTCTGCCCGCCGATGTCACACGCGCGAGGGATCCACACGGTCTGCTCGGCGCCATAGGTGGCCTTGATGAGATCGGCGAGGCGCTGCGTGCCGGGCTTGGCCGTCGGATCGCACTGCGCCTGGCCCTCGTAGGTGGGCGAGACGTCGTACAGGCCCTGCGGGAGCGGCTGCGCGATGGCCGGCGTCGCAGCGGGCGGCAGTCCCGTGCCGGGCACCGGCGGCCCCGCCAGTTCCCCCGTCCAGGTCGACGGCGTCCACACGTCGCCGTCCTTGGCGCCGGCCGCCATGGGTTCGGCCAGCCCGATCCCGACGATGAGCACGAGTGAGGTGGCTAGGGTCAGGGCACGCCGCGGGCCGCGCCCAATGGCGCGTCGAGACGGGGCAGGATGCCCCGTACGGCGGGGAAGCACGAGCCTACTCTGTCACGGATGTGGCCAAAGTGACGACTGTGGCGACGAAAAGTCGCCCTTCGATATCCCACTCATGAGGCCTCCGGCCGGTTGTCCCAGGGTGTCCCCCCACGCTACCCCGCCTCGGCTCGTGATTCCCGAGGACCTCATGGACCGCGCCTCGTGGGGGCCACATCCGGGCGAAACGCCCATCAGTACGCTGCAGCCGTGACCGACCCCCTCCTGCACAACCGTGATGACCAGCCCATCGAGCGTGTCCTGGCGGTCATGGCCCATCCCGACGACGTCGACTTCGGAGCTGCGGGCACCGTCAAGGCCTGGACCGACGCCGGGGTGCACGTGACGTACTGCATCATTACGAACGGCGACGCCGGAGGCGTGGACAAGGACGTGCCGCGCTCGGCGATTCCGGCCCTGCGCCAGGCCGAGCAGCGGGCGGCCGGTGCCGCCGTGGGAGTCACCGACGTCACCTTCCTGGGCTACCGCGACGGCGAGCTGTCGGTGAGCCACGAACTGCGCCGCGACATCAGCCGCGTGATCCGACAGGTCCGTCCGGACCGCATGCTGATCCAGTCGCCCGACCGGAACTGGGAGCGCATCCAGGCCTCGCACCCCGACCACCTCGCGGCCGGCGATGCGGCCATCCAGGCGGTCTATCCCGATGCCCGCAACCCCTTCGCCCACACCAGCCTCCTCATCGACGAGGGGCTCGAGGAGTGGACGGTGCCCGAGGTGTGGCTCCTGGCCAGTCCCACCCCCAACTACTGGAACGACATCACCGACAACTTCGAGGCCAAGCTCGCCGCGCTTCGGGCGCACGAGAGCCAGACCGGCCACATGGACGACCTCGAGGGCAGGATCCGCGGCTGGATGACCCTGCAGGCCAAGCAGGCCGGGCTGGCCGAGGGCCGCCTGGCCGAGGCATTCATGATCGTCTCGACCGCCTGACCCCCACCGTCGACTGCAGCGTCCGGCGTCGGTCACGCGGCCCGCACCGACGCCGGACGCTGCACTCGACGGATGGCTGCTACCAGAAGACCGCGATCACCACGTTGGCCAGCGTGAGCAGGCCGATCGTCGCCCAGAGGCCCACCTGAGGAGCGGGCTTCTTCTTGCCGACAAACGCCAGGACCGTGATGATCAGCACGATGACGAGCTTGACAGCGATCTTCGTGTTGTTGACCTCCGCCTTCTCCTCATCGCCGAGGATCCCGCTCGACATCATCCCGACCATCACGACACCTGTGACGAGCTGAGTCAGCGCGCCGTCCCACATCCAGCGAGTGACCGTCTTGTTGGGGTCCTTGACCTGGACGAGGAAGGCGCCGAGCAGCAGGGCGAGGCCCACGAAGTGCAGGACGACGACCAGGTGGAACACGAACTCCATGACTACTCCCATTCGATGGTGCCGGGCGGCTTGCTGGTGACGTCCAGCACGACGCGGTTGACCTCGCGGACCTCGTTGGTGATCCGCGTGGAGATTCGTGCGATGACGTCGTAAGGCAGGCGTGACCAGTCTGCGGTCATGGCATCCTCGCTGGACACCGGCCGCAGGACGATCGGGTGGCCGTACGTACGTCCGTCGCCCTGCACCCCCACCGAACGGACGTCGGCCAGGAGCACCACCGGGAACTGCCACACGTCGCGATCGAGCCCCGCCGCGGTGAGCTCCTCGCGGGCGATGGCGTCCGCCTCACGCAGGATGGCGAGTCGATCCTCCGAGACGGCGCCGACGATGCGGATGGCCAGCCCCGGGCCGGGAAATGGGTGTCGCCAGACGATCTCGGGGGGCAGCCCCAGGTCGAGGCCCACCTGACGCACCTCGTCCTTGAACAGCGTGCGCAACGGCTCGACGAGCGAGAACTGCAGGTCGTCGGGCAGACCGCCGACGTTGTGATGGCTCTTGATGTTGGCCGTCCCCGTGCCGCCGCCCGACTCGACGACGTCCGGGTAGAGGGTGCCCTGGACGAGGAAGTCAACGGTCTCGCCATGAGCACCCGCATCGACGATGACGCCGCGGGCGGCATCCTCGAACACGCGGATGAACTCCCGCCCGATGATCTTCCGCTTCGACTCGGGGTCGCTCACGCCGTCGAGCGCCGTGAGGAATCGGTCCTGCGCGTCGACCACGACGAGCCTGATGCCTGTGGCCGCGACGTAGTCGCGCTCCACCTGCTCCGCCTCGCCCTTGCGCAGCAGGCCGTGGTCGACGAACACACAGGTGAGCTGATCGCCCACAGCGCGCTGGACCAACGCGGCAGCGACGGCGGAGTCCACGCCTCCCGAGAGCCCGCAGACGACCCGGCCAGAGCCGACCTGCCGCCTGATCGCCTCGACCTGCTCGTCGATGACGTTGGTCATCGTCCACGTGGGCCGACAGCCCGCTATCTCGAACAGGAAGTGCTCGAGGACCCGCTGCCCGTGCTGACTGTGCATGACCTCCGGGTGGAACTGGACGCCAGCCATGCGACGGCGGGCGTCCTCGAACGCCGCAACGGGAGCGCCGTCGGACTCGGCCGTGACCGTGAAGCCGGCCGGGGCCGCCGACACGGAGTCGCCGTGCGACATCCAGACGCTCAGTTCCGCCGGAATGCCCGCGAAGAGCGCTCCGGCCTCGACGACGCGAAGATGCGTGCCGCCGAACTCGCTGAGCCCCGTCCTGGCCACCGCCCCGCCCAGGGCCTGCGCCATCGCCTGGAACCCGTAGCAGATGCCGAAGACGGGGATGCCAGCGCCGAACATGGCGGCGTCCACCGACGGGGCGCCGTCCTCGTACACGCTCGACGGCCCGCCGCTGAGGATGATCGCGGAGGGACGCTTCGCCACCATCTCGGTCACCGGCATGGTGTGGGGGACGATCTCCGAGTAGACGTGAGCCTCGCGAACGCGCCGCGCGATGAGTTGTGCGTACTGCGCACCGAAGTCGACGACCAGTACCGGGCCCTGTTCCGAAGTCACCTCGCGAGCCTACCTACTCGGAGAACGCGCCGAGCAGGACGAACACCGCACCGAGGAAGACGTAGATGAACAGGCCCACGACGAGCGTGGAGATGAGCCATCCCTTCGCCACTCGTGATCCGTGTCCTGCGGCATCCGAGTCGCCTCGGGCGACCGCCGACGACGTGCGAAGCCCGTAGTACACGGCCACGAGACCCAACGGGAGGAAGCACAGGACCGACGCGAGAACCGACCACCCCAGGTAGGTCCTCACTCCCAGGGCGGGCTCGACGCTGGCCGGCATATCCGTCATCGCTGATGACAGTAGCGAACCCGAGGAACCTCGCAGACCCTGAGGTTCGGCGCGATTGTGGTCACGCCAACGGCGTGGAACCTCAAGGCTGGCGAACGGTGGGGGTGGGCAGACGCAGGGCCCCTGGCGCCGAGTCGGGCACGATGGGCGTCTTCGGGGTCACCGGCGCGACCGACGTGTACTGCGACCCCGGGGCGGGGCGCGGATCGGCCTCGCCCTTGTTCGGCCACATCGACATCGCCCGCTCCGCCTGCGCCGTGATGGTCAGCGAGGGGTTGACGCCGAGGTTCGCCGTGATGGCCGAACCGTCGACGACATGCAGTCCGGGGTGTCCGAACACCCGGTGGTAGGCATCGATCACGCCCGTCTCGGGGTCTGCGCCGATGGCGCACCCGCCGACGAAGTGCGCCGTCATAGCGGCATCGAAGTTCTCGAAGACGTTGCCGCCCGCGACGCCTTCGATCTTCGCGGCCATGCGCCGGACCACCTCATGGGCGATCGGAATGTACGTGGGGGCAGGGCTCGACTCGTGCTTCTTCGTCGTCAGGCGCCAGCCACCGATGCGCGAACGCGTGCTCGTGAGGGTCAACGAGTTGTCGACGGGCTGCATGACGAGCGCGATGATGGCGCGTTCGCTCCAGCGGCGCACATTGACCAACGATGCCGCCGTTCCCCGCTCGCGGACCAGCTCGCCGGCCCACGTGCGCCAGCGCGCGCGCCCCGACCGGGGCACCGTCAGCACCGACTGCAGCAGGCCCATGGAGTTGGACCCCTTGCCATACCGCACCGGCTCCACATGCGTCGTCGGCTCGGGGTAGAAACTCGACGTGATCGCCACACCGCGGGTGTAGTCCTCCTGCGGTGATCGCGCCACCGCTCCGAGGAGGGACTCGGAGTTGGTCCGTGACAGTCGCCCGAGGCTTGCCGACAGCCGCGGGAGCCTTCCGTCATCCCGCATGCGGTGCAGGAGCTTCTGGGTGTTGTACGTGCCGGCCGCGACGACCACGTGCTCCGCCGAGAGGGTGCGCACCCGCTTCGTGCGCCACGACCCGGTGCGGACGGTGTCGATCGTGAAGCCGCCACCGGGACGCTCCTCCAGGCCCGTGACGGTGGTGAGCGGATAGACCATCGCTCCCGCGGCCTCGGCGAGGGCCAGGTAGTTCTTCGGCAGGGTGTTCTTCGCGTTGTACCGGCAGCCGGTCATGCACTCCCCGCACTCGATGCACCCGGTGCGCTCGGGGCCGACGCCTCCGAAGAAGGGGTCTGCGCTCGTCACGCCGGGGCCGTCGCCGAAGTAGACCCCCACGGGAGTGAGCGAGAACGTGTGCCCGACGCCCATCTCCTCGGCGACCGCCTTCATGATCTCGTCGCTCGGGGTCATGGTCGGGTTGCGGGTGACTCCCAGCATCCGGGTGGCCTGGTCGTAGAACGGCGCGAGCTCTGTCGCCCAGTCGGTGATGCCGGCCCACTGCGGATCGTCGAAGAACGCCTTGCCGGGCACGTACAGGGTGTTCGCGTAGACCAGTGAGCCGCCGCCGACCCCTGCCCCAGCGAGGACGACCACATCCTTGAGGATGTGGATGCGCTGGATGCCCGTCAATCCGAGCTTCGGCGCCCAAAGGAAATCCTTGAGATGCCAGGAGTTCTTGGCGAAGTCCGGGTCAGCGAACCGTCGGCCCGCCTCGAGCACCCCCACCCGGTAGCCCTTCTCCGCCAAGCGCAGGGCAGAGACGGATCCGCCGAAGCCGGAGCCGATGATCAGGACGTCGAAATCGTATGCGCTCACCCCTGCAACCTACTTCAGGCCCAGCCTCTTCATCGCACCCAAGGCGACGGCCATCGTCCCCATCCACCTCTCGTCCGACAGCCCGAACGGGGCGCCGAACCCGATGACGCGCTGGGTGGCGATGGTCTGCGACTCGGTGTACTTCAGCAGCCCCTCGTCGCCGTGGCGGCGTCCGAGTCCGGAATCTCCCATTCCTCCCATCGGCGAGCGCGTACTGCCCCACGCTGACCCGTACGCCTCGTTGATGTTGACGGTGCCCGCGCGCAGCGTGGCCGCGATGGTCCGACCCATCGCCGTGTCACGCGTGATGACGGCGGCATTGAGCCCGTAGACCGTGTCGTTCGAGCGGCGGACGGCCTCCTCGTCGGACGACACCGGGTACAGCGAGACGACCGGCCCGAAGGTCTCCTCGGCACACAGCGACATGGCGTCGGTGGTGCCGGTCAGCACCGTCGGCTCGAAGTAGAACGGGCCGATGTCGGGCCGGGCACGCCCCCCCGTGAGCACGGTGGCACCCTTCGCGACCGCGTCGCCCACGTGGTTCACCACCATGTCGAGCTGGCGCTGGGACGTGAGGGAGCCCATGTCGCCCGCCCACCCCACCTCGGGAACCATCCGCAGGGCGGCGACCCGCGGGATGAAGGCCGCGACGAAGTCGTCGAACACCGCCTCGTGCACGTACATGCGCTCCATGGAGATGCACAGCTGACCTGCGTTGGAGAAGCAGGCGCGCGTGGCGATCTCCGCCGCCCGGTCGATGTCGGCATCTTCGCGGATGATCATGGCGTTCTTCCCGCCCAGCTCGAGCGAGCAGCCGATCAGGCGCTCGCCGCATCGCGCGGCGATCCCTCGCCCGACCCGAGTGGACCCCGTGAACATGACGTAGTCGACGCGATCAGTCACCATCGGGCCTACCACCGCGCCGGCTCCCGTGACGACCCGAATGACGCTCTCCGGCACACCGGCCCGCACCATGAGGTCGACCGCCCACAGCGAGGTGAGCGTGGTCTGGACGTCGGGCTTGAGGAGCACGGCATTTCCGGCGATGAGAGCGGGCAGAACGTCGCTCGCAGCCAGCGTGAGGGGGTAGTTCCACGGGGCCATGACACCGACGACACCCTTCGGGTGCTGGAGCTGGACGACACCCGTGGCCACCGGGAACACGCCCCGGTGCCTGCGGGGAGCGAGAAGCCGCTTGGCATCGCGTGCGTAGTGCCGCGCATTGAGCATCACGTCGACGAGTTCTTCCATCGCGTCGCGGCGGGCCTTCCCGGTCTCCCACTGGACGATGTCGAGGCCCTCCTCGCGGTTCGCGAGGACGAGGTCGTGGAAGCGCAGCATGATCCGGGTGCGATCCGCCAGCGGCCTCGCGGCCCAGGAAGTCTGGGCTCGTCGAAGCGTCTGCACGGAGGCCTCGACGTCCGACTCGTCCGACAGCGGCAGGGCGAAGAGCCGCTGCCCCGTGAACGGAGCGATGACGTCACGGGTGGGCGCACCTGCCTGCACGCTGAGGTGCTTGAACAGACGGTCGACGAGCGCCCGATCGATTGTCACGACATCACCACCATCTCCACGCGCTGGAACTCCTTGAGGTCGCTGTAGCCGGTCGTGGCCATCGCCTTTCGCAGGGCGCCCACGAGGTTCATGGTGCCGTCGGCACTGCTCGAGGGACCGTGCAGAACCTGCTCGAACGTGCCGACAGGCTTCATGAGGTGCCGCTCGCCCCGGGGCAGGTGCGGATGCCACGCCTCCGTGCCCCAGTGCGCCCCGTGACCGGGGGCGTCGGACGCGCGCGCCAGCACGGACCCGACCATGGCCGCGTCCGCCCCGCAGGCGAAGGCCTTGACGATGTCGCCACTGCGACCCATCGAACCATCGGCGATGACGTGCACGTAGCGCCCGCCGGACTCGTCGAGGTAGTCGCGTCGGGCGGCCGCCACCTCGGCGACCGCGCTGGCCATCGGCACGCGAACGCCCATGACGTCCGCTGTCGTATGGGAAGCACCGCCACCGAAGCCCACCAGGACGCCGGCTGCGCCTGTGCGCATCAGGTGCAGGGCGGCCTGCCCGGTGGCACAGCCCCCGACGATCACGGGCACGTCGAGCTCGTGGATGAACTGCTTCAGGTTGAGCGGCTCGCCGACCGTCGAGACATGCTCGGCCGAGACCGTCGTGCCGCGGATGACGACCATGTCGGCACCGGCCTGGGCGGCAAGCGGCGCGAGCCGCGCGGCACCCTGCGGCGACATGGCAACCGCCACGGTGACGCCCTCGGCCTTCAGCTCCGCAATGCGGGCCGTGACCAGCGCATTGTCGACGGGCTGGGCCGCGTACAGCGCCTGCATGCGCGGGGTGACGACATCCGGATCGAGCGCGGCGATCTCCCGCAGCAACGGATCGGCGTCCTCGTACCTGCCCCAGAGCCCCTCGAGATTGAGCACCGCGAGCACGCCCAGCCCGGACAGGGTGATGGCGCTGCCCGGCGAGACGACGGAGTCCATGGGGGCCGCCATCAGCGGGGTGTCGAACCGGTAGGCGTCGATCGCCCACGAGGTCGAGACCGCCTCGGGATCGCGGGTGCGGCGACTCGGCGCGATCGCGACCTCGTCGAAGGAGTAGCCGCGGCGGGCACGCTTCGCGCCGCCAATCTGGATGTCGGTCACGGAGGTCTACCGCCCTGAGTAGTTGGGTGCTTCGAGGGTCATCTGGATGTCATGCGGGTGGCTCTCGCGCAGGCCGGCGGCCGTGATCCGGACGAAGGAGCCCTTGCTGTGCAGTTCGGCGATGGTCGACGCGCCCGAGTAGCCCATCGCGGCCCGCAGCCCTCCGACGAGCTGGTGCGCAACCGCCCCCAGCGGCCCCTGGTACGCGACCATCCCCTCGATGCCCTCGGGAACGAGCTTGTCGTCGCTCAGCACGTCGTCCTGGAAGTAGCGGTCCTTGCTGTACGACCGCGCCTCACCGCGCGACTGCATGGCCCCCAGGGAACCCATTCCCCGGTACGACTTGAACTGCTTGCCGTTGACGAAGACGACCTCGCCGGGCGCCTCCTCGGTGCCGGCAAGAACGGAACCGAGCATCACCGTGTCGGCACCGGCGACCAGGGCCTTGGCGATGTCTCCCGAGTACTGGACTCCGCCGTCGCCGATCACCGGGATCCCCGCGGGCCGAGCCGCGAGGGCGGCTTCGTAGATCGCCGAAATCTGCGGAACGCCCACCCCCGCCACCACGCGGGTGGTGCAGATGGATCCGGGCCCGACGCCCACCTTGATGCCGTCCGCGCCGGCGTCGACGAGTGCCTGCGCGCCCGCGCGCGTCGCGACGTTCCCGCCGACGATGTCGATGGACGTCTGGCGCTTGAGCAGACGCACCATGTCGATGACGGCGCGCGAGTGACCGTGTGCAGTGTCGACGATGAGGAAGTCGACACCGGCGTCGATCAGGGTGCGGGCGCGCTTCTCCGCGTCGTCGCCCACGCCCACGGCCGCACCCACGACGAGGCGGCCGTTCGCGTCCTTGGTGGCGTGCGGGTACCGGTCGGCCTTGACGAAGTCCTTCACGGTGAACAGCCCGCGCAGCCTGCCTTCACGGTCGATCAGCGGCAGCTTCTCGACCTTGTGCCCGGCCAGCAGCGCAAGCGCGTCCTCGGGGGCGACGTCGACCTGGGCGGTGACGAGCGGCATCGGCGTCATCACCTCGCGCGCACTCCTGCTCATGTCCTCCTCGAACCGCATGTCGCGATTCGTGACGATGCCGAGCAGCACCCCTTCGGCGTCGATCACCGGGACGCCGGAGATGCGGTAGCGGCCGCACAGCCGATCGACGTCGGCGAGCGTGTCATCGGGCGAACAGGTGATGGGGTTGCTGACCATGCCAGCCTCGGAACGCTTCACGAGGTCGACCTGGGTCGCCTGCTCCTCGATGGGCAGGTTGCGGTGCAGCACGCCGACGCCGCCCTGCCGGGCCATGGCGATCGCCATGCGCGCCTCCGTGACCGTGTCCATGGCGCTGGACACGAGCGGCAGCTGCACCGTGATGTTGCGGGTGATGCGGGACGCGGTGTTGACCTCGCTGGGCACCACGTCGGACTCGGCTGGCACCAGGAGGACGTCGTCGAAGGTGAGGCCCAGATAGCCGAATTTCTCCGGCACGCCATCGAAGGCCAGGGAATCGGACAACGGTCGGGAATCCATGAGTTCTCCGAGGGTGCGTGCGCGCCGGGTAGTGGCCCTAAGGCTACTCGCCGACCGCTCGGGCGATCCGGGCCACCGTGTCGCTGAGATCCGTGACGGTCGTGACGCCGGGGGGCGCCTGCCCGACCCAGCCGGGACCGCCGATCAGCACGGTGGCAGCGGGCCGGAAGCTGGGCAGGTCGGCCAGCGCCGCCGCATCGGCGGAGCCCGGGATCCGAGCCCAGACGAACACCGCCGCCGGGCCGAGCCGATGCACTGCCTGGACGAGGGCGACGACCGGCAGTCCCGAACCCATGATCCGTGCGTAGATCTTCCGCTCGGCCAGGGCGGCGGCCACCGCCCAAAGCGGCAGTGAGTGCATCTCGTCGGGTGCGCAGGCGAGCAGCACCGCCCGGGAGTTGACCGTCTGGGGCTGCGTCCTGACCACCGCCGACAGGCAGTCCTGGATGGTGGCACTCAGGGCGTGTTCGATCTCGACTCCGCGGCCGGTGTCCTTCCACTTCTCGCCGATCGCGCACAGGACGGGTACGAGGACCTCGTCCCAGGTGGCGACGACGCCGCGATGATCGAGCGACCGGCCGATGAGGGCCGCGCAGGCGGCGGTGTCGAGCGTCTGGGCCGCCCGGGCGAGGCCGCGCAATTCCGGCGATCCGCCGGGCAGCGCGACCACGTGACCGCCCCCCGCCCGGGGCGCCTTGGCCGTCTCGGGGCCGGTCCCGCTCAGGGCGGCGGGTGCGGCCCGCAGCGGCAGGGGCGTCACGGAGGCCACCCCCTCGTCGTCGAGCGACAGCGCGCGGGCGGCCACGGCCGCGTCGGCCGGCGGAACGCCGGCGATGACGAGTCGCCGCATGTGCTCGAGGCGGGCCACGTCGAGGGTCGAGTAGCGACGGTGCGACCCCGGCCGGTGCTCGCTGGGGCCGATGCCGTATCGCCGGTCCCACGTACGCAAGGTGGCTGGCGCCACCCCCATCCGCCGCGCCACGGCGGCGACCGTGACGCCCGGGTCCGATGTCGCGGAGGCGCCCGAGTCAGTGGTCACGCGGTCATTTTGGGACCGTCGGGACCGCTGCGCGAGTCGAGAACGTCCCACCGACGGAGAAACGGTCTCCCGACCATATTGACCAACCTATGAAGCGGTTTGTATGGTGGAGTCAGGCGGTCATCAACGACCGTCTGACCACCGCCCCGGCCCGCTCATCGGAAAGGTCCTCCCATGGCAGACGTGTCCCGCCTCCCCGGCCCCAACGCCGACTTCTGGGACTGGCAGATGGACAGTGCCTGTCGCGGGGAGGACCCCAGCGTCTTCTTCCACCCCGAGGGCGAACGAGGCGAGGCCCGCTCGGCACGCGAGCAGGCCGCGAAGGCGATCTGCTCGGGCTGCCCCGTACTGGCCGAGTGCGCCGCGCATGCCCTGGCCGTCCGCGAGCCGTACGGCGTGTGGGGCGGCATGTCGGAGGATGACCGGGAGCGCATCTACCGACGCCGCCGCCTGACCGGAACGGCCGCCTACGCCTCCTGATCGCCGACTGCAGCGTCCGGCGTCAATCGCGGGGCCGTGAACGACGCCGGACGCTGCAGTGGGCGTCCATGCAGCCCGTCGGTGGCCGTGGGGGCCGAGCGGGAATCAGACTCGGATGGTGCGTGACGGTCTCGATGTCGCCTCGTGGCCCCCGTTCAGCACGATCGTGATCGTGACGGTGTACGACCGGTTCCCAGCGAGACCCCGAAGGACCACGCGCGAAGCGCGCGGAGCAACGGAGACCGTCCTCACGGGCTTGCCCTTGGAGAACACGGTGACGAACTGAGTCGACGTGGACGCGCGGTTCGCATTCGACCAGGCCACAGCGACGGTCCCGTGCCCGACGGCTGCGCGGGTGATCCTCGGCGATGTCTGCGCGGACGCGTCCGTCGTCGCATCCACGGCGGGGCTGGACGCATCGTTGGTCGGGGCCGTGGTGGACGGGCTGATCGGCGCCCCGCCGAGCTGGTAGTTGAAGCCGGCAGTCACGCGCCCGACGGCGAGGGTCACGATGACGTCCTGCCAGCCCGCGACTCCGGGCGGCGTGACGACTTCAAGGGTGGCGGCATCGACGTATCGGAACTCCGGCGCCGCAACGCCTCCGATCGTGACCGCCCGCGCACCCCAGAAGCCGTATCCGAGAATGAGGATGCGGGTGCCACCGGCCACCGATCCGAAGGCGGGCCGCACCTCGAGAACCGCGGCCGAGGAGCCGCCGCCCGAGGAGCCACCATTCCCGCCGCCACTGGATCCACCACCCCCTCCTCCACTGGATCCGCCGCCCGAGCCGCCGCCGGACGAGGACGGAGCCAACGGGGTCACGGGAACGCGAGTCGAGGGCGCGCTGTCGGCAAGGCTTGTCGTGGCGACCGCATCCACGTAGTACGTCGTCCCGTTGGTCAGTCCGGAGATCGTGCATGCGAGCCCCGTGAGCGGGCTCGGCTGGCAGGTGGCTCGTCGCGTCCCACCGCTGGCTGCGGTCCAGGCCTGCGCCGTGTACCGGCTGATGGGCCGCCCGCCGCTGGAGATGGGTTCGCTCCACGACACGGAGGCGGAGGAGTCAAGGGCACTCGCGGTGAGCGCGCGGGGCGACGTGAGCACGCCGAGCGTCGGCGTAGCTGCAATCCGGCTCGTGGACAGACCGTCGCCCACGGAGTTGGTGGCGAAGCTGCCGACGTAGTACGCGGTCTCGTTCGCCAGGCCGGTGATCGTGCACGAGAGCCCGACCATCGACGTGGGCTGGCAGCTCGACACGAGTGAGCCCCCGGCGGAGTGAGTCCACGCTTGGGCCGTGTAGCTGCTGATCGCTCGTCCACCGGTGGACGCAGGCGTCGTCCACGACATCTCGATCGCTCCGTCGTGCGGCTCGGCCCGCAGGTCGCCGGGAACCCCGGGCGTCGTTGGTGCGAGGACGGGATCGACGTAGAGCAGCTTGTTCGGATCCCCGGAGCCCTTACCGAAGGACATGGGCGTGGACGCCGCGTCGATCGCCGCGGACACCTGCGCAGGGGACATGGCCGGGGTCACGCCGAGAAGGCGGGCCGCCACGCCGGCCACATGGGGCGACGCCATCGACGTTCCGGTCATCACCGACGAAGCCGTGTCGGAGCTGAAGGAGGCCGACGTGATCGACGAGCCCGGGGCGTAGAGGTCGGTGCAGGTGCCGTAGTTCGAGTACGAGCCGCGGGCATCAGTGCTGGTCGAGGCCTGAACCGTGATGGCCGAACCAGCGCTCGCCGGGCTGTAGTCACAGGCGTCTTCGGAGTTGTTGCCGGCGGCCACGACCACCGTGATCCCGTCGGCGACAGCCGCGCTCACGGCCGTGTTCACGCTCTGCGAGTACGAGCCTCCGATGCTCATGTTGACCACCGCGGGGACTCCGGCGGCGTGGTCGGTCATGACCCAATTGAGGCCCACCACGACATCCGACATCCAGCCGCGTCCAGCGCAGTCGAGCACGCGCACCGCCACCAGGTCGGCCGCCTTCGCCACGCCGTAGGTGGTACCGGCGACGGTGCCCGCCACGTGGGTGCCGTGCCCGTGGCAGTCCTCCGTGCCGGTCAGGCCGCTCACCGCGTTGAAGCCGCTGCGGACGCGACCACCGAAGTCGACGTGCGTGGACCTGATGCCGGTATCGATGATGTAGGCGGTCACGCCCGCGCCGCCGGTGTCGTAGCCATAGGTGCCGTCGAGAGCGGCGCCGCGCTGGTCGATTCGATCAAGGCCCCACGGCGCCGACGGCTGGTCGGTCGAGACCGATACCGGATAGTCGGGCTCGGCCCAGGCGACCTGCGGCGAAAGCGCCAACTGCTCCGCCAGCGCCTCGGCCGTCCCCGGATCCATCGGGTCGTCAAGGCCGACGGTGCGCAACCCGAAGCCGATGGCGTCGCCCGGAACGAGTTCTGCCTCCGGGACCGCCTGCGACCCGGTGACGGCCCCCTCGCCGTCAGTTGGGGCGGCACCGGATTCGTAGGCGACGATCAACGACGTGACATCTTCGGAACCCACGGCGCTCGTCACTCGCGTCGACGTCTCCGAGAAGGAGGGACGGACCTGCGCGGAAGCCGCCATCACCACCGAGATCGCGGCCGCCATCACCATCGTTCTCATCAGTGCTCGGCGGATCGTGGCAGGGGTGGACTGCGAACGTCGACCCGTGCCCGCCGATTCCCCGCCAGCCATGCCGATGCCCCATCCCCTTGCCCTCGACGGTAGGAGCGCGCCGCACCCCACACAAACGGGGACCGGATACGAAAGGGCCCATATGCGGATATCCACCGACTGCCGTCACGGGCGGTGTGCCGGCGGGAGCAGGAACGGTTTCCCACTGACCCTGGCGTTACCCTCAAGGCCTCGGGCGTGTGTTCTTGGCTCGCCAGCCGATACCACGGTCAAGGGACCCGTTGATGGAAGGTCGTGCGTCACTGTGAGCGTTCGTCGGTCGACGGCTCGATTGGTGGGCGTGCTCTGCGCAGGAGGCCTCCTGGCCGCGGCGGCGGCCACAGGCGCTGTCGCCGACACCGCACCCGGCACCGGGATGCTGGCCGAATCGACCATCAAGGCGCGGATGCTGACCATCCGGGAGATCACCCGGGCTTCCGGCACGATGGCACCCGTCACGACGGAGGGGATCGCCTGCCATGAGATGCCCTACATCAAGACGGGAAACGTCCGCTACTGCTTCTACATGACCTTGCGCTCGGACGCGGCCTACGCCGCCGGCCGGCTCTCCGTGACGCACGTCGACGTCCTGTCGTTCGACGTCCCTTCCGAGGGACCCGCCTACCTCAAGGAGATGGGCAACGTCGGTGGTCCGCAGTCACGGACGCTGGCGAAGTCGCCCACGGGCGTGACCCGGTTCGATCCGGCCGCGGCCATCCCGATCGGCGCCAATGCCGACGGCACCCCCATCAACAAGACCGGCGCGACCGTCACGGTGTACGCGCTGACGGGGTCGAACTTCGTGTACGCGACGTGCGCGAACCCGAACGGATCTGCCAAGGGCCTGCGGGCCTGCGCGAACCGCGTGGTCGCCGCGCAGCTGACGAAGCTCAATCGCTAGTCCCACGAGCTGACACACCCGGCATCGGGACGCTCTCCGCTGCCATCCGACCCGACGCGCATCGACCGCCCAGTCCCTTTTGTCGACTTTCGGAGGGCGAAGACGGGACCTTCGGCCCGCGAGAGGGCCGCTATGTGACACAGATCACACAACGAATGACTGCATCTCGTCGGTCTGACCGTCCCGTCGGTCAGTCGGCCCTCCCGGGGTCCGATATCCGCACCGTGACCCTCGCCGCCCAGGCGACCGGCTTCGGTGAGAGCGAGAAGACGTCATGCAAACGCACACAGCCCTTGTGCTTCGGTCCCTCAGCATTCTGACGAGCATGGCTGTGATCTCCGGGGTCGCCGTCACCGGAGCAGTACCGGCCGCGGCCGCGGCCACGACCCCCTACAACCTCGCCACCATCGCGACGCACAACGTCACGGCGGACTGCTGGGTCATCATCTCCGGCAGCGTCTTCGACCTGACCGTCTGGGCGCCGAACCACTCCGGCGGGCTCAGCAGGATCACCCCGGTGTGCGGCATGGACGGCACGTCGACGTTCACGGGCAAGCACTCCTCCCTGACCGGCAAGTACTCCACCACGCTGACGCCGTACATCATCGGCGTGTACGACAACACGGCTCCGGTAGCCCCGACGGGTCTCACCGCCACGGCCGGCGTGTCGCAGGCTTCCCTCGCGTGGACCGGCCCCGCCGATGCCGCGACGTATCAGGTGTTCCAGGGCGCGACCCTCATCGGCACCCAGGCGGAAACCACCAAGGTCGTCACGGGCCTGACCAACGGGACTGCCTACTCCTTCACCGTCAAGGCCGTCGACGCGGCCGGCAACGTGTCCGTGGCGTCCGCCGCAGCCCCCGCCACCCCGGCGGCGCCAGCCGACGTGACCCCGCCGGTCGCCCCGACGGGCCTCTCGGCGACGGCCGGCAACACCCAGATCACGCTCGCTTGGTCGGGTCCGGCTGACGCGGCCACCTACCAGGTCTTCCAGGGCGCGACCCTGATCGGCACCCAGGCCACGACCGGGAAGGTCGTGACCGGACTGACCAACGGCACCAGCTACACATTCACGGTCAAGGCCGTCGACACGGCCGGCAACGTGTCCGTCGCGTCAGCCGCGGCCACCGCCGCGCCTCTCGCACCGGCCGACGTGACCCCGCCGGTCGCCCCGACCAGCCTCGTGGCAAGCGGAGGGAACGCTCAGGTGACCCTCACGTGGTCCGGTCCGGCCGACGCGGCCACCTACCAGGTCTTCCAGGGCGCGACCCTCATCGGCACCCAGGCGATGACCGGGAAGGTCGTGACCGGACTGACGAACGGCACCAGCTACACGTTCACGGTGAAGGCCGTCGACGCGGCCGGCAACGTGTCGCCTGCTTCGGCTTCGGCTTCGGCCACCCCCGCGGTACCGGCCGACGTGACCCCTCCGGTCGCCCCCACAGGACTGACGGCCACAGCGGGTGACGCACAGGTGTCCTTGTCGTGGTCGGGGCCGGCCGACGCCGCCAACTACCAGATCTTCCAGGCCGGGACGAATGTCGGCACCCAGGTGGGGACGACGAAGACCGTCACCGGCCTGACCAACGGCACGCCCTACTCCTTCACGGTGAAGGCGGTTGACGCCGCCGGCAACGTCTCCGTCGCGTCGGCCGCGGCTTCGGCCACTCCCGTCGACACGACGTCTCCGGCCGCTCCGACGAGCCTGGTCGCCACCGCCGCCGACCGGCAGGTGTCCTTGGTGTGGTCAGGCCCGGCGGACGCCGCGACCTACCGGATCTACCAGGGCGCCTCGCTCATCGGGACACAAGCCGGAACGACGAAGACCGTCACGGGCCTGACGAACGGCACCGCATACTCCTTCACCGTGAGGGCCCTGGATGCGGCCGGCAACGTATCGGCTGCCTCCGCGGCCGCCTCAGCCACCCCGGCTGACACGACACCACCTGTTGCCCCCACCAGCCTCACGGCGTCGGCAGGAGACGGCCAGATCGCTCTCGCCTGGTCGGGCCCGGCCGACGCCGCGACCTACCGGATCTACCAGGGCGCCTCGCTCATCGGGACGCAAGCCGGAACGACGAAGACCGTCACCGGCCTGACGAACGGGACCGCATACTCCTTCACCGTGAGGGCGCTCGACTCCGCCGGAAACGTGTCCCTGGCCTCCGCCTCCGCCTCGGCGACGCCGGTCGACGTGACCGCGCCGGCCGCACCGACGGGCCTGACCGCAGTTACTGGTGACGCACAGGCGGTGCTGGCATGGTCCGGTCCGACCGACGCCGCGACCTACGAGGTCTACAACGGCGCCACGCGGATAGCGACGCAGGTCGGTACCAGCCTCACGGTCACCGGCCTCGCGAACGGCACCTCGTACTCCTTCTCGGTCAGGGCCGTTGACACGGCCGGAAACGCGTCCGTCTCGTCGGCGACCGTGACCTCCACTCCTGTCGCCCTGCCGGCGTACGTGCTCGCGGACGTTGCCGGGCATGGCTCTGCGGCGGACTGCTGGGTTGCCATCTCCGGCAACGTGTACGACCTGACGGGATTCGTGGCCGCCCACTCCGGTGGCAGCGCCGCCATCGAGGGCATCTGCGGCAAGGACGGCACGGCGGTCTTCACAGGTCAGCACGGCGGATCCGCCGACGCACACCTGGCTGAGATCACGGCGAACGCCGTCGGCACCTTCACTGCCACTCCGACATCCGCCGCAGGCACCTACAGCGCCGCGGAGATAGCCGGGCACGGCAGCGCCGGCGACTGCTGGGTGGGAATCAACGGGGGCGTGTACAACCTGACCGCACTCATCGGCACGCACTCCGGCGGGCCGAGCGTGATCGCAGCTGTCTGCGGCAGCGACGGAACGGGAACGTTCTACGGCAAGCACTCCGTGGGTAGCAAGGACGGCGCGATCGCCGCGTACAGGATCGGCACGCAGGCCGGATACGTGCAGGGTGCACTGCCGGGGGCCGTCGAGGTCGACGCGGTCGCGGGTGGCGGCAGATACACGATGGCCGACGTCAAGAAGCACGCCACGGCGGGCGATTGCTGGACGGTCATCAGCGGCGCCGTGTACGGCATGTCCACCTTCATCGACACGCATCCTGGTGGTGCCGGGGTCATCGCAGCAATGTGCGGTGCTGACGGGTCAGCCGCCTACTTCGGCAAGCACGGCGGGTCAGGCTCCGCGAACCTGATCATGTCGAGGCTGCGCATGGGTGACCTCGTGGCTGAGACCGCTGCTGTTCTTGCCGCACCAGCCCCGAAGGTGTACGCGCTCGCTGACGTGGCCAAGCACGCCACCGAGGCTGACTGCTGGAGCATCGTCAACGGGACGGCCTACGACCTGACGAAGTGGGTCGGGCTTCACCCGGGCGGCAAGGCGACCATCGCCGCGATGTGCGGCAAGGACGGCTCCGCGTCGTTCAACGCCAAGCACGGCAGGAGCAATTCCGCGATCGGGAGCCTCGTCGCCTACGCACTCGGCGCCGTCGTTGCCACTCCCGTGGTCGCCACGACCTCGCCCACATTCACCCTCGGGCAGGTCGCAGCCCACAAGCGGATCGGCAACTGCTGGACCGTCGTGAACGGCGGCGTCTACAACATCACGAAGTTCACGAAGACCAGCAGGCACGGCGATCTGATCGCCAAGGCGATGTGCGGCAGGAACGCCAGCAGGGCATACGCCGGCCACGCAGCTGTCGCGAAGCTGCTGCCTGCGAAGACCCTCAAGAAGTTCCGGGTCGGCAGCCTTGCCGCCCCGGCGGGCCGTGTTGGCCGCTAGCACGACGGATCACGCGACGTGGCGTAGATGACCTCGCCACTTCGTCAGGAAACCCATTGCGGGCCGCCACTCCCGGCAGTGCGCATCACACGGAAGAGAGACAGCCATGCTAGTTGCACGCAGGACCCTCGCAGTCCTCATCAGCGTCGCCGCCGTGACGGGCATCGCCACGAGTGGCGCATCCGCCACCTCGGCGGCCGCCGGCAAGTCGTACACGGCCGCTCAAGTGAAGGCGCACAGCACCCCCTCGAACTGCTGGGTCATCCTCAAGAACGGCGTCTACAACATGACGGCGTTCTCCAAGAGCCACTCCGGTGGTGCCGCGGTTATCGAACCGGTGTGCGGCAAGGACGGCACCAAGGCGTTCCTGGGCCAGCACAGCTCGACCGCCACGGCCAAGTACGCGACGCTGAACCAGTACCGGATCGGCACCCTCAAGAAGTAGCGGCTCCGGCCGGCCGGCCTCGCCGGCCCGTCACCCCGATCGGGGGGGTCGTCGCCCGTGGACCCCGGTGACGCGGGACACGAGAAGGGGCCCCGGAGCTTGCGCTCCGGGGCCCCTTCTCGTTCAGTTCCTAGTGGGAGTGCCCGTGGTGGGAGTGCCCGTGACCGGACGACTCGGGCTCCTCTTCCTTCTTCTCGACGACAAGCGCCTCGGTGGTGAGGAGCATGGCCGCGATCGAGGCGGCATTCTGCATGGCCGAGCGTGTCACCTTGACGGGGTCGATGACCCCGGCGGCCATGAGATCCACGTACTCGCCGGTGGCCGCGTTGAGGCCGAAGCCGGCCGGCAGTTCGGCCACCTTGGAGACGACGACGTAGCCCTGCTCGCCGGCGTTCTCCGCGATCCAGCGCAGCGGCTCGGCCATCGAGCGCCGGACGATGCCGACTCCCGTGGCCTGGTCACCGGTCAGGCCGAGGTCGCCCTCGAGCACCTTGGCGGCCTGAACGAGCGCGGTGCCGCCGCCCGAGACGATGCCCTCCTCGATGGCCGCACGAGTGGCTGACACGGCGTCCTCGATGCGGTGCTTCTTCTCCTTGAGCTCCACCTCCGTGTGGCCGCCGACCTTGATCACGACGACGCCACCGGCGATCTTCGCCAGGCGCTCCTGCAGCTTCTCCTTGTCCCAGTCGGAGTCACTGCGCTCGATCTCGGCGCGGATCTGGGCGACGCGAGCCTCGACGTCGGCCGCGTCTCCCCCGCCGTCGACGACCGTGGTGTTGTCCTTGGTGACGACGATGCGCCGCGCGCTGCCGAGCACCTCGAGGCCCACCTGGTCGAGCTTGAGCCCGACCTCGGGTGAGACGACCTGCGCGCCGGTGAGGATCGCGAGGTCCTGGAGGATCGCCTTGCGACGATCGCCGAACGCAGGGGCCTTGACGGCGCATGAGGAGAACGTTCCGCGGATGCGGTTGACGACCAGGGTCGACAGCGCCTCGCCGTCGACGTCCTCGGCCACGATGAGGAGCGGCTTGCCGGCCTGCACCACCTTCTCGAGCAGCGGCAGCAGCTCCTGCACGGACGAGATCTTGCCCTGGACGAGCAGGATGCGGCCGTCCTCGATCACTGTCTCCATGCGATCGGGGTCGGTGACGAAGTACGCCGAGATGAAGCCCTTGTCGAACTGCATGCCCTCGGTGAACTCGAGCTCGAGCCCGGTGGTGCTGGACTCCTCGACGGAGATGACCCCGTCCTTGCCGACCTTGTCGAACGCGTCGGCGATGAGCTCGCCGATCTCGCGGTCCTGCGAGGAGATCGTCGCGACGTCCGCGATCTCGGCCTTGTCCGCAACTTCGCGGGCGTTCTTGAGGAGCTCGTCGGTGACGGCCACGACGGCCTTGTCGATGCCGCGCTTGATGTCCATCGGCGACGCGCCGGCAGCGACCTGCTTGAGGCCCTCACGGACCATGGCCTGCGCCAGCACCGTGGCGGTGGTGGTGCCGTCACCCGCGACGTCGTTCGTCTTCGTGGCCACCTCCTTCGCCAGCTGGGCGCCGAGGTTCTCGTAGGGATCCTCGAGCTCGATCTCACGGGCGATGGTCACGCCATCGTTGGTGATCGTGGGCGCGCCCCACTTCTTGTCGATGACGACGTTGCGGCCGCGCGGCCCGAGGGTCACCTTGACGGCGTCTGCGAGCGCATTGACACCGCGCTCGAGGCTGCGGCGCGCGTCCTCGTCGAATTCCAGGATCTTGGACATCAGTCAACTCTCCAGAGCATCGGTGCATGGATGTGAGTGGCCCGTCGTGAAAGCGCGGAGCGCATCACGACGGGCCAGTCACGAAAAGATGGAAGGACTACTTCTCGACGATGGCGAGCACGTCGCGAGCGGACAGCAGGAGGTACTCCTCGCCGTCGTACTTCACCTCGGTGCCGCCGTACTTGCTGTAGATGACGATGTCGCCGACCTTGATGTCGAGCGGGATGCGCTTCTCGCCATCCTCGTCGAAGCGACCGGGGCCAACGGCCAGGACCTTGCCCTCCTGGGGCTTCTCCTTGGCCGTGTCAGGGATAACGAGGCCGGAAGCAGTGGTCTGCTCGGCGTCGAGGGTCTGGACCAGAATGCGGTCCTCGAGCGGCTTGATGGAGACCGACACGGTTACATCCTCCGGGATGTCGATGGGCCGTCAGATGTGTCGACGGCCGGCTGGGTCAGTGGTGCGATATTGGCAGTCCCGAGGGGGGAGTGCCAGATCAGACAGTACGCAGGGATTAGCACTCCGTCAAGTTGAGTGCCAGCCCGCCCGACGTCGCCGAGGGCGCAGAATGGGGTGCATGGGCACGGCCGCATGGATCTGCTCCCCCGAGGCTGACGTGGCCCTGCGGGTGGCTCAGGCGACCCTGGCCGAGCACCCCACCGACCCGCTCGCCGTCGGCACCGCCGTGCGACGGGCCCTGCCCGGCATCTCCTCGGACCAGGTGGCCGCCGCCATCCAGCAGGCCACCATGCGGCGGGCCGCGGCCGAGCGCTACGCGATCGACGCTCGGGATCTGTTCCTCACGCGTGATGGCCTCGAGCAGGCCACCCGTCCGGCGGTCGCGGCCCGACGCGCAGGGCTGCTGACGGCGGCCGGCGCGCAGACGGTGCTCGACCTGACGGCCGGGCTCGGCTTCGACACGCGAGCGTTCCTCGAGGCGGGCCTCGACGTCGTCTGCGTGGAGCGGGATCCGACCACGGCGCGCTTTCTGGCCCACAACGCCCCCCGCGCCGACGTGATCGTCGGTGACGCCACGGACGCGCGGCTGCTGGCCGACCTTCTCGGTCGTCTCGATGAGGACGACGTCGTGTTCGTCGATCCCGCCCGCCGCGACCCGCTGGCGCCGCGGGGCATCACGTCCATGCGCGCGAGGCCGGAGCGGGATCCCGAGCGATGGTCGCCGCCGTGGGCGTACGTCGCGGCGATCCCACATCCGCGCGTCGCGGCGAAGGTGGCGCCGTCCTTCCGGCCGCCGGTCGGCTGGCAGGCGGAGTGGGCCAGTGTGCAGCGCACCGTGGTCGAGTGCGCGGTGTACTCATGGCCGGCCCTGCCCGTCGCCAGCCAGGCCGCGATCTTCGGTGACGACGACGTGCTGGTGCTCGGCGCCACCGGCGACGACGTCCCCGTGGCATCGGCCGTCGCCACCTGGCTGCACGAGCCGGACCCGGCCGTCCTGCGAGCCGGGGCGGTGTCCGCAGTGATCGACGGCTCCCCCGGCATGGCCATGGTCGACGTCGACAGCACGTGGCTGACGAGCAGCACAGCACCGCCCGCGGGGCTCGGCCTGCGCAGCTACCGCGTCATCGCCGAGATCCTCGGCGACCGCAAGCACCAGCGGCGCGACCTCGAGCGCCACGGGGTCACCCGCGCGGTGGTGAAATGCCGCGACACCGCCGACGATCCGGTCTCGGTGCTCAGGACGCTCGGGCTGCTCGAGGGACCAGGACACGTCCTCGTCATGACGCGGCGCGCCGGGCGAACCGTCAGCTACCTGGCCGAGCCAGCCAGCCAGAGACCTGCCTGATCGTCCTCTCGTCCGTGCCGCAGCAGCCCCCTATTGCGACGGCGCCCGCCGCCCGCCACTCCTCGAGCACCGCGGACGAGAACTCCCAGGTGCCGTCGTCGAGGGAGTCGCCGTGCCATTCACCACTGGTGGGATCCCAGTCCCCGCCGGCGTTCGGGTAGGCCACCAGCGGAAGGTCCGTGGCCGCCGCCAGCCGGCCGAGGAGCTCGGCGACGAAGGCGGGATCCGTGCAGTTGACACCGGTTGCGATCACGGCCGACGACCCGGCCACGATCGCGGCGCACTCCTCGATCGACTGCCCCGCGCACACGTGGCCGCCGTCGACGGCGGAGAAGGTGACCCAGGAGGGCGGGCCACCGGCGTCGTCCAGCACCTGCATCAGTGCCTCGGCCTCGCGGGCATCGGGAATCGTCTCAATCGCCAGGAGGTCAGGTGCCTGGGCCAGAAGTACGTCGATCCGTGCGCGATGGAAGTCGACCAACTGACGGTGCGTGAGCCCGTAGTTGCCGCGGTACTCCGATCCGTCGTGCAGGATCGCTCCGTAGGGGCCCACGCTCGCCGCCAGGCGAACCGGGCGATCGCTGGCGCCCGTGGCGGCGCGGGCCGCTGTGACGCTGGCCACCAGCGCCGAGTCGGCATCGGCCTCCGTGAGCCCCGCGGACCGGAACCCCGCTCGCGACACCTGGTAGCTCGCCGTGATCACGATGTCGGCACCCGCCGCGATGAAGGCGGCATGTGCCTTCGTGACCGCCCCCGGATCGTGCAGAAGGACGCGGCCGGTCCACAGACTCCCGGACACGTCCTGACCCATCCGCGTCAACTGGGTCGACAGCCCGCCGTCGACGGCGACGGGCCCTCGCCGAAGAGGTCGACCCACGTCGGCGTCACCATGCACGCCGCGTGACAGCCATGGTCGACGAGGTCGGGAAGTCGAGATCGGATGGCACAGCCCCCTGGGCGACCAAGCGGGCCCCCAGCGCAGCGACCATGGCCCCGTTGTCCGTGCACAGTCCCGGACGGGGCACGCGGAGCTCGATCCCGGCGGAATCGCACCGAGCCTGGGCCATGGCCCGCAGTCTCGAGTTGGCGGCCACGCCGCCGCCGATCACCACATGGCGAACCCCCAGGGCACCGCAGGCGGTCACCATCTTCGCGGTCAGCACGTCCACGATCGCCTCCTGGCACGAGGCCGCGACATCCGCCACCGGCACCGGCTCGCCCGCCAGCTCGCGGGCCTTGACCCAGCGCGCCACGGCGGTTTTGAGTCCTGAGAAGGAGAAGTCGTAGGGGTGGCGATCTCGATCGCCGGCCGCCGTCAGCCCCCGCGGGAACGCGATGGCCCGAGGGTCGCCGTCGACGGCCATGCGGTCGATCCAGGGGCCACCGGGGAACGGCAGCCCCAGGAGGCGAGCCACCTTGTCGAAGGCCTCGCCGGCGGCATCGTCCAGCGTCTGGCCCAGCGGCGTGAACTCGCGCACGTCGTCGGTGACCATCAGGAGCGACGAGTGCCCACCGGAGACGAGGAGCGCGATCGTGGGGTCGGCGAGCGGTCCATGCTGCAACTCGTCGACGACCACATGACTGGCCAGATGGTTGACTCCGTACAGCGGGATGCCGAGGGCCACCGAGAGTGCCTTCGCCGTCGCGACTCCCACGAGCAGGGCACCGACCAGGCCGGGGCCAGCGGTCACTGCCAGCGCGTCCACGTCGGACAGTGCCACGCCCGCTGTGTCGCACGCGCGACGGATCGCCGGCTCGATGGCCTCCAGATGGGCTCTGCTGGCCACCTCCGGCACCACGCCGCCGTACCTGGCATGCTCCTCGACGCTCGACGCGATCTCGTTGGCGAGCAGGTCGTGCCCGCGGACGAGACCGATGCCGGTCTCGTCGCAGGACGTCTCGATGCCGAGCACGAGTGGAGCTCCAGACGTGGTCATGACGCGCTCCCGGCGTGGATCGGGTCGATGCGCCGTCGCAGGATGAGCGCATCGGTGCCGTCGGGGTAGTAACGACGCCGGACGCTGATCTGCTCGAAGCCCGCCCTCTCGTACAGGGCAAGCGCTGGCTCGTTGTCCGAACGCACCTCGAGGAGCAGGTGGGCGCACTGCCGGCGAGCGGCCTCCTGGAGGAGTGCGCCAAGCAGCCGGGCTCCGACACCGGCACCCTGTGCGGCGGGCGCGACCGCGATGGTCTGAACGTCACCCTCGGGGGCAAGGGCGAAGACGCCGGCGTAGCCCACGACGGCATCGTCGTCGACGGCCACCACGTAGTGGCGGGTGTCGTGGGCGAGTTCCTGCCAGAACTGCTCGGTCGACCAGGGGTCGTCGGGGAACAGGACGTTCTCCAAGGTCGCCACGTCCCGGACATGCCACCACCGCATCGGTGCGACGTCGATCATGGCGTCGGCTCGGCTACATCGGGTCGGCGCAGATACAGGGGCACCGGTGGCAGCAGCTCGATGCCACGAAGCTGCGCCGACGTGGACGACCCGTCGCCGCCGTGCACGGAGAGCGTCACGGGCGCGGCAGCCTGGACGGCTCCGGCCGCGAGGAGCGCCTGCACCCTGCGGCCGACCCAGCACGCGTGGGCGTACTGGAGTGCCGACGTCGGTTCGTGCTCGCCGAGGGGTCCGGACACCAGGACGCTGTCGAAGTCAGTCGCGTGGGCCAGCGCCCCATGACCGGCCCAGGTACCTGCCCTGAGGTCGGCGGCGATGTCCCCCGGGCGGCACACGAGCGGCCCCTCGATGCGCGCGCCGTCGGCGGCGTAGTGGGCCCAGTAGACCTCGCGACGCCGGGCGTCGGTGGCCACGAAGACATCGCCTGCCTCCGCACCGGACAGTGCTGCTGCCGCGATGGCGTCCAGCGAGCAGATGCCAAGCACCGGCAGATCCCAGGCGGCCGCGACCGCCCGCGCCGACGCGATGCCCACGCGCAAACCGGTATACGGACCCGGCCCGACCCCGCACGCCACCGCAGTGATCGATTGTCGATCGATGGAGCGAAGCACGTCGCGCAGCAGCGGCGCCAGCACCTCCGCGTGACGGCGCGCGTCGAGATGCGTGCGCTCGGCGATCACCTCGGTGCCATCGACCAGGGCGACAGACGTGAGCGCGCTGGACGTGTCGATCGCGAGGATCACGACCCACCCACGCGCGCGGCCAGGCCGTCGAGGATTCCGGCCCAGCGGGCCGAGTGGGACGTGATGTCGACGATGCGGGTCTCATCCGCCTCGTCATCGGAGCGGGCTATGCGAACGTCGAGGCGTGATGCCGAGAGATGGTCGGCGAGGCTCTCGCCCCATTCGACGACCACGATGCTCGTCTCGAGGTCCGACTCCAGGTCGAGGTCGTCGATCTCCCCGGCTGATCCGAGTCGGTACATGTCCACGTGGACGAGGTCGGGGCCGGCGCCGGGATGGGGGTGGGTGCGCGCGATGACGAATGTCGGGCTCGTCACGTGCTCCTCGATGCCCATCCCCCTGGCGATCCCCTGGGTGAGAGTGGTCTTGCCGGAGCCCAGCTCACCGCCGAGGACGAACACGTCACCCGCGCGGCCCTGTTGGCCGAGGTGCCGACCGAGGTCCGCCATGGCCTCGGCAGTGGCCACGGGGAACCGGTACCGCGCGGCCGTGGTCACGCGGCGGATCCGCTGTCGTCGACGATGTCACGGCGGACCCGGTCGAGGAGAGCGAGGAGATGCGCGTCGACCTCCTCGTGCTTCTCCAGGGTGACCATGTGGCCACTATCGGGGATGACGACGAATTCGGCCGACGGCAGGCGCCGCACGATCTCCTCGCTCTGCTCCACGGGGGTGAGGCGGTCCGTGGCCCCGACCAGGACGAGGAGCTCGACGTTCTCGAGGACCGACAGGGCCGCACGCTTGTCGTGCTCCTGCAGTGCGGGCAGGAACTCGGCAAGCACGTCCACCGCCGTCGACGACACCATGGCCGCCACGAACCGGCCCGCCTGGTCGGGCGCCGTCGATCCGAAGGAGTAGATGCGAGTCACCAGCAGCCCGAGGTCGCTGTCGCTCCAACGGGAGCGTTCGACGATGTCCTTCTGACGCGCCAGGGCAGCGGCCACGGGAGGTCCCAGCCGGTGGAGGAGGGGGCCGATGCCGGGGGGCAGACCGAGCATGCCCTCGGCGAGGCCGCCGGCCGTCGTGGCGATCAGGGCCACGCCGTAGATGCGGTCGCGGAACAGCTCGGGCCGCTGGTCGGCGAGCGCCATGATCGTCATGCCGCCCATCGAGTGTCCGACGAGCATGAGCGGCCCGGTCGGCGCGACCGCCTCGATCACCGCGCTCATGTCGCGGCCGAGTTGGTCGATGTGATGGGAGTCGAAGTCCGCCCGTTGGGATCGGCCATGACTTCGCTGGTCGTAGAACACCAGCCGGGCCCGCCCGCGCATCGCCTGCCTCTGGTAGTGCCAGGAGTCGAGGTTCAGGGCATAGCCGTGCGCGAACACCACGGTGAGGCCGTCGGAACCGACGCCCGCAGGCAGCTCATCGACCTCGACGTGGAGCACGGTGCCGTCGTCCGCGACCACTTGGCGCACGCCACCGTGGATCAGTCCGAAGTGCTCGGTGTCGTCATCCGCCGACAGCACGCTGCCACGCAGGAGGGAGCGCTCCGCCACGGCGCCGAGGGCGGCGCCAGCGGCAAGCGCCCCGGCGGCGAGCAGACCGCGGCCGGCCAGGCGAAGTGCGGGCGTGATGTCAGGACTCATCGGTCCCATTGTCCCCCTGCGGGGTGTCCGAGTCCCCGACGTACTCCCGGGGGACCCTGGATCCGACCCTGGTGACGACTTCGTACCCGATGGTGTCGATGAGCTCGGCCCACTCGTCTGCGGTGGCCTCGCCATGGCGGCCCGGGCCGAAGAGGAAGACGTCGTCACCATGCTGACCACCGCCGGGGCCCAGGTCGACCACGAACTGGTCCATCGCGATGCGCCCCACGGCCGGGCATCGTCGTCCGGCGATCGCGACGTCGACCCTGCCACCGGCGGCTCGGGGCACACCGTCGGCGTATCCCACCGGAACAAGTCCCAGGACAGTAGGGGCCGTGGCGGTCCACGTGCCGCCGTACGACACGCTCGTGCCGGCGCCGACCGCCTTCACGTTCGAGAGGCGGGCCCGCAGGGTCATCACCGGCTCGAGTCCGAGCTCGGCGGCAGATCCCAGCTGGGGAGACGGTGTGAGGCCGTACATCGCGATGCCGACGCGAACGAGATCGAAGCGGCACTCCGGAAAGGCGAACGTGGCCCCGCTGTTCGCCAGGTGGCGCAGGCGCGGGTGGATCCCTCGCGAGCCGGCGAGGGCCACCGCCTCCAGATACCGCTGGAGCTGCTTGGGCACGGTGTCACTGCCCGGTAGGTCGCCGTCCGCGAGGTGCGACCAGATGGCCTCGACCTCGACGAGCCCTGCGCCCTGGGCGGCCACGACGTCGTCGAGCAGCGACGGCAAGTCGGAAAGCGTGACGCCGTTGCGCGACAGACCCGTGTCGATCTTCACCTGGATGCGGGCAGCCCGTTCCGACCGGCGTGCCGCCTCGGCGACCTCTGCGAGAGCCCACCGGCTCGAGACGGACAGGTCGACGCCCGCTCGAACGCAGCCCTCGAGCGCCGGGTCACTAGGTGCCCAGAGCCAGGCGAGGATGCGGCCCTCGTCGCCCATCGAGCGAAGGGCGAGCGCCTCCGACGGTAGGGCGACCCCCAGCCACTGCGCGCCCGCCGCCCGGGCCGCGCGGGCCACTGGACCCATACCGTGCCCGTAGGCGTCCGCCTTGACGACCGCCATCACGGCGGCGGACTGCGCCACCTCACGGACGCGCCCGAGGTTCCGGCGGAGCGCCGCCAGGTCGATCTCGGCGCGGGCGCGGGTCACGACGCGTCGCCGTTCTCCGCGGCGTCGCCGAAACGGGCCAGGCGGATGGCAGCGGGCAGCGCGGCAGCGATGTCGGTGGCGACCACGGGCGCACGGCCCGCCGCGATCCTGCCCGCGGCCCCGTGGAGCCAGACGGCCGCGGCGCTCGCCTCGAGCAGCGACGGCGCATCTCGACGGCCAGCGGACCAGGCACCGGCCAGCAGCGCGCCGATGATTCCGGTCAGCACGTCGCCCGACCCAGCTGTGCCGAGATCGGCCGTGCCCTCGACGTCGATGAAGGCGGTCCCGTCGGGTGCGGCGATGATCGTTCCCGGTCCCTTGAGCAGGACGACGGCCCCGCTGTCGCTCGCCGCCTGTCGAGTGGCCGCCAGACGACCGCCCCGCCCAGCGAGCAGCCCCGGGAAGATGCGTTCGAACTCGCCCTCGTGCGGCGTGATCACGGTGACGTGGCCTCGAGCGTGCCGGTCGCGGACCGTGCTGCGGGCGTCACCATCCCGCGCGAGGACCGACAGCGCCCCCGCATCGAGGACCACTGGGACGGGCACAGCCAGCACCGCACCGACGGTGACGGCATCGAGGCGGTCACCCGGGAATCCCGGACCGCATGCCCAGGCGTCGACACGTGACTGGTCCCCCGGATCCATGCCGTCGACGACGACGTCCGGGTACTGCCCAACCACGCGGCTGGCCACACCGTCGGATCGGTCGAGGTACCTCGCCATGCCCACATTCGCGCGGCGCGCCGCCGACATGGTCAGCAGCGCCGCCCCCGGGTAGGCGGTCGAGCCGGCGGATACGCCGACCACTCCTCGGCGGTACTTGTATGCGTCCTGAGCCGGCTCGGCCACCCAGGCAGCGACATCGATCGGCTCGAGCACCCGAGTTCGGGCGGGCGAGTCGAACTCCAGGCCGATGTCCACGAGGATCACCGACCCAGACCTCAGTGCGCCCGGCGACACCAGGAGACCGGTCTTGAGTGCGCCGAAGGTGACGGTGACATCCGCGGCGACGGCCGGTCCGGCCACCGCGCCCGAGTCGGAGTCGACGCCGCTCGGGACGTCGACCGCGACCACGATGGCGTCACTGGCCATCGCCTCCTCGACGAGCGCGGCCGCCTCCGGCCGCAAGGCCCCCGCGCCGCCGATCCCCAGGATGCCGTCGACGACGACGTCGGCCGCTGAGAGAACGCCCGTCGATTCCCTGTCTCCGGGTCGCCAGTGCACCGAGCGGCCGCCCGCGGCCCGCAGGGCCGCCTCGCCGTGCGGATGCGGATGCTCCGGCAGGCACAGGGCGTCGACGCGGCACCCGCGACGCGCCAGCATCGCCCCGGCCCACAGGGCGTCGCCCCCGTTGTTGCCCGAGCCGACGAGAAGGACGACGCGCGCACCCACCACCGCGCCTCGCGTCGAACGGAGGAGTCGAAGGATGGTGACGCTCAGCCCATGCGACGCGCGCTGCATGAGCACCCCGTCGGCGAGCAGCGCGAACGCTCGCTCCTCGGCCGCGCGCACCTCGGCGATCTCGCGCACATCGATCACGCCTGGCCCCCTTCTCGGGTCGCGACCACGAATGCGATGGCCATGTCCCCATCATGGCTGAGCGACAGCAGCCACGATCCGATGCCGCGAGCCCGTGATGCCGCGAGCACCGTGCCCGTCAGGCTCAGCAGCGGCTCGCCAAATCCGCCGCTCAGGATCTCGCAGTGATGCCACTCCAGTCCGCGGTTGTCGACAAGGACCTTGGCGACCGCCTCCTTCGCCGCCCAACGGGCAGCGAGTGACGACGAGCGAGGCGTGTCACCACCGGACAGGGCGATCTCACGGTTGGTGAAGATGCGCGTGACGAGCCGCGGCGACCGGGCCAGCGCTGCGTCGAACCGTCGCAGGTGGACGACGTCGACGCCCACGCCGAGGACGGATGCGGGCATCTCGGGGTACAGGGCTCTACTCCACCGTGACGGACTTCGCCAGGTTGCGCGGTTGATCCACGTCGAGGCCACGCGCCGTCGCCATCTCGCAGGCGAAGACCTGCAGCGGGACCGTGGCCACCAGAGGCTGCATGAGCGTGGGCACGGCGGGGATCCGGATGACATGGTCGGCGTGCTTGGCGATGGTCTCGTCACCCTCCTCCGCGATGGCGATCACGACGGCGCCACGGGCCCGCACCTCTTGGATGTTGGACACGATCTTGTCGTGCAGGATGGCCCGGCCCTTGGGCGACGGCACGACGACGATGACGGGGACGCCCTCCTCGATGAGCGCGATCGGGCCATGCTTGAGCTCGCCCGCCGCGAAGCCCTCGGCGTGCATGTAGGCGAGCTCCTTCAGCTTGAGCGCTCCCTCGAGGGCCACCGGGTAGCCCACGTGCCGGCCGAGGAACAGCACCGACGTGGCGGCGGAGAGGTCCCGCGCCAGGGCGCGCACAGGCTCCGTGGTGTCAAGGACGCGATCCACCTTCTCCGGCATGCCATGGAGCTCGGTGAACACGGCCCGGATCTCGTCCTCGAACATGGTGCCCCGCACCTGCGCCAGGTAGAGGCCCACGAGGTAGGCCGCGATGATCTGCGTGAGGAACGCCTTGGTCGACGCGACGGCTATCTCCGGCCCGGCATAGGTGTACAGGACGGCATCGGACTCGCGGGGGATGGTCGAGCCGACCGTGTTGCAGATGGCCAGCGTCCGCGCGCCCTGCGCCTTCGCGTGCCGCAGGGCCATCAGCGTGTCCATGGTCTCGCCGGACTGCGAGATGGCGATGACGAGGCTGTCGGGCCCGACGATCGGGTCGCGGTAGCGGAACTCGCTGGCCAGCTCAACCTCGACCGGAAGACGGGTCCAGTGCTCGATGGCGTACTTGGCGACCATGCCGGCGTTGGCGGCCGTGCCGCACGCGATGACCACGACCTTGTTGATGGATCGCAGGAGGCCCTCGTCCATGTGCATCTCATCGAGCTGGATCCGCGATTCCTTGTTCATGCGCCCGCGCAGCGAGTCGGCGACGGCCTTGGGCTGCTCGGCGATCTCCTTGAGCATGAACAGCTCGTAGCCGCCCTTCTCCGCCGCGGACGCATCCCAGTCGACATGGAACGGCTTCACCTCGACGGGTGCCCCGTCGAAGTCGGTGACGAGGATCTCGTGCGCCGTCATGGCCACGACCTGGTCCTGCCCGAGCTCGAGCGCCTCGCGGGTGTGGTCGACGAAGGCGGCGACGTCAGAGGCGAGGAAGTTCTCACCCTGCCCGACGCCTACCACCAGTGGGGAGTTCCGCCGGGCCGCGACGACGAGGTCGGGCTGCGCCCGGTCGATCGCGACGAGGGTGAATGCGCCCTCGAGCCGGCGGCATACCCGACGCATGGCCTCGGGCAGATCCCCGTTCGCGACCGGAATGGCTTGGGCGAGGAGGTGCGCGACGACCTCGGTGTCGGTCTCCGAGGCGAGGAGCACGCCCGACGCCGTGAGCTCGTCGCGCAGCTCGGAGAAGTTCTCGATGATGCCGTTGTGGATGACGGCGACGCTGCGGTCCTCGCTGAGGTGCGGATGCGCGTTGCTGTCGGTGGGACCGCCGTGCGTCGCCCAGCGCGTGTGCCCGATGCCCGTCGTCGACGCGGGGAGCGGATCGGTGCCGAGCAGCGACTCGAGGTTGGCGAGCTTGCCCGCCTTCTTCCGCACCTCGAGCTCACCCTCGCTGATCACGGCCACACCGGCGGAGTCGTAGCCGCGGTACTCGAGCCGACGAAGCCCCGCCACGATGATCTCGAGAGCCTGCTTCTGTCCTACGTATCCGACGATTCCGCACATGGGCATCAGAGTACGCGGCAGCCACCACCCGATGGGTCGTCAGGCATCGTCGGTTCCGGGGCGCGAACCCGCCACGCCTGACGGCCCTTCGGGGCGGGCAGGCGCCACAATGTCCGCATGATCACGGTGCGCGTCTGCTGCCCCGCCAGCCTGTCGGCTGACGTGATCGCTCTCCTGGAGTCCCAGTCCGCCATGAGCGCCCTCGCCGTATTCGAGGGCGCGAGCCGCTCACCGGTCGGCGACGTCATCGAGGCGGACCTGCCGCGGGAGGCCGTCAATCCCGTCATCGATGACCTGATGGCGCTGGGGTCCAGGACGAGGGCACCATCCAGTTGCTCCCGGTGCCCACCTGGGTGTAGCAGCGGGCCTTCCGGGCAGAGGAGACCACGCCGGGCGCAAGCGCCGACGCCGTCGTGTGGACGGACGTGGTCGAGCGGGCCTACGACGAGTCGTCCCTCACGTGGACCTACATGAGCTTCATGGTCCTGGCGACACTGCTCGCCGGCATCGCGGTGGTGACCGACTCCGTGATCCTCGTGATCGGGGCAATGGTCCTGGGACCCGAGTTCGTCCCGATCGCTGCCCTGGGGCTGGGCCTCGTGCGTCGTCGCTTCCACCTGTTCCGGCAGTCCCTTCGCACGCTCAGCGTCGGCTTCGGGGTGTCGATCGCCGCGGTCGCCCTGCTCGCCGCGATCGCCCGCGTCGCGGGCCTCATCACGATCGACGACGTCACCACCCAAGCCCGTCCCGGCACGTCCTTCATCTACTCACCCAGCATCTGGTCGCTGATCATCGCCGTCATCGCGGGAGCGGCCGGGGTGCTCGCCCTCACCTCAGCGAAGTCCGGGGGCCTGGTGGGCGTGTTCATCTCCGTGACGACCATCCCTGCGTCGGGCAACATCGCCGTCGCAGCGGTCTTCGGCCTGTGGCCGGAGGTATGGGGCAGCAGCGTGACCCTCGTCGTCAACATCGCCGGGATGGCCATTGCCGGCTGGGCGACCCTGGCTCTGCAGCAGCGGGTTTGGCAGCGGCAGGCTCGGCGGGGCTCGGGAAGGGTGGCGTCAGTCGAGGGAGAGTGAGTCGCGCACCACAGCGGCGAGGCTTTCGCCGATCTCGGCTGCCTGCGTCTGCGTGGGCGCCTCCACCATCACGCGGATGACGGGTTCGGTACCCGACGGTCGCAGCAGCACTCGACCGTGATCGCCCAGCGTCTCCTGAGCCGCAGCCACGGCCTCACGCACCACCGCCGACGAGTCGACCGCAGTCCGATCGACGCCAGTCACGTTGATGAGCACCTGCGGAAGCTTGGTCACGTGGCTGGCAAGGGTCGCCAACGACTCCCCCGACGCGGCCACCTCGGCCATCAGGTGCAGGGCAGTGAGGATGCCATCGCCCGTAGTGGCGTACTCGGACATGACGACGTGGCCGCTCTGCTCACCGCCGAGGACGAACCCGCCGTCGCGCATCGCCTCCAGCACGTAGCGATCGCCGACTCCGGTCTCGACGACGTTGATCGACGCGGCCTTCATCGCGAGCTTGAAGCCCAGGTTGGCCATCACCGTGGCCACGACCGTGTCGCCCGTCAGCCGACCAGCGCGATGCATCGCAACGGCCAGGATGGCCAGGATGTGATCGCCGTCGATGAGGTTCCCGTCGCCGTCCACGGCGAGGCAGCGATCGGCGTCCCCATCATGGGCGATCCCGACGTCAGCGCCGTGCTCGCGCACCGACGCGACGAGGTCGTCCATGTGGGTGCTGCCGCACGCCTCGTTGATGTTCAGGCCGTCAGGCGAGGCGTGGATAGCCACGACCTTCGCCCCGGCGCTGGCATAGATCTCCGCCGCGATGGTCGACGCCGCGCCGTTGGCGCAGTCGACCACGACGCTGATGCCCTCCAGGTCGTGCGGCAACGTGGAGAGCAGGTGACGCTCGTAGAGCTCGCCCGCCAACGGCTGCGCACGGACGCGCCCGACGGCGGCGCCTGTCGGACGATCCCACGGCTCACGCAGTCGCTCCTCGATCGCGTCCTCGATCGCGTCGTCGAGCTTCGTCCCGCCTCGAGCGAAGAACTTGATGCCGTTGTCCGGCATCGGATTGTGCGAAGCCGACAGCATGACGCCGATGTCGGCGTTGAGCGCATCGGTCAGGAACGCGACACCCGGAGTGGGCAGCACCCCGACGAGGATGACGTCGACGCCAGCACTCGCGAGCCCGGCCACCACGGCAGCCTCGAGGAACTCACCGCTCGCACGCCCGTCACGGCCGACGACGGCGATGGGGCGGTGGCCCTCGAACGCACCGATGTCACCGAGCACGTGGGCAGCGGCGACGGCGAGGTCGAGCGCCAGCTCCGCAGTGAGATCGCGGTTCGCCAGACCTCGTACGCCATCGGTGCCGAAGAGCTGGCCCAACGGTCTACCGCTTGCTGTACTGAGGGGCCTTACGAGCCTTCTTGAGACCGTACTTCTTGCGCTCCTTGGCCCGCGGATCGCGAGTGAGGAACCCGGCCTTCTTGAGGATCGGACGGTTGCCCTCGGTGTCGATCTCGTTGAGGGCACGCGACACGCCCAGGCGCAGGGCGCCTGCCTGTCCGGAGATGCCACCGCCATGGATGCGTGCGATGACGTCGAACAGGCCCTCGGCGCCGAGCGACACGAAGGGCTCGTTGACCTCCTGCTGGTGGACCTTGTTCGGGAAGTAGCCCTCGAGATCACGCCCGTTGATCGTCCACTTGCCGGTGCCGGGAACCAGTCGCACGCGTGCGACCGCCTCCTTGCGACGGCCGGTGGCCGCGGCAGGCGCAGTCACGATCTCCCGCGTGGCGACGGGACGAGCGGAAGGCGTCTCCGTGGTGTACTCCGAAACCGCCTCCTCGATCGAATCGTCGAAGTCGGTCTCTTCAATGGTGGCCTCAGACACTGCCACTAATCCTCTCGTTGACGCCTGATCGCGGAATTACTGCGCGACCTGGGTGATCTGGAACGGCTGCGGCATCTGAGCCGCGTGGGGGTGCTCCGGGCCGGCGTAGACCTTGAGCTTCTTGATCTGCTGGCGACCGAGCTTGTTGTGCGGGAGCATCCCCTTGACCGCCTTCTCGACGGCGCGACGCGGGTTGGACTCCAACAGTTCGCTGTAGGACGTGGCCCTGAGCCCACCCGGGTAGCCGGAGTGGCGGTAGTCCATCTTCTGGTCCCGCTTCGCACCGGTGAGGGCGACCTTCTCCGCATTGATGATGATGACGAAGTCACCAGTGTCGATGTGGGGCGCGAAAGAGGTCTTGTGCTTGCCGCGCAGAAGCGTGGCAGCGTGGGTCGCCAGGCGGCCGAGCACTATGTCGGACGCGTCAATGACGTGCCAGGTGCGCTCGATCTCACCGGACTTGGGACTGTACGTGCGCACGGGACGCCACCAATCGTTGCTCGTCGGACCTGGTCTCTGCACGTGCCATCTCTGGCACGTCGTACTAGGGGCCATCCCTGGCACCTAGGCTGGGCAGTGCCTTCGCACGAAACGGAAGGCGCCACAGCAGCACCCAAGAGTACCGGTGCGGGGTTGGCCGTCCAAATCGGCCCACCCAAACCACCGGCCTCGAGGCTCACCACTGCGCCCAGACCGGCTCGGGGGTCTCGTGAACTGCCCCATCCGAACCGAACACCCAGAAGCGATCGAATCCACGCGTGAACCATCTGTCGTGCGTGACCGCCACCACCGTGCCCTCGAAGGCGTTCAGGCCGGTCTCGAGGGCCTCCGCGCTGGCGAGGTCGAGGTTGTCGGTCGGTTCGTCGAGCAGCAGGAGCGTCGCACCGCTCAGTTCCAGGAGCAGGATCTGGAACCGGGCCTGCTGACCCCCCGACAGGGTGTCGAAGTCCTGCTCGGACGACGCAGCCAGCTCATACCGGTCCAGGACGCGGGCGGCCTGCTCCCTCGGCAGCCCCGTCCTGCGCTCGTCACCCCGGTGGAGGATGTCGAGCAGGCTGCGTCCGGACAGGTCGGGCCGGACATGGGTCTGCGCGAACCAGCCTGGGCGCACCCGAGCGCCCAGCCGCGCGGAGCCGGTGTGCCGGACCGGCGGGATCTCGACCTCCCCGACGGGCTGGTGCTCGATGTCCGGGTCGCTGCCGCCCAGTGCGAGGAGGCGGAGCAGGTGCGACTTGCCCGAGCCGTTCGCACCCAGCACGGCGAGCCGCTCGCCGAACCAGACCTCGCCGTCGAAGGGTCGCGTGAGTCCCGTCAGCTCGAGGGCCTCGCAGACGATGGCCCGCTTGGCCGTGCGCCCACCGGACAGCCGCATGCGCACGCTCTGCTCCTTCGGGACGGCGATCGGCGGTCCGGCGTCCTCGAACTTGCGCAGTCGGGTCTGGGCGGCCTGGTAGCGGGAGGCCATCCCGTCGTTGTACTTCGCCTTCACCTTGAGGGAGAGGACGAGCGCCCTGAGCTTGGCGTGCTCCTCGTCCCAGCGCCGACGGAGCTCCTCGAGGCGAGAGAAGCGATCCGCTCGGGCCGCGTGGAACGAGGCGAACCCCCCGCCGTGCAGCCATGCGGTGTTGCCCGCCGCACCGAGTTCGACGGACACCACGTGACTGGCGCACTGGTTCAGCAGTTCGCGATCATGGCTGATGAGCAGCACGGTCTTGGGGGTCTCGCGCAGCTGGGCCTCCAGCCACGTCTTCCCCGGAACGTCGAGGTAGTTGTCCGGTTCGTCCAGCAGGAGGATGTCCGCCGATCCGCGCAGCAGGAGCTCGAGAACCAGCCTCTTCTGCTCTCCTCCGGACAAGGTGGCGACAGGTCGCCAGCGAAGGGCGTCGAATGTCCCGCCCATGGTGGCCATCGTCACGACGTCGAAGAGCACCTCCGCGTCGTAGCCGCCCGCCTCTGCGTAGTCGGCGATCGCGTGGGCGTACCGCATCTGCGTCGCCTCGTCGTCCGCGTCCATCATGGCCAGCTCGGCGGTGTCCAACTCGTGGGCGGCCGCGCGAAGCGGACCCGGGCTGACCAGGAGCAGGAGGTCGCGCAGGGTGCCCTCCGACATCTGCCCGATGAACTGACGCATCACCGCGACGGAGCCGCTGCACACCGTCGCGCCCTCGTGCGGGTCGATGTCACGCGCGATCATCCGCAGCAGGGTGGTCTTGCCAGCGCCGTTCGCACCGACAAGGGCGGCCGTCGCGCCGTCGGGAACCCTGAAAGACACGTCGTCGAGCAGAACGCGTCCGTCGGGCAGCGAGTACGACACGTGCTGCACCTCGATGTGCCCCATCTCAGGGCCGTCCTGGCAGAGTGCGCAGCGTGCGCGTGCGCGACTGACGGGCCAGCAGCTGAGCATCGACGGGGTAGGCCACCTCTTCCAGGACGAGACCATGAGCGGGCATGACGGTGACCGCCGAGTGCCGTTGCCCGCCCTCGAGCACCTCTCTCGGCCAGGAGACCGGGCGGCGGCCATCACCCACGGGTAGGAGCACCCCCACCAGGCTACGTACCATCGAGTGGCAGAAGGCGTCGGCCTTCACGGTCATCACGGCGATTCGGTCGGCGGACCTCTCCCACCGCAGTCCCTGGAGCTCGCGGATCGACGTGCCGCCCTCGCGATGCCGGCAGAACGCCGCGAAGTCGTGCTCGCCCATCAGCCCCTCGGCGGCCTCGTTCATCCGCTCGAGATCCAGTGGCCGGGTCCATCGCAGGGTGACATGTCGATCCAGCGGATCGGGGCCGAGCCGGCTGTCGCACACCCGATAGGTGTAGCGCCGCCACAGCGCGGAGAAGCGAGCGTCGAAGCCCGCGGGCGCCACCATCATCCCCATCAGGCGCACGTCGTCCGGCAGGGCTCGGTTGATGCGTCGCAGATCGAGGGTGCTGCCCACCCCCGCCGGCACGTCCATATGCGCCACCTGACCGCGGGCATGCACTCCCGCATCCGTTCGCCCCGCGCACGTGACGTCGACAGCGACCCCGAACAGGTGCCCCAGGATCCGCTCCAGCTCTCCTTGCACGGTGCGCAGGTGCGTCTGCTTCGCCCATCCGGAGAAGTCGCGTCCGTCGTAGGAGATGTCCAGGCGCAGACGAATCAGCCCGTCGCCCGGTAGTCCGGGGACGGGCTGATTCAGGTCGGCGGAGTCGGTCAGGACTCGTCCTTCTTCTCAGCCTCGGCCACGTCGTCGGCAACGGCCTCGACCGTGTCCGTCTCTTCGACCGAATCGGCGGCCTCGTCGATGACGACGGTCTCCTCGACCGTCGGCGCAGCCACGGGAGCCTCGGCAACCGCCGACTTCTCCTTCGCGGCACGCTTGGTCGCACCCGTCGCCTCGGCCACGACCTGCTCGAGCATCGGCTCGACCAGCTCGATGACCGCCATCGGCGCGTTGTCGCCCTTGCGCGGCCCGATCTTCGTGATGCGCGTGTAGCCACCCGGGCGGCCGGCATACTGCGGGCCGATCTCGGTGAACAGCGTGTGCACGACGGACTTGTCGCGCACGACCGTGAGCACACGGCGGCGAGCGTGCAGGTCACCACGCTTCGCGAACGTGATCAGGCGCTCGGCCAGCGGGCGCAGGCGCTTGGCCTTGGCCTCGGTGGTGGTGATGCGACCATGCTCGAACAGCGCCGTGGCCAGGTTGGCCAGCATGAGCCGCTCGTGTGCCGGATCTCCGCCGAGACGCGGACCCTTAGTTGGCGTAGGCATTCTTTCTCCTCAGTGCTGCGTGAAAGCTTGTCGTTCGGGCAGGAGCCGACTACAGCTGCTCGTCCTCGGCGAATGCCAGGTCGTCATCGTCGTCGTCATTGAAGTACACGGCCGCACCGGGATCGAATCCGGGCGGGCTGTCCTTGAGAGCCAGCCCGAGACTGGCCAGCTTGACCTTGACCTCGTCGATCGACTTCGCACCGAAGTTGCGGATGTCGAGGAGGTCAGCCTCACTGCGGGTGATGAGCTCGCCCACCGTGTGGATGCCCTCTCGCTTGAGGCAGTTGTACGAGCGAACCGTCATGTCGAGCTGCTCGATCGGGGTCGACAGCTGCTCGGCCACGAAGGCGTCGGTCGGCGACGGCCCGATGTCGATGCCCTCGGCGTCGACATTCAGCTCGCGTGCCAGGCCGAAGAGCTCGACGAGCGTCTTGCCGGCCGACGCGACAGCGTCCTTCGGCCGCATCGACGTCTTGGTCTCGACATCGAGCACCAGCTTGTCGAAGTCGGTGCGCTGCTCGACACGAGTCGCCTCGACCTTGTACGTCACCTTGAGCACAGGGCTGTAGATGGAGTCGACAGGAATCCGGCCGATCTCCTGCCCGGGCTGCTTGTTGAGGACAGCGGAGACGTAGCCGCGCCCGCGCTCCACGACGAGCTCGATCTCGAGCTTGCCCTTCGCGTTGAGCGTGGCGATGTGGAGATCGGGGTTGTGCACCTCGACACCGGCCGGCGGCTGGATGTCAGCGGCCGTGACAGTGCCGGGGCCCTGCTTGCGCAGGTACATGACAACCGGCTCGTCGTGCTCCGAGGAGATCACGAGCTGCTTGATGTTGAGGATCAGCTCGGTGACGTCTTCCTTCACGCCCGGAACGGTGGTGAACTCGTGGAGGACGCCATCGATGCGGATGCTCGTGACTGCGGCGCCGGGGATGGACGACAGCAGGGTCCGGCGAAGCGAGTTGCCGAGGGTGTAGCCGAAGCCGGGCTCAAGAGGCTCGAGCACGAAGCGCGAGCGGAACTCGCTGATCGGCTCCTCGGTGAGCACGGGGCGCTGACTGATAAGCACTATGTACTTCCTTCCCGCAACGACCGCTATTTGACGTCGCGAATCTGCCTATGTGGTGGGCACTGCAGTGGGACTACTTGGAGTAGAGCTCGACGATCAGCTGCTCGTTGACCTGCGTGTCGATGACCGCACGCGCGGGCAGCGAGTGGACCAGAACTCGCATCTGCGACGGGATGACCTCGAGCCACGCCGGCACCGTGCGCTCGCCGACCTCGGCGTGGGCCACGATGAACGGGGTCAGCTCACGGGAGCCCTGACGCACCTCGATGATGTCGTTGGGCGACACGCGGTACGACGGGATGTTGACCTTGTGGCCGTTGACCACGAAGTGCCCGTGCGTCACCAGCTGACGCGCCATGTCGCGCGACTTGGCGAAGCCAGCGCGGAACACGACGTTGTCCAGACGGGTCTCCAGGATCTGCAGCAGGTTCTCGCCGGTCTTGCCCGACTGCCGCTGAGCCTCCTTGTAGTAGTTCGAGAACTGCTTCTCGAGCACTCCGTACATACGCGTGGCCTTCTGCTTCTCGCGCAACTGCAGCAGGTACTCGCTGTCCTTCGAACGGCCTCGGCCGTGCTGGCCGGGAGGGTAGGGCCGCTTCTCGAAGGGGCACTTCGGCGACTCGCACTTCGCGCCCTTGAGGAACAGCTTCATCTTCTCGCGGCGGCACCGCTTGCAATCAGCGTCTGTGTAACGCGCCATGTCTGGTTATCTCCTAATGTTCTGAAAAGCCAAAGGGTCCGTGAGCCAGCGCGTCAGACGCGACGACGCTTGGACGGACGGGTTCCGTTGTGCGGCACGGGGGTGACGTCGGAGATGGAACCGACCTCGAGGCCCGTGGCCTGCAGCGAGCGGATAGCGGTCTCGCGGCCGGAGCCCGGACCCTTCACGAACACGTCGACCTTGCGCATGCCGTGCTCCATCGCCCGACGGGCAGCAGCCTCGGCGGCCAACTGAGCGGCGAACGGCGTGGACTTGCGGCTTCCCTTGAAACCGACCTGCCCGGCGCTGGCCCAGGAGATCACCGCTCCCGTGGGATCGGTGATCGAGACGATGGTGTTGTTGAACGTGCTCTTGATGTGCGCGTGGCCGTGAGCGACGTTCTTCTTCTCCTTGCGGCGGACCTTCTTGGCGGTCGCCGCCTTGCCTGTCTTGGGGGCCATGAATCAGTTCTCCAGAGTCTCTCGAGCGGTCACTTGGTGGCCTTCTTCTTGCCAGCGACGGTCTTGCGCGGACCCTTGCGGGTGCGGGCATTGGTGTGGGTGCGCTGGCCACGAACCGGAAGGCCCTTGCGGTGACGCAGACCTTGGTAGCAGCCGATCTCGACCTTGCGCCGGACATCGGCGGCAACCTCGCGTCGAAGGTCACCCTCGACCTTGAGGTTCTCGTCGATCCAGTCGCGAAGGGCGATGACCTGGTCGTCGGTGAGATCCTTCGAGCGCAGGTCGGGGCTGATGCCCGTTGCCTCGAGGGCCTTGGCGGCCTGGGACCGGCCGACGCCATAGATGTAGGTGAGTGCGACAGCCATGCGCTTGTCACGCGGCAGGTCGACACCAACGAGTCGTGCCATAAGGGCGTTCTCTCTTCTCTTCCATGCACGAGGTTTGCGGAGCGGAACCAGTCCTGCCCGCCAAGGCAGGTCCCCGGCCTCGTGACCGGGGGTGTCGTCCCGCTGCTACGCACGCGCCGCTGCGGGGGTCGGGTTCTGCTTGTGTTCGGCCTTGCGGGTTGTCTCCCCTAAGGCCGCGTCGAGGCTGGGTCAGCCCTGACGCTGCTTGTGGCGAACGTTCTCGCAGATCACCATGACGCGACCGTGGCGACGGATGACCTTGCACTTGTCGCAGATCTTCTTGACGCTCGGTTGCACCTTCATGATGGCTCTTTCGTATCCGTTCGGTCGTTGTCGGTTCGATGGCTCTTTACTTGTAGCGGTAGACGATCCGTCCGCGGGTCAGGTCGTAGGGCGACAGCTCCACGACGACCCGGTCGTCCGGAAGGATCCGGATGTAGTGCATCCGCATCTTCCCACTGATGTGCGCGAGCACCTTGTGCCCGTTGTCGAGCTCCACACGGAACATGGCGTTCGGCAGAGACTCGGTGATCGTGCCCTCGAGCTCGATCGCGCCGTCCTTCTTGCCCATAACCTCTGCTCTCGTAGCGTGATGCCGTTCTGGCCCCTGTTGTCACGCACGCCTGCAGGCCCGGAATCCGGGTCGGGGCACGCATAGAGGCGGGGAAGCCTGAAACCGACCACCGAAGTCTACGGCTGAGGTCCGTTCTCACAAAATCCGGGGGGTGCCATCCGGATATCGGTCGACCAGGCACCCGGTTGGACCCCGAACCGCTACAGCCACACATCGTCGAGGGCGGTCAGTACCCAGGGGCCGTCCTCGGTGATCGCCACGGTGTGCTCCCAGTGGGCCGCCCAGCGCCCATCGGTCGTGATGACGGTCCAGTCATCGGCCAGGACACCGACCTCCGGCTCCCCCAGCGTGGCCATCGGCTCGATCGCAAGGGCCATGCCGGCGCGCAGCACAGGACCCTCACCGCGTCGGCCGTAGTTGGGGACCGGTGGATGCATGTGCATGCTGGTGCCGATCCCGTGCCCGACGTACTCCTCGACGATGCCGAAGGGGCCCGCGGACCTGATCACCGACTCGACGGCGTGGCCGATGTCCGACAGGTGGGCGCCGACGCGCGCGGCCGACATTCCCTCCCACAGGGACTGCTCGGTCACTCGCGACAACTCCAGGACCTCTGCCGACGCCACCCCGACCGGGACGCTGATGGCGGCGTCCCCGTGCCAGCCATCGACGATGGCACCGCAGTCGATCGAGACGAGGTCGCCCTCCACAAGGAGCCGATCGCTGGGGATCCCGTGGACGACCTCGGAGTTCACGGACGTGCAGATCACCGCGGGATACCCGTGGTACCCGAGAAACGACGGCTTGGCCCCCTGTCGGGAGATCGAGGCGGCAGCGACCTCGTTCAGCGCCCGCGTCGTGACCCCTGGGCGCACGGCCTCGGCGACCTCGCTCAGGGTGCGAGCGACGACCAGGCCCGCGGCCCGCATGACGGTCAGCTGCTCGGGGGTCTTGATCTGGATGGAGTTCTTCTTGCGGAACATGGCGAGGTCGAGGTCGACGTCAGGACTGGATGCCGAGGGCGGCCACGATGCGGGCCGTGACCTCGTCGATCGACCCCAGTCCGTCGACCTGGATCAGCAGGTCCTGAGCCTCGTACATGGCCGTGAGCGGTGCGGTCTGCTGGAAGTAGACCTCGAGCCGTCGGCGAATCACGTCCTCGGTGTCGTCGCTGCGTCCTTGGTCGGTCGCTCGCTTGACGAGGCGATCGACGACCTCGTCGACGTCGACGGTGAGTTCCACGACCCGATCGAGGGAGTCCGAGCTGGATCGGAGCATGGCGCTCAGCTCGCCGACCTGCTCGACCGTGCGCGGGTACCCGTCAAGCAGGAAGCCCGGACGGCAGTCCTCCTGCGACAGGCGGTCGCGCACCATGGCATTCGTGATGCCGTCGGGCACGTACTCGCCAGCGTCCATGTAGCGCTTGGCCTCGAGCCCCAGCGACGTCCCACGCGAGACGTTGTGGCGGAAGATCTCGCCGGTGGACACGTGCGGCACTCCGAGGAGACCCGAGACGATGTCCGCCTGCGTGCCCTTCCCCGCGCCGGGCGGGCCCATGAGAACCAGTCGCATCAGCGCAGGAACCCCTCGTAGTTGCGCTGCTGGAGCTGCGCCTCGATCTGCTTGACGGTGTCCAGTCCCACGCCGACCATGATCAGCAGGCTCGTGCCACCGAACACGAACCGGTTCGCCACGCCCAGGAAGGAGAAGGCGAACAGCGGCAGGATCGCGATCAGACCAAGGTAGAGGGAGCCTGGCGCGGTGAGCCGCGTCAGCACGTAGTCGAGGTACTCCGCCGTGGGCCGGCCCGCGCGGATGCCCGGGATGAAGCCGCCGTACTTCTTCATGTTGTCGGCGACCTCAACGGGGTTGAAGGTGATCGACACGTAGAAGTAGCAGAAGAACACGATCAAGGCGAAGTACATGAGCATGTACCACGAGCCTGTGCCGGACCCGAGGTTCGTCTGGATCCACACCGCCCACTGCGCCTGGCTACCGGTCAACTGAACGATGAGCGTGGGCAGGAACAGCAGGGACGACGCGAAGATGACCGGGATGACGCCCGCCATGTTGACCTTCAGCGGGATGTAGGTCGAGGTTCCGCCGTACATCCGTCGGCCGACCATGCGCTTGGCGTACTGGACCGGAATGCGTCGCTGGGCCTGCTCGACGAACACGACGAAGGCGACGATCGACAGTCCGACGAGGAGCGTCATCGCGAAGATGAACGGCCCGTTGCTTCCCCAGATGGAGGCGAACTGAGCCGGGATCGTGGCGATGATCGACGTGAAGATCAGGATCGACATGCCGTTGCCCACGCCACGCTCGGTGATCAGCTCGCCGAACCACATGATCACCGAGGTGCCGGCAGTCATGACGATGATCATCACGAGGATCACCCATACCGACTGGTTCGGGATGATCTGCTCGTTGCAGCCGCTGAACAGCGCCCCTGGCGTACGCGCAAGTGACAGGATCGCCGTCGACTGCAGGATGGCCAGACCAATGGTCACGTACCGCGTGTACTGGGTGATCTTCGCCTGTCCCGCTTGGCCGTCCGCCTTGAGTGTCTCCAGCCGCGGGATCACGACCGTCAGCAGCTGCAGGATGATGCTCGCCGTGATGTAGGGCATGATGCCGAGCGCGAAGACGGACAACTGAAGCAGCGCGCCACCACTGAACAGGTTGATGAGCGCGTATACCGAGTTGTCCTGGACCACGTCGATGCACCGCTGGATGGCGGAGTAGTCGACGCCTGGCGTCGGCACGACGGATCCAAGTCGGTACAGGGCCAACAGGCTCAGGGTGAAGAAGATCTTCTTGCGAAGGTCAGGGGTACGCAGGGCAGCCCCGAACGCACTGATGTGCACTGTGCCTCCTGCCAGGTTCTCGGGATTCGTACGGGTGGACGGTGGAGCGCGATTCCTGGTCGGGAACTACAGCTCCGTGGCCGTGCCGCCCGCAGCGACGATCTTGTCACGGGCAGTGCCGGAGAATGCATTCGCACTCACCTTGACCGCGACGCTGATGTCGCCCTGACCGAGAACCTTAACCGGAAGGCCCTTGCGCACCGCGCCCTTGTCGACCAGATCGGCGACAGTGACCTCGCCACCGCCGGGATACAGCTTCGACAGCATCGCGAGATTGACCACCTGGAACTCGACCCTGGCCGGGTTCTTGAAGCCTCTGAGCTTCGGCAGCCGCATATGCAGCGGCATCTGCCCGCCCTCGAAGCTCGCAGCGACCTGGTTGCGTGCCTTGGTGCCCTTGGTGCCGCGGCCCGCGGTCTTGCCCTTGGAACCCTCGCCACGGCCCTTGCGGGTCTTGGCGGTCTTCGCGCCCGGTGCCGGACGCAGGTGATGGACCTTGAGAGCCATGGTTACTTGACCTCCTCGAACTTGACCAGGTGGATCACGGTGTTGACCATGCCGCGAATCTCGGGACGGTCCTCCTTGACCACGGTGTCACCGATGCGGTGCAGGCCCAGCGAGCGCAGCGTGTTGCGCTGGCTCGCCGTTCCACCGATCTTGGACTTGACCTGAGTGACCTTGAGCTGAGCCATCACGCACCCCTCCCGGCGGCCTGGGCACGCAGGAGAGCGGCCGGCGCTACATCCTCGAGCGGGAGCCCGCGGCGAGCCGCGACCTGCTCCGGGAGCTCGAGCATCTTCAGCGCCGCCACCGTGGCGTGCACGATGTTGATCGCGTTCGACGACCCGAGCGACTTGCTGAGCACGTCGTGGATCCCGGCGCACTCCAGCACCGCGCGCACCGGGCCACCGGCGATGACACCGGTACCGGGCGCGGCCGGACGAAGCATGACGACGCCAGCCGCAGCCTCTCCCGTGATGGGATGCGGGATCGTTCCCTGGATGCGGGGGACCCTGAAGAAGTGCTTCTTGGCCTCCTCGACGCCCTTGGCGATCGCCGCGGGCACCTCCTTGGCCTTGCCGTAGCCCACACCGACCATGCCGTCGCCGTCTCCGACGACCACGAGTGCGGTGAAGCTGAACCGGCGGCCGCCCTTGACGACCTTGGCGACGCGGTTGATCGCGACGACCCGCTCGACGTATGCGGACTTCTCCGCCGGCGATGCGCTCGTCGCGCCCCCGGCGGTCGCCGGCGCCACCACCGCGGCGCTGGGCTGCGCAGGGTTCCTCTTCCTTTCGAATTCGTCGTCGTCAGAAGGTCAGGCCGCCCTCGCGGGCGCCATCGGCGAGGGCCGCGACGCGGCCGTGGTACTTGTTGCCGCCGCGGTCGAAGACCACGGCCTCGACGCCGGCGGACTTGGCGCGCTCGGCGAGCAGCTCGCCGACCTTCTTGGCCTTCGCGCTCTTGTCACCGTCGCACGCACGGAGGTCCGCCTCCATGGTCGACGCGGCCGCGAGAGTCACGCCCTGCGTGTCGTCCACGATCTGCGCCAGCATGTGCCGAGCCGACCGGGTGACGACCAGGCGCGGCCGAAGGGCCGTGCCGGACACCTTCTTGCGCACGCGCAGGTGGCGACGCGACCGTCCGACCGATGAACGCGTGCGCGTTCCGAGCTTCGGGGCGAAGGAACTCATCACTTACCAGCCTTTCCGGCCTTGCGGCGCACGACTTCACCCTCGTAGCGCACGCCCTTGCCCTTGTAGGGCTCCGGCTTGCGCAGCTTGCGGATGTTCGCCGCGACTTCGCCTACCTGCTGCTTGTCGATGCCCTGCACCTTGAACTTGATGGGGCTGTCCACCTGGAAGGAGATGCCCTCGGGCGCCTTCACCAGGACGGAGTGGCTGAAGCCGAGCTGGAACTCCAGGTCGGTGCCCTTCGCCGCGACGCGGTAGCCGGTGCCGACGATCTCCAGGCCCTTCTCGTACCCCTGGGTGACGCCCGTGACCATGTTCGAGACGAGCGTGCGGGTGAGACCGTGGAGGGAGCGCGAGGCGCGCTCGTCATCGGGACGCGTGACGACGAGGCTGCCGTCATCCTCGGAGACGACGATCGGGTCCGCGACGGTCAGGTTCAGGGTGCCCTTGGGCCCCTTGATCGTGACGACGCTGCCGTCGATGGTGGCGGTCACTCCCGCCGGCACGGGGATGGGCTGACGTCCAATGCGTGACATGTCGAATCCCTCCCTTACCAGACGTAAGCGAGGACTTCCCCGCCTACGCCCTTCTGTGCGGCCTGTCGGTCGGTCAGCAGACCGGACGACGTGGACAGGATGGCGATGCCGAGTCCGCCGAGCACGCGCGGGAGCGCAGTGCTCTTGGCGTACACCCGCAGACCGGGCTTCGAGACGCGGCGCAGTCCGGCGATCGAGCGCTCGCGCGACGGGCCGTACTTGAGGTCGAGGGTGAGCGTCTTGCCGACGGTCGCATCCTCGACGTGCCAGTCCGCGATGTAGCCCTCCTGCTTGAGGATCTCGGCGATGCCCGCCTTGATCTTCGAGTGGGGCATCACCACGGCGTCGTGGTACGCCAGGTTGGCGTTGCGCAGACGCGCGAGCATGTCCGCGATCGGGTCGGTCATTGTCATGTCTTGGCCTAAGGCCTTCCTCGCCGTGGTTTCCGGCCAGCAGTGCCGGCGGACCTGCGGCGTCGGGTGTTACCAGGAGCTCTTGGTGATGCCGGGCAGTTCGCCGGCGTGGGCCATCTCGCGAAGGCAGATTCGGCACAGGCCGAACTTGCGGTACACGGCGTGCGGCCGGCCGCACCTGTTGCAGCGGGTGTAGGCGCGGACCGTGAACTTCGGGCTTCTTGCTGCTTCTGGATCAGGCGTCTTCGCCATGGGCTCAGGCCTCCTTGAAGGGGAAGCCGAGGAGCCGGAGCAGGGCGCGGCCTTCGTCATCGTTCGCTGCGGTGGTGACGACCGTGATGTCCATCCCGCGGACGCGATCGATCTTGTCCTGGTCGATCTCGTGGAACATCGACTGCTCGGTCAGGCCGAACGTGTAGTTGCCGCGCCCGTCGAACTGCTTCGGCGAGAGCCCGCGGAAGTCGCGGATGCGGGGCAGCGCGACGGACAGCAGACGGTCGAGGAACTCCCACATGCGGTCGCCGCGCAGCGTGACGTGGGCGCCGATTGGCTGACCCTCACGCAGCTTGAACTGGGCGATCGACTTGCGGGCCTTGGTGACCTGCGGCTTCTGGCCGGTGATCGCGGCCAGGTCGCGGATCGCGCCCTCGATGAGCTTGGAGTCGCGGGCAGCGTCGCCGACGCCCATGTTCACCACGATCTTGGTGAGCGTGGGCACCTGCATCACGTTGCTGAAGGAGAACTCCTCGCGAATCGCGGGGACGATCTCCTCGCGGTACCGCGCCTTGAGGCGGGGCACCGAGGTTTCGGTGGTGGTAGCCGTGGCCATCAGTTCGCTTCCTTAGATGTCTTTGCCGGTACGACGGGAGATGCGGACGCTGCGCTCGGCCTCGTAGGTCGAACCGTCCGTACGGCGCTTCTCGACCGTCTCCCTGCGGTAGCCGATGCGCGTGGGCCGGCCATCCTCAGGATCGATGATCTGCACGTTGGACACATGGATCGGAGCCTCGGTGGTGATGATGCCGCCGGTCTTCGCACCGCGGGCGTTCTGGCCCACCTTCGTGTGCTTCTTGATCCGGTTGACGCCCTCGACGATCACCTTGTCGGACTCGGGGTAGACCTCGATGACCTTGCCCTTGACGCCGCGGTCCTTGCCGGAGATGACCTGGACGAGGTCACCCTTCTTGATGGAGAGCGACATGGCTACAGCACCTCCGGGGCCAGCGAGATGATCTTCATGAACTTCTTCTCGCGCAGCTCGCGCCCGACCGGGCCCGAAGATGCGCGTGCCGCGAGGCTCGCCGTCACCCTTGAGGATGACCGCCGCGTTCTCGTCGAACTTGATGTAGGAGCCGTCGGCGCGACGGCGCTCCTTCTTGGTGCGGACGATGACGGCCTTGACGACGTCGCCCTTCTTGACGTTGCCGCCGGGGATGGCGTCCTTGACGGTGGCCACGATGATGTCGCCGATACCGGCGTAGCGGCGACCGGAGCCGCCGAGAACCCGGATGCACAAGATCTCCTTGGCACCCGTGTTGTCGGCGACTCGAAGTCGCGACTCCTGCTGAATCACTGCATTCTCCTGATCGTCTGCCGGTTCTCAAGTGAAAGAGCCTGGCGGAACTTGGGGTTGGCTACTTTGCCTTCTCGAGGATCTCGACCACGCGCCAGCGCTTGGTCGCCGATGTCGGCCGGGTCTCCATGAGGAGGACGCGGTCGCCAATGCCTGCGGCGTTGGCCTCGTCATGTGCCTTCAGCTTGCTCGTCCGGCGGACGACCTTGCCGTACATCGGGTGCTTGAAGCGATCCTCGACCGCCACGACCACCGTCTTGTCCATCTTGTCGCTGACCACCAGGCCCTCACGGGTCTTGCGGTAGCCGCGCTTCAACTCTGTCACGCCTGCCTCATTCGAGCTCATGCGGCACCTTCAGTGCCGTCGGTCGGGGTGATGCCGAGCTCCCGCTCACGAAGGATCGTGTAGATGCGGGCGATGTCCTTGCGGACTGCGCGGAGGCGACCGTGGTTCTCGAGCTGACCGGTCGCGCCCTGGAAGCGGAGGTTGAAGAGCTCCTCCTTCGCCTCACGGAGCTTCGACGTCAGTTCCTCGTCGTCCAGGTTGCGGAGTTCGCCGACCTGTGTGCCTGCGGCCATTAGTTGTCACCTGCTTCGTCGCGCCGAACGATCCGGCACTTCATCGGGAGTTTGTGCATCGCACGAGTCAGCGCCTCGTTGGCGATCTTCTCGTCGGGGAACGACAGTTCGAACATCACGCGTCCGGGCTTGACGTTCGCCACCCACCACTCGGGTGAGCCCTTGCCGGAACCCATGCGGGTCTCGGCCGGCTTCTTGGTCAGCGGACGGTCCGGGTAGATGTTGATCCAGACCTTGCCGCCACGGCGGATGTGACGCGTGATGGCGATACGTGCCGACTCGATCTGACGGTTCGTCACGTAGGCCGGCTCGAGCGCCTGCAGGCCGTACGTACCGAAGGTCACCTCGGTGCCGCCCTTGGCAACGCCACGCCGCTTGGGGTGGTGCTGCTTGCGGTGCTTGACCCTGCGGGGATCAACATGGCGGCCAGCCCTCCTGGCCTTCTGCGGCCACGGCAGCGGGTGCGGCCTGCGCGACGACCTCGACAACGGGCTCGGCGACCGCCACGGGGGCCGTCCCCTCGTCGTCGCGTCCACGGCGCGGTCGCTCGGGACGCGCGCGGGGTCCGCTCAGGCGGGCGGCAGCGGCCGCCGCCTCGCGCTCGGCGCGGGAGGCAAGGGCGTCGCCCTTGTAGATCCACACCTTGACACCGATGCGACCGAATGTCGTACGGGCCTCGTAGAAGCCGTAGTCGATGTCCGCGCGCAGCGTGTGCAGCGGAACGCGACCCTCGCGGTAGAACTCGGTGCGGCTCATCTCGGCGCCGCCGAGGCGACCCGACACCTGGACACGGATGCCCTTGGCGCCGGCCTTCAGGGTGGACTGCATCCCCTTGCGCATGGCGCGACGGAACGAGACGCGACTCGAGAGCTGCTCGGCGATGCCCTGGGCGACCAGCTGTGCCTCGATCTCGGGGTTCTTGACCTCGAGGATGTTCAGCTGCACCTGCTTGCCGGTCAGCTTCTCGAGGTCGCCGCGGATGCGGTCGGCCTCGGCGCCACGACGGCCGATGACGATGCCGGGACGCGCGGTGTGGATATCGACTCGCACGCGGTCACGCGTGCGCTCGATCTCCACGCGGGCGATGCCGGCGCGCTCCATGCCCTGGGACAGCAGCTTGCGGATCTGCACGTCCTCGGCCACGTAGTCGCGGTAGCGCTGGCCCGGCTTGGAGCTGTCGGCGAACCAGCGAGTGTTGAAGTCGGTGGTGATGCCCAGCCGGAAGCCGTGCGGGTTGACCTTCTGGCCCACGTCGGGGTCACCCCTTCGTCTCTTCGCGGCCGCGACCCGGTCGGCGGGGCACACGGTGATGTGGCTGGTGCGCTTGTTGATCCGGTAGGCGCGACCCTGCGCACGAGGCCGGATCCGCTTCATGGTCGGACCCTCGTCGACGAACGCCTCGCTCACGACGAGCCCGCGGGCATCCATCGCGTGGTTGTTCGTCGCGTTGGCGATCGCACTGTCGAGCACCTTGCCGATCGGCTCACTGGCCGCCTGCGGGGCAAACCTCAACACCGCCTGGGCGTCAGCCGCGTTCATGCCTCGGATGAGGTCAATGACGCGACGCGCCTTCATGGGCGTGACGCGGACGTACCGCGCCTGGGCCCTGGCTTCCATGTCTATCCCCTTGCTGGTCGTTCGTAGCTGTCGTGGAGGTGCGGTGTGCTGGGCTCGCTGCGCGCCGCCGCTTAGCGTCGCTTCGCCTTGCGGTCGTCCTTGATGTGCCCGCGGAACGTACGCGTCGGGGCGAACTCGCCGAGCTTGTGGCCGACCATGTTCTCGGTCACGAACACCGGCACGTGCTTGCGACCGTCGTGCACGGCGATCGTGTGACCGAGCATCTCCGGGATGATCGTCGAGCGCCGCGACCAGGTCTTGATGACCTTCTTGGTTCCGGCCTCGTTCTGAGCGTCCACCTTCTTGAGCAGGTGGCCGTCGATGAAGGGGCCCTTCTTGAGGCTGCGTGGCATCTTCTATCCCTAACGCTTCTTGCCGGACTTGCGGCGGCGGACGATGAACTTGTCGCTGGCCTTGTTGGCCTTGCGGGTGCGGCCCTCGGGCTTGCCGTTCGGGTTGACCGGGTGACGGCCACCGGACGTCTTGCCCTCGCCACCACCGTGCGGGTGGTCGACCGGGTTCATGGCCACACCACGGACGGTCGGGCGAACGCCCTTCCACCGCATACGGCCGGCCTTGCCCCAGTTGATGTTCGCCTGCTCGGCGTTGCCGACCTCGCCGACGGTGGCGCGGCAGCGCACGTCGACGCGGCGGATCTCGCCTGAGGGCATGCGCAGCGGGCGTACGGGCCGTCCTGGCCACGAGCTGGACCAGGCGCCGGCGGACCGGGCGATCTTCGCGCCGCCGCCGGGACGCAGCTCCACCGCGTGGATGACCGTGCCGACCGGGATGTTGCGCAGCGGCAGGTTGTTGCCCGGCTTGATGTCGGCGCTCGCGCCGGTCTCGATCCGGTCGCCCTGCTTCAGCTTGTTCGGCGCGATGATGTAGCGCTTCTCACCGTCGGCGTAGTGCAGCAGTGCGATGCGAGCCGTGCGGTTCGGGTCGTACTCGATGTGCGCAACGCGGGCGGGCACGCCGTCCTTGTCAGCGCGACGGAAGTCGATGATGCGGTACGCGCGCTTGTGGCCACCACCTTGATGCCGAGTGGTGATCTTGCCGGAGTTGTTGCGGCCACCCTTTTTGGGCAGCGGCTGCACCAGCGACTTCTCCGGCTCGGACCGGGTGATCTCGACGAAGTCGGCCACGCTCGAGCCACGACGGCCCGGCGTTGTCGGCTTGTACTTGCGGATTCCCATATCTGTCTTTCCGTCTCGTGAGTGTGAGGCTCGTCAGATACCCGGTCAGGAGACCGGGCCTCCGAAGATGTCGATGCGATCGCCGGCGGCGACGGTCACGATGGCTCGCTTGGTCGCGGCACGACGGCCGAAGCCCGTGCGGGTGCGCAGGCGCTTGCCCTCGCGGTTGAGCGTGTTGACCGACGTCACCTTGACCCCGAACACCTGCTCGACCGCGATCTTGATCTGGGTCTTGTTGGCGTCCGGCGACACGACGAACGTGTACTTGTTCTCGTCGAGCAGCCCGTAGCTCTTCTCCGAGATCACCGGCGCGAGCAGGATGTCGCGCGGGTCGGAGATCCTCATTCCGAGGCCTCCTTTCCGTGGCTCGGTGCCGACGGCCTTGCCCTTGCCGGTCGGGCCAGCGAGGAAGGCATCGAGCGCAGCGGAGGTGAAGAGCACCTGGTCGCTGACGAGGACGTCGTAGGTGTTGAGCTGGTCGACGTAGATGAGGTGCACCGACGGCACGTTGCGCAGGCTCAAGGCCGAAACGTCGTCGTCGCGGTCGATGGCGACGAGCACGTTGCCGTCGAGCCCGAGCGCCGACAGCGCAGCGATGGCGGCCTTCGTCGAGGGGGCGTCGCCCGTGACCAGTTCGGTCACGACGTGGATACGGCCGTCACGTGCCCGGTCGGACAAGGCACCGCGAAGTGCGGCGGCCTTCATCTTCTTGGGAGTGCGCTGCGAGTAGTCGCGCGGGTGCGGTCCGTGGACCACACCGCCACCGGTGAACTGGGGAGCGCGGATCGAGCCCTGACGGGCCCGGCCGGTGCCCTTCTGCTTGTAGGGCTTGCGGCCACCGCCGCTGACCTCCGCACGCGTCTTGGTGTCGGCCGTGCCCTGGCGTGCGGCAGCGAGCTGCGCGACCACCACCTGATGGATCAACGGAACGTTGACCTGCACGTCGAAGATCTCCGCCGGCAGCTCGACGCTGCCGGATGCCTTGCCCGCTGGGGTGCGGACGTCTACCGCGGTCATGCCTGGTCCTCTTGACAGCCGTGCGGACGAACACGAGGCCGCCCCTTGGGGCCGGGGATGGCACCCTTGATGAGCAGCAGGCCGCTCTCGGCGTCGACCGCGTGCCACCTTGAGGTTCTGGGTGGTCTGGCGGACGCCACCCATGCGGCCGGCCATCCTCATGCCCTTGAACACGCGGCCGGGGTCGCGCAGCCGCCGATGGAGCCCGGCGACCGATGCTTGCGCTGGACACCGTGCGAGGCCTTCAGCCCGTGGAAGCCGTGCCGCTTCATGACACCGGCGAAGCCCTTGCCCTTGGTGGTTCCGATCACGTCGACCATCTGTCCGGCTTCGAACGTGTCGGTGCCGATCTCCTGGCCGAGCGTGTACTCGGACGCATCCTCGGTGCGGATCTCGACGATGTGGCGACGCGGTGTGACGCCGGCCTTCGCGAAGTGACCCGCCTGAGGCTTGTTCACCTTGCGCGGGTCGATCGCGCCGAATGCAATCTGCACGGCGGAATAGCCGTCGGTCTCCGGGGAGCGGACCTGGGTGACGACGCACGGCCCGGCCTTGACCACGGTCACGGGAACGACCTTGTTGTTCTCGTCCCAGACCTGGGTCATGCCGAGCTTCTCGCCCAGACGCCTCCTTGTGCCATCTTTCGTCCGCCTGGTAGGCTGCGTGCCTCGGGAGCTTGATCTCGATGTCCACGCCCGCTGGCAGGTCGAGACGCATGAGCGAGTCGACGGTCTTCGGCGTGGGATCGAGGATGTCGATGAGGCGCTTGTGGGTGCGCATCTCGAAGTGCTCGCGGCTGTCCTTGTACTTGTGGGGCGAGCGGATGACGCAGTAGACGTTCTTCTCGGTCGGCAGCGGCACCGGGCCCGCGACCTGCGCACCAGTACGCGTCACCGTCTCGACGATCTTGCGCGCCGAGCTGTCGATGACCTCGTGGTCGTAGGCCTTGAGCCGGATGCGGATCTTCTGTCCCGCCATGGTGGCTTCGGTGTCCTTACTCGTGTAGTGCCGCTACGAATGGTCTGGTGCTGGTGGAGCGGTTCGTGCCGTACTGGTGATTCGTGGTGGGCAGGGTCGCGCCCCCACCCGAGCCAGCTCGTGAAGTGGCGGGCTTTCGCTACTTCAGGATCTTGGTGACGCGGCCGGCGCCGACCGTGCGACCACCCTCGCGGATGGCGAAGCGCAGGCCTTCCTCCATGGCGATGGGCTGGATCAGCTCAACGCGCATGTCGGTGTTGTCGCCGGGCATGACCATCTCGGTGCCCTCGGGCAGGTACACGACGCCGGTGACGTCAGTGGTCCGGAAGTAGAACTGCGGCCGGTAGTTGTTGAAGAACGGCGTGTGACGGCCGCCCTCGTCCTTCGACAGGATGTACACCTGAGCCTCGAACTCGGTGTGCGGGTTGATCGAGCCCGGCTTGCAACAGACCTGCCCACGCTCGACGTCCTCGCGCTTGACACCACGAAGGAGGAGTCCGACGTTCTCGCCGGCCTGGCCCTCGTCGAGCAGCTTGCGGAACATCTCGACGCCGGTGACGACGGTCTTCGTGGGCGGGCCGGGGTGGATGCCGACGACCTCGATCTCCTCGTTGACCTTGACGATGCCGCGCTCGATGCGGCCGGTGACGACGGTGCCGCGACCGGTGATCGTGAACACGTCCTCGACGGGCATCAGGAACGCCTTGTCGACCTCGCGCTCGGGCGTCGGGATGAACTCGTCGACCGCGTTCATGAGCTCCAAGGATCGACCCAGCCCACTTCTCGTCGCCCTGCAGCGCCGGGAAGGCCGCCACGCGCACGACCGGAAGGTCGTCGCCCGGGTACTCGTACCCGGACAGCAGCTCGCGGACCTCCATCTCGACGAGCTCGATGAGCTCCTCGTCGTCGACCATGTCGCACTTGTTCAGGGCAACGACGATCGAGGGCACGCCGACCTGGCGGGCCAGGAGCACGTGCTCCTTGGTCTGCGGCATCGGGCCGTCGGTGGCGGCGACCACGAGGATCGCGCCGTCCATCTGGGCCGCGCCGGTGATCATGTTCTTGATGTAGTCGGCGTGACCGGGGCAGTCGACGTGCGCGTAGTGACGCGCCTCGGTCTGGTACTCGACGTGCGCGATCGAGATCGTGATGCCGCGCTGACGCTCTTCGGGCGCCTTGTCGATCATGTCGAACGGCGTGAACGGGTTCACGTCCGGGTACTTGTCGTGCAGCACCTTGGTGATCGCAGCGGTCAGCGTCGTCTTGCCATGGTCGATGTGACCGATGGTGCCGATGTTGACGTGCGGCTTGGTGCGCTCAAACTTGGCCTTAGCCACCTGAGTTCTCCCTTTTCGGATCGTGCCGTCCGGCGATGTCGCGGATCGGATTTCTGTTCTCTTGGTTATGGGTGGTGCGTGATCCGCGGTTATTCGCCGCGAGCCTTAGCGATAATCTCCACCGCCACGTTCTGCGGAACCTGGGCGTAGGAGTCGAACTGCATGCTGTAACTGGCGCGTCCCTGGGTCTTGCTGCGGAGGTCGCCGACGTAGCCGAACATCTCCGACAGGGGCACGAGGGCCTTGACGACCCGGGCACCGGAACGCTCCTCCATGGCCTGGATCTGGCCACGGCGGGAGTTCAGGTCGCCGATCACGTCGCCCATGAAGTCCTCAGGGGTCGTGACCTCGACGGCCATCATCGGCTCGAGCAGGACCGGTCCGGCCTTGCGCGCGCCATCCTTGAAGGCCATCGACCCGGCGATCTTGAATGCCAGCTCCGAAGAGTCGACATCGTGGTACGCGCCGTCGAGGAGGGTCACGCGAACGTCGACCATCGGGTAGCCGGCGAGGACGCCGGTCTCCATGGCCTCCTGCGCGCCCGCGTCGACCGACGGGATGTACTCACGGGGGATGCGACCACCGGTGACCTTGTTGAGGAACTCGTAGCCGCCCTCATCGCCGCCCGTAGGCTCCATGGCGATCTGCACCTTGGCGAACTGGCCGGAGCCACCCGTCTGCTTCTTGTGCGTGTAGTCGATGCGGTCGACCTTCTTGGTGATGGTCTCGCGATAGGCCACCTGAGGCTTGCCGACGTTGGCCTCGACCCGGAACTCACGCTTCATGCGGTCGACGAGCACCTCGAGATGAAGCTCGCCCATTCCGCCGATGATCGTCTGGCCGGTCTCCTCGTCCGTACGAACGTGGAAGGTCGGGTCCTCGTCGGACAGGCGCTGGATGGCGACGCCGAGCTTGTCCTGGTCGCTCTTGGTCTTCGGCTCGATCGCCACGTGGATGACCGGGGCCGGGAAGTTCATCGACTCGAGGACGACAGGGTTCTTGCGGAGTCGCACAGCGTCTCGCCCGTGGTGGTGTCCTTGAGGCCCATGACGGCGACGATGTCGCCGGCGCCCACCGAGTCGATCTCCTCACGCTTGTTGGCGTGCATCCGGTAGATCTTGCCGATGCGCTCCTTGCGGCCCTTGACCGAGTTCAGCACCTGGGTGCCGGTCTGAGGCGGCCGGAGTAGACGCGGATGTAGGTGAGCTTGCCGAGGTGCGGGTCGGTCATGATCTTGAAGGCCAACGCGGCGAACGGCTCGGCGTCGCTCGGCTGACGCTCGATGATGACGTCCTCGTGACCGGGCTTGTAACCCTCGATCGCCCGAATGTCCAGCGGCGACGGGAGGTACGCGACGACCGCGTCAAGCATGGGCTGCACGCCCTTGTTCTTGAACGCGGAGCCGGTGAGCACGGGGGTGAGCTTGTCGGCCAGCGTCGCGCGACGGATGGCTGCGTTGATCTCGTCGACGGTGAGCTCCTCGCCGTCGAGGAACTTGACCATGATCTCGTCGTCGGCCTCGGAGAGGGTCTCGAGCAGCTTCTCGCGCCACTCCGCCGCCTGCTCGGCGAGGTCGGCCGGGATCTCCTCGACCGCGTAGTCCTCGCCCTTCTGGGTCTCGCCGCGCCACGTGAGCGCCCGCATGCCGACCAGGTCGACGACACCGAGGAAGTCGGACTCGTTGCCGATCGGGAGCTGGAGGACCAGCGGTGTCGCGCCGAGGCGCGAGATGATCATGTCGACGCACATGTAGAAGTTCGCGCCGGTGCGGTCGAGCTTGTTCACGAAGCAGATGCGGGGCACGTTGTAGCGGTCGGCCTGACGCCACACGGTCTCCGACTGGGGCTCGACGCCCGCCACTCCGTCGAAAACCGTGACGGCGCCGTCGAGTACGCGCAGCGAGCGCTCGACCTCGACGGTGAAGTCGACGTGACCGGGCGTGTCGATGATGTTGATGGTGTGGTCGTGCCAGTGGCAGGTGGTGGCGGCGGACGTGATCGTGATGCCGCGCTCCTGCTCCTGCTCCATCCAGTCCATCGTCGCGGCGCCCTCGTGCACCTCACCGATCTTGTAGTTGATCCCCGTGTAGAACAGGATCCGCTCGGTGGTCGTGGTCTTGCCCGCGTCGATATGGGCCATGATCCCGATGTTCCGGGTTCTGGCCAGATCGAGGGCGGTCTCGGTCGACACGTCGTTCTCCGTTTGCTTTCGAGGGTGCGTTCGTGGGTGTGGTGGTCGCGGTTACCAGCGGTAGTGCGCGAAGGCCTTGTTGGACTCGGCCATCTTGTGCGTGTCCTCGCGCTTCTTCACCGCGGCACCGAGCCCGTTGGAGGCATCGAGGATCTCGTTCATGAGGCGCTCGGTCATGGTCTTCTCGCGACGCTGCCGCGAGTAGCCGATGAGCCAGCGCAGCGCGAGCGTGTTGCTGCGGGCCGCCTTGACCTCGACGGGCACCTGGTAGGTGGCGCCGCCGACGCGACGGGAGCGCACCTCGAGGGTGGGCTTGACGTTGTCGAGCGCACGCTTGAGCGTCTGGACGGGATCGGTGCCCGTCTTCTCGCGGCAGCCCTCGAGCGCGCCGTAGACGATCTTCTCAGCGGTGGAGCGCTTGCCGTCGAGCAGCACCTTGTTGATCAGTTGGGTGACCATGGGGGTGCTGTACACCGGGTCGATGACGACTGGCCGCTTGGCAGCGGGACCCTTGCGAGGCATTAGCCCTTCTCCTTCTTCGCGCCGTAGCGTGAACGAGCCTGCTTGCGGTTCTTGACGCCCTGCGTGTCGAGCGCACCGCGGATGACCTTGTACCGCACGCCCGGCAGGTCGCGGACGCGACCGCCGCGGACGAGCACGATCGAGTGCTCCTGCAGGTTGTGACCCACGCCGGGAATGTAGGCGGTGATCTCGATACCGGAGGTCAGGCGAACACGCGCCACCTTGCGAAGCGCCGAGTTCGGCTTCTTCGGGGTCGTCGTGTAGACGCGCGTGCACACGCCGCGGCGCTGCGGGCTGCCCTTGAGGGCCGGCGCCTTGTTCTTGGAAACCTTGTCCTGCCGGCCCTTGCGGACCAGCTGCTGGATGGTTGGCACTGTTGCCTTCCTGCCTTCTTCTCGAGTTCTCGTGCTTCGTCGCCGTACGGTCCTGCGGGTCCTGCTCTCCGACCCACGCGGTCGGGTGTGTCGCGCAGCTTTCGCGCGTGCACGGCCATCACATCGTGGGTGGAGCCCCAGCGGCGGGAGCCGCCCGCATGCGGTGTCTCACCAGGCAGGTGACCATCTGCTGGTCACCGCGATTGGGGAAGCCACGCATGGTGGGGTGTGCCTGAGGGGTCAGGCACAAGGAGCAAGATTAGCCGCCCCCCTTCGGCTGAGTCAAAACGGGTCCCCCACCGCCCGCTTCGGCGTCCAGCCAACCGTCGAGTGGCGGCGTGTGGCTGGGCTCCAGGCGGTGTGCCTCGACCACAAGGCGCCACTCGACGGTTGGTCTCTGTCTCCGCCGGCCTCGGGCCGGGCACCGGAGGGACGAATATGGCCATTCCGGACCGACTGGGTACCATCCGGCCATGAAGAGACCCGCTGCCGCCGTGGCGATCGCCGCCGTTCTCGCCACGCTGTGCCTCCCCTCCGTGGCCGCGGCCCCCGCGAGTCGGCCTGCCGCCCCTGACTCACCGAGCCCCGGCGCCTGGACCGCCACTGCGATCACCGAGGCGAACGTGGCCGCGGGCGTCGCCGCGATCCCCGGACTGGTCGCCGAGGTGCAGCGTCGGGTCGGCGTGCCCGGCATGGCCGTGGCCGTGGTCTACCAGGACCGCGTCCTGCTCAATGCCGGCTATGGCGTACGCGAGGCCGGGACGAACACGCCAGTGGACGCCGACACCCGCTTCCAGATGGCCAGTGTCTCCAAGCCGGTCGCCGCCACCGTCGTGTCGCGCTCGGTGTCCGACGGCACCGTCGACTGGAGCGACCCGATCAGGGGGGAGCTCGGCACCTTCGCGCTGAAGGACCCCTACGTGACGCGCAACGTCACGATCGGCGACATGTTCTCCCACCGCAGCGGGCTCCCCGAGCATGCAGGAGACGATCTGGAGGACATCGGGTACGGCCGAGCGCAGATCCTCAGCCGCCTTCGATACCTCCCGCTCCACCCCTTCCGCGCCGTCTACGACTACACGAACTTCGGGCTGACAGCCGGCGCCGAGGCGGTCGCCAAGGCCAATGCGACCTCATGGGAGAACCTCGCCCGCAACACGCTCTTCATCCCCGCCGGGATGACGTCCAGCAGCTACGTCTTCGACGACTACTGGAATGCCGCCAACAAGGCCCTCACGCACGTCAAGGTGAACGGGGTGTGGAAGCACGGCGAGACGCGCGACCCGCAGGCACAGTCGGCGGCCGGTGGACTCAGCTCGACCGCCAACGACATGGCGCGCTGGCTTCGCCTCCAGCTGGCGGGCGGCTCCATCGACGGCCAGCAGCTGATCAAGCCCGAGGTTCTTCAACTCATGCGGCAGCCGGTGATGGACAGCAGTCCCTCGAAGGACCCCGCCGGCCGTTCCGGCGGCTACGGCTACGGCATCGGCACGGGGGTCGACGGAACAGGACACGTCAAGTGGAGCCATAGTGGCGCCTTCGCTCTGGGCGCCGGCACGGTGGTCGAGCTCATTCCCGACGCCGGCCTGGGCATCGTGGTGATGAGCAACGCGCAGGCGAACGGCGAGGCAGAGACCATCGCCGAGTCGTTCATCGACATCGCCGAGACGGGGAAGGTCCAGCGCGACTGGCTGCCGCTGCTCGCGCAGTTCGCCTTCGCCCCGTTGTACGTGAACCCGAGCGTCCTGGCCGACAAGACCCCGCCCGCGGGTGCGACGCCGTCCCGCGCGCTCCAGAGGTACACAGGGGTCTACGCGAACCGCTACTTCGGACCGGCGCGCATCGAGCGTCGGGGCTCACAGCTGGCGCTCCTCCTAGGACCGAAGCCGATGGCGTTCCCCCTCACGTCGTGGGGCGGCAACCGCTTCTCCTACGAGCCCACCGGCGAGAATGCCGTGGGGATCTCAGAGGTCGTCATCGACCCGCGGGCGGGCACGCTGTTCGTCGAGCACCTCAACGGCAACGGCCTGGGCACGTTCAGACGCTGACCCGGCACCCCCATCCGGGTACCCACATCATCAGCGGGCACCCGGCAGGAGCCGCCGGCGTCCGCAGGACTAGCCGGCGTTCGAGCTGAAGCCGCCGGCGATGGCGATGAGCACGACCATGAACCCACCGACGACGACGACGGCTGCCCACAGGCCGATGTTGATCCACGAGACGATCTTCGACGCGGTCACCAACCCCTGACCCTGGATCCGGCCCCCGGACGCCTCGATCTCCTTGGTGGCCATCGAGGCGAAGACAAGCGAGATCACGGCGGGGATGATCGGGCACACGGCCCAGGACAGCACGGCCAGGATGATCGCGATGATCGCGTTGCTGGACGTCTGCGTGGGGGCGACGGCGGGCGCCGCGTACGCGGGATAGGCGGCTGGAGCGTAGGCGTCGGCCGGCGCTGCGGCGTACCCGGCCGTGGGCCACTGGGCGGGCGCCTGGGGATCGGGCGCCCCCGAGGCCTGGGGTGCCACCACGATCGGTTCCGCGGCCGGGACGACGGGCTCCGCGGCCGGGACGACGGTGTCGGCGGCCGGCGCGGGCCACGACGGCTCGGCAGGCGTCGGCACGTCCTCGACGACGGGGCTGTCCTGGGGGTCGATGGGCTGCTGGTTCATGTCACTCATGTGCTCAATCTACGACGAAAGCCGCGCTGCACCACAGGAGACCACGATGAGCCGCCCCACTCCCCCGGTTGATGCGGTCCCACGACATGACAGAGGGAGGGTTCGAGTGAACCCTCCCTCTGTTGCGGATGCGCCTACTGCTAAGCGTTGTACCCGCGGAAGTCGAACTCCTCGAGCGGCACGGCCGCGCCCGACGTTGCGCCGAAGGCGCTGTAGTCGAGGTCGTCGTAGCCGCCGAAGCTGGCGTACATCGCCGTCTTGGCCTCCTCGGTGGGCTCGACCCGAACGTTGCGGTAGACCGGCATGCCGGTTCCCGCTGGGATGAGCTTGCCAAGGATGACGTTCTCCTTCAGACCGAGCAGCGGATCGCTCTTGGCGTGAATGGCAGCATCGGTGAGTACCCGCGTCGTCTCCTGGAAGGAGGCGGCCGACAGCCACGACTCCGTGGCCAGCGACGCCTTGGTGATGCCCATCAGCTCGGGACGACCGGAGGCGGGGGTGCCGCCCTCGGCCACGACGCGGCGGTTGGCCGCCTCGAAGATGGACTTCTCGATCAGCTCGCCGGCCAGGAAGTCCGAGTCGCCCGCCTCGACGATGATGATGCGCTTGAGCATCTGGCGAACGATGACCTCGATGTGCTTGTCGTGGATCGACACGCCCTGCGAGCGGTACACCTTCTGGACCTGGTCGACGAGGTGCAGCTGCACCTGACGCTGGCCCAGGATGCGCAGCACCTGCTTGGGATCGACGGCACCGGCGATGAGCTGGTGACCCACCGACACGTGCTGCCCGTCCTCGACGAGCAGCTTGGAGCGCTTCGACACCGGCTGCGCGATCTCCTCGGATCCGTCGTCAGGCACGACCACGATCTTGCGGGTCTTGTCCGTGTCGTCGATGCGAACGCGTCCCGAGACCTCGCTGATCGGCGCCACGCCCTTGGGCGTGCGTGCCTCGAAGAGCTCGACGACGCGGGGCAGGCCGTGCGTGATGTCCTCGCCGGCGACGCCGCCGGTGTGGAACGTGCGCATGGTCAGCTGGGTTCCGGGCTCGCCGATCGACTGGGCGGCGACGATGCCGATCGCCTCGCCGACATCGACGAGCTTGCCGGTCGCCATCGAGCGCCCGTAGCACATGGCGCAGGTACCGACCGAGCTCTCGCAGGTCAGCACCGAGCGGACGCGGATCGAGTCCGCGCCCTGGGCGACGATCTCCTCCAAGCGGGGCAGCGTGAGCTCCTCGCCGGCAGGCGCGACCACGACACCGTCGACCTCGACGTCCCGAGCCAGTGTGCGCGACGCCACGGAGGTGTCGAGGTTCTCGACGGTACGCAGGACGTCGCCGACCCGCTCGCCGATGACGATCTGCGCGCCACGGTCGGTGCCGCAGTCGACCTCCCGGATGATGACGTCCTGGGAGACGTCGACCAGACGACGGGTCAGGTAGCCGGAATCGGCGGTACGCAGTGCCGTGTCGGCCAGTCCCTTGCGAGCACCGTGCGTCGAGATGAAGTACTCGAGCACGGACAGGCCCTCACGGAAGTTCGACTTGATCGGGCGGGGGATGATCTCGCCCTTCGGGTTGGCGACGAGGCCACGCATGCCGGCGATCTGACGTACCTGCATGAAGTTACCGCGAGCGCCCGAGTCGACCATCATGTGAACGGGGTTGGTCGGCGGGAAGTTCTCCTGCATGGCCTTGGCGACCTCGTCGGTCGCGCGCGTCCAGATCTCGATGAGCTCCTGACGGCGCTCGGAGTCGGTGATCAGACCACGGCCGTACTGGGTCTCGACCTTGGCGGCCTTCTCCTCCGCGTTGGCGAGCAGCCCGGCCTTGGCCGGGGGCGCGATGACGTCGGAGATGGAGATGGTGACACCCGACCGTGTCGCCCAGTAGAAGCCGAGGGCCTTGAGGCGGTCGAGAGTGTCGGCCACCTGGACCTTCGGGTAGAGCTCGGCAAGCCGGTTGACCGTCAGCCCGAGGACCTTCTTGTCGACCTGGACGTTGACGAACGGGTAGTCCTCCGGGAGCGCCTCGTTGAACAGCGCGCGACCGAGCGTCGTCTTGAGCAGGAACGGCTGGCCCGGCTCCCACTCCTCCGGGGCCTCATAGCCCTCGGGCGGAAGGCCGGACTCCAGTCGGATGGTGACGTTCGCCTGGATGGAGATCGACTTCGCGTCGAACGCCATCAGCGCCTCGGCCACCGACGTGAAGGCACGACCGTCGCCCTCGGTGTCGGCGCGATCGGACGTCATGAAGTAGATGCCGAGCACCATGTCCTGGGTCGGCGTCGTGATCGGACGACCGTTCGCCGGCGACAGGATGTTGTTGCTCGACAGCATGAGGATGCGAGCCTCGGCCTGCGCCTCTGCGGACAGGGGCAGGTGGACAGCCATCTGGTCCCCGTCGAAGTCGGCGTTGAACGCCGTGCAGACGAGCGGATGGATCTGGATGGCCTTGCCCTCGATCAGCTGTGGCTCGAACGCCTGGATACCCAGCCGGTGCAGGGTGGGTGCCCGGTTCAGGAGCACGGGGTGCTCACGGATGACCTCTTCGAGGACGTCCCACACCACGGGCCGCGAACGCTCGACCATGCGCTTGGCGCTCTTGATGTTCTGCGCGTGGTTCAGGTCGACGAGCCGCTTCATCACGAACGGCTTGAACAGCTCGAGGGCCATCTGCTTCGGCAGACCGCACTGGTGCAGCTTGAGCTGAGGGCCGACGACGATGACCGAGCGGCCGGAGTAGTCGACGCGCTTGCGAGCAGGTTCTGGCGGAAGCGGCCCTGCTTGCCCTTCAGCATGTCGGACAGCGACTTCAGCGCCCGGTTGCCCGGCCCGGTGACGGGCCGGCCACGGCGGCCGTTGTCGAACAGTGCGTCGACGGCCTCCTGGAGCATGCGCTTCTCGTTGTTGACGATGATCTCGGGTGCGCCGAGGTCGAGCAGGCGCTTCAAGCGGTTGTTGCGGTTGATGACACGACGGTAGAGGTCGTTCAGATCCGACGTCGCGAAGCGGCCGCCGTCGAGCTGGACCATCGGGCGCAGGTCCGGCGGGATGACCGGAACTGCGTCGAGGACCATGCCCTTGGGCGAGTTGGTCGTGTTGAGGAACGCCGTGACGACCTTGAGGCGCTTGAGGGCGCGCGTCTTCTTCTGGCCCTTGCCGGTGGCAACGACCTCGCGCAGGACGAGCGACTCGTTCTCGAGGTCGAAGGACTCCAGGCGCTTCTGGATCGCGGCGGCGCCCATGCCACCGTCGAACCAGCGGCCGTAGCGGTCGCGCATCTCGCGGTAGAGCATCTCGTCGCCCTCGAGGTCCTGGACCTTGAGCGTGCGGAAGCGATCGAAGATGCGGTCGAGCCGCTCGATGTCCCCGTCGGCCTTGCGCCGGATGGAGGCCATCTCGCGCTCGCCGGACTCGCGCACCTTGCGGCGCACGTCGGACTTGGCGCCCTCCGCCTCGAGCTCGGCCAGGTCGGCCTCGAGCTTCTGCTGACGACCCTCGATGTCAGAGTCGCGACGGTTGGCGATCTGCTTCTTCTCGACCCCGAGCTGGCTCTCCAGTGTCGGCAGCGCCTCATGGCGGCCGTCGACGTCGACCCACGTGATCATGTAGGCAGCGAAGTAGATGACCTTCTCCAGGTCCTTCGGCGCCAGATCGAGCAGGTAGCCCAGGCGGCTGGGCACGCCCTTGAAGTACCAGATGTGCGTGACGGGTGCCGCCAGCTCGATGTGGCCCATGCGCTCGCGACGCACCTTGGCCCGAGTGACCTCGACACCGCAGCGCTCGCAGATGATGCCCTTGAAGCGCACGCGCTTGTACTTGCCGCAGTAGCACTCCCAGTCACGCGTGGGCCCGAAGATCTTCTCGCAGAACAGGCCGTCCTTCTCTGGCTTGAGCGTGCGGTAGTTGATCGTTTCGGGCTTCTTCACCTCGCCGTACGACCAGGTGCGGATGTCCTCCGCCGTGGCCAGTCCGATGCGCAGTTCGTCGAAGAAGTTGACGTCAAGCACGTTTGGTGTCCTTCGTTCGTTTCGGTCTTCGGTCAGTTCTGGTGGACTCGGCTAGCCCGGATCTAGAGCTCCTCGACGCTGCTCGGCTCGCGCCGGGACAGGTCGATACCGAGCTCCTCGGCGGCGCGGAAGACGTCGTCATCGCTGTCGCGCATCTCGATGGACATGCCGTCGCTGGACAGCACCTCCACGTTGAGGCACAAGGACTGCATCTCCTTGATGAGAACCTTGAACGACTCCGGGATACCCGGCTCGGGGATGTTCTCGCCCTTGACGATCGCCTCGTAGACCTTGACGCGACCGAGCACGTCGTCGGACTTGATGGTGAGCAGCTCCTGCAGCGCGTAGGCGGCTCCGTAGGCCTCGAGGGCCCACACCTCCATCTCGCCGAAACGCTGTCCACCGAACTGCGCCTTGCCGCCCAGCGGCTGCTGGGTGATCATCGAGTACGGACCGGTCGAGCGTGCGTGGATCTTGTCGTCGACCAGGTGGAGCAGCTTCAGGATGTAGATGTACCCGACCGCGATGCGACCCGGGATGGGCTCGCCGCTACGACCGTCGAACAGGTACGCCTTGCCGTCATTGCCCACGAGCTTGAGCCCGTCATCCGTCGTCCGGGTGGAGTCAAGGACGAGCGCGAGCTCCTCCTCACGAGCACCGTCGAACACGGGTGTCGCCACCTTCGTGTTGCGGGGCACCGACTTGCACTCCTCGGGCAGGCGGGCTCCGCGCGGATCCTTCGGATCGATGTCCCAGCCGGCCGAGGCGGCCCAGCCCAGGTGCGTCTCCAGGATCTGGCCGATGTTCATTCGGCCGGGAACGCCCAGCGGGTTGAGCACGACATCGACGGGAGTCCCGTCCTCGAGGAACGGCATGTCCTCAGGGGGCAGGATCTTCGCGATGACGCCCTTGTTTCCATGGCGGCCGGCAAGCTTGTCGCCCTCGGTGATCTTGCGCTTCTGCGCGATGTACACGCGCACGAGGCGGTTGACGCCCGGCGGGAGCTCGTCGCCCTCGTCGATGTCGAACACGCGCACGCCGATGACCTTGCCCGACTCACCGTGCGGCACCTTGAGCGACGTGTCGCGCACCTCGCGCGCCTTCTCGCCGAAGATGGCGCGAAGCAGGCGCTCCTCAGGGGTCAGCTCGGTCTCGCCCTTGGGCGTGACCTTGCCGACGAGGATGTCGCCGGGCACCACGTCGGCGCCGATGCGGATGATGCCGCGCTCATCGAGATCGGCAAGCACCTCCTCGGACACGTTCGGGATGTCGCGGGTGATCTCCTCCGGGCCGAGCTTGGTGTCGCGGGCATCGACCTCATGCTCCTCGATGTGGATCGACGAGAGGACGTCGTCCTGCACGAGGCGTTGGTTGAGGATGATCGCGTCCTCGTAGTTGTGGCCCTCCCACGACATGAAGGCCACGAGCAGGTTGCGGCCGAGCGCCATCTCGCCGAGCTCGGTCGACGGGCCGTCGGCGATGACCTGGCCCTTCTCCACGCGCTCGCCCTCGCGAACGATCGGCTTCTGGTTGAAGCAGGTGCCCTGGTTCGAGCGGTGGAACTTCTCGAGCCGGTAGGTGCGGTAGCTGCCGTCGTCGTTGGCCAGGGTGACGGAGTCGGCCGAGACCTCGGACACCGCGCCCGCCTGCTCGGCCTTGATGACGTCGCCCGCGTCGTACGCCGCACGGAACTCCATACCGGTGCCGACGAGCGGTGCCTCCGAGCGCAGGAGAGGAACTGCCTGACGCTGCATGTTCGAGCCCATCAGGGCCCGGTTGGCGTCGTCGTGCTCCAGGAACGGGATCATCGCCGTGGCCACCGACCAGAGCTGGCGCGGGGACACGTCCATGTAGTCGACCTCGGTCGGCAGGACCAGGTCGACCTCGCCGCTCGCAAGGCCCTTGCGACGCACGAGCACGCGGTCGTCGAGCATCTTGCCGTCGGCGTCGATCGTCGTGTTCGCCTGGGCGACGATGTGGAGGTCCTCCTCGTCGGCCGTGAGGTAGTCGATCTCGTCGGTGACGCGGCCCTTGACGACCTTGCGGTAGGGCGTCTCGACGAAGCCGAACGCGTTGATGCGCCCGTACGTGGCCAGCGACCCGATCAGGCCGATGTTCGGGCCTTCCGGGGTCTCGATCGGGCACATGCGGCCGTAGTGCGACGGGTGGACGTCGCGGACCTCGAAGCCGGCGCGCTCGCGCGAGAGGCCGCCGGGGCCGAGCGCCGAGAGGCGACGCTTGTGCGTCAGGCCCGACAGCGGGTTGGTCTGGTCCATGAACTGCGACAGCTGGGAGGTGCCGAAGAACTCCTTGATCGAGGCCACCACGGGGCGGATGTTGATCAGGGTCTGCGGCGTGATCGCCTCAACGTCCTGCGTGGTCATGCGCTCGCGAACGACGCGCTCCATGCGGGACAGCCCGGTGCGGATCTGGTTCTGGATCAGCTCGCCGACGGTGCGCAGACGGCGATTGCCGAAGTGGTCGATGTCGTCGGTCTCGCAGGCCACGGTGCCGCGGGGGCCCTCGATGGTCGTCAGCCCGGCGTGCAGGCGAACGAGGTACTCGATGGTCGCGACGATGTCCTCCTGGGTGAGGACGCTCTGCCCGAGCTCGAGGTTGAGGCCCAGCTTCTTGTTCACCTTGTAGCGGCCGACCTTGGCGAGGTCGTAGCGCTTCGGGTTGAAGTAGAAGTTGTCGAGGAGGTTGCGTGCGTTGTCGACCGTGGGCGGTTCGCCCGGGCGCAGCTTGCGGTAGATGTCGAGCAGCGCGTCTTCCTGGCTGCCGATGTTGTCCTTCTCCAGCGTGGCCATGAAGGTCTCGTACTGGCCGAAGCGCTCGACGATCTCGTCACGGGTCATGCCGAGGGCCTTGAGCAGCACCGAGACCGGCTGCTTGCGCTTGCGGTCGACGCGGACCGCAACGAGGTCCTTCTTGTCGATCTCGAACTCCAGCCACGCGCCCCGGCTGGGGATGATCTTCGCGACGTAGACGTCCTTGTCGGTCGCCTTGTCGACGGACCGCTCGAAGTAGACGCCCGGCGAGCGGACGAGCTGGGACACCACGACACGCTCGGTGCCGTTGATGATGAAGGTGCCCTTGTTGGTCATCAGCGGGAAGTCGCCCATGAAGACGGTCTGCGACTTGATCTCGCCCGTCTCGTTGTTCATGAACTCGGCCGTGACGAACAGGGGGGCCGCGTACGTGAAGTCCTTCTCGCGGCACTGGTCGACGGTGTACTTCGGGGGCTCGAACCGATGGTCACGGAAGGACAGCGACATCGACCCGGCGAAGTCCTCGATCGGGCTGATCTCCTCGAAGATCTCCGTCAGCCCGGACGACTGGGGGATCTCCGTGTTGCCCGCGGCGATCGCCGCGGCAACGCGTGCCCGCCATTCGTCACCACCGAGGAGCCAGTCGAAGCTTGCCGTTTGCAGAGCCAGCAGATCCGGAACCGCGAGCGGCTCCCGGATCTTGGCGAACGAGACCCGGGTCAAATCCGGGGAGAGCGGCGTTACGTCGGAACGCGTGGCGGCCAAGATCAGTTCCTTCCACAGTGCGGCGGGTACTGCTGCTGCGCCGCCAGCCGAGCCCGACCACACCTAGGAAGCCTGTGCATGTCAAGTTCGTGCCGAGGAGGCGACGAGTTGACGGCCAGGGCGTCAGGAGTTGGAGGGCAGCGCAAAGCGGCAGCATACCCGACGGGCACACCGCTGTCTAACCCGGTGGATCGGTCGTCGCTCACCCTCGACCCGGTCTGGGCGCCCCGGCGGCGACAGCGGAACTGCGCCGGGCACCTCAGGCGGGTCCTCGTTGAGCGGGCCGAAGCCCGGGGACCACACGCGGCATTCACCACGCAGGAGGATGGTGACGGGGATTCGACGAAACGTCAAGCACATACAGGGTTATCCACAGCGTCGTAACCAACACGTGACCAGGACCCCCACGGCACTGCCGGTCGAGTGGTGAGTCGTTGGGGTTCGGAGGGCCCTCATAACCCCAACGACTCACCACTCGACGCGCGGGTGGAGGCGGGGACGCGGAAGGGGGGCGGCCCACTGGGCCGCCCCCCTTCGCTTCGATCAGGTACTACTTGAGGCTGACCTTGGCGCCAACGCCCTCGAGGGTCTCCTTGGCCTTCTCAGCGGCCTCCTTGGTGACCTTCTCAAGAACGGCCTTGGGGGCGGCCTCGACGAGATCCTTGGCCTCCTTGAGGCCGAGGTTCGTGAGCGCGCGCACCTCCTTGATGACCGGGATCTTGTTGTCGCCAGCGGCCTCGAGGATGACATCGAACTCATCCTGCTCGGCAGCAGCCTCGCCACCACCGGCGGCAGGGGCGGCAGCAGCCACCGCAACCGGGGCAGCGGCGGTGACGTCGAACGTCTCCTCGAACAGCTTCACGAAATCAGAGAGCTCAAGCAGCGTCATTTCCTTGAACGCGTCGAGAAGCTCGTCGGTGCTCAACTTCGCCATGATGGCGTCCTTTCGGGTCAATCCGGCCGAGGGCCGGGTGGGCCTTTAGCCCTCGGTGGTTTCCTCGACAGCCGCATCGGCGGGCGTCTCGGCGGTGTCAGCGGCCTCTGCAGGTGCAGCGGCCTCGGTCGCCTCGGCGGGTGCCTCAGCAGGTGCCTCGTCGGCGGACGCCTCGGCCGGAGCCTCGGACGTCGCCTCTTCGGCGGGTGCAGCAGCGGGATCCACAGCGGCCACGGCCGCGGGATCCGCCTCGAGCTTGGCCTGCAGTGCCCCGAGGGCGCGAGCGGCCTTGGCCAGCGGTGCTGCGAACAGCGCGGCGGCCTGGGACTGCTTCGCCTTCATGGCGCCTGCGAGCTTGGACAGGAGGACCTCGCGCGACTCAAGGTCGGCGATCTTCTGGATGTCGGCCGCGCTCAGCGACTTGCCATCCATGTACCCGCCCTTGATGACCAGGTTCGGGTTCTCCTTGGCGAAGTTCTTGATGACCTTCGCGGCATCGACGGCGTCGCCCCTGACGAACGCGATCGCGCTCGGTCCGGCCAGCATGTCGTCAACGCCGGTCACGCCGGCTTCCTTCGCTGCGATCTTGGTCAGGGTGTTCTTGACCACCGCATATGTCACCGTCGATCCGAGCGTGCGCCGCAGCGTCTTCAGCTGCGCGACGGTCAGACCGCGGTACTCGGTGAGCACTGCCGCATTCGACTCGCGGAAGTGGTCGGCGAGCTCGGCGACACTCGTCGCCTTGTTCGGCCGTGCCATGGGGCTCCTTTCGTGACGCCCCACAAATGCAAGACGCCCCGGCGCAGGCGCACGGGGCGGGAGTGCGCACGAGGCGCATCTATCGACCGGTTCACCTACGCGGGCCGCCCACTTTCGTGGGACCTTCGACCGGAAGCAGTTGCCTGCCACCGGCGACCAGCGGTCTTCGGTAGACCGAAGGGTACGCGGTGCTGCTCACGAGCGGCAAGTCGCCCCTACCCACCGGACGTGCCGGAGGGGCGGGTGATCGCTCACCCGCCCCTCCGGCACCTGCGCCGTGCTGATCCCTACGGCTGGATCTTCGCGTTGGGACGCTTCAGCGGATCGGGCTGGAATCCACCGTCACCGTTCACGCCCGGCACCGCCCAGAAGCCGCGGTTGGCGGCCTTCATCTGCTTCGTCGAGGTGGCGTTCGTGATCTTGGACCACGTGCTCACCGCCCCGATGATCTGCTCCCCGGTGAACACGCAGTGACCGACGCCACTGCTGCCGAGTGCCGCGAGGGACAGCGGCGTACTGGGTGCCTTGCCTCCCGGATCGAACGACGTCCAACCGTTCGCCGGCGGCACGGTGTAGAAGGCCGAGACCTTGTACACGCCCTTGCTGCCGCCCTTCTTGAACGAGGCCGACAGGCGGTCGGAGAGCCAGCCGGTGTTGCCCGCGGGGACTGCCGGGTCGTACGTCGTCGACATCAGCATCGTCGGGACGCCGTAGGTGCCCTTCGGCGCCGGGATGGCGCGAACGGCAGCTATCGCCTTCGGGTTCGCCGGGAAGCGGGCCGCGGCATTGCCCTTGGTCGAATCGAGCGTCGCGAGCATGGCGTTGAGGTTGTTCGGCATGACCGTGGTCGCGTTCAGCGTGTCGCCGAACTCGCCCCTCTGCTCGGGTGACAGCAGCGACGTGTAGCTCACGTTCACGTTGTCGCTGAAGTTCGCCGACTCGGTGGGCGGGATCTGGGCGATGAGCCGAGCCCGCTGCTCGAGGTCGAACCGGCCGAGGATGCCCAGGGCAGCCGCGGTCCCGACGTTCTGCAGCATCGCCACTGCCGAGCTCGCGCCGGCAGTCACCGGAGAATAGCCCTGTGCCGATGCTGCGCCCGGGGCCGCGCCCGGGCCGATGGCCGGGTTCTGGGCGAGCACGTCGATGATCGGGTTCACGGTGATGCCGTCGTACACCGACGACTTCGTGGGCAGTCCGCCCATGAGGCCCGCGAGCAGGTTGGACTGAGCCAAGGGGTACCCCACCGGGGTGACCGGTGTGGTGGCCGCCCCTCCGAGGACCTTGAGGACCGTGCCCAGGTCGCCCAGCGCCTCGGCGTAACTGCCGTAGTTGGCGACCTTCAGCGTGGGAGCGATGAGCGACTTCCACGAGTACAGCACCGTCATGGCCGTGCTGAAGGCCTGCTCAGGACCGGCGACGGCACCGCAGAAGGGCATGACGCTCTGGATCTTGCCGGGGTTCCGCTCGGCCAGGGTCTGGCTGATCAGACCGCCCAGCGACGGTCCCCAGGCCCGGATGTGCTTCACCCCGGCGATCGCTCCGCCGTTGATGTAGCGGATGAGGTTCTCGCCGGCCTGGACGCCCTCAGCGGCCGCCCAGCCCTGGTTGGCGTAGCCCGCCCCTGCCAGGGCGAACCCCTGCGACAGCAGGTTCGCTGCCACGGCGTCGTTCGGCGCCACCTCGGGGTTGTTGTTCGCCTGGTAGGCGACCGGGCTGCCGAAGCTCGCTGCGAAGGCGGGCACCTGGATCGCCGTGTAGGCCGGGTTCGCTCCGAGGTTCAGTGCAGTGGGTCCGGCGAACGCGGCGGGCACCGGCGTGGAGAACCGGTATCCGTGCGAGTACATCAGGACCGTGCCGTTGAACTTCGCCGGCATCTGGATGGTGACCGGACTGGTGCCAAGGGACCCGGCGAGGGCCCCTTGGCACGTGGCGCCCAAGGCGCAGGCATCAGCAGCGTTCGCCGGTGCCAGGGTGGGGGCTGCGACGAGCAGCAGCCCGGCCGATGCGACCGTCGCGAGGACGCGACGCGTGACTGACATCTTCATCTGGGTCCTCATCTACGGCAGCAGCTTGGGAGTGGGTGCGAGCGCTCGGTACGTCGTCTTCTTGGCGGTGCCAGTGGAGGCGCTCGTCGCGGTGATGACGTAACTGGTCAGGCGGACCAGCTGGCCCGAGCCGTTGTACTGGCCCATGTAGTACCCCTGAAGGCCCTGGTGCGTCCTCGCGCTGAAGACCAGCGGCACGATGGCGGCCGAGCGGAAGGTCGCGGCCTTCGTCTGCAGGGCGTTGATCAGCCCCTGCCGAGTCAGGTTGGGGCCGGCCGCCTTGAGCGCCTGGGACAGCACGTACGCGGTGTTGATCCCGTAGTACGTGTAGAAGTTCCAGGGCAGGTTGTTCTTGTCCGCGATGACCTTCATCTGGCTCACGAAGGGGTTGCTCGAATCCTGGATCGGAACGAGGAAGCTGGGCGAGTAGATGCCGTTGAGCAGCGCATTGGCGCTGGAGCCCAGCGACGCGCCGAGCACCGACGGGTCGGAACCGACCGACGTGATCATCCACGTGGGCTTGAAGGCCGCCTTGGCAGCCGTGCCGAGCATCTGCGCCGTCGCCGAGGTCACGCCGAAGAAGACGACCAGCTCGCAACCGGCCGACTTCATCTTGGTGATCTGCGACGTGAACGGAGCGACCTGCTGCCCGGAGAAGTAGGACACCGTGGTGTCGAACGTCATCCCCGCGGCGTTGAACCCGACGGCGGCGTTGTCGCCGAATTCGCCGTCCTGGTAGAAGAGGCACTTCTTCTTCGCGTTCAGGGCCGCGTCACCCTGGATGTAGAACGCCATCGTCTTGGCCTCAACCACGTACGACGGGAAGTACGGGAACGTGGTGGGGTAGCGCCTCGGGTTGTCGAAGTTCGAGGAGCCGGTGTTCACGAAGATGTCCGGGATCCCGCGCCGGTTGATGTCCGCCACGACGGCGGAGTGGGTCGGCGTGCCCAGCGCACCGAAGATCGCGAAGACCTTGTCGCGCAGGATCAGCTCGCTCGTCGCGCTCTTCGTCTTGGCCGGGTTGTACTGATCGTCCTTGACGACGTACTTGATCTTGCGGCCGTTGATGCCGCCATTGGCGTTCACGTAGTTGAAGTAGGCCTGGGCCGCCGGCGCGACGTCCTTATAGCCCGGGGACGCAGGCCCCGTGAGTGGCGTGGTAGTGCCGATGACGATCTGGGTAGCGCTGACGCCGGGATCTGCCGCTGGTGCGGTGGCTCCCGACGGAGCTGCAGCGGCGAGCGCGACGGCCGCCACCACCCCGAATGCGACCGCTCGGATCGCGATGACTCTGCTCACGGATGTTCCTCCCCAAAGTGGACGTACCGAGGCAACAACGTTCGTCACGGCATGCAGATGGACTCGTTGTTACCGTCCGGTAACGCTATGTGTTGTGGAGGGTAGCCACCCCCCAAACGCCCTGCATCGGTTTTGCAGATACCCGTGCGAGCCGTTATCGCTTCGTCACCTTCGCTACAAGCGTTTGCATGGAGCCCATGAGCCCACCGGGAGCGATGAGAACCACCAGCACCACCAGGAGGCCGTAGATGAGGTTGGGCGCGTTGTTCGTCACCTGCTCGTCCCAGCCACGGTCCTCCGAGAGGCTGAGGACGAACTGCGGCAGCCAGACCAGGAGGACCGCACCGATGACCGCCCCCACGAGCGACGAGCGGCCGCCGAGGACGACACCGACGAGCAGGGACAAGGACAGGCCGAGACCGAAAGCACCGGGGCCGACGTAGCTGAGGATCTGGGCGAAGACCGCACCAGCCAGGGAGGCGAACAGGCTGCTGACGACGAACGCCGACACCTTCGACCCGGCCGGCGAGATGCCCGAGACGGCAGCGGCGACCGGATCATCACGTACCGCCTTCCACACGCGACCCTGACGGCCGCGCACGAGGTTGAGCGCGACGAAGGCGACGATGCAGGCCACCGCCACCGCCAACGACGCCTGCCACCTTTCCAGGATGAAGCCCAGGTCGATGTCGGATGTGCCGGTGGGATCGACGCCGGAGATGTCGGTGCCCCCGAGGTCGGGCGACAGCGAGGCTGCCCCGGACGGGAAGCTGTCGGGCGTGAGGAGATCTCCTGCGGAGGCGGACGCGTCGGCGGAGGGGAAGTTGTCCGCCGTCAGCAGGTCCCCCGGTGCCACCGTGGCGTCGGCCGACGGGAAGGTGTCGGCCGTCAGCAGATCCTCTGGCGCCACGGTGGCGTCGGCCGACGGGAAGTTGTCCGCCGTCAACAACTCCTCGGGCGCCAGCGACGCGTCAGCGGATGGCAGCAGGGCCTCTCCGGACGGTGCCACCTCGGCGAACTGGTCCTCGAAGCCGGCGTCGAGCGCCGCGTAGCCGCCCTCGGGATACGGGACGGTCAACTGGAGACCGGTCTCACCGCCGAGGAGGTCGGGGAACCGGTTCGCGATGGCCGGAATGCCCACCGCGATCCCGAGAGTGAGCCCGGCCAGATACGGGCCGCGCAGCCTGGCACCGAGGACGCCGATGAGCAGGCCGAACACGACGCCGCCCACCGCCGCGAACACCATGGCCCAGATGCCATTCATGGGCACGCCCAGGATCGGCACCGTCTGCCAGTTCAACGTCGTGAGCGCGAACAGGTAGCCGCCGATGGCCATCAGCGCCCCGTTGCCGAGCGACACCTGGCCCGACAGGCCGACCAGGATCACCATTCCGAACATGGCCGTCGCGTACATCGCGACGAGCGCGATGTAGTAGTTCATGAGGGGGTCGACCCGGTCGTTCACCTGCACCATGACCAGCCAGATGACGATGACGACGACCGCGTGCAGGACGAGCCGGGCACCGGGCAGGCGCATGAGGTTGCGCACGCGTCCCCCTAGACCGATCGTGCCGAGTTGTGCCCGAAGATGCCTTCGGGCTTGAGCAGGAGGTTCAGTGCGAGCAGCACGAGCGCGGCCACAGGCGCGTTGCTGGAGTCGCTGTATCCGGACACCACCGACAGCAGGAGTCCGGTGAAGATGCCCATGGAGACGGCGCCGACGAGGCTGTCGAGGCCGCCGATCACGGCCGCCGTGAATGCGAACACGAGGAGGATGTCGAAGCTGTTCGGCGAGATCGTCGAGGTGGGCGCGACCAGGACGCCGGCCACGGCTCCGACGATGCCGGCCAGCCCCCAGCCGATGGTGAGCGTGCGGCTGACGCGGACGCCCGAGAGCCGGGCGACTTCCGGATTGAAGGCCGTGGCCCGCATGGCCAGGCCCAGCGACGTACGGGTGAAGATCAGGGTCAGTCCCACGACCAGTACTGCTGCGAAGCCGATCACGACCAGGTCGTACACCGACAGGGGCCACTCGTGGCCGAAGAGGGTGATGGCCGAGTTCCCGAAGGGCTGCGGGTACGCCTGGCTGTCGCCGCCCCAGATCATGCCCGCGGCCGCCTGCAAGGCGATGAGGACGCCGAAGGTCGCGATGATGGCGCCCGAGGTGTCCATGCGCTTCACCGGACCGAGCACCAGGTACTGGATGATCACCCCGAGGATCGCGCCCGCGATGATCGCGCCGATGAGAGCGACGTACCAGGACCCCGTCGCCGTCTGGATGGACAGGGCGATGAAGGTGGTGAACATCGCCTGGCCCACCTGGGCGAAGTTCACGACGCGGGTGGCCCGCCAGGTCAGGACCAGGGCCAAGGCCATGAGCGCGATGATCGCGCCGGAGCCGATCCCACCGAGCAGGTAGTCGACGAACTGCATCATGACGGCACCGTCCCTTGCCCGCTAGTAGCCGAGGTACGCATGGCGCAGCTCCTCATGGGCGGCGATGTCAGCGGCCCGGCCCGACATGACGACCTGGCCGAGATTCAGGACCACGGCAGTGTGCGCGACGCGAAGGGCGGTCACGGCGTTCTGCTCGACCAGCAGGACGGCGATGTTCGCCTCGGTGGCCAGGCCCTTCACCATCTCGAGGATCTGCGTGACGATCAACGGCGCCAGCCCGAGGGACGGCTCGTCGAGCAGCAGGCACTCTGGGGCGCACATCAACGCCCGACCGATGGCCAGCTGCTGGCGCTCGCCTCCACTGAGGGTGTCCGCGCGCATCTTCCGCCGCTCCCCCAGCACCGGGAACATGTCGTAGAACTGGGCGTGCAGAGCCGTTCGCGCGGCGCGGCTGCGCCACATTCCGCCGAGCCTGAGGTTCTCGTCGACAGTCAGCTCGGGAACCGTGGACCGGCCTTCGGGCACCAGCGACACGCCCATGCGGACGACGTCCTCGGCCTTGTGCCCCGTGAGGACCTTCCCGTCGAGGGAGGCGGAACCCGACGCGGGCTTCACCAGCCCCGCGAGGGTGCGCATGAGGGTGGACTTGCCCGCGCCGTTCGCGCCGATGACGGCGGTCACCTCTCCGCGAGGCACCTCCAAGGACACGTGGGAGAGCGCCTGCACGGGCCCGTAGTTCACGCAGAGGTCGTCGATGCTGAGCATCAGGCCGCACCCTCCTCGCCGAGGTAGGCCGCAAGCACGGCCGGGTTGTTGCGGACCTCATCGGGCGTGCCGGATGCGATGACCTTTCCGGCGTCGAGCACCCAGATCAGGTCGCACACCGACATGACCAGCTCCATGTGGTGCTCGACCAGCAGGACGGTGCGCTTCGGTACCCAGCTGCGGATGAGCCGTTCCAGCTCCTCCATGTCCGGCGCCCCGACACCGCCGGCCGGCTCGTCCAGCAGCAGGAGCGTCGGGTCGCACACGAGGGCCCGGGCGAGGGCGACCTTCTTCTGAACGGGGTACGGCAGCTCTCCGGGGAGGCGCTCGGCCTCCTCCGCAATGCCGAGCTCGGTCATGACCTCCAGAGCACGAGTGCGGAGCCGCTCGGTCTCGATGTCGGTCCACGGCATCGCCAGCGACTGAGAGACCAGCCCGCTTCGCACCCGAGACGACCCGCCGAGCATCACGTTCTCCAGTGCGCTCAGGCTGGCGAACAGGCCGACGCCCTGCAGCGTGCGCGAGATCCCCATCTTCGTGAGCCGATGCGCGCGGATGTGCTTGCGGATGCGTCCGTCGTAGCGCACGTCGCCCGACTCCGGCTTCACGAAGCCGCTGATCACGTTGAACACGGTGGTCTTGCCCGCCCCGTTGGGCCCGATCAGCCCCGTGACCGTGCCCTGGGGGACGGAGATGCTCACGCCGTCGAGGATCTGCAGCCCGCTGAGACGGACGCGGATGTCATGCAGCGAGAGCAGCGACTCGGCAGCCGGGCCTGTCACGGGCTCTCCCCTCGAACCGCGAGCGCCGCAGGCGGGAGCCGGGGCGTGGTCGGCACAGTCTGTCTGCGACCCGTTCAGCGGTCAATCGGATTGGCCAAACCGCAACGTAGCCACAAAGACGAGGGTGGCCCGGAGATCCGGACCACCCTCGCCTTCGTATCGGGACGAACTACGCGTCGTCCTCCGACAGGAGGTTCTTCACGCGGTTCGGATCCACGGGGATGCCGGGACCCATCGTCGACGACATCGTCGCCTTGCGCACATAGCGGCCCTTGGCCGCAGACGGCTTCAGCCGCAGGATCTCGTCGAGGGCGGCGGCGTAGTTCTCCACGAGTGCCTGCTCCGTGAAGGACGCCTTCCCGATCGGGAAGTGCAGGTTGGAGTGCTTGTCGACGCGGAACTCGATCTTGCCGCCCTTGATCTCGGTGACGGCCTTCGCGACGTCCATCGTGACCGTTCCGGTCTTCGGGTTGGGCATGAGGCCGCGCGGGCCTAGCACCTTGCCGAGGGTGCCGACCTTGCCCATGAGATCGGGCGTGGCGACAGCGGCGTCGAAGTCCGTCCAGCCGCCCTTGACCTTCTCGATCATGTCGTCGGAGCCGACGAAGTCGGCGCCGGCCGCGCGTGCCTCGTCGGCCTTGTCACCGTTGGCGAAGACCAGGACCCGTGCGGTCTTGCCGGTGCCGTGCGGGAGGTTGACGGTGCCGCGGACCATCTGGTCGGCCTTGCGGGGGTCGACGCCAAGCCGCATCGATACCTCGACGGTGGGATCGAACTTGGTCGAGATGGTGTCCTTGACGATGCGGACCGCGGACAGCGGTGCGTACAGCTCGTCGGGATCGATCTTCTCTGCTGCTGCCATGTAGGCCTTGCTGCGCTTCATGTCTGCTCCTTCGCAGTGCGTGGTTGGCGAGCCGCGCTGGCTCTCCCACGGGGTGGGGTGTGCGGGTTGCGGGCTACTCAGCCGGCAACGGTGATGCCCATCTGGCGTGCGGTGCCCTCGATGATCTTCATCGCGGCGTCGACGTCGTTGGCATTGAGATCGGGCATCTTGGTCTCGGCGATCTCACGAACCTGATCGCGAGTGATGGTGCCCGCCTTGACCTTCGGTGCTTCGCCGGAGCCCTTTTCGAGACCGGCTGCCTTGAGGATGAGGCGGGACGCCGGCGGCGTCTTCAGCGTGAAGTCGAACGTGCGGTCCTCGTAGACCGTGATCTCCACGGGGACGACGTTGCCGCGCTGGTTCTCGGTGGCGGCGTTGTAGGCCTTGCAGAACTCCATGATGTTGACGCCGTGCTGGCCCAGCGCGGGGCCGACCGGCGGGGCCGGGTTGGCGGCGCCAGCCTGGATCTGCAACTTGATCAGGCCGGCAACCTTCTTCTTCTTCGGTGCCATGGTGTGTCGGGTCCTTCGTTGTGGTTGCTCCTCAGGCGGCGCCTGCGGAGGACGTGCGGTGACGCGTGGTGCTCGCTAGTTCTTGTTGATCTGGCTGAAGGCCAGCTCGACAGGAGTCTCGCGACCGAAGATCTCGACGAGGCCGGTGACCTTCTGGGCCTCGATGTTGATCTCGGAGACTGTGGCGTGCAGGGTGGCGAAGGGGCCGTCGACCACGGTGACGGAATCGCCCACCGCGAAGTCGATCTCGACCTGCTGCGCCGAGGAGCCGCCGCCGGATGCCGGCGAACCGGGCGTGGCCGCCTTCTTCTCGGGCGCCGGCGCCAGGATGCCGACGACCTCGTCGAGGGACAGCGGCGCGGGCTGATGGCCGTGGCCGACAAAGCCCGTGACACCGGGGGTATGACGGATGGCGCCCCACGACTCGTCGGTCAGGTCCATGCGCACGAGGACGTATCCGGGGAACTTGTTCCGCCGGACGAGCTTGCGCACGCCGCTCTTGATCTCCGTGACCTCTTCCATCGGCACCTCGACCTGGAAGATGTAGTCCTCCATGTTCATGGTGGTGATCCGGGTCTCGATGTTGCCCTTGACCTTGTTCTCGTAGCCGGCGTAGGAGTGGATGACGTACCAGTCGCCGGGAGCGATGCGCATCTGCTCGCGGAAGGCGACGGCCGGATCCTCCTCCTCGATCGCCTCCTCGACGATCTCCTCGGCCTCGGCCACGACCTCCGCCTCCTCGACGACCTCAAGCGCGTCCTCGACGGCGGCCTCCGCGACGGCCTCGTCGACAGCGGCCTCCTCGATGCCGGTCTCCGCCTCGATGGCCTCCTCGACGGCGGCCTCCGCGACGACGTCAGCCGACCCCGTGTTGAAGGGGTCGGTCGTGGGGGCCGAGAAGTCCTGGTCGGACACTGTGGTCATTCTCCTTGCGTTGGCGATGGGCAGGCAGCGAGCGAGCGGGCGTCAGCCGCCGAAGACGAACAGAACTCCCCGGGCGAAGACGTAGTCGAGCGCGGCGATGATCCCCGCCATCACGACTACGAAGATGATGACCACGGTCGTGTAGGCGATGAGTTCCTTGCGCGTCGGCCAGATGACCTTGCGCAGTTCCGCGACGACCTGCCTGATGAACAGGGCAAGCCGGGAGAACACGTTGCCCTCGGCGCGGTCCTTGCGGCCGCGGCCATCCGACCCGCGGTCGGGCAGGGCGTCGGTGTCCGTCATGCCTTCCTACCTTCGTCTCGTCCGTGCACCCCGCGCGGCGCGCGGGGCCCTCCGTGCCAACCGATCCTCGATCGACTCGCAGGGCCGGAGGGACTTGAACCCCCAACCGCCGGTTTTGGAGACCGGTGCTCTACCAATTGAGCTACGACCCTTCGACCCGGTCGTGCAGCCGCCCGAGGGCAGGCTGACGCCGACCTAGTTCGCCGGGAAGTCTACGGTCCGGCCGCTCGCCGGGTCCAATCCGCCCCTCGCGGGGCAATCCGGGACTGCAAGGATGGGGCCATGACCTCACGCGTGTCCCGGCGGATCGCCGCCATCACCGAATCCGCCACCCTCGCGGTCGACGCCAAGGCGAAGGCCCTCAAGGCGGCCGGCCGGCCCGTGATCGGCTTCGGCGCCGGCGAACCGGATTTCCCGACCCCCGAGTACATCGTCGAGGCGGCCATCGCCGCCTGCGCGGACCCCCGCTGGCACCGGTACACCCCCGCTGGGGGCCTTCCGGACCTGAAGGAGGCGGTCGCGGTCAAGACGCTGCGCGACTCGGGACTCGCCGTTCGCGCCAGCCAGGTCCTGGTCACCAACGGCGGCAAGCAGGCCCTCTACAACGCGTTCGCCACCCTGCTCGACCCGGGCGACGAGGTGCTCCTGCCCGCGCCCTACTGGACGACCTACCCCGAGTCCATCCGGCTCGCCGGCGGCACTCCGGTCGACGTCCTCACGGACGAGACCTCCGGCTACCGGGCCACCGTCGACCAGCTCGAGGCGGCCCGCACCGACCGCACCAAGGTGCTGGTCTTCGTGTCCCCCTCGAACCCCACCGGAGCGGTGTACACCCCGGCCGAGGTCAAGGCCATCGGCGAATGGGCCGTCGACAAGGGGCTGTGGGTCGTCACCGACGAGATCTACGAGCACCTCGTCTACGGCGACGCCGAGTTCTCGTCGATGCCCGTCCTGGTGCCCGCCCTCCTCGACCGCTGCGTCGTCGTCAACGGAGTGGCCAAGACCTATGCGATGACCGGCTGGCGGGTCGGCTGGATGATCGGCCCGGACGACGTGGTCAAGGCGGCGACGAACCTCCAGTCGCACGCCACGTCGAACGTCGCCAACGTCTCGCAGGTGGCCGCGCTGGCAGCGGTGAGCGGCGACCTGGCGGCCGTGGCGCAGATGCGCACGGCCTTCGACCGCCGTCGAGTGCTCATGACCGGGCTGCTCGACGCGATCCCGGGGGTGACGTGCCCATTGCCCGAGGGTGCGTTCTACGTATATCCCTCCGTCAAGCCGCTCATCGGCCGATCACTGCGGGGCACCACCATCGAGTCGTCGGCCCACCTCGCCGGCCTCATCCTCGATCAGGCAGAGGTCGCCGTGGTTCCCGGCGAGGCCTTCGGCACCCCTGGCTACCTCCGGCTGTCCTATGCCACCTCCGACGCGGACATCACCGAGGGCGTCAGCCGCATGGCGGCCCTGCTCGCCGAGGCGGGGTAGGCCGTCCCGCACCCGGCGGCCCTTGCGCCCGCGGTGCCTGACGACGGCCCGCAGGGGACTCCCCTAGAGGGCGCAGCCCACCATGCGGACCTCGGCCCGGAGCGTGATCCCGAAGCGCTCCTCCACGAGGTCACGGATGGCACGCGCGAGCTCGAGGATGTCGTCAGCCGAGGCGTGCCCCTCGTTGATGAGGGCAAGGGTGTGCTTGGTCGACACCCGCGCTGGCGAGCCGCGACGGGCGCGCCACCCCCTCCCGACGCCGGCCTGCTCGATGAGCCAGGCGGCGCTGAGCTTGGTCCCATTGGGGGACGGGTAGCGGGGGCATTCAGCCGGCACGCTGGCGGCCACCTCGCCGGACACGATCGGGTTCGTGAAGAACGAGCCGGCACTGCGGGTGTCGGGATCGTCAGGATCCAGGACCATGCCCTTGCGCCCCCGCAATCGCAGCACCGCCGCCCGGATGTCCGCCACATCGGCCGTGGACCCCACGTCCACCCCCAGCGCTTGGGCCAGCTCCGCGTAGCGCACCACACCGAGGGGTGACCGGCGCAGCTGCATCGTGACGTCGAGGACCACCCAGCGGAAGGGCTCGGCGGTGAACGCGCTCGAGCGGTAGCCGAACCCGCAGGCCAGGTGGTCGAGACGCTCGACGGTTCCCGTCCGGCGATCGAGGATGCGGACGGCCGACACGACCTGGCCCACGTCCTGCCCATAGGCGCCGACGTTCTGGATGGGCGTCGCCCCGGCGAGGCCGGGTATGCCCGACAACGCCTCGATGCCCGACCAGCCGCGGAGCACGGCGCTTTCGACGACGTCGTCCCAGGGCTCCCCCGCCCGGATCGTCAGGGCGACGTCGCCGTCGCCCTCGGCCGCCGTCATGCCCCGGGTGGCCACCTCGAGGACGGTGCCTCGGAAGCCCCCATCGGACGCGAGCAGGTTGCTGCCGCCGCCGAGGATGAGGGCTGGGATCCCGGCGGCGTCGCAGGACCTCACGGCCCCGATGAGGTGCTCGTCCGTCTCACAGCGGACCCAATGGTCGGCCGGGCCGCCCACACGCAGGGTCGTGCGATCGGCCAGTCTCACGGGCGCCGACGCATCGGCGTCGATCGGTGCCGGTGCAGGGGTCACGACTCAGGCCAGACGGACCGTGGCCGTTGCCCTGCCCAGGACGGTCGATCCCTCGCTCGACGCCGTCAGGGCGACCACGACGGTCCCGTCGTCGTTCTTGGCGGTGACCTTCGCGCTCACCGCGAGCGTGGCGCCGTGGCCGTCGTCGGGAACCACGACCGGGCGGGTGAAGCGCACGCCGTACTCCACCAGCGCTCCCGGATCGCCCACCCAGTCGGTGACGACTCGGATGGCCAAGGCCATGGTGAGCATCCCGTGCGCGATGACGTCGGGCAGCCCCACTGAGGTCGCGACGCGTTCGTTCCAGTGAATGACGTTGAAGTCGCCCGAGGCCCCCGCATAGCGGATGAGGTCGACCCGCTCGATGGGGAAGGTCTGCCCGGGCAGCTCGTCGCCCACCGCGACGTCGGTCCAGGCAATTCCGGTCACGAGGTCGCCTCGTCCGGAGCCCGGGAGACCAGGAGCGAATGCGTGGTCACGACGGGCTCCCCTTCGGCCGTGACGATGTCGCCCCGCGTCGTGATCAGGTCGTTGCCCGCCATCGTGCGGATGCTCTCGATGGTCGTCGTGACCACCAGGTCGTCGCCGGCCACGATCGGCCGCGTGTAGGAGAACCGCTGCTCGCCGTGCACGACACGCGTGTAATCCAGGCCGAGTTCCGGATCGAACAGCACCGCCTCGCTGGCCTTCATCGACACGATGATCGCGAAGGTCGGCGGAGCGACGAGGTCCACGTGGCCCAGGGCCCGCGCCGCGTCCACATCGTGAAAGGCGGGGTTCTGGTCGCCGATGGCGTTCGCGAACTCGCGCACCTTCTCGCGCCCGACCCGGTACGGGGCCGTCGACGGGTAGACCCGCCCGACGAACTCCGGATTCAGCGCCATCGAGGTGGAGGCCTCAGTCGCGAACTAGCGGGTTTCCTTGTGGTTCGTGTGCTTGTTGCAGTTGGGGCAGAACTTCTTGGCCTCAAGGCGGTCGGGATCGTTGCGACGGTTCTTCTTGGTGATGTAGTTGCGGTGCTTGCAGTCCTCGCACGCCATCGTGATCTTGGGGCGAATGTCGGTAGCCTTGGCCACTGGTCTTCCTCTTTCGTGTGGTCTTGGCAGGCAGGCCTGCCAAGCGCGATGGTGATGCGGGTCAAGCACGTCGAACTGATCGAACCGGTCGAGTAGCGGAGGCCGGACTTGAACCGGCGACACAGCGATTATGAGCCGCTTGCTCTACCAACTGAGCTACCCCGCCGCGCAATGAGGCAGCCAGCACCTCATCGAGCCCCTTTACGGAATCGAACCGTAGACCTTCTCCTTACCATGGAGACGCTCTGCCGTCTGAGCTAAAGGGGCGTAAAGCCACGCAAGCGTACACAAGGGTTCGGTGCGCGGGGAAATCGAGGGGGCCCGAACCCCTCAGGCCGAGGGTGTGTTGACTAAGCAGATGACCGATGCCCTCCGCTGGACCTCCTTAGACATGCCCAATCTCGACGGCCGTGTGGCCGTCGTCACAGGCGCCAACTCCGGCCTCGGCCTCGAGACGGCCCTCGAACTGGCCCGCCACGGAGCCGCGGTGACGCTCGCCGTTCGTGATCTCGACAAGGGGGAGCAGGCGCGGGCCGACATCGCCGCCGCGGCGCCGGATGCCGTCGTCGACGTGGCTCGCCTCGACCTGGCCGACCTGGGCTCGGTGCGCGGCTTCGCCGAGGCGTGGTCGGCCAGCCACCCCGAGGGCCTCGACCTGCTGATCAACAACGCGGGCGTGATGGCCATCCCGCACCGCACCACGGCCGACGGCTTCGAGATGCAATTCGGTACCAATCACCTCGGCCACTTCGCCCTGACCGGCCTGCTCCTGCCCGCCCTCGTCGCCCGTCCCCGGTCCCGGGTCGTGACCGTGTCCAGCGGGGCGCATCGCATGGGCCGCATGCGGTTCGACGACCTGATGGGCGAGCGCCGCTACCGGTCGTGGGGCGCCTACGGTCAGAGCAAGCTGGCCAACTTGTTGTTCACGTCCGAGCTCCAGCGCCGGCTCGATGCGAACGGCATCCCCACGCTCGCCCTCGCCGCCCACCCCGGCTACGCATCGACCAACCTCCAGGCCGCCGGTCCCGAGATGAGCGGCCGCACGTGGCTGAAGGCGCCCGTCGGCCTCGCCACTCGCCTGCTCGGTCAAAGTGCCCAGATGGGTGCCCTTCCGACCCTGTTCGCCGCGACCGCGCCGGGGCTGCCGGGCAATTCGTACATCGGCCCGGACGGGTTCTTGGAGCAGCATGGGCACCCGCGCGTGGTCGATCGATCGTCCGCCGCGAAGAGCACCGTCGACGCCCTCCGCCTCTGGCAGGCCAGCGAGCGCCTCACGGGCGTCCACTACCCGCTGGACGCGGCGTGAGCGTGGCGGCCGCGCCCGCCGACGGCTGGCGCATGCCGGCGGAGTGGCAGCCCCACGAGCGAACGTGGATGGCCTGGCCACCGGCCGGCTACTCACTGGGTGACACCGACGCTGAAGCCGCGAGTGCCCATGCGTGCTGGGCGGCCGTGGCGAACGCCATCGGCCGGTTCGAGCCCGTGACGATGCTGGCCTCCGCTGCCGACCTCGACGGCGCTCGAGCACTCCTGGACCCCGGCGTCACCGTGCTCGAGGCGCCCCTGGACGACGCGTGGATGCGCGACATCGGCCCGACGTTCGTCATCGGCCCGGACGGCCGGCTCGCGGGTGTCGACTGGGTCTTCAACGGATGGGGCGCACAGTCGTGGGCGACATGGGAGAAGGACGCTCTCATCTCCGCACGGGTCTGCGAGGCGGCCGGCGTGCCCACCGTCGCCTCGCCAATGATCAACGAGGGCGGCGGAATCCACGTCAACGGCGAGGGCACCGTCCTGGTCACCCGAACGGTTCAGCTCGGCCAGGGCCGCAACGAGAACTGGACGGCAGCCGACGTGGAGGCCGAGCTGAGGCGCACGCTAGGGGTGGATCGCGTCATCTGGGTCGAGCGAGGACTCACCCGCGACTACGACCGGTTCGGCACGCGGGGACACATCGACATCGTGGCGTGCTTCGTGAACGCGGACACCGTGCTGTTCCACGACCAACGCAACCCCGAGCATCCCGACTTCGCCGTGTCCGCTGAGGTGCACCGGACGCTGGCGGCCGAGGGCGACCTGCGGCTCGTCCCGCTGCCGGCTCCCGAGGTGCTCCGCGATGACGAGGGCTGGGTGGACTACAGCTACGTCAACCATCTGGTGGTCAACGGCGGCGTGATCCTGTGCGCGTTCGACGATCCGGGCGACGAGCGGGCGGCGCAGATCCTGCGCGACGCTTACCCGGGGCGCGAGGTGGTGCTGGTGGATGCACGGCCACTGTTCGCGCGGGGCGGCGGCATCCACTGCATCACGCAGCAACAGCCCGCAACGACCCCCGAAAGCCGTTGAGTGGCGGGTTGTGGCGGTGAATCCTCTCGGATTCACCGCCACAACCCGCCACTCGCGGGGATGGGGTGGCGGGTGATGGATTCGAACCATCGAAGGCAAAGCCGACGGATTTACAGTCCGCTCCCATTGGCCACTCGGGCAACCTGCCGTGGTGCTCGCAGCAGGATACACAGGCCGCCGCGACGACCGTGACGATCCCCTCGCCGCACCTGACACAATGGGCCCACACGTGAGGAGGACGCATGGCTGACAGCAGCTTTGACATCGTTTCGAAGGTCGATCGCCAGGAGGCGGACAACGCCCTCAACCAGGCGGCCAAGGAGCTGGCGCAGCGCTTCGACTTCAAGAACACCGGTACCACGATCGAGTGGAAGGGCGAGCTCTCCGTCGAGATCACCTCGGGCACCGAGGAGCGGGCCAAGGCGGCTCTTGAGGTGTTCAAGGAGAAGATCATCAAGCGCGGCCTGAGCCTGAAGGCCTTCGAGGCCGACGAGCCCCGTTCGTCGGGCAAGGAGTACAAGATCTCCGGCACGTTCAAGGCCGGCATCACGCAGGAGCAGGCCAAGAAGATCGGCAAGCTCATCCGAGACGAGGGGCCCAAGAGCGTCAAGTCCCAGGTGATGGGCGAGGAACTCCGTGTGACCAGCAAGAGCCGCGACGACCTGCAGGCCGTGCAGGCGCTCGTGAAGGGCGCCGACCTCGACTTCGCGGTGCAGTTCGACAACTACCGCTGATCCCCTGAGCCTGAGAGCTGGTCGATCGCCTGCACCAAGCCCGATCGGTCGCTGGCTGCGTAGTCGAACCGAGGGGTCCACTCGAGCGCGTCGAACGGGCACACCTCGACACAGATGCCGCAGAACATGCACAGTCCGAAGTCGATCGTGAAGGCGTCGAGGACGCTGACCGTCGTGGGTCGACGAGCGCCCGGCTCCGAGGTCTGCACGGCGTGACTCTCGAGAGTGATGCACCACGACGGGCATTCCCGCACGCAGAGCATGCACGACGTGCATGCCGCAGGAGTCAGCGCGATGTATCCGTGGGCGGCGGCCGGAATCTCGTCGTTGTGGCTCATGGTCCCTCCGCGACCCATTGGGCGGGCACGCCGGGGGGCAGCTGCCGACGTGCTCGCCGTCCGGCAGCGTCGTCCCCGCCTGCGGTCGCTGCCCCGGGCCAGGGCGTGTCGACGCGTGCGGGCAGCGGCGTCGACTTCCGCAGGGGCGGGGCGGCGCTCTCGTCGCGCAGGAGGAGCCGGCGCGGATCCGGATGCCCCGTGAAGGTGATCCCGAACATCTCCGCCGCCTCTCGCTCATGCCAGTTCGCGCCGGCGTGGAGCGGCACGAGCGAGTCGACGACAGCGGAATCGCCGGGCAGGGCCGCCACGACGAGCAGGTGCTCGACCGTATCGGGGTTGACGACATGGGCGACCAGATCGAGGTGCGTCCCGCGGTCGATCGCGGTCAGGTAGTCGAGGTAGGTGAAGCCGTCGACGGCCAGGGCCGAGAGCTCCTCCCACCACCGGGACGACTCCACGGTTCTCACGCGCTCACCTCGGCCGTCAGAGCCAGGAGACCGGCAACCAGCGCCTCGGGTCGCGGCGGGCAGCCCGGAACGTACACGCTCACGGGTACCAGTCGGTCGACTCCCTGGGTGACGGTAGGGGCATCCCAGTACGGTCCGCCCGTGCTGGCGCAGGCGCCGAACGACATGACGGACACGTGTCCCGGCAGCGCCTCGTAGTGACGGACGACCGCCGGTGCCAGGACATCGGTGACCGTTCCGGAGACCAGGAGCACGCAGTGCGCGGCCCCTGCCCCGTCCTCGTCGGGCACCAGGAGCCCCCGCTGGATCGCCACGTCCACTTCGAGCGAGCAGCACGCCAGGCCGAGGTTCGCGACGACGACGCGCACCGTCGGGTCGGCCGCAAGCCGGAAGGCGGGGGCGGCAGGAGTCACCCGGCCAGCCTAGTTAGACGCCTCCCGATGGCGGTACCGATGCCTCGTAGCGGCAGATTCACCGCAAATCGCCGCCACCCACCGCCCCGTCGCGGCCCGCTCGGGGGCAGAATGTCATTCTGTAGACACTTTGAGGACGCGCTACACCCACCTCGTCACATCGGGCCTTCGGTGCCCTCGTGTCGGCGTGGGCGCGTTCGCTTCGAGCCAGCCCGACTGAAGGGGAGACCGTGAGCAAGCAGGTCGTCCAGGTGAACAGGGTCGTCATCCGCTTCGCGGGTGACTCCGGAGACGGCATGCAGTTGACGGGCGACCGCTTCACGTCCGAGACCGGCGGCCTCGGCAACGACCTGTCCACGCTCCCCGACTTCCCCGCGGAGATCCGCGCGCCAGCAGGCACCGTGCCCGGCGTCTCCGCGTTCCAGCTCGCGTTCGCCGACCATGACATCACCACCCCCGGCGACGCGCCCAATGTGCTCGTCGCCATGAACCCCGCGGCGCTGAAGGCGAACATCAGGGATCTGCCCCGCGGCGCCGACCTCATCGTCAACACCGACGAGTTCACCAAGCGCGCGTTGGAGAAGGTGGGATTCACCGCCAACCCGCTCGAAGACGGAACGCTGGACCCCTACAACGTGCATGCCGTGGCATTGACCTCCCAGACGGTCGCGGCCTTGAAGTCCTTCGACATCACGAAGAAGGAGGCCGAGCGCGCGAAGAACATGTATGCGCTTGGGCTCCTCTCGTGGCTGTACTCGCGCGGCGCCGAGGGCACGCGGCGGTTCCTCGAGAAGAAGTTCGCCTCCAAGCCGGAGATCCTCGCCGCGAACCTCGCGGCCTTCGAGGCGGGCTGGTCATTCGGCGAGACGACGGAGTCCTTCTCCGTGCAGTACGAGATCGCCCCCGCTCATCTGCCCGAGGGCACCTACCGCAACATCAGCGGCAATCCCGCCCTCGCCGCCGGTCTGATCGCCGCCAGCCGCGTCTCCGGGCTCCCGCTCTTCCTCGGTTCCTACCCGATCACCCCGGCATCTGACATCCTCCACGAGCTCAGCAAGCACAAGGAGTTCGGTGTCGTCACGTTCCAGGCCGAGGACGAGATCGCAGGCGTCGGCGCAGCCCTCGGGGCGTCCTACGGAGGAGCGCTCGGAGTGACGACGACGTCCGGTCCCGGCGTGGCCCTGAAGTCGGAGGCCATCGGGCTGGCCGTGTCCCTCGAACTTCCGCTCGTCATCGTCGACGTCCAGCGCGGCGGCCCGTCCACCGGCCTGCCCACCAAGACCGAGCAGTCCGACCTCCTCCAGGCCATGTTCGGCCGCAATGGCGAGTCCCCCGTGCCGATCATCGCGCCGCAGTCCCCCTCCGACTGCTTCTTCGCCGCCATCGAGGCGTCCCGCATCGCCATCGAGTACCGCACACCGGTCATCCTGCTCTCCGACGGCTACCTGGCCAACGGCTCCGAGCCGTGGCTCATCCCCGACGTGAGCACGCTGCCAACCATCGACCCCGATTTCGCGACGACGACGAATCACGAGGCCGCGGACGGCACCAAGGAGTTCTGGCCCTACCTGCGCGATCCCGAGACGCTCGCCCGGCCCTGGGCGGTGCCGGGCACGCCCGGCCTCGAGCATCGCATCGGCGGTCTGGAGAAGGCCGACGGCATCGGCAGCATCTCCTACGATGCCGACAACCACGACCGCATGGTGCGGCTGCGGCAGGCCAAGGTGGAGGCGATCGCCCGCAGCTTCGGCCCGCTCGAGGTCGATGACCCCAGCGGCGAGGCGCGGGTCCTCGTGCTCGGCTGGGGATCGACGTACGGCCCGATCGGCGCAGCCTGCGAGATCACCCGACGGACCGGCGCGCTGGTCGCACAGGCCCACCTTCGTCACCTCAACCCCTTCCCGTCGAACCTGGGCGAGGTGCTGCGCGCGTACGACAAGGTCCTCGTGCCGGAGATGAACCTCGGCCAGCTGAGCCTTCTGCTGCGGGCCAAGTACCTCGTCGACGTCGTCGGGGTCAACCAGGTGCGGGGAATGCCCTTCAAGTCCACCGAGCTGGTCGACGCCATCATCGCTACCATCGAAAGCCTGTGAGGCCCGACATGACCGAGACGCTCCCCATGCCTTCGCTTCGACTGGTGCCGAAGTCCGACGACCTGCTGTCGGCCAAGGACTTCAAGAGCGACCAAGAGGTCCGCTGGTGCCCGGGCTGTGGCGACTACGCGATCCTCTCCGCCGTGCAGGGCTTCCTGCCAGAACTGGGGCTCAAGCGCGAGAACATCGTCTTCGTCTCCGGCATCGGCTGCTCCTCGCGCTTCCCGTACTACATGAACACCTACGGCATGCATTCGATCCACGGCCGCGCGCCGGCGATCGCCACGGGGCTGGCCGTGTCACGCCCGGACCTGTCGGTCTGGGTGGTCACCGGCGACGGCGACTCGCTGAGCATCGGCGGCAACCACCTCATCCATGCGCTGCGACGCAACGTCAATCTGAAGATCCTGCTGTTCAACAACCGGATCTACGGCCTGACGAAGGGCCAGTACTCCCCCACGTCCGAGCAGGGCAAGATCACGAAGTCAACGCCGCAGGGCTCGCTCGACTACGCCTTCAATCCGGTCTCGCTCGCACTCGGCGCTGAGGCGACCTTCGTGGCCCGAACCATCGACTCCGACCGCAAGCACCTGACCGAGGTGCTTCGAGCGGCCGCTGCCCACGAGGGCACTGCGCTCGTGGAGATCTACCAGAACTGCAACATCTTCAACGACGGCGCCTGGGAGCCGCTGAAGGACAGCGACGTCCGCGACGACAACCTCATCCGCCTGAGCCATGGCGAGCCCATCCGGTTCGGGAAGGACAACGAGAAGGGCGTGATCCGCACCTCCGACGGACACATCAAGATCGTGCATGTCGACGAGGTCGGCGAGGAATCGATCATCCGACACGACGCGCACGCGAAGGATCCCGGACTCGCGTTCGCCCTTTCCCGCCTTGCCAACCCGCGCACGTTGACGAACAGTCCGATCGGCATCTTCCGCGACATCGAGCGCCCGTCCTACGACCGGCTCGTGCGCGAGCAGGTCGAGGCGGTGGTGGCGTCCCAGGGGTCCGGGGATCTTCAGGCGCTGCTCACCGGCGGAGACACCTGGACCGTGTCCTGAGAGATCGTCGACCGCACCTTCCGCAGTCTCAGGCAGGCATCGGGATCCTGCTGGCCTTCGTCGCCTACGGAATCTGGGGCCTGTTCCCCCTGTACTTCCATCTGCTCGGTGACGTCTCACCGATCGAGGTGGTCGCGAATCGCGTGGTCTGGTCGCTGGTATTCCTGGTCATCCTCACCACCGTCACGCGGACCTGGGCGAAGACGCTGCTTGCCGCACGTTCGGTTCGCAACGTCGTCACCCTGGCGATCGCGGCCGCGTTCCTCGCCCTGAACTGGGGCGTCTACGTCTACGCAGTGGCGACAGACCAGGTGGTCGAGGCATCCCTGGGGTACTTCATCAACCCGCTCGTGTCCGTCGGCCTGGGCGTCCTCCTGCTGCGGGAGCGTCTACGGGTGGGCCAGTGGCTCGCCGTGGGGATCGCGGTCGTTGCGGTCGCGGTCCTCACGGTCAGCTACGGACGTCTGCCCTGGATCAGCCTCATCCTGGCCTTCTCCTTCGGCATCTACGGACTCCTGAAGAAGCAGGTGGGCGTCGGGGCGGTCGAGAGCCTCACCATCGAGACCGCCGCGCTGAGCCCCATCGCTCTCATCGTGATGGTCACCATGGGAGCCTCGCAGTCATCGGCGCTCACGGGCGGCGATCCCGTCACCGTCATGCTCCTGGTCCTCCTCGGTCCCGTGACGGCGATCCCCCTGCTGGCATTCGGCGGCGCCGCCACGCGTATCCCGCTGTCGACCCTCGGACTGATGCAGTACCTCACGCCCGTGTTCCAGTTCCTGCTGGGCGTGTTCGTGTTCGGCGAGGCGATGTCGCCCACCCGCTGGCTGGGATTCCTGCTCGTGTGGATCTCGCTGGTCGTGATGTCGATCGACGGCCTTCGAAATGCCAGGAACAACCGTCGGCCCCTCGACGCGCTCGAGGTCATCGAGCCGGACTGACGAGCGCCGCGCTCGAAGGTCAGCCGGTGCGGGAGACGACGTAGTCGCAGAGCATCTCGAGCACGTCTCGTGCGGGACGCTGGGGCAGGCCCGACAGCGACTGCCTGGCGAGGTCGGCCCATCGGCGGGCCTCGCGCCTCGCCTCGTCGAGCGCGGCGTGCGAACGCAGGAGCCCCAGCGCCTCAAGATGCTCGGCATCGTCCGCCAGCGGGCGGCCCAGAAGGTCCTGCAGCCGCGCGTCGGCCGGGTCCTCGCTCGTCAGCGCCAGAAGTCCCGCCAGCGTCGGGATGCCCTCGCGCAGGTCGGTCCCGGGCGTCTTGCCCGACTGCATCGACTCCGATGTGATGTCGACGAGGTCATCGGCGAGCTGGAAGGCCACCCCGATGCGCTCACCGAACTCGGCGAGAACCTCGACGTGCTCCGCCGCAGCGCCGGACATCAGCGCTCCGTAGCGGCCCGACGCCGCGATGAGGGACCCGGTCTTGTCGGCGACGACCGCGAGATGGTGCTCGACGGGGTCCTGACCGTCACGAGGGCCGATGGTCTCGCGGATCTGGCCCGTGCACAGCCGCTCGAACGTGGCCGCCTGGATGCGCACCGCCTCCGGGCCGAGGTCGGCCAGGATCCTCGAGGAACGCGCGAAGAGGAAGTCGCCGGTCAGGATGGCGATGGTGTTGTCCCAGCGCGAGTTGGCCGACCGCGCACCCCTGCGCAGTTGAGCCTCGTCCATGACGTCGTCGTGGTACAGCGTGGCCAGATGCGTCAGTTCGACGACCACGCCGGCCGGCACGACTCCCCAGGCGTTGGGGTCGCCGAACTGCGCCGACAGCAGGACCAGGAGAGGTCGGAACCGCTTGCCCCCGGCCTCGACGAGGTACCTCGATGCATCGGCGACGAACGGGTCGTCGCTGGCCACTGCGTCCCGCAGTCCGACCTCGACGTTGGCCAGTCCCTCGGACAGGCTCAGTTCGAGGCCGGCATCCGGAAGGGGCAGGCCGAGCAGGGTGTCGGTCATCTCGGCAACGTACTACCTGATGAAGATGCCGGCATTGCTCACCAGTTCGAGCACGGGCTGGGGAACGATGCCCAACACGATGGTGACGGTGGCACCGGCCGCGAGCGCGATGGTGGTGAACGTGGACGGCACGACGACCGACGCCGTATCCGGTCCGGGATCCGAGAAGAACATCAGCACGATCACGCGGGCGTAGAAGAACGCGGCGATCAGGCTCGCGACCACGGCGATGATGACCAGCCAGACCGCGCCACTGGCCACGGCCGCGGTGAAGACACCGAACTTGCCGATGAACCCGCTCGTCAGGGGGATGCCGGCCAGCGCCAGCATGAAGACGGCGAAGATGGACGCCACGAGCGGGGACTTCTTGCCGAGCCCGGCCCACTTCGACAGATGAGTCGCCTCGCCGTTCGCATCCCGCACCATCGACACGACGGCGAACGCGCCGATCGTCGTGAAGGCATAGGCGATGAGGTAGAACATCGAGCTGGACAGGCCCTCGGGGCTGACCGCGAGGACGCCGACGAGGATGAAGCCGGCCTGCGCGATGGACGAGTAGGCAAGCATGCGCTTGATGTCGGTCTGGGTGACCGCGACGATCGAGCCGACCAGCATGGTGAGCACGGCGATGATCCACAGCATCGGCTCCCAGTCCCAGCGCATGCCGCCGAGGGACACGTACAGCACCCGCAGGAGCGCCCCGAAGGCGGCGATCTTGACCGTCGCGGCCATGAAGCCCGTGACCGGTGTCGGCGCACCCTGGTAGGCATCGGGCGTCCACTGGTGGAACGGCACGGCTGCGACCTTGAACAGCAGGCCGACGAGCAGCAGCGCCATGCCGATGGCGACGAGCGCACCCTCGCTCGGCTTGGCCGAGAGCGCATCGGCGATGCCGACAAGCGACACCGTCCCGCTGAAGCCGTACAGCATCGCGGTGCCGTAGAGGAAGAACGCCGAGGAGAAGGCACCGAGGAGGAAGTACTTGAGCGAGGCCTCCTGTGACAGGAGGCGTCGGCGACGGGCCATGCCGGCCAGGAGGTAGAGCGGCAGGGACATGACCTCGAGGGCGACGAACATGAGCAGTAGGTCGTTCGCCGCGGGGAACACCAGCATGCCGGTGAGGGCGAACAGGAAGAACGGCCAGATCTCCGTCTGCAGGTAGCCACGTTGGGTGAACTGCTTCTCGTCCTCCGAGCCCGGGAGGGTGGAGGCCCTTGGCGCGAAGGCATCCCCCAGCGGATCGATTCCTCGTTCGGCCATCAGGAGTGCGCCGAGGAGGGAGACCACCAGCAAGGTGCCCTGCATCACGAGAGCGGGCCCGTCGATGGCGATCGCGCCTTCGGCTGTGACCAGGCGCGTGCCCGCGAGCGAGATGACCACCACGAGGGCGGCGATCACGGATCCGATGACGATGACCAACTGCATGGGCCGACGCGCGCGGCGCGGCGCGAAGGCCTCGACCAGCACCGAGACGATTGCCGCACCGAAGATGATGAGGATCGGCGCGATGGCGGAGTAGTTGATGCTGGGAAGGTCGAAGGGCGTGCCCTCGTCGGCCACCACCACTGCCACCGCCGAAGCCAGGGCGCTCACTTGTCTGTCCCTTCAACGGTGGTGCCTAGGCCCACGGTCGGAGTCGGATCGGTGGCGCCGACGCTCGTCATCACGCGATCGACCGCGGGGTTGATGACATTGAGCAATGGCGCCGGGAAGATGCCGAGCACGATGGTGAGCGCAGCGATCGGGACCAGCGCGGTGATCTCACGGCCCCTCAGATCGTGCATACCCTCGAGTTCGGGCTTCACCGGACCGGTCATGGTGCGCTGGTACAGGCGCAGCACGTAGGCAGCCGTGATGACGATTCCGACCGTTGCCAGGGCACCCACCCACAGGTAGCGCTCGAACGCTCCCAGAAGCACCAGGAACTCACCGATGAACGAGATCAGGCCCGGCAGCGCCAGGGATGACAGCGCGGCGATCATGAAGAAGCCGGCCAGCACCGGCGCCGGCTTGTTCACACCCGCGTAGTCGGCGATGGCACTCGAACCGCCGTGCCGTGCCATGAGGAATCCGGCCGTCAGGAACAGCGCAGCCGTCGAGAGCCCATGCGCGACCATGTAGACGACGGAACCGCTCTGGCCCTGCGACGTGAAGACGAAGATGCCGAGGGCGATGAAGCCGAAGTGCGACATGGACGAGTAGGCGAACAGGCGCTTCATGTCGCTCTGGCTCAGCGCGACGAATGCACCGTAGAAGATGCCGATGAGCGCCATGCCGATGACCACCGGGGCGTAGAACTCCGATGCTGCCGGGAAGATCGGCAGGCAGTAGCGGATCATGCCGAAGGTGCCCACCTTGTCGAGCACGCCGATGAGCAGTACCGCGGTGCCGGGCTTGGCCTCGGCGGCGGCATCGGGCAGCCAGGTGTGGAACGGCCACAACGGGGCCTTGACGGCGAACGCGAAGAAGAATCCGAGGAAGAGCAGCTTCTGGGTGCCCGGATCGATCTCCAGGCCGGTCAGGGTGAGGAAGTCGAACGTGCCCGTACCGGTCAGCTGCGCGGAGACGACATACAGGCCGATGAGGGACGCCAGCATGAACAGTCCGCCAAGCAGGCTGTACAACAGGAACTTCACCGCCGCGTACGACCGCTGCACCCCGCCGTAGCGCCCGATCATGAAGTAGACGGGGATGAGCATGGCCTCGAAGAACACGTAGAACAAGAAGACGTCGGTCGCGGCGAAGACGCCGATCATGAGGGTCTCGAGCACGAGGATCAGCGCGAAGTAGCCCTTGACGGTGCCGCGGCCGCCGTCCTCGTCGACATCGTTCCAGCCGGCGAGGATGACGATGGGCACGAGCGTGGTCGCCAGCGCCACGAGAACGAGCCCGATTCCGTCGACGCCCACGGAGTAGGAGATGCCGAACGTCGGGATCCACGGGTGGGACTCCACGAACTGGAATGGCTCACTCGAGTCGCCCTGGAACTGCAGGGCCATCGCGACGGTGAGGCCGAGGGTCAACACGGCGAAGAACAGCGCCACCTGCTTGGCGAGCAGGCCACGGCCCCTGGGGAGCAGTGCGACCACGACGCTGCCGACGAGCGGCACCACCCCGAGCGTGGTCAACCACGGAAACGTAGTCACGACATCCTCACCAGAACCAGGGCGAGTACGACCAAGACGGCGCCACCCACCATCGACAACGCATAGGAACGAGCAAAGCCGGTCTGGTAGCGCCGAAGGCGTCCGGACAGACCGCCGACGAAGGCGGCGCTGCCGTTGACGAAGCCGTCGACACCCTTGTTGTCGAACCACACCAGCAGTCGCGACGTGTAGTAGGTGGGCTGCACGACGAGTGCGTCGTTCACCTGATTGCCGTACAGCTCCTCACGCGCGGCCCGGGTCAGCCAGGAGCCGTGGGGTGCCTCGACGGGGACGTCGCGCCGTGCGTACGAGACCCAGGCGATCGCCGCCCCGATGAGCACGAGCACCAGCGTCGTCAGCTCGTACACCCAGGAAGGCAATGCCAGCTCGACGGTCTCCACGCCGGTGACCGGCTCCAGCCAGGACTCGATGTTGCCCCAGTACACGAGCGCCATTCCGAGGAACGTCGCGCCGATCGCCAGGATGATGAGGGGGATCGTCATGACCTTGGGTGACTCGTGCGGATGCGCGTCGTCCTCCCAGCGGGCCTTGCCGAAGAAGGTCATCGCGACCATGCGTGTCATGTAGAAGCCGGTGAGCCCCGCCGCGAGCATGGCGAGGATGCCGATGATCGGACTGCGCTCGAAGGACGCGTGGATGATGTCGTCCTTCGAGAAGAACCCGTCGAACGGGGGGATGCCGATGATGGCCAGGTAGCAGATGATGAACGTGCCGGCGGTGATCACCATGACGCCGCGCAATGCCCCGTACCGTCGCATGTTCACGTTGTCGTTCATCCCGTGCATCACGGAACCGGCACCGAGGAACAGGCCGGCCTTGAACACGCCGTGCGTGAGCAGGTGGAAGATCGCGAACACGTAGCCGATCGGGCCCAGGCCGGCCGCCGTGATCATGTAGCCGATCTGGCTCATCGTGGAGCCGGCGAGGGACTTCTTGATGTCGTCCTTGGCCGAGCCGATGATGGCGCCCATCCACATCGTGATGAGGCCGACGACGATGACGGCGACCGCCGCCCACTCCGCCGCCGTGAAGATCACGTTGCTGCGCACGATGAGGTAGACGCCGGCGGTGACCATCGTCGCCGCGTGGATGAGGGCCGAGACCGGAGTCGGGCCCTCCATGGCGTCGAGCAGCCACGACTGAAGGGGGAACTGCGCCGACTTGCCGCAGGCGGCGAGCAGGAGGAGGAGCCCGATCGCGGTGAGCGTGCCCTCGCTTGCCTGGTCGGCGACGCCGAAGACATCCTGGAAGCCGACGGAGCCGAACGTGACGAACATGAGCATGATCGCCAGGCTCAGGCCGACATCTCCCACCCGGTTGATGATGAACGCCTTCTTGCCCGCCGCGGCCGCACTCGGCTTGTGCTGCCAGAAGCTGATGAGCAGGTAGCTCGCAAGCCCCACGCCCTCCCAGCCCACGTACAGGAGCAGGTAGTTGTTGGCGAGGACGAGGAGAAGCATCGCGGCCACGAAGAGGTTGAGCTCACCGAAGAACTTGCGACGGTTGTCGTCGTGAGCCATGTACCCGAGTGAGTAGACATGGATCAAGGTGCCCACGATGGTGATGAGCAGGACGAAGATGATCGACAGCTGGTCGAGCTGGAACGCCATGTCGGCCTGGAACGAGCCGGAGAAGACCCACGTGAACAGCGTCTGGCCGTAGGTGCGCTGCTCCGGCGAGTTCTGCATCATCCCGAGCAGCATGAGCACGCCAATGACGCCAGAGGCCGCCACGGTGAGGACGCCCAGGTAGGGGCCCCACGAGTTCGTGCGGCGTCCGCCGAAGAGCAGGATGGCCGCACCGGCCAGGGGCAGCGCGATGAGCACCCAGATGAGGGAGAACACCCCCTCGGCGGGCATGAGCTCTGTCACGATTCGGTCCTATCCTTCGATGTTGCCTGAGTCGTCTTCACGTGGTCTCTAGTACTTCAGGAGGTTCGGTTCGTCGATCGAGGCCGACCTTCGCGTTCGGAAGATCGTCACGATGATGGCCAGCCCGACCACGACCTCGGATGCCGCGACCACCATCACGAAGAAGGCGACCACCTGACCGTCGAGGTTGCCGTTCATCCGGGCGAAGGCCACGAAGGCGAGGTTGGCCGCGTTGAGCATCAGCTCGACGGACATGAAGACGATGATCGCGTTCCTGCGCACGAGCACGCCGATGGCACCGATGCTGAAGAGCACCGCTGACAGCACCACATAGTTCGACGGGTTCATTCGCTCTTGCCTTCCGTGATCTCCCGCACTTCGTCGACGTCGGCGTGGTCGATCGGCCGCGCATCTGCACGGGAACGCACGGGCGCCGGAACGCTGAGGTCGAGAGTGCTGCCATCCGGCAGGAGCGCCGGGGTGTCGACCGCGTTGTGGCGCGCGTAGACGCCGGGGTTCGGCAGGTTGCCCGGGTGCCCATCGCGCTGGAACCTGGCGATGGACCGGATGCGCTGCGATGGGCGCTCGGTCCATCGCTCGCGATGAGCCAGCACCATCGCTCCCATTGCCGCCGTGATGAGGAGTGCCGAGGTCAGTTCGAAGGCCAGCAGGTACTTGGTGAAGATGAGGTTGGCGATGCCTTGGACGTTGCCTCCGTCCTGCGCGTTCGCCTCGTCCAAGCCGATCGCGCTCGTCTCCGCGAGACCGTTGCCGATCCCCCAGACGAGGAGCGCGGCCAGACCGATCCCGAGCACCAGGGCCGCGGCGCGCTGGCCCTTGATCGTCTCGATGAGGGAATCTGACGAGTCGACGCCGACGACCATCAGCACGAAGAGGAACAGCATCATGACTGCGCCCGTGTAGACGATGATCTGGACCATGCCGAGGAAGGGCGCGGAGTTCGCGACGTAGAGCACGGCGAGGTTGATCATCGTGAGGGCGATCCACAGCGCACTGTGCACTGCCTTGCGCGACAGGACCATGCCCAGCGCACCGGCCACGGCAAGGATCGCGCACACCCAGAAGACGACCACCTCGCCGGTGTTCACGTCGATAGCGACGTCAGTCATGCAACTACCTCTCCCGCCTCGGTCGTGACCTGCTCGGGGCTCGCACCCTTCACCTTGTTCGCGTAGTAGTCACGCTCCGTTGTGCCCGGCACCATCGCGTGGGGCGGCGCCACCATCCCCGGCATCAGCGGCACGAGGAGGTCCTTCTTCTCGAAGATGAGGTCGGCGCGGTTGGTGTCCGCGAGCTCGTACTCGTTGGTCATCGTCAGGGCCCGCGTCGGACAGGCCTCGATGCACAGGCCGCAGAAGATGCAGCGCAGGTAGTTGATCTGGTAGACGCGGCCGTAGCGCTCGCCCGGGGAGAACCTCTCCTCCTCGGAGTTGCTCGCCCCCTCCACGAAGATCGCGTCCGCCGGGCAGGCCCACGCGCACAGCTCGCAACCGATGCACTTCTCCAGGCCATCGGCCCACCGGTTGAGCTGGTGGCGGCCGTGGAACCGCGGCTTCGTCGGCACCTTCTGCTCGGGGTACTGCTCCGTGACGACCTTCTTGAAGATCGTCAGGAAGGTCACCCCGAAGCCGCGAACGGCCTGTGGTGTCTCAGCCATGGGTGTCCTCCTCGGACGGCGCCTCGGCCTCGGTGGCCGGATCGGTATCAGCCGCGGACTCCTCGGGAGCACGCTCCTGGACGATGGTGGTGCCCTGGGCGAGCTCGCGCCGTGACGTGAACGAGTACTGCTGGCCCGGCATCGGTGGCACCGGGAACCCGCCCGCCATCGGGTCGAAGGGCGTGGCGAGGGCGAGGGCCTCCGCCTCCGCCTCCTCCGCGAACTTGCGATCCTGTCTCGACTGCACGATCCACGAACCGGCAAGGAGGACGACGATCACGATCGCACCCGCCGCGAGGATCTCGACGTTGCTCAGCTGCACATCGTTGCGTAGGGCCTTGGCCGTCGCGACGACCATGATCCAGGCGATGGAGATGGGGATCAGGAACTTCCAGCCGAACTGCATGAACTGGTCGTAGCGCATGCGGGGAAGCGTCGCCCGCAGCCAGATGAACATGAAGATGAACAACTGGACCTTCACGAGCCACCACAGCAGCGGCCACCAGCCGGTGTTCGCGCCCGCCCACAGCGACAGGGGCCACGGCGCCATCCAGCCACCGAGGAACAGGGTCGTGGCGAGAGCCGAGACGGTGACCATGTTGATGTACTCGGCGAGGAAGAACATCGCGAACTTCAGCGACGAGTACTCGGTATGGAAGCCACCGACGAGCTCGCCCTCGGCCTCCGGAAGGTCGAAGGGCGCTCGGTTGGTCTCGCCGACCATCGAGGTGACGTAGATGATGAACGAGGGAAGCAGGATCACCGCGAACCAGATGGGCTCCTGCGCGGTGATGATCTCCGACGTGGACATCGACCCGGCATAGAGGAACACCGCCACGAACGACAGCCCCATGGCGATCTCGTACGAGATCATCTGAGCGCTCGAACGCAGTCCGCCGAGGAGCGGGTACGTCGAACCCGACGACCAGCCGGCCAGCACGATGCCGTAGATGCCGATCGACGCGATCGCCAGCACGTACAGCACGGAGACGGGGAAGTCCGTGAGCTGCAGGGGGGTCTCCACGCCGAAGATCGAGACCGTGGGACCGAAGGGGATCACCGCGAAGGCGAGGAAGGCGGCCGTGGCGGAAATGATTGGGGCGATCCAGTAGACGGCCAGGTGCGCCGACTTGGGGATGATCTCCTCTTTCAGGGCGAGTTTGAAGCCGTCCATGAGCGACTGCAGCAGGCCCTGCGGCCCCACGCGGTTCGGGCCGATGCGGTTCTGCATCCGCGAGACCACGCGGCGCTCCCACCAGATCGTGAAGAGGGTGAGCACGACGAGCATGGCGAAGATGGCGACCACCTTGAGGATCACCAGCCACCAGGGATCGGTGCCGAAGAGGCCGAACTGCGAGCCGGTCATGCGGCACCTCCCGTGCTCAGTCGCACCTGGTCGCCCGGCACGACGCCGAGATCGGCGTAGATGTGGCAGCCAGGGGAGTTCGTCGGCAGCCACACGACGTCGTCGAGAACGTCCCCGACCAGCACCGGCAGCGTCACCGAGCCCCTCGGACCGCTGACCGTGACCTCGTCACCGAACGCGGCGGCAGTGGCTGCGGACAGCAGCGCAGCCGTGGGCCTGGCCGTCGCCGCCAGGTGCGGCTCGCCCTCCTGCATGACGCCCGAGTCGAGCAGCAGGCGCCAGCTGGCCACCAGCACGCCGTCCGCGGCCGAGGCCGCGGCGACCACGGGAGCGGACTGCCGGCCACCGGTCCACGGGCCGAGCGCTCCGAGCTCGCGGCGGATGGCCGCGACGTCGGCCGGCAGCGACGCGTCCAGCGCGTCAGCGATCATCGACAGCACCCGCGCGTCGGTCATCGTCAGCGCATCACGGAAGACCTGGCCGAACGGGCGCGGCCGGCCCTCCCAGTTCAGGAACGTCCCGGCCTTCTCGGTGACGGCCGCGGCCGGCAGCACGACGTCGGCGGCCGCGGTCACCGCCGAGTGGTGGTTCTCCAGGGACACGACGAATCCGGCGCCCTCGACGGCGGCATGCGCCAGCGCGGGGTCGGAGAAGTCATCGAGCTCGATCCCGCCGACGACGAGGGCAGTGAGCCGGCCGCTCCTCGCGGCCTCGAGCAGTTCAGCGCCGGCCACGCCCGGTGCTTCAGGCAGGCTTGCGGCATCGACGCCCCACGCGTCCGCGATCTGAGCGCGCGCTGCGGCGTCGGTGAGCGGTCGTCCACCCGGCAGGAGCCCGGCCAGCGCACCGGCATCCAGCGCGCCGCGCTCACCGGCCCGGCGCGGTACCCAGGCCAGTGCGGCACCGGTGTCGCGTGCCAGCGCGACGACGGCCGTGGCCGCGCCGGCAGAGCCGGCAATTCGCTCTCCAACGAGGATCACGGCACCCGGCTCGGCAAGCAGCCCGCGGACCTCGTCCGACAGGTGCGCGAGGGCCTCGGCCTCCAGACCCGGCTTGGCCCCCACCCACGTGCCGTTCATCTTCTTGAGTGAGTGCGTGGCCACGGCCGACACCTGGACGACCTTCGTCCCCGCACGCGATGCCTTGCGGAGGCGAAGGAACACGATCGGCGACTCGTCCTCCGGCTCGAACGACACCAAGAGCACGACGGGAGCCGTCTCGAGCCCGTCGTAGGAGACATGAACCGGCGAGCCGGCGACCGTCGAGGCGAGGAATGCCGTCTCCTCGGCCGAGGACAGCCGCGCCCGGAAGTCGATGCTGTCGGTGCCGAGCACCGCGCGGGCGAAGCGCGCGTAGGCGTACGCGTCCTCCATCGTGCTGCGGCCGCCCACGAGAACACCCACGTTGGCTCCGGCCGCTGCCAGACCCTTCGCCGCCGCGTCGATGGCCTCGGGCCACGACGCTGGCCGGAGCTCCCCGTTCTCACGGACCAGGGGGGAGGTGATGCGGCCCTCGGTCAGGTAGGGGAAGGCGAACCGGCCCTTGTCGCAGTTCCACTCCTCGTTCACTGCCGGGTCGTCCCACGCGAGGCGGCGGGTGACGACGCCGCGGCGGTAGTCGGTGCGCAGCGAGCATCCCGATGCGCAGTGCTCGCAGGCCGTGGGCACGGAGACGAGGTCGAACGGGCGGGAGCGGAAGCGGTAGGAGGCACTGGTGAGTGCGCCGACCGGGCAGATCTGCACTGCGTTGCCCGAGAAGTAGGAGTCGAAGGGCTCGTCGGCGGCCGTGCCGACCTGCTGCTTGGCACCACGCTCGAGCAGTTCGATCAGGGGATCGCCCGCGATCTGGTCGGCGAATCGGGTGCAGCGAGCGCAGGACACGCATCGCTCACGATCGAGCAGGATCTGCGCGCTGACGTTGATGGGCTTGGGGAAGGTGCGCTTGGTGCCCTCGAATCGGCTGTCCGGCCGGCCCACCGACATCGCCTGGTTCTGCAGGGGGCACTCTCCGCCCTTGTCGCAGACGGGGCAGTCGAGAGGGTGGTTGAGGAGCAGGAACTCCATGACCCCCTCCTGCGCCAGTCGGGCGACCTCGGACGAGTGCTGCGTGTGGACGACCATGCCGTCAGACAGCACCTGCGCGCACGCGGGCTGCGGCTTCGGCATCCCGTCGATCTCGATGAGACAGGCCCGGCAGGCCGCGACCGGATCGAGCAGGGGGTGGTCGCAGAAGCGCGGGACCTCAACGCCGAGCAGTTCCGCCGCGCGAATCGCGAGGGTGCCCTTCGGGACCCGCATCTCGATGCCGTCGACGACGACGGAGATCGTGTCGACGGACACCTCGACGTCGGACCCCGGATTGTTCGTGATGGTCATCGAGCCACCGCTCCCGCAAACACGTAGGACGCGACCGGGTCGAACTGCTCGTCGGCCGATGTTGTCGTGGCCGCGAGGAACTCCTCGCGGAAGTACTTGAGCGCCGACGGGTACGGCGTGGCCGCCGCGTCGCCGAGCGCGCAGAACGAGCGACCAAGGATCTGCCCGCAGAGGGTGACGAGAGTGTCGACCTCCGCCTCGCTGCCGTGTCCGTGCTCGAACTTCTCCAGGACGCCGGTGATCCAGTAGGTGCCCTCGCGGCACGGGGTGCACTTGCCGCACGACTCGTGCTTGTAGAACTCCAGCCAACGGGTGACCGCCTTCACGACGCTCACGGTGTCGTCGAAGATCATCGGCGTGCCGGTGCCCATCATCGTGCCGGCCGCCGCCATGTCCTCGTACGTCATGGGAACGTCGAGGTGGTCGGCAGTGAGCATGGGAACCGACGATCCGCCTGGCAGCCAGAACTTCACCGGCCGGCCGTCACGCATCCCGCCCGCGTAGTCGAGCAGCTCGCGCATCGTGATGCCCAGCGGCGCCTCGTAGATGCCGGGACGGTTCACGTGACCGGAGATCGCGAACACCTTGAAGCCCGGCGACTTCTCCGTGCCGAACTGCCGGAACCAGTCAACGCCGCGGTCGACGATGTAGGGGATGTTGCAGATGGTCTCGACGTTGTTGATGACGGTCGGCGAGGCGTAGAGGCCGGCCACGGCGGGGAACGGCGGCTTGAGCCGCGGCTGGCCGCGATAGCCCTCGAGCGAGTCAGCAGCGCGGTCTCCTCGCCGCAGATGTAGGCGCCGGCGCCGGCATGCACGACGATGTCGACGTCGAATCCCGTGCCGAGGACGTTCTCACCGATGAATCCGGCGGCCGTCGCCTCGCGCACCGCGTTGGCCACGCGGCGCAGCGCCTCCGGCACCTCGCCGCGGATGTAGATGAAGGCGTGCTTCGCACGGATGGCGTAGCAGGTGATGAGGGCGCCCTCGATGAGCGCATGCGGGTTGGCGAGCATGATCGGGATGTCCTTGCACGCCCCGGGCTCGGACTCGTCTGCGTTCACGACGAGGTAGTGGGCCTTGCCGTCGTTCTGCGGGACGAAGCTCCACTTCAGGCCCGTGGGGAACCCGGCGCCGCCACGGCCGCGGAGGCCCGAGTCCTTGACGAGGGCGATGAGGGCGTCCGGGTCCTGCTTCAGGGCCGAGGTCAAGGCACGGTAGCCGCCGTGGCGCTGGTAGCCGGCGAGCGTGTAGAGCTCGGGGTCGTCCCAGTGCTCGGTGATGACGGGGGTCAGTGGCATCGATCAGCCCTCCTGCGCCGACGAGGTGACCCCTGGCGCTGACATGCCGCGTTCCTTGGCGACGGTGAGGCCGGCGAGCATCTTCGCGTCGACGGGCGTCCCCTCGGCGGCCAACCCGTCGTCGGGGAAGACGAGCGTGCGCTCGGTGGCCCGGAAGTCGCGGATCGCGGGTCCGCGCGTCGAGCGGACCTCCTCGCCGCGGGCGAGTCGGTCGATGATGTCGACCGCCGCCGACGGGGTCACATCGTCGATGTACTCCCAGTCGACCGTCATCACCGGGGCGTGGGTGCAGGCCGCTTGGCACTCGATGCGCTCGAGCCAGAACTGGCCGTCGTCGGTGGGGGCGTCGTGCCCGACGCCGAGGCGCTCGGCCAGCGCCTCGTAGACGGCGTCGCCGCCCAGGAGTCCGCACATGGTGTTGATGCACACGCCGATGTGGTGCGAGCCGACGTCGCGACGCTTGTACATCGTGTAGAACGTCGCGACCGCGGTCGCCTCAGCGGGAGTGATGCCGAGCACGTCGGCGCACGCCTCGATGCCGTCAGCCGAGACCAGGCCCTCTTCGCTCTGGACCAGATGCAGCATCGGCAGCAGCGCCGACCGCGCATGCGGGTACCTCGCAGCCAACTGCCGCATCTGCTCGCGGGTGCTCTCGCTGATTGCCATGTCCCTTCGTCTCTTGTTCTCTAGCGGTCCACGCCGCCCATGACGGGATCGATGCTTGCGACCGCCGCCACGACGTCGGAGATCATGCTGCCCTCGCACATCGCGGCCAGGGACTGCAGGTTGTGGAACGACGGGTCGCGGAAGTGGACCCGGTAGGGACGCGTGCCGCCCGAGCTGACGAGGTGGCAGCCGAGCTCGCCCTTGGGCGACTCGATCGCCGTGTACACCTGCCCAGCAGGCACACGGAACCCCTCGGTCACGAGCTTGAAGTGATGGATCAGCGCCTCCATCGACTCGGACATAATCTCCTTGATGTGCTCCGGCGAGTTGCCCTGGCCGTCGCTGCCGATGGACAGCTGGGCCGGCCAGGCGATCTTCTTGTCCTCGATCATGACCGGACCCGGCTTGATGCGGTCGAGGCACTGGTCGACGATGTTCAAGGACTCGGTCATCTCCTGGATGCGGATGAGGAACCGGCCGTACACGTCGCACGTGGTCTGCGTGGCCACGTTGAACTCGTAGTTCTCGTAGCCGCAGTACGGCTGCGTCTTGCGCAGGTCGTGCGGCAGGCCGGTCGACCGCAGAACCGGTCCGGTGATGCCCAACGCCATGCATCCCAGGAGGTCGAGGTATCCGACGCCCACCGTGCGGCCCATCCAGATGGAGTTGTCGACGAGCAGGTTGACGGTGTCCGTCAGCCGCTTGCGCAGGAGGGGCAGGGTCTCGCGGATCTTCTGGACGCCGTCCTCCGGCAGGTCCTGGGCGACGCCGCCGGGGCGGACGTACGCGCTGTTCATGCGCAGGCCCGAGACCATCTCGAAGATGTCCAGGACCAGCTCGCGCTCGCGGAAGCCGAACTCCATGGCCGTCAGGGCCCCCAGTTCCATGCCGCCGGTGGCAAGTGCCACCAGGTGCGAGGACACGCGGTTCAACTCCATCATCATCACGCGGATGACGCTGGCTCGCTCAGGGATCTGATCGGTGACGTCGAGCGCCTTCTCGACGGCAAGGCAGTACGCCGTCTCGTTGACCATGGGCGTCAGGTAGTCCATGCGCGTGACGTACGTGACGCCCTGCACGAAGGACCGGTACTCCATGTTCTTCTCGATGCCCGTGTGCAGGTAGCCGATGCCGCAGCGCGCTTCGGTCACGGTCTCGCCGTCGAGCTCGAGGATCAGGCGGAGCACGCCGTGCGTCGACGGGTGCTGCGGCCCCATGTTGACGACGATGCGATCGCGCTCGCCCTCGGGTGCGCCCGTGATCGTGTCCCAGTCGCCGCCCGCGACGCTGAAGATGCGCCCCTCGGTGGTCTCGTAGGAGCCCGCGTACGCGTCGGTGCCCTCGTCGGACTCGACCGAGTCGGCGTCTGCGTCTGCGTCTGCGCTGGAGTAGGTGACGTTATCGGTCGACATCAGTTGTACGACCTCCGCTGATCCGGGGGCGGAATGGTGCCGCCCTTGTACTCCACGGGGATGCCACCCAGCGGATAGTCCTTGCGCTGCGGATGCCCGGGCCAGTCATCGGGCATGAGGATGCGGGTGAGCGCCGGGTGGCCATCGAAGACGATGCCGAAGAAGTCCCAGGTCTCCCGCTCGTGCCAGTCGTTCGCGGGGTAGACACCGACGATGGACGGGATCCGCGCGTCGTCGTCCGGCACGGACACCTCGACGCGAAGGCGCGTGTTGTGCGTGATCGATAGGAAGTTGTAGACGGCGTGCAGCTCGCGACCGGTCTCGTGCGGGTAGTGCACTCCGTTGACGCCCAGGCACACCTCGAACCGCAGGCCCGGCTCGTCCCGCAGAGCAGTGGCGAAGGCGACGAGATGCTCGCGGCGGACGTGGTACGTGATCTCGTCCCGGTAGATGACGACCTTCTCGATGGCGTCCGTTGCCGGCAGCCCTCGGGCCTCGAGGGAGAGCTCGAGCTCGTCGGACACCTCGTCGAACCAGCCGCCGAACGGCCGTACGGCGGGGGCCGGCATGACGATCGGCTCAACGAGCCCACCGAACCCACTCGTGTCCCCCGAGCCTGAAGCCCCGAAGGCGCCGTGACGGACACCGATGATGTCGAGCTCCCGCACGCCCTCGGGCACGGCGGGAACGGCGGACTCGCTCATCGCATGAGTCCCTTCATCTCGAGGGTGCTGGGAGCGGTCAGGGCGATGGTCTCGAGCTCTGCCACCTCAGCTCGGCGATGCGCACCGAGCTTCGTGTCCTGGATCTTGTCGTGCAGCTTCAAGATGGCGTCGAACAGCATCTCCGGCCGAGGCGGACAGCCGGGGAGGTAGATGTCGACAGGAACGATGTGGTCGACGCCCTGCACGATGGCGTAGTTGTTGAACATGCCGCCGCTGGACGCGCACACACCCATGGCGATGACCCACTTCGGCCCCGGCATCTGGTCGTAGATCTGCCGCAGGACCGGTGCCATCTTCTGGCTCACCCGTCCGGCGACGATCATCAGGTCGGCCTGGCGCGGCGAGGCCCGGAAGACCTCCATGCCGAAGCGCGCGAGGTCGAACCGGGGCGCGCCCGCCGACATCATCTCGATCGCGCAGCACGCGAGCCCGAAGGTGGCGGGCCACAGCGACCCCTTCCGGGCATAGCCGGCAACCTTCTCCACCGTGGTGAGAAGGACGCCCGACGGCAGTGCTTCCTCGAGTCCCATGCGCGTCTCCGGTCAGTCCCACTCGAGTCCGCGTCGGCGCCACACATATGCGTAGACGACGAGGACGGTGACGATGAACAGGAACATCTCGATCAGCCCGAACGTCGCGAGCTGGTCGAACGCGACCGCCCACGGATACAGGAACACGATCTCGATGTCGAAGACGATGAACAGCATCGCGGTCAGGTAGTACTTGACGGGGAAGCGGCCGCCACCGATCGGCTGCGGCGTGGGCTCGATCCCGCACTCGTACGCGTCGTACTTGGCCCGGTTGTAGCGCTTCGGTCCGGTGAAGGAGGCCACCGTGACGGAGAAGGCGGCGAAGCCGAACGCCAAGAGGCCAAGAACGAGGATCGGCGTGTAGACGTTCAAGCCCGCATCTCCTCACGGTTTGCGCATTTGTGAATCACTTCACGACCGACGAAAGCATAGTGGCCGACGGTCACCCGCGTTACACCCCCGGCAGACGGCTCGCCCGGTGCAAGGCGACGATGCCGCCCGTCAGGTTGCGCCATTGCACGCGTCCCCAGCCGCACGTCGCGATGTCGGCCGCAAGGGCCTGCTGGTCGGGCCAGGCCCGGATCGACTCGGCCAGGTAGACGTAGGCCTCGGGATTGGACGACGTGCGACGTGCCACCGGCGGGAGGGCCTTCATCAGGTACTCCGTGTACACCGTGCGGAAGGGCGCCCACGAGGGGTGGGAGAACTCGCACACCACCAGTCGCCCGCCCGGCCTGACCACGCGGTGCAGCTCGCGAAGGCCGGCCCAACGGTCGTTGATGTTCCGCAGGCCGAAGGAGATCGTGGCTGCGTCGAAGCTCTCGTCGCGGAACGGCAGGTGCATTCCGTCGCCGGCCACGAAGGGCAGGGACGGTTGACGTTCCTTGCCCACCCGGAGCATGCCGAGGGAGAAGTCGGTGGGCACGACGATGGCGCCGGCCCGTGCGAACGGCACGCTCGACGTGCCCGTACCGGCCGCCAGGTCGAGGATCCGCTCGCCCGGCTTCGGGTCGACCGCGGCGACCACTGCGGACCGCCAGCGCCGTGTCTGTCCCAGCGCCAGGACGTCGTTCGTCAGGTCATAGCGCTCGGCCACGTCGTCGAACATCGCAGCGACGTCTGCGGGTGCTTTGTCCAGATCGGCTCGGGCCACGCCCCGATCCTTTCACCCCGCCGGACGTGCCGTCTGCGCGGTGGCGGCCTAGGCTCTGCCGTGTGAGCTCGCCCGCGGCATCCCCGAATGCCGCGGAGCAGTCCCCGCACTCCGAACCGATGTTCGCCACCACCCGCCCCATCGCCGACCCCATCGAACTGATCGCCCGGCTGCCGGTCAACGATCCCGTTGCCTGGGTGCACGACGGCGAGGGCCTGATCGGCTGGGGCGTCGCCGCCCGCCTCGAGGTGCGCGGCAACGAGCGGTTCAGCAGGACTCAGCGCTGGTGGTCGACGCTGTGCGCATCCCTGGAGATCGACGACACGGTGAGCATGCCCGGCACCGGGCCCGTGGCCTTCGGCTCGTTCTCCTTCGACTCGGAATCCGGGTCGTCCTATGTCGTCGTCCCTCGGGTGGTCGTGGGTCGGCGCGCGGGCCAGGCATGGATCACGACCATCGGACGCGAGCCGCGACCACGCGCCATCCTGCCGCCGGTCTCCGTCCCCGACCGGCCGATCTCCGTCACCTGGGCCGAGGGCAGCGCGAGCGCGATCGAGTGGCAGGGCGCGGTCGCGGAGGCCGTGCGCCGCATCAAGGCGGGCGAGCTCGACAAGGTCGTTCTCGCCAGGGACGTGATCGCCCATGTCGACGGTCCCCTCGACGTCAGGCACCTGCTGCTGCGCCTCGCCGCGGCCTACCCGTCGTGCTGGACGTTCGCCGTGGGCGACCTGATCGGGGCGACGCCCGAACTGCTGGTGCGCCGCACGGGCGATCTGGTCACGAGCCGAGTACTGGCCGGCACCGTGCGACGGCGCGGTGACGACCAGGCCGATGCCGGTCTCGCGCGCGCGCTCCTCGCCAGCGGCAAGGACGCCGAGGAGCACGAGTACGCCGTGCATTCGGTGGCTCGCGCCCTGGCCGCCCACTGCACCGACCTCGACGTGCCGGCGCGCCCGCACGTGCTCGAGTTGGCGAACGTGCAGCATCTGGCGACCGACGTGACCGGCCGCCTGGCCGACGCCGCGCCGGTGCTTGCCCTCGCGGCCTCCCTGCATCCCACGGCCGCGGTCTGCGGCACGCCCACCGAACGGGCCTTCTCGGTGATCCGGGAGATCGAGGGCATGGACCGTGGCCGGTACGCGGGCCCGGTCGGCTGGTTCGACCGGCACGGCGACGGCGAGTTCGGGATCGCGCTTCGGTGCGCGGCTGTCGACGTCGAGGCGGGCCAAGTGCGGTCGTTCGCCGGGTGCGGCATCGTCGCCGGCTCCGACCCGGGCGACGAACTGGCCGAGTCGGTGGCGAAGCTCGTGCCGATCAGGGACGCCCTCGAACTCCGCTGATCGTCGACTGCAGCGCCGCGCGTCATTCAGCGTCTCGTCTATGACGCCGGGCGCTGTGGTCGGCGCTAGAGGGTGGCGGTCATGCAGGCGACCGAGGCCCCAAGATCGTGGTCGTGCGACGTCTCCCAGGGCAGGCTCGTCGCTTGGAGCACGCCGAGCATCGCGCGATTGTCCGCCAGGACGTACGCCACCAACGTGGTGAAGCCGAGGCGGCGCGCCACGTCGATCAGGCGCGTAGTGAGCAGGAGGCCGAGCCCTGCCCCGTGCCACGCGTCGTCGACGATGACCGCGATCTCCGCGGTGTCAGCGTCCTGCGGTCCGCTCGGGAACACGTTGCCCAGCGCGATGATCTCCTCGTGCACATCCGTGACCACGAGCGTGGCGCCCCGATGGCCCCCCGAGATCCGGCGCAGGTTGTCCTCGCGCCACTCGTTCATCGGCGTGAAATAGCGCTGGTAGATGGATGCGGGCGACGACCGCTCGTGCATGCGCTCGACCCCCTCGGTGTCCTCGGGCCGAGCGAGCCGGATCGTGACAGCGCGACCGTCCGACAGGCTCTCGCGCCAGCCAAAGCCGTCGAACTCGCCTCGGACCTCCGACAGCGCGGACACCAGGCTGAGCAACGCGGACGCCCGCTTCTGCTCGGTCTTCGTGAACGGCGCCTTCACCCGGTGGAGAACGACGTGGCGATGGAGGGTCCATTGCAGCCGCAGCACCATCGCCGAGGCATCGGCGCCCTCGGAGGCCGTCGTGACCTCCCAGGAGTCGGCCAGGACAAGCTCCGCCGCCGCCCGCGGCGCTGCGTCGGGATCATTGGCCAGCCGAGCGCTCATCTGCAGGACTCGCGTGGCGACGTCGGACGTGTCGTCGATGAGGCCCCGCGTGACGATGACGTCGGTACCGACGGAAGCGATGGCATGCGCCACGGTCGCCCGGTCGACGTCGGGCGGCGACTTGAGGATGAAGTCCACGAGTTGCTGGCCATCGCTCACCGGTGCGGTGAACAGGCTCACCACCCGGATCCGCAGTAGCGAGAGCGCGTGCAGGAGCCGGGCAAGGGCCGACGGCGAGTTAGCGATGGCCACCCGCGCGCGCCACGTGACCTGCAGGTCGGGTGGGCCGGCGTCGGGGACGTCGTTGGGCGTGAGCGCCTCGAGGAGTCGGGCCACCAGTGCCGTCCACGACCTGCCGTCGCTCCACTTCTCCGACAGCGGGGACAGCATCGCCAGGCCCAGGCCTACCGCCATCAGGTGCAGGGCGGCTGAGTCGTCGTGGATGGCATCGTCGGTCACGGGACCGCGCAGTTGTCGGACGACCTCCTCCACGGCGTCCCAGCGCTGGTTCAGCCGGGTGGTGATGATCTGCTTCATGTCCTCGTCGTAGGGCGCCGCGACGATGGCCTGGATCTCCAGCGGATCCCACGCGGCCGCCGGATCACCCAGCACCTCGCGGGCCGCCCGGAGCAGAGCCTGGAGCGCCGGCTCGACCGGGTTCTGAGCCTGCTCCTGCAGATGCCTGGCCACCGGCGGGAAGGGGAGCCCCGCGACCACCTCGCGCAGCAGGTCCACCCGATGACGGCCTACCGCACTCACCGTGCGCAGCGGCAGGTCGGCTGCCCGCGCGATGTCGCGCCGCCCCGCGTTGATGGCGCTCCTCTCGGAGTACACCTCGGCTGCCGCGTCGATCACCCGCTGGCGCTTGTCGGGATCGATGGCCATGACAACAAACTAGCCGGAAAGGGTCACCTCCCCGGGCGGCCGGGCCCTAGGCCGAGCCGAGCGCCTCACCGACGGCTCGCTGAACGTTCACCAGCGTCGCCGCCTCCTGCGCACGGGAGGCGGTCCGGGCCACCACGATCCGGACCCCGCCCGTGCCGACCGCCTCGTCGATCGCCGAGATCAGCTCGGTGGAGGTGGAGGCGACCAGTGCCGGCATTCCGAGTGCCGCACTGAGCGCGGCCACATCGAGGCTGAGCGGCACGCCGAAGACGCGCTCGAACGTCGCGGCGTGCTGCGGCGCGCCCTGCTCGAGGGAGGAGAAGATGCCGCCCCCGTCGTTGTCGCTGACCACGATGACGAGATCGGGGCGCTCCTCCTCGGGGGGCGCGAGCAGGCCGTTGCTGTCGTACACGAAGGTCTGGTCGCCCATGAGCGCCAGGACGCCGGATCCGCCGTTGCGCTGGAGCGCATGAGCCGCGCCCCAGGCGGTGGAGACGCACCCATCGATGCCCGACGTCCCTCGATTGCCCATGATGACCGCGTCCTGCACGGTGTTCGCGGCGAACGACCCCACGTGCCGCACCGACCAGGATGCCCCGACGAACAGCAGTCCCCCGTCCGGCACCGCGCCGGCGGTGATGCGCGCGACGTGCATGCCCGTCAGCCCGTCGTCCTGGGAGAACAGCGCCGTCTCGACGGCGGCGGCGGCCAGCACGTCGGCCCGCTGCCAGGATTCGAGCCACGCCTCGTCGGTCTCGGCCTCCGCGGGCGGGAGCGGCACGGAGGCCACGACCACGTCGGCAGTGCGGGTGGGATCGCTCCACTCGGGATTCGCGTCGACGGCGACGTGCAGCCCGGCGCGCCCGATCATCCGCAGGACCGAGCGGTTGAGCCCCACCCTGCCGACGGTGACGACGATCTGGGGGACGTGCGCATCCGCGAACGCCCCGTCGGCGAGCAGCAGCGGACCGTGTGACAGCGCCGTCGAACAGCCGGCGCCGTTCCCGCTCGGCTCGGCGATCACCGGCCAGCCGAGGGCATCGGAGAGCTCGTCGACGAGCTCGACCGCCTCCGTGTCGTCGTGATCACCGATCACGACGATCCCCCGTGCGGGTACGTGCGTGCTGTCCAGCAGCGCGTCGAGGACGTCGTCAAGCGGTGTGCTCATCCCGGCCACGAGCCTGGAGTCCGCGGTCCAGGGCCGACCCTCGGATCGTCCGTCCAGGCTCTCGATCCACTGGTCGTCATCGTCCGGCGCAAGCGGCTCCGCGAAGGGCACGTTGAGATGCACCGGTCCGGGCCGGACCGCGTCGGTGGCCGCAGCGACGACGCGGGCGACGGTCGATCGCCAGTAGCGGACCCCGCCCTCGCGCTCCGTCGCCGTGGCCATGTCGACCGCCAGCCGCACGTCGCCACCGAAGACCGCGGCCTGCCGGATCGTCTGGTTTGCGCCGACGCCGCGCAGTTCCGGAGGCCGGTCGGCCGTCACGGCGATGAGCGGCACGCAGGACTGGTCGGCTTCGACGATCGCCGGATGCAGGTTGACGGCCGCCGTGCCCGACGTGGTCACCACGATCGCGGGGACGCCGGTGACCTTGGCCAGCCCCACGGCGAGGTAGCCGGCGGTGCGCTCGTCGAGCCGTACGTGCAAGGTGAGCTCGCCGCGGGACTCCGCCGCCGCGAGCGCCATGGCCAGCGGGGTTGAGCGCGATCCCGGCGAGAGGACGGCGTCGGTCAGGCCGCAGCGGAGGAACTCATCCACCATCACGGTGGCCTGGGCGGTCGACGGATTCACGCCGTCACCCTTTCATGCCGCGCTGCCCTCATGTGCTCCGCGCCACGAGCGCGCCCGAACGGGCGCCAGCGCCGGCCGCCCACGCGGCCGCAAGCCGGGCCCGCCACCAGGCGGCCCGCTCATCGGCCATCCGGTCCCGCGCCGCGAGCAGGGACGCCAGGTCGGGCGGGGTGCGGCCCACCTCCAGGGCGCCGTCCTGCGGCAGGCGGGTCCGCTCGATGAGGTCGGCCCCGAGCAGCGCACCCGTGCCGAAGCCGCACGCGTAGGGCAGGTCCGGCAGGGCGGCGGCCGCGGCCAGCGGCACGTCCAGCCCGACCGAGGAGTCGAGCGAACCGCTCACGACCACCGGCACGTCGAGCGACAGGGCGATGCGCAGGGTCGCCGCCACTCCCCCCAGTGGAGCCGGCTTGAGCACGGCGATGTCGGCGACGTCGGCGAGCCGGACACGCGCGGGGTCGGCCGCGGTACGCAGCGTCTCGTCGGCGGCGATGGGGACGTCGATCGCCCGCCGCAGGTCGCGCAGTTCCTCGACGCTGCGGCACGGCTGTTCGACGTACTCCAGTCCGTAGGCCCCGAGCCGGCGCAGTGCCGTGGTCGCCCGTGCCACGTCCCAGGCCGCGTTGGCGTCGATGCGGATGGCTCCCCGTCCGCGTCCGAGCAGGGTGTCGAGAACATCGCGGACGGTGGCGACGCGGGCCTCATCGTCGGCGAGGTTCGGGTCGCCCACCTTGACCTTGATGGTTCGGCAGCCGTGGTCGAGCACCGCATCGCGGGTCATTCCGGCTGCCACGTCGGACGGCACCGCCGGGATGATCGCGTTCACCTCGACCGACGATCGAACGGCCGGCGCCCACGTGCCGTAGGCGGCCTCGACAGCGCTGTCGAGCCACCGCGCGGCGGCGGCATCGGGATAGTCGTCGAACGGGGCGAACTCCCCCCAGCCCGCAGGGCCCTTGATCAGTACGCCCTCGCGAACCTCGATGCCCCGGAACCGCCGCCGCAGCGGCAGAGCGAACGGAACCGCCCCATCGAGCACCGCCCGCAGGCGCGCGTCGGCCACGGGCATCAGGGGCGCTTGGGGAACTGCCGGAAGTCGGGTCGCCGCTTCTCCTTGTAGGCATCGCGCCCGTGCTGCGCCTCCTCGGACATGTAGAACAGGAGCGTGGCGTCGCCCGCGAGCTGCTGGATGCCGGCCAGCCCGTCGTCTGCCGCATTGTGCGACGCCTTCAGCATGCGCAGGGCCAGCGGCGACAGCTCGAGCATCTCCCGCGCCCACGCGACCGTCTCGATCTCGAGGTCCTCGATGGGCACCACGGAGTTCACCAGGCCCCAGTCGTAGGCCTGCTCGGCGCCGTACTGCCGACACAGGTACCAGATCTCGCGCGATCGCTTCATCCCGATGGTGCGCGCCAGCAGGCCCGATCCGTAGCCACCGTCGAACGAGCCGACCTTCGGCCCCGTCTGCTGGAAGCGGGCGTTGTCCGCGGCGATCGACAGGTCGCAGACCACGTGCAGGACGTGGCCACCGCCTACGGCGTACCCGGCGATCATCGCGATGACGGGCTTGGGCGTGCGGCGGATCTGCACCTGTAGGTCCAGGACGTTCAGCCGGCCAATGCCCTTCTGGGCGACCTCGTCGTCGCCGATGTAGCCGTCGTTGCCGCGGATCACCTGATCGCCTCCGGAGCAGAAGGCCCAGTCCCCCTGTCCCGTGAGGATGATCACGCCGACCTGGTCGTCGTCGCGGGCCCGGTTGAAGGCGTCCTGGAGCTCGAACAGCGTCTGCGGCCGGAAGGCATTGCGCTTCTCCGGCCGGTTGATCGTGATCTTCGCGATGCCGGCGGCATCCCCGACGGACACCTCGTAGCGGATGTCGCGGAACTCGCCCTCCGGCCTCCACTCGCAGCCCGGTTGAGCCGATGAGTGGCCGGGATCGGTTGAGGCGGGGGAGCCTTCGGGGACCACGGGCGAAAGCACGTAGCGGGTACGGGTGTCCATGTCCGGAAACCTATCGCCCTACGCTCGACCCGATGTCTGATCCTCTGGCTCGCGAAGCACGCCGTCGGCTCGTCCGGATTCCGGTCCCGCCCGGCGTCGACGGCCCGACCGCGCTCCTGCCGCACCTGGTCGCCGCGCTCGACGGCTCCGGTCCCGCCGTGGCGCCGATTCCGACCGTCACGACGCAGGTGTCGAACGAGTACGTGACCTCCCTGCTTCGCGCCGTTCGTGCGGATGAGTCCGCCGGGCCGCTGGAGGCCGATGACGTCGCCGTGGTGATGGCCACGTCCGGGTCGACGGGCGAGCCGAGGGGGGTGCTGCTCACGGCCGGACAGCTCACCGCCCTGACGACAGTCGTCAACGGTCCCGGTCGACGCCCCCAGTGGATCGCGGCACTGCCCGTCACGTCGATGGGCGGTCTCAACGTGCTCGTCCGGGCCATCGCGACGGACCGGCCCCCCATCGCGCTGCCGAGCCTGGGCGGCGCGCAGCCGTTCACCCCACGCGCCTTCCACGCGGCCGTCGAGGCGGCGGCGGGAGCGAGCGACGACGTCCGCGTCTCCCTCGTCCCTGCGCAGTTGGCCCGACTCCTGGCCGACGACGCTGGGATCGCGGCCCTTCGCGGCTGCGCGAGCGTCCTTGTCGGCGGGGGCGCCACCCGCGAGTCGCTTCGCACGACGGCCGAGGATCTCGAGGTCCGCATCACCAGCACCTACGGAGCCACCGAGACCTCGGGGGGCTGCGTGTTCGACGGGTTCCCGCTGCCCGGCGTGGTGGTCTCGGTGGCGTCGGAGGCGCCAGGGACACCCGGCATCCTCACCATCGCCGGGCCGAGCGTCGCGTCGGGCTACCGCGGCGAACCGGCCGCGACCGGCGAGCGGTTCGGCCCGCGCGGCTTCATCACGAGTGACCTCGGGACGGTGGCGGCCGACGGACGGGTCACGGTGATCGGCCGCGCCGACGACATCGTCGTGATCAAGGGCACGAACGTGTCCCCGGGTGCCGTGGAAAGGGTCATCTCCGACCTGCCCGACGTCGTTGCCGCAGCGGCGGTGGTGACGGCCGGACCGGAGGGCGAGCCCATCGTCGCCGCGTTCATCGAGGTCCGCGATGGGGCCGCTGGCGTCTCGACCAGCGCCGCTGCCGCGGTGGTCTCCGCCCTCGGCACGGCGGCTCGACCAGCGGCGATCACCGAGGTTGCCCACCTGCCGCATCTGCCCAACGGCAAGGTTGATCGCCGGCTCCTCGTGGGGTGGGCCCGAGACCGCGAGGGGTTGTCGTAGCTGTGGCGACCGCAGCGCAGTGGCTCGAGGGCGCGCGCCCTCGCACGCTGCCGGCCGCGATCGCACCGGTGGCCGTGGGTGCTGGACTCGCAGCCAACGCCGGATCGTTCATCCTCGTCCGCGTGCTGCTGGCGCTCGTCGTCTCCGTAGCGCTCCAGATCGGCGTCAACTACGCCAATGACTACAGCGACGGGATCAAGGGCACCGATGCCGCTCGCGTGGGCCCGGTCCGACTCGTGGGACAGGGCCTCGCGCCGGCTGCCCGGGTACGGGGGGCTGCCTTCGCGTCGTTCGCGGTCGCGGCGGTGTGCGGACTGGCGCTCGTGCTCGTCACGGCGCAGTGGTGGCTGCTGCTCGTCGGCGTCGCGAGCATCGCTGCCGCCTGGCTGTACACGGGCGGCCCGCGCCCCTACGGCTACGCGGGTCTGGGTGAGGTGTTCGTCTTCGTGTTCTTCGGCATCGTGCCCGTGGTCGGAACGGCCTACGTGCAGACACTCACGATCACCGCACCGGACATCATTGCGTCTGTCGGGGTCGGTCTACTGGCCTGTGCCATCCTCGTGACGAACAACCTGCGTGACATCCCGGGTGACTCCGCGGTCGGGAAGGTGACGTTGGCGGTGCGCCTCGGCGATCGGCGCACCCGCCACCTGTACGCCGTGCTCGTGACCGCGTCCTTCGTCGTCCCCGTGGCCCTGGCCGCGCTGATCTCGCCCTGGGTCCTGCTGGCCTCGACCACCGCGGTGCTCGCGATCGCACCCCTGAGGGTGGTTCTGGGCGGCGCCGGCGGGCGGGCGCTCATCCCAGCGCTCAAGGAGACCGGACTGCTACTGCTTGTCTACGGCCTCGTGCTCGGACTGGTCCTGGCCCTCGCCTGACGCGGCAGGTGGCTGGCTCTCGTCCGGAACGGCACCGCCATCGGCCGATGGCTCGTCCTCGTCCTCGGCCCGGGCCGACTCCTCGATCCGAGCGTTGATCCGCCCGAAGAACCGGCCGGCCGCGACGCCCACCCGCCCCCTCTGGCGATCGAGCACGACGATGCTGATCGCCCCGGAGATGAGGATGGCCGATGCGGCGGCCCACAACCCGTGGATGGGGGTGAGGAACTCGAACAGCACCCAGACGGCGACGAACAGTGCCACGCGCAGGAGGGTGTACACGATGATCGCCAGCGCGGTGCCGCGCTCCTTCTGTGCCACGGGCCTAAGGTACGCCGAGGTTGTCGACGGCCCGGGGTGCGGGGGCACGGCGGTGGCCTAGGCTGACAGGGTCACGCGAGGGAGGTAGATGATGCTGAGGGTTGCCGGGGTGCTGTTCGCCGTCGCCTTGTACATCTACTTCATCATCGACGTCCTGCGCACGCCCCGGGGCGACACCCGGTCGCTGCCCAAGTACGTGTGGCTGCTCCTGGTCATCGTCCTCCCGCTCCTCGGCGGCCTCTTCTGGCTGGCGCTCGGCAGGGTATGGCCCTCCCCCGGTACCCGCTTCGGTCGCAAGCGCGGTCCGATCGCACCCGACGACGATCCAAAGTTCCTCAAGCAGATCGCCGACGAGGCGTGGGTGAAGAAGATGCAGCGCCGCCGAGACGAACCGTCCGGCTGACCGACACTGCGGGGACTGGCCGAACGGCGCTGCCGTGACTAGGTGCCGGCGTAGGAGTGCAGGCTGTTGACGAAGATGTTGACGCCGAAGTAGTTGATGATGAAGGCGGCCCAGCCCGCGATCACGATCCAGGACGCGCGGTCACCGCGCCAGCCGGCCGTCGAGCGAGCGTGCAGGTAGGCGGCGAAGACGACCCAGGTGATGAAGGCCCAGGTCTCCTTCGGGTCCCAGCCCCAGTAGCGGCCCCACGCGTTCTCCGCCCAGATGGCCCCAGCGACGACGGCGAACGTCCAGAGCGGGAAGGTGAAGGCGATCGTGCGATTGGTCATCGTCTGGAGCTTCTCGCTGCTCGGCACCCTGGCCGCCCAGCCCGTCACGTCGGCGCCCCCGGCCTTGCGCTCGAGTCGACTCCGCACGAGCGAGAGTCCAGCGGTGGCCGCCGCCAGTGTGAAGGCCCCTGCGCAGATGATGGCGGCAGACACGTGGATGACGAGCCAGTACGACTTGAGGGCCGGCACGAGCTGCGCGGCCTCGGTGTACAGGACGGTGACCGCCATGCCGAGCGTCAGCAGCGCCGGGATGACCACGAACAGGCCGAGCCAGCGAAGATCGCGGCCGATCGACATCGCCAGGAAGACACCGAGGATTCCGAGCGCCGCCGTGATCGAGAACTCGTACATGTTGCCCCAGGGCACTCGCCCCGCCCAGATGCCGCGGAGCACCACGCCGAGCAGGAGCGTGAAGAAGGCGAGCCAGGTCAGCGACATGCCGATGTTGGCGGCGCGGCGCCCGGGCTCGAGCGGCACCTCAGCGGGCGGCTCCGGCCGGTCGATCACGACGGTGGAGCCGGCTGACTGCAGAACGTCGACCCGCTGCGGGAGGGCCGCGGTCCGGCGGCGACCGAGGGCGAACGACACGGCGAACGACACCATGGCGATCGACAGAACGATCATCGTTGCGTAGACCGCAGCGTTGCTCGCCTGCGCGAGTTCGATGCTCGTCATCCTGGGTTCCTCTCCGCTGCGGGACCGTTCGATTCGAGGTGCGTCACCATGGCACGGATGTCATCGGACAGGTCGGCCGCCTCGCTCCGGGCCAGCCCGGCGACCTGCACGAGGGTACCTCCCCCCGCAGACGGTACGGCCTTGACCCAGATCCGTCGACGTCGCACGAACAAGGACAGCATGAGCCCGCCCAGCGCGACGGCCGCGGCGGCGAGAGTGAGCTCCTTGCCGGGGTCGTAGGCGATCTGGAAGGACGCCCATCGCTGGAATCCGGTGAACTCGACCTGGCCCGATCCGTCGGGGAGCGTCCACGTCTCGCCCGGCAGCAGGGACTCGAGTCCGATCTTCTCCATGCTGGTGGTGTCCAGGCGGTAGACGCTCTGCGGCGTGCCCGCGTCCAGGCCCAGGTCGCCCTTGAACGCCGACAGGAACACCGCCGGGTAGTCCGGTCCGGGGAACGTCGAGATGGGTCCGAGCACGTCGTCGAGAGTGGCCGTGGGCAGGAAGAGCCCGTTGAGCCCCAGGGCTGGCGACGCGTCCGGGATCTTCACGACGCCGCTCGACGTGAAGTTCCCGTCCTGCGGCAGGAAGACGACGGTGTCGTCGAACACGACCGATCCCGTCGAATCGCGAACGACGAAGTGGGGCGCATACCCGTGACCCACCAGGAACACCTTCGCGCCGTCGACGGACAGGGGTTCGTTCACCTGGATCGTCGCCGGCTCGCCGGCGTCGGTCGGCTGGGCGCGATAGGTGACGTCGGCCTGGAACAGGCGCGGAGCGCCCCGCTGCGCCTCACCGCGCTCGAAATCCACGGTGAACGTATCGAGGGTGAAGGAAAAGGGGGCGAGGGCGTCGGGGCTGACGAATCGACCGCCACCCCAGGCGTCGTACTGGGTGAGGGTGTTGGAGAAGCCTGAGCCCTCGCGGACGATGACGTTGCCCTTCCAGCCGAACAGGCCGCCGACGGCGACCGCCACGAGAACGAGGATCAGTGCCAGGTGGAAGACCAGGTTCCCCGTCTCCCTGGAGTAGCCCTTCTCGGCAGCGACCCAGCAACTGCCGTCGCCGCCGTTCGCCGTGGGGCTCTCGCCCGCACGCACCCGCCAGCGGCGCGAGGCAAGGTCGTCTCGGGCCGAGGCGAGGACGTCGTCGACATCTCCCGGCACGACGAACTCCTCGGCCATCGGCAGTCTCATGAGCCGGCGAGGCGCCGGCGGCGGTGGCGCCTTGATGGCCCGCCAGTGCAGGCGGGTGCGCGGGAGGACGCAGCCGATGAGGGAGATGAACAGCAGCAGGTACACCGCCGCGAACCACGGCGAGGAGTACACGTCGAAGAAGCCGAACCGATCGAGCACGGGCCCGGAGGTCGGGTTGTCGGCCAGCCACTGGTCGACGCGCAGGGGGTTGGTGCCGCGCTGAGGCAGCACCGATCCCGGGATGCTCGCGAGGGCGAGGAGGAAGAGCAGGATCAGGGCCGTGCGCATGCTGGTCAGCTGGCGCCACATCCACCGCAGCAGCCCGACCGAGCCGAGAGGGGGCAGGGCCGGCTCGTCGACCGGACCGACGTCACGCCGATCGTCGGTGAGGTTGCTCATCGCTCGCTCCGCGCGTTCACAGCGGCGTCTCGAAGCCCGGGATCTGCACCCGCAGCCACACCGTGAAGTCGGTCCACAGGCCGGTGACCAGCAGCAGGCCGACCAGGATCAGCATGCCGCCACCGATGCGCATGACCCACACGTAGTGCCGCCGCACCCATCCGATTGCGCCGGCCATCCGGCTGAAGGCGAGCGCAAGCAGCACGAAGGGCAGCCCGAGGCCCAGGCAGTACACGAACGACAGGATCGCCCCGCGCAGCGCGCTCGCCTCCGTGAAGGCCAGGCTCTGCACCGCCGCGAGGGTGGGCCCGATGCAGGGGGACCAGCCGATGCCGAACACGATCCCCAGCAGGGTGGCGCCAGCCACGCCCCACTTCGGCGCCATGTGGATCGTGTACTCGCGCTGGAGCCCGGGGATCAGGCCGATGAAGGCCAGCCCCATGGCGATGACGACGACCCCCAGGACACGGTTGATGATGTCGGCGTACTCCAGGAGGAACGCCCCGGCGCTGCCGAACAGCGCGCCGTACGAGACGAACACGAGGCTGAACCCGAGGACGAACAGCAGGCTGCCCGCGAGCACCTGGCCGCGCTTGCCCTTGACGTCGGCCAGCTCGGCTCCCGTCAGGCCGGTGATGTAGGAGACGTAGCCGGGCGCCAGGGGCAGGACGCACGGGCTGAGGAAGGCGACGATGCCGGCCGCGAACGCGATCGGGACTGCCGCCCACAGGGCCCCGCTCGACACGGTCTCCACCAGCGAGTCCACTATGCGCCCTTCTCCGCCAACAAGGGCTCGAGCATGCCACGTAGTGTCGACTCGCTGACCTTGCCCAGCGCCCTCGCCGCCACCCGGCCCTGGCTGTCGATCACGACGGTCGAGGGGATGGCCTGCGGCGGCAGGGAGTCCGCGAAGAGCAGTTGGAGTCGTCCGTCGCCATCGATCACATTCGGGTAGTCCACACCGAAGGCATCGACGAAGGCGCGTGCGGACGTGTCGGAGTCGCGCGTGTCGAGGCCCACGAACTGCACTCCCTGGCCAGCGAGGTCCGCCGCCACCTTGGCAAGCACGGGCGCCTCCGCGCGGCACGGTGCGCACCATGAGGCCCAGACGTTGATGACCACGACCTCCCCGAGATGCTCGGCGAGGCGGAAGGTGCCGCCCTCGAGGGTTGGTCCGACGAGGTCGGGGGCCGCCACCCGCTGATCCTGCGGGAGGACCACCAAGGAGCCATCACCCGCGACGAACCCGCTGTCCGGGCCCGTGGTGGCCGCATCGGACGAGCCGCAGCCGGCCAGTGCCATGACGGCAAGGGCCACGCCGAGCGCGGCCGACACGGCTCGCCGACTGCGCATGGCCGAGGTCAGGCTCCGGCGATCTTGCTCGCCTTGGCCAGCAGGTCGCGGGACGGCTCGGTGTACGTGATGGCGGACAGGGTGTCGCCGTCGTAGGTGAGCGAGGTCAACGAGGCCAGGCTGCACTGTCGGCTACGTGGGTCGTGCCACAGTCGACGCTCCTCGGCCTTCAGACGTGCGATCCAGATCGGCAGCTGATGGCTGATGAGCACGGCCTCGTGCCCGCGGGCCCGGTCCCGAGCGGAGTCGATGGCCAGGTGCATCCGAGCCGCCACCTCGTCGTACGGCTCTCCCCAGGACGGCCTGAACGGGTTCCACAGGTGCCGCCAGGCGCGTGGCTGCTTCAGCACGCCGTCGCCCACGCTGACCCGCTGGCCCTCGAAGACGTTGTCCGCCTCGATCAGGTTCGGATCGATCTCGATGGGGACCTCGTGGCGCTGGGCCATGGGCGTGGCGGTCTGCTGGGCGCGCTCCATGGGTGAGGACACGACGAGCGTGACGTCATGCCCGGCAAGCGCGTCGGCCGCGCGCACGGCCATCTGCTCCCCCAGGTCGGACAGGTAGTACCCGGGCAGGCGGCCGTACAGGACACCCTCGGGGTTGAATACCTCGCCGTGCCTCAGGAGATGGACGACGGTGCGGTCGGCCGGCTCGGCCATGCTCAGGTTGCCTTGCGGCGTGCCGTCGCGCGACGCCGGCTCGGGCGCCATGTGCCCTCGCCCGCCTCGATCGCGGTGACGCGCAGCAGCTCGCCGTGGGCCGACAGCGCTTCAACGAGGCCGATGGCCGTGCTCGTCTCCGCGAGGACGTCGACCCGCAGGCCGTGCTCCTCGGCAGCCTTCGCGGTCTGCGGCCCGATACAGGCCACCACCGTGCTGTGGTGGGGCTTGCCGGCGATGCCGACCAGGTTGCGCACCGTGCTGCTCGATGTGAACAGGACGGCGTCGAAGCCACCGGTCTTGATGGCCTCGCGGGTCTCGGCCGGCGGCGGCGCGGCTCGCACGGTGCGGTAGGCCGTGACGTCCTCGACCTCCCAGCCGAGTTCGGCGAGGCCGGCGGCGAGGGTGTCCGTGGCGATGTCGGCGCGCGGGAGGAACACGCGGTTGATCGGGTCGGTCAGCGAGTCGTAGGTCGGCCACTCGTCCAGGAGCGCACTCGTGGTCTGCTCACCGATCGGCATGATGTCGGGCCGGACGCCGAACTCGACCAAAGCGTCGACGGTGGGCTGCCCCACCGCGGCGACCTTGAGCCCGGCGAACGACCGGGCGTCCAGCCCGTACTCCTGGAGCTTCTCGCGGATCGCGCGCACGGCGTTGACCGACGTGAAGCCGATCCACTCGTACCGCCCGGACACGAGTCCGTGGACCGCGCGGTCGATCTGCTGCGGCGTGCGCGGAGGCTCGACCGAGATGGTCGGAACCTCGATCGGGACGGCCCCGTGACTGCGCAGGAGGCCGACGACGGAGCCGGCGTGATCCTGGGTGCGCGGGATGAGGATCCGCCACCCGAACAGGGCCTTGACCTCGAACCAGTCGAGCTTCTCGCGCTGGGCGACCACCTCGCCGATGACCACGAGTCCGCGACCGGCCTGCTTGGCGGCCTTCGCGGCGGCCGCGATGTCCCCGAGTGTCGAGACGACGGTGCGCTGGTCGACCGTCGTGCCGCGACGGGTCACGGCGATCGGCGTGCGCTCGTCCGCGCCGGCGGCCAGCAGCCGCGCGGCGATGTCGACGGCGCGATCGGCGCCGTCGAGGAAGACGAGGGTCGTGCGCGCCGACGTGAGCTCGCCCCACGGGACGTCAGCGTCGTTCGCGTCCAGGATGCGCACCTGACGGGAGCGACCGCCGGTGAGGCCGAACCCGGCGTAGGCCGGCACGCCGGTGACCTCGCTGACGCCCGGGGCCACCTCGAAGTCGATGCGGGCCCTTCGCAGGGCACCTGCCTCGTGCAGGAGGGTGCCGTCGATGACGGGATCGCCGGCGATGAGACGGACGGTGTTCTTGCCCTCCCGAGCGGCCTCGATGACCAGCGCACTGCGGGCAGACTGATCGAGCGGCATCCCCGCGGCGTCCACCGCGACGGTGACGACGGTCTGCTCCCCTGCGTGCGCCTGGGCGACGGCTACCGCATCCGCGTCGACGATGATGACGTCGGCGCCGGCCAGCAGGCGGGCGGCGCGCAGGGTCAGCAGGTCGGGGTCACCCGGGCCGGAGGCGACGAGGGCCACGGGGCCGGTGGCCACCTTCTTGCGGGCCCTCACCGGGCTCTCCTTCTCGATGACCGGAGCTTCGGCGGGTGTGGCCTTCGGCTCGTGCGTCTTCGCAGGGGTCTTGGCGGTCGTCGGCCGGGCGGCCGGCTCCTTGGCCTTCGCCGGAGCCGTCCTGGCCCCCGACTCCTTCGTCGCGGGCGCCTTGGGCTCGGCTGCCTTCGGGGCTGGCGCCTTGGCGACGGTCGTCTTGGCCTCCGTGGATCGACCGGTCGCGGCCTTGCCCGAGGCGGACCGACTCGTCGCGGTGGTCGTCGTGGATGCAACGGGCTTGCCGGCCGTGCTCTTCGGCGCGGGCTGCTTCACGACGGGCTCCTTCACTGCGGCCTGCCGGGCCGTGGCGGTCTTCTTGGGCGTGGCTGGCGTGGGTGCCGACTTGGCGGCAGACGCCTTGCTGGCGGCGATTCTCGATGTCATGCGTTGATCGCCTCTCCCAGCGACTGTGGATCGAACGGGCGCGGTGCCACGAACGACGGGGGTTCGGGTGGCGGTGGCTCGTCGCCGCGTCGCTGCTCGTGGAAGGCGAGGATCTGGAGCTCGACGGCCAGGTCGACCTTGCGCACCTCCACGTCGTCGGGCACCGACAGCACGACGGGGGCGAAGTTCAAGATGCTGCGCACGCCGGCGCTCACCAGGCGATCGCACACGTCCTGTGCCGCCTCGGCGGGAGTGGCGATGACGCCGATGTGCGCTCGTTCGCCGGCGACGACGGACTCGAGCTGGCTCATGGGCCGGACCATGAGTTCGCTGCCTGCCGAGCCGAGGCGCTGGCCGACGACATCCGGGTGGGAGTCGAGCAGTGCGACGATCTCGAAGCCACGGGAGGCGAAGCCGCGATAGGCGACGAGGGCGTGCCCCAGGTTGCCCGCCCCGACGATCACGACCCCCCAGGGCTGGGTCAGTCCGAGCTCACGCGAGATCTGGTAGGTCAGGAAGCGGACGTCATAGCCCACGCCCCGGGTGCCGTAGGAGCCCAGGTGGGACAGGTCCTTTCGCAGCTTCGCCGAGGAGACACCGCAGGCCTGGGCCAGTTCCTCGGAGGAGACGGTGGTGACGCCCGCGTCGACGAGCTGGCCGAGGACCCGGTGGTAGACCGGGAGGCGGGCCACCGTAGCGTCGGGCACATCACGCAGGTGGTCGCGACTACGGGTCGGCCGACCACCGACCGGCGAACCGGCCGAGGATGACGTACGGGCTGCGGACACCATGCTCCTGAGGAAGAAATGTCGATCTCTGAGGCCGAACTGGCCGCCAAGTAGGAGTTCGACGCCCATAGATTAGGCATTTGCGCACGAAGTCACAAAGTTGACCGGACACCCGCGTCCGATTATCGGGTAATGGGCTGCGCCAGCGCCGTGCGGAGCCGGTCGGGGTTGACCCGCCAGAAGTCGTGGGGACGCCCGTCGACGAGGACGACAGGGATCTTCTCCCAGTACTGGTCGGCCAGCCGCGGATCGTCCTCGATCGACACCTCGCTCCAGGAATCGCCGGTGTCCACGCACACCACTTCGATCACCTCGCGGGCCACGTCGCACAGGTGGCAACCCGGCTTGCTGATGAGCGTGACCCTGCTGGTCACGAGCCGTACCCGGTGTCGCCGTACACATCCCGGAGCCGACCCTTCGCCACCTTCCCGGTGGCCGAGTGCGGCAGCGCGTCGACCACGCGGATGACGGTCGGGCACTTGAACCTGGCCAGCCGCAGGGCGCAGTGCTCGGCGATCTCCTCCGGCAGCAGGGTGACGCCTCGGCGGGCCACGACCAGGGCGGTCACCGCCTCTCCCGTGGTGTCGTCGGGGACGCCCACGACGGCCGCCTCCGCCACGCCCGGCATGTCGTCGATGATCAGCTCGATCTCGCGCGGATAGACGTTGAAGCCGTTGACAAGGATCACCTCGCGACGACGGTCCACGACGTGCAGGTCGCCGTCGTCGTCGGCGTACGCGACGTCACCCGAACGGAACCAGCCGTCGGCGTCGGGGCCTCCCGCAGCATCGGGCCAGTACCCGCGGAAGACCGACGGGCCGCGAACCCACACCTCACCCGGATCGCCCTCATCGACATCGCCGCCGGAGTCATCGACCAGGCGAATCTCCAAGCCCGGCAACGGTTTCCCGACGGATCCGGCCTTGGGCCGACCAGACACGAGGGTCGTCGCCACAACGGGTGCCGTCTCCGTCATGCCGTAGCCCTCGAAGATCTCGTGGCCCGTGATCTCCGCGAAGGCAGCGAACACGCGCGGCGGCAGCGGCGCCCCACCGCTCGACAGCATCCGGACCGTGGCCATCCCGTCCCGAAGGCCCGGTGTCGCGCACCATGCCTGGTACATCGCGGGGGCCCCCGCGATCGTGGTGACCCCGTGCCTCGCGACCAGGCCCAGGGAGTCGACCGGATCGAATCGATCGAGGATGACGCAGGTGGCGCCGGCGGCGACCGCCAGGCCCAGGGCCGTGTTCAAGCCGTACACGTGGAACATCGGCAGCACCATGAGGACCACGTCGCGATCGACCACCGCGGGCGGATCGGACAAGGACAGGAGCATCTCGATATTGGCGCGCAGCGCGCCGTGAGTGAGCATCGCGCCCTTGGGGCGGCCGCTCGTCCCGGCCGTGAACAGCAGCAGCGCCAGAGCGTCCGGCGATGTCGCTGGATGGACCACGGGCCGTTCCACCCCCGCGACGGCGATGCTCTCCCACTCGGGATCGGCCACGTTCACCAGTTCGCAGCCGGGCAGTGCGGCGGCCGACTCCTGGCCGACGTCCAGCGTGGAGGGCTGGACGACGAGCAGCCGGGCACCGGAATCCGCGAGCAGGACGGCCACCTCGGCGCTGGTGTAGGCCGGGTTCAAGGGGACCGAGACCAGCCCTGCCCGGGCGGCCGCGAAGTAGAGGACGACGAACTCGTAGCTGTTGCCCAGGAGCATCGCGATCCGGTCGCCCGGACGAAGGCCCCGGCCGATCAGCCCGGCGGCGACATGGCTCGCGTCGGCGTCCACGCGAGCCCACGTGTACTCGCTGTCCCCCACGATGACGCACACGGCCTCGGGGTGCCGGAGCGCGGAGTCGTGAAGGAAGTCAGCGATGTTGCTGCTCACCTGGACTCCTCCCCCATGGTCGTGTCGCGATCATCGGGCCGAGTCTGGCACACCCGAATCCCCTGCTGGGTACTCTCAGCCTGTGAATACGCCCGACCCGGTCAACTACCGATCGCCCAACGGGGACCAGTCGCGCTCGGACGAGCCTCGCGACGTGCTGTCGAGGTACCGCATGGCCGGTGTTGCATCCGCCGCGGCGGGCGGCGCGGGCGCCTCCCACGAGCCCAAGACCGACCCCACGGCGGCCGCCTTCTTCGACGTCGACAACACGGTCATGCGCGGCGCGAGCATGTTCCACTTCGCCGTCGGCCTGGCCCGCCACAACTTCTTCAGCGGCCGCGAGATCGTCGGCTTCGGCGTCAAGCAGCTCAAGTTCGTCCTGAGCGGTTCGGAGGACCTCGAGGACATGGCCTCGGCCACCGAGGCCGCGCTGTCCTTCGTCCAGGGCCGACGCGTCGACGAGCTCATCCGCCTGAGCGAGGAGATCTTCGACGAGATCATGGTCGACAAGCTCATCCCGGGCAGTCTGGCGCTCGCACAGGGCCACCTCGACGCCGGACAGCAGGTGTGGCTCGTCACTGCCACCCCGGTGGAGCTCGCGACGCTCATCGCCCGGCGTCTCGGGCTCACCGGCGCGCTGGGCACCGTGTCCGAGGTCAAGGGCGGTGTCTACACCGGCCGCCTCGTCGGGCCACCCCTCCATGGGCTCGCCAAGGCCGAGGCGATCCGGGCGCTGGCGGCCGCCGAGGGCCTGGATCTGTCCCGGTGCTCCGCGTACTCGGACTCGTCGAACGACATCCCGATGCTGTCGACGGTCGGCACGCCCGTCGCGGTGAATCCCGACCCGGCGCTGCGCGCGCACGCCAGGGAGAACGAGTGGAAGATCCGGGACTTCCGGCGTCGCGAGCAGTTCAAGAGGGTGGCTCTGCCCGCCGCCGCCGGTGCGGGCGGCATCGCCGTGGGCCTCGTCATGGGCTACGCCGCCGCCCGGGCCCGGCACTCGCTCGCCTAGCTAGCCGAACGCCGAGGGGCGGCGCACGAGCAGCCGGTACAGCGACTGCTGGATCTGCTCGCGCACTTGATCGGTGAGGTTGAACACGATCATCGGATCGTCGGCGGCACCCTCGGGGAAGTGCGCGGTGGAGATCGGCTCGCCGAAGTGGATGAGCCACTTGCTCGGCAGCGGCACCATCCCCAAGGGTCCGAACCACGGGAACGTCGGAGTGATGGGGAAGTAGGGCAGCCCCAGGATCCTGGCCAGCGTCTTCGCGTTGGCGATCATGGGGTAGATCTCCTCGGCGCCGACGATCGCCGTCGGGATGATGGGCGCGCCGGTCTTCAGCGCTGCCGCCACGAAGCCCCCGCGGCCGAAGCGCTGGAGCTTGTACCGCTGGCTGAAGGGCTTGCCGATGCCCTTGAACCCCTCCGGCCACACACCCACGACCTCGCCCGCCGCGAGGAGCCGCTCGGCATCGGGGTGGCAGGCCAGCGTGTGCCCGGCCTTCCTGGCGATCTCGCCGAGGAAGGGGGTCTGGAAGACGAGATTCGCACCGAGCATCCGCAGATGGCGGTGAGCGGGATGCTCGTCGTGCAGGGCCAGTTGCGCCATGATCGAGTCGATCGCGATCGTGCCGGAGTGATTGGCCACGACCAGGGCAGCGGACTCGCCCGGTACGTTCTCCAGGCCGGTGGTCTCGACCCTGAACCAGGACCGGTACAGCGGGCGGGCCAGGGCGAGCAGGACCCGATCGGTGAGCTCGGGATCGAACCCGTAGTCGTCGACCGGGTACTCACCGCTGAGGCGACGGCGGACGAAGTCCGTCCATCCCTCCGCATCACCGCTTCGCACGAGGTCGCGGCCCTCGTCGGCGATCTGCCTCGCCACCTCGTCGGCTCGCACCTCCGCCGGGTCGGCGGGCACGCTCGGATCAGCGGGTGGATCAGCGGGCGGACGGGCGGCACGCGAGGGCTGCGGACCGGTGTTCCCGACGAGCCGAGCGGCCTTCGAGGGGCCAACCGGCCTGTCTCCGGGCTGCTCAGCAGGGCCGAACGGGATGATGTCGGCGTCAGGCAACGTCCACCTCGAGTTCGTCTCGGCGCACGAACTGCATGAACGCCTCCTCGCTGGACCATAGGGGCTCGAATCCGAGCACCCGCCGCATGGCGCGCGTGTCCAGGCCACGACCGTACGTCAGGTAGCGCACCGCCTCAGGGGAGAAGTCGGCAAGACCCCGGGTGGCCAGGCTGCGCCCGAGCGTCGCGACGAGCGGGCTGGGCACCGCGACGGTCGCTCGACCCGTTCGCCGGATGGCCTGCGAGAGCATCAGGACCCCGTCGCCGGCGATGTTGAAGGTGCCACGGCGCGGGTTGACGACGGCCCGTCGCAAGGCCTCGAGCCCGTCGTCCTCGTGGATGAACTGCAGGCGTGGATCGAAGCCCAGCACGGTGGGGATGACGGGCAGGGAGAAGTAGCCCGTGATGGCCGTCTGCACGCGTGGGCCGATGAAATTGGCGAAGCGGAGCGTGCTCACGGACACGTCCGGGCGGCGGCGGGCGAAACCGCGGACGTAGGTCTCGACCTCGACGGAGTCCTTCGCCCAGCCGGACGACGGGGCGTGCCTAGGCTCCATGTCCTCCGTGAACTTCGCCGGGTCCTTGGGACCGGACCCGTAGACCGCGGCCGTCGACTTCACGACGAGGGACTGCACAGTTGCCGTGCGCTGGCACGCGGCCAGGAGCTGCATGGTGCCGATGACGTTGATTTCCTTCATCGTCGATCGCCCACCGGCCTGTTTCGGGGTGGCGATCACGCCCATGTGCACGACAGTGTCGACGTGAGCCTCGCCCATGACCTTCGCGATCACCGGATTGCGGATGTCCGCGCGCACGAACTCCGTGCCCGGAATCGGCGACTCTGGGGCGACGACATCCACCCCGATGACACTCGACACCGCCGGATCATCGGCCAGCAGTGCGGCCATGCGGCCGCCGAGATACCGCGACACGCCGGTGACCAGCACGGTGCGGCTCAACGCTCCTCCTCCGGCGGAATCGGTGGCTCTGGGCCGAGCGCCGCTACTTCTTGTTGCGGCGCTGGACCCGGGTACGACGCAGCAGTTTGCGGTGCTTCTTCTTCGCCATCCGCTTGCGGCGCTTCTTGACCACCGAGCCCATAGAGATGTCCTTATCTGTTCTCGTTCAACAATCGAGCGTGATCCTCGCACGGCGGCAGGCGGGCCCGCCCAGCGTGGTTTTCTGCCCGCAGCCTATCGCCGCGGTGCGGCCGACGGTCGGGGCGGTACGGCGGCCGACGGCCGACGCGGGTGTCGCGGACCGCTACGCGGTCTCGACGAAGGAGTCGCGGAGGTAGTCGTGGACGGCCTGCTCGGGGACCCGGAAGGAGCGGCCCACCCGGACAGCGGGCATCTCCCCGTTGTGCACCAGGCGGTAGACGGTCATCTTCGACACGCGCATCACGGCCGCCACCTCGGCGACAGTGAGGAAATGCACGTCGGAGAACGCCCGATCAGGGGTCGTGGCCATGTCACACCGAACTCTCTACCCCGAGTCGCACCGGCTTCCCCTCCGGAGACACACGACATGTAGGCGTTGCGAAGACTAGTGGCCCGTGGGGTCCTTGGGAAAGTTGATCCGCATATTGCCCCCATCGGGATCAGAACCACAGGCCGGGCTCCACCTCGAGGTCCCATCGGGGGTAGACGGCCGCGCGCGTCGCCAGCACGGCCGCATCGATCACGTCGTCGGGATCGAAGCCCTGATCGAAGGGCTTCGGCCACGGCTGACGGCCGTCGGTCATGCGACCGGGCGCCTGCCGCCCCAACGCCTCGAGGACGTACTCGTGGAAGCCCTCAGGGAGGTCGCTTGTCGGATCGATGGGATGTCCGGAGGCCTCGGCGATGAGGTGCGTCCAGGCCCGCGGCACGACATCGACCCACTCGTAGCCGCCGCCCCCGACCGCGACCCATCGACCGCCGGCATACCGGTGCGCCCAGCGGTGGAGCGCCTCGAACGCCATCCGCTGGCCGTCGATCGACACCAGGAGGTGGGCAAGGGGGTCCTCGAAGTGCGTGTCGACGCCGTGCTGCGTGACGATGAACTCCGGGCGGAAGGCCCCGAGCACGTCGGGAACGACCGCGTGGATGGCCCGCAGCCACCCCTGGTCGTTGGTGCCTGCGGGCAGGGCCACGTTGACCGCCGTGCCAGGCGCCGCCGGACCGCCGGACTCCGTCGCCCAGCCACTGCCGGGGAACAGCGACCGGGGGCTCTCGTGAACGGAGATCGTCATGACGCGCGGGTCGTCCCAGAACATCGCCTGCACGCCATCACCGTGATGGACGTCGATGTCCACGTAGGCGACCCGCTCCACGCCCTGGTCGAGCAGCCAGGCGATCCCCACGGCGATGTCGTTGTAGACGCAGAATCCCTCAGCCGCTCCCGGCAGCGCGTGGTGCAGCCCGCCGGAGAGGTTGACCGCATGGTCGACCTCACCCCGATGCACGGCCTGGACACCCATCAAGGTGGCCGCCGCCACCCTGCTGGCCGCCTCGTGCATGTTCGGGAAGACCGGGTCGTCCTCCGTGCCGAGCCCGCGCTGCGCGTCGTAGAAGTGCGGATCCGACGACGCCCTGCGAACAGCGGCGACGTACTCGGCCTCGTGCACGCGCAGGATGGCCTCCTCGGGAGCCGGCTCGACCGGCCCGAGGATGCTCACTCCGGCGTGCTTGAAGAGCCCGAACTCCGCAGCCAGTCGCATCGCCAGCTGGACGCGCACGGGAGCCATGGGATGGCCGGGGCCGAAGTCGTACTCCGCGAGCCGGTCGTCCCACACGACACCGAGCCGATCGCCCACGCTCAGCCCCCTGACAGCTCGCGACTGCGATCCCTGGCCGCCGCGATCGCTGACACGACGGCCTCCTGCACGCCCAGCTGCTCCATCGTCGAGATGGCCACCGCCGTCGTACCGTTCGGAGATGTGACGTTACGCCGCAGCACCTGGGCTGTCTCGCCGGACGTCTCCAGGAGCGTGGCCGCACCCAGCACCGTCTGGTGGACCATGTGGCGCGCTGTCACCTCGTCAATGCCCATGTCGACGGCGGCGGTGATCATCGCCTCCGCGAGGAAGAACACATATGCCGGCCCGCTTCCCGAGACGGCCGTCACGGCGTCCTGCAGATCCTCGGGCACCTGGATCACCGTCCCGACGGATTCCATCAGCCGCGTGGCCAAGGTGAGCGCCCCCACGCTGCAGGCCGCGCCCGCACTGACTCCAGTGACCCCCCGGTCGACCCGGGCCGGCGTGTTCGGCATGGCGCGCACCACGTTGACGCCCGGGGCCACGCGCTCCTCGATGAAGGCGGTCCGGACTCCGGCAGCGATCGACACGACAAGGCTGCCTCGCTCGATGAGGGGACCCACCTCGTCGAGCAGCGCGGCCATGTCCTGCGGCTTGACGACGAGAACGGACACATCCGCACCGCGAACGGCCTCGCCGGCACTCGCGATGGTGATGTCGTAGCGGCCGGCCAGTTCGGCCGCGCGCTCGGGGCGCTTCTCGACGATGACGACATCCGGTGCAGGGACGATGAAGCGCAGGAACCCGCTTGCCAGCGTCTCGCCCATGACGCCACCACCGAGCACGGCTATCCGCATGGTCATGGTGCCTCCGGGCTCACGAGGGTCGTTGTGGTCAGGGTGGTCACGTCGGGGAACCCGGCAGCAGCGACCAGATCGCTGCGACGATCGACGTCGGCTGCTCCGCCAAGCCTCCCACGAGCCGTTCGAACCAGTCCGGGCCGTAGGGGGCATACACCCGAACCCGGTCGCCCTCCGCGGCCAGTCGCTCCTGAACGCCTTCCATCCGGCCCATGTAGAACGCGAACTCGTACGACCGTTGATCGCGCAGGTAGCGCCTGACGAGGCTCTCGAGCACCGCGACCAGTACCGGATCGTGGGTGGCGAACGACGGACTGCCGTCACCTCCGAGGAGGGTCTTGGCGCACCGCACGAACGCCTTGTCGATCTCGGCCGGCTGTTCGTGAGACACGCCGCGGTCGCCGCGATGGGCCCCCTTGACCAGCCTGACCCGTTGTCCGGCGAAGTGGCGGCAGTCCTCCTCGCTGCGCCGCAGGGCCGCCTGTACCGTCACCCCGACGTCGAGGCCGCGGCCCTGCAGGTCGTCGGCCCACTCCAGCGTCCGGCCCACATGATCCGCCGGACCCATCCCCACCATCACGGAGACGCCCACGCTGGATGCGTGCTCGCACAAGGTGGCGAGACGGTCCCGCGTGGCCATCACGCCATCGGCGCGGTCCGTGCCGAGCGACTCGGGAAAGGCCGAGATCTCGCACACCCCTGCCAGCCCTGCCAGCGCCAGGCGATCGGCCAGGGTCAGGTACTCCGTCAGCACGGCGTCCGCCGCGTCCTCGGACTCCACGGTCGGGGCGGCCCGCTCGAGACTGACCCACAGGCCTCGGTCGGCGAGGTCCGCCGCCACGGTCAATGCCTCGTCGAGGGTGTCGCCGCCCACGACTCGCTTCACGACGCCCCGGGTCACCGGAGTGCGGCTCAGGAGCCCGCCGAGGGACTCGTTGCGCGCCACCGACGAAAGCGCTTCGCGGATCACGTCCCTGGCTCTCTCACGGGCGACCGGCCCTGCGCGTCGGATCGAGGAGGCCCTGGATGGTCGGGCCCACAAGGGCGACGACCTCGTCGTCGGTGGCCGAGGCCAGCGGCTCGATGCGGAGCAGGTAGCGAGTCGTCGCCACGCCGACCAGATAGGACGAGATCAGGGTGACGCGCAGTCGGGCGTCGGGCACCCCCACCGCGGCCACGACCCGGTCGACCACGGTGCTCTGGAGATACTCCGCGACGAACTTCAACTGGGTCAGCGCCGCTGCCGAACCGTCGGGCGCCATGGCGGCGCGCGCCGCGCTCGTCGTCACCGATGCGGCCGTGTCGGACTTCAGCAGCCTGGTGAGGTCGCCGCGCACCTGCTCGTCCCCCATCAGGGTGAGAGTCATGCGCACAAGTCGCTCTCCCATGCCGTCGAGCCCCGGCGCGATGATCTCGGGCACGGCCTGGGCGGGATCGAAGGGCAGGCGCAGCGCGGCGGCGAAGAGCCGTTCCTTGTTGTTGTACAGGGACTTGACGACATCGGGCGCCACGCCGGCCCCAGCCGCGACCGATTTCATCGTGGTGCTCGCGTACCCCCGCGACGCGAAGGCGAAGCGCGCGGCCGCGAGAACGGCGTTCGCGGCCTCCTGAGCGCTGGGGACGGGGACCCGCTGCCCGGCAGGGCGCGGGACCGCCTCGCTCGGTTCGCTAGCCACGCAACCAGACTATGCGCCCGTCGCCGCCGATTCACCGGATCCGGCGACGCCGCCCACGTGCAGTCGGGCGAACGCGAGGGCCTCCGCCAGGTCGAGCTCGCGCGCTGCGCGGTCGACCGCCCGCCGGGTGCTCACCTCGAGGATGACCGCGCCGGAGAAGCCGGTCGCCACGAGCAGGTCCAGGACCTCCGACACGGGCTGGTCACCGCGCCCGGGGATCAGGTGCTCGTCCCGCGCGGAGTCGGTGCCGTCGGCCAGGTGCACGTGGGACAGCCGGCCGCCGAGGTCCCGGGCCATCTCGACCGCGTCGCTGCGGGAGACCGCCGTGTGCGAGAGGTCCAACGTCGTGTGCGGGTAGTCGTCGTTGCGGACGTCCCAGTCGGGCAGGTACGCCGCGATGGAGCCGGGACCGGCCCGCCACGGGTACATGTTCTCGACGGCGAAACGGATATCGGTCTCCGAGCCCATGCGCTCGAGGCCGGTCACGAAGTCGCGGGCGTAGTCGCGCTGCCAGCGGAAGGGCGGGTGCACGACGACGGTCTCAGCACCCACGACCTCCGCGGCCGCTTGTGCACGCTGGAGCTTGCCCCACGAGTCCGTGCCCCACACCCGCTGCGTCACGAGCAGGCAGGGGGCGTGGATGGACAGGATGGGTACCCGGTAGTGGTCGGAGAGTGCCCGGAGCGCGTCGGAGTCCTGGCTCGTGGTGTCGGTCCCGACCATCACCTCGACCCCGTCGAAGCCGAGCGAGGAGGCCATCTCGAACGCCGTCGCCGTCGACTCGGGGAACACCGACGAGGTCGACAGGCCCACGCGGATGGCCGACGTCACGCCCGCCGCCAACGGTCGGTGACGAGGGTGGCGACCCACACCAGCCCGGCCCCCGCGAAGCCGGCGGCGATGGCCACGGCCGTGTACTTCTCGGGCCCCAGCGAGAGGGCGAAGAAGTTCGAGAGCCACGGGATGAAGAGCACGCCCAGGAAGGCAACGACCATCGCGGCGACGATGGCCAGCCGCAGCAGGTTGAGCGGGCGGGCCGCCTGCAGCAGCACGGCCATGGCGACGATGAACAGCGTCGTGGTGGCCGCCGACTGGGCGCTCAGGACCGGCTCGCCCAGCCGCAGGGCGACCCCGTAGCTGGTCAGGGCCGACGTGGCCGCGATCACCCCCGCCGGCACCGCGAACAGCAGGACACGGCGGAAGAAGCCTGGCCGGAACCGCTCGGTGTTCGGCATGAGGGCGAGGAAGAAGCCGGGGATCCCGATGGTCAGGGCACCGATGAGGGACAGGTGCCGGGGCAGGAAGGGGAAGGCAACCGCGAACAGGCCCGTGACCAGCGAGATGATCACGGCGTAGCAGGACTTGGTGAGGAACACGTCGGACACGCGCTCGATGTTGCCCAGCACCCGTCGGCCCTCGGCCACCACGCTGGGCATCACGGACCACTTGTTGTCCAGCAGCACGAGCTGCGCGACGGCACGGGTGGCTCCCGAGCCCGACCCCATGGCGATGCCGAGATCGGCGTTCTTGAGCGCCAGCACGTCGTTGACCCCGTCGCCGGTCATCGCCACAGTGGAGCCGCGACGATGCAGGGCGTCAACCATCTCCTGCTTCTGGGTGGGCGTCACCCGGCCGAACACGCTCGAGGCGGTCACGATGTCGGCGAGCGCGTCGATGTCCGTGGGCAGCTCTCGCGCGTCGACCGGGCTCTCCGCGCCGGGAACCCCCGCCTGGCGGGCGATCGCGCCCACCGTGGCGGCATTGTCACCGGAGATGACCTTGACCCTGACGTCCTGCTCGAGGAAGTACGCGACCGTCTCCGCGGCATCCGGCCGAAGCTGCTGGTTGATCACGATGAGCGCGCTCGGCGTGATGTCGCCAGGCCCGTCGTCGGCGGACGGCCGGCCGTCCGCCCGTGCCAGGAGCAGCACCCGGGCCCCGTCGCCCGCGAGGCCCTCCGCGCGCTCGAGGACGGCCGGCTGCGCCGCCGCCAGGATCTCGGGCGCGCCGAGCAGCCACGCGCCCTGCCCGTCGAACGAGGCGGCCGACCATTTGCGGGCGCTCGAGAACGGCACGGTGTCCGACACCTGCCAGCCCGGGGTCGCGTACGCCTCGGCGATGGCCTGCAGGGTCGGGTTGGGATTGGACTCGCTCGCCCCGAGCGCGCCGAGGACGTCGTCGAGCCCGACCATGTCGACGAGTGGAACGACATCGCGAACGCGCATGCCCGGCTCGGTGAGGGTGCCGGTCTTGTCGACGCAGATGGTGTCGACGCGGGCCAGCACCTCGACGGCCGGCATGTCCTGGACGAGGACGCGCTTCTGGGCGAGCCGGATCACGGACACCGCCATGGCGATGCTCGTCAGCAGCACGAGGCCCTCGGGCACCATCGTGACGACGCCGGCGATGGTGCCTCGGACCGCCTCGTCCAGGGGGAGGTCGGCGCGCACCAGCTGCGACCACAGCAGCAGGAGTCCGACCGGCACCAGCAGGAAGGAGATCGCCCGGATGAAGCCGTTGATCGCATCGCGAAGCTCGGAGTTCGTCAGGTGGAACTTCTTCGCCTGCTCCGTCAGTCCGGCGGCGAAGGAGTCCTTGCCCACCCGGGTGGCCTGGTACAGGCCGGCGCCTGCGACCACGAAGGACCCGGACATCGCGGGCTCTCCGTCGGCCTTGTCGACCGGGTCGGCCTCGCCGGTGAGCAGGCTCTCGTCGATCTCGAGGCCGTCGGACCCGACGATCACGCCGTCGACCACCAGCTGGTCTCCGGTGGCGAGCACGATGAGATCGTCGAGCACGACCTCGGAGGGGCTGACGGCGACGTCCTGGCCGTCGCGGCGCACGATCGGCTTGGCCTCGCCGATGACCGCCAGCTTCGCCAACGTCCTCGACGCGCGCCACTCCTGGATGATGCCGATGCCCGTGTTGGCGACGATGACGAACCCGAACAGGGAGTCCTGGATCGGCGCGACGAGCAGCATGATGAGCCACAGCGTGCCGATGAGCCCGTTGAACCAGGTGAAGGTGTTCGCCCGGAAGATGTCGCCGAGGCTGCGGCTGCGGGCATCCGGAGCGTCGTTGGCCAACCCCCTGGCGACGCGGTCGGCCACCTCCTCGGTGGTGAGCCCGATCGTCCGGTCGGTCACGGCTGTCGACGTCACAGCGGCAGCCCGTCCAGGCGACGCAGGATCAGGCCCTCGCGCAGAGCCCAGGGGCAGATGACGAGCTCGTCGAGCTCGAGGAGGTCCATCGCGGCCTCCGCGACCACCGCGCCAGCCACCATCTGCGCCGACCGGCCCTCGGACACGCCCGGGATGCGGCTGCGCTCCCCCGCCGTCATGGCGGACAGGCGCGGGACGATCTCGTGGAGGTCGTCACGGTGCAGGACCCGCGGCACGTGAGCGCCATCGCTCGACGGGGCGGCCCCGGCGATCCGGGCCAGCTGCTTGAACGTCTTCGACGTGGCGACGGCCATGCGCGGGTCCCCCACGCGCCTGAGTCGCCCGGCCACCTCCGCGATCCGGGCCCGCGCGTGGCGTCGCACATCGCGCACCGACTCCGGTGTCGGGGGGTCACCGATGAGGAAGTCGCGGGTGAGACGCCCCGCGCCCAGGGGCACCGACACCGCCACGTCCGGCTCCTCGTCGGTGCCCGACGCCAGCTCGAGGGATCCGCCACCGATGTCGAGCAGCAGGATGCGCCCGCTCGACCACCCGAACCAGCGACGCGCCGCAAGGAAGGTCATCCGGGCCTCGTCGGCCCCCGAGAGGACCTGGATGTCGAGCCCCGTCTCCTCGCGCACCCGCCGGAGCACCTGCTCGCCGTTGGCCGCCTCGCGCACTGCAGACGTCGCGAAGGCCATCAGCTCGGTGGCGCCCTTGTCCTCGACCAGCTCCTGCCCGCGCACGACGAAGTCGATCAGCAGGTCGACGGCCACGTCGTCGACGCTGCCGTCGGCATTGAGGTGCTCGGACAGCCGCAGCGGCATCTTGAGCTTCGACGCGGGCACCGGCGCAGCGCCGTAGTGCGCGTCGACGAGCAGCAGGTGGACCGTGTTGGATCCGAGGTCGAGAACGCCCAGTCTCACTCTCTGAAACTATCGGCAGTGCGGATGGCGCGCAGCAGTGCGTCGACTTTCCCGATCGCGCACCGCCAGCACGTAGGCTGTCGCCATGCCTGAGGTTCCCCTTGACTTCCCTCGCCAGTGGGTCGAATTCGACGACCCCGCCGACTCGGCGCACCTCATCAAGGCCGACCTGACCTGGCTCACCTCCCGCTGGACGTGCATCTTCGGTCGGGGCTGCCAGGGCATCGACGCGAGCCGCCCCGACGCCGGCTGCTGCGTGCACGGTGCCCACTTCTCCGGAGAAGAAGGACCGCAAGCGCGTCGCCAAGTGGGTCGCCAAGCTCACGCCGGATCAGTGGCAGCGCTACGAGGCCGGCCACAAGAAGGGCTGGATCGAAGAGGAGGACGGCGCGGAGAAGACGCGCGTCGTCAAGGGCGCCTGCATCTTCCACAACGACGAGGAGTTCCCTGGCGGCTACGGCTGCGCGCTGCACCACCTGGCGACGGCCGAGGGCGTCTCCTTCATCGAGACCAAGCCCGAGGTGTGCTGGCAGCTGCCGCTGCGTCGGTCCTACGACCGCCGGAAGTACGAGGACGGCACCGAGCAGCTGGTCGTCGTCCTGGGCGAGTACCAGCGACGCGACTGGGGTGCCGGCGGCCACGACTTCCCGTGGTACTGCACCGCCAACACGGAGGCGCACATCGGCAGCGAACCGGTGTTCGTCTCCAACCGGGACGAGATCGTCGAACTCATCGGGCAGCCGGCCTACGACGAGCTTGCCCGGCTGTGCCGCGCCCGCGAGCTCCTGCTCCAGCAGAAGCGGTTCGACCTCGGACTCACGCCGCACCCAGCCGACCCGAGGTAGCGGCGATGGCGAAGGTCCAGGTGGCCCCCTACCGCTGTGCGGACTGCGGATGGACCACGGCCAAATGGGTCGGGCGATGCGGCGAGTGCCAGGCCTGGGGGACGGTCGAGGAGGTCGGCGCGACGAGGGCCCGCACCACTTCGGTGGTCGCGTCCCGCAGCCCGGCGGTGCCGATCGGCTCGGTGGACATCGCCACCGCGCGTGCCGTGTCCAGCGGGATTCCCGAGCTCGACCGGGTGCTCGGCGGCGGGTTCGTACCGGGCGCGGTCCTGCTCCTGGCCGGCGAGCCGGGCGTCGGCAAGTCCACGCTGCTGCTGGACACCGCGGCGACCTGGGCGCGGTCGGGCCGCCGCGCGCTGTACGTCACCGGCGAGGAGTCGGCCGCCCAGGTGCGGCTGCGGGCGGAGCGCATCGATGCCGTCGCGGACGAGCTGTACCTTGCGTCCGAGACCGACCTGGGCAGTGTTCTGGGACAGGTGGAGGCCACCGCGCCGAGCCTGCTCATCCTCGACTCGGTGCAGACCATCAGCAGCGCCGACGTCGACGGGGTGGCCGGCGGTGTCACGCAGGTCAAGGAGGTGGCCGCCGCACTGATCGCGGTCGCGAAGTCACGCGACATCACGGTGGTGCTCGTCGGCCACGTGACGAAGGACGGCTCCGTCGCCGGGCCACGCACCCTGGAGCACCTCGTCGACGTGGTGCTCACCTTCGAGGGTGATCGTCAGGGCCCGCTTCGTCTCGTGCGGGCCGTGAAGAACCGTTTTGGGCCGGCCGACGAGATCGGCTGCTTCGAACTCGTCGACGACGGCATCATCGGCCTGTCGGATCCCAGCGGGCTCTTCCTCGGCGATCGACGCGATCCTGCTCCAGGGACCTGTGTCACGGTCACTATCGAGGGCCGTCGACCCCTGATCGCGGAGGTGCAGGCCCTCGTCGCGCCGACCAGTGCGCCACAGCCGCGGCGCGTCGTCAGCGGGCTGGACGGGTCGCGGATCGCGATGATGCTCGGCGTGCTCGAGCGTCGGGCCGGCGTTCGCCTGGCCACCGCCGACTGCTTCGTGGCGACCGTCGGCGGCGTCCGACTTGGTGAGCCCGCGACCGACATGGCGGTGGCCCTCGCGATCGCCAGCAGCGTGTCCGACATCGCCCTGCCGGCCGGGCTGGTCGCCTTCGGTGAGATCGGCCTCGCGGGCGACGTGCGGCCCATCTCGTCGCTCGAGCGTCGGCTGGGCGAGGCGCACCGACTCGGCTTCACCGACGCCATCACCCCCACTCGATCCCTGCGCGCCCGCACCCCGTCGGCCGACCCGCCGCCCGGAATGCGCGTGCATGAGGTCGCATCGATCCAGGACGCGATAGCCGCCGCGCAACGACTGAACCGACGGGGGACACCATGAGCAGCGAGCCGGCGACCGACGTTCGCATCCGAGAGGTGCTGGCGATGGTCGCCCCGGGTACGGCCCTGCGCGACGGGCTCGAGCGCATCCTCCGCGGGCGCACGGGGGCCCTCATCGTGCTCGGCTCGGACCGCTCCGTCGACCAGGTCGCGAATGGCGGCTTCGCCCTCAACGTGGTGTTCTCCGCGACGCGGCTGCGTGAGCTGTCGAAGATGGACGGCGCGATCATCCTCGACGCCAATGCCCAGGAGATCAAGTGGGCAGCCGTCCAGCTCATGCCCGACCCCAACCTGCCGACCGAGGAGACGGGCACCAGGCACCGCACGGCCGACCGGGTCTCGCGCCAGACGGGCCAGCCGGTGATCAGCGTCAGCAAGTCGATGCACATCATCGCGATCTACGTCGACGGTCGCCGGCATGTCCTAGAGGAGTCCTCGGGGATCCTGTCGCGAGCCAATCAGGCCCTGGCCACGCTCGAGCGGTACAAGTCGCGACTCGACGAGGTGAGCGGCACCCTGTCGGCGCTCGAGATCGAGAACCTCGTCACCGTCCGCGACGTCTGCGCCGTGGCCCAGCGCGCCGAGATGGTCCGACGCATCCGCCGGGAGGTGGACAACTACGTGATCGAGCTCGGCACGGAGGGCCGGCTCCTGGCCCTTCAGCTGAACGAACTCGTGGCCGGTGTCGACCTGGATCGGGTGCTGCTCGTCCGCGACTACCTGGTGCCGGCCAGCAACCGCAAGAAGCGCGGTGTGGACCGCGCACTCGACGACCTCGACGTGCTCACGGAGACCGACCTGCTCGACCTCGTCAAGGTCGGCAGGGCCTTCGGCTTCGCCGACGCGCCGGAGACCCTGGAGCAGACGGTGACGCCGCGGGGCTTTCGACTGCTGGCCCGCGTCCCGCGCCTGCCCGAGGTCATCAACGACCGCATCGTGGGCCACTTCGGCAATCTGCAACGGCTGCTGGCCGCCAGCACGGAGGACCTGCTGCAGGTGGAGGGCGTCGGCGAAGCGCGCGCCCGTTCGGTGCACGACGGCCTGTCGCGGCTGGCGGAGGCCAGCATCCTGGACCGCTTCGTCTAGCTGGCCGTCAGCGCGAACGGTGTCGGCTTGCTGGTGACCGTGCCATTCCGGCCGACGAGGTCGTAGCGCCCGGGCTTGGCTGCCGCACCCTCGCCGTTCGGGCAGCCCTTCTGCGAGAGCCGTCCGTCCCAGGTGATGCTCGAGGCGACCTTGTCACGGGGCTGCAGCTCGGCGATCTTGCTCTTGCTGCTCGCGTTGCAGTCGTCGCTGGACCACACGTGATAGCCACCCGACGTGATCTCCAGCTCGTTGGCCTTGGGCCCCACGTCGCGGGTGCAGGCGACATCCCCGACGTTGGTGATCGTCAAGGTGAGCTTGGGGGTCGAGCCGACCGCGTAGGTCGACGAATCGGTCGTCGCCTCCACCTTGATGTCCGAGTCCTGGCACTCGGGGGTCTCGGTGGTCTCGCTCGACGAGGCCGCCGGACTCGCGGAGCCTGTCTGCTCGCCGGACTCGCCCGACGCAGATGACTCGACGACGCCCGGGGTCGACGCCGACGCCGACTCGGAGCCGCCGCCGCGCAGGGAACCGATAAGCCACCAGAGGCCGATGACCACGGTGATGACCACCAGGATGATCGCGCCGCGACGAATCCAGTACACCATCGTCGGCTCCGGCCCGATGGGGTTAAGGAACGCGCTCACGGGACCACGCTACTGCGCTCCCCACGAGTTCGTGCAACGATCCCTCCGTGGCGGCGCACCGACCCTCTCGGGCCGAGGAGCCCATCGTCAGCGCATTGCTGGCCTGGTTCGATGCGCACGAGCGGCCCCTGCCCTGGCGCAGCACCACCCCCTGGGGCGTCCTAGTGAGCGAATTCATGCTCCAGCAGACGCCTGTCCAGCGGGTCCTGCCCGTGTGGGGGCCATGGCTCGAGCGATGGCCCACCCCCGCATCGCTGGCGGCGGACAGCGTGGCCGACGCCCTTCGCGCGTGGGGTCGCCTCGGCTACCCCCGGCGGGCCGGCCGCCTCCATGCATCGGCCGTCATGATCACCGAGCGCTTCGGCGGAGCCGTCCCGTCGTCGACCGACGAGCTGCTGGCGCTGCCCGGCGTCGGCGAGTACACCGCCGCCGCGGTGCGCGCGTTCGCGTTCGGTCAGCACTCCGTCGTGATGGACACCAATGTGCGGCGGGTGCTCGCCCGCGCGCTCGACGGAAGCCCCGCGCCGGCCCCGCACATCACGGCCGGCGAACGCGGGCGGGCGGCGGCCCTGTGGCCGAGCGAACCCGGGCAGAGCTCGCGCTGGTCGGGTGCGGTCATGGAGTTCGGCGCTCTCGTGTGCACCGCGCGCCGGCCGTCGTGCGACGCCTGCCCCATCACCGGCGAGTGCTCGTGGACACGCCTCGGTCAACCCGCGTCGACGGCCCCCCTGCGCAGGCAGGCGGAATACGTCGGAAGCGACCGACAGGCCAGGGGGCACCTTCTCGCTGTGCTGCGCGATACCTCGGCGTCGGTCGACCGGGCCGGCCTGACAGCCTCGTGGACCGACGACCTGCAGGCGGAGCGGGCGTTACGGAGCCTGCTCGAGGACGGACTGGTGGTGGCCCTGCCGCGAGGGCGCGTCGCACTGCCGGAGGGGTGAGGCCGCTCAGCTCGTGCCGGAGGTCGCCGTCGACCGTGGCAGCGGCGCACGGTCGGGCAGGCGGATGACCGTGCGCGAACCGAGGGGCTGGTCGAGCTCCACGTCGACCCACCGCCGGTCGCCGCCGATACTGCCCACCGGGCAGTTGCTGTTGCGCGGCCGGGTGACCGTGCTCTCGACCTCGACCCGATTGCCACGCGGGAAGGCGGTGACCTCGATGACGTCGTCCCGGCACAAGCCGGTCGACGGCATGGCCACCGCCACCTGGATGACGCTGTCGTTCGCCGTGGGCCGGTACTCGACGGCATCGAGCGACGACGTGCTGATGCCGAGCGAACGCAGCGGGCCGACGCCGCCGACGAACCCCGCTGCGAGCACGAGCACCACGAGGACCACCGCCGTGACCACGAGCCAGGGCAGCCAGGCCGGCACGCCCCGACGGGGAGTGTCGAACTCCCGCATCCCCGGAATCAGCGGCCCGTTTACCACGGGGGCCTAGCCAGCAAGCGGATCGCTCTCCTGACCGGCGACCGACTCGATCGGCGGCACGTCGGGCAGTTCGGCCTTCGGCGTCGCCGTGAAGGTGAAGGGCTCCTCGCCCTCGTCCGTCGCGACGTCGACGAGCACGATGGAACCGGGCTTCATGTCGCCGAACAGCATCTTCTCGCTGAGCGGATCCTCGATGTCGCGCTGGATGGTGCGGCGAAGAGGACGCGCACCCAGGCTGGTGTCGTAGCCCCGGTGGGCGAGCAGGGCCTTGGCGGCGGGCGTGAGCTCGATGGCCATGTCCTGCTCCTCGAGCCGCTTCTCGAGGTTCGCGATCATCAGGTCGACGATCTGCACGATCTCCAGTTCAGTGAGCTGATGGAACACGATGACGTCGTCGATACGGTTGAGGAACTCCGGCCTGAAGTGCTGCTTGAGCTCCTGCTGCACCTTCGACTTCATCCGCTCGTAGGCGCTGTCGTCGTCGTTCTCCGGCGCGAACCCGAGCGTCTGGCCCTTCGACACGTCCCGGCTGCCGAGGTTCGTGGTCATGATGATCACGGTGTTCTTGAAGTCGACGACCCTCCCCTGGGCGTCGGTGAGCCGACCCTCCTCCAGCACCTGCAGCAAGGAGTTGAAGATGTCCGGGTGGGCCTTCTCGACCTCATCGAAGAGCACGACCGAGAACGGCTTGCGGCGCACCTTCTCGGTGAGCTGGCCGCCCTCCTCGTAGCCCACGTACCCGGGCGGCGAGCCGAACAGCCGTGACGCCGTGTGGCGCTCCGAGAACTCGCTCATGTCGAGCGCGATCAGCGCGTCCTCGTCGCCGAACAGGAACTCCGCGAGGGTCTTGCTCAGTTCGGTCTTGCCCACTCCCGAGGGTCCGGCGAAGATGAACGAGCCCGACGGGCGCTTGGGATCCTTGAGGCCCGCGCGCGTGCGACGGATCGACTTGGACAGGGCCTTGATGGCCTGCTCCTGGCCGATAACGCGCTTGTGCAGCTCCTCCTCCATGCGCAGCAGCCGGGCGATATCGTCCTCCGTGAGGTCGGACACCGGGATGCCGGTCATGAGGGCGAGGACCTCGCCGATGAGCCGTTCGTCGACCTCGGCCACGACGTCGAGGTCGCCGGCCTTCCACTCGCGCTCACGCTCGACCTTCTCGGCGAGCAGCTTCTTCTCCTGGTCGCGCAGGGCAGCGGCCTTCTCGAAGTCCTGCGCGTCGATCGCCGACTCCTTGTCGCGTCGCACGTTCGCGATGCGGTCGTCGAACTCGCGCAGGTCCGGCGGCGCCGTCATGCGACGGATGCGCAGGCGGGAGCCCGCCTCGTCGATGAGGTCGATCGCCTTGTCGGGCAGCTGGCGGTCGGAGATGTACCGGTCCGAGAGGCGGGCTGCGGCCTCCAGCGCTCCGTCGGTGATGGAGACGCGGTGATGCGACTCGTAGCGGTCACGCAGTCCGCGAAGGATCTCGACCGTGTCCTTCACGTCGGGGGCCTGGACGATGATGGGCGCGAAGCGGCGCTCGAGAGCCGCGTCCTTCTCCACGTGCTTGCGGTACTCATCGAGCGTGGTGGCGCCGATGGTCTGCAGCTCGCCGCGTGCCAGCATCGGCTTGAGGATGCTCGCCGCGTCGATGGCGCCTTCCGCAGCGCCTGCGCCCACCAGGGTGTGCATCTCGTCGATGAACAGGATGATGTCGCCGCGGGTGCGGATCTCCTTGAGGACCTTCTTCAACCGCTCCTCGAAGTCGCCGCGGTAGCGGCTGCCGGCCACGAGGGCGCCGAGGTCGAGCGTGTAGAGCTGCTTGTCCTTGAGGGTCTCGGGCACCTCGCCCTTGACGATGTTCTGTGCGAGGCCCTCGACGATGGCCGTCTTGCCCACGCCGGGCTCTCCGATGAGCACGGGGTTGTTCTTGGTGCGCCGCGACAGCACCTGCATGACGCGCTCGATCTCCTTCTCGCGGCCGATCACCGGGTCGAGCTTGCCCTCGCGCGCCGCCGCCGTGAGGTTGCGGCCGAACTGGTCGAGGACGAGGGAGGTCGAGGGCGTGCCTTCGGCGGGGCCGCCCGCGGCGGCCGGCTCCTTGCCCTGGTACCCACTCAGGAGCTGGATCACCTGCTGACGGACCTTGTTCAGGTCGGCGCCGAGCTTGACGAGGACCTGGGCGGCGACGCCCTCGCCCTCGCGGATCAGGCCCAGGAGGATGTGCTCGGTACCGATGTAGTTGTGGCCCAGCTGCAGCGCCTCGCGCAGGCTCAGCTCGAGCACCTTCTTGGCGCGGGGGGTGAAGGGGATATGGCCGCTGGGGGCCTGCTGGCCCTGGCCGATGATCTCCTCCACCTGCTGGCGGACGGCGTCCAGCGAGATGCCGAGGCTCTCGAGCGCCTTGGCGGCGACGCCCTCGCCCTCGTGGATCAGGCCGAGGAGGATGTGCTCGGTACCGATGTAGTTGTGGTTGAGCATGCGGGCCTCTTCTTGCGCCAGCACGACGACCCGTCGAGCCCTGTCGGTGAACCTCTCGAACATGCCTGACTCCGTCCCGTTGCCCCACCAGTGGGGTAAATGCTAACCGTGGTTCGACCACTCGGCTGCCAGCCGTCGGCCTCATGATGTCCAACCGTGACCCAGACCACCATGTTCCGCACCAACCCACGCGGGGGTACGCCCAACGCGAACACACAATTAACCCGCGCGAAACCGCTGTCGGCCGCCGGGTTCACCGGACGAGAGGATGGGGACATGACCGCGACTGTCCAGGCCAGGGGTGTTGCCGCGTCGTACGGCGACCGCGACCTGTTCTCCGGACTGGACCTGGTCGTCGCGCCGGGGGACGTCGTCGGGCTCGTGGGGCCCAACGGTGCGGGCAAGACGACGCTCCTGCGCGTCCTCGCCGGCCAGCGACCGCCCGACCGCGGCACGGTCCGCATCTCCCCCGCAACCGCCCACATCGGCTATCTGGGGCAGGAGCCCGACCATCGGGGCGGCGAGTCGGTCCGGGCGCATCTGGCCAGGAGCACGGGCGTCGCGGAGGCGCAGGCGCAGTTCGACCGTCAGTCCGTGGCCCTGGCCGGTGGCGGTGCCGTCGCCGAGGCGGCGTACTCGACCGCCCTGGAGGCGTGGTTGGCGCTCGGCGCGGCCGACTTCGACGAGCGGCTCGCCGCGGTGGCCGACGAGATCGGGCTTGGCGTCGACCTCGATCTCCCCGTGACCGCCCTCTCGGGCGGCCAGGCGGCCAGACTCGGCCTCGCCGCCCTGCTGCTCTCGCGATTCGACGCCTACCTGCTCGACGAGCCTACGAACGACCTCGACGGCGAGGGCCTGGACCTCCTCGAGGATTTCGTCAACGGACTGGACGCCCCGGTCGTCGTCGTCAGCCACGATCGCGAGTTCCTGTCCCGAACGGTCACGTCCATCGTGGAGATCGACAGGAGCCTGCAACGGGTCGCCGCCTACGGGGGCGGCTACGAGTCCTACCTGGACGAGCGGTCGGTGGCCCGTCGGCAGTCCCGACTCGACTACGAGCAGTACGCCTCTCGCCGCGCCACGCTGGAGGCGCGGGCGCGCACCCAGCGGGCCTGGATGGAGAAGGGGGTGAAGAACGCCCGTCGGAAGGCCACCGACAAGGACAAGATCGGTCGCAAGTTCCGCGCCGAGGCGACGGAGAAGCAGGCGGCGAAGGCGCGGCAGAGCGAGCGACTCCTCGAGCGGCTCGAGGAGGTCGAGGAACCGCGCAAGGAATGGCGACTGGAGTTCTCCATCGCCGAGGCACCCCGATCGGGGGACGTGGTCACCGTGGCCCGCGCGGCCACGGCCCGACGCGGCGACTTCACGCTCGGACCGATCGACCTCCAGCTCGACCTGCGCGATCGCGTCGCCATCACCGGTCCCAACGGCTCCGGAAAGAGCACGCTGCTCGCCCTGCTGCTCGGACGCATCCCTGCCGACTCGGGGCAGGTCAGCCTCGGGGCCGGAGTCGTGATCGGCGAGGTCGACCAGGCCCGCGCCCTCTTCGCGGGTCCCGGCGCCCTGGTCGACGCCTTCTCCCGGCAGGTGCCCGACTGGCCGACGGCCGACGTCCGCACCCTGCTGGCGAAGTTCGGACTGGGCGCGGACCAGGTGGGCCGGCCCGCCGAGTCCCTGTCACCCGGTGAGCGCACGCGCGCCGCTCTCGCCCTCCTTCAGGCTCGAGGAGTCAACCTCCTCGTGCTCGACGAGCCGACGAACCACCTGGACCTGGCCGCGATCGAGCAGCTCGAGGACGCGCTGGAGTCCTTCGACGGGACGGTGCTGCTGGTCACGCACGATCGGCGCATGCTCGACACCGTGCGCCTGACCCGACGCTGGCACGTCGAGGACGGTCAGGTCGCGGAGATCCCCAGCGAACCCGTCGGCTGACGTCTCGCCTCCGTCGGGCAGCCCCCGTCCGCATCGTCACCCGACGATGCGCGCGCCCGCCACGGGGCCGGTGGCGCGACGCACCGAGCGGCACACGCCCGATGCGGTGAGAGCCACGGCGATGTCCAGGGCATGCTCCTCGTCGCGCGTCACGAAGGCGCACGTCGGTCCGCTGCCGGAGACCAGCCCACCCAGTGCACCGAAGTCGTCGCCCACCTCGAGCACCTGGGCCAGGGAGGGCCTCAGACTCAGCGCTGCAGCCTGGAGGTCGTTGTGCACCGACTTGCCCAGGAGCATGGGGTCCCCGGCCCGTACGGCCTGCATGAGCATGTCGGACACGTACGGCTCCGGCACCGCACGCCCACCGCGAAGGCGGTCGCACTCGGCGTACACCGCCGGAGTCGACAGTCCGGCATTGGCGAGGGCGAAGACCCAGTGGAACGACCCGCGGGACAGCACCGGAGTCAGGTTCTCGCCCCGCCCCGTGCCGATCGCGGTGCCCCCGTGCAGGGCGAACGGAACGTCGGATCCGAGGTCCGCCGCGAGGGCCATGAGCTCCTCGCGCGGCGTGGCCAGCCGCCACAGCGCATCGCAGGCCAGCAGCGTCGCCGCAGCATCCGCGCTGCCGCCGGCCATGCCTCCCGCTATCGGGATGGCCTTGTTGATGTGGAGCTCGACGGCCGGCTCGATGCCCTGGTGCTCGGCGAGGAGCGCCGCCGCACGGTAGGCGAGGTTCCCGTCGTCGAGCGGCAGGAGCCCCTCACCCTCGCCCGTCACCGTCAGGCTGATGCCGATCTCAGGTCGGCTGCGCGCGACCACCTCGTCGAACAGGCCCACGGCCTGGAACACCGTCACGAGTTCGTGATAGCCATCCGGCCGCCCGGGACCGACCGACAACTGAAGGTTGACCTTGGCCGGCACTCGCACCGTGACCGAAGACGTCGCCACGATTCGAAGGCTATGCGGAATCGCGGGGGGAAGCGTGATCGTGGCCCCGTTGCCCGGCCAGTGCGTCGCTCAGCCGAGCGAAGTCCTCGACGCCGAGCTCCTCGCCCCGGGCCGACGGCGCGATGCCCGCAGCGATCAGGGCCGCCTCGGCGATCGCGGGGCTTCCCGCGAACGTCGAGAGGGCGGCCCGGAGAGTCTTGCGCCGTTGGTTGAAGGCCGCGTCGATAACGGCGAACGTGGCCTCCCTTCCGCTGGTGTTCCGTGGTTCCGCGCGACGTGTCATGCGCACGAGGCCCGACTCGACATGCGGAACCGGCCAGAACACCGAGGTGCCGATGCTCCCCGCGGGCTCCACGTCGCAGTACCACCGCGCCTTCACACTAGGAACCCCGTAGATCCGGCCCCCGGGACTGGCCACGAGTCGATCGGCGACCTCCTTCTGCACCATGACCAGCACGGTTCTGATCGATGGCAGGACGCTGAGCAGGTGCAGGACCACGGGCACCGCCACGTTGTAGGGGAGGTTGGCGACCAAGGCGGTGGGCTCGTGCGGCAGCGTCTGGATCCGCATCGCATCGTCGACGACGACGTCCAGGCGGTCGGCGTACCGAGGCAGCCGCTCCCCGACCGTGAGGGGCAGCTGCGCGGCCAGCACCTCGTCGATCTCCACCGCCACGACGCGCTGCACGTGCGGCAGCAGGGCGAGAGTGAGGCTGCCGAGCCCGGGCCCCACTTCGAGGACCACGTCGCCCGGACCCAGATGCGCAGAGCGCACGATCCGCTGGACGGTGTTGGGGTCGGTGACGAAGTTCTGCCCCCACTTCTTGGTGGGTCGGATGCCGAGCTCGGCAGCGAGCCGTCGGATGTCGCCCCCACCAAGCAGGGCTGCCTCGTCCGGCGGGTTCACCATGCCCCGAAGACCCGCTGGGCGTTGTCCCACAAGGTGCCGCACATCGCGACCTCGCTCACCCCTCGCTCGCGGGCCATCGCGCGCACCGTCCACGGCATGAGGTACGACGCGTTCGGCCTGCCGCGGTGCGGAACCGGCGTGAGGTAGGGGGCGTCGGTCTCGACGAGGACGAGGTCGTCGGGAACCACGCGCAGAGCGTCGCGCAGGCCGCCGGCGCTCGAGTACGTGACGACGCCGGCGAAGGACAGGTACCAGCCGCGCTCGGCGCAGTGCGCGGCCATGGCGGCGTCGCCGGAGAAGCAGTGGAAGATGACGCGCTCGGGGGCACCCTCGTCCTCGAGAACGGCCAGGACGTCGGCGTGCGCGTCCCGGTCGTGGATGACCAGCACCTTGTCGAGCTCCTTGGCCAGGCCGATGTGCCAGCGGAACGACTCGTGCTGGATGTCGCGCCCGTCCCCGCGAGTGCGGTAGTAGTCCAGACCGGTCTCGCCCACGGCCCGCACCACGGGGTCGGCGGCGAGGTAGGCGATCTCCCGCCAGGCCGCTTCGAGGGCCGGTCGACCGTCACGGGCCACCGTGCGGGCAGCGTCGTTGGGATGCAGCGCGACGCCGACGATGACCTCGGGCCGCGACTGAGCCATGTGCACCGACCAGCGGGCCGCCTCCACGTCGCAGCCGATCTGGACGATGCGGGTCACCTCGACGGCGGCGGCCGCCGCCAGCAGGCTGTCCGCGTCGGGACGCTGCTCGCCGTGCAGGCGATCGTCGTGGGTGTCCAGGTGCGTGTGAGTGTCGACCACAGGAGCGGCCAGGGGCGCGGGGGGTTCCGGCGCTCGCGGGGCGTCGTCGGTTCTGGGCAGGAACGTCACGAAGCGTCGTCGAGTCTCGGGAACAGGGACTCGCCCTTGACCACGTGGGTGCCCGGCGGCAGTTGGCCCCAGCGGGCGACGTCGGCGATGCGCTGATCGGCGATCGGCCCCAGCTCGCCCCCCGCACCGAGCTGCTGCCACAGCGAGGACATCGCCTTCGGCATCAGGGGGTTGTAGAGCACCGCGATCGCGCGCAGGGACTCGCAGATCGTGTACAGGACGACGTCCAGCCGCGCGCGATTCGCCTCGTCCTTGGCGAGCGCCCACGGCTCCTGCTCGGTGACGTAGCCGTTGACCCGGTCGACGAACTCCTTGACGGCCACGATGCCGACCGAGAAGTCGATGGCGCCGAAAGCCCGGTCGGCGACCTCCGCGGTCTCCGCCAGCGCCGCGGCGATCTCGTGCTCGGCGGCCGTGAAGTCGTGCGCAGCAGGAAGGCTGCCGTCGCAGTACTTGCCGACCATCGCGGTGGCGCGGGCGGCGAGATTGCCCAGACCGTTGGCGAGCTCGGCCGTATAGCGCGCCGACATGTCCTCCCAGGAGAACGAGCCGTCCTGCCCGAACTGGATCGCCCGCAGGAAGTAGTAGCGGAAGGCGTCGGATCCGAAGTGGTCGATGATCTGCTCCGGCGCGATGCCGGTGAGCTTCGACTTCGACATCTTCTCGCCGCCCACGAGCAGCCAGCCGTGCGCGAACACCTTGCGAGGCAGCTCGAGGTCGGCCGCCATCAGCATGGCCGGCCAGTAGACGGCGTGGAAGCGCAGGATGTCCTTACCGACGAGGTTGACGTCGGGTGGCCAGCACTCGGCGAACCGGCGTCCGTCGACGGAGTCGGGATCCGCGCCGTAGCCGACCGCCGTGGCGTAGTTGAGCAGGGCGTCGAACCATACGTAGATGACCTGGTCGTTGTCCCATGGCAGCGGGATTCCCCAGCTGACGCTCGAACGTGACATGGAGATGTCGGTGAGTCCCTGGCGGATGAAGGACATCACCTCGTTGTAGGCGCTGCGCGGCTGCACGGCCTCGGGATGGGCCTCGTAGTGCGCGATGAGCCGATCCTGGAATGCCGAGAGCCGGAAGAACCAGTTCTCCTCCGCCAGCTGCTCGACGGGCCGCCCGTGGACGGGGCAGACCTTCTGGCCGCCGTACTCTCCTTCGCCGTCGAGCAGGTCGCCCGGCAGCTTGAACTCCTCGCAGCCCACGCAGTAGGGACCTTCGTACAGCGACGAGTACACGTAGCCGTTCTCCCGCACGACCTCCCAGAAGCGCTGAACACGCTCCCCGTGGCGCGGTTCCGTCGTGCGGATGAAGTCGTCGTTTGCCGCGTCGACGGTGGCCAGCACCGGCTGCCAGGACTCCTCGACCAGCCGATCGACCCACTGCTGGGGCGTCACCTCCCCGGTCTCGGCGGCACGCTGCACCTTGGTGCCATGCTCGTCGACGCCCGTGAGGAACCACACCTGCTCGCCGCGCTGGCGATGCCAGCGCGTGAGCACGTCACCGGCAGTGGTGGTGTAGGCGTGACCGATGTGCGGCGCATCGTTGACGTAGTAGATCGGGGTGGTGAGGTAGAACGCCTTCGAAGCGGGGTCGGTCATGCGCCGATCCTACGGTCGCGGCCCGCGCGCCCTCACGACCGCGTCATACACGTCACGGCGCGCAATCCCGGCGCGCTTGGCCACGTCGGCGATGGCCGCCTTGCGATCCCAGCCGGCCTCCTCCAGACCCGCCACCGCCGAGGACCAGCCCTGCGCATCCGTGAGTCCCGACGAGGCGCGCAGCGCGGCGGCGTCGGCTCCGGCGACGACGACGGTGATCTCCCCGCGGACACCGTCCGCCGCCCACTCGACCAGCTCGTCGAGCGGCCCGCGCCGCACCTCCTCGTAGGTCTTCGTCAGCTCGCGGCAGACGGCCGCCCGCCGTGCGCCGCCGAAGGCCTCCGCCAGCGCGGCGAGCATGGCCGTCAGCCGGTGCGGGGCCTCGAAGAACACCATCGTCCGGGGCTCCACGGCGAGTTCGGCCAGCCGCGTGGCGCGCTCGCCCGACTTGCGGGGCAGGAAGCCCTCGAAGCAGAACCGGTCGACGGGCAGTCCCGAAACGGCCAGCGCGGCGAGCACCGCAGACGGCCCGGGCAGCACGCTTACCGCGACCCCGCGTTCGACCGCGAGAGCCACCAGCCGGAAGCCGGGATCGCTCACGGTCGGCATGCCGGCGTCGGACACAACGACGATCACGGCGCCGTCGACGGCGCTCTGGACGAGTTCCTCGGAGCGCTCGCGCTCGATCGCGTCGTAGAACGATGTGATCCGGCCCGATGCGCTCACGCCCAGGTCGGACAGCAGTCGCCGGAGCCGGCGCGTGTCCTCGGCGGCGATCACGTCGGCCGTGGCGAGCGCCGCGAGCAGCCGCGCGGACGCGTCGCCCCGATTCCCCAGAGGAGTCGCGGCCAGCAGAATCCGACCGCCGGCGACCCCGGCCTCGACAGCTCCGTCCGCTCCGTCCGCTCCGCTCATCCCCCCATCCTGTCAGCGCCGACCACAGCGTCCGGCGTCATTGCGCCCGCCACCAATGACGCGGGGCGCTGCAGTCGACGGGTGCCGCTTACGATGGCGCGGTGACCGGGACCGCCGTGGCCGACGTGCGGCCTGCGCTCGCCCCACCGCCTCGCCGCGACGCCCGATCCCTCACTGACCGGCTCTACCCGCCGATGCCGCTCGGCGGAGTCTGGGGCTGGGTGGGTCCCGTCGTCCTGATGATCCTCGGCGGGCTGCTGCGCATCGTCAATCTCGGGCAGCCGCACGGCATCGCTTTCGACGAGACGTACTACCCCAAGGACGCCCTGTCGATGCTCCGCTTCGGCTACGAGCGGGCGATGGTGGACAAGGCGAACGACATCCTGCTGCAGTCGGACGGCAACTGGCGCACCCTGGCGATCTTCAAGCCCGATCCCGCGTTCGTGGTGCACCCGCCCCTGGGGAAGTGGACGATCGCGGCCGGTGAGTACGTGTTCGGAGCCACGCCCTTCGGCTGGCGCATCGCGGTAGCGGTGCTGGGCACCATCTCCATCCTCATGGTGGCCCGCATCGCCCGACGGCTCACCCGCTCGAACCTCGTCGGCATCCTCGCCGGCTTCCTCCTGGCCCTCGACGGCATGCACCTCGTGCTCAGCCGCACGGGCCTGCTCGACATGGTGCTGATGTTCTGGGTGCTGGCCGCCTTCGGCCTGCTCCTTCTCGACCGCGACCGCACGCGACGTCGCCTCGCCGCTGTCGTCGCCCGCGACGGGCTCGACACCGTCAGCACCCAGTGGGGACCACGACTCGGCCCGCGACCGCTTCGCTGGGCGGCCGCCCTCACCCTCGGCCTCGCGTGCGGAGTGAAGTGGTCGGCCCTGTGGTACGTCGCCTTCTTCATCGCCCTGACGTTGATCTGGGACGTATCGGCGCGCCGCGTCGTCGGCGTGCGCCGACCCTGGGTCGCCACCATCGTCCGTGACGCCCCGGCGACCGGTATCTCGATGCTGGCGATCATCGCCGTGGTCTATGTCTCGACCTGGAGCGGATGGCTGCTGACCGACGGCGGCTGGGCCCGCGGCTGGGCCGACGACCACCCCGAATCGTGGATTCCCGCGGCCCTGAGGTCGCTATGGCACTACCACGTCGAGGCGTGGAACTTCCACGTCGGACTCGACTCGGGCCACGCCTACGGGAGCAACGCGCTGTCGTGGCCCTTCCAGGCGCGCCCCACCGCGTTCTACTGGGACAGCATCAAGGACGGCAGCAAGGGCTGCCCCACCGACAACTGCGCCGCGGAAGTGCTCGCGCTCGGCAACCCGATCATCTGGTGGGCGGCGATCTTCGCCGTGATCCACCAGGCCTGGCGCTGGGTGGGACGCCGGGACTGGCGATCGGCGGCCGTCCTCGTCGGCATCGCCGCAGGCTGGGTGCCCTGGCTCATCTACCTCAACCGGACGATCTTCACCTTCTACACGATCGTCTACACCCCCTTCATCGTCATTGCCCTGGCGATGAGCCTGGCCACCGTGCTCGGCGGCGAGGACGCCTCGCCGCGGCGCCGCCGCGCCGGCGCCCTGACCATCGGTGCGTTCCTGCTCCTCGTGGTCGCGGCCGCCTGGTGGTTCTACCCGGTCTGGACCGGCGAGGTCATCCCCTACGAGGCCTGGCGGCTGCGCATGTGGCTGCCGACCTGGACATAGTGCGGCTCGTCCGGCCGGCGCCGCAGTACCTGCCCAGCTACCGATCGGCGCTGGCCCGCGGGTGGTCCAGCGAGCAGGCCCGCGAGGATGCCGACACCGCCGCCGCCGAGCTGGCGAAGGTTGACGCGGATCCCGACACCTTCCTCGCGGACCTGAACGACCGGATGGGCGGGGGCACCCCGTGATCCTGCCCAGCGGCGAGGCGGTCCCGCGGCTGCCCGGGGCGCGGCGCTGGATGTGGGACGGCGAGTACTGCGGGGCCATCAGCCTCCGGTGGCAGCCCGGGACGATGGACCTGCCCCCGTACTGCCTCGGGCACATCGGCTACGCGGTCGTGCCCTGGCAGCGGCGGCGAGGGCACGCCAACGAGGCGTTGCACCAGATGCTCGACATCGCGCGCGCCAAGCGCCTGCCCCACGTGGACATCGTCACGGACGTCGACAACACGGCCTCCCAAGCCGTGGCGCTGGCGTGCGGGGCCCAGATCGTGCGGCGGTTCACGGCCCCCGAGACCTCGGGCTCCTTCGCCGCGATCCTGTTCAGGATCAGCCTCGGATGAGTGGGCACCGACGAAGATGACGAAGGGCCGCCCCGGAGGACGGCCCTTCTTCGACGTGGTGGAGCTGAGGGGATTCGAACCCCTGACCCCCTCGTTGCGAACGAGGTGCGCTACCAGCTGCGCTACAGCCCCTAGTGGGTGCGCGCACAGGGTAGCAAGTGCCGACCGCGCGACGTGAACGCCTACTCGTTGACCGCCCGGCGAGCGTCGTACTCGTGCACCACCGGCATCTCGGCGGTGTCCGCGCCATGGTCGATGAGCTCGCTGGAATCGTGGAGCGGGTCGGCGTGACGACGGCTGCGCATCGCCTGCGCCGTCTCGACCATGGCAGAGCCGGTCCACTCCCCCGCGTGCGACCGATCGATCCCGCGCGGCACCGCCGACGCGCGCGGCGCCGTGACATAGGTCGGCAGCGTGGTGGGAACCGCATCCCACGACTCGTCGTCGTCCCACGCGTTCCAGCTCTCCCAGTCGTCGTCGGACTGCGCGGGAGCGGTCGGCCGAGCGCGCTCGGCGGGCGCCTCGGTCCTGGTGTCCGTGCGCGGGCGCCGCTGGGGGCGCGTCGTGCGAGCAGCGGTCGCCGACGAGCGCTGGGAAGAGGTGAGCGCGGCGGCGATGACGAAGGCGATCACCGGCACGGCGGCCAGGGCCGGTGCCCAGCGGGGCACCATGCCGACCACCGCGGCAACGAGTGTGCCGAGGAGGACGACGGCCAGGATGCTGAGGACGACCGCACGTCTGGTGGCCGCCGACTGGCGGGACAGCTCGCGTTCGTAGGCGGGATCGATGCCCTCAGGACGGGTCGTGCTGGTCGGTCGCATCAGGGGGACCTCCTGGACGGAAGAGCGCATCGAAACGTCGACCATACCCATCGCGTACTGCGGCTGGCCCTGACTCCCGAGGGATCGCATCGCCGAGCTGAAGCGAGCGGTGGACCGGACCTCGCTGATCTGGTCATGGCGCCGCAACCACATGGGGATGAGTACTGCGGCCCAAAGGGCAATGATCACCAGGTAGATCAGGCCCGTCACGGAACGTAACGTTAGGCGGTCGCATGATGAACATCACGCAGGCAAGCAATGGAGGATTCGGCGTGTCGCACCCGGATCGGCCATGCCTCCCAGCCTGCCATCACCGTGCCGGGTGGTGCATCCGGTACCGCGCGAGCCAGCCCTCGGGGACGTCGCCGGAGTACGCCGCGAAGGTCACGTGGTCGCGCCAGGCACCGTTGATGTGCAGGTATGACGCGCGCTCGCCCTCCCGTGCCACTCCGAGCTTCTCGACCACGCGCAGCGACGCCGCGTTCTCGGGCCGGATGTTGATCTCGATGCGGTGCAGCTTCAGGGTGGAGAAGCAGTAGTCGAGCGCCATGGCGACGGCCGTGGGCATGATCCCCCGGCCGGCGACCTCACGGTCGATCCAGTAGCCGATATAGCCCGCACGCAGCGAACCCCACGTGATCCCGCCAACGGTCACCTGGCCGGCGAGCCGACCCTGGTGGGCGAGCGCCCAGGGCAGGGTGCGCCCCTCCTTGGCCTCGCGCTTCAGGCGCCGGACCATCATGGAGAACGTGGGTGCGGCTTCCCCTTCGGCCAAGGCCTCCGGCGGCAGCGTGGCCTCCCACTCCTGCAGCCAGTCGGCGTTGCGGCGCCGGACCTCGCGCCACTGGCCGCCGTCCGAGTGGCGCAGGGGTCGCAGGGTGACATCGCCGTCGGTGAGGGTGACGGGCCAGGGGCGCATGGCCTCGCCCTAGCCGGCGATGAAGGTGGTCAGCCAGGCGCGAAGGTCCGGACCGATGTCGGGCCGCTCGCAGGCCAGCTGGATCACGGCCTGGAGGTAGGACAGCCGGTCGCCGGTGTCATAGCGCCGGCCCGTGAAGACGATGCCGTGGACCCCGCCGCCCTGCTCGGGTGGCATGTCGGCCAGCGTCCGCAAGGCGTCGGTGAGCTGGATCTCGCCACCGCGGCCAGGCGGCGTCTCCTTCAGCACGGCGAACACGGCGGGGTCCAGGACGTACCGGCCGATCACGGCGTAGTCACTGGGCGCCGACGCGATATCGGGCTTCTCGACGAGGTCGGTCACGCGCAGGACGTCCGGCTCGGTCGTGGGTGCGACGGCCGGGCAGCCGTACAGGTTCACGAGCTCGCGGGGCACCTGCATGAGGCACAGGACGGAGCCCCCCAGGGCCTCGCGCACCTCGATCATCCGGGCCAGCACCGGGTCGCGCGGATCGATGAGGTCGTCGCCGAGCAGGACGGCGAACGGCTCGTCGCCGACGTGGTTCTCCGCGACCAGAACCGCGTGCCCGAGGCCGAGCGGGTCGCCCTGGCGCACATAGTGGATCCGGGCGAGGTCGGTGGATTCCGTGACGACCGCGAGGCGCTCGTGGTCACCCTTGTCGGTGAGCACGGGCTCGAGCTCCATGTTCCGGTCGAAGTGGTCCTCGAGCGGACGCTTGCTGCGGCCCGTGATGAACAGGATGTCCTCGAGCCCGGCGGCGACGGCCTCCTCGACGACGTACTGGATGGCCGGCTTGTCCACGACCGGCAGCATCTCCTTGGGAATGGCCTTCGTCGCAGGAAGGAACCGGGTCCCGAGCCCCGCCGCCGGAATCACGGCCTTGCGCACACTCAGCCCGGTCATGGCACCGACCCTAGACGATGGGGCACCATGGCTCCATGTCCAAGGCGGCGCTGCGTGCGCGGATCCGCGCGCAGCGCCGGGCGCGCACCGAGAGCGACCTGGCCCGATGCGCGCTGCACCTCGCCGAGGCAGTCACGAAGACTCTGCCCGAGGCGCCCGCACGCGTGACGTGCTACCGGTCCCTGCCGACCGAGCCGGGCACCGAACCGCTGGTCGCGGCCCTCCTCGCGGCCGGGCACGACGTCTGGCTGCCGCGCATCGACGGACCCGACCTGAGGTGGGTTCCCATTGCCGAGGGCACGTCCTACGCCGCCGGCCCCATGGGCATCCTCGAGCCCGAGGGAGCCGCCGTGGCCGATCTCGCCCAGGTGCAGCCAGACGTGATCCTGCTGCCGGGCCTGGCCGTCGACGCGGCCGGCAACCGCCTCGGCCAGGGCGGGGGCTTCTACGACCGTGCCCTGGCACCGCTGCCGCAACACAGCGACGGCGGGCCCTTGCGGGTCGCGCTCCTGTTCGACGAGGAGGTCCTTGAGCGGGTACCGACCGACGAGCACGACTGCACGGTGGACGTGGTCATCACCCCCGACCGGGTCGTCCGGTTCGGCTGAGGGCCCTGACGTCTCCGGTCGACCGAGGTCGCCTCACCCCGCCGGGACGAGGGTGAGCAGGTCGGCGGCCGCCGCCGCCACGGCGTCGGACGTGAACGGCCACGGGAACTGCTGGCCGGTGCGCCAGGCCTCGTTCTGGTCGTTGTAGTGCGGGTCGAAGGCGTGACCGCTCGCCCCCGTGAGATTCACCCACGTGGAAGCGTCGAAGTCGGAGAGGTCGACGACCTGCCGCATGCTGGGCACCCAGTTGACCTCGTAGCCATCCAGAGGGGTCCAGCCCGTCGCGTTGACGATCGAGCCGCCCCCTGCCGTCTCGACGGGTCCGCGGTTGAAGACCGCCTCGATGGGCGCGATGCCACTGTCGCCGAGCGTCTGGTTCTGCAGCAGCAGCGTGTGCAGGCCGCCCCAGTTCCAGCCCGACGGGTCGTCGCCCTGCAGCCCGGTGAGCTCGTCGACGGCGGCGGCCACCGATGCCTGGAGGGTCTCGTCGCGCGTCTCCACCTCGGGGGTCGTCTTGTCGTCCCACCAGAAGTCAGACGGCGACTCCCAGATGCGGTAGATCACCTCCCAGTACCTGTCCCCTCCGCTCGCGTTGATCAGCTCGGTGTCGGCGGCCGCGTCGAACATCCGAGCGACCATTTGCCGCCAGACCGCGTTGAAGTACGCCGCGGCGGCCGAGTCGGTCGGCTGGGTGAAGTCCCAGCCGTCCAGCAGCCCGACCGCAGGCGCGGTGACGGCGGTCGTCGGGAGGCCGACCAGTTTCGGGGCAAGGAAGGAGGCGAGCTCGTTCCACGAGTCCATCTGGATCGCCTGCATCTGCTGCGTGCTCACCTTGGCCCCTTGCGCCGTCGCCGCCTCGATGAGATCGACGATGCGCTGGCTGCGGGCACCGTACGACCAGTCGTCCGTCAGGAAGAAGGGGTACTTGGGGCCGATCACCGCCTGGTTCGCGGTGACGATCCAGCCCTCCTCGGGGTTGCGGACGGAGGGCAGCGCGGGGAACGGGATCGTGCCGTTCCACTTGTACCGCGAGTCCCAGCCGGGAACGGGCCACTTGCCGGTGTACCCCTCCCGGATGGGGATCACGCCGGGGGCCTGGTAGCCGATGTTGCCGTCGACGTCGGCGAACACGAGGTTCTGCGCGGGCACGGCGAGCTTGCTCGCGGCTCGTCTGAAGTCCTCCCACCCGGTGGCCGTGTTGAGCAGGTCGAAGGCGTCGAAGGTGGGCGCCGGCCGCAGCGCCGTCCAGCGAAGCGCCACGGCGTACCCGTCGCCGCGGGCGGGGGGAGGAGTGCCGGCCTCGACCGACCCGGGCGCGGAAACCGGCGCGTCGGCGCCGACGGCGGTGTACGTGTCGATATCGGCGACGTCCGAGATGACGGGACCGTCGGCGGTCTCGCGGACCGTGATCGCCACCGGGTCGCCGCCCGCGACGCGGATGAGCTCCTTGCGCGTGGTCATGACCTTGGGCTGCGAGTCGACGAAGTAGACGTCGCCCTCGACCTTCTCCAGGACCAGATCGGTGACGTCAGGGCCCAGATTGGTGAATCCCCAGGCGATCCGGGCGTTGTGGCCGATGAAGATCCCGGGCAGGCCGGACATGGTCCAGCCGGCGACGTCGTAGTTGCAGTCGTCGGTCACGGCGGTGCAGTGCAGGCCGGTCTGGTACCACAGGCTCGGCATGGCAGGCGCCAGGTGCGGATCGTTGGCGAGCAGCGGCTTGCCGGTGGCAGTCTTGCTCCCGCTGACCACCCACGCGTTGGAGCCGATGTCGTGGCCGCCAGGTCCGAGCCACGACTCGAGGGATCGCGATGCCACCTGCACCTGCGTCAGCGGGCCCAGCGCGGCGGCCGGCACACCGGCGCCGCCGCCACCGGCGACCGAGGCCGCGCCCTGCTCGAACACCCCGTTGACGACGGCGCCCCCCTCGACGATGGGCCGATGCGTCGCGAAGGGATAGGCCGGGAACAGCTTCTCGGTCTCCGGTACCCCCACCGCGGCGGCCATCACGGAGCGGTAGACCTCGTCGTCCATGTTGCCGCGCAAGTCCCAGGCGAGCGCCTTGAGCCAGGCCACCGAATCCGCCGGCTGCCAGGGTTCCGGGCGGTAGTCGGAGTTCTGCAGGCCGAGCACGGCGTACTCCAGGCTGAGCTGGTCGCCTGAGTGTTCGGCGAGGTACGCGTTCACGCCCTTGCTGTACGAGGTGAGGATCGTCGTCGACCGGTCACTCAGGAGCGGCAGCTCCTGCTCCGCGATGCGGCGCCAGCCCAGGGTGCGAAGGAAGGAGTCGGTGCTCACCTGGCTCTTGCCGAACATCTCGGACAGCCGGCCGGCGGTGATGTGGCGTCGCACGTCCATCTCCCAGAAGCGATCCTGGGCATGCACGTATCCCTGCGCGAAGAACAGGTCCTCCAGCGTGTCGGCGTAGATCTGCGGGACACCGAGGTCGTCGCGCCACACCGTGACGGGTGCCTCGAGACCGGGCACCTCGACCTGGCCGGACACCTGGGGGAACGACGCACGTGCCGTGTGCACCCCGTAGAGGACCAGTCCGCCGAGGGCGAGGAGGACGACAAGGCCGATGACGACGAGGACCCGCCAGAAGGTGCGCACGGCGCCACGCTACCCAAGCGCGGGTCCGCTGGCCGGGAGGGCGCAGAAGTCAGGGCGCGGGCGGGCCGTACGGCAGGTCCGGTCGTGCGGCGGCGATCTCCAGGAGGCGGTTGTACTTGGCGACCCGCTCGCCGCGGGCAGGTGCCCCCGTCTTGATCTGCCCGCATCCCGTGGCGACGGCGAGGTCGGCGATGAAGGCGTCGGGGGTCTCGCCGGAACGGTGGGAGACCATCTGGCCGTAGCCCGCCCGCTGGCACACGGCCATGGCCTCGATCGTCTCGCTGACAGTGCCGATCTGGTTCAGCTTGATCAGGGCTGCGTTGGCGATGTGATCGTCGATGGCCGCCGAGATGATCGTCGGGTTGGTGCAGAAGTTGTCATCGCCGACGAGTTGGATGCGCTCCCCGAGGAGCGCCGTCAGCCGCTGCCAGCCGTCGCGGTCGGCCTCTCCCAGCCCGTCCTCGATGCTCCAGATCGGGTACGCGTCGATCATCGCGGCGTACCGCTCGATCATGTCGTCGCTGCTCAGGTCGACGCCGTTGACCCGATACCGGCCGGGCGCCGTGGCGAACTCCGAGGCGGCGGGGTCGAGCGCGATCGCGACACCGGAGAGGCCCGGTTCATAGCCGGCGTCCGTGATCGCCGCCACGATCACGGCCAGGACCTCCTCGGGCTCCGCCAGATTCGGCGCGAAGCCACCCTCGTCGCCGAGCCCGGTGGCGTGCCCGCTTGCAGCCAGGCGAGCGCGCAGCGCGGCGTACACCTCCGCGCCAGCGCGGATCGCCTCTGCGATGGAGGGCGCCACCAGCGGGGAGATCATGAACTCCTGGAAGTCCAGGGCATTGGGGGCGTGTGCGCCCCCGTTGAGAACGTTGAAGCACGGCACGGGCAAACGCGGCGACCGCCCCACATCGGGCAGCCACTCGTACAACGGCTGCCCCGCCGCGAGTGCGAGCGCGCGCGCCGTCGCCATGGAGACCCCGACGATCGCGTTCGCTCCCAGTCGGGCCTTGGTGCCGGTGCCGTCGACGAAGTCGAGGACGGAGTCCACCTCGCCGAGGGACTCCCATCGACGCGACATGAGGAGTTCGCGGATCTCGGTGTTCACGTTGCCCACTGCCGTGCGAACACCGCTCCCACCGAACCGCTCCGGGTCGCCGTCCCGCAGCTCCACCGCCTCCCGCGTCCCCGTCGACGCGCCGGACGGGACCCCGGCCGCACCCCTCGACCCGTCGGCGAGCTCGACGGTCACCGCGACCGTCGGTCGGCCACGCGAATCGAGGATCTCCAGGGCCTGCACATCAACGAACCGGAACGTCATCGCGCACTCCCACCGATCGACCGAGTCGAGCACTCCGACCGTAGCCCCTCGGCGCTCGGTTGCCGAGGGCGAGCAAGCCGGTCGGGGACGGCCGCCGGCGACTACGCTGGTGCCGACGCACCGCGCCGTATCACCGACCGGTTGCGGGCCTACCGAAGCGGATCCGGGGAGGTGCGGTGACCCACGACGGACCGTCGTCTCCCGACCTGCCGGTCGACCCTGACCTGACGCCGGCGGACGAGCGCGACATCCGTGTCCGGCCACGGATCCGTCCACGACGGTGGGACATCGCCCTCGTCATCGCGGCGGGCGGCGCCATCGGTGGGGCCGCCCGGTGGACGATGAGCGAGGCCTGGCCGACCAGCGAGCAGGGCTTCCCCTGGGCGACATTCGCCGAGAACGTAGCCGGGTGCCTGCTGCTTGGGGCCGTCATGGTGTTCCTGCTCGACGTCTGGGCTCCGCACCGCTACGCCCGGCCGTTCCTGGGCATCGGCGTCCTCGGCGGCTTCACCACCTTCTCGACCTACACGGTCGATACGGCCGCTCTGCTGCGCTCGGGCCAGTCCCTGACGGCGTTGACCTACCTGTTCGGCACCGTCATCGTGGGCCTGATCGCGACCTGGACCGGCATCGCACTCGCCCGGAGGGCCGCCGGCGTCAGCCCGCGGTCGGCATGAGGGAGGAACCCATGAAGCTCGAAGGTCCTGCGATGCGGCTGACGGTGTTCGTCGGTGAGTCCGACCAGTGGCACCATCACCCCGTCTACACCGAGATCGTGCACCGCGCGCACGCCGCCGGCCTGGCGGGCGCCAGCGTCCTTCGCGGTATCGAGGGCTACGGCGCGTCGTCGCACGTGCACACCACGCGCATCCTCAGCCTGAGCGAGGACCTGCCGGTCGCCGTCGTCATCGTCGATGCCGTCGAGCGCATCGAGGCCTTCCTTCCCCAGCTCGACGAGCTCATCACCGAAGGGCTGGTCATCCTCGACCCCGTCAACGTCATCACCTACGTCGGCCGCGCACCCGGGGAGCCGGGTTGACCCTCCTGCTTGTCATGGTCGGCGCAGCTGTGGGCGCACCCTCCCGGTGGCTGCTCGATCAGGCCATCTCGTCGCGCATGGCGGGGGTCTTCCCGTGGGGCACGTGGGTCATCAACGTGAGCGGGTCCCTCCTCCTGGGCCTGGTCCTTGCCGCGAACGTCTTCGGGCCGGCGCCGGTGGAGCTCGTGGCCTTGGTCGGCGCGGGGTTCTGCGGCGGCTTCACCACCTTCAGCACGTTCGGCTTCGAGACGGTCCGACTGGCCGAGAGCGGCTCCACGTTCGAGGCCGGCCTGAACGTGGTCAGCAGTCTCGGGGTCGGGCTGCTCGCCGCCTTCGGCGGCTGGTACCTGGGCCAGGCCGTGTGGGGATGAGCCCCCTTCGGGTGGCCCGTTTGGCTTTCCGGCATCCGGAGGGGCACAATTAGCACTCAGACACATCGAGTGCCAGCGATGAACCACGGAGGTTCCGGTGCCCACGTACGAGTACGCCTGCTCCGCGTGTGACACCACCCACGAGGTCCAGCAGAAGATGACCGACGCGACGCTCACGGATTGCCCCTCGTGCGGCTCCTCGAACCTGCGCAAGCTTTTCACCAACGTCGGCGTCGTGTTCAAGGGGTCCGGGTTCTACCGCAACGACTCGCGCGACGCCAAGAAGTCGTCCGGCTCCGGATCATCGAGTTCCGGCTCGTCGTCGGCAGGGTCGTCCTCGTCCGGCTCGGGCTCCTCTTCGTCGTCCGGGTCGTCGTCCGGCGATTCCGGTGGCTCGAGCGGATCCGGTGGCTCGAGCGGATCCGGCAGCCCGGCGAAGTCGACGTCGACCGCCACCACCACCTGAGTCGCCACGGGGCTGTGGACAGCCGATCGCCACGTCCACCGATCTGCCCTAGCGTCGGGCCGTGCGATCAACGGCCCGTCAACCCCTCGCCGATCGCCTCTCCCGAACCCGTCGATTCGTTCGACGGCACCGTCGGTCGATCGCGGCCGCCCTGGCCGCGGCCGGAGTCGTCCTGGCCCTGACCAGCCTTCGCGGCGCGGCGTCCGACGCACCGGACCCCGTGGTCGCTGCCGCCTCGAGCGCCCGGGTGGGCGCCGGCCAGGTGGCCGTGCCCATCGTGCTGTCCTCCCCCGCCATCGCTGGCATCCTCGGCGTGGGTGACGTCGTCGACGTCGTCGGCATCTCCGGTCAGGAATCGGCCACCGTGACCGTCGTGGCGGCGCGCCAAGGTGATCGACGTTCCCAGCAGCGGCTCGGCGTTCACCTCCTCGTCCGCAGCGGTCGTCGTCGTCGCGGTCCGCGAGGCCGACGCGCTGCCACTCCTCGCGGCCTCGGCGTCGGGTGCCCTGTCGATCCTCATCCGCTGATCAGCGAGGCGCGGTAGCCTGCTGCCTGCCCACGGGTCGCCCGAGTGCCGCCCGCATCACCACTCTCCCCAAGGGGGACCCATGCTCAAGGGTTTCAAGGCGTTCGTCCTGCGCGGCAATGTCATCGATCTCGCCGTCGCGGTCGTCATCGGCGCCGCGTTCGCCGGCCTCGTCGACGCGTTCTCCAAGGCCCTCATTCTGCCGATCGTCGGCATCTTCCTCGGCGGCGGCGTCAGTGCAGGCACCATCGAGATCAACGGCCAGATCATCGACTTCAGCCTGATGATCAACGCCATCATCGCGTTCCTCATCACCTTGACGGTTATCTACTTCATCTTCGTGGTGCCGATGAACAAGCTGCGGGAGCGGCAGGGTGCCGGCGACATCGACACGACCCCGCCGGACGTGAAGCTACTGACGGAGATCCGCGACCTGCTGAAGGAGCGTCAGGAGCCGTGATGCGGCGGCACGTCGGCCAGCAGCCGTTCGTCTGAGCTGTCGAAGCCACCTGCCTCGTCACTCGTGACGTCGGGCAGCAGGTCGACGTCGACGCTGCGCCGCACCACCCTCCTCGACCCGAGCCCGACGAGGGACTCGTCGATCGCGGACGCGATGCGCCGCAGCTCGTCACGCGTGACGACGAACGAGGGCGACACCTGCACCGAGCCGTCGGCGAGCCCGCGCGTGAGCACGCCCCGATCGCGCATGGCCGAGATCAGTCGGGGCATGGTGGTGGGATCGGCGCCCAGGACGTCGGGTGAGACCTGCACCGCCCCGAGGAGCCCCGCGCCCGCACGAACGTCGACCACCCACTCGTGCTCGCGAAGCGGAGCCAACGCCGCACCAAGGGTGACCTGACTCTCGGCCACCCGCGCCACGAGCCCTTCGGACTCGATGATGTCGAGATTCGCCATGGCCGCCGCCGCGGCACTGGCGTGACCCGAGTAGGTGTACCCATGTCGCCAGAGCACCCCGGGGGAGGTCCAGAAGGGCTCGGCCACCGCGCCGGAGATGAGGACAGCGCCCATCGGCAGGTAACCGGAGGTCAGGCCCTTGGCGGTCAGCACGATGTCCGGATCGAGATCCTGGGAGGCGAACATCGCGCCGGTGCGCCCGTACCCGCTGATGACCTCGTCGGCGACGAAGAGCACGCCGCGGTCGCGGCAGATGCCTCGCACGGCGTCCAGGTACCCGCGCGGCGCCGGATACACGCCGCCCGCGCCGATCACCGGCTCGCAGAAGAACGCGGCAACGCGCTCGGCACCCACCTCGTCGATCGCGTCGGCCAACGCCTGCGCATCGTCCCAGTCGACGTTGACGACGTTCGCGTCGAGCGGTCCGTGGCCGTCCTGGTTCGCCGGAATGCCAGCCAGCGAGGTGCCGGCCAGGTGCATTCCGTGATAAGAGCGCGTGCGGGTGACGATGGTGGTGCGCGAGGGCTGTCCCACCGCCGACCAGTAGCGACGGACCAGTTTCACCGCCGTGTCCACGGCGTCGCTGCCGCCGCTGGTGAAGAAGACCTTCGCGTCAGTCATCGGAGCCATGGCGGAGAGGCGATCTGCGAGGTCGAGAGTGGTGCGGGTGGCAAGGTCGCCGAAGTTCGAGTACGCGGCAATGCGGCCCATCTGCGCCAGCACGGCCTCACCGATCTCGCGGCGTCCGTGCCCCACGTTGCAGTACCACAGGGCCGCGGTCGCATCGAGGTACTCGACCCCGTCCTCGGAACGCACGTAGCAGCCGTGCCCGGACTCGATGACGAGCTCGTGGCCCGCTACGACGGCCATGTCGGAGAAGGGATGCCAGAACGCCGAGGGGGAGGCCACGCGCCCAGAGTACGGGGCGCCCCCGGGCGCGCGGGGCAAGCCGGCGCCCAGCGATGCACCCGCCTCGGGCCGTCACCGGTAGCGTCGTGACCATGAGCGGACGGGTCATCCTCTTCGGCGCCACCGGCTACACGGGCCGGCTCACGGCCGAGGCCATGACGCGGGCCGGCCTGGCCCCCGTCCTCGCCGGGCGATCCGAGGAGTCCCTCGTCGACCTCGTCGCCGATCTCGCCGGTCTTGGCCCCATCGACCGGGCACCGACATGGCGGCGCGCCGACGTGGCCGATCCATCGACGGTCCGGGCGCTGGTCGAAGGACCCGACGATGTGCTCGTCTCGACCGTCGGCCCGTTCGCTGACCTCGGCCATCCGGCACTCGACGCGGCGGTTGCCGCCGGCTGCGCGTACGTCGACTCGACCGGCGAGGCCACGTTCATTCGCGACGTGTTCGAGACCGCGGGGCCACGGGCGCAACACACCGGGGCACGCCTGCTCACCGCCTTCGGGTACGACTACGTCCCGGGCAACTTGGCCGCGGCGCTCGCCATCCGCGACGCCCACGACACGGCAAGCGGACCGGTCACGGTCGAGGTCGGCTACTTCGTACGCGGTGGCATGGGGCTGAGCAGCGGAACGCGCGCCACGGCGGCTCGCACCGTCCGCCAGCCACCACCCGCCCTGCGCAACGGTCGCATCGGCCCGGCGCGCGGCGGCGTCGTCACGTTCGACGTCGACGACCAGCGCCTCGACGGCCTGCCCGTCGGCGGCAGCGAGGTGTTCGCCCTCCCCCGCCTCGACGACCGCGTGCGCGACGTGGGCGTCTACCTGGGGTGGATGGGTCGATGGACCCGCGCGGCGCACGTCGCGGGCGGGATCGTCTCGGCTGCCGCACGCGTGCCCGGCGTGGGCAGCCTGATCGGCAGCGGCATGCGGCGGGCGGGCGGCAGCGCCACCGGACAGGGACCGTCCGCGAGCGAGAGGGCCGGCTCGGTGTCCGTCGCGGTGGCACGGACTCTCGACGGGGTCGGCCGCGAGCTCAGCCGGGCCCGGGTCGAGGGACCGAGTCCCTACGACCTGACGGCCGAGCTTCTGGCCTGGGGCGCAGCGATGCTCCTCACGCGCCAGGAGACGTCTCCGGGAGCTCTCGGTCCGGCCGATGCCTTCGGCCTCGCGGCTCTTGAGTCCGGCTGCGCCGACATCGGTCTCGTCCGTGTCCCATGACGCACTGATCGAGCTCGACGAGCCTGAGTGGACGGCACGGCAGGCCCGCCATCAGGAACGGACCGAGCCGTGGATTGCACCACGGCTCGAGCGTCGTCGGCTCGGGCGCACCCATCCGGTGGACGACTTCCTCTTCGACTACTACCCGTACTCGGTCGGCAAGCTCGCCACCTGGCATCCGGGCCACCGCTTCGTGCTCTTCGGCAGCGTGGACCCGTTCCTCGCCAGCCCGTCCTACCGCCGCGAGGGGGCAGGTGCCACCGCCGATCTGGCGCGCTTGACCGCTCAGCAGCCGCGACTGCGGTTCGCGATCGATGTCCTCGAGCGCACGGCCACCCGGGCACCGAACCTCGGCTGCCTCGGCATGCACGAGTGGGCCATGGTCTACCGGCTCGCGCCGCAGGAGGTCCGGCACTCCTCGCATCCGCTGCGGCTGTCGCCGCACGAGATCGCCGACGTCGTCGATGAGATCGGGTTGCGGTGCACCCACATCGACGCGTTCCGCTTCTTCACCCCGGCGGCGGTACCTCTGAACGCGCATGAGCCCACGCGGGCCACCCAGCCCGACTGGGAGCAGCCCGCCTGCCTGCACGCCAACATGGACCTCTACAAGTACGCGAGCTGGTTCTCGCCGTTCGTGGGGAGCGACCTCGTCGCGGACTGCTTCGACGTTGCACGAGGAGCTCGCGAGCTTGACATGAGCGCGGCGCCGTACGACTTGGAGAGCCTGGGCTACCGACCGATCCGGATGGAGACCTCGGAGGGGCGGCGCGAGTACGTGCGACGCCAGACGGCAGTGGCTGCTCAAGCCGCTGAGCTGCGCTCGGAGCTGGCCTCCGCGCTGGCGACCCTAGAGTCCACCGTTCTGAACCAGGCTCAACTCGAGTAGTAGCCGCGTCCGGCTCACCTCACCAGATCTCGATGCGCTCCTCTCGCGGCCGCATCATGGGCGCATCGTCGGCCAGGCCGAACGCCTCCTGGAAGGCGTCCGAGTTGGAGAAGGGACCCACGACGCGGATCTCCCGGGGGCTGTGCGGGTCGACCTGGGCGAGGGTGCGCTTGAGTTCCTCGCTCGTGTTTGCGCGCCACAGCGTGGCGTTCGCGAGGAAGAACCGCTGCGCAGGCGACAGCCCATCGATGGGCGGGGCATCCGCGCTGACGCGCGCATGAGCGCGCCCGGCCAGGGCCACGCCACCGAGGTCGGCGATGTTCTCGCCGAGGGTGAGCCGGCCGTTGACGTGCACGTCGTCGACCACGACGTACTCGTCGAACTGAGCGACGAGTCGGTCGGCCAACGCCGTGAAGTGCTGCTGGTCGTCCTCGCTCCACCAGTCTCGGAAAGCGCCGTTGGCGTCGAACCGCCTGCCCTGGTCGTCGAAGCCGTGCGTGATCTCGTGCGCGATCACGGTGCCGATCCCTCCGTAGTTGACGGCGTCGTCGGCCTCCGCGTCGAACATGGGCGGCTGGAGGATGCCTGCCGGGAAGACGATCTCGTTGCGGGTCGGGTGGAAGTAGGCATTGACCGCATGCGGCGGCATCTCCCAGTCGTTGGGGTCAACCGGAACGGCGAGCTTGGCCAGCTGCCGGTCGAGCTCGAACCGGGCGGCGTTGAGCCGGTTCGCCGCGAAGGACTCGCGGCCGATGGTCAGCTCCGACCAGTCGCGCCAGGTGTCGGGGTAGCCGATCTTCACCCGCAGAGTGGCGAGCTTGGCCAGCGCCTGGGCGCGGGTGTCGTCGCTCATCCAGGCGACGCTCTCGAGCGAGTGCCGCATCTCGGCGACGATCTCCTCGACCATGCGCACCGCGCGGTCCTTCGCCTCGGGCGGGAACGTCTCGTCGACGAAACGCTGTCCGAGCGCCTCGCCCATGTCCTCGCCGAGGGCAGCCACGACGCGCTTGTAGCGATCCTTCTGCTCCTGCATGCCCTCGACGCGACGGCCGTAGAAGGCGAACGCCTCGCCGTCGATCGCGGCGGGGAGGGCATCGGCCATCGAGCGCACGACGTGGAAGGCGAGGTGGGCGCGAAGGGTGGGCAGCTCGGTGTCGAGGACGATTCCGTGCAGCGCGGCCAGGTAGGCCGGGTTCTGCACGTTCACCGTCGTCACCTCACCCGCGCCCACGGCTACGAGGTAGGCGGGCAGGTCGAGCTCGGGCGCGAGCGCCCGCAACGCCTCGAGATCATGCCGGTTCAGGGTCCGACCGAGGTCCCGCCGCTCCTCCGCGCGGAAGTGCTGCTCCGCCAGCCGTGCCTCGAAGGCGAGCACGTCCGGTGCGAGGGCGGACGCCTCGCCCGACGGCGTGCCGACGTTCTCGAGCTGCGCCGCCACATGGTCGACATAGCCCGCCCGCAGGGCGGTCGCCGCCTCGCTGCCGTCAAAGTAGGCGTCGCGGTCCGGCAGGCCCAGGCCGGTCGGCACCAGCCAGAGCAGGTTGCTCGTGGAGTCGTCGTGATCGACCGTGACACCCCACATGAACAGCTCCCCGAAACCGCTGTCGTGCAACTGCGGCAGGAGGTCGAACACGTCCTGGTGCGTGGCCACGGCGCCGATCGCGTCGAGGGTGGGCTGGATCGCGGAGATGCCCGCACGCTCGATGGCGTCCGTGTCCATGCCCGAGGTGAAGTAGTCGCCGAGCTTGCGGTCGAGGTCGTTGGCCGGCCGCTCGGCCGCATGGAGGAGCAGATCGTGCAGCAGCGCCTCGTTGCGCGTGTGGACCTCCTCGAACGCGCCCCAAGCGCCGAAGTCCGCGGGAATGGGATTCGCGTCCAGCCACCCCCCGTTCGCGAACCGGTAGAAGTCGACTCCGGGATCGACGGTGTCATCTCTGTCAGAAGCGTTCAGGGTCATGGGGCCTCTCCTCGTTGTCCGCGCGATGCTACCCGCGGACCCGATCGGTCCCCACGGCCTACCAGCGAGGCAGCGCCTTGCCCGGATTGAGGATGCCTTCGGGATCCCAAGCCTGCTTGATCCGAGAGTGGAGATCGATCGCCGGCGCGTCCAGTTCGCGCGCGAGGGCGCGGCGCTTGAGGGTGCCGATCCCGTGCTCGCCGGTCACGGTGCCTCCCATGTCGAGCGCGACGTCGAGGATGTCGTCGAAGGCCAAGAGCGCTCGGGCCCCCGCCTCCCGGTCACCGCGCGGCGTGATGATCGTCGGGTGCAGGTTGCCGTCCCCCGCATGGCCGAACGTGCAGATGCGCACATCGCGTCGTGCCGCGATGTCCTGGAAGCGCACCATGGCCTCCGCCAGCCGTGATCGCGGCACGCCGACGTCGTCCAGCAGCCAGTCGCCGAGCGCCTCCATCGCCGGGATGGCCAGGCGTCGCGCACCGAGGAGCAGATCCGACTCCGCGGGATCGTCCGACCGGTGGCATTCCAGCGCGCCGTGGTCCTCGCAGATCTGGAGCAGGCGGTCGGCGTCAGCGGCGGCGGCTCCGTGAGGCGCGTCCGTCTGCGCGACGAGCAGCGCCGCCGTGGTGACGTCGAGCCCCATGGGCTGCCACGCCTCTACCGCGGCGATGGTCTGCTGGTCCATCAGCTCCAGCATGCTCGGGGTGAGCTCCGCCATGATCGCCGAGACGGCCCGGCCGGCTGTCCCGACGTCGCCGAACACGGCCACGGAGGTCGTGGGCGGGGGCGGCATCGGCCGAAGTCGCAGCCGCGCCATCGTGACGATGCCGAGGGTGCCCTCGCTGCCGACCATGAGCCCCGCCAGGTCGTATCCGGCCACGCCCTTGATCGTGCGACGGCCCAGCCGCGTGACCCGACCGTCAGCGAGCACGACCTCCAGGCCCAGCACCGCCTCGCGCGTCACCCCGTACTTGACGCAGCACAGGCCCCCGGCATTCGTGTTGACGTTGCCACCGATCGAGCAGAAGTCCTTGCTGGCCGGGTCAGGCGCGTACCACAGGCCATGGCCGCGGACATGCTCACGCAGCTCGGTGTTGAGCACCCCGGGCTGGGTCTCGACGTACCCGTCGACCTCGTTCACCAGCAGAACGGAGCGCATCCGCTCGAGGCACACGATCAGGGACCCGTCGATGGCGTTGCTGCCGCCGGACAGTCCCGATCCCGCACCGCGCGGCACCACGGGGACCCGGTGCCGGTGCGCTGCCGACATCACCGCGGCGACCTGGTCGGTGGATCGCGGGAACACGACGGCGAACGGAACGCCGGCAGCCGATCCGGTGGAGCGATCTCGCAGGTAGGAGCCGAGGATGTCCGGGTCGGTCACGACGTCGCGTTCCGCCAGGGCGACCGCGCAGGCGGTGAGAACCTCATCCTCGGGTGTCACCGCTGCACGCTAGCGCCAATGGTCGGAATGTGCGGTTGGATGAGCGCATGACCGACGAGACCCGGCCCGCATCCGCCAGTGGCACGTTCACCTTCGGGGCAGGGGGGCCCGACCCCGTCACGATCACCCGCCTGGGCTTCGGCGCCATGCGCATCACGGGTCCCGGCATCTGGGGCCCGCCGGCCGATCCCGCGACCGCCGTCGCGGTGCTCCGGCGCTCCGTCGAGCTCGGCGTCGACTTCATCGACACGGCCGACTCCTATGGGCCGGAGGTGAGCGAGAACCTCATCCGGGAGGCGCTCTACCCCTACGACGGGCTGGTCATCGCCACCAAGGGCGGCTTCACCCGTCAGGGCCCTGACCGCTGGGTCGTGGTCGGGCGTCCCGAGTACCTGCGGCAGTGCGTCCACCTGTCCCTGCGCCGCCTCGGCGTGGACCGCATCGACCTGTGGCAGCTGCATCGCATCGACCCGCTCGTGCCCGCGGACGAGCAGTTCGGCGTCATCCGGGAGATGCAGGACGAGGGGCTCATCCGGCATGCCGGCCTCTCGGAGGTGTCGGTCGCCGACGTCGCGGCGGCTCGGGCGGTCTTCGACGTGGTGAGCGTGCAGAACCTCTACAACCTCGCGAACCGGTCGAGCGAGGAGCTGCTCGACTACAGCGAGCTCGAGGGCATCGGCTTCATCCCCTGGTTCCCGTTGGGCGCCCGTGCCCTCGTGGCCGAGGACGGGCCGCTCGGCCCGATCGCGCAGCGCCTCGGCGCGACCCCCAGCCAGGTGGCCCTCGCCTGGCTGCTGCAGCGCTCGCCGGTCATGCTCCCCATCCCCGGCACGGGCTCCGTCGACCACCTGGAGGAGAACTGCGGTGGCGCCACGGTCGTCCTGGACGAGGCGGCGATGGCCGAGCTGGCGGCGCTGCCGACGGCCTAGCGAGGCGTGATCCACACCTTGCGCAGCGGCTCGTCGATGACCCAGGTGGTGGGGGTGCCGGCTACAAGCACGCCCACGACGCCGGGGCGCAGGTGCATGTCGCGCCCGTCGGCGAGGAGCACCCGGCCACGCCCGCTCAATACGACGAACACCTCGTCCTGCTCGATGTCCGTTGACGTGCCGACCGGGTGCGCCCACACGCCGACATCCGCGAAGGCAGTCTCGACGAGACCGCACGCGCCGGTTGCCACCGGGCCGTCCGGGCACTGATCGTCGGGCAACGGCGCCCACTCGAGCTCGTGGGCCAGCGCGTCGAAGACCTCGTTCATGCCGCCATCCTCCCCTACTACACTTCGCCGAGCGCCCTCGTAGCTCAGTCGGATAGAGCGACCGCCTCCTAAGCGGTAGGCCGTGGGTTCGATTCCCGCCGAGGGCACGTCCACCCGCCACAGGCCGACGACAGGAACGCGATGCCCAGCGCCAAGCGCATCTTTCTCGCGCCACCGAGCCTCGCCGGATTGACGCTGGGCGCCGTCGGCTTCGCCGCCGCGCTCACCCCCTCGCTCCTGCCGCACAAGCTGATGTTCCTGCTCCTGCTCACGGCGATCGGCACGCTGTCGGGCTACGCCATCGGTACGACAGTGTCCTGGCTGCTGAACAAGATCCCGTGGGTCCGTTCGATCACCTTTCCGCGCCTCGTGCGCTTCGGCATCCCGATCGTGGTCTGGCTCGGCGCATTGAGCTTCACACCCATCGCCGTCACCTGGCAGGCCGAGCAGCAGTCCGAGCTCGACATGCCCGAGGCCCTGCCCTCGACACTCGTCGTGATCTTCGGCACCGCCGCCATTGCCGCCGTGCTGCTGCTGATCTCGCGCGCCATCCGGGTGGGGTCGAATGCGCTGGCCCGGCTCGTCACCCGCATTCCCCCCGTCGGCCGGTGGACGGGCGGCGACACTGCGGGCGCGACCAATCGCCGCGGCATGATCGTGCGCGCGGGCGTGGCCGTGGCTCTCATCGCCCTGGCGTCCACCGGACTCAACGTCGGCATCGCGCTCCTCGTGTCGTCGTATGACTCCGTCAATGCCGACGCATCCGGGCAGAGCCCGACGAACCTCGGCGAGAACAGCGGCAGCCCGCAGAGCCTCACGCCCTGGGACACCCTCGGTCGCGAGGGACGCTTCTACGTCAGCAACACCATGACCCCGGCCGAGATCGAGCAGATCAGCGGCGCTCCCGCGGCAACGCCCGTGCGGGTCTATGTCGGCATGCAGCAGGGCGACACCCCCGAAGCCCGCACCGCCCTTGCGCTGAAGGAGCTCGATCGCGTCAAGGCCTGGGACCGGCCCTACCTCGTGATCTACGCGGTGACCGGCACCGGGTGGGTGAACCCCGACGGGATCAACAGCCTCGAGGCGGTGACGGGCGGCGACGTGACGACCGTGGCCGTGCAGTACTCGGCCGTGCCCAGCTGGATCGGCTTCGTCCTCGACCAGGCCACAACGCAGATCCAGAACCGCGACACCGTGACGGCCATCGTCGACGCATGGAAGGCGCGGCCGGCGGACCAGCGTCCCGAGCTGGTGCTGTTCGGGGAGTCGCTCGGGTCGTTCGGCAGCCAGGCCGCTTGGGAGGAGACCGACGGCCCGGAGCAGGTCTCCGCCGACGTTCAGAAGATCGTGTGGATCGGTCCTCCCGCCGAATCGACCCTGTGGAAGACGTGGCAGGCCGACCGCTCGTCCGGGCCGGCGTGGCAGCCGGTCATGGGAGACGGGTCCATCGCGAGGGTCTACATCAGCGCCGACGACCTTGCCGACGCCCAGCCCAACAGTGGGCCGGCCATCACCTTCGTGGCCCATCCCAACGACCCCGTCGTGTACTGGAGCCCGGATCTGCTGCTGCGCCAGCCCGACTGGCTCGACGCTCCGCTCGGACCGGGAGTGGCTCCGCAGATGCGCTGGTTCCCGATCATCACGTTCCTGCAGGTGGGCATGGACCTCATCAGCGGCGGCGAGCCGCCGGAGGTCGGCCACAACTACGCCTCGGGCATCGGCCCGGCCGTGGCCCTGACGGTGAACCCTCCGGGGTGGACCCCCGCGGCTACGACCCGACTGCAGGCGGCCCTGCCCGACCTGATGTACGTCACGGGCTGAGCGACTCGATCACCTCGATCGTCTCGAGTGTGGGGTCACTGCTGTAGGCGACGCGACCGATGCGCCCGGCCGCCACGATGGCTTCGACGGTCTCCTGCGTGACCCGTTCGCCGGGAGCGAGCAGCGGCACTCCGGGAGGGTAGGGGCAGAACTGCTCGGCACTCACCTCGCCGACCGCGTCGACGAGGCGCAGACGCCGCCTCGTGGCGAAGAACGCCTCACGGGGGGTGACCACCACGTCGGGGTCGATGCGCCACACCGACGTCGGAGTCGCGGCCCGGGCATCGCCCCGCCGCTGGTCGATGAGCGTCGTGATGATCCGCGTCGCCTCGTCGACGAAGGCGGCGTCGTCCATCAGGGTCACGGTCAGCACGAGCGTGTCGCGGTCTGCCGCCTCCGGGCCGTGACCGAGCCGCCACAGCGCCTCCCCCAGGTCGAATCCCGAGACACCGGTGCCGGGAAGGAAGAGCGTGACCTTGAACGGATCGATCGCGCAGCCCATGTTCGACTCGTCGGCCACGACCAGCCCAGCGATCCCCGCGAGTCGGCGCCGCATGCGCTGCACGAGCCCGATCGTGGTGTCCAGGGCAGCCGCCCCCTCCCGCTCCATGACGGCGCGCGTGGCGTCGATCGACGCGAACAGAGTCCCGGAGGGCGAGGTGGTGGCGACCAGGTCCACGCACCGGTCGAGGTGCGCGCGCGCCACACGACCGTCCCGCATGCTGACGACGGCGGTCTGGGAATAGCCCATGAGGGCCTTGTGGACGCTCGTGACGCTGACGTCGGCGCCCGAGGCCAGCGCTCCCCTGCCGGCAATGAAGTCGAGGTGAGCACCCCAGGCCTGGTCGACGACGAGCGGGACGCCGCGGTCGTGCGCGGCGGCACTGAGCGCCGCGACGTCGGAGAGGGTGCCCACGTAGGAGGGACTGGTGACGAAGACCGCGCTGACCGGCTCCTCGATGGCGGCAATGCGGCCTGGTGTCATCCCCACCGGGATGTGGAACTCGGGGTGGATGCGCGGATGCACCCACACGGGCCGCGCACCGGTGATGACGAGCGCGGCATGGGTACTGCGGTGCGACGTGCGGTCCACGGCCACGGGCAGACCCGGTCGGGCCACGGCGGAGAGCGCGGCGATGTTCCCCTGCGACGATCCACCCACGAGGAAGCGGCAGTGGTCGGCACCCACCGCAGCGGCCCACAGCGCCTCCGCCTGCTCCAGGTACCGGTGGCTGAAGGCGTTGTCGTCGACGCCGCCCTGCTGGGGGATGTCGTCGCGTACCAGTTCCGCCAGGAGGTCCGCACCGAGCGCGGTCTCGTCGTTCGCGAACTGGTTCTTGTGGCCGGGGATCTGCAGCGGATGTCGCGGCTCGGCCCGGGCCCGTCGCCACGCATCCACGAGTGGGGTACCGGACACGGACTCCTCCGGGTGGTTGGGTGGGCGGGTGCCCGATCGTCTCACCGATGCGCCGCGACGCGCAGCCCGAATCGTCGTGGCGCCCAACGCCTTCAAGGGGTCGCTGACGGCGGCTCAGGCTGCGTCTGCCATGACGGCCGGCGTTCGCCGCGCATTCCCGGCCGCCACGACGATCACGCGACCCATCGCCGACGGCGGGGACGGATCGGTGGACGCACTCGTCTCAGCCGGCTACGAACGGCTCGCCATCGAGGTCCGTGGCCCGACCGGCCTGCCGGTCTCCGCCGCCATGGCGCGCAGCGGCAGCACGGTGGTGGTCGAGATCGCGAACACGTGCGGCCTCCTCCTGCTCCCGGAGGGCATCCTCGAGCCGCTCGGCGCCAGTTCCGCCGGGCTCGGTGATGCTGTCCGCTCGGCGCTGGACTCCGGCGCAGACCACGTCGTGATCTGCCTCGGTGGCAGCTCCTCGACCGACGGCGGCGCAGGACTGCTCAGTGCCCTCGGCGCGGTCCTGCTCGATGACGACGGCACCACAATCGACGCGTGCGGGGCAGGACTCCTGCGGGTGGCTGTCCTCGACCTGTCTCGCCTGGACCACCGCATCGGCACGACCCGGTTCACCGTGGCCACGGACGTCACCACCCCCCTGCTCGGACCCGACGGGGCCGCGGCCGTGTTCGGCCCCCAGAAGGGGGCGACGCCGGATGACGTCGCGCTTCTCGATGCGGGGCTGACCCGGTGGGCCGACGCCCTCGCCCAGGCCACCGGAAGGGACGAGGCGGGCCGCCCCGGCTCCGGCGCGGCCGGCGGCACGGGCGTCGCCGCCCTGGCCGCCCTGGACGCGCACCTCGTGTCGGGGGCAGCCCTCGTCGCCGAGGCCATCGGCCTGTCCGACGCGATCGACGGCGCCGACCTGGTGGTGACCGGCGAAGGCGCCCTCGACCGGCAGAGCACCCTTGGCAAGGGAGCCCTCGCCGTCGTGGACCTGGCCCGATCCGGCGGCGCCGACGCGATCCTCGTCTGCGGCCGCATCGACCTGACCGCCGACGAGCTCCTCGAGCGTGGCGTGACGTCGTGGGCGAGCCTGGCGGGCCGCGATCGCGACACCATGGGTCGAGCCGCCGACCTGGTGGCCGCGGCGACCGCCGAAGCCCTCGCGCGGTGGTCGACGACTGCCTCCTAGGCGCCCCGGGTGCGTAGCGCCTGGTCGCGCAGGTCGAGGGCCCGCAGCATGGGTCGGACGATCGCGTCCGGAAGGCCTTCGTCGTCGCGCAGCCGGAGCAGTTCCTCCTGCTCGGCCCGCACCATGGCCCGCGCGGTCGAGATCATCTGCGCTACCTCGATCTCCTGCGTCGCTGTGACGGTCTCCGGGTGGGCAGCCACCTGCAGCCGGTGCTCGGTGTCCGCGCGCAGGCGCTCGCTGACCTCCACCGGCAGGGGCCGCCCGTCGTCCTCGCACTGCGTCTCGACATCGCTCAGGCGCCCCAGCGCCGCGCGCGCCAGCATGGCATCGACCCGGCGCAGCGTCGCGTCGTCGTCGTCCGTGTGGACCTTGAGTGACCGTGCCAGGGGCGCAAGCGTCAGTGACAGGAGCAGCGTGATGAGGATGACGCAGAACGTGGTGGCGAGGATGACGTCACGGAACGGAACCCGCTCGCCGCCGGCGAACACGAGCGGTATGGAGAAGGCGGCAAGGCCCGACACTGGACCGCGGGCACCAGCCCAGGCGACGATCGCCCCGCCCTTGAGCAACGTGCCGTCGGGGCCCGCATCGCTCGACGTCCGCGCCAGCAGGACCATGACGAACACGAAGGCCGCCCTGGTCGCGATCAGTGCCACGACGACGACCGGCGCGAGGATCACGACCTGGCCGATCTCCTTGGAGTCGAGCCGGTGCAGGACGTCGGGGATCTCGAGTCCGACGAGGAAGAACGCCAGCGCCTGGAGCACGAAGGTGATGTGCCGCCAGACCGTGGCGCTCTGCACGCGACCGGCCTGCCCGGCGTTCGCGTGCTGCGAGTGCGCAATGAACAGGGCGGCGACGACGACGGCGAGGATTCCCGAGCCCTGGAGCTCCTCCGCCACGACGTACAGCAGGAAGGGAGCCACCAGCACCAAGGCGTTCGAGGCGACCAGATCCTTGCTCCGGCGCAGCACCCACGACAGGAGCCAGCCGCCAGCAGCGCCCACGAGGACGCCGGCGACCACGGCCACGACGAAAACGGTGGTCACCTCGACGAGGGTCACGCTTCCGGCGGCCGCCGCGACGAGGGCGACCTTGAGGGCGGTCAGCCCGGTGCCGTCGTTGACGAGGCTCTCGCCCTCGAGGATCGAGATGAGGCGTCTGGGCAGGCCGGCCCGGCGCGCCACGGCGCTGACGGCCACGGCATCGGTCGGCGCCAGGACGGCGCCCAGGGCCATCGCCATCGCGATCGGCATGGCGATGAGCAGGGCGCCGACCGCGCCGATGACGACCGTCGTGGCCACGACCAGGCCGATGGCCAGGGCCAGCACGGGGCGGCTCACGCGCCGCAGGTCCAGGTAGGACGAGCCGAGTGCCTCTCCGAACACCAGGGGAGCCAGCACCGCAACCAGGATCACCTCGGGGTCCGGCGGCGCGGATGGCCCGATCGGCAGCACGCCGACGACGATGCCGCTGAAGATCAGGGGCATGGCCATGCTCCAGCCGCGCTGCCTGCAGAAGGCGGCGAGCGCGACGGCCAACGTGGCCGAGCCGGCCAGGGTGACGAAGGTGTCGTTCATTGCGCCGCAGCCTACTTAGGCGGGCGGCTACGCCACTTGGATCGAGCGCTTCGCCAGTCCGTAGAAGTAGCCGTCGATCGTCGTCTCCGGCGCCACGTCGGGCGCGCTGGCAAGGCCGAGGGTGATGAACAGCGGGACGAGATGCTCCACCGTGGGGTGCGCATAGGGCAGGCCGGGAGCCTTCGACCGGTAGGCGGTGAGAGTCTCCACGTCGCCGCGGCCCAGGGCCTCAGCGGCCCACAGATCGAAGTCGACGCTCCAGCCGGGCGGCGTGGCGTCGGTGCTCCAGTCGCGCAGGTAGGGAAGGCCATGGGTCAGGAAGCCCGACCCGATGACCAGGACGCCCTGATCGCGCAGGGGGCGCAGGCGGGAACCGAGATCGATCAGTTGCTGGGGGTCGGAGGTGGGCAGGGACATCTGGAGCACGGGGATGTTCGCCAAGGGGTACATGACCTTCAGCGGCACCCACGCACCGTGGTCCAGGCCTCGGCGGCGGTGCTGGTGCACCGCCTGCCCGTCGGGGAGCACCGACGCCACCAGGCGGGCCAGATCCGATGCGTCCGGGGTGGGGTAGGTCATCTGGAAGTACTTCGGCGCGAAGCCCCCGAAGTCGTACACGAGAGGGGTCGCGGCACCCGTCGACGACAGGCTCAGCGGCGCGGCCTCCCAGTGGGCCGACACGATGAGGATCGCGGTGGGGAGGGGCAGGCGATCGGCCCAGGCCCGCAGCTGCGCCGTCCACAGGGCATCGTCGAGCAGCGGCGGCGCTCCATGCCCGAGGTAGAGGGCCGGCATGGGACCGTCCGAAGGTGCCCAGGGTGCTGAAGTCATGGCACCACCCTTCCCCACTTTAGTTGAATTGTCAATTATCTAGCCCAATCGTCGGGGGGTCGGGTGGCGGGATCCGGGAACGTCCGACACGCTTGCGCCCATGACCACGGGAACTGACACCATGACGGGAACGGCGGCGCGCTCGCGCCGGGGACGGAAGGCCGTGTGGCTCGCGGTGGCGGTCGCCATCGGCTGGCTCGTGATCGGGAGCATCGCCGGGCCGCTGTCCGGCAAGCTCAGCGAGGTCTCGACGAACGACAACGCCTCGTTCCTGCCCGCCTCCGCCGAGTCGACGCTGGCCGCGAACGAGCAGGCCACGTTCGCCGAGAGCACCTCCCTGCCGGTGCTCATCGTCCTGGCGCGCGAGGACGGCGCCGCGCTCACCGAGCAGGACGTCGCCGCGGCCGCCGCCTTCGCCGAGTCGATCCCGGGCCTGGCCGTCGAGGACGCCACCATCGCCGACTACGTCGATCCCGGCCCGATCGTGCCCTTCCCGTCTCAGGACGGGAAGGCGCTGCTGATCAACGTTCCGCTCAACGGCGACAAGGCGGGCGAGAACACTCCCAGCGGAGAACTGTCCCTCGCCGTCATCACCGAGTCGATCCGAGCGGCCGCCATCGACGTGCCCGGCCTCCAGATCAACGTCACCGGGCCGGCCGGCATCCTGACCGACCTCATCGCGATCTTCGGCGCCATCGACACGACACTGCTCGGGGCCACCGCTCTCATCGTCGCGATCATCCTGATCTTCGTCTATCGCAGCCCGTTCATCTGGGTCATCCCGCTGCTGGCCGCGCTGATGGCGCTGTCCGCCGCGAGCGCCATCGTCTACATCCTGGCCAAGAACGAGGTCCTCGTCCTGAACGGCCAGAGCCAGGGCATCCTGACCGTTCTCGTGTTCGGCGCAGGCACCGACTACGCGCTGCTCACCATCGCCCGATATCGCGAGGAACTCCATCACCACGCGGTGCACACCGACGCCATCAAGGCGGCCTGGCGAGGGACCGTGGAGCCCATCGTCGCCAGCGCGGCCACCGTGATCATCGGCCTCATGTGCCTGCTGCTCAGCGAGCTCAACTCCAACAGGTCACTCGGCCCCGTCGGCGCGGCCGGCATTCTCGGCGCCCTCGTGGTGATGCTGACGTTCCTGCCTGCCCTGCTGGCCATCCCCAGCGTGGTGCTGCCGATCCTCGCGCTCCTCGTGCCCACGGTCATCGGCCTTGCCCTGAGCCTCGTCAGCGACATCCCCATCGGCCCGTTCGCGGCGATCGGCGGCGTCCTTGCCCTGGTGACAGTGATCGCATGGATCGGCTTCGGCATCATGCGCATCCGCAAGCCGCACTGGGGACCCTTCTCGCGCGACAAGTACCCCTCGGGTCGCTGGGCCTTCTGGCCCAAGGTGCCTCGGGAGGACGAGGCCGACGAACGACTCTCGGGTGTCTGGTCGAAACTCGCCGACAGCATCGGCCGCCGGCCGCGGATCACGTGGGTGGTCACGGCCCTGGTGATGCTGGTCTTCGCCGCCTTCTCGTTCACGCTCAAGGCCGACGGCATCACCACTACCGAGGCGTTCGTCAACGAGACCGACTCCGTCGTGGGCCAGAGCCAGCTGGCGGAGCACTTCCCCGGCGGCCTGGGCACGCCGGCGATCATCATCGCCAACGCGACATCGGTCGATGACGTGATCGCCGCTGCCACGGCCACCGACGGAGTTGCCGAGGTCGTCGCCTACACGGGTGCGCCCCCCGGGGTGCCCGCCACCGGCCTGCCGCCGAAGGAGGTCGACGGCCGCGTCCTCCTTGAGGTCACGCTGTCAGACGCGGCGGACAGTCCACAGGCCATCGACGCCGTTCGAGGGCTACGCGACAACGTGCACGTCGTCGAGGGGGCCGACGCGATCGTCGGCGGGCAGACCGCGTCACAGCTGGACGTCGACACCGCTTCCCTGCATGACCGGAACCTCATCATCCCGGTCGTCCTCGTCGTCATCTTCCTCATCCTCATGCTGCTGCTGCGCTCGATCGCGGCACCCGTGCTCCTCATCGGCACGGTCGTGCTCTCGTTCTTCGCAACCCTGGGCGTGTGCGCGATCTTCTTCACGCATGTGTTCGGTTTCGCGGGGGCGGACACGTCGTTCCCGTTGTTCGCCTTCGTGTTCCTCGTGGCACTGGGGGTCGACTACAACATCTTCCTCATGACCCGCGTACGCGAGGAGTCGATCAAGCTCGGCACGCGGCCCGGCATCCTCAAGGGACTCACCGTGACCGGTGGCGTCATCACCAGTGCGGGCATCGTCCTCGCCGCGACGTTCCTGGTGCTCGGCGTCCTGCCGCTGGTGTTCCTCCGCCAGATCGGCTTCGCGGTCGCGGTCGGCGTCCTGCTCGACACCTTCATCATCCGATCGACCCTGGTGCCGGCCCTCGCCTACGACATCGGCTCGAAGATCTGGTGGCCCAGCAAGCTGGCCAAGAAGCCCGAGCCCGAGCGGATCGAGGAGCCGACGACGGTCGGCTGAGGATCACGCCGCTTGCGTCGGCCCGGAATCCTCCGATGGCGACGGGGCATAGATGACGTCGACCTTCGTCATGAGGTCGAACACATCGGGCGATGGCACCGCATCCCGCATCGGCTGCTCGGCCGCAGCGAAGGTCGAGTTGACCTGCTCGTGGGTGACGCCGAACTCCGCCGGGTCCTTGGCGGCCTTGCCGAGGTAGTCCTGCCATGCCTGGTTGTGGGCGAGGTAGGCCTCCTGCGCGGCGCTGATGTCGGAATGCCACCCGAGCACGCGCACGGCCGCCACCTTGTCCCCTCCGGCCGTGACACCCACGAGGCCCGCCGCCGCCGCAGCCTGCAGCTTCTCGTCGAGGGCGGCACGATCGGCATCGCTCAGCGCGTCCTGCCCCTGGTACTCCTCGAACGCGGCGCGGACCGCAAGCTGGGTGTCCGCCATCGCCTGCTCAGAGACCTCGATCTGGCTGACCAGCGCCCGCATCTCGACGTTGCGGGCGGCCCAGTCGCCGACGACCATGCCCAGACCGACCAGGACCACGAGGAAGGCGAGACCCCCGAGAACGAAGGGCAGCCAGCGACGCGTGCGCCGCGGGGCCGCCTGCGCCGACGGCGGCGAGGCGTCCAGGTATTCCATCGCCGGGACGGCGTAGGTCGGTTCCGGAGCGGGGTTCGGCTGCTGATCGGACATCCCGACATTGTGGACCAGACCTCCGGCGATCCCCGTCGGCAGGCCCGGACCGCCCACTACCTTGGTGCCGTGACGTCGTTGGAGGTGCCCCCGCAGTGGCGCACGCACTACGCGGCCCTGCGCGCGCGGCTGCTTGATCAGTACCGCGCCATCCCACCGGGGTCGCCCGTGCGCCTGGCCAAGCGCACGTCGAACCTGTTCCGTCCCCGCGACCCAGTCAGCGCGCCGGGGCTCGACGTGGCCGCATTCGACGGCGTCCTCGACGTCGACCCCGTGACGCAGACGGCCGAGGTCCTCGGCATGACGACGTACGAGCACCTCGTCGACGCAACGCTCCCGTTGGGCCTCATGCCCAGATGCGTCCCGCAACTGCGCACCATCACCCTCGGCGGCGCCGTCACCGGGCTGGGCATCGAGAGCGCGAGCTGGCGCAACGGGTCGCCGCACGAGTCGGTGCTCGACATGGACATCCTCACCGGCGCAGGAGAGATCCTCACCGTCACCGGCGCCCCCGACGACCCGCATCGCGACCTCTTCTTCGGATTCCCCAACTCCTACGGATCACTCGGGTACGCGCTGCGGCTTCGCATCGAGCTGGAGCCCACCCGGCCGTTCGTGCTCCTGCGCCATGTGCGCTTCGCCTCCGCCGACGCCATGACCGATGCGCTGCGCACCATCACCGAGACCGGCCAGCACGAGGGCCGCAGAGTCGACTTCCTCGACGGCACGGTGTTCTCGCCCGACGAGCAGTACCTGTCGGTCGGCACGATGGTCGACGGGCCTCCGGCGGGCATGACCCCGAGCGACTACACCGGCATGGACGTCTACTACCGATCCATCCAGCGCAGGGCGATCGACGTCCTCACGATCCGCGACTACCTGTGGCGCTGGGACACCGACTGGTTCTGGTGCTCCCGGGCTTTCGGTGCGCAGAACCCCGCCGTGCGCCGGCTGTGGCCGAAGGACCGGCTGCGCAGCGACGTCTACTGGAAGCTCATCGCCATCGATCGTCGCTACGCCGTGTCGGCGCGGGCCGCCCGGCTCCGCAGGCAGCCGGCCCGCGAACCCGTGGTGCAGGACATCGAGGTACCCGTCGACCGGCTTCCCGAGTTCCTCGAGTTCTTCCACCGCGAAGTGGGGATCGAGCCGATCTGGGTGTGCCCCCTCAAGCAGCGCGACGCCACGGCCCGCTGGCCCCTCTACGAGTTCGACCCCGACGTCTGCTACGTCAACGTGGGCTTCTGGTCGACGGTGCCGCTCCCGCCCGGGGTCGAACCCGACGAGGGTCGCGTCAACCGACGGATCGAGCAGGTGGTGACAGCACTCGACGGTCGCAAGTCGCTGTACTCGACGGCGTTCTACGACAAGGACACGTTCTGGTCGATTTACGGAGGTGAGGAGTACAGCCGACTCAAGGGCGTCTACGATCCTGAGCGGCGCTTGCGAGGGCTCTACGAGAAAGTCGTCGAACGGCAGTAAGGAGCGATTCAGATGAAGCTTGCTGACGCATTCCAGATCATCGTGCCGGCCGAACGGGGCGTCGGCTTCCGCGCCTACGACGGATCGACGGCCGGTCCTGTCAACGCCGACGTCGTGCTGGACGTCCGCAGCCCGCGCGCGGTGCAGTACCTCGCCAGCGCTCCGTCGCAGCTGGGCCTCGCCCGCGCGTACGTGACAGGCGACCTCGAGATCATCGGCGACGCCTACACCGCGCTGAGCAGGCTCTACCCCGTCGACTGGCTGCAGATCTCGTGGAGCGACCGACTCAGGCTCGTTCGACAGTTCGCGCCCAAGGCGATCCATCGCCCGGCCCCGCCGCCGCAGGAGCGCACCCTCAACGGCCGACGACACTCCAAGAACCGCGACGCCGACGCGATCCACCATCACTACGACGTCAGCAATCGCTTCTACTCCTGGGTGCTCGGCCCGTCCATGGCCTACACCTGTGCGGTCTTCCCCACGCCCGACGCGTCGCTCGAGACGGCGCAGGAGGACAAGTTCGACCTCGTGTGCCGCAAGCTGGGCCTCGAGCCGGGCATGCGGCTGCTGGACGTCGGCTGCGGGTGGGGCGGCATGGTCATGCACGCCGTCAAGCACTACGGCGTCAAGGCCATCGGGGTCACACTGTCCGAGCAGCAGGCCGCCTACGGACAGGAGTCCATCGAGCAGGCCGGCCTGACCAGCCAGGCCCAGATTCGCTTCAGCGACTACCGCGACGTGGCGGAGTCCGGCTTCGACGCGGTCTCGTCCATCGGGCTCACGGAGCACATCGGCCGGGCCAACTACCCGTCGTACTTCGCCTTCCTCAACGGCAAGCTGCGTCCCGAGGGCCGGCTGCTCAACCACACGATCACCCGGCCCAGCGACGACTGGGTGAGCCACTTCCGCAAGTCCTTCATCAACAGGTACGTGTTCCCCGACGGCGAGCTCTCCGGTCCGAGCCAGGTGATGACGGCGATGAACTCGGCGGGCTTCGAGATCCGGCACTCCGAGAACCTGCGCGAGCACTACGCCTTGACCCTGAAGCACTGGTGCGAGAACCTCGAGGACCACTGGGACGAGGCGGTCGCCGAAGCGGGCCTGGGCACCGCGCGGGTGTGGCGCCTGTACATGGCCGCGTCCCGGCTGGGCTTCGACATCAACATGATCCAGCTGCATCAGATGCTCGGCGTGAAGCTCGGGCCGGGTGGGTCGTCGGGCATGCCGCTCCGCCCGGACTTCAGCGCCACGGCCGTTCGCGTCTGACCAACGCGCGAACCGATTCGCGCTCGGCCCGATCGGGAATCGTCCCGTTCGACGGGATGGCATGACGTCATCCGGGGGACCTTGGTCCCGATTTTTCACAATCGCACGACAACAGGCACCCACTCCTGCCACCATGCGCGGGAAGACCAGGCCAACCACGGGCGAACGTGTCGTTGATCCTTGGTCACCGTTCAACCAGCCTGGAGGTGGACGTGACCCTCACGCCCGATGTCGCAGCGAATACCGACGCGCTTGACGCGATGCTCGCCGATCCAGAGATCCGCCAGTCGCTGGCCGTCATCGTGGCCAACGCGCCCACGCTGGCCGCCTTGGCGGCCATGGGCACCGGCCTCCTGCAACGCGGCCCTGAGCTCACCGACAACATCAACGGAGTTATTCGCAGCCTGCGCGAGGACCTCGACACGGGCGAGGACTCCAGGGGCGGCCAGCTGCGTACCGCGGTGAGCGCCCTCGCCCAGCTGGCACCCGTCGCCGAGACGCTGGCCACCCGCAGTGAGACCATCCAAGGCTTCCTCGACTCCGCCATCCTCCGACCGGAGATCGTCCAGGTCGTGGGCACCTTCGGTGAGGCCGCGCTCGAGGCCGACAAGCGCACGCGCGGCAAGCAGGCCGAGGTGGGCAGCATCTTCGCCCTGAACAGGGTCCTCAAGGAACCCGAGGTGCAGGAAACCTTGGCCTTCTTCGTGGAGTTCGCGCGCGTCTTCGGCGCGCATCAGCGGGCCGGCAGCTGAATCATGCACGAGCTCTCCGTCGCGCACGCCGTGGTCTCCACGGTGATCGGCGCCCTGCCGTCACCCGACACCCGGGTACTGCAGGTGCGCCTGCGCATCGGTGAGCTCTCCGGACTCGTTCCGCAAGCACTGGAGTTCGCCTACGACGTTGCCGCACAGGGCACGCCGCTCGCGGATGCCGCCCTCGTCATCGAGCGCAGCCCGATCGTGGTCGACTGCCCCACGTGCGGAAGGCAGGAGCTCGCTTCGGCGAGGGATTTCCGCTGCCCCGCCTGCTCGGTGCCCTGCGGCAACGTCGTTGGCGGCAAGGAGCTCGAGATCATCGACATCACGCTGGATGATGTCCTCGTCGGTGGCGGGGTCGCATGAGCACCCGCATCGTCGACCTGCGCAAGGGCATCCTGGAGAAGAACGACCTCTTGGCCCAGTCGCTGCGGGCGCAGTTCGCCCGCGCCGACGTGCGCGTCAGCAACTGGGTCTCCAGCCCGGGCAGCGGCAAGACCGCGCTCCTCGAGTCACTACTCACGGCGGCGATCTCGCGCGGCACGGCCGCGGCCGCCCTCGTCGGGGACTGCGCCACCGACAACGACGCCCGGCGCCTGGAGCGCTCGGGCGCACCGGTACGCCAGATCGTCACGGAGAGCATGTGCCACCTCGAGGCGGACATGATCGCCGAGTACCTCGACGGCTGGAGGCTGGCCGATCTCGACCTGCTCGTCATCGAGAATGTCGGCAACCTCGTGTGCCCCACCGCCTACGACCTCGGGGAAGACACCCGAGTGGCCCTTCTCAGCGTCACCGAGGGCGAGGACAAGCCCGCGAAGTACCCCCAGCTGTTCCACTCCGCCGATGTCGTCGTCATCACCAAGACCGACATCGCCACGGCCGTGGAATGGGATCGCGATGCCGCGCTGGCCGCGATCCGCGCAGTGAACCCGGCCGCACCAATAGTGGAAACGTCATCGCGCACCGGTGATGGCGTGCTCGAACTGCTCGATCTGCTGCTCACCCCATCGTCGATCACATCATCACCACAACTGCAGGAGGCACCGTGACATCCGTGCTCTGGTTCCAAGGAGGAGCTTGCTCCGGGAACACAATGTCGTTCATCAACGCCGCGGAGCCGTCCGTGGTTGACCTGATCGTCGACTACGGCCTGGAGATCGTCTACCACCCGACCTTGTCGATGGAGATCGGCAAGACGGCCCAGGACCTGTTCTGGTCCTACGCCAAGGGCGAGAAGGAGATCGACATCTTCGTGTATGAGGGGTCGGTCATCGAGGGACCCAACGGCAGTGGGCGATTCGACATGTTCGCCGGACGCCCGATGAAGGACTGGGTCGACGACATCGCGCCCAAGGCCGGCATCGTCGTGGCCATCGGGGACTGCGCGACCTGGGGTGGACTGCCTGCCGTCCCGCCGAACCCGTCCGACAGCCGTGGTCTGCAGTTCGACCGAGGTGGAAAGCGCGGCGGGCATCTGGGCCCCGACTTCGTCAGCAAGCTCGGACTGCCGGTGATCAATATCCCGGGCTGCCCCGCGCATCCGGACTGGATCTCGCAGATCATCGTCGCCCTCGCGGCCGGCAGAGTTGCCGACCTCGCGCTCGACGACCTGCAGCGGCCCCAGACGTTCTTCACGTCGTTCACCCAGACCGGGTGCACCCGCGTGCAGTTCTTCGCCTACAAGCAGGATCCGCCCAGCTTCGGCCAGGGCATGCGCACCGGCTGCCTGTTCTACGAGTTCGGCTGCCGTGGCCCGATGACCCACTCCCCCTGCAACCGCATCCTGTGGAACCGCCAGTCGTCCAAGACGCGAGCCGGCCATCCCTGCACGGGATGCACCGAGCCGGGCTTCCCGTTCGGCGACCTCGAGAAGGACACCGTCTTCAAGACGCAGAAAGTCGCCGGCGTCATCCCGAAGGACGAACCGGCCGGGATGGACTCCGGCTCGTACATGGCACTCGCGGGCCTCAGCCGCGCCGTCGCCCCGAAGTGGTCCAAGGAAGACATGTTCGTCGTCTGACGGACCCGCCCACACGCTGACTTCGACACAGGAGAGAACACAGATGACAACCATGGACCTGCATGTCAGCCCGCTCGGGCAGGTGGAGGGCGACCTCGACGTCAGGGTGACCATCACCGATGGCGTCGTGACCGATGCCTGGACCGAGGCGGCGATGTTCCGCGGCTTCGAGATCATCCTGCGCGGCAAGGACCCGCAGGCGGGGCTGATCATGACGCCGCGCATCTGCGGCATCTGCGGCGGCAGCCACCTCTACAAGGCCTGCTACGCCGTCGACACCGCGTGGGGCACCTACGTGCCGCCCAACGCGACCATCGTTCGCAACCTCGGCCAGATCACCGAGACTCTGCAGTCGATGCCCCGCTACTTCTACGCGATCATGGGCCCCGACCTCACGGCGGCTCAGTATGCCGGCGCGTCGACGTACGAGGAGGCGGCCCGCCGGTTCGCTCCGTACGTGGGTACCAGCTACCAGACCGGCGTCACGCTGTCGCAGTTGCCCGTCGAGATCTACGCGATCTTCGGTGGTCAGTGGCCGCACTCTTCGTTCATGATCCCCGGCGGCGTCATGTGTGCCCCCACCCTGTCGGACATCACGCGATCGACCGCGATCCTCGATCACTGGGGTCGCGAATGGCTCGAGGGCCAGTGGCTCGGCTGCTCCGTCGACCGCTACCTCGAGATCAAGACGTGGGAGGACTTCCTCGCCTGGATGGATGAGAACGAGTCGCAGCACAACAGCGACCTCGCCTTCTTCTACCGGCACTCGATGGAGATCGGCCTCGACAAGTACGGCCAGGGCTACGGCAACTTCCTCGCCACGGGCACGTTCCTGTCACCCGAGCTGTACACCAATCCCACGGTCGAGGGCCGCAACGCAGCCCTGCAGTCACGGTCGGGTATCTACGCCAACGGCCAGTACTTCGACTTCGACCAGGCTCGGGTGAGTGAGGACATCACGCACTCGTTCTTCAAGGGCACCGGCTCGTTGCATCCGTGGGAGGGCGTCACCGACCCGATCGATCCGGCCGACGGTCCGGCTCAGGGCAAGTACACGTGGGCCAAGGCCCCGCGGTACGACGTCCCGGGCATGGGCTACGTACCCCTCGAGGTAGGGCCGCTCGCCCGGCAGATGATGGCCAACCGTCCCGACGCGGCGTCGCACCAGGACTACGACCCCTTCGTCGCCGACATGATCGCGAAGGTCGGTCCGAACGTCCTCACGCGCGTGCTGGCTCGCATGCACGAGGCACCCAAGTACTTCCGCAACGCGCAGAAGTGGCTGACCGAGATCGACCTGCACGCCGACTTCTACACGAAGCCGACCGAGCCCCTGTCTGGCAAGGGGTTCGGGTCCACGGAGGCGGCGCGCGGAGCGCTGTCCGACTGGATCGTCATCGAGGACGGCAAGATCGCCAACTACCAGGTGATCACGCCCACGGCCTGGAACATCGGGCCGCGCGACGGCAGTGACAACGTCGGGCCCATGGAGAAGTCCTTCATCGGTGCTCCCGTCGAGAACCCGGACTTCCCGGTCGAGCTCGCGCAGGTCGCGCACAGCTTCGACTCGTGCCTGGTCTGCACCGTCCACGCGTATGACGGCAAGACCGGCCGCGAGCTCGCCAAGTTCCGGATGGGTGGCGGCTGATCCTCACGCCACCATCGACAGACACGCTGGTGGTCGGCTGCGGCAACCTCCTTCGGGGGGATGACGCAGCCGGCCCCGTTCTTGTGCGCATCCTCGCCGGCCGCGACCTGCCCGCAGGGGTGCGCCTGATCGACGGTGGCACTGCCGGCATGGACGTCGCCTTCGCGATGCGCGGTGCCCGTCGCGTCATCGTCGTCGACGCCTCGCGCATCGGCGTCGAGCCCGGCGCTGTGCACCGGGTGCCCGGCAGCGAGCTGGTCGACCTCAAGCCCCCGGAGGGCAACCTGCACGCCTTCCGTTGGGACCAGGCCCTCGGCTTCGCCACGTGGCTGCTCAAGGACGAGTACCCCCAGGACGTCACGGTGTGGTTGGTCGAGGGGGAATCCTTCGAACCCGGCGCCGAGCTGACGCCCACTGTGCAAGCCTCTGTCGAGCGCATCGCTGACGACATCGTCGCCGACGTGAGGGCCGATCTGGAGGGAAGGCACACCAGTGGAGGGTGACTGGCCCGCCTGGGAGCCGCCCGCGTTCCCGCGGGTGGAGGAGGCCTTGGCGGCCGACGCCGTCGTCGTCGAGGAGAACCGACGCTGGATCGTCTACCTCGATGTCGTCCTCGCGTCCGGCGCGGTCCGGCGCAAGGTGGGCGACCACCATGACGAGCGGCGCGCTCTGCACGCGGCCCGGATCATCGAGCGCAACGCCCGACGCTGCATCACCGTATCGATGGCGGACAGCCGTCTGCCGGAAGCGCCGGCCCTGAAGCTCACCAACAACCCCGACGGAGACCCCACGTGACCAGCACCGGCTCGACCCTGACCGGCCCAAGGCCGCAGCCGCTCGGCGCCCTGCCCTGGCCCGCGGGCATGCTCCTGCTCCCTGACACCGAGGCTGCCGCCGAGACCGCCAGGACCTGGCCGCGGGCACGATCCCGGAGATCTGGCCCGAGGGCCTGGAGTTCATGGCCCTGGCCCTGGATGACAACCCCGAGGGAGCGGCCGCCTGCATAGGCACCGAGGCGGTCATCGACCGCTACAACCGAGCCGTCCTCATCGGGGGCGACGGCGTCTGGGAGGCGCTGGCCGATGAGACCACCGGTGAGCTCAGGGCCCTGGTCGACACGGCGCGCTTCAGCGTCGGGCTCGTCGACCTGCCGCCGTCGACGGAGGGCACCACCGGGGATGTGGCGGCTGTGATCGGCAGTGCCCGCGCATCGGCCGCGATGGAGATCGGCGACTTCGACCGCGCCGTGGCCGAGTTGGCCTCTGCCGCCACCGCTGCCGACGAGGCCGGCAGCCCGATCCTGGCCGGCTCCCTTCGCCTCACGCGGGCCGAGCTCATGCGCGAGCAGCTCGACGATCCCGCCGCGGCGGCGCGCGAGGCCGACCTTGCGGTACAGCGGCTGCCGCTCACGGCTCCTCGCGAGCTCAGGGGCGAGCTGCAGGTGACCCGGGCCCTGGCGCGCCAGCAATTGGCGGGCACCGACCGCGGCGCGCTCCTGGCCGTCGTCGCGGATCTCAACGAGGCGACCAAGGTGTTCCGCGAGGACACCTACCCGGAGATGTTCGCGACCATCAACCAGCATCTCGCGCTGGCGTACCTCGTGATGCCGATGAGCAGCGAAGGCGACCGCATCCGCGTGGGCGTCGCCGTCAACTCGCTGCGCGCCGCACTCCGGGTGTTCACCGCCGAGACGCATCCGGTGGCCTGGGCGAGCACCCAACTCAATCTGGCGAATGCGCTGCAGTACCTGCCGAGCGTCCATCAGGAGGCCAACCTCGACGAGGCAGTCCAGCTCTACGAGGAGGTTCTGCAGTACCGGGACCCGATGAAGGACCCGCTCGGCTACGCGCGCATCCTGGCCAACCAGGGCAACGCGCTGGGGCATCTCGGCGTGTTCGGCGATGCCCGCGAGCGACTCGACGCGGCGCGCGCGATCTTCGTGACGCATGACGACGGTGAGGCGGTCGCAGGCGTCGACGAGGTCCTCGAGAGCCTCACCACTGCCGAGACCCTGGCAGAGGGCGGCCGCTGATGGAGCTGTTCCTCAGACAGCAGTTCGAGCTGCTGCTCCAGGAGGCGACCGGCAACTTCACCGAGCGCATCGTGCATCGGTGCGGGGGTCCGGACGCGGCGCTGGAGCGGCTGACCACTGACCCCGAGGGCGACGGCGTCTTCCGGAGCGAGTTCGTGACGGCGTTCTTCGAGGACAACCTCCTGGAGAACGCCGCGGGGCACGCCTTCGTCCTGGAGGCTCTGGAGCGGCGCACCGTTCCGGCCGATCCCGGCGGTCCCGTCGGCGCGGTGCTGTCCCGCCTGGCCAGGGCCGCCTTCGCCGATGTGCTCACCACCATGACCGCCCAGCTGATCCAGCGCCAGCAGATCTACTCCTGACGGAAGGCCCACCATGACCGCCACCGACGCGCACCCGCACACGTTCGACGATCTCGCACAGCGCATCGACGAGTTGCGCGACCAGGTGCAGCATCAAGAGCCGGCGGTGCAGCGACTCCTCGACGACACCATCGAGGCCATCACGGAGTTCAACAAGGCCGGGCTCGTCGCCCTGGTACATGTGCTGCGCGACGACGCCCGCGGCGGCGAGCTGCTCTACGAGGCCGTCGAGCAACCCGAGGTCATGGCCCTGTTCGTCTCGCACGGCATCATCCGCACCGACCGGACGATCGACGTCCTTCGGGTCGTGGAGCAGATCCGGCCCTACCTCGTCACGAGCTCGATCGAGATGTCCGTGGAGATGGTGCGGGCCGACGTGGCGTACGTACGGTTCGCCACCGGCTGCAGCGCGCCCGACCAGACCGTCAAGGACGAGATCATGGGCGTGATCAGGCAGCGAGTGCCGGGCCTAAGGGGAGTTGAGGAAGTGAAGGAGGAAGCAGGAACAACCTTCATTGAGTTGAGCAGCCTGAGAATCGGCCCAACACCCCCGTCGAGTGGCGGCTAGTGGCGGTGAATCTGGACCCACGGGCCGCCACCAGCCGCCACTCGACGATGTGGTCTGGGGTTGGCGCCTTTGCCTCGCCGATTCTTCGCCTTGGCGCCGCCTCCCCTGGCGGTCTCGCCCTGCCGGCTGCCACTCCCACCGCCTCGCAGATGTACGCCCCCCGAGGGGTCTGGACCGACGGCACCCGCGTGATCGCGTGCGACACCGGGAACCACCGCGTCCTCATCTGGCACCGTCTGCCCGGCGAGGACGGAGCGCCGGCCGACGTCGTCCTCGGCCAGGCCGACTTCACCTCCGAGGGCTCCGCTGCCGGCGGCACCGACACGCGGCGCGGGCTGAACCTCCCGACGGGCGTTGCCGTCATTGACGGCCGGCTGGTCGTAGCGGACGCCTGGCACCACCGACTCCTCGCCTGGGACGACGTGCCGACCGAGAACTTCGCGGCGCCCACGTACGTGCTGGGCCAGGCCGGCTTCGACGAGGTCGAGCCCAATCGAGGCACCCTGCCGACCCTCGCGAGCTTCTACTGGCCGTTCGGCTTCGGCGTGGTCGCCGGCACCTTCTGGGTCGCCGACACCGGCAACCGCCGCGTGCTCGGCTGGCGCGGCACGTCGCTGCCCGACCCGGACCGTCCCGCGGACGTGCTCCTCGGGCAGGACGAGTCGTCCGACCGCTCCGACAATCGCGGCGGCGAGATCGGCGGCACCACGTTTCGCTGGCCGCATGCCGTGACCGGGGACGACGACACCCTGTACATCGCCGATGCCGGCGACCACCGCGTGCTCGGTTGGACGCCTCCGCCGGCTGACGGTGACACGCCGGCGAGCGTCGTCCTGGGGCAGCAGGACCTCACCCTGATCGACGAGTTCAAGATCAGGCCACAGGGCGCCCAGCGGATGCGGTTCCCGTACGCCGTGACGAGCGACGCGCGCCGCCTCATCGTTGCCGACACGTCGAACAACCGCATCCTCGTCTGGCACACCTGGCCGAGGACCGGTGCCGGCGTTCCCGCCGACACGGTGCTGGCTCAGCCTGACATGGATGCCAACGGCGAGAACCGCTGGACGTCGGTCGAGGACGACTCTCTGTGCTGGCCGTACGGCCTGTCGCTGGCCGACGACACCCTGGCGATCGCCGATTCCGGCAACAACCGCGTGCTGCTGTGGCAGATCCGCTGACGGCCGAGGCACCGCTGCGCCTTGCCATCCGGGTGACGGGCGTCGTCCAGGGCGTCGGGTACCGGCCCTACGTGTACGCGCTTGCCGATGCCACGGGTGTCACCGGGCTCGTGGGGAACGACGCCTCCGGGGTCTTCGTCGAGGCCCAGGGCCGCGCCGACACCCTCGAGGAGTTCCTCGCCGGCCTGCGGGTCGGGCCGGCCATGGCGCACGTGGAGACCGTGGAGACGCACGTCATCGACGCCATCGACGAGGTCGGCTTCAGGATCGTCCCCAGCCCGGACGTCGATGGCACGACGTCGATCCCGCCCGACACGGCTGTGTGCGATGACTGCCTCGCGGAGATGCGCGATCGCGACGACCGCCGGTACGGCTACCCCTTCATCGCCTGCACCAACTGCGGCCCGAGGTACACGATCGTCACCGGGCTGCCCTACGACCGGCCCCAGACGACGATGGTCGACTTCCCCCTGTGCGCGTTGTGCCAGGAGGAGTACGACGATCCCTCCTCGCGGCGCTTCCATGCCCAGCCCACGGCGTGCCCGTCGTGCGGCCCGACGATGGACACGTCCGTGGCCGAGGTCTGCGCCGCCCTCACGGCCGGCCGGATCGTCGCGATCAAGGGCGTGGGCGGCTACCACCTGGCGTGCGACGCCCGCTCACCGGCCGTCGTCGCGGAATTGCGCCGCCGCAAGCGGCGCGGCGACAAGCCGTTCGCGCTGATGGCTCGCGACGTCACGGTCGCCCGCACGCTGGTGCGCCTGGACGGAACCGCCCTGGAGACCCTGGAGTCTCCCGCCCGGCCCATCGTCCTCGCCCCCTCCATCGACGGCGGCCTGCAGGCGGCCGCCGCTCCGGGCACGACCTTCCTGGGGGTGATGCTCCCGTATGCACCGCTGCACCACCTGCTGTTCGACGCCGGCGCCCCGTCCGTCCTGGTGATGACGAGCGGCAACCTGTCCGACGAGCCGATCTGCATCACGCCGGACGAGGCCCGGGAGCGACTGGCCGGCCTGGCCGACCTCCTCGTTCATCACGACCGGCGCATCCATGTGGCGTGCGACGACTCGGTAGTCCGGGCCGCCGGCGCCCTGGTACAGCCCGTGCGTCGCAGCCGTGGCTACGCCCCCCTGCCGATCTCGCTGCCCGTCGAGTCACCGCCGCTGGTCGCGGTCGGCGGCGAGCTGAAGACGACGATCTGCGTCGCCGCCGGGCGCCGCGCCTGGATGAGCCAGCACATCGGCGACACGGAGAACCTGGAGACCCTCGACGCGCTGGCGCGGACCGTGGCCACGCTGACGGCCCTGCAGAGGGTCGCGCCCACGGCGATCGTGAGCGACGCCCACCCCGGCTACCTGTCACGACGCTGGGCGGAGCAGCAGGCCGCCGAGCACGGCATCGCGCACCTCACCGTCCAGCATCACCACGCCCATCTCGCGTCCCTGCTCGCCGAGCACGGCTGGGCCCCGGGGCGCCCCGTCCTGGGCTTCGCCTTCGACGGCACCGGCTACGGCACCGACGGATCGATCTGGGGCGGAGAGCTGCTCCTCGGCTCCTACCGCGCCGTGGATCGCGTCGGCCACCTGCGACCGATCCAGCTGCCGGGCGGCGACGCCGCCATCAAGCGGCCGCTTCGCACGGCACTGGCCCATCTCGAGGCGGCAGGCGTCGACGTGGACGCGACCATCGCCACACTTCGCGACGCGGACCCCACCGAGCTCGCCGTCATCACGCGGATGCTCGCCACGGGGGCAGGATGCACTCCGACCACCAGCATGGGCCGACTCTTCGATGCCATCGCATCGATCCTCGACGTCCGCCAGGACATCGACTACGAGGGCCAGGCCGCGATCGAGCTCGAGGCCCTCGCGGCGATGGCCGACGAGGGTGACGAGGACACCGCGTGGATCCCGTCGGTGGAGACGAGTCCCGACGGACTGGTCATCGATCCGCGCCCCACCATCGCCGCCGCCGTCCGTTCCGTGCGGGACGGGGAGGACACCGCGGTCGCGGCCCGCAAGTTCCACGAAGGCATCGCCGGCGCCGTGGAGCAGGCGGCGATCGAGCTGCGGAGCACGCTCGGGGTGGACACCGTCGGCCTCACCGGAGGAGTCTTCGCAAATGCCGTGCTAACGGCGGCATGTCAGGGCAGGCTACGGCGTGAGGGCTTCACCGTCCTCGTGCACGAGCGGGTCCCGCCGAATGACGGCGGGCTTGCGCTGGGACAGGCGGCCGTGGCGGCCGCCGGCGGCGCCGTCGATGCCGGACACGTGCGCACGAGAGAGGGCTAGGGATATGTGCCTGGGAGTGCCCGGCAGGATCGAGGAGGTGTGGGAGGCCAACGGCACCCGCATGGCGACCGTCGACTTCGGAGGTGTCCGCAAGGAGGTCTGCCTGGCATACGTGCCGGATGTCACCGTGGGTGACTACACGATCGTCCACGTGGGCTTCGCCCTCACCAAGCTCGACGAGAAGTCCGCCCTTGAGACCCTCGAGCTGTTCCGGAGCGTGGGGCTGCTCGACGAGGAGCTGGGCGTCACGTTCGACGCCCGGTAGGGACCATGAAGTACCTGGACGAGTTCTCGGACCCGGAACTGGCCGGTCGCCTCCTGGAGGAGATCCGGCACACGGTCACGCAGCCCTGGGGGATCATGGAGGTGTGCGGGGGCCAGACGCACACCATCATCCGCAACGGCATCGATCAGCTCCTCCCCGACGGGGTCGAGCTCATCCACGGTCCGGGCTGCCCCGTTTGCGTCACGCCGCTCGAGACGATCGATCGAGCCCTAGCCATCGCCGCGCGACCCGACGTGATCTTCTGCTCGTTCGGCGACATGATCCGGGTGCCCGGCTCGAGTACCGACCTGTTTCGCATCAAGAGCGAGGGCGGTGACATCCGCATCGTCTACTCCCCCCTCGATGCGGTGAAGCTCGCCCAGGCCAATCCCAACAAGCAGGTCGTGTTCTTCGGCATCGGTTTCGAGACGACCGCGCCCGCCAACGCCATGACGGTCACCCTGGCCAAGCAGATGGGACTCGACAACTTCTCCTTGCTGGTCTCGCACGTGCTGGTGCCGCCGGCGATCCGCGCCATCATGGACTCGCCGTCCCGACGGGTGCAGGGGTTCCTCGCCGCCGGGCACGTCTGCACGGTCATGGGCATGAGCGAATACGTACCACTGGTCGAGCAGTACCACGTTCCTATCGTCGTCACGGGCTTCGAGCCACTCGACGTCCTCGAAGGCATCAGGCGCGTACTCGTGCAGCTCGAGGAGGGCCGGGCCGATCTCGAGAATGCCTATCCTCGGGCGGTGCAGCCCGAGGGGAATCCCGCCGCCCAGGCCGTCGTGCGTGACGTCTTCACCACCTGCGACCGGGCCTGGCGCGGCATCGGCACGATCCCGCAGTCGGGCTGGAAGCTCAGCGACGCGTACGCCGACTTCGACGCCGAGCTCAGGTTCGAGGTCACCGACATCGTCGCCGAGGAATCGGGCCTGTGCCGCAGCGGAGAGGTGCTGCAGGGCCTGATCAAGCCCTTCGACTGCGAGGCGTTCGGCAAGGAGTGCACACCACGCATGCCGCTCGGCGCGCCGATGGTCAGCAGCGAAGGCGCCTGCGCCGTCTACTATCAGTTTCGACGCATCGCGGCCCCGGTGAGCGCGTGAGCGATCCGGGCCACCTCGACCTCGAGAGCTGGTCGTGTCCCCTGCCTCTCCGCGACCACCCCAGCATCATCATGGGACACGGCGGCGGGGGACGGCTGTCGGCCGAACTCATCGAGCACTTGTTCCTGCCGGCCTTCGCCGGCACGGCGAACGCCGATGCGCTGCAGCAGCTCGGTGATGCCGCCGTCTTCACCCTCGGTGGGGCGCGACTGGCCTTCAGCACCGATTCCTACGTCGTGCGGCCGCGGTTCTTCCCCGGCGGCAACATCGGCGACCTGGCGGTCAACGGCACCGTCAACGACGTGTCCATGACGGGCGCACGGCCGTTCGCCCTGTCGGTAGGGGTGGTCCTGGAGGAGGGCCTGGCCATCGAGGAGCTCGGCCGGATCGCCGACACCATGGGCGGCGCGGCACGCCGAGCCGGCGTGTCCATCGTCACCGGTGACACCAAGGTCGTCGACTCCGGCCATGGAGACGGCATCTATATCAACACCGCAGGCATCGGCCTCGTGCCCGAGGGGGTCGACCTCGGCCCGCACCGGGTACGGCCGGGCGACGCCGTGATCGTGTCGGGCCCGATCGGCATGCACGGGATCGCGGTCATGAGCGTGCGCGAGGGTCTCGAGTTCGGCTCGGAGATCGTCACGGACAGCGCGCCCCTCAACGGACTCGTCGCCGCCCTGCTCGACTCCGGCGCCGACGTGCACATGATGCGCGACCCCACCCGTGGCGGCGTGGCGGCCACCCTGAACGAGATCGCCCACGCGTCGGGAACGGGCGTGGAGATCGTCGAGCGCGCCGTCCCCGTGCCCGACGACGTCCGGGCCGCCTGCGGCTTCCTCGGCCTCGATCCCCTCTACGTCGCCAACGAGGGGAAGCTGGTCGCGTTCGTCGCCGGCGACGACGCCGACCTCGTGCTGCAGACCATGCTGACCCATGAGTACGGCGCAGGCGCCGCCCGGATCGGAACCGTCGTGGCGGACCATCCCGGAGTCGTCGTCGCGAGGACGGGCATCGGTGGCACGCGCGTCGTCGACCTGCCTCTGGCCGAGCAACTCCCCCGGATCTGCTGAGCTCCCCACTCGAGAGCTCCTGCCCCATGCCCGCTGTCATCATCCTTGCCGAACCCGACCCCCGCTGGGCCGAGCAGTACCGTGCGCAGGAGGACGGCATCCGCACGGCACTGGGCCCCATCGCCCACACGGTCGAGCATGTGGGCTCCACCTCCGTCCCGGGACTGGCCGCCAAGCCGATCCTCGACATCCTCCTGGTCGTCCCCGACGCAACCGACGAGCCGTCGTACGTGCCCGCCCTCGAGCGGGCCGGCTATGCCTTCTTCCTCCGCGAGCCGCTCTGGCACGAGCACAGACTCCTCAAGGGCACGGAGCCGTGGGTGAACCTGCACGTCTTCCCGATCGGGTCGGCCGAGATCGAGCGCATGCTCCTGTTCCGCGACCGCCTGCGCGGCCATCCGGCCGAGCGCCGTCTCTACGAGGACACGAAGCGACGATTGTCGATGCAGGAGTGGGAGTCGGTGCAGGACTATGCGGACGCGAAGACCGAGGTGGTCGAGGCGATCATCCGCCGGGCCCGAGAAGGCTTGGGTTAGCCGAGCTCTACGAGCCGACCGGCTCCACGAGGACATGGACGGCGACCTCGAGCGCGAGCTCGCTGTACTCGCCCGCACTGCCGATCGTCACGCCGCCCGGCGACCGATGGACCTTCACTGACGCGCCCGGCATCGCTCCGATCCGGCGCATCGTGAGCATCGCGTCGGCGTCGTCCTGTAGCGGCTCGGCGATCCGCCTGACCACGACCCGGCGGACATCGTCTCGGGCCACGGCGCTCAACGGCTCCATCGATGAGGCGTCGTGATCCGCCTCCGCGACCCCCGGGCGCAGTTCGTCGATGCCAGGGATCGGATTGCCGTAGGGCGATGTCGTGGGGTAGTCGAGCAGTTCGAGCAGTCGGCGCTCGACCGAAGCGCTGATCACGTGCTCCCAGCGGCAGGCCTCAGCGTGGACCTCCTCCCACGGCACGCCCAGCACGTCGACGAGCAGGCATTCGGCCAGCCGGTGCTTGCGCATCACGCGAGTGGCGGCCTCTCGGCCGGTCGTCGTGAACTCCAGATGGCGATCCCCCGAGACGACCAGCAAGCCGTCGCGCTCCATGCGGGCGACGGTCTGCGACACCGTGGGTCCACTCTGACTGAGGCGCTCGGCGATGCGCGCGCGCATCGGGACGATGCCCTCCTCCTCCAGTTCGAAGACGGTACGCAGATACATCTCCGTGGTATCGATGAGCTCGCTCACGCATGCCTGCCAGTACTCGAGGGTGAGCCGTGCCTGTGCGGGACAACATACCGAACACCGGCCACCATCACGTGATCAGCGAGGCGATCATCAAGGACGCGGCGAATCCGACGACGACCAGTCCGCCGGTCCAGGTGCGCTCGACCTCGTAGGCCTCCGGGACCATCGTGTCCGCGACCATGGCCAGCAGTGCGCCAGCCGCGAACGTCTGCACCAGGCCCGTCAACGTGCCATCGTCGGCGGCCAGCAGTTCATGGCCCAGGGCCGCCGAGATGGCACTGGTCACGATGACGATCGACCACAAGCGGACGACCTTTGCCTCCTTCCAGCCTCGGATCCGCAGGCCGCTCGACGCCGCCATCCCCTCGGGCAGGTTGGACATCCCGATGCCGAAGAGAAGCGGAACGCTCACGCCGCCATGCAGGACGCTGAGACCCAGGACGAACGACTCGGGGACCCCGTCGAGGACGCTGCCCAGCACGATGCCCAGAGGATTGTCGCTGGGGGTCGCGGACCCCGTCGGGTCCTTGCGCCGAGCCCCGCCTCGACGCTCGATCACCTTGTTGCCGAGCACGAAGACTCCGGCGCCGACCGTCAGCGACACCGCGATGAGCGGGACGGGGACCGAGACGCGGGCAACCGCCACGAGGTCGTACGCAACCGACCCGATGAGCAGCCCGCTGCCGACTGCCATCACGACGGCGGTCAGTCGCGGGGACGGGCGCAGTCCGTAGGCGAGGAGGGCACCCACGAGCAGCGCGGACGCGGCCAGGCCTCCGAAGAACGCGGCGAGCAGCACGGCGCCAGTGTCCTCCCTTCCCGGCCTCGGCGCGTGGCCCACCGAACGCCTAGCCTTGAGGGGTGCCCAGTGTCATGTGGTTCCGTCGCGATCTCCGACTGCTGGACAATCCCGCCCTGTCTGCCGCCGCGGCGGCCGCGGACGCCGACGGGGACGGGCGCGTGGTGCCGCTGTTCGTCGTCGACCCCGCGCTCTGGACCGCCTCGGGACCCGTGCGACGCGCATACCTTCGAGAGTCGCTGCGCGCGCTCGACGAGTCCCTCGACGGCAACCTCCTGCTCCGGCACGGCGATCCCGCCTCGATGGTGGCGCAGGTCGTGGCGGCGGCAGGAGCGCGCTCGGTGCATGTCGCCGCCGACTTCGCCCCCTACGGGCAGCGGCGGGACGCCCTGGTCGAGGCAGCGGTGGACGGGGTGCCGTTCGTGCGCACCGGATCGCCCTACGCCGTCGCCCCTGGTCGGGTCACCAAAGACGACGGCACTCCCTATCGCGTCTTCACCCCGTTCTATCGCGGCTGGATGAGCCACGGCTGGCGCGCCCCGGCCGACGACGTGCCCGGCGAGACGCAGTGGTGGATGCCCATGGCGTGCGACGGCTACCCGACGGCACCCGACATCGGCGACGTCGCGCTGCCGCGGGCCGGCGAGGAGGCAGCGTGGTCGAGATGGGAGGCGTTCCGCGCGGCGCGACTGGCCTCGTACGCCGACCTACGCAATCGAGCCGACATCGACGCGACGAGCGGGATCAGCCACCACCTGCGCTTCGGCGAGCTCCACCCCCGCTCGCTCCTCGCCGAGCTGGGCGACCAGGACGAGACGTTCCGCAAGGAGCTGTGCTGGCGGGAGTTCTACGCAGACGTCCTCCACCAGCGGCCCGACAGCGTCCGGGCGTCCCTCGATCCGCGTTTCGATGACGAGATGAACTGGGCCACGGGTGAGGGTGCCGACGACCTGTTCGCCGCGTGGTGCGAGGGCCGCACGGGCTACCCGTTCGTCGATGCCGGCATGCGCCAGCTGCGCGCCGAGGGATGGATGCACAATCGCGTGCGCATGGTCGTGGCCAGCTTCCTGGTCAAGGACCTGCACCTGCCCTGGCAGCGCGGCGCCCGTGAGTTCATGCACTGGCTTCGTGACGGGGACCTCGCCAGCAACACGCACGGCTGGCAGTGGACGGCCGGGTGCGGCACCGACGCCGCACCGTTCTACCGCATCTTCAACCCCGTGCTGCAGGGCCTGAAGTTCGACCCGGACGGGGCGTACGTCCGTCGCTATGTCCCCGAGCTGCGCCACCTTGACGGCAACGCCGTGCATGAGCCGTGGAAGGCCGATGCCGGCTACGCGGAGGGCTACCCGCGTCCCGTGGTGGACCATGGTGCCGAGCGCGCCGTCGCGCTGGCCGACCACGGGCTCCTCGCCCCCCGCGACAGGTGAGTCGGTGCCGGGCCTTCATGCCCCGCACCTGAGAGACTGCCAGCATGACCGTCATCGCTGTCCTGTCCATGAAGGGCGGGGTGGGGAAGAGCACCGTCGCCCTCGGACTGGCCAGCGCGGCGTGGGATCGGGACCTGCGGTCCCTGGTCATCGACCTGGATCCTCAGGCGAACGCCACCATGGCCCTCGACGTCACGTCGCCGGCCTTCACGACGAGCGATGTCCTCGCTGACGCCCGGCCCGGGGTGGCCGCCGATGCCATCGTCGACAGCGGCTGGGGGCCGGCCGTCAAGGTCATCGCCTCGGAACGGGCGCTCGAGCACCGCAACGTCGCCGCCGGACGCAACTCCGCCCTGCGCCTGCGCACCGCCCTGGCCACGACGCCGCGCCAGTTCGACCTCGTGATCATCGACTGCCCGCCGTCACTCGGGGAGCTCACCCGCAACGCGCTGAGTGCCGCCGACCGGGCCGTGGTGGTTACGGAGCCGAACCACTTCGCGGTGCACGGCGCCGCGGAGGCCGTGGAGGCGATCGACGTCATCAGGGCCGCGACGACCCCGGGCCTGAGAGCCTCCGCGATCGTCATCAACCGGCTGCGACCGGACGACCGCGAGCACCGCCTCCACGTCGATGCGTTGCACGCCGAACATGGCGACCTCGTGTTCTCCCCTGGCATCCCTGACTGCCCGGGCTTCCCCCAGTCACAGCGCGCCGAGGCCCCCATCCACACCTGGACCTCTCCGGGCTCCCGGGAGGTCGCCGAGATCCTCGATGACCTCCTTGACCTGCTGCTCCCGCCAGCGCCCCCCCAGCCCCGCCAACCGCCCGTCTCCCTGAAGAGGTTCCTCACGTGACGAAGAACGCCAGCTCCGACGCTGCGTCCGGGGGCTTCGCCAGGCCGACGCTCCAGAAGGCGGGCGATGCGGATCTGCACCCGAGCACGCCGCCCGTGCTGGCCGAGGAGCCCTTCCTGCAACGCATCGGCGCCTCCACCGCCGATGCCGTGGGCTCGCCGGACAAGGATCGCCTCGTCGACCTGGGGGTGCAGGTCCCCAAGTCGCTGCGCAAAGCCGTGCGGGCGGAGGCACGGCGACGCGGGATCACGGTCGACCATCTCGTCGCCGAGGCGCTCCGCGATCGCAGTATCCGCTGAGCGAGCGACTCAGGGCACCGGATGGCGGGCGTCGTACCGGGCGAACCCCGGGAACTTGGCGGCCAGGCCCAGGGCCAGCCCGATGCACAGGAGACCTCCCGAGACGACCGAGACCGCCTCGCCGAACACCGCCGCCACTGCGCCCGCCTCGACGTCGCCCAGCCTCGGGCCACCAGCCACGACCACCGTGAAGACGCCCTGGAGTCGACCGCGGTACTCGTCGGGCGTGGCCGCCTGCAGGATCGTCGTGCGGAAGACGGCCGAGACGTTGTCGGCTGCCCCGGCCATCGCCAGGAACAGCAGCGCGAGCGGCAGCCAGCGCACGAGGCCGAAAGCGGTGATCGCCGCCCCCCACACGACGATCGACACGACGATCGCCCGGCCCTGCCATCGCACGTGGCCGAGCGGTCCGGACAGGATTCCCGACACGAGTGCGCCCGCGGCCGGAGCGGCGGACAGCAGGCCGAGCACGAGGGCGATGTCCCGCGTCGAGCCGCCGTACCACTGGGCGGCGATGGCCGGGAACAACGCCCTCGGCATGCCGAAGACCATGGCGACGAGGTCCTGGTAGAACGTCATCTGCAGGTTGATCTTGCCCTTGAGGAACACAAAGCCCTCGCGCACCGCTGCCCAGCCGGCTCGCGGCCGCTCCGCTCCGGGGACGACGATCGGCGGGAGGCTGGGCAGCCGCAGCATCGCCCAGACGACGATCCCGAAGGCAACCACGTCCACGAGGTAGGGCGTCGTCACCGTCCCGGTGATCGCCACGAGCAGCCCGCCCAGCAGGGGGCCGAGGGTGAAGCCGAACGTCCAGGTGATCATCCCCAGCGCGTTCGCCGCCGGCAGGAGTTCAGGAGACACGAGGCGGGGGATGATCGCCTGCCGGGCCGGGTTGCCGACCGCGAAGAACGCGGACTGCACGGCGATGATCGCGTAGAGCACGGCAACGGAGCCCAGCTGCATCGCCGACTGGGCGAGGAAGGCCGCCGAGCACGCCCAGAGGCCGATGGCCGAGATCACCCCGACCTTGCGCCGGTCGAACGCGTCGGACAAGGTCCCGCCGTACAGGCCGAAACCCACGAGGGGGACGAGCTGGAACAGCCCGACCAGACCGACCATCAGGCTGGATCCGGTGATGTCCCACACCTGGAGGCCGACAGCGACCGACGTCATCTGCTGACCGATGTTGCTGATGCCCAGTGCCGCCCACAGCCGTCGATAGGGCGGGCTGACCCGAAGCGGGGTCAGGTCGGCGAAGAGGCGGGGCACGCGTGGCAACCTACCCGCCCCCGCGAGCGGCGGCTTGTGGCCGTTCTGCGTCGCGGAAATGCCGCCACAACCCGCCACTCGGCGGGGTGGTTAGGGGCTTAGGCGCTCGACGGTCCAGTCGTCCGGCGCCGACAGAGATGCCGGTGCGTCACCCACCAGGCTGCGGAACCGGAGGCGGTCGTGCAATCGCGACGGTCGGCCCTGCCAGAACTCGACCGACTCCGGCCGAACCAGCCAGCCGCCCCAGAAGTCCGGAACCGGGATGTCGGCCTCGCCGGGGTACTTCTGCTCCAGGGCCGCAAGACGCTCGTCGAGCTCGTGGCGATCGTGGATGACGGCCGATTGGTGGCTCGTCCACGCGCCGAGACGTGAACCGCGCGGCCGGCTGCGGAAGTACTCACCAACCTCGTCTCGGTCGACCAGCTCCGCGCGGCCGACCACGACGACCTGTCGATGAAGGGACAGCCAGGGGAACAAGCACGACGCGGCCGGGTTCACGGCGAGTTCACGGCTCTTCCTCGATTCGAGGTTCGTGTATAAGACGAAACCCCGATCGTCCACGTCCTTCAGCAGCACGGTGCGGGTGCTGGGTCGACCGGCCGCGTCGGCCGTCGCCAGGACCATCGCATTGGGTTCCTGCAGCCCCGACTCGACCGCCTCGCCGAACCACGCGCGGAACTGCTCCAACGGCGAGGCGCGCAGATCGTGCTCCTGCAGGGTGCCGAGCGTGTACGAGATGCGCAGCGCAGGAGCAGAGGGTGACGCGTCGCCCGAGGGTCGCACCGGCGAACTCATGCCCCGATCTCATCACGAAACCCCTATCCATGTTGAATGGGCGCAATACGCGCATCTGCGAGGGGAGACGACCGTGGTCGAGTTCGTGCCTGGCCTGGAGGGGGTCGTCGCCTTCGAAACCCAGATCGCGGAGCCCGATCGCGAGGGCAGCGCCCTGCGCTACCGCGGGGTCGACATCGAGGACCTCGTCGGGCGCGTGTCGTTCGGCAACGTCTGGGGCCTGCTGGTCGACAACGAGTTCAATCCCGGCCTGCCCCCGGCGGAGCCCTTCCCGATCCCGATCCACTCCGGCGATGTCCGCGTCGACGTCCAGTCCGCCATCGCGATGCTGGCACCCGCATGGGGGCTGAAGCCCCTGCTCGACATCGATGACGACACCACCCGCGAGAACCTGGCCCACGTGTCGGTGATGGCCTTGTCGTTCGTCGCACAGTCCGCTCGCGGCATCGGCGTCCCGATGGTGCCGCAGTCGCACATCGACGGAGCCCACACGGTCACAAAGCGCTTCATGCGGCGCTGGCGTGGCGAACCCGATCCGAGGCACGTCCAGGCCATCGATGCCTACTTCGTCTCCGCGGCAGAGCACGGAATGAACGCTTCCACGTTCACGGCCCGGGTCATCGCGTCCACGGGTGCCGACGTGGCTGCCGCCATCTCCGGGGCCGTCGGCGCGATGAGCGGTCCGCTGCACGGCGGCGCCCCCTCACGCGTGCTCTACATGCTCGAGGAGATCGAGCGCACCGGGGATGCTGAGGGGTACGTCAAGGGCGTCCTCAACCGCGGTGAGCGGCTCATGGGCTTCGGTCACCGCGTCTACCGCGCCCAGGATCCTCGGGCCAAGGTGCTGCGACGCACGGCGCGCGATCTCCAGGCGCCGCGCTACGAGGTTGCCGTCGCGCTCGAGCAGGCCGCGCTGGCCGAGTTGCGCGAACGTCGCCCCGACCGGGTTCTCGAGACCAACGTCGAGTTCTGGGCGGCGATCATGCTGGACTTCGCCGAGGTTCCCCCTCAGATGTTCACGTCGATGTTCACCTGCGCGCGGCTAGCCGGGTGGAGCGCGCACATCCTCGAGCAGAAGCGCACCGGACGCCTCATCCGGCCGTCGGCGCGCTACGTCGGACCGGCACCCCGCACTCCGGAGCAGGTGCCCGGCTGGGACGCCGAGATGGTGGCTCCCACGGGGTACACACCGCTGGTCTAGGCTGGCCGTACCGCCTCTACCACAGGAGTGAATCGTCCGTGGCCGTATCGCCTGAAGACCTCACCATCCCGCCCGCGCTCCTTCCGGCCGACGGCCGATTCGGCGCTGGGCCCTCGCGGGTGCGCCAGGCCCAGGTAGACGCCCTGGCCGGGGTGTGGCAGACCTACCTCGGCACGTCGCACCGCCAGAAGACCGTCAAGTCGCAGGTGGGCCGCCTACGGTCCGGCCTCGCCGACCTCTTCGCCCTCCCCGACGGGTATGAGGTCGTCCTGGGCAACGGCGGCTCGACCGCCTTCTGGGACGTCGCCAGTTTCGGGCTGATCCGCGACCGCGCCCAGTTCCTCACCTTCGGCGAGTTCGGGGCGAAGTTCGCCAGTGGCGCGAAGAAGGCCCCGCACCTGGGGGATCCGACGATCCTGACGTCCGAGCCGGGCAGTGCGCCGTCGTTCTCGGCCGAGGCAGGCGTCGATGCCTACTGCAGCCCGCACAACGAGACCTCGACCGGCGTCGCGATCGCGCCGACGCGAGTCCAGGGCGCCGATGGCGACGCGCTCATGGTCTTCGATGCGACCAGTGCCGCTGGCGGACTCACGATCGATCCAGCGCAGTTCGACACCTACTACTTCGCGCCGCAGAAGAGCTTCGGCTCCGACGGGGGCCTGTGGTTCGCCCTCATGTCACCCGCAGCGATCGCCCGCGCCGCCCAGATCAAGGAGGGCGGCCGCTGGATCCCCGACTTCCTCGACCTGCAGACCGCGATCGACAACTCGAGACTGGACCAGACCTACAACACCCCCGCCCTGGCCACGATCTTCCTCATGGCCGAGCAGGTCGACTGGTTCAACGCCAACGGCGGGCTCTCGTGGTGCACGGCGCGCACCGCCGAGTCGTCGGCTGTCCTGTACGACTGGGCCGAGGCCAGCCCGATCGCCACTCCCTTCGTGACCGACCCGGCCCTGCGCTCGCACGTGGTCGCGACGATCGACATCGACGATGCCATCGACGCCACCGCCATCTGCAAGGCATTGCGCAAGAACGGCATCGTCGACACCGAGCCCTACCGCAAGCTCGGCCGCAACCAGTTGCGGGTCGCGGTGTTCCCGGCGGTCGAGCCTGACGATGTACGCGCCCTGACGGCCTGCATCGACAACGTCATCTCGCAGTTGACGTGACCCCCGTGGTCGCCCGTTCCGGTGCGACGACGACGCGGCCCACACATGACGGGCCGACGCGGCTCGAGTACGTGCAACTGGCCTTCTGGGCTGCTTTCCTCTACGCCTTCGGCGCGACCCAGGCTCTCCTACGCGACGAGCAGGGGACGACACGGTCGATCGCGGCGCTACACGGCACCGCCCTGGCCGTCGCGGGCCTGATCGGCGCCCTGCTCACCGCGCGCGTGATCGACCGGTGGGGCAGGGGCAAGGTCATCAGGGTCTGCGCTCTCGGCGCCGCGGCGGGGGTTCTCCTGTACAGCGTTCCCCAGGGGACGTTGCCGGTCACCCTGGCGGGGGCCGCTGTGGCGAGCTTCTTCGGCACCTTCCTGCTCATCTCCATCAACGCCTTCCTCCTGGACTACCAGGGGCGGGCCGGCCCGACGGCCCTGACGGAGGCCAACGCACTCGCCTCGTTCGCCGGCCTCGTCGCGCCCCTGGCCATCGGCCTCGGCGCCGCGACCTTCTTCGGCTGGCGGGCGGGACTGTGGGCCATCGTGATCGCGCTCGTCGTGATCGAGATCCTCCGGGGCCGCAACGCCGATGTCTACGGCACCCGCGGGCTGGCCGCCCACGAGGACGCGCCTGGGCGCCTGCCTCGACGCGTCCTGTGGTCCCTCGCCCTCGTCATGTGCTTCCTGGGCGCCGAGTTCTGCCTGACGTTCTGGGGCGCGGACCTGCTCCGCGAGCGCTGCGGCTTCGGCCCGGCGGCAGCAGCCGCGGCCCTCGGATCGATCACCGGCGGCATGCTCCTGGGCCGGCTCTGGGGCGCGCGGCTGACGCAGTCGATGCCGACAGAGCGCGTGCTGAAGCTGTCGATCGTCGTCGCCCTCGTGTCCTTCACCCTCGCGTGGGCCGTCACCTGGTGGCCGGCCGTCCTCCTCGGCCTGCTCCTCACAGGCGTGGGCATCGGGGTGCACTGGCCTCTGGGCGTGGCCCGGGCGGTGCGCGCGTCAGGCGGCATGACCGACCGCGCCTCGGCCAGCGCCTCGATCGCCGGCAGCATCTCGATCGCGGTGGCGCCCGTCGCCCTGGGCGTCCTGTCCGACACCGTGGGCTTCCACGTCGCCTTCCTCCTCGTTCCGCTTCTCCTCGTCACCGCCCTGGTGATCCTCGTGATGCGTCCCGTCGCCGACCACGACCCATCCGAGCGATAGCGATTCCCGCGCCGGCCACCACGACCAAGGCCGCCGCCCCCACCGGGACGAGCCAATCCGCGCCTCCACCTGTTGAGGCGACTCCCCCGTCCTGAGGGGCCGCTGGCGTTGACGTGGCAGGCGAGGCCGCCGCCGCGGACTCGGGAGCGGGCGGCGTCGTCACCGGAACGAGCATGAGGCGGCCGTCTCGCTCACTGGCCACGAGCAGAGAACGTCCGTCTGCCGTCCAGGTGACCGCCTCACCCTGCGGCTGGAACGGGAGCAGGATCGTCTCGGCCTCTGCGCCCGGTGGCAGCCCATCGAAGACGACGGCGTTGACGTAGTCGCGCAGCACGTAGCGCGTCCCATCGGGGCTCACGGCGCCGTCGGTGATGAGGCCCCCCTCGATGCGCAAGGGTTCCGCGACGTTGACCCGGCCGCGTCGGAGTGGCTCGGGAAGGGCGTACAGGCTGCCATGCGCAAGTTGTCGCGTGACGATCCACACCCGCGAGGAGTTCGGGTCGGCCAGCAGCGCCTCGGCGTTGTGCGGCCGGTCGGAGTACGTCACTCGATAGGTGCGGGCCCTCACCGTCGTGTCCGTGATGCGCTCAGGCTCCCGCACGCGGTGCAGTCGCACCTCTGGCCAGTTGTCGCGGTTGTCGCCGATGTCCGCGATCCACAGCACGGGCCGACCCTGGCGATCGCGTCCGGAGGCGATGGCCTCGATGTCGCGGGCCGGGATACCGCCGATCCGGACCCGCGCGAGGGTGGCGCACGTCGTCGAGTCGACCGCGTAGATGAACGGACCACCCGAGGAGTCGTTGTGCAGCCACAGGACGCCCGGATGCCGCACGGACATCGTCATCCCGCTGATCTCGTTGAGCCGGTCGTCGGAGAAGCGGCACACCTCCGTGGCTCCGTCAGCCGCCCAGGCAGCCGCCGACGGGCCGGCGACCAGCGCTGCCGCGGCTAACGCGACCGCGCCGAGAACCGCTCGCATCCGCCTAGCGCCACAGCGCCGCGACGATCACGACGACGGTCAGAGAGATCAGGACCGCGAGCGTGACGAAACGGCGCGTGCGCGGGTCCATGCCCCAAGCGTATGGGTCGCTACTTCACCCCGAGCAGGACCTCGAGCGGGTAGATGCAGAAGTAGACGAGGAAGGCCACGGAGATGACCCACATCAGCCAGTTGACGTCCCGAATCCTGCCCGTGGCGACCTTGATCACGACCCACGTGACGAAGCCTGCGCCGATGCCGTTCGTGATCGAGTACGTGAACGGCATCAGCACGATCGTGAGGAACGCCGGAATGCCGATCGAGTAGTCGGTGAAGTCGATGTGGCGGATCTGCGTCATCATCAGGAAGCCGACCACGACGAGCGCGGGCGTCGCCGCCTCGTAGGGCACGATCGTCACGAGCGGCGAGAACAGCATGGCCACGAGGAACAACGCCCCCGTCACCAGCGAGGCGATGCCGGTTCGCGCGCCTTCGCCGATGCCCGCCGCCGACTCGATGTAGGCGGTGTTGCTTGAGGCGGACGCCATGCCGCCGGCGGCCGCGGCCAGGGAGTCGACGACCAGGATGCTCTCGAAGTGCGGGATCTGGCCCTCGTCGTCGAGGAGTTCCGCCTCCGTCGCCAGGCCGAACGCCGTGCCCATGGTGTCGAAGAAGTCGCTGAGCATCAGGGAGAAGATCGCCAGGATCGCGGCCACGACGCCGATCACCTGGAAGCTGCCGAAGAGGTTGAACTGGCCGAGCAGGCTCAGGTCGGGCGTCGAGATCAGCTGGTCGGGCACCTTCGGGACGTTGAGTCCCCAGCCAAGGGGGTTGTCGGCGTTCTTGGCGCCAACACCGGCGATGGCCTCGATGACGATGGCGAGGACCGTGGTGGCGAGGATGCCGATGAGGATCGCGCCCTTGACCTTGCGCACGACGAGGATGATCGTCAGCAGCAGCCCGAAGCAGAACGTGAAGATGGGCCAGCCCTGGAGCTCGCCGAAGATCCCGAAGGTGATGAGCGGGACGCCGGTGCGCACGATGCCCGAGTCGACCAGGCCGATGATCGTGATGAACATGCCGATGCCGACGCCGATCGCGTACTTGAGCTGCTCGGGCACCGCGGTGAACACGGCGGACCGGAAGCCGGTGAGCACCAGCAGCAGGATGAGGAGGCCTTCGAGCACGACCAGTCCCATGGCGTCCGCCCACGTCATCTGCGGCGCCAGGGTGAACGCGACGAAGCCGTTGAGACCGAGACCGGCCGCGATCGCGATCGGGAAGCGACCTAGGGCGCCCATGAGGATCGTCATGACTCCCGCGACGAGGGCGGTGACGGCCGTCACCGTGGCGATCGAGGTCACGACGTCGGTCGTGCCGCCGACGAACTCGCCGTTCATGTCCTTCGCCGTGCCGATGATCAGCGGGTTGAGCACGACGATGTAGGCCATCGTGAAGAACGTGACGAAACCGCCTCGCACCTCTCGGCTGTAGGTGGACCCTCGAGCGGACATCTCGAACCAGCGGTCGAAGCTGCTCTTGGGCGGCGTGTGCGTCGTCACAGACATGGATCCTCCGGGAGAGACGATGTTCGTCATGGCTCGCCGGGGAAGGCGACAGGCGTCGGACGTTCCGCGCGCAGAGTAGCGTGGCCGTGTTATGGGCGTGTTACGAGTCGGTGACTCCGACAACGACGCGATCCTGCCGGTGTCCCTCGGCACGATCGTCTGGCTCGTCGTGCTCGTCGGCCTCATCATCCGCAAGCCGGAACTCGACGCCTCTGGGGCCACCTGGTGGATCGGGGCAGCGGCCGTGGGGGTCGTCAGCGGCGTCGGCGGGGTGGTCTTCCTACGATGGCGACGAGCCCGAATGGACCGACGCCGGGCCTGATGTCAGGAGTGACCGAGCTCCAGCGGATCCCACGACATCTCATCGACCGACGACTCCGACTTCGGGTCGGCCTCGGCCTCGACCTCCACCTCCGAATGCGCGCCGCACCCGAACGTGAGGGCCACGACCCGGCCATCGGCCGGGCTCATCCGGTTGGCGCAGACGGCGAACACCTGACCCATGGGGCCGCCGACCGGCAGCATGAAGCCGCAGGTGGCGCAGTCGCCAGCGGACTGCCGTGCCATGGGAGTGGTCGGGCCGTAGTCACCCTCGACCCAGCGCTCCGCCGCCTCGTCGCGACCCAGCAGGGACAGGACGCGCAACCGGCCGAGCCCGATCTCCCACTGGCCCGGCAGCAGGGGTGAGAGGGACGCGACGGACTCGAGGTCGTCGAGGCCGGTGAGACCGGCCACGAGCCTCTCGTCGTCGGCCGGCGTCGGCAGCACGTCGCCTGGACCCAGATCGCCCGGGCGCACGCGCTCGCTCCAGGGAATCCACGCCGGCGCCACGATGGCGTCGGGCCCGGGCAGGAGGACCACGTCGTTGACGGACACGGACTTGGCTCGGGGTGCCCGGGCCAGCGTGACGGTCCAGCGCCAGCCCACGTACGCGGGGCTCAGGCACGCGAGACTGTGGGTGGCGAGACGCTCGCCCTCCATGACGACGCCCATGTGGTCGCCCACCACGGCGTCGCCCACCTCCTCGACGGCGGCCGCACGGGCCTGGTCGACCGCAGCGAACAGCACGGCGTCACGCTTGACGTCGCTGGCCGTCGCGGGAGGTGTCATACGCGAATTGTGTCCCACCGGCCCGATCTGACTGAGGGTGGGGCCAGCGGTAGTGTCACCACCATGATGCGCGCTCGAACCGCAACCGTCCTCGCCGGATCCGCCATCCTCGTCCTGAGCCTGGCCGGCTGTGACAAGCCGAACCCCGGAGCCTCGGTATTCTCTGGCACCACGAGCCAGTTCCAGCGGGCCTCGTGCTGGTCGTTCACGGGCGAGGCCATCGACCCGGCCGCCTGCGCGAAGGATGTCGTCGGCAGCGCACTCGAGGGTGCACGCATCCCCAAGATCCCCGTTGTCCCCGGTCAGGTGATCGGCATCAGCGTCGACCCGGTGGTCGCGGACGAGGGCTGGGTCCCCCAGGTGAACAGCCAGAACCTGACTCAGTCGCCCATCACGAGCACGTACTTCCGGTTCACGTACCCCGAGTTCCAGTCCGTGCCCGAAGAGGGCATCCTGCTGCAGATCGTGGCCGGCAAGGAAGGCGCATCACGAGGCGTGTGGTTCTACCGCCTCATGCCGTCCTAGACGTCGAGGTCGTTGGCCACGGCCCGAAGGACGGCCGCCGCCTTCTGGGCAGCGGAATCCTGCGGGTACTTGCCCCGACGAAGCTGGTTGGAGATGCCGTCGAGCAGCTTGATGACATCCTCGATGATGATGGCCATGTCATCGGCGGGCTTGCGATGACCCTTCACCACGGACGGGGCTGCCGAAAGGACGGTCAACGACAGCGCCTGCTTGCCCCGTCGGCCGTCGACGACGCCGAACTCCACCTTGGCGCCCGGTTTGAGGGCCGCCACGCCCGCGGGCAGCGTCGACACGTGCACGAAGACGTCATCTCCTTCGTCGGACGTGATGAACCCGAAGCCCTTCTCGGAGTCGTACCACTTCACGGTTCCCGTCGGCACGGCAAGCCTCACTCACGTCGAACGCGGTCGAACGACCGCGGCAGGGCGTCCGGCACGGGCCTCCCCATGCACCAACAGGCTACCTTCCCCTGCGCCAACCCGACCCAGACACCCTGAGAGACTGACCCCATGGCTGATACGACGTCCCGGGCAGACCGGGTCCTTCGCGTGGGCGCCGCCATCACGGCACTCGGCCTGATCTTCACCCTCATCGCGGTCGCTCCACTGCTGTTCCCCAGCCTCGGAACGCCGAGCGCTCTGTGGTTCCTGTCGATGCTCACCGGCGTCGGAATCGCCGTGATCGGCGTCGGACTCGCGATGAGCGCGCGATCCCGCCGCGTACCGTGATGGCGATGGCGGCACCCCGAAGCCTCGCCGACGACCTGCGCCAGCGCGAGCCTGAGTCGCTGGGCCGGCTGCTCAGACGTCGGCCGGACTTGCTGCATCCCGTTCCTACGGACCTCACCGCGCTGACGACCCGGGCCACCACAGGCCCGTCGATCGCCCGGTGCCTCGACAGCCTCGATGCCCTGCACCTGCACGTGCTGCGCGTGGCGACGACGCTCACCGCCCACGACGCCGCGTCGGCGGAGGCGATCGTCGGCGAGGCGGCCGAGACCCTCGGTCCGGACGCCATCGATGACTGCATGCTCGCCCTCACCGACCTCGTGGAGGCGGCACTCATCTGGGGGACGCCCCACCAGTTGCGCGCTGTCCACGCCGTGCGCGATCAGGTCGCCGCCGTGCCGGTGCCACGCTGGCCTCGGGCCACCCTCCGCGCGTCCGAGCAGCACGACCTGTCGGATGTCGACGAGAGGGCGGCGCTCAGCGCCCGGGCCGCCCTCGCGCAGGTGCGCGACCTCCTCGACGACTGGTCCGCCGATCCGCCGAGCATCCTGCGCAGCGGCGGCCTTTCCCTGCGTGACTTCGCCTCGGCCACGCGCGCGCTCCATTCCGACTGGCGGCGGGCATCGCTGACCATCGAAGTAGCGCACGCCGCCCGCCTCGTCGCCGACGACCACGAGGAGAGCCCGCACTGGGTGCCCACCGACCACTACGACGTCTGGTTGTCCCGGCCGCCGGCGGAGCAGTGGATCGAACTCGTGACGGCGTGGCTGGGCCTGAACCGGCTCGCCTCGCTCGCCGACGAGAAGACCCAGGTCCTGTCCACCGACCGCGACCGTCGGGCGATCCCGGTTCTGCGGCGACAGGTGCTCGACCTGCTCTGTGCGGCCCCTTCGGGTGCCTCGTTGTCGTTGGAGCAGATCATCGAGATCCTCGACGATCGTCAGCCTCGGCGCGCAGGCGACCTCAGAGCCCTCACCGTCGACGCCACGCTCCTGGAGGCGACCGAGCTGGGTCTGACGGGGGCCGGCGCCATGAGCACGGCGGGGCGACTGCTCCTCGCGTCCCTCACGGGTCCGCCGGCGGATCGACGCCTGAGCGCCGCGGAGGTGGCCACGGCACTCAACGCCGCGCTCCCCGACGACATCGACCACGTCCTGATCCAGGCCGACCTCACCATCATCGCGCCGGGGCCGCTCGCTGCCAGCCCCTCCCGGACACTCCGCCTGCTCGCCGACGTCGAGTCGCGCGGCCATGCGACGGTGTTCCGCATCAGCGAAGGGTCGATCCGTCGTGCCCTGGACGCCGGCTGGGACGCCGCCGCCATCCATGCGGTGCTCGCGGACATCTCGAGCACTCCGGTGCCTCAGCCCCTGACCTACCTGATCGACGACACTGCACGCCGGCACGGCACCGTGCGGGTCGGCAACGCCCTCGGTTACATCCGGTGCGACAACCCCGAGACCCTCAGCGCCGCGGTGGCCGATCGTCGGCTGCGCTCGCTCGGCCTGAGCCGGCTGGCCGACACGGTGATCATCAGCCAGTCGCCGGCGGCGGAGCTCATCGAGGAGCTGCGGGCGGCGGGGTACGCCCCGGCCGCGGAGAGCCCCGACGGCGACATCGTCATCCGCCGTCCTGAGGACCGGCGAACAGCCGCGCCCCGAGCCGGCACGGTGACGACACGCCGCATGACCGAGGACGCTCTGGTGGATGCCGCCGTTCGCTCGCTGCTTGCCGGAGACCGAGCCGCGACGGAACAGCGCGGAGCGACGGTCGTGGGCCCAGCGTCCAAGGTCGACCTGCCCAGCCTGAGCTCGGCAGCCATCCTCACCGCGCTGCGCACGGCGATCGCCGACAACAGGCCGCTGTGGATCGGTTACGCCGACACGGACGGCTCTGTCACGCAGCAGATCGTCGACCCCATCAGGCTCGCGGGCGGCGTCCTCACGGCCTTCGACCACAGAACCGAGCAGGTGCGGTCGTTCTCCGTGGCTCGCGCCACCGGGGTCGCCCCCCTGACGACCGACGAGACCGACGGCTGAACCGCAGGACCGTCCTAGCCGACGCGCACCTCGGTGCTCCATACGGTCAGGTCGGCCAGCACCTCGGGAATCGGATCGACCCCGATGCCCGCACCGGTCGGCACCGCGATCTGCCCGTCGTCGAGCACGAAGGGCTCGGTGACGTCCACCTCGTAGTAGCGATTCGACGCGCTCGTGTCGCCGGGCAGGGTGAACCCAGGGAGCGCGGCCAGGGCGATGTTCGCCGCCCGGCCGATGCCGGTCTCCAGCATCCCGCCGCACCACACGGGCGCGGATCTCGACCAGCACAGGTCGTGGATGTCCCGGGCGGTGAGGTACCCGCCCACGCGCCCGGGCTTGATGTTGATGATCGACGCGGCCCCGAATCGCAGGGCCGAGTCCGCCGACTCGACCGACAGGATCGACTCGTCCATGCAGATGGGCGTTCGGCAGGCCTGCGAGATGAGCACGTGGCCGTACCAGTCATCCTCCGCCAACGGTTGCTCATGCAGGAGCAGATCGAACTCGTCGAGCGCGGCCAGGTGCGCGGCGTCGGCGCGCGTGTAGGACTGGTTGGCGTCGGTCTGGAGGGGAACCTCGGGCCACGCATGGCGAACCGCCTCGAGCGGCGCCGCGTCCCACCCCGGCTCGATCTTCAGCTTGATGCGCCGGTAGCCCGCAGCCAGGTAGCCGCCGACTTCGTCGAGCAGTTCGGGGATCGACTCCGTCGTGGGGATGCCCACCGAGACGCCGCAGTCGACACGATCGCGAGTGGCCCCGAGGTAGGTGGCCAGGGGCAGCGCCCGCTCCCGCAGCCACACGTCGAGCAGCGCGGTCGACAGCGCTGACTTGGACATCGGGTGCCCGCGCACGACGCTCATCGCCGCTCGCACGTCCTGCGGTCCGTCGTCGCCTCCCACCTCGCGAAGGGTGGGCAGCAGGTGCTGCGTGATGACGTCGATCGCGCCATCGGCGTACTCGTGGCTGTATCCAGGCCACGACATGGCCGAGCACTCGGCCCAGCCATGCACACCATCCGACGACACGGCCTCGACGAGGATCACGTCGCGCACCACCTCGGTGCCGAAGCTGGTGCGGAACGGCCGGACGAGGGGCAGGTGGAGCCGGTGAAGCCTGATCATCTCAACGCTCATGGCTGCCTCTCCATCACGTATCCGCCGCTGGTGCTCACTCCGATGATCCGGTATCCGTCGGCGAAGGCGGCGACCAGCGCCTCCCGCACGGCGATCCGCCATCGTGCGGCCATCGCCGGGTCGGTGGCGCGAAGGGCGACGATGTCGTCCGGCAGCTCGATCTCCAGGACGTCTCGACCGTCGCTGGGCAGGCCGGCCGGGTCGATCCGGCCGAGGTGGCCCGAGGACGCGGCAACCGTCCGGTCGGAGGTCAGGCGCCACCAGGCGAACAGCCGGTCCGTCGGATCGCCCGTGTTGATCTCGTCGTCCATCGACCCGTAGAAGTCGACTTCGAAGCCCTCCACGTCGACGCCCAGCTTGACCAGGTTGAGCACGGCATTGCGGCGGACCAGTGGGTCGAACGTCCACACGATGGTGTCGATGTCCCTCTCGAGCGCCCACTCCCTCTGGTGCATCTTCAGGGCGGTGCCCACGTGCTGGTCCCGGAATGGCTCGAGAACCGCCGCCATGTGGGAGTGCAGGTGGACGCTCCAGGCGCCGTCCCTGCGATCGCGATGACGGCCGACGAAGGCGAGGGCGGCACCGGCCGGCAGATCGTCGCGGTAGGCGATGGACGCACAGCCGCCCGCGTGCACCAGGGCGCGCAGGAGGTTCGACTGGATCTGCGTCGATCCGTCGAGCGACGGCCAGACGACGTCGAACACCCGGCGGGCCTCGCGGAGGTCGCTGAGGTCGGTCAGCGAAAGAACACGCACGTCAGCGCGCAGCTCGGCGGCCCGGCGATCATCCCGAAATGACCAAGACGTCACGCCATCCACCGTACAGAACCCCGCCGAGTGGCGGCTTGTGGCCACGAAGCCGCACCGGTTTGCCGCCACAAGCCGCCACTCGACGCGGGACGGCGGTTGTGCGACCGACCCCCTAAACTCAAGCGGTGGCCGACGGACCGTTGATCGTGCAGAGCGACAAGACCCTGCTGCTCGAGGTCGACCACGCCCAGGCGACCGAGTGCCGCAAGGCGATCGCGCCGTTCGCCGAGCTGGAGCGGGCGCCCGAGCACATCCACACCTACCGGCTGACCCCGCTGGGCCTGTGGAACGCGCGGGCCGCGGGACACGACGCCGAGCAGGTCATCGACACCCTGCTGCGCTACTCCCGCTATCCGGTCCCACACGCCCTGCTTGTCGATGTGGCCGAGACCATGGCCCGCTACGGACGCCTGCAGGTGAGCAACCACCCGGTCCACGGCCTGGTCCTTCAGGCCATCGATCCCTCGGTGCTCGAGGAGGTTCTGCGCAGCAAGAAGGTTGCTCCTCTCCTCGGCGCGCGGGTCGACGACTCCACCGTCATCGTGCATCCCAGCGAGCGCGGCCACCTGAAGCAGGCCCTCGTCAAGCTCGGCTGGCCAGCCGAGGACGTCGCCGGCTACGTCGACGGGGAACGCCACGCGATCGGTCTGCAGGCCGAACTCTGGCAGCCGCGGCCGTACCAGACCGAGGCGGCAGAGGGCTTCTGGCACGGCGGCTCCGGCGTTGTCGTCCTGCCGTGCGGCGCGGGCAAGACCATCGTCGGCGCGGCCGCGATGGCCCTCGCGCAGGCGACCACGCTGATCCTGGTCACCAACACCGTCGCCGCCCGGCAGTGGCGTGACGAGCTGCTGCGCCGTACAACCCTGACCGCGGACGAGATCGGCGAGTACTCGGGCGCGAAGAAGGAGATCCGACCGGTCACCATCGCGACCTACCAGGTGATGACGACGAAGAGGCAGGGCATCTACCCGCACCTCGAGGTCTTCGACAGCCGCGACTGGGGGCTGATCATCTACGACGAGGTGCACCTGCTGCCCGCGCCGATCTTCCGCTTCACGGCCGACATCCAGTCCAGACGGCGTCTGGGCCTGACGGCGACCCTGGTCCGCGAGGACGGCCGCGAGGGCGACGTCTTCTCCCTCATCGGTCCGAAGCGCTACGACGCGCCGTGGAAGGACATCGAGGCCCAGGGCTACATCGCCCCCGCCGACTGCATCGAGGTGCGCGTCACCCTGCCCGACAGCGACCGGATGACGTACGCGATGGCCGAGCCCGAAGACAGGTACCGCCTCTCCGCGTCGGCGCCCGAGAAGCTGCGCATCACGGAGGAGATCGTCAGGCGGCACGTCGACGACCGCGTCCTTGTCATCGGCCAGTATCTGGACCAGCTGGCCGAGCTGGGCGAGCATCTCGACGCACCCGTCATCACAGGTGCCACCCCAGTGCGGGAACGCGAGCGACTGTTCGCCGCGTTCCGGGACGGAGACGTCCGGGTGCTCGTCGTCAGCAAGGTGGCCAACTTCTCCGTCGACCTGCCCGAAGCGGGAGTCGCCATCCAGGTCAGCGGCACGTTCGGCTCACGCCAGGAGGAGGCGCAGCGCCTCGGCCGCGTGCTGCGGCCGAAGGAGGACGGCCGGGCCGCCCACTTCTACTCTGTGGTCACGCGCGACACGGTCGATGCCGATTTCGCCCAGCATCGCCAGCGATTCCTCGCCGAGCAGGGATACTCGTACCGCATCATCGACGCGGAGGACATCCACGCCGGGAAGTGGGAGGTCTCATGAGCCAGGGCCAGGCGGTCGAACCAGCGGAACCAGGACCCCTGCGCCTCCAGATGCGTGCCTTCGTCCTCGCCATCGTCATCGGGCTGGTCGCCGCCACAGCCGCTTCGCTGTTCATGTGGGTGGTCGACGGCGGTCAGGAGTTCGTCTACAAGACGCTGCCCGAGTCGTTCGGCTGGGAGAAGTTGCCCGGCTGGTGGGTGCTGCTCCTCCTCCTCGTGGGTGCGGTCCTCGTCCACGTCGCCCGTCGTCTCCCGGGAGCCACGGGCGGCAGCCCACTCAGCGGCTTCCACTTCACCAATCCGATCAGCTGGGCGCCCTCGATCCTCCTGGCGGCTCTCGGCACGCTCGTCTTCGGCGCGTCGCTCGGGCCGGAGGGACCCCTCATCGTCCTCGGTTCGGCCGTCGCCGCGATCCTCGTCAAGCGGGCCAACAGCGACGACATCACCAAGCTCGCGATGCTGCTCGGCGGCATGGCCGCCATCGGCACGATCTTCGGCAACCCGTTCGTCGCCGCCTTCATGCTCCTGGAGTTCGCCGCCATGGGTGCCGTTCCGTCGGCTGCCCTGGTGCCGGCGTTCGTGTCGCTCGGCGCTGGCTACGTCACCCTCGTCGGGTGGGGGTCCTGGACGGGCTTCGGCGTCCACGTCCTGAGCGTGCCCGGCCTGCCCGCGTACGACTCCTTGGAGCCCGACGACCTCTTCGCCGGACTGATCGTGGCCGTGATCGTGTCGGTCCTAGCTGCCCTCGCGCGCGAACTTGGCGAGCGCACCGACCTCTTGAGCACGAAGCGGCCCACCGCCGTCCTCTTCGTGGCCGCGGCGGCCACGGCCGGCATTGCATGGGCGGTCGCCACGGCCTTTGACGTGTCCTACGACCAGATCCTGTTCTCCGGGCAGACCGGCATGGCCGGGCTCGTCGCCCAGACATCCGCCAGCGCCGTCGTCGCGATCGTCCTCGGCAAGCTCGTCGTCTACGGCCTCGCGCTCGGCGGCGGTTTCCGCGGTGGGCCCGTGTTCCCAGCGACGTTCATTGGGGTCGGCTTCGGAGTCCTGACGTCATTGGTCTTCACGAACCTGTCCGTCAGCGCCATGGCCGCGGTCGGCATCTCGGCGGCGGCGACGGTGATGCTCCGGCTGCCCTTCACCTCCGGCATGCTCGCGATGCTGCTCATCGGCGGGGCCGGTCCGGGCATCGCGCCCTTCGCGATCATCGGGGCGGTCGTGGGCTTCATCGTTCGCCAGGGGCTCGATGCGTTCGACGCCAAGCGTCAGGCAGACGCCGTCCCGGCCACGACCTGACCTCCGTCAGGCGTGGTGGACACTCGCTCGCAGGTAGGCAGCGGCTGAGTTCTCGATGGTCCCAGCGTCCCAGCCGAGCGTTGCGCCCATGATCGCTGCGGTGGACTGGACCAGCTCTGGCGTCACGGCATCGAGGTTGAGGCCGACGCGCAGCCTTCGGTCGAGCACGTCGTCCAGGTCGCACGCCCCCTCGCTGAGGCACGCATGCGCGACCTCGGCGGCCCAGTAGCCCGGAGCATCGGGCAGCGGCGCGCTCAGGTCGGCGCGGGTGGCCATGAGCCCGATGACCTCCCCGACACGGCTGCCGTAGCGACGGTCCAGGATGGCCCGCGCCTCCGGGGTCAACGGGAGCGCGTCGTGCGGCACCCGCGCCGCCATGACGGATGACCCGACGAGCGGAATCAACTGGGTCGTGCACTCCCGGGGAGGCAGTCCCCCGTCGGACAGGACCGTGTCCACGAGGTCGCGCGCCATCACGCGGTAGGTGGTCCACTTGCCGCCGACGATCGCGAGCACCCCGGGTGCGACGCGCACGATCCGATGCTCGCGCGTCACCTTCGCGGTGTTCCCGCCCACGGCCTGGTCGCGCACGAGGGGCCGCAGCCCGGCGAAGGTGTACGTCACCTCGTCGTAGGCGACCGGCCGGAGGAGGATGCCGTCGAGCAGGTTCAGGAGGTAGTCGATGTCCTCCCGCGTGGGCTCGACGGTATCAGGATCCTGCATCCACTCGGTGTCGGTGGTGCCGATCAGCCAATACGTGGGGGACGGGATGACGAAGAGCACGCTCTTGCCGGTCGGGATGATCAGTGCCGTCTCGCCGGTCATCGCCGATCGGGGCAAGCGCAGATGCACGCCCTTCGATCGGATCACTCCGACCGCATCGGCGGACCCGGTGAACAGTGCCGACACCTCCGGCGCCCAGACCCCGACGCACAGGGCGACACTCCGCGTGGTGACGGTGAACTGATCGCCGGTCAGCTCGTCCCTCAGGACGACGCGGTGCAGGCCGTCGGAGTCATCGTCGAGCCGATCGACGAGTGCGACGTGCGGCGCGACGCTCGCGCCCTGCTGCGCGGCCGTGCGTGCGATCGCAACGGCGAGGCGGGCATCGTCCATCTGCGCGTCGTAGTACTGCAGGGCCCCGATGAGCGAGTCGGGCCGAAGGCTCGGGAACTTGGCCAGGGCAGTTCGCTTGGTCAGGTGCCGGTGCCGTGGAAGGACGCTCGAGCCCGCCAGGACGTCGTATGCCAAGAGTCCGGCCCCGATGTAGGCCCGCTCCCACACGCGATGGTGCAGCGGCAGCATGAAGGGCAGGGGCTCCACGAGGTGCGGTGCCAGCGTGGTCAGCAGGAGGTCGCGCTCGCGCAGCGCCTCCCGGACCAGCGCGACGTTGCCCTGCTGCAGGTAGCGAAGGCCGCCGTGCACCAGCTTGCTCGAGCGGCTGGAGGTGCCCTCGGCGATGTCGCCCTTCTCGATCAGGCCGACCCTCAGCCCTCGGGCGGCCGCGTCGAGGGCGGTGCCGCAGCCCGTTGCGCCCGCGCCGACGACAAGGAGGTCGAGGACGCCATCAGCCATGGCCTCGATCGCCGTGCGACGGCTCTCAGGACCGAGTTTGCTTGTCATGTCGTCACTTGTGAGTGCGCACTCGAGCCCGCGCTCACCCCTTCAGTCCGCTAGACGCAACGTTCTCTACAAAGTAGCGCTGCGCGAGGAGGAATACCGTGACGGGGGCCAGCATCGCGGTGATGACACCGGCGAGGACGAGGTTCGGCGTATCCGCGGCGCGTCCGCCGAGCACCGACAGCGTCAGCGCCAGGACGCTTCCGTCGGTATTGCCGGAGTCGATGATGATGAGGGGCCACACGAACGAGTTCCACGCGTACAGGAAGGAGAACGTCGACAAGGTGGCGATGGCCGGGATGGACAGCGGGAAGAAGATCTTCCACAGAACGGTCCAGCGGGAGGCCCCGTCGATCACGGCGGCCTCCTCGAGTTCCTTGGGTATCGTCACGAAGAACTGCCTCATGAGGAACGTCCCGTAGGCCGTGAACACGAATGGGATGACCAGGGAGGTCAGGGTGTTGCCCCATTCGATGGCGATCATGAGCCGGTAGAGGGGGATCAGCAGCACGACGAACGGGATCATGATCGATCCCAGGTACAGCAGGAAGATCTTGTCCCGGCCACGGAAGCGCAGCCGTGAGAACGCGTAGCCGCCCAGGATGCTGGTGAACACCTGGCCGACCACGACGAGGATGGTGACGAGGACGGTGTTCGTCAGCGAGCGGCCGAAGCCCTCCAGCTGCATCACCTTGGAGTAGTTGCCGGTCTGGAACTCGACCTCCTCCACGGCGGTAACGGCCGAGGACACCGCGAACACGGGTGGAGCCGCGGGATCGGCGGGGTCGACGTACGTGCCGCCGATGCGCGACTTGTTGTCGAAGACCGTCACGGATGCGCCGCCGATCGTCGCCGTGAACACCTCCTTGTCCTCCCCGTCGACCGTGACGGTGGTGCCTGTCGCCGTCACGCTGTCGGCAGGCGCGATGAGCACGATGCTGGGATCGTCGACGCCGATGAACTCGCGCAGGCTCGTGCCGTTCTCCACGCGCGCGAGGTCGGCCGTGCCTCCCTCGGGGAGCGGGACCGTGAACAAGGGCAGTTGCTCGCCGTTCACGTCGGCCGTCGCTGCGACGTTCGGCAGCAGCCGGGGCGGATAGGTGAAGAAGTCCTCGGCGGTCTTGAAGGACCCGAAGAAGGCGAGGATGAACGGGACGAGCACGACGATTCCGGCGATCAGCAGGATCGCGTACGTGGACAGCTGCGCCAGCCACGAACGCCAGGTGCGGATGCCTCGGGTGCTTGGTGCGGACATCAGGTCTCCTCCGCGTATCGACGCTGCCGCCGGAACTGCACGAGCGTGAGCGAGAAGATGAGGATGAACAGGATCCAGGCGACGGCACTGGCCTGACCGAAGGCGTCCTGCTGGAAGCCCAGTTGATACAGGTAGACCACGGGGGTCAGCGTCGCGTTGTCCGGGAAGCCGACCGGGTTCGGCTGGTTCAACGCGTAGACGATGTCGAACAGCTGCAGCGCGAGGATCACGGTGCTGGCTACGACGAAGAACGTCGTCGCCCGGAGGGATGGGAGGGTGATGCTGAAGAACCGGCGCACCGAGCCCGCGCCGTCGAGCATGGCCGCCTCATGCAGTTCCTTCGGGATCCCCTGCATTCCCGCCGTGAACAGCACCGTGTTGAAGCCGAACTGCGACCACCCGAAGACCAGGACCACAGCGAACAGGGCCACAGAAGGATCGGACAGCCAGCCGATCTCGACAGGTTGCGGCATGGGGTCGCCGGGTACGAACATGTTGATGATCCCGTTGACCCAGCCGATGAACCAGTTGACGAACCCGACTGTCGAGTTCAGCATCTGCTTCCAGATCAACGTCACGCCGATCACGCCCGCGACGGCAGGCACGAAGAAGATGGTGCGGAAGGCCTTCGTGCCCCGGTACCCGGTCTGGATCAGTACCGCGAGGATCAGTGCCGGGATGACTGCGAGTGGCACGGCCAGCACGAGGAAGACGACGATGTTACTGATGGATCGCCAGAACAGCGGGTCGCTCGCACCGATGACTCCGAAGGGCGCCGTGAGGATGTCCTCGTACCCCGACGGAAGGGCGTCGGCGGTACTGGCGATGGAGATACCCAGCGTCTCGATGTAGTTGCCGAACCCCACGAAGGTCGGGCTGGTGATGCCGTCCCACTCGTAGAAGGAGATGACGAGCGAGAAGACCAGCGGGCCCGCGAAGAACAGGAGGAACCCGATCAGGTTCGGGGACAAGAACAGCCACCCGGATTGCGCCTCCAAGGCGTCGGCCGAGGCGTCGAACCGATCGGCCATCCGGGCCGACCACATCGTGATCACGCACCACAGCAGGGCCACGATCGCGATGACGTAGGCCGTGTTGACGGCCGCATCGGCGGCGAACGCGTCACCGAGCACCCGCAGCAGGTCCAGGGGCTTGAGCAGCCACAGCCACGCGAGCCCGAACAGGACAACGGCAGCGAGTCCGATCCATCGCATCGCGGTGGCGATCGTGAGCAGCGCAGGGGGCGCGTCGGCGCGGGCTGAGTCGGTCAGGCGCGCCTTCAGCCGGCGCGCCACGACGATCCACGCCACGGCGATGGCCAGCCCGATGAAGGGCAGGAAGGCCTGGTTGAAGGAGGCCGCGAAGTCGTCGAGGTACGAGGCCAGATCGAGCGACTGGAAGAGCAGGACGATGACGAAGATGAGGGTGAGGTAGTTGACGGTGAACGAGGCCATTCGCCCGCGACGGTTGGACCTGACGAGGAGAACCGCGGCACCGAGATTGGCGACGATGCCCACCGAGGCGCCGATGCCGATGATCGTGCGCGGCAGGGAGTCGAGCTTCCAGACCGCCCCGAAGATGTTGTAGGCGATCCAGGCGAAGGCGAGCGCTGCGACGACGTGCCAGATCACGACGATCAGGATGGAGACCCTGACGGGCGGCCGGAGGATTCGACCGGGCAGGGAGAGCAGGGCGGTTCCGTCGACGGTGGTCGCGCTCATGTCACCTCTTCCCGAATGGGGGATGGGTCCTGGGGTTGGGGTGCGGGTCAGGGGCAGAGCCCTGACCCGCACCCCGGGTCGTGCGACCTACTCGAAGGCCCCAGCGGTGGCCTTGCAGATGGTCTTCTGGAACTCGTCGATGGTGATCTTGCCCGTCATGAGCGCGGTCACCTCGTCGCCAGATGCCTTGTCGAATGCCGGCCAGTTCCCGTTCCACAGCGGGCCTTCGGCAACCGGGTCGTTCTGGATGCCGTCGACGAACGCCTGGTTGTTGGCAGGCGGCGTGTAGGTGAGGAAGGAGTCGATCGCCGCCTGGTCAACGCGCGACGGGATGTTCGCGCCCAGGGAGGAGATCTTGTTCTGGACGTCGGTGCTCGTCAGAGCCTCGACGAGCTTCCAGGCCGCGTCGGGGTTGGCCGTCTTGGCGTTCACCACGTAGGCGCCCCAGAACAGCCAGTCCTTGCCGGGAGCCGGACCGGTCGGCAGCGGAGCCACGTCCCAGTTGAAGCCGGTGATCTCGCGAGCGCCGGGGGTCGCCCAGCGGCCGTTGATGAACATGCCCAGCGTGCCGGCCTTGAAGGGCGGCTCGGCATCCTCGCCGAACGGCACGCCAGCGCCAGATGCGTACAGGCCCTGGTAGAACTCGAGACCGGCGATCGACTCAGGCGAGTCGAGGTTGCATGCGGTGCGGTCCTCGTTGAAGAAGCTGCCGCCGCCGGAGTTCACGAAGTAGCCCCAGTTGGCCCACCACGAGTTGGCGCCGAAGCCCTTGGCCGAAGGCACCTTGTCCGCGATCTGCTTGGAGACCTCGGCGAACTTGTCCCACGTCCACTCGCCGTTCTTGGCGAGCTCACGCGGATCCTCGGCGCCGGCCTGGTCGATCAGGTCGAGGTTGAGGTATAGGGCGAAGGTCGAGACGTCACGCGGGACGCCCCAGACGAAGCCATCTGCCTTCATTCCCGTCGCCGGGTCGACCTGGAGCTGGTCCATCGGACCGGCGTAGAAGTCGGCCGCCGAGAAGCCGGAGGCCGCTGCCTGCGGTGCCGCGTTCAGGATCAGGCCCGCCTTGGCGAAGTCGGCCACGTCAGTGCCGGGAATCCAGAACACGTCAGGCGCGGTGCCCGCGGACAGTTCGGTCTTGAGCTTGTCCTGGTAGGGCGAGCCCTCGGAGTTGCCAGCCTCGTAGGTGAGGTTCAGGCCGATGCCGGATGCGGTGATCTCGTCCGAGATGCCCTTGTACAGATCGGCCTCGGCCTGGTTGTCCGGCCTCGTGCGCCAGCGCAGGTCGACGGTCTCGGTCGATGCCGCTTCGGATGCGCCGGACGCGGCGGCCGATGCAGCGGTCGAGGCAGCATCCGATGCCGCTGCGCTGCCGGCTGCGCTCGAAGAAGAACTGTCGGTGGCGGTGCTGGCGCACGCGCTCAGCAGCAGCGCGACACCCACCCCGGCCGCCAAGTAACTGCTTTTACGCATGAAGTGTTCCTTTCCGTATTCCCTCGATTGGGTCCTGCCATCCACTCGGGCCGGTCGGGCCCGAGGGGAAGTTCTGTGGGTCAGGCATGGTGCACCGTCGTCCCCGCCTGCTCAATGAGCGAGATCGCCTCGTCCGGAGCGCTCATGTCGGTGACGACCAGGTCGACCTCCGACATCGAACACACTCGTGCGGCCTCGACCTCGCCGATCTTGCTGCCGTCCGCGACGACGACGACCTCGCGCGCCGCCAGGATCATCGCCCTCTTGACCTCGGCCTCGGCGAAGTTCAGGTTGGTGACGCCGCGCGCGGCATCGACGCCGTTGCACCCGATGAAGGCCATGTGCGCAGATATCTGCTCGAGGATCAAGGACCCGAAGGGGTTCACGAGCGAATGCTGCAGCTGGCGCACCATCCCGCCCGTGACGAGCACGCTGATGCGGTCGGAGGCCGGCTCGAGGGCGAGCGCGACGTTGAGGCCATTGGTGACGATCGTGACATCGTGCAGGTCGCGCCGGGCCACGAGTTCGAGGGCGATGGCCGTCGTGGTCGACCCGACGTCGAGGATGACGACCTGCCCGGGCTGAACCAGCGACGCGGCATATGCGGCGATCGCTGCCTTCTGCTTCTCGTGCTCGCGTGCGGCAAGTTCGAGTGGTGGCTCATGACGCAGCGCACCGACCGGGACGGCACCCCCGCGCACGCGTCGCACCCGGCCAACGGCCTCGAGCGACCCGAGGTCCGAGCGCACGGTGACCACCGAGACGCCGAAGCGATCGGCCAGGTCGGTGACCCGCGCGAACCCCGACGACTCGACCTCGTCCGCGATCCGGTCCTGTCGAAGCTCCGCGGGCACGCCGGGTGCCTCGACGAGCGGTTCGACAGCGGTCATACCAGCACTCAACCACCTTACGAAGATTTGTCAATGACTGCGATGCATGCCGTTATCGACCCGTTATCGAAACCAAGAGAAAGGGGTATTTCCGGCAATACACGCAAACCACCCAAATTCCCGTCAGCGAGCCGACCCCCGTGACGCGGCGCCTATCTTTCGGTAATCTGCGAAACCTTGCGTTATCGTCGGGTCCGCAACGGTCCCCAGGCTCACAGGAAGGCGGGTGGCCGATGGATCAGCCCTTGGTCGGGCCCCGCCCACGCGTCCCAGCCGACCGGCTCGAGGTCCGCCGGCACCATGAGCCCGCGAGTTCGATCGAGGTGAGCGGCGTCCAGGTGTGGCAGAGGATCGCTGCTCACGGCCAGACCCCCCAGCGTTGCCACGTACTCGTACCAGGGTTCCGGCCGTTCGACCTCGGGACGAACGAGCACGCAGTCGGGGTCGTTGACCCAGAGCCGTCCGTGCATCCAGGCCCGGGCCCGACCGGCGGCCAGGGCGCTGCGCATCGCCGGCTGGCTGATGTCCCCGAGATCGGGCTCCCACGCGGGCATCACGTCGGGGCTGATGCGCATGGCATCGACCAGTCCGATGCTCGGCAGCAGGGGCGCACCGCAACCGAGGATCACCGCGTCCTGGCCGGCACCCGCGCGGATGAGGTCGAGGCCGCGGCGATAGGCCTCGACACCCGACACGTCCTCATGACGCCGGCCCTCCATGGCTCCGGCGTAGATGAAGTCGACCTTGTGAAAGGCGAAGCCGCGCTCACGGAGGGCCGCGAACATCGCGACCAGGTGCTCGGCCGCCGCTGGGTGCGTCACGTCGAGCACACCGATGCGCTGGCCCCAGTGCTGCTCCGCGGCCACCGCGCCCTCGACGAGCCAGTCCGGATGCATCCTCGCAAGATCGGAGTGCTCCCCCACCATGAAGGGCGCCGTCCACAGTCCGGGCGTCCGCCCGGAGTCGACGATGCGGCGAGCCACGTCCTCGAGATCGCCGAAGGCGGCCCGCGACGACAGCCAGTCGCCGATCTCCTGCTGGTACCCGTCGTCCACCTGGACCACGTCGATGCCGAGCTCCTCGCGGTCGATGACCTCGAGGTTGTCGATGATGTCCTGGGCGGTCACGGCGTTCCAGTAGGTGTACCAAGAGCACCAGCCTGCGGGCAGCGCAACTATCGGCCTCGATACGAGGGCTTCGGCAAGCCGACCGCCGACGGCCGCCAGCGCCTCGTCGAGCGAGGCGGCCGCGAGGTGGTCCACCGAGCCGTTGGCCCTGACGATCAGCCGGCCGGACGTGTCCGCGGCACGGATCGTGGCGACCTCGAGGTCGGGTCGAGGACTGAAGAACAGGTCCGCACTCCCATCCTCGTTCACCACGCCGAGCAGTCCCTCTGCCTGGAAACCTGTTGGGGGAAGGGACTTCTGGTCGGAAGGCCATGGCCTGCCAGATCGCCTTCTGCGGCCGAGGAGAATGAGGCAGGTCCGCGGGATAGACCCCAGCCGGACTCCACGACTGCCAGCCGTGCTCGTACACGAAACACGTGCTCGACGGGTCGGGCGCTTCGTGGATGTCGGTGAAGGCTGTCTCGGAGGTCACAAGGCACGCAGGCTAGTTGATGCCCGGGCCGGGGTCGAGCGAGAGGGTGACGCCGATGAACGGTGATGAGAGATACGCGATTCCACGGCTGCCGGCCCTCGGCTTCGGCGGCGACTGGAATCCCGAGCAGTGGGAACCGTCGGTCTGGGCCGAGGACCTGCGCCTCATGGTCGAGGCGCACGTCAACCTCGTCACCGTGGGCGTGTTCTCCTGGGCGTTCCTCGAGCCGGCACCCGGGCGATACGAGTTCGGGTGGCTCGACACCGTGCTCGACGCATGCCTCGCGGCCGGCGTCCGCGTGGACCTTGCGACGGCCACCGCCTCGCCACCGCCCTGGCTCGGCCACCTGTGGCCAGAGTCCCTGCCCGTCACCGACCAGGGTGTCCGCCTCGCCTACGGAGCTCGCCAGCAGTACTGCCCGTCGTCGCCCATCTACCGGGACAAGGCGCTGGCGCTCGCCGACCGGATCTCCCACCGGTATGCCGACCACGACGCGGTGGTCATGTGGCACGTGGGCAACGAGTACGGCGCGCACACTCCCGCGTGCTGGTGCGACACCTCTGCCGAGGCGTTCCGTGACTGGCTGGTGAAGCGATACGGATCCCTCGACGTGCTGAACGATTCGTGGGCAACGGCGTTCTGGTCGCAGCGATTCTCCGACTGGGCCGAGGTGATCCCCCCGCGGCGCACCCCGTACTTCCCGAACCCCACGCAGCAACTCGACTTCAAGCGCTTCTCCTCCGATGCCATGCTCGACCTGTTCAGGGCGGAGCGCGATGTGATCCGTGGCCACTCCGCCCCGGACAAGCCCATCACCACGAACTTCATGCGCTTCTTCCCCCATGCCGACTACTGGGCGTGGGCGGCCGCCGAGGACCTCGTGAGCGACGACTGGTACCCCGACCTCGCCGACTCGTCCTCGCACGTCGAGGGGGCGGCCGGCGCGGACCTCATGCGGTCGCTCGGTGACGGACGTCCGTGGCTCCTCATGGAGCAGGCTGTGTCCGCCATCAACTGGCGTTCCGTCAATCCCCCCAAGTCCGGTGGCGAGTACCGTCGCTGGTCGTTGCAGCAGGTCGCTCGAGGCGCCGACGCCGTACTCCACTTCCAGTGGCGCGCAGCGGTGGGCGGCGCGGAGAAGTGGCACTCGGCGATGCTCCCGCACGCCGGACCGCGCACCCGGACGTGGCGCAGCGTCGTCGCACTGGGTGCCGAACTCGAGTCGCTGGACTCACTCGCCGGGGCCCGGACGCACGCCGACGTCGGGATCGTTCTCGACTGGAACTCCTGGTGGGCGCTCGAGCTCGACTCGCGTCCGTCCACCGGGCTGTCCCTGGTGTCGATCATCCGACAGTGGTACGAGCCCCTGTGGGCGCGCGGCTACGCGATCGACTTCGTCCATCCGGAGAGCGACCTCAGCCGCTACCCGCTTGTACTGGTGCCGCAGCTGTACCTGTCCACCGATGCCGCTGCGCAGAGCGTCATCGACGCAGCAGCGGCGGGCAGCACCGTGGTCGTCGGCTACTTCTCTGGGGCGGTCGACGAGTCCGACCATGTGCGGCTGGGCGGTTACCCCGCACCGTGGCAGGACCTGCTCGGACTGTGGGTCGAGGAGTACCGTCCGCTCCTGCCTGGCCAGAGCGTCGACCTGATCGCACACGAGGGCACCGGCCTCAGCGGCGCACTCAAGGGCCGTGAGTGGACGGAGCACGTCCATGCCACGGACGCAGACGTCGTGCTCTCCTACGTCGGCGGCGACCTCGACGGCGCCCCCGCGGTGACTCGTCGCCGCCTGCCCGGCATCGGCGAGGGCACCGCCTGGTACATCTCCGTTGGCCTCGAGGCGCCGGACCTGGGGGCGCTCCTCCTCGACATCGGCGCCGCGTCCGGCGCCCTCCCCATCCTCCATACCCCTCCTCCGACCGACGTCGAGGTGGCCGTGCGCGAGACGGAAACCGAGCGATACCTGTTCCTCCTCAACCACGGCACGACCGGGCAGGAAGTCGATATCTCGCCGCCCGGACCCGCGCGCCGTCCCTCTTGGCGTCTCCTGCCCAGCCGCGAGCAGGCCGACGGCGCCGTGGTCGTCCCTGCGGGCGACGTCGTGATCCTTGTCTCGAACCAAGAAAGGACGTCGGATTCCTGATGAGCACCAGCACGAGCCCCGACCATCCCGGCGCCGCACCGGTCAAGGTCGTTCGCACCTTGGCCGACGGCCGCGCCATCATCTACTTCGACGCCCAGCCCGGCAACGTCCGGGACTCGGTCGATCGGCGCGAACTCGAAGACGCGCCGACCCACACCGAGCTTCGGCACGACCCGCTGGCCGATCAATGGGTCGTCGTCGCGGGCCACCGGCAGGCCCGGACGTTCCTGCCGCCCAGCAGCGAGTGCCCCCTGTGCCCCACCCATGGTGACCAACTCACCGAGATCCCCGAGGGCGACTACGACGTGGTCGTCTTCGAGAACCGGTTCCCATCGCTGACGCAGCATGATCCCGGCCAGGACGCCGAGGTCTACGACGAGCGCACCCGGCACGGCTTCGGCCGGTGCGAGGTGGTCTGCTTCACGTCGGATCATGGGTCGTCGTTGGCGAACGTGCCGGCCGAGCGCATCGGCCTCGTCCTGGACGCCTGGATTGACCGCACGCTCGACCTCTCCGCCATCGACGGAGTCGAGTACGTCTTCATCTTCGAGAACCGCGGCGTCGAGATCGGCGTGACGCTGTCGCATCCGCACGGGCAGATCTACGCCTACCCCTTCGTGCCGCCACGTGACGAGCAGATCCGCACGAGTGCCCGCTCGTTCCACGACCGCACCGGCACCGACCTGTTCGCGCACATCATCGAGCAGGAGGTGAGCGACGCCGACCGCGTGCTGTACGACGGGGAGCACTGGATCGCCTTCATCCCACGGGCCGCTCGATGGCCGTTCGAGATCCAGCTGTTCACGAAGCGCGCCATCAGCCGGCTGCCCGACCTGACCGAGGCCGAGAAGGTCGAGTTCGCAACGATGTACCTGCGCATCCTGAAGGCGCTCGACTCCACGCTCGGGGTCCAGATGCCCTACATCGCGGCCTGGCATCAGGCCCCGGTCCATGGCGACGAGCAGTTCAGTCGGCTGTTCCTCGAGATCTTCTCCCTCCGTCGGGCTCCCGGGAAGCTCAAGTACCTCGCGGGATCGGAGTCGGCCGCCGCCGTGTGGATCAACGACATCTGCCCCGAGGACGCGGCCCAGATGCTGCGCGACGCGATGGGGGCGAGTGAGGAGTGAGCCCCGCCGACCGGGTTGCCGCGCTCTTCGCTGAGACGTACGGCACGCAACCGACGGGCGTGTGGTCGTCACCCGGCCGCGTCAACCTCATCGGCGAGCACACCGACTACACGGGTGGCTTCGTCATGCCCCTGGCGATCGAGGAGCGCGCGTACCTCGCCGCCCGTCCCCGCTCCGATCGGCGCATCCGCGCCGTGGCCTCGGGACGGGGACTCGAAGAGGTCGACCTCGACGACGTCGGGCCGGGCCGCCCGAAGGGGTGGCTCGCCTACCTGAGCGGCTCGGCCTGGGTGGCCGAGGCCAACGCCCCCGACGGTGCCCGGCCCGGCCACGGGTGGGACCTCGCCCTGCTGTCCGATGTCCCTGTCGGCGCCGGCCTGTCCTCGTCGGCCGCCATCACGTGCGCCACCCTCCTGGCCATGGACGAGCTCGGCGGGTGGCAACGTCCCCTCGCCGAGCTCGCACGATGGGGACAGCAGGTGGAGAACGTCGTCGTCGGCATGCCCTGCGGGATCATGGATCAGACCGCGTCCCTGCTGTGCACGACGGGCACGGTCCTGTTCATGGACACCGAGTCCGGCGCCATCGAGCACGTACCGTGGCCCGCGTCGTCCGACGACGCGGTACTCCTGGTCACGAACACGAACGCACCCCACGTGCTGGCCGACGGCCAGTACGCCGACCGCAGGCGGCAGTGCGAGGAGGCGACGGACGTGCTCGGTGTCCCCTCGCTCAGGTCCGCCACCCTCGCCGACCTCGACAGCGCGACCGCACGGCTGACCGCCGACCAGGCCGCGTGCGCGCGTCACGTCATCACCGAGAACGCGCGCGTCCTCAACGTCCGGGCACTACTCGAAGCGGGACGGATCAGCGATGTAGGGCCCGAGCTCACCGCGTCCCATGCGTCTCTTCGCGATGACTTCCGCGTGACGGTCCCCCAGCTCGACGTGAGCGTCGCTGCCGCCCTCTCCGCCGGGGCCTTCGGTGCGCGCATGACCGGAGGTGGCTTCGGAGGCTGCACCATCGCGCTGGTGCGCCGCGAGGACATCGACGACACGGCGCAAGCGATCACCGCGGCGTTCGCCGTGGAGGCCTTCACGCCACCCGAGCACTTCGTCGCGCGACCTGCGCAGGGCGGCCGCCGCGACCTTTGACGCTCAGCCCGTCGGCGAGAGCGCCAGGCGGGCATCGAGGTCGATGGAGAAGTCCTCGACGGTGCCCATGCCGGGCAGCGGCAGGTGCACCCGGCCGAACGACGCGGTACCGACGATGTCGATCTCGGCCAGCGGATCGTGGTCGGGCCCGATCGGTGTGATCGTCAGGGCGATCTCGACGTCGACGTTGCCCGCGATCGCGCGACCGGTCACGACCCACGGAGTCTCACTCGTGACGCCCTTGCCCGAGTAGGCCAGCACATGAGCATCGTGCCGTGTGACGAGGGCACGAGCCGCTGCCTGCACGACGAAGTTGCCGGTGCGCAGCTCGTCGAGCGCCAGGCGCAGCCCCAGGTGGACATGCTCCGCCGTGGCGTGCAGGTCGCCGCTGGCGACCGGTGCGCTGACATCGACGTTCACCAGGCCGATGCGCCCGCTCCGCAGTCTCACGTCCGCGCCATCGACGGTCTGAATCGCCCAGGAACCCTCACTCGTCACCACAGTCGACAGCCTGCCATGCGCGCGGCCCGGGCGGGCCATGTCCGACCCGTCACGCACGGATCCGTGAGTTGTCCGGGTCATACATGGGGCGCAGCGATGCCACCGCCGGATGACGGACCCCGGCCACCTCGATCTCCCACGATCCCGATCCGAGGTAGTCGGACGTGATGGGCTCGTCGGCGTCGATCATGGCGAGTCCGACCGCACCTTCGAGGGTGTGCCCGTAGCTGGCCGCTCGCACGTAGCCCAGGGGCGCACCATTGCGATGGACGATCTCGGCGTGGTGCATCAACGGCTGTGGATCGAGCAGGCGAACCTGCACGAGGCGCCGCCGCAGTGGCCCGGCGGCCTTCTGCGCCAGCACCGCGTCGCGCCCGATGAAGCCGCCCGGCTTGTCCAGCGCGACGGCGAAGCCGAGCCCGGCCTCGAGGACGGAGTCGGTGTTGTCGATGTCGTGCCCGTAGTCGCGGTAGCCCTTCTCCATGCGCAGGCTGGCGAGCGCCTTGAGCCCCGTATGGCGCATGCCGACAGCCGCGCCGGCCTCGAACAGCTGCTCGTACACGTGCATGGCCTGCTCTGCCGGCACGTACAGCTCGTAGCCCAGTTCGCCGAGGTACGTGATGCGCACGCACAGGGCCCTCGCGAAGCCGATGTCGATCTGCCGGGCTGCACGAAACGGAAACGCGCCGTTCGACATGTCCGCGCTCGTGAGCGATTGCAGCAGCTCACGCGAACGGGGTCCCTGGACGTTCAGCTGGGCCAGTCCGGATGTCACGTCGGTCACGAAGGCGTGCGCGTCACCGACGTGCCGTCGCAGCCGGCCCAGGACGTGACCGTGGGCGTTGTCGGAGGCCACGACCATGAACTCGCCGTCGTCCAGTTTCGTCACGGTGAGGTCGGCCTCGAGCGTGCCCGCCTCGTTCAGCCACTGCGTGTAGGTGATCACGCCGGGCTCGCCGTCGACCGCATTCGCAGAGACCCAGTCGAGCACCCGGCCGGCGTCTCGCCCCTGCACGAGGAACTTCGACATGAAGGACATGTCCATCAGGCCGACGCCGTCGCGCACGGCACGGTGCTCCGCCGCCCAGGTGTCGAACCAGCTCTGTCGACCCCAGGTCAGCTCGTCGACACGCGGCTCGACCCCGGGCCCGGCGAACCAGTCCGCCCCCTCCCAGCCGCTCACATCACGGAAGTAGGCGCCCTGGGCGGCGAGCCGGTCGTGGATCGGGGAGCGCTTGATTCCGCGGGCCGTGTGCATGGAGCGCCCTGGGAAGTGAGTCTCGTAGACCATGCCGAGGGTCTCGACGGTCCGTTCCGCGCGGTACCGCGGATTGAGCTGGTAGGGCTGGAACCGGTCGATGTTGAAACCGGTGATGTCCATGTCCGGCTGGCCGTCGACGATCCATGTGGCCATCAGCCGGCCGAGTCCGCCGCCGTGGATGATGCCCACGGAGTTCATGCCGGCCGCCACGAAGTAGTTGCGCAGGTCCGGCGCCTCGCCGACAACAGGCGCGAGATCAGGAGTGAAGGACTCGGGACCGCAGAAGAACTTGCGGATACCCGTCTCCATCGAGATCGGCACACGCTCCATCGCCCGCTGCACATAGGGGCCCATGCGGTCCCAGTCCGGGGTGATCTCGCCGAAGGAGAAGTCCGCGGGGATCCCGTCGACGTGCCAGGGCGCGCACACCGGCTCGAACAGGCCGATCATGAGGCCGCCGCCCTCCTCGCGGTAGTAGCCGTGCCGCGAGGGGTCCTCGATGATCGGCCAGGCGGGATCCACGCCCTCGATCGGCTCCGTGATCAGGTAGTAGTGCTCCGCAGCCTGGAGCGGGATGACGACCCCGGAGCGCTCGCCGAGCTCACGGGCCCACATCCCCGTGCAGTTGACGACGACCTCGCACTCGATGTCGCCCTGGGTCGTCGTGACGCCCGTGACCCGGCCCGCGGACGACGTCACGCCCGTCGCGGACACGCCTTCGACGATCTGCACGCCCTGCATGCGCGCACCCCTGGCCAGCGACATCGTGACGTCGACGGGATTGACCCGTCCGTCCTGCGGCACGTAGAAGCCGGCCAGCAGATCGTCCGTCCTCGCCATCGGGAAGCGTTCGGCGATCTCCGCCGGCGTGATCTCGTGGACGTCGAGGCCGACGATCCGGTTGAAGGCGGCGACCCGGCGGTACTCCTCGAGCCGTCCCTCGTCCGCGGCCACCTCGATGAACCCGACGCGGGTGAAGCCGGTCGACAGGCCGGTCTCCTCCTCCAGCCGGGCGTAGAGCTCGCGCGAGTACATCCGCATGGCCATGGAGGTCTCGGACAGGGAGCCGAAGCAGGTCATGAGGCCAGCGGCGTGCCACGTGGTGCCAGATGTCAGCCGGTCCCGTTCGAGCAGCACGACGTCAGACCACCCGAGGTGGCCTAGGTGGTAGGCGATCGACGTTCCGATGACGCCGCCACCGACAACGACGACGCGAGCGCGATCAGGAATCCCCATGCAACGACCCTATTCGCCGACTGCAGCGTCCGGCGTCAGTGAGGCGGACCTCACTGACGCCGGACGCTGCAGTCGGCGGGGTTGTGGATGGTCGCTTGCGGGTGACACGGCGTTCCTGCAAGGTGCCGCGCATGGTTGTTCTCGTCGCTGGCGATCCACCCGGACTGCCTGCCATCGTTCGCCGTGACGAAGCCCTGGCGGCCGGCCTCACTCGCGACCAGATCCGGCACCGGGTCCGCGGTGGACACTGGCGCAGGCTCGCCACCGGGGTCTACCTGCGCACCGAGCCCGCAGGCGATGGGGACGCTTTCGCGGCGATGCGCGGTGAGCATGCCCGCAGGGCTCTGGCCGCTCAGCGGGCACGCCCCGACTGCACCGTCGGATTCAGCTCGGCGGCCGTCCTCCACGGGATGCCGCTGGTCAGCGGCGTCCCAGCACTCGTCCAGTTGCTCGTGCCGGAAGGGGCCTGGACGGGTATTCGCGCAGGGGTGCGCTATCGCGAATGCCGCCTAGCCCGCGAGGACGTCATCGACGTGCCGTGCCCCGTCACCACGGCGACCCGCACGTGGATCGACATCGCCCGCACCCACCGCCTGCCCGATGCGCTCAGCGCTGGAGACCGGGCACTGGCCGACGGCCTGCTCAACCGGGATGAGGTCGGCTGGGTGCTGTCCCAGCTCGGCAGCATCCGTGGGGTGCGCCTGGCGTCCCAGGCACTCCACCTGCTGGATCCACGACGAGAGACCGCGCTCGAGTCCTGGTCGTACGCCACGTTCACCTCCTGGCGCATCCCCCTGCCCGAGATGCAGGTGGAGATCTGCGACGAATCGGGGCTGATCGGCCGAGTCGACTTCTACTGGCCCGACCACGGTGTCGTCGGCGAGGCGGACGGGCGACTGAAGTACGACGAGCCGAGAGCCCTGTACGAGGAGAAGCGGCGCGAGGACAGACTCCGGGCCCGTGGCCTGACGGTGGTCAGGTGGGGCTGGTCCGACCTGGCCCGAGAGCAGACCAGCCTCAAGTCGCGCATCGCCGCGGCCCTGTCCCGTTGACTGCAGCGTCCCGCGTCATTGAGGCGGCCCTCAGTGACGCGGGACGCTGTGGTCGGCGAAGAGGGGAAGGGCGGCCCCTGTCGGGACCGCCCTTCCTTGTGGTGCGTCGTGCGTGGTTCTCAGAAGTCCATGCCACCCATGTCGCCGCCACCGGGCATCGCCGGCGCCGACTTCTCGGGCTTGTCGGCCACGACGACCTCGGTCGTCAGGAACAGGCCGGCGATCGACGCCGCGTTCTGCAGCGCGGAGCGGGTGACCTTGGCCGGATCGATGATGCCGGCCTTGATCATGTCGACGTACTCGCCGGTCGCGGCGTCCAGGCCCCAACCGGGCTCGAGGTCGCGCACCTTCTCCGCCACGACGCCGCCCTCGAGGCCGGCGTTGATGGCGATCTGCTTCAGCGGAGCCGACACGGCAACGCGAACGATGTTCGCGCCGACGGCCTGCTCGTCGGTCAGGCCGAGAGCGTCGATCTTGGCCTCGGCTGTCTTCATGGCCTGGATCAGTGCGACGCCGCCGCCGGGCACGATGCCCTCCTCGACTGCTGCCTTCGCGTTGCGAACGGCATCCTCGATGCGGTGCTTGCGCTCCTTGAGCTCGACCTCGGTGGCCGCGCCGACCTTGATGACCGCGACACCGCCGGCCAGCTTGGCCAGGCGCTCCTGCAGCTTCTCGCGGTCGTAGTCGGAATCCGACTTGTCGATCTCTGCGCGGATCTGCGAGACGCGGCCGGCGATCTGCTCGGCGTCGCCGGCACCCTCGACGATCGTGGTCTCATCCTTCGTGACGACGACCTTGCGGGCGCGACCGAGGAGCTCAAGGCCCGTCGTGTCGAGCTTGAGGCCGACTTCTTCGGAGATCACGGTACCGCCCGTGAGGATGGCGATGTCCTGCAGCATGGCCTTGCGACGGTCACCGAAGCCGGGAGCCTTGATGGCCACCGAGCGGAAGGTGCCGCGGATCTTGTTAACGACCAGTGTGGACAGGGCCTCGCCCTCGACGTCCTCGGAGATGATGACGAGGGGCTTGCCGGACTGCATGACCTTCTCCAGCAGCGGCAGGAGGTCCTTGACCGCGGAGATCTTGGAGTTGGCGATGAGGATGTAGGGATCCTCGAGCTCAGCCTCCATGCGCTCCGGGTCGGTCATGAAGTACGCCGAGATGTAGCCCTTGTCGAAGCGCATGCCTTCGGTGAGCTCGAGCTCGAGGCCGAAGGTGTTGCTCTCCTCGACGGTGATGACGCCTTCCTTGCCGACCTTGTCCATGGCCTCGGCGATGAGCTCACCGACCTCCATGTCACCACCAGCGGAGATGGCCGCGGTGGAAGCGATCTGCTCCTTGGTCTCGACGTCCTTGGCCATGGCCAGGAGCTCGTCGCTGACGACCTGGACGGCCTTCTCGATGCCCTTCTTCAGGCCCATCGGGTTGGCGCCGGCGGCCACGTTGCGCAGACCCTCACGGACGAGTGCCTGAGCCAGCACGGTCGCGGTGGTGGTGCCGTCACCAGCGACGTCGTCGGTCTTCTTGGCGACCTCCTTGACCAGCTCGGCGCCGATCTTCTCGTACGGGTCCTCGAGGTCGATTTCCTTGGCGATGGAGACACCGTCGTTGGTGATCGTGGGGGCTCCCCACTTCTTCTCCAGGACAACGTTGCGGCCCTTGGGGCCGAGGGTGACCTTGACGGCGTCAGCGAGCACGTTCATGCCGCGCTCGAGAGCCCGTCGGGCCTCCTCGTCGAATGCGATGATCTTTGACATGGGGGCTGTTCCTCCCGGAACGTCCGTACGGAAATTGTCACTCTCAGGTGGAGAGTGCTAACGAAAAAGTTAGCACTCTGCACTGTCGAGTGCAAATGCCGGGGACCTAGCCGACGGCGAGCAGCGCCCTGCGCTGGGCATCGGCGAAGACCTCGCCGGCCGGCCGTGCGGCCACCCCTGAGGTCGCTTCGCGCCACGCCCGGTCGAGGGGATCGAGGACGGCGTCGGCCTGAGCGATGTTGGGCAGGGCCGGGCCGTCGGTAGCCGCGGCGGCGAACGACGCGGCACGCGCGCTCATGGCCGCCTCCCGTCGAGCCGGCGCGGCCGGCGTGACGGCCGCGATCGCCGACTGCACCCGGCCGACCGAGAAGAGCCGCCGGACAAGGGTCATGGCCTCGTCCAGGGCGCCATGCTGGCTGGCATACGCCGTCACCATGAATCCGGACACGTCGACGAACGAGGCAGGCGTCACCCCCTCCGCGATCGGCGGGACGGGCACCACTTCCACGGCGAAGGACGCCCGGTCCAGAACTCGCGTCGAGCGCGGCCCGGTCAGCCAGAAGGGCGCTCGACCCCCGAGGAACGCCTCCTGCGCGGCCCTGTCGTCCAGGCTGGCAGACAGGAGGCCATTGCGGTTCCAGCGGTCGATGGCGTCGGCATTCGATCGGAATTCCGCCGAGTTCAACCCGACGTTGTACGGGTCGAGGCTGCCGGCGGGGTTGCGTCCGAACAGGTAGCCGCCCAGTCCGACGAACAGCGGGCCGAGCGCCACGGCACCCCCGTCGGGCACCTGGCCAACGGCGATGCCGACCATGGCCGTGTCGTCGTTGACGAGTCGGCGGGCGCTGCGCTCGACATCGGCGAAGCTGTCCAGCGCCTCGGGCACCAGATCGCGGTTGACGACCAGGGCCACGTTCTCGTACTGCACGGGGATGCCGTAGTAGGCGAACCCGAAGCGGAAGGCGTCCAGGACGTTGGGCGGGAACTCGTCGCGGAGGACCTGCGACAGCGGAAGTCGCTCGACGAGGCCCGCGCCCACGAGCTCCCCCGTCGCGGTGCCGGGGGCCCAGACGATGTCGGGCTCCTGGCCCGGCTCGGCGGCGTCGAGCGCCCTCCGCAGATCGGTGACGTCCGTCGGCACGACGGTGACCGCACGCCCGCGGAAGCCGGTGGCCACCTCAGCCCGGACTGCGGGCGCCAAGGCTTCGGGGACCCAGACGACGAGGGCGTCGGACGCGGCGGCAGCGGGGTTGCCGATGCCCGGGAGGGTTGCCAGTGCAAGCCCCAGGAGGGCGCACAGCATCACGCCTCGTGGCCGCACCCGCACCTCCTCGCGCTCGCGCGGATGATCGGAACCTCGTCATCTTGGCACGATCCGCCCCGGTCGCAGTCCCGATCGCCCGAACAGCGGCGCCGACCCCCCACGACCCGTGGCACGGTCAGCTGAAGGGTGACAGGCCCGTCGTGATCGGCGGTGACGAGGCCCGCTGGCCCACGGAATCGGTCACGACCGCGGCAATCTCCGCACTCGCCCTCCGCGCCGGCGGCACGAACACCCGGAAGGGCCGAGCATCGTCGGTGCCCAGAACGGTCCAGTTCGCCGCGCCCTTCCTGCGCATGACGAAGGTCACGGACGAGGGATCGGCGCCGGGAACCGTCGCGCTGACCTTGTACCTGCCCGTCACGGCGTCCTGCGCGGCGGTGACACTCACCGCGGGAGCGCCAGGCGAAGGAAGCGTCGAGTCCGCCTTCAGCACGACCGACGAACGGGCCGGGACGGACAGTGACATCTTCCCTGCCGCATCGGTGACCGCCCCGCCGGCGCCCCTCAGCGACGACCAGGCGGCCGACGGCGTCGACGTCGGAATCGAGGCGCTCACCGCCTCGTCCGCGGTGTTGAACGCCACCAGGTACTCCGTGCGCGCCGCGACGTCGATCCGGCTCGCCGCGAACACCGACCCGTCGCCGTACCGGGTGATCTGCGGTCCGGACGACAGCGCGGGGTTCTCCGAGCGAAGTCGGGCCAGCTCGCCGATGTGCGCCTCGATCGGCGTTGCGCGGGAGAACGCGGAGTTCGAGCCGATGGGTGCGCCGCCGACCCGCTCCTCGGTCCGCCAGGCGGCCACCTCGGTGGGGAACATGTCCTGTCGCGCGTTCTTGTCCTTTCCGTCGCCGGAGCCGGTCATCCCGACCTCGTCGCCGTAGTAGACGACCGGCACGCCCCTCGTCAGGTAGAGCACGTCGTGGGCGAGCACATCGCGCTCAAGCAGAGCAGGTCCCTCGGCCGACGTCCCGGTCGCCAGGAAGAAGCCGATCCGGCCCATGTCGTGGTTGCCGAGGAACGTCGTCAGGCCGTAGGCGTTCGTGGACGCTGACGTGTAGTAGTCGTCGTCGTCGAACAGGAGGGCAAGAGATCGGCCGGTCACCTGGTCGGAAACGAACTTGCGCACCGTGTCCTGATAGGGGAAGTCGAGCACGGACGGCAGCTGACGGGCGAGCATGAGCTCGGACAACTGAGCGGTGTCGGTGAGCCATGCCTCGCCGAAGCTCGTGAAGGACGGCTTCCCCGCCGCCGCCGCGGTCTGATTGACAAGGGGCAGCCACCGTCCGAAGAAGTACGGATCGACGTGCTTGGCGGTGTCGATCCGGAAGCCGTCGACGCCGTACTTCGTGATCCACTCGCCGTAGGCGTCGGCGAGCGCCTTCACGACGGTCCAGTCCTCGGTCATGAGGTCGTCGAGCCCGGAGAAGTCGCCGTCCATCTCGCATCTGCCGACGCAGCTGCCCCACGCGATATCTCCGCGATTGTGGTAGCGAGTGACCTCGTTGAGCACGGCCGGGCCTTTCGCGGATGCGAACGGCGCGTCCACTCTCGGCGTCTTCGCGAAGCTGCGCCGGGGTGCAAGGCGCGGGAAGGCGGAGCCGGCCGTGAACCTCCACGGATTGAACGGCCGGCCTGTGGCCGTCCGGTAGGGCGCCTTCGCCAGTGGCACGTAGGCGTTGCCCTCCTTGTACGAGATGACGTCGGCCGTGTGGTTGACCACGACGTCGAGGAAGACCTTGAGCCCGAGCTTCTTCGCGCAACCCATGAACGCAGCGAAGTCGGCTTCCGTGCCGACGTGCGGGTCGGGCTTCGTGATGTCGAGGAACCAGTACCCGTGGTAGGCAGCGCTCGAGCCCTGCACGGTGCGCTGAACAAACGGCGGGGTGATCCACACCGCCGTGAAGCCGAGCCGCTTGAGCCGGCCGAGCCCCTCGTCCGCCGGATCCGACGCATCGCAGCGTCCCGTGAGGCCCGCGAGGTCGCCACCGTGGTAGAACGCGTCGGACGCCGGCTCGAATCCCGTCGTCTCAAGGGGGCCGGTGCGACCGCCCGTGTTGTTGCCCGGGTCGCCGTCGGCGTAGCGATCCGTCATCACGAAGTAGAACGTGTCCGACGAGATGGGCGACCGCACCGCGGGCACGGCCAGGGAGGTCAGCGACTCGTCGGCGACCGCCGGTGACACAGCGAGGCTGACGAGCACCGCCGCAGCACCGGCGGCAACAGCGCTACCGAAGCGCACGACCCGATTCCACATCGAAGAACAGCAGGCGGGCGGTATCGATCCACGCCGTCATGCGGGAACCCACCGGGAAGTTCATCCGCGGCGGGAACGCTGCAACTCCCTCGATTCCGCTGACCTGGCCCAGCCGGTTGAGTTCGTTCTCGGCCGCCGAGGCAAGGCCGCTGCCAAGACGCCCTTCGTCGACCGGCGTGCCCTCGAGCAGGAAGTTCACGTGGACGGACGGCCCGAGCGCCTCGCTCAGGAGGACGCTGATCTCCAGAGGGGCGAATCCCTCCCGCTCCTGCACGTAGATGTCCTCGGCGCGGATACCGGCGATGATCTCCCCGCCGCTGGCCGCCGCGAGGAAGGGGCGTGCGGCCGCCACGTCGCCCTGAAGGACGATGTCCTGCGTGCCCACACGCAGCCGCGTGCCGTCTGCTCCGACTGTCAGGTCAGCATGGAACAGCGTCATGGGCGGCGTACCGATGAACCCGGCGACGAAGACGTTGTCGGGGTTGTCGTACAGCTCCTGAGGAGGGGCGATCTGCTGCAGCTCACCGAGGCGCATCACCGCCACTCGGTGGCCCATGGTCATGGCCTCGACCTGATCGTGCGTGACATAGACCGTCGTGATGCCGAGCTGCTGCTGCAGGGAGGCGATCTCCGCTCTCATCTGCACGCGCAGCTTGGCGTCGAGGTTCGACAGCGGCTCGTCCATCAAGAAGAGCTCCGCGTCGCGGACGATCGCTCGTCCCATGGCAACGCGCTGCCGTTGGCCTCCGGAGAGCTGCTTGGGCCGACGGCTGAGCATCGAGGTCAGGTCGAGGAGCCGCCCGGCCTTATCGACCTTCTCTCGGATCTCCGCCTTCGGGTCACGGCGGAGCGCCAGCCCGAAGCCGATGTTCTCCGCGACGGTCATGTGCGGGTAGAGCGCGTAGTTCTGGAAGACCATCGCGATGTTGCGATCGCGAGGCGACACCTCGTTCACCACCTTGCCGCCGATCGAGATGGTGCCGTCCGTGATCTCCTCAAGACCCGCGATCATGCGCAGGGCCGTGGTCTTCCCACAGCCGGACGGTCCCACCAGGACGAGGAACTCACCATCGGTAACCTCGATGGACAGGTCTTTGACGGCGTGGAATCCGTTGTCGTAGACCTTGTCGACATCGGTCAGCACCAGTTCAGCCATGACTACGAACCCTTCACTCGCGACACACCACGATCTGCTGACCGATCACCAATCACGGAGACCATCACTACCCCTTCACCGACCCCTGGGTCAGTCCGCCCACGATGTACTTCTGAAGGAACAGGAACAAGATGACCACGGGGATCGCCGCGAGCAGGGCTCCCGCCGCGAATGGGCCCCAGTTCTCCGCGTACTTCGTGCCAATGAACTGCTGCAGGCCCACCGCGAGGGTGAGTTTGTCCGGGCTCTGGAGCAGCGCCTTGGCGATGATGAACTCATTGAGCGTGAAGATGAAGCTCAGCAGGCCCACCACGGCCAGGACGGGGGCGGCCAGCGGCAGGATCACGCCCCAGAAGATCTGTCCGTGGCTGGCGCCGTCGACCTTCGCGGATTCGTCGATCTCCATCGGAATCGTGTCGAAGAACCCCTTGATCAGCCAGGCGTTGATACCCATGGCCCCACCCAGATAGATCAGCCCAAGACCGAGCAGGGAGTCCAGGCCGAGCGCGGGGAAGATGTCCGACACCTGCGTCATGATCAGGTAGATCGCGACCAGGGCGAGGAACTGCGGGAACATCTGAACGAGCAGCAGGAACATCAATCCGACCTTGCGGCCCTTGAACCGAAACCTGCTGAACGCGTATGCGGCGCCAGCAGCGATCATCACGGTGAACACGGCCGTGATAGCCGCGAGCAGCATGGTGTTCACGTACCACTTCACGTACGGCTGATCGGGGTTGTTCAGCAGCGTGGTGAAGTTCTCCAGCGTGGGGTTCTGGGGGATGAGGTTCGTGTCGCTGATCGTCGGCCTCAGCGTGAACGCCGCACTGACGACCCACAGCACCGGGATCAGGGCGAAGGCGATTGCGAGCCAGGCAACCAGGTGCCGCCATCCCGTCCTGCGCACCCACTTGCCGAAGGATCGTCGTGGCCGGGGGGGGATCACCGGAGCACCCGGGATCGTCTCCGTTGACTTCATGGCCGCTCCTCACGAAGGGCTTTGGACCGGGAGAAGGAGATCAGGGAGATCGTCCCGACGATGAAGAAGATGTAGATGGAGATCGCGCTCGCCAGTCCGTAGTCGTTGCCCTCACCGGCGGAGAAGGCGATCTTGAACGTGTAGCTGATGAGGATGTCGGTGGCACCCGCCACCTCAGAGCCCTCCATCGAGGGTCCGCCGCCCGTCAGGAGGTAGATGTTGTTGAAGTTGTTGAAGTTGAAGGCGAACGATGCGATCAGCAAAGGTGTCAGCGCGACCAGCAGCAACGGCATGTTGATCATGCGCCACACCTGGAAGTTCCTGGCACCGTCGACCCTCGCGGCCTCCTGCAGTTCGGCCGGAATGGCCTGCAGCGCCCCCGTGCTCACGAGGAACATGTACGGGAAACCGAGCCATAGATTGACCAGCAGGATGCTGACCTTCGCCCAGAACGGATCGAAGAGCCACGGGATGGTCCAGCCGGTGACGGTGTTGATGGCACCGAAGTCGTCGTTCAGCAGACCGCCCCACACAAGGATGGAGAGGAAGGCAGGTACGGCGTAGGGGATGATGAGCAGCGACCGGTAGATGCGCTGTCCCTTCATCCCTTCCTTGTTCAGGACCACCGCGAGCGAGAGCCCCAGGACGAAAGTGAGCAGGACGCTCAGCATCGCGTAAACGAAGGTCCAGACGAAGACGGAGATGAAGGGGTCGCGGATCTGCGGATCGGTGAAGACGCTGGTGAAGTTCTCGAAGCCGACGGTCTCGCGCCACCCTGGCTCCAGGGAGTCTTCCGGATCGGTCTCGTTGACGAAGGCACCTCGTCCGGCATCGACGTAGACGTCGCCGGTCTGCACCGAGGTGAACGTGTCGGTCGCTTCGTCATACTCGAGGGTGGGCGTCAGTTCGATGGCGGTGGTGTAGCCCTGAGGCGAGATGTAGCCACCGTTGGGACCGGGCACTCGCATCGCGGAGATCTCCGCGTCGTAGGCCGGCAACTCGGTGTCGGGGATCACCGGGAATCCCGTGACTTCGGTGACAGTGCCGAACTCATCACGCGTCACGTCAGACACGGGGATCTCGTCGAGTCCCTCGCTCGTGCCGATGTAGGTAGGTGGCAGGGACGAGGGTTCGGTGTCACTCGCGACGTTGAGATCGTCGGTCCCCGAGGTCACGTCAGAGGAGGCACTTGGCGCCGGCGTTTCGACACCTCCGAACTCCGCCGGCGGGCTGCTCTCCTCGCCCCCGAACTCTGCCGGCGGACTGCTCTCCTCGCCCCCGAACTCCGCCGGCGGGCTGCTCTCTTCGCCCCCGAACTCTGCGGGCGGGCTGCTCTCCTCGCCCCCGAACTCGGTGGTACCGGGATCCGTCGATTCGCCGGGTACGACGGCGGGCGTCTCTTCCACCGCGGCCTGGGGAGTGAGGATCAGCACGAGGTCGTCGGAAGCGTTCGTCGCCGGCAGCATGTCGTAGGACTGCGAGTTGTCGGATTCGGTGACGCTGTCCCGCACGATCGCCTCGATGGCGTCAGGCTTCGTGCCAATGTTGCCGGTGGAGTAGTTCGTGAACGCGATGAAGATCGTGAAGATGATCGGGATGATCTGGAATGCCGTGAGGAAGATCGCGCCGATCACGACGTACTTGGCGGGGATGAACCGCTTGGTTAACAGCAGGTAGTCGAGTGCGATCGTCGCGACGACGATGAAGGCCATCATGACCCATGAGCCATTGCTGGCCATTGCAGGTATGGCCCAGATGGCAAGGGCGTTGACAACGCTGAGCAGCGCGATCTTCAGGATCGTCGCCGGCAGGCCCCCGAACCGGGAAATCAGTAGCTGGATCACGTGTCCCCAATCACGCCACAGGAATCGGCACCGTTGCCGACGTCGCGGTCACCACGGCCGCTGGCACGGGTGTGGGCCCCCGCATACGCGAAGGCCCACACCCGCTGGAAGATGCTCGGTTAACCGATTGCCTTCTTCACAGCGCCTTGCGCCTGCGCGAAGGCCTTGGCTGCCGGAATGGCACCCGGGCCCCGCGTCGAGCTGACCCACGCCGATCCGAGCGGCCCCCAGACCGAGTTCATCTGCGAGATGTTCGGAATCGGAATGCCACCCGAGCCGGCGGCGCCGAACGCCTTCAGCTGCGGGTTGGTGACACGAGCGGCTGCCGCCTTGTTGGCCGGGAACCGGTCGTTCACGGCGGAGAGGTTGTACTGCGCCTTCTCCGTCGTCATGTACTCGCTGACCAGTGAACGCGCCGCCGACTCGACTCCGTGCGCGGCCGCGTACTTGGTGAGCATGAAGCCCTGCGAACCGACGAACGGAACCGGCTTGATACCACTCACGATCGGCGGCACCGCCGTGATGCGGTACTTGAGGTTCTTCGTCGCCTTGATGTCACTCAGATTCCACGGACCGGTGATCCAGAACGGCGCCTTGCCCGCGAGGAATGCGGCCTTGGCGATGTCGCCGGTGACCTTCGAGTTGATCAGGCCGGTCGAGTTCCAGGTGTCAATGAGCTTCGAGTTCGCCGCGAACGTCTTGTTGTAGATGCCGATGTCCTTGGTGTTGTAGGCACCCTTCGCGGTGGTCCCGAAGATGTAGCCGCCAAGACCGCTGAAGAGCGGGTACATGTGGTACGCGTCGCCGCCCGAGCCCTGCTGGACTGCGAGAGGGATCGTGACCTTGCCGGCCTTCTTCAGCGCCAGCGCCTGGGACGAAAGGTCCGCGAAGGTGGTCGGCTGCTTCTTGATGAGGTTCGCATTCGTGATGAGCGCGATGTTCTCGACGGCGACCGGGGTGCCGTACTGCTTGCCGTTGTAGTTGAACGCCTGCACGGCGCCGGCCTCGAGGCCGGCCGCAGCCGACGAGGCGAGGTTGATCGACACGATGACCCCGTTGGCGGCGAGTTCGCCGACCCAGTCATTGGCGCCGATGGCGACGTCGGGAGCGGCATCCGCCGTCACCTTGCTGAGCGAGTCGCGAAGCTCCTCGAACGGCTTGACGACGACCTCGACCGGCACGCCCTTGTAGCCATTGGGGAACAGGTACCGGATGGCCGGTGCCCGGTCCGCGTCGGTCCAGATAACGATCTTGTTGTCCGCTGCCTGGGCCGCGGGAACGGCCAGCAACGAACCAAAGGCAACAGCCGCCACCGCTGAAGTGGCGACGATTGCTCGCAGCGACCTGCGCATGCTTGGTCCTCTCTCTGCGGCCTCAAAAAGGCCGGTATTCGTGGTGGGGCCAGACAGGTGTCAGACCCGATCAATGTGCCAGAAAGGTAAGCCTCCGCGCGGCTCGATGAAACCGTTTACAGAGCGTTACATCGGGATTGTTACACAACCGTGATTATTGAAACCTCTCAAAGCCCATGTCGGGCAACCGTCAACGGTTGTCGATCTCGATCCCGAGCCTCCGAGCCGACCGGGCGCGCTGCCGCGTGGCGCGCATCCGTCGCAAGCGCTTAACCAGCATCGGATCGAAGGCCAGCGCCTGCGGCGAGTCGATCAGGCCGTTGAGGAGCTGGTAGTACCGCGTACCGCTCATCTCGAACAGGTCGCGGATCGCCTGCTCCTTCGCGCCCGCGTACTTCCACCACTGGCGCTCGAACTCCAGGATTCGGCGGTCCCGTTCGCCGAGCGACGCCGCGGCCTCCTCGTGGTCGAGGGGCGCTCGCGCTGCATCCATCCGGGACTCCTCCGCCTTCGCCGCTGTCGACTCGTGTGCCACGCCCTCGTCGAGGGCGCCCGCTGCGTACTGGCGGTCATCGTACGACCTGAATCCCAACGATGTCATTCGACTCCGCCGGTTGGCGGCTCAGACCCGTCGGAGACGTCCTGCTGGCGCTGGCGCACCTGCTGCCGGTGCTGCTCCCGTCGCCGATCCCTGGCACGGATGAGCAGCCACGAGAACCCGTAGCCGAGCCCGTTCGTGGCCCAGTGCAGGCCCATGGGGGCCAGGACGCTGCCCGAGACCAGCCGAAGGCCGCCGAAGACGACGCCCGCAACCGTGGTGGTGACGACGCTCAGGGCGACGGCGAGGATGTTGCCGCGCATCCCGCGGCCGACCACGGAGCCCAGGGCGGGGTTCTGCTCGTGGGTGCCGATGCTCGGCAGGATGTGCCAGAGCCCGAAGAGCACCGATGAGATCACCAGGCCCCAGATCACCCCGTACCTTCGGGCCAGCATGGAGAACAGCACCGCACGGAACGCGATCTCCTCGAGGAGCACGGTGCCGAAGGGCACCTCGACCAGGGCCTGGAACATCAGGCGACTGCCGCTGAGCTCGCTCATGCGCTCGTCGTGGAAGGCCGTGCGGGTCCGCTTGAAGGCGGAACCGATGAGATAGACCGCGGTGACCGCGCCGATGCAGGCGGCACCCCAGATCATGCCCGGAACCAGGTACTGCCAACCGAGGCCCATGTCGGTCCACGTGTTGCCGTCGAGCAGTCCGAAGGCCAGCAGGCCCACGGACCCGCCGAAGGACCACAGCAGGTAGTGGGTCTGCGGCGCAAGTCGGTTGTTGACGATGTTGAGGACGATCAGCGCCAGGACGACGACGAGCACCGGCCACAGGGCGAGACCGGTCTGCTGCTGGGGAATGACGAGATCGAACATCGCTCGTCAGTGTAGGTCGGTTGCCATACTCCAACCATGCCCGAGGATCGCAGCGTGCTCACCCGGGCCGCCCGTGAGCCGACGGAGCAATGGCGGTACGGCGCGCTCCCGGACCACGTCGCGGACGTCTTCGCACCCCAGGGCCAGGGAGGCGGCTGGCCGCCCGTCGTCCTCGTCCACGGGGGGTTCTGGCGCCCCGAGTACGACCGCGCCCACCTGCGTCCGTTCGCCGCCGCCCTGTCCGACCGGGGTCACCTGGTGGTCTCCCTCGAGTACCGACGCACGCCGGGTGCGCCCGACGACGCTGTCGACGACGTGCTCGAGGCCATCCGCCGGGTGACCGACGTCGACGCCCCCGCTTCGGGATGGCGCCAGGTCCAGGTGATCGGGCACTCCGCGGGCGGCCATCTTGCGCTCCTGGCCTCTGCAGCCGCAGTCGACGGCATCGGGTCGTGCCTCGCACTGGCCCCCGTCGCCGACCTCGCCCTGGCCGAGAGGCTCGACCTCGACGGCGGGGCCGTGGGCGCCTTCCTCGGAGGCCCCGCCAGCGCACGGCCGGACCTCGACCCGAGCCGGCTGCCGCCACCCCACGTGCCGGTGACCCTTCTGCACGGCGCCGACGACGACGTGGTGCCGCTGACGGTGTCCCAGTCCTACGGAGCGGCAATGACGGCCGCCATGACCGTCCGTGTCGCCGCGCCCCCACGAATCGGGCACTTCGCCCTCATCGACCCCGCCAGTCCTGCGTGGATCCTCGTCCTGGACGAGATCGACGCGCTGACCCGCCGACCGGCGGCCCCGTGATGCGGCAAACCCGACCGCGGCCACGCGTGCGGGGTATTGAATGACGGGTGTGAGCACCGACACCCGCGAGGATCACGCGGTCGCACTGGACACGGCCAGCGATGCCGCACTTCGACGGGACGACTTCCTCATCCCCCCGGCCGTGGGTGGGGCCTTCCCCCTCACGGCGTACTTCGCCGGCAACTCCCTCGGGCTCCAGCCACGGGCCACGCGCGCTGAGTTGATGGCCGACCTCGACGCCTGGGAGGAGTACGGCGTCCACGGCCACACCGACGCCGACCGACCCTGGGTCTCCTACCACGAGCAGTTGCGCGCGCCCGCCGCTCGCCTGGTGGGCGCCGAGCCGCGCGAGGTCGTCATCATGAACTCGCTGACCGTGAACCTGCACCTGCTCCTCGCCTCCTTCTATCGGCCCACGGCGATCCGGCACCGCATCGTCATCGAGGACAGCGCCTTCCCGTCGGACTCCTACGCCGTTCGCAGCCACGTCGCCTTCCGAGGGCATGATCCCGAGACGGCCGTTCTCCGGCTGCGTCCTCGCCCCGGCGAGGACGCCCTTCGCACCGAGGACATCATCAGCACCCTCAACGACCACGCTCATTCCATCGCGACCGTGCTGCTCGGCGGGGTGAACTACCTCACCGGCGAGGTCGTCGACATGCCCGCGATCACGGCGGCAGGGCACGGCATCGGCGCGACGGTGGGCTGGGACCTGGCGCACGCCGCCGGGAACATCCCGTTGCACCTGCACGACTGGGACGTCGACTTCGCCGCCTGGTGCTCGTACAAGTACCTCAACGCCGGCCCGGGCGCCCTGTCCGGAGCGTTCGTGCATGCCTCTCACCTGGGCAACCCGGCCATCCCCCGACTGGAGGGGTGGTGGAGCACCGATCCGGCATCCCGCTTCGAGATGCTCCCCGTCTCGACGCCTCAGCTGTCCGCCGACGCCTGGTCGGTGTCCAATCCGCCGATCTTCTCGATGGGTCCCGTGCGCACGTCCCTCGAGATCTTCGACGCCGTCGGGATGGACGCGATCCGAAGCCGCAGCCTGCGGCTGACCGGCTACCTGCGTGCGTTGCTGATGACCATCGCCGATCGCTGCGACATGGCGATCGTGACCCCTGAAGCGGACGACCGCCACGGTGCACAACTGTCCGTTCGCGTCTCGACCGACGTCGGCGACCTGGTCGAGCGCATGAGCTCCAATTGGGGGGTCGTGGCCGACGACCGCCGTCCCGACATCGTCCGCTTCGCCCCCGCCTCCCTGTACTGCACATTCCACGACTGCTGGCGAGCAGCTGACGCGCTGAGCCAGGAACTGACCGGGGAGGGAATCGCATGACAGCCGCGACTGGCTCGGGCGCCAGGGACGAACACGTGATCGTGGTAGGCGCCGGTCTCGTCGGCTCGCTGCTCGCCTGCTACCTGGGCCGACGCGGCTATGCCGTCGACGTGTACGAGCGCCGACCCGATCCGCGCTCCACGGAGGCCGAGCGTGGACGCTCGATCAACCTTGCCCTCTCCGAGCGCGGCCTCGACGCCCTTCGCCGCATCGATCAGGTCGAGACCGTGATGGCGCCGGCCCTGCCCATGCACGGCCGCGCGATCCATGGCCAGGACGGATCGGTCACGTTCCAGTCGTACTCCGCGCACGGCGATCGGGCGATCAACTCGATCGGGCGCGGCGCCCTGAACGAGACGCTCCTGGACGCCGCCGAGGCGACGCCGGGGGTCCGCCTGCACTTCAGCACCCGCATCGCCGCGTACGACCTCCCGACGAACACGCTCACGGTGGAACAGGAAGGCGAGCAGGTGCCGGTCTCCGGTGACATCGTTCTCGCGTCCGACGGCTTCGGCAGCGTCGTGCGCCAGTCGCTTGAGTCGCTCGGCCGGGTGAGTGTCGTCACCGACATGCTCGACTTCGGCTACAAGGAGCTCACCATCCCCGCCGTCGACGGCGACTTCGCCCTCGATCCCGACGCCCTGCACATCTGGCCCCGCGGCGCCTCGATGATGATCGCCCTGCCCAACCCCGACAAGTCGTTCACCTGCACCCTGTTCTGGCCCAAGACCGGGGAGGGGAGCTTCGACGCGTTCATCACCCAGCAGGACATCATCGAGCACTTCACGTCGGTGTATCCCGATGCCTTCCCGCTCATGCCCAGCCTCGTGGCCGACTTCCAGTACAACCCCGTCGGGCTGCTGGCCACGGTCCACTCTGATCCCTGGCAGGTCGACGGGAAGGTGGGTCTCATCGGCGACGCCGCGCACGCGATCCTGCCCTTCTTCGGCCAGGGCGCGAACTGTGGCTTCGAGGACGTCGTCGAACTGGATCGATGCCTCGCGGAGGTCGGTGACGACTGGGCCCTCGCCCTGCCCATGTACCAGGAGCGCCGACGCGTCAACGCCGAGGCGATCGCGCAGTTGGCCAAGGAGAACTTCGTCGAGATGCGCGACAAGGTGGGGTCGAAGACGTTCCTCGCCACTAGGAAGCTGGAGCACGCCCTCGAGAAGCTGCTGCCCGGCACGTACCTCTCGCGCTACGAGATGGTCTCGTTCACAACCATCCCCTATTCGGAGGTGATCGAGCGGTCGCGGAACCAGCAGAGGCTGCTCGCGGTCGCGACGGGTGGTGCGGTCCTGGCGATGGCGACCTTCGCCACGACGGTGCTGCGGCGACTGACGGGAGCGGATGACGAATGACCGCTGAGAGCCACCTCGTCGCCGGCAAGGCCAAGCCCCGTGGGCGGTTTCCGCACGCCAAGCGCGCCGGCGACCTCATCTACGTCTCCGGCACCTCGAGCCGTCGACCGGATGACACGTTCGTCGGTGTCGACGAGGTCGACGGAGTGAAGGTCCTCGACATCACCGCGCAGACTCGTGCCGTGATCGAGAACATCGGCGACATCCTCGCTGCCGCAGGGGCCAGCCTCGACGACCTCGTGCAGGTCACGTCGTACCTCGTCGACATGGCCGATTTCGCGGCGTACAACGCCGCCTACGCCGAGTTCTTCACGGAGACGGGTCCGACACGAACGACCGTTGCCGTGCGCGAGCTGCCCCATCCGGATCTGCTGATCGAGATCCAGGCCGTCGCCTACAAGCCGGGAGGCACCCATGACTGACCTGACCACGACGCTGGACTTCGACGCCTGGGTGGCGGAGCACGGGCCGAACCTGAAGCCACCCGTGGGCAACAAGGAGGTCTTCCCCGGTTGCGAGGACTTCATCGTCATGGTGGTCGGCGGGCCTAACCAGCGAACGGACTACCACCAGGAGCCGTACGAGGAGGTGTTCTACCAGCTCAAGGGCACGATGCACGTCGATCTTCAGACCCCTGAGGGCAAGCGGACCGTGACGATCGGCCCAGGCGAGATGTGGGTGCTGCCGCGCGGCGTCCCCCACTCCCCCCAGCGCCCCGAGGCCGGGTCGATCGGGCTCGTCTTCGAGCGGCCCCGCGCCGAGGGGACCCTCGAGCACTTCCAGTGGTACTGCCCGAACTGCAACAACAAGATCCACGACGTCGAACTGCAGGTACGTGACATCGTCGTCGACCTGCCGCCAGTGTTCGAGTCGTTCTACGCCGACGACCTCGCTCGCACCTGCACCGAGTGCGGCACCGTGCACCCGGGCAAGGGCTGACCCTGCGCATGACGACGCCCGTCATCGACGTCCACTCGCACTACGTGCCCAAGGGCTGGCCCGACCTCGGTGACGCGTGCGGGGGCACCGACTGGCCCTCACTTCGCGTGGACTCGGCCAGCGAGGCCACCATCATGCTGGGCGACAAGGAGTTCCGACGCATCACCGATGCGTGCTGGAACGCCGACCAGCGACTCGCCGACATGGACGAGGACGGCGTCGACATGCAGGTCGTCTCGCCGACTCCCGTCTTCTTCGCTTACGGTCGCACGGCTGAGCAGGCCGTTGCGGTCGCCCGGATCTTCAACGACCTCGCCCTCGACATCACGTCGCAAGCGCCCCAGCGGCTGCTCCCGTTCTGTCAGGTCCCGTTGCAGGATCCTGACGCGGCGTGCGCCGAACTTGACCGCTGCCTGGCCAACGGGCACCACGGCGTGGAGATCGGCAATCACGTCGGCGATGCCGACCTCGACTCCGAGGGTGTCGTGCAGTTCCTCCAGCATTGCGCGGTTCGGGGGGCGCCCGTCTTCGTGCACCCGTGGGACATGCCCTCCTCGGCGCGGCTCGCTCGGTGGATGACGCAGTGGCTTGTCGGCATGCCGGCCGAGACGCACCTGTCGATCCTCTCCCTCATCCTCGGCGGGGCCTTCGACCGGCTGCCGGACGCATTGCGCATCGCCTTCGCGCACGGCGGTGGCTCGTTCGCCTTCTGGCTCGGACGGGCCGACAACGCGTGGCATGAGCGCAACGACGTCGTTCGTGGGCGCAGCCAGGCCCCGCCGTCGGCCTACATCGGCCGGTTCAGCGTCGACTCGGTGGTGTTCACCGAACCGTCGCTGCGGCTGCTCGTGGATGCTCTCGGACACGAGAACGTGATGATGGGCAGCGACTACCCCTACCCGCTCGGCGAGCGGCCTGCAGGCGCTGTCGTTCGGCAGGCCGACCTCCTGGAGGTCGACCGTGCCCGCATCCTCGGCGGCAACGCATTGCGCTTCCTCGGTCTGTAGCCGCTGTCGCGTTACAGCCCGAGAGTCGTCGCGGCGCTGGACGCGAACGAGTTCAGCGCCTGAGCCTGTGTCCTGGTGATCTTTCGGGACACCAGCGCCGCCCCGACCTGCACCCGGAACGCCCCGATCGTGACCCGCGCCGCCGGGCCACGGTCTCGCTCGGCCAAGGTCGCTGCGACCGACAAGGTGACCCGCAGGGGATTCGCCACCCGTGGCGCGATCCCCTGCTCCGCGACCAGCGCGTCGAAGCCCGCCAGGACCGCATCCTTACGGGACTGCACCACGACGGTGAGGGAGTCCGTCACGGACGCACCCGCCGCGTCCGTCACCGTCACCGTTACCGGGAAGGCGCCGGCGGCGTCGTAGACCCGCGAAAGCTGGAAGGCGCCAGCGGCGTCCACCGTGAGTACCTCAGTCCCGGCGCCATAGTCCACCGTCGCCGTCCACGCATCGCCCGAATCCGGATCGACGACCTGCCCGGTCAGCGCCCAGTCGTTGCCAGCGACAAGCGAGACGTCGTCTCCGAGTTCCACCTGCGGCTCGGTGTTGGGCGGCGTCATCGACACCGCGACATTCCACACACTCGCCTGCGACGTTCGCACCGTAAGCCGGAGGTTGCCGGTCAGCAGGGTTTCCCTTAGGGCAATGCACGGATCCGGCGACGCGTCCGTGGCTCCGGCCGCGCAGTCCGGGACCGCAACCCCATTGCGCAGCAGGACCAGACTCGACGCATCCTGCCCGAGGGGCACGATCGAGGCATCCACCTCGAAGACGAATACCAACGGATCCGCCGGCGTACCGTCGGGTGCCGTGATGACCATCTCCTTGCCCAGCAGCGCGTACCCAGCCATCGACCCCGTCGCCTCCTGCTCGACGATCGTCACCGTCCCCGAATTGGGCGAGGCCACCGCCACCTGAATCGGGTCCCCGACCGAGGCACCGAGCCCCTGCGGATCTGTTGTCACGGCGCCACCGGCCGTCACGATCTGCGTCGTCGTCCGCTCCGGGCCCGCCAAGGAGAGGCTGAACGCGCCTCCTGCCGAGATCGCCGAAACACCCGACACCTGCCCGACACGCAACGGGATGGAGCGCGCCACCGTGGTGCCGTCACCCAACTGGCCCCACGCGTTGCCTCCCCAGGCCCACAACTCACCGCCGGACGTGACGGCGAGGTTATGGTCACCACCGGCGGAGACCTGCGTTGCACCCGCTACTCCCACCATCATGTGAGGCGCGACAAGATCGAGCCCGGGCGCTTCCCCGGCCTGCCCGACCCCATTGGCGCCCCATGCCCACACATCTCCGTTGACATCCCGCGCCAGTCCGTGCTGGCCGCCCAGCGACACGTCCTCGATCATCGACAGGCCGTCCACCAGCAGCGCACTCGGCTGGAACTGCGATTCCGGGAGGCCGAGTTGCCCCCACCGGTTGTCGCCCCACCCCCAGACGTTGCCATCGACATCGCGGGCCAGGTTCGATCCTGAGTTGCTCGAAAGATCCGTGATGACCGGCAGCCCTAGGACCTGCACCGGAGCGGCGCTGCCCACCCGAGTGCCGTCTGGCAACAGGCCGAAATCGCGTCCCAGCTGGCCAGACTGATTGCCGCCCCAGGCCCACACGGTGCCGTCGTCGAGCAGTGCTGCGCTGTGCCCATACCCAGCGGCGACAGCAACGGCACCTGAAGACGATGGCAGACCGAGAACAGGGATCGGAGTCGCGGAATCCGCCGTTGTGCCGTCGCCGAGTTGACCCGCGATGTTGCTTCCCCACGCCCAAACATCGCCCGACGAATCCACGGCAAGGCTGTGCGATGGACCCGCGGCCGCCGTAACCACCACACGCGCGAGGTCAACGAGGGCCGGCGTACCGCGCGCGATTCGGGTTCCGTCGCCCAACTGGCCGTTCTGGTTGACACCCCAGGCCCACAAAGCGCCCCCATCATCGATCGCGAGGGAGTGCCAGCCCGAGTAGTAGTCCCCGCTCGCCACGATCGCCGAAGCCCCCGCAGGTCCCAGCGCCCGCACCGGGCTCACCCGCGACTCGACCCGCCGATCCCCGAGTTGACCGTCGCGGTTACCTCCCCACGTCCACAATCCTCCGGACGCATCGACGGCGAGGCTGTGGTCGTCCCCGGCCGCGCAGGCCACCACGCTGCCTGGCGGGACCTGCACCCGCCGTGGCGTGGGGGCATCCTCGACCGTTCCGTCACCCAACTGGCCGCGATTGTTCCGGCCAAATGCCCAGAGCTCACCGGTCGACGTCCTCGCCAGGACGTGCTCAAAGCCCGTGCAGACTTCCACGACGTCGGCCAGGCCGCTGGTCGTGTCCACCGGTGCTGGGGTTTCGTGTGGGGTCGTCGACCCGTCTCCAAGCTGGCCGTAGCCGTTGAAGCCCCACGTGTACACCACGCCATCACGGTCCAGGGCGGTGACGAACTTCCGTCCCGCTGCCACGGCCACGATGTTCTCCAGCCCCGGGACCATCCCGGGCGTGCTGCGGGACTCCAGACCGGCAGTACTCGGTCCCCACTTGGTCTCGCCCCACGTCCACACGTGACCGTCCACGTCTACTGCGACGGTGTGGTCGCCCAGGGCCGCGGCGCGGACTTGGACGATGCGTGGCATCCCAGAATCCGCCAGGCTGATGGGATGCGCGCTGTCCAGTGTCGTTCCGTCCCCAAGCTGCCCATCGGAGTTCTGGCCCCACGTCCACACCACACCACCAGAATCCAGTGCGACGCTGTGGTCCCTGCCCACCGAGATGGCCGTGATCACCACACTGTCGAGGTCCACCACGTCCACCGGCGAGAACTGCCTGCCGGAAAAGACGCCCGTCCCGAGGTTGCCGTAGGAGTTGTACCCGAAAGACTGGACGGACCCGTCCGCGGTCAGGATGAGGCTGTGTTCCACCCCAGCCGCGACCGACGTGACGTCAGGCAAGGTTGACAGGGTGATGGGCGTGCCGCGGTCATTCTGGGTGCCGTCGCCGAGTTGGCCGTCCCCATTTCCGCCCCACGACCACGCTCGCCCCTGATCGTCAGCGGCCAGACTGAACCAATCACCGCCCGCGATCGCCGTCACTCCGTTGAGCACTCGCTTGGGAGTCACCTGCATGGTGCTGGCGCCGACACCCAACTGGCCCTGCCGGTCATCACCCCAGCCCCAGAGAGTGTCCGAGCCCCCCGCAGCCGCTGCCGGCGGCGCAGCGAACGCCGGCCAGGCCAGCACGACGCTCAGGGCGATGATTGACAGTGCGCTGGCACGACGCCGGACGCGTAGAGCGCTCATGAGTGGCCTCCCCCGTTGAAGGTGTGCCAAGTTTGGGCGATATGTCTGCTTTGGTCAATACGACGAATGGGCGCTGACCGGCAAGAAGACGGGCCGCTCCGGCAATCAGGTTGTGAGACACCTGTTGGTCGAGGGTCGACGTCGTGGATGACGGTCCCGTCGGGGCCGGGCACCGCTGCGTGAACGAAACCACCCGCTCCACGGGCTCGCGCACGCCCCGGCGTGAGGCCGCAATGTGCGAAACACTCGTGTCGTACTGCTCAGCAGCGGCCGCACCTCCACCCGTAGACTCGGCGACTCAGCCAACGCCCCTGTAGCTCAGTGGTAGAGCAACCGCCTTGTAAGCGGTAGGTCGTCAGTTCAAACCTGACCGGGGGCTCCACCCAACCTTCGCGAGTGGGGCGGCTACGGCCTTGGCTCCCAGCGGAACAGCCGCCAGGCGAGGAGCACGGCAAGCACCAGCCACAGCATGATCACCCCGAGGTGCTGGAACCATGCGGCGTCGAGGGCCGCTCCCGAACTCGTCTGCACCGCGATCCATGACATATGGCGCAGGGGGAAGGTCCAGCCGATGGTGGAGAGTGTCGAGGGAAGCTCCGGGGCGTTGACGAAGATGTCGGAGATCATCGACAGCGGCAGCAACGTCCCCAGGGCGAGGGCGATGGCCGTCTGGGTGGAACGCACGAGCGAGGCCAGCAGCAGCCCGAGGGCCGCAGCGGTCACGATGATCACGACGAACACAACGGCGGTCATGGCCATGGCCCCGACACCCACGCGGACGCCGAAGAACACCGCGCCGATGCTGAAGATCAACGCCACCGTGAGCAGTCCGAGGAGCAAGGACGAGCAGAGCTTCCCGGCCAGGTACGCCCAACGCGGCAGGGGCGTACCGCGAAGACGCTTCAGCACACCGCGCCCTCGGTCGTCGACGACGGCGCCCGAGAGATTGACGTAGGCCAGCACGGCCACGCCGTACACGGAGAAGGCGGCGGCCAGATACTGCGGGAGCGGAAGATCGCCCCACTTGGCCTCGGTGCCGTAGATGGCCGAGAAGAAGACCAGGAGCACGACGGGGAAGACCACGGCGAAGAACACCGACATCGGGTCGCGCAGCAGTGCCGTGACGGAATAGCGGACCTGCCCGGCGACGAGAGCCCACAGCGACGGACCTCCGGACACGACGGCGGGGCTGAGCGTGCGGACGGTGCGCATCGGCTCCAGCTCGCCGCTCCCCACCTCCGGCAGGTCGACAGCCGCATGGCTGTCCTTCCCATGACGAGTCCGCCGCGGGTGTGGCTCCCAGGTGAAGAAGCGCAGCGCAATGACCACTCCGACGATCCCCCAGGCCGCCATCACGGCGAGGTGATCCCAGTAGATGCCCGAGCCAGTGAGGAACGGGTTGAAGCCATCGGCCACCGCGTTGACGAAGTGCTTGAGCGGGAAGAACCAGCCCACGCGGTCGAGCCAGTCGGGCAGCGCCACGATGAAGATGTCCGAGATGAAGGCGAGCAGGATGAGGCCGCCGTTCGTGAGCGCCTGCACCGCACCCGGTGTCGGCATGAGGGCGACCGCTGCCAGTCCCAGTGCCGCGAAGCAGAAGACACCCACAACGATGGTCAGGATCACGGCGGGAACGGAGCGCCACACGATGTCCACACCGTAGAAGACCGTTCCGATCCCCACGACGACCAGCAGGGCCACCAGTGAGATGTAGACGGCGGTGGCGAGGCGGCCGGCGATGAGGATCCACGCCGGCAGCGGCGTGCTCCGCATCCGCTTGAGGACGCCGGCCTCGCGCGAGTAGGCGACGCCGAGGGCGAGCGAGACGAACGATGCCATGCAGATGCCGAACACCGCGAAGACCGGCGTGAGGAACTGGGCCAGGCGGATCCCCGACCGCTCATCCATCACGGCGTTGCCCGCGATCGCGCTGATGACGATGAGGAAGGTCGTGGGGAAGATCAGGGTGAAGAAGGCTGCGACCGGCGTTCTCCAGTAGCTGCGGTTGTTGTAGCGGAACTGCCCCCACAACAGCGACAGGACCGAGGGCCCGTTGACCGTGTCACGAGTCTCCACCGACGCCCCCTGTGAGCCGCAGGTAGACATCCTCCAAAGTGGGTCGGGACAGCGTCAGGTCGGGCAGCTCGACCGAGCGGGCGACCGCCCACGTCGTGAGCGCAAGCAGGTCGGCAGTCGGCTCTGCGGTCTCGACCACAGCCGCCAGGCCGTCCACACGAGTGAAGCCCGCGAACGCGGGCAGCTCGTCGGCGACGACCCCCGGCGGGAGCGTGAAGGCGATCACCCCGGCGGTCTCGCCCGCGATCAGGCTCGCGGGCGTGCCCATCACCACCAGCCGACCAGCCACGATCAGGGCGGCCCGATCGGCGAGGCTCTCGGCCTCCTCCATGTAGTGAGTGGTGAGCAGGATGGTCGTTCCCGCGTCGCGCAGGGATCTGATCAGGTCCCAGGCCCGTCGGCGCGCCGTCGGATCGAAGCCCGTGGTCGGCTCGTCGAGGAAGAGCACCTCGGGATCGCCGACGAGTCCGAGCGCCAGATCCAGCCGTCGCCGCTGCCCGCCCGAGAGGGTCTTCGTCCTCGCCCCGCTCTTGTCCGCCAACCCCACCAGGTCGATCACCTCGTCCGGGTCCCGGCGGCTCGGATACAGGGACGCATACAGCGCCACGAGCTCCCGGACGGTGAACTCCTCGTCGAAGCCCGCATCCTGGAGCACGATGCCGATCCGCTCGCGGTACTCCCGGCCCCCGGTGGCGGGGTCGAAGCCGAGGACGCTCACGGAGCCGCTGCTGCGGTCACGGTGGCCCTCGAGGATCTCGACAGTGGTCGTCTTCCCTGCACCGTTCGGGCCGAGCAGGGCGAACACCTCGCCCCGTCGCACCGTGAACGTCAGCCCGGCAACCGCCTGAACCGACCCGTAGTCCTTGCGAAGCCCGTCAACGACGATGACGTCGTCCATGCCCCCGATTGTCCCCCACGCGCCGACCCGAAGGGCCGTCCAGCATCCGATCTCGACCGGGTCCCGCCGGTCAGGAGCCGCCGACCGTTCGCTCGGCCGCCAGCAGGGCCGCCATCTCTGCGATCAGGCCGAAGGGCACCGGCTTACCGAGCGGGAACCTGGCCGTTGACTTCGACTCCCGGAACGGCGCGATACGGGCCTGGAACACCTCGTCGCCGGCCGGTATCGGGTAGACCCCGATGTGGGTCTTCCACACCGCGTAGGAGATGAGGTTCTTGCCGTTCAGGGTCACCGTCGGGATCCCGTACGCGATCTTCTCCTCGGCTCCCGGAACCGCCTGCAGGACGGCCGAGCGCAGGTCGATCACCGTGTTCTGCAGGTCGCCCGGCAGCTCATCGATGTACTGGCGCACCGTCTCGATCGGCTCAGGCATGGGCCTACTCCCTACGGGCAACGCGCCCAGTCGACGTGTGGTCGCCCACGCTACGCCGTTACGCCTTGACTCCCTAGATCTGCTGGTTCGTTGGCACCATCACCAGGTCGCGGATCGTGATGTGGCGGGGCTGGCCGAGCATGAACAGCACCGCCTCGGCGACGTCCTCCGAGCGCATCCCCCGGCCGGCCGCGACCTCCTCGTCGATCGTCCGGTCCTGGCTGTTGACCCCCCAGAGCTCGTTCAGGACGATCCCCGGAGCGACCGCACCGAGCCGGACGCCGGTGCCGACGAGCTGCTGGCGCGTGCCGTGGACGAACGCCTGGATCGCATGCTTCGTCGAGGAGTAGATCGGCTCCCAGGGGATGACCTGATGGCCCGACACCGAGCTCGTGACGACGATGTCGCCACTGCCTTGATCGATGAACGTGGGGATCACGGCATGGACGCCGTGCATCACGCCGAGGACGTTGGTCCTGACGATCTCGTCGATGCGGGCGGCCGGCACCTCCCAGCCCTTGTCCGGCAGGTACAGCCCCGCATTCGCCAGCAGGACGTCCAGCCGGCCCCAGCGCTCGAGCGCGGCATCGCGGGCCCGGGCCATCGTGTCGGGGTCGGCGACGTCGCCCGCGACGATCACCGGCTCGTGGGCCAGAGCGGGCACGACGGCGGCCAGCCGCCCGCGGTCGCGGCCGACGATCACGAGCCGCATTCCAGCGGCATCCATCGCGACGGCGCACGCCCGGCCGATGCCCGAGCTCGCGCCCGTGACGATCGCGATCTGCTGGGGGGTTCGGTCGTCCATGTCAGTTCCTCCCGGAGTCGTCGGCGAGCCGGTCACGCCGGTAGTGCTCGTCCGGTCGCCCCTCGATGCGGTCAGCATGCTCGTCAGAGAGGAACACCGGTCCGCCGGCAGCCAGGGCGCCAAGCAGGATCTGGGCGGCCTTCACTGCCATGGCCGTGATCCTCACAGCGTCGTCGGTCGAGTCGGCGAGGGCGAAAAGCCCGTGATTGGCAAGGTAGACCGCCCGCGGTCGCGTGCCATGCGCGCCGATGAAGTCGCGCAGTGCGCCTCGCACGGCCGCAGCCAGGGGGACGCCCGGATCCGTGTAGGGAATGAGCAGCTGCCGTCGGCCGAGGACGACGATCTGGTCGGGGAACAGCGCGCCCTCGACGATCAGGTGCGCCGCTGTCGAGCACAGGAGTGCATTGACCGCCGTCGGGTGGGTGTGCGCGATCACGGAGGCATCAGACTCCGCGTAGATCACCGCATGGAGGATCGCCTCGACCGACGGCATGCGCGTCGCGGCCCCCGTCGGAGCCACGGCGTCGCGGTACGCCTGCGCGATCGTCTCGTCGGTCACGGCGCGCATGTCCAGGAGGCCGAGGATGGCCAGGCGGTCAACGACGAGCAGGTCGTCGTCGGTCATCGACTGCATCGAGCAGCCGCTCGCCTTGATGATCATGTGCCGCTCGTCGCTGCGCGACGAGATGTTCCCCTCCGCACTCAGCACCCAGTCGCGCCGGGGATCACCGACGTCATGGCCGAGGTCGAGGAGTGCCGGTCGCGTTGTCATGTGTGCATCCTTCCCTGACGTCGCGGCGGGGCGCCGACGAGCATCCCCGTCGCGAGCCTGGCGGACCGAAGATCCGGAAAGGCCCCCGATGCCGCCGCCTGAACGCAGATGTTCCCGATGCTGGTCGCCTCGGGATGCCCCACGTGCACGGGCAGCCCGGTGGCCTGTTCGGTCAGGCGCACCAGGAGGTCGATCCGCGACCCCCCGCCGATCATCCGTACGTCGGCCAGATCGCGGTCACCGAGACTCGAGGCCGTCCGAATCGTGTCCGCGAACGACGCCGCGAGGCTCTCGAGGATCAGCCTGACGATCTCGACCCGGGGCAGGGTCCTGCTCTCGCCGCTCGCGCGGACGTACAGGGCGCCGATCCGCGCCGGCATGTCGCCGCGCTCGATCAGCTCGGGGGCGCCGGGATCGATCGTCGCGCTCAGGGCTGAGGAGTCGAGCGCCGCTGCCTCAGCGATGAGCTCCTCGCGGAGGGTCGCGACAGCCGTGTCACCGTCGTCGGTCTCGCTCCACGTGCGCAGGCACTCCTCGAGAAGCCACGTGCCGCTGAGGTTGCGCATGAGGATGTTGGAGCCCTCCGCTCCCACCTCGTTGGTGAAGTCGGCCCGGCGCGCATCCTCGGTGAGGATCGGCCCGGCCGTGAGGCACCCCACCAGCGCCCATGTGCCGCAGGAGATGACGGCGCTGCGCTCGTCCGGCGCCGCCACGGCCGCGAACGCGCTGGCGGTGTCGTGCGCGGGGGCACGGTAGACGGGCACGGGACTTCCTGCGCCGATGCGCTCGGTGATCGCGGTGGTCGTCTGTCCGGCCCGCGTACCGGTCTCGACGAGTTCCGGCAAGGTCTCGGGCGGAATGCCCCAGCGATCGAGCAACTCCGCACTCCAGTCACCGGTTCGCCGGTCGAGAAGGCCCGTGGTCGACGCGATGGTGCGCTCGGCACCGCGCGTCCCGGTCAGCCAGAAGGTCCACAGGTCGGGTGTGAGCAAGGCCGTTGGCCGGCCTGCCAGGAGCCCGCCCTGCGCGTCGCGAATGAGCTGGAAGCACGTGTTGATCGGCATCTCGGCGATCCCCGTGCGCGAGAAGGCCTCCGCGCTGGAGACTCTCTCCCCCGCCCACGCGACGAATCTCGACTCGCTCGCCCGGTAGTGCCGCACGGGCGACACCAGGCCCCCACCGTCGTCGACGAGTCCGTAGTCGACCCCCCACGAGTCGACGGCGATCCCCGCCACCTCCGACTCCAGCGCCGCTGCCCTGAGCAGCGCCTCACGGATGCCCTCGATCGTGTCCCCGAAGAGCGCCTCGGCGTCCCAGCAGAGGACGCCGTCGATCAGGACGGGCAGGTTCGCGAACCTGCGCACCTCGTCCAGACGAAAACCGTCGGCCGTGAAGGTCCCCAGCACGACCCGACCGCTCTGACCCCCGAGATCTACGGCAACGAAGCTGACGGGCATCAGATCGCCGTGTAGCCGCCATCGATGACCATCGACTGGCCGGTGATGTAGCCGGAGTCGGGTGAGCACAGGAATCGCACGAGGCCGACGAGGTCGGCGGGCACGCCCATCCGGCCGAGCGGGATCATGGCCCGCCACTGCTCGGCCAGGTCGGGGTTCTGGTCCATGAACTGCCGGGTCATGTCGGACAGCATGTAGCCCGGCTCCACGGCGTTCACGCGAATGGCCGACTTCGCCCATTCGACCGCGAGCGACTTCGCCAGCATGCTGACGGCAGCCTTGGACGCGTGGTACGACGCCTGGAACTGCGGCACGTTGACGACCTGCGCGGACATCGACGAGATGAGTGCCGCCGAGCCGCCTCGTCCTTCCGAGAGCAGCCGTCGCGCGAAGGACTGGCACGCGAAGAAGGTGCCGTTGAGATTGATGTCGAGCACGCTCTGCCAGTCCGCAGGGAGGACGTCTGCACTGTCGCCCCAGATCGTGATGCCGGCCGCCGTCACGAGGAGGTCAGCAGTGCCCAGCCGGTCCTGCATCGCCTGGAAGGCGGCATCGACCGCAGCGGCGTCACGCACGTCGACGACCACGCCCGCAGCCGACACCCCCGCCTCGTGACCGAGTCCCGCGGCCGTCTCGTCTACCTCCGGCAGCACATCCAGCAGCCCGACGTTGACTCCGTGGAAGGCCAGGTCGCGTGCGATGGCAAGGCCGAGTCCTCGTCCTCCACCCGTGACGATGACCGTCGATCCTCGCAGCTCCTCAGTCATGGCAGCACCTCACATGAGTCCGGATATCGCGCCCACGCTAATGCCTTCGGGGATCGTGGCGCGCGCCGCCGCCCCTTGCTCCTAGAGTCGGGTCGTGACTCCCCTTCCAGATCGCGCCCAGGTCGTCATCATCGGCGGGGGCATCGTCGGCGCCAGCGTCGCCTACCACCTAGCGCACCTCGGCATGACCGACGTCGTCGTTCTGGAACAGGGCCAGTTGTCCTCCGGGACAACGTGGCACGCGGCGGGTCTCGTCGGCCAACTGCGAGCGACGGAGAGCGGCACTCGGCTCGTGCAGTACTCGGCTTCGCTGTACGACACGCTCGAGAAGGAGACGGGTCTCGGCACCGGTTGGAAGCAGTGCGGCGGGGTCACGGTGGCACGCACCCCCGACCGGATGGTGCAGCTGCTGCGCACCGCCGCTGCCGCCGAGGCCTTCGATCTCGAGTGCGAGATCCTCACGCCGGCGCAAGCCCTGGACAGGTATCCGATCCTCGAGACGAGCGACCTCCAGGGCGCGATCTGGCTCCCCGCTGACGGCACCGCGAATCCGACCGACGTCACGCAGTCGCTCGCCAAGGGAGCACGCATGCTTGGCGCGCGGGTGTTCGAGCGAACCCGCGTCCTCGGCATCACGACCAAGGACGGCGCCGTCACCGGAGTGTCCACCGACAAGGGCGACATGGAGGCGGAGATCGTCGTCAACTGCGCCGGGCAGTGGGCCAAGGCCATCGGCGAGATGGTCGGAGTCACGGTCCCCCTGCACTCGGCGGAGCACTTCTACGTCGTCACCGAGCACATCGACGGGGTCGATCGCATGATGCCGATCCTGCGCGACCCCGACGGCTACACGTACATGAAGGAGGAGGTCGGCGGGCTGGTCGTGGGTGGCTTCGAGCCCGTGGCGAAGCCGTGGGTGGCGCCCGACGAGATCCCGTACCCGTTCGAGTTCCAACTGCTCGAGGAGGACTGGGACCACTTCGAGATCCTCATGGAGAGCGCCCTTCACCGATTGCCTGTGCTGAACCGGACCGGAATCAAGAAGTTCTACAACGGCCCGGAGAGCTTCACCCCCGACAACCAGTTCATCCTCGGCGAGGCCCCCACGGTGAGGAACTTCTTCGTCGCAGCGGGCTTCAACTCCGTCGGCATCGCGTCCGCCGGCGGAGCCGGGAAGGTGCTCGCCGAGTGGATCGTGGGCGGCGAACCGCCGTCGGATCTCGTGGGCGTCGACATCCGGCGGTTCGCCCCGTTCAACGGGAACAACCAGTGGCTGCGCGATCGCGTCGGCGAGGTGCTCGGCCTCCACTACGCGGTGCCGTGGCCCAACAGGGAGTTCCAGACGGCCCGGCCGTTCCGCCGCTCGCCCGTCCATCACCTGGTGGAGGATGCCCGCGCGTGCTTCGGGTCGCGCATGGGGTGGGAGCGCCCGAACTTCTTCGCTCCCGAGGGGCAGGAGCCGGTGATCGACTACTCGTGGGGCAAGCAGAACTGGATTCCTTGGGTCGATGCGGAGCAGCGCGCCACCCGCGAAGCCGTGGCGATGTACGACCAGACGTCGTTCGGCAAACTGCTGGTCCAGGGCGCAGATGCCGAGTCGATGCTGCAGTGGCTGTGCACGGCCGATGTCGCGGTCCCGGTGGGACGCACGGTCTACACCGGGGTGCTGAACGAGCGTGGCACGTACGAGGCCGATGTCACGCTGACCAGGCTTGCGCACGACCAGTACCTCTGGGTCACGAGTTCGGCCTCCGTCGTCCGCGACGCGGACTGGATCGCCCGCCATGTGAAGGATGACCAGCGCGTGAGCGTCACGGATGTCACCGGGGCGCTGGCCGTACTCGGCGTCATGGGTCCTCGCTCGCGGGAGCTCCTGCAATCGGTGTCACGGTCGGATCTGAGCAATACCGCCTTCCCCTTCGGCAGCAGCCGCGAGATCGACCTCGGTTCGAGCACCGTGCGCGCCACGCGGATCACCTATGTCGGCGAGCTCGGCTGGGAGCTCTACGTTCCGGCGGAGTTCGCCGTCAGCGTCTTCGAACTCCTCACCGAGGCGGGAAAGCGGTTCGGGCTGGTCAATGCCGGGTACTACGCCATCAACGCCCTGCGCCTGGAGAAGGGGTACCGGGCGTTCGGGCCCGAACTGAACCCTGACTACAACCCGGTCGAGGCCGGCCTGCTGTTCGCGACGAAGCTCAAGACCGACGTGCCGTTCCTCGGCCGCGAGGCCGTCGAGGCCGCGCAGACGAACGGCATGCGGCGGCGCGTCGTCTCGTTCGTCCTGACCGATCCGGAGGTGATGATGTGGGGCGGTGAGCTCGTGCTGCGCGACGGGCTCGGTTCCGGTCAGGTCACGTCGGCGGCCTTCGCCACCACGACGGGGGCCTGTGTGGGCCTGGCGTATGTCTGGCGACGCGACGGAGACGTCGTCACGAACGAGTATCTCCAGTCGGGCGAGTGGAGCGTCAGCGTCAATGGAACAGCAGTACCGGCAAGGGTGCAGACGGGCGCCTGGTACGACCCGAAGTCGGAGCGCATCCGAAGCTGAACACCCCCTCCACCCCGCTCCACCCGTCGAGTGGCGGCTGGTGGCGATGCCACGGAGTCCCGTGGCCGCCACGCGCCGCCACTCGACGGGTGAGAGAGAGGGGGGTGGACTCAGGACTCCGGCGGCTGGTGGATCCCCTTGTGCTCGTGCTCCAGCTCGATCTCATCGGCCGAGGAGATGCCCTCCGGCAGGTCGATCGTGACCTTCGGCCCCGTGAACCACTTCTTGGCCGACACGTGCCAGCCGATCCACAGGGCGATCATGATCACGCCGAGGACGAGGGGCGCGTAGTTGACGGACTTCCAGTCGAACGGCACCTCGTCGGTACTGGGCGCACCGAGCATGCCGCGCATGAAGCCAGGGGCACCACCGGGGTACAGCGGGAGGATGAAGTAGACCGACGTGATGAGGATCTCCGCAATCGCGAGCGGGGCCATCCACTTCCACTTGTTCCCCAGGTTCCACGATCCCTGCTTGAAGGTCGTGCCTGCCTTCCACCGGTAGTAGATCGGGATGGCGAAGGCAAGGTAGAGGCCCAGAACGCCGATGGACACGACGGCGAAGAACGCCGTGACGGTGTAGATCGGGGCGTCCTCCGTGCCGATGTTGACCTTGAACAGCGCCGGCAGGGTGAGGACCAGGCCCGCCACCGAGACGGCCAGAACGGCCTGGACGGGTGTCCTGCTCTTGCTCAGGCTGGCCCAGTACTTGGCGCCCGGGACGGCCCCATCACGGCTGAACGCGAACAGCATGCGCGAGGCCGAGGTGAGGCAGGCCGTGGTGCAGAAGAGCTGGCCCAGGGTGGCGATCATCAGGACGGTGCCGGACAGCTCCGGGCTGAGGGCCTGGTCGAAGATGACCTGGACGCCGCCGCCGCCGGCCGAGACCGCATCAGGGTCCTGCACGGCGAACAGGAAGGCGAGGAGAAGGACCCAGCCGCCGATTGCCGAGTAGAAGATCGAACGCCAGATGCCCTTGGCCGCACTGTCAGCGGCCCCCTGCGTCTCCTCGGACAGGTGAGCAGACGCGTCGTAGCCGGTGATCGTGTACTGCGTGAGCAGGAAGCCGAGCGGCAGCACGTAGAAGAAGAAGCCCAGACCGTCAGTACCCGGACCGTTGAGGCTGCCGTCCGAGCTCCCGAACAACCCGAACGTGTTGTTGATCCGGCCGGTGAAGACATTCGCCGCGTCCCAGTGGACCGCGCCATCCTTCAGGAAGAACACGAGGATGATCACGACGACCGAGGCGCCGATCACGTGCCACCACACCGAGATGTTGTTGAAGATCGCGAGTAGGTGGCTGGAGAAGATGTTGACGAGCGACGCGAACACGAGGATGAACAGGAAGATCACGAAGACCCGCTCGAGCGAGTAGCCCTCCGCCCATGACGTGCTGAAGCGAGACATGGCGTAGTCGAAGAAGGTCGCGGTGCCGTAGGCGACCGAGGCGACGATGGCGATGAGCCCGACCAGGTTCAGCCAGCCCGTGTAGTAGCCGGCCTTGACGCCGCCCAGCTTGCTCGCCCACCAGTAGATGCCGCCGGATGTCGGGTAGGCGGACACCAGCTCCGACAGGCAGAAGCCGATGACCAGGATGATCGCAGCGATCAGCGGCCAGCCCAGCGAGATGGCGATGGGTCCGCCGTTGTTCCAGCCGAAGTAGAACGTCGTGAAGCAGCCCGCCAGGATGGAGATGATGGAGAACGAGATCGCGAAGTTGGAGAACCCGCTCCAGGTCCGGCTCAGCTCCTGCTTGTAGCCAAGTTCGGCCAGCATCCGTTCGTCGTCGTCCAGTGCCTTCTGATCTGCCACCGCTGCCTCCTCAGTGCACGGTCGATGTCCGACCCAGGTCGAGTCCCCGAAAGGCGGACACTATTAGGGGCAGTGTCCTCGCGAACGCGCTTTTGTTAAGTGCGACACGCACGGGGCGGGATTCATCCTTTTTGCGCAGTTCGGCCCTCGGGCATTCCGGACATTCACGGGCGCGCAACGTCATCGAGCAGTCGCTCGAAGCCCGGGTGGTCGAACGTGCGCACCGCGCGTTCGTACTTCTCCATCCCCCAGGACCAGTAGTCGAACTCGATCGGGCTGATGGACTCCTGGATGGCTGCCCACAGCGTCCAGCCGTACTGCGACATGAGCGCCCACATGCGGGCCCGTGCCACCTTCGCCGGTGAGACCGCGCCCCAGTAGCTCGACACCAGCGGCTCGAGCTGGTCGTCGTCGAGCGTCGACTCGCTCCAGATGTTGCCCAGTTCGAAGCTTGGCTCGTTGTTGCCCGAGTACTCATAGTCGATGAGCCAGATGCGCTCGCCGTCGTCGATCATGTTCGCGGCGAGCAGGTCGTTGTTGCAGGCGACGATGGGCTCGGGGTGCTCGGCCATCGCCGCTCGCATCCGGCGCGCCTGGGGCAGGAAGTCCTCGTACCGGCTGGGCAGCCGGTAGCCGCGCTCGCGAACCAGAGCGAGATAGCGCTCCTGGATGTCGAACATGTTGAAGTCGGACGCGAACAGGGGTCCGGCGTGCAGAAGCCGGCACGCTTGGGCGATCCGGGGCAGGTTGTCGGGATTGCGCACGTCCGCCTCGGTGAACGTGCGGCCGACGATCCACTCCACGACCAGGACGCCAGCCCCCGGCACGTACTGAGCTACGGGCGCCCCGGCGCCGGACAGGGCGGCGGCCATCGAGTTCAGGTACTCGTTCTCCCGGTCGATGGCGAGGATGGAGGTCTCGGGGTCCGACAGCCTCACGACATAGTCGTGCGTCGGCGTCTTGACCCGGTAGTTGCGATTGGTGATGCCGCCGGCCAGGGGCACGACCGCCGTCGCCGTCGCGAGGCTCGACACCAGTCTGAGCCGCTCGACATCGTGCGGGGGCAGGCCGGCCAGCAAGGTGTCCACGATCCGGCAGCGTAGGTGAGTTGGGGCCGCCACGTGGGGCATCGATCGCATTGGAACCCCGCGTACGGTTGCCTCATGCTCGAGGTGCGCGGGATCAGCAGGTCCTACGGCGGACACCTCGTCGTGAACGGCATCTCCTTCACCGTGGAACCGGGGATGATCCTCGCGCTCCTCGGCCCCAACGGGTGCGGCAAGTCGACGACCCTGAAGGTACTCTCGGGGGCCATCCCGCCCAGCGCAGGCGAGTACACGGTCGACAGCCACCCGGGGCTCAGCGACGAGGCCCGGCGCCGCACCGGCTACGTCCCGGACACGCGTGGCATCTTCCCTCGTCTCACCGGCCGGGAGCACCTCGAGCTCTCCTCACGGCTTCACCACGCCCCGGCTGTCGACGATGTGGCCGACGAACTGATCGAGCGGCTCGAGCTCATGGAGGTCATCGATCTCCCAGCGGCCGCCTACTCGCACGGTCAGTCGCGGAGACTCTCCGTGGCCATGGCCCTGGTGTCCCACCCTCCGCTCCTGCTGGTCGACGAGCCGTTCGATGGTGTCGACCCCGAGGGCGTCGAGACCATCTCCGAGCTACTGGTCGAGGCCCGGGCGGCAGGGTGCGCCGTGGTGCTGACGACCCATCTGCTCGACGCAGCCGTCATCGCCGACCAGGTCGCCGTCTTTCATCACCACGAGCTGGTGGGACCGTTCGCGACCGCCGAGCTCCTCCGCCGGCACGGGTCGCTTCGCCAGGCCTGGACGCATCTGGCCCGGGCGGTCCCGACGTGAGCCTGATGACGGGCGACATCCGTCTCGGCGTCGCGCACCAGCTCCGCAATGTCTGGCGGTCTTCGCGCATCTTCGTGGTGGCGGCCCTGACCGTCACGGTCCTGCTCCACCTGACCGCCATGATCACCGCCCAGCTGCACCGGTACATCGCCGACGCCGACGTCGCCCCAGCGGTCCTCGTCCCCCTGGCCGCCGGCCTGTGGTCGGCCCTCGCCCTGCTTCCGGCCCTCGGGGGCGGCGACACCGATGACGCCATGGCCCTCGCGGCGGCTGGTGCGGGCCGGTCGTTCACCTTCGGCTCGAGATTCGCCGCCACCATCACCGATGCCGGCCCGGGCCTGTTCGTCCCCACCCTGGCCATCATCGGTGCGGCTGCCGCCGGCTGGCCCGGCTGGCTCGCCGGGCTGGCCCTTGCCTGGAACGGCCTGGCCTGCGGCCAGCTCGCCAGGGCTGGATCGGCCCTCCTCGTGGGCCGCCTGGGTCCCACCTGGGCACTCGCCACAGTCGCGAGTCTCGTCATGCTGCTCGCGACCGTCCTCGTCACGAGCGGCCTTGGCCCCGGAGCCTGGTGGTTGAAAGCCACCACCCAACCGGTCTATGACGCCGTCCTCGTGCTCACGGGCCTGCTTGCCCTGTGGGGCTCGTGGGCGCTCAACCAGCCGTCCGAACGCTCCATACGACCAGCGCGACCGGTGCCCTTCCCACGGGCCGTGCTACCCGCCCTCACCATCGCGATGGCCACCGGCGTCGGCCGATCGGTTGCGGCGCGCAGCACCGTCGTCACTGCCGTCATCGCACCCCTCCTCGGGCGCAGCGCCGGCGTCGAGGTCACGCAGAGCGTCGTCTTCTTCGTCATGGCCGCGGCCGCCGCCGTCCTGGGCGCCAACGGCTTCGCCTACGACGGCGGCTCCGCCGTGTGGCTGCTCGGGAAGGTCGGCCCCTGGACGATGCTCGTCGCTCGACTCATCGCCACGACCGCGTGGGTGCTCGCGCTGGCGGTGATCGCCTCGCTCACCGGAGCCCTCGTCGGTGCACCCCTGGAGCCCTCCACGATCCCCGCCGTCGTCCTCGTGGCCGTCGCGGTCGCCCTCAGCGGCCTGTACCCGTCGGTGCACCGGCCGGCATCGACCGACTTCGACTCCTTCCGCGCCCAGCCTGCCCCCGTGGCGTCGTCGATCGGCACTCTGACCCGCGCCGTCGTCCTCACCCTCGCGATCCTCACGTTGCCGCTGGGTGCGGGCGCCGCGATCGTGACGGCCTATGCCGTGGTCGCCCTCATCCACGCTCGCTGGGAGATGCGAGACCCGATCGCCCTGGCCGCCCTCACCTAACGCGCGGCCGCGGTCCGTTTGGGCCCGAACCGAGCGCGCCGATGCCCGCGTTGCTGTTGAATGCCGAGTAGTCCACGAATCAGGAGTGCACATGGCGAAGTCCGAACCACTGACCGTCGAGACGCTGCGCCACGAGGTGGCGGACGGACGCATCGACACGGTCGCGGTGAACATCACCGATATGCAGGGTCGGCTTCAGGGCAAGCGCATCCACGCGCAGTACTTCGTCGACGAGGTGCTCGCTCACGCGACCGAGGGCTGCAACTACCTCCTCGCCGTCGATGTCGACATGAACACGGTCGATGGCTATGCGATGTCCTCGTGGGACAGCGGGTACGGCGACATGGTCATGCGGCCCGACATGAGCACCCTCCATCGCATCCCCTGGCACCCGGGCACCGTCGGTGTGCTGTGCGACGTGCTGTGGGAGGACGGCTCGGACGTCATCGCGTCGCCCCGTCAGGTGCTGCGCAAGCAACTCGCGCGTCTCGACGATGCGGGCATGGGTGCCTTCGTCGGCACCGAGCTCGAGTTCATCCTCTTCCAGGACACCTACGAGGAGGCGTGGCTCTCCGGCTACCGCGACCTCACGCCGGCCAACCTGTACAACGTCGACTACTCGATGCTCGGCACGGGTCGGGTCGAGCCCCTGCTGCGACGCATCCGCAACGAGATGTTCACCGCCGGACTCGTCGTCGAGAGCGCCAAGGGCGAGTGCAACCTCGGCCAGCACGAGATCGCTTTCCGCTACACCGATGCGCTCGGCACCTGCGACCGGCACGTGACGTACAAGACCGGTGCGAAGGAGATCGCGGCACAGGAGGGCTACTCGCTCACCTTCATGGCCAAGTTCAATGAGCGCGAGGGCAACTCCTGCCACATCCACCTGTCGTTCCGCGGTACCGACGGCTCGATGGTCATGGCCGACGACGATGACCCCTCAGGCATGTCCGCCCTCGGCAAGTCCTTCGTCGCGGGTCAGTTGGCCCACTCAGCCGAGCTGGCCCTGATGTTCGCGCCCCAGATCAACTCCTACAAGCGCTTCGCCCCGGGCTCCTTCGCGCCGACGGCGGTGCGCTGGGGTCGTGACAACCGCACGTGCGCCTACCGGCTTGTCGGCCACGGCGCCGCGCTACGCCTGGAGAACCGCATCCCTGGCGGCGACGTGAACCCCTACCTCGCCGTCGCCGGCATGGTCGCGGCCGGCCTCGACGGTATCGAACGCAACCTCGAGCTGGAGCCCGCTTTCCAGGGCAACGCGTACACCACCGACTCCGAGCGGGTCCCGCCGTCGATGCGGGATGCGCTGGCCCTGTGGGAGTCCTCCGAGTGGATCCGCGAGACGTTCGGCGCCGAGGTGCAGGACCACTACACGAACATGGCCCGGGTCGAGCTCGACGCCTTCGGCAAGGCCGTGACGGACTGGGAGCGATACCGAAGTTTCGAACGGCTTTAATGGGTCCTGCACCTCATCGGCCAGCAGTCCCTTCGGCGCGCGCGCCCAAGCTTCAGGAGCTTTCATGCACGACGTCATCAACCCGGCGAACGAGCAGGTCATCGCCAGTGTCCCCTCGGCGACGGTCGAGGAGACGGACGAAGCCATCGTCCGGGCGCACGAGGCGTTCCCGGCCTGGCGCGACCTGGCGCCCGGCGATCGCGCGAATCTACTGAGGGCGTTCTCCGACGTCGTGCGCGATCATGCCGAGGAACTTGCACAACTCGAGGTCGCGAACGCCGGCCACACCATCAGCAACGCCCGCTGGGAGGCGAACAACGTCGCCAACGTGCTCGCCTACTACGCCGGCGCGCCCGAGCGGCTGTTCGGCCGGCAGATCCCGGTGCCCGGCGGCATCGACATCACCTTCAAGGAGCCGGTCGGCGTCGTGGGCGTCATCGTGCCGTGGAACTTCCCCATGCCGATCGCTGGCTGGGGCTTCGCGCCCGCCCTGGCGGCCGGCTGCACGGTGGTGCTCAAGCCGGCTGAGATCACCCCCCTGACGGCCATCCGTCTCGGCGAGCTCGCCCTCGAGGCCGGGATCCCGGCCCACGTGTTCACGGTCGTTACCGGCAAGGGATCGGTGGTCGGCCAGCGGTTCGTCGACCACGAGCTGGTCCGCAAGGTGGTCTTCACCGGCAGCACGGAGGTCGGCCAAGGGATCATGGCCGGTGCCGCACGGCAGGTGAAGGCCGTCACGCTCGAGCTCGGCGGCAAGAGCGCGAACGTGATCTTCGCCGATGCGGACCTGGAAAAGGCCGCCGCTTCGGCGCCCTACGGCGTCTTCGACAATGCCGGACAGGACTGCTGCGCGCGCTCGCGCATCCTCGTCCAGCGTTCGGTCTTCGACCGGTTCATGGAGCTGTTCGAGCCGGCCGTCAAGGGCGTCAAGGTCGGCGACCCGCTCCTCGACGCGACCGAGATGGGACCCCTCGTCTCGAAGGCCCAGTTCGACACCGTGTCCGGCTTCCTCGACGGCTCGGCGCCGATCGCCTTCCAGGGCGAGTGCCCCGACGGTCCGGGGTACTGGCTCCCCGCCACCGTCCTCGCCCCCGTCGACTCGACCGCGCGGGTGTTCCAGGAGGAGATCTTCGGCCCCGTCGTGGTCGTCACTCCGTTCGAGGATGAGGCTGACGCCATCCGGCTCGCCAACGACTCGGAGTACGGCCTGTCGGGTTCCATCTGGTCACGTGACCTCGGGCGCGCCATCCGCGTCTCGCGCGCGATCGAGTCCGGGAACCTCTCGGTGAACTCGCACTCGTCGGTGCGCTACTGGACACCGTTCGGCGGCTACAAGAAGTCCGGCCTGGGCAGGGAACTGGGGCCCGACGCACTAGACGCGTTCACCGAGACCAAGAACGTGTTCATCAGCACAGAGGAATAGAAAGCGACCACCCTTCGTCGAGTGGCGGCTTGTGGTCACCCCGCGGGGTGCGCGAACCGCCACGAGCCGCCACTCGGCGAGGGACACCTGAGGAAACGAGGATCACATGAGTGACAGCAAGTGCCGTCGGCTCGAAGACCGGGTCGCCGTCGTGACCGGAGGCGCCAGCGGTATCGGCCTTGCCACCGTGCGGCGGTTCGCCGGCGAGGGCGCCAAGGTCGTCATCGGTGACGTCGATCCCGCCTCGGGAGAGGCCGCGGCTGCGGAGGTCGGTGGCCTGTTCATCCGCACCGACGTCACCAGCGCCGATGACGTCGAGGCGATGTTCGCCGCCGCCAAGGACACGTACGGCAGCGTCGACATCGCCTTCAACAACGCCGGCATCTCACCGCCCGACGACGACTCCATCCTGGAGACCGGCATCGACGCCTGGCGCCGGGTGCAGGAGGTCAACCTCACATCTGTCTTCCTGTGCTGCAAGGCGGTCCTGCCCATCATGCTCGCGCAGGGCAAGGGCTCGATCATCAACACCGCCTCGTTCGTCGCCACGATGGCAGCGGCCACCTCGCAGATCTCCTACACCGCATCGAAGGGCGGGGTGCTAGCGATGACCCGAGAGCTGGGCGTGCAGTTCGCCCGCTCGGGCGTGCGGGTCAATGCTCTGTCCCCCGGCCCCGTGAACACTCCCCTGCTCATCGAGCTGTTCGCCAAGGATCCCGAGCGAGCTGCCCGTCGCTTGGTGCACATCCCGATGGGTCGCTTCGGCGAGGCCGAGGAGCTCGCGGCCGCGGTGGCGTTCCTGGCCAGCGACGACTCGTCCTTCATCACCGCCTCGAACTTCCTCGTCGACGGCGGCATCGCCGGGGCGTACGTCACTCCCCTGTAGCCACTTCGGTCAGGAGACGGCGACCGGGACCGTTCTCGCGCGGTAGCGATCGGCCGCTGCGACGAACTCGCCGAGCAGCACCCGGTCCGGCTGCCGCCGGTCCGGGTGCTCCGGATGCCACTGCACGCCCAGGCAGAAGTCGGCCGCGGGATCCTCGCACGCCTCGATGGTGCCGTCGGCCGCCCAGCCACTCACGACGAGGTCGCCGGCGCTCGCAACCGACTGGTGGTGCGAGGAGTTCACGACCACCTCGCCCGGGCCGAAGATGGCTCCGGCCCGGGAGCTGTCGGCGAAGGTGGCGACGTGGTCGACGAATGCGCCCGGGCGCTCACGATGCGTGATCGTCCCCTCGACATCGGGCAGGTGCTGCACGAGGCTGCCGCCGTGCGCGACCGCCATCACCTGCAGTCCCCGGCAGATGCCGAGAACCGGCATGCCGAGATCACGAGCCCGTCGGTACAGCGCCAGCTCGGAGGAGTCGCGGGCCTCGCGTGGTGCATCGGCGGTGTCGTCCGGCGCGGCGCCGTACAGGCGGGCGTCGACGTCCGCGCCACCGGCGAGGGCAAGACCGTCGAGTCGGTCCAGCACCACGGCGTCGTTCTCGGGCGGCAGCAGCACCACGTCGGCCCCGGAGTCGTGCAACATGTCGACGTACCAGTGGGGCACGAGCGCGGCCGGCATCTGCCACGCCCCCCACTGAGCGGGCTCGAGGTAGCAGGACAAGCCGATGACCGGACGCGACATGCCGGAGAGTCTCGCACGACGGCTCGCGCCGGCCCTAGCCCGTGGCCGGCGCCGGCCCGGTGGACCCCCGCACGACGAGCTCGGGGCGGAACACGAACTCGTCACGGGGGGCGGGGGTTCCGCTGATCTCGTCGAGCAGCGCCTGCACGGCCGCGGTGCCCATCGCCGTCACTGCCTGACGCACCGTCGTGAGGGGCGGATCGGTGAAGGCGATCAGCCGTGAGTCGTCATAGCCGACCACGGAGACGTCCTCCGGCACGCGCAGCCCGCGCTGGCGCACCGTGCGGATCGCACCCAGGGCCATGAGATCGGATCCGCAGACGACGGCCGTCACGCCGCGGCCGAGCAGGTGGTGAGCCGCCGCCTGGCCACCCTCGACGGCGAAGAGCGAGTGCGACACCAGCCCGGAAGCGTCCTCCGCCGACATGCCCGTGAGCCGGGTCATGGCATCGATGAAGGCCGCCCGCTTGCGCACCACGGGCACGAACCGCCGGGGACCGAGGGCCAGGCCGATTCGACGGTGCCCCATGGCGGCAAGGTGCGTGACGGCGAGGTCCATGGCGGCCGCGTCGTCGTCGGAGATGAACGGCGCATCGACCCCCTCCGCGAAGCCGTTGACGAGGACGATCGGCAGCCCGCGCTCCACCAGTGCCCGGTAGCGGCCGTGCTCCGCGGTGATGTCGGCGTGCATGCCGGAGACGAAGATGATCCCGGCGACGCCGCGATCGAGGAGAAGCTCGACGTACTCGTCCTCCGTGACCCCACCGGGGGTCTGGGTGCACAGCACCGGCGTGTAGCCGGACTGGGCCAGCTGCGTCTCCATCACCTGCGCGAAAGCGGGGAAGATCGGGTTCTCGAGTTCCGGGACGACCAGGCCAACGAGGCCGGACTGCCCGCGCAGTCGGATCGGTCGCTCGTACCCCAGGACGTCGAGGGCGGTGAGCACGGCCAGGCGGGTGTTCGACGACACCCCGGGCCGGTCGTTGAGCACGCGCGACACGGTCGCCTCGCTCACACCCGCCTGCTCGGCGATGTCGGAGAGGCGGGCCCGCGGGTTCTCGGTCACATCCCCACAGTAGGGGAGGTCGGTCTGCTGGGCGGGAAACGCACGACGCGGGAGCCAGACGTGAAAGGCTGCGCACGTGCGCCTCACCGGAAGCCTCGACGAACCCGAGCTCGCCTTCCTGCCCTGGTCCACCCCGCTCGAGGAGTGGCCGGACGAGCTGGTCGTCGCGCTGCCGCGAGGCATCTCCCGCCACATCGTCCGCTTCGTCCGGCTCAACCACGTGGTCTACGCGGTGAAGGAGGTCGAGGAGCACTACGCCCAGCGCGAGTACGAACTGCTCTTCGACCTGGTGCGCCGCGGACTGCCGACGGTCGAACCGGTCGGCGTCGTCCTCGATCGCGCCGACGAATCGGGGGAGCCGCTGCCGGCCGGCCTGATCACCCGGCACCTGGAGTTCTCGCTCCCGTACCGCGCCCTGTTCTCGTCGAGCCTGCGACTCGAGACGGCCAACCGCCTGCTCGACGCGCTCACGGTCCTCATCGTCCAGCTGCACCTCGCCGGCTTCTCGTGGAACGACTGCTCCCTGTCGAACACTCTCTTCCGCCGCGACGCAGGAGCCTTCGCGGCCTACCTGGTGGACGCCGAGACGGGCGAACTGCACCCGACCCTCTCCGACGGACAGCGCACCTACGACCTCGAGACGGCAGCCACCAATGTCGCGGGCGAGCTCATGGACCTCCAGGCTGGCGGGCGCCTCCACGAGGGCATCGACCCGATCGTCACCGGCGTCAGCCTCCGCACCCGCTACGACCAGCTCTGGGAAGAGATCACCGGTCCGCTCGTCATCTCCCGCGAGGACCGCTACCTGCTCGAGGCGCGCGTGCGCCGGCTCAACTCGCTGGGGTTCGACGTCGCGGAGCTGCAGGTGAGCACGCAGGAGGACGGAGAGCACATCAACGTGACGCCCAAGGTCGTCGACGCAGGCCACCATTCCCGGCGGCTGTTCCGCCTGACCGGGCTCGATGTCGAGGAGAACCAGGCCCAGCGTCTGCTCAACGATCTCGACTCCTTCCGCATCAAGGTCGGCCTCGGCACGCAGGACGAGGAGATCGCGGCGCACCGCTGGACCACCGAACGCTTCGAGCGGGTGATGTCCGAGGTGCCCGCGGCCATGCGGGGCAAGCTCGAGCCGGCCCAGATCTTCCACGAGGTGCTGGAGCACCGGTGGTTCATGTCCGAGCGGGCCGGCTGCAGCGTGCCGTTCGAGGACGCCATCACCGACTACGTCACCACGATCCTTGCCAAGAAGCCGGATGAGTTCGCGGTGCTCGGTGCCCGCGCCGGCACTCCGAGCGACGACACCGCGGAACTGCGCATCGTGATGCCCCAAGCGGCGAAGGAAGCCGAGTGAACGAGTTCGGCTCGCTGCTCGTCATCGCCACGATCTCGGCGTTCGTCCCGCTCCTCGTGGGCCTGCTGCGCATCAAGGTGGCCGAGGTCGTGGTGCTGCTCGGCTGCGGGGTGGTCTTCGGGCCCGAGCTGCTCGGGCTCATCCAGGTCGACGACTCGATCGAGCTCCTCTCGGAGCTCGGCCTCGGGATGCTCTTCTTCCTCGCCGGTCTGGAGCTCGAGGCCATCGCCGTCAAGGGTCAGAGCGGGCGGCTCGCGGCGATCGGCTGGGGTAGCTCCCTGGTCCTCGCCGGGCTGTGCGCCGTCCTGCTTGAGGGAGCGGGGGTCGTCAAGGACGGTCTCGGGGTCACCATCGCGCTGACGTCGACGGCGCTGGGCACGTTGCTGCCGGTCCTGCGTGACAACCATGAGCTCGGCACCCGGTTCGGCCGCTTCTTCATGGGCGCGGGGGCCTGGGGCGAGTTCGGCCCCATCCTCGCGATCTCCGTCCTCCTGAGCACCAAGTCGTCCTTCGTCGCCCTTCTCAGCCTGGTGGGCTTCGCCGTCCTGGCCATGATCCTCGCGTGGCTGCCCGCCCGCTTGGCCGGCGATCGTGTGCGGTCGGTCCTCGAGCGGGGGAACCACAGTAGCTCGCAGACCGCGCTGCGGTTCACGATGCTCCTGCTCATCGCGCTGCTCGCCCTCGCCGGCCGGTTCGGCCTCGACGTCGTGCTGGGCGCCTTCGTGGCGGGCATCATCGTGCGCCGATTCTCGCCTCCCCACGAGGAGTCACAGCTCCAGGTCAAGGTCGAGGCCATCGCCTTCGGCTTCCTCATCCCCCTGTTCTTCGTCGTGTCGGGCGCGAATCTCGACATCATCTCGATTGTCGAGAACCCGGGCCGACTCGTCTTGTTCTTCGTGCTCCTGCTGGTGGTCCGGGGCCTGCCGCAGTACTTCATCTACCGCAGTGCCCTGCCCGACACCCGGCAGCGGGCTCGGTTCGCCCTCCTGGTGGCCACCGGCCTGCCGATCATCGTGGCCGTCACGAGTCTCGAGGTCGGGGCCGGCGTCATGGACCCGCGCAACGCCGCTGCCCTCGTGGGAGCGGGCGCCCTGTCCGTGCTCGTGTTCCCGCTGCTGGGCAACAGCCTGGTTCGTGGCCGGTCTGCCGGGCACCCCATCGATGCCGGCGATCAGGAGCGCGCGGAGAACACCGCCTGAAGGACGATGCCCGCGGCGACGGAGGCATTCAGGGACTCCGTGGCCCCGGACATCGGGATGCTCACGCGCCAGTCGCAGGTCTCGCCCACCAGGCGCGACAGGCCAGCGCCCTCGGCGCCGATGACGATCACCAGCGGTTCCGTCAGCACGTCGGCCGCGAGGTCGCCGAGGGCGACGTCGGCCTCGGCTGCGAGGCCGATCACGGTGAAGCCGCTCTTCTTGTAGGACTCGAGGGCGCGCGTCATGTTGGTGACCTGGGCGACGGGCACCCGCGTGAGCGCGCCGGCCGACGTCTTCCATGCGGAGGCGGTCACCCCGACGGACCGACGGGTCGGCACCACGAGGCCGTCTGCCCCGAAGGCCGCGGCGGAGCGGGCGATGGCACCGAGGTTGCGCGGATCAGTGACCCCGTCGAGCGCGACGAGGAGCGTGCCCGACTCGAGGTCGCCGGCGTCGGAGTACTGGTATTCGGGAACGGTGAGGACCAGGCCTTGATGCACGCCCCCGTCGGTCATGCGGTCGAGTTCGGTCTTCGCGACCTCGAGAATGGGGATGCTGGCACCCACGGCCAGCCGCATGGCCTCCCGCCACCGATCATCGGCGTCCACCTTGACCTGCACGTACAGGGCGGACGCCGGGATCTTGGCCCGCAGCGCCTCCACCACGGGATTGCGGCCCATGAGCACGCCACCCGACGACCGTCGTCCCCCCGAGCTGCGCGTCGCCGGTCCGCCGCGCTTGCCGCTGGCCTCGCTGCGCTTGGTGGCCGCACGTTGCCGTCGCGCCGCCGGATGATGCGGGCGGTCGACGGCCTTGGGCGTGGGCTTGCGGCCCTCGAGGGCCTGGTTCTTCTGACCACCCGACCCGACGGTCATGCCCTTCTTGGTGCCGTCCTTGCGCATCGCGCCGCGTCGCTGTGAGTTGCCTGCCATGGTCATGCCTTCCGGGGAGTCATGCGGGGGTCATCCGATCGATGACCACGTCAGTCGAGCGACCAGCGGACGCCCGACGGGGTGTCCTCGACCCGGATGCCGATCCGGTCCAGTCCGTCGCGGATGGCATCGGCCGCCGCGAAGTCCTTGCGAGTTCGGGCGTCCGTCCTCTGGGCGAGGGCGACCTGCACCAGGGCGTCGATGACCTCGGTCTGCCGGTCGCTGCCGGTGCCGGCGACGTCCGACCACGGCTTCTCGTACGGATTGAGGCCGAGGACGTCGAGCATCGCCAGCACCGCGTCGAAGGCGTCGGACAGGGCCTCGAGATCATCCGCGGCGAGGGCCGCGTTGCCGTGACGCACGGTGTCGTGGAGGACGGCCAGGGCCTGGGGAACGGCGATGTCGTCGTCCATGGCCGCGTTGAACGCTTCCGGCCTCGCCTGGGGGCGGACAACGAGGTCGTCGCGCGACAGCGCCTCGCGGCCGCGAGCGAGGAAGCCCTCGATCCGGCGGTATCCCTGGCCCGCCTCGGCGACCGACTCGTCCGAGTACTCGAGCATCGACCGGTAGTGCGAGCCAGCCAGGTAGTACCTCAGTTCCACCGGGCGGATGCGCGTGACGACCTCGCTGACCAGCAGCGAATTGCCCAGCGACTTGCTCATCTTCTCGCCGGACGTCGTGACCCACGCGTTGTGCAGCCAGTAGTTCGCGAACGGGTCACCGGCGCTCTGCGACTGGGCGATCTCGTTCTCGTGGTGCGGGAAGATGAGATCGAGGCCACCGCCGTGGATGTCGAACGCGGCCCCGAGGTACTTCTCGGCCATGGCCGAGCACTCGATGTGCCAACCGGGTCGACCCTGGCCCCACGGGGTGTCCCAGGCGGGCTCGCCGGGCTTGGCCGACTTCCACAGGGCGAAGTCGCGGGGTTCCCGCTTGCCCGCGGTGTCCGCATCGGGCGCCGGGAGCATGTCGTCGATGCGCTGGCCGCTCAGGGCGCCGTAGTCGGCGAACGAGCGCACGTCGAAGTACACGTCCCCATCCGCGGCGTAGGCGTGCCCGGCATCGATCAGCCGCCGCATGAGGGCGACAATCTCGGGGATGTGCCCCGTGGCTCGTGGCTCGTAGGTGGGAGGGAGGCAGCCGAGGACGTCGTACGCTCGCGTGAATGCTCTCTCGTTGCGCATGGCGACATCCCAGTACGGCACGCCCTCGTCGGCGGCCCTGGCGATGATCTTGTCGTCGATGTCCGTGACGTTCCTGACGAACGTCACGTCGTAGCCGCTCGCCGTGAGCCATCGGCTGATGACATCGAAGTTCAACCCGCTTCGGATGTGCCCCACATGCGGCGGCGCCTGCACGGTGGCACCGCACAGGTAGATGGAGGCCCGGCCGGGCTCGAGGGGGACGAAGTCGCGCACGGAGCGCGTCAGCGTGTCATAGAAGCGAAGTGCCACAGGCCGAACAGTACCGACCGCCGCGCGGCGTCAGATCGCGTACACCGACGCGACGGCGATGGCGGCCACGCCTTCGCCGCGCCCGGTGAGGCCGAGGCCGTCGGTGGTCGTGCCCGATATCCGCACCGGGGCGCCGATCGCCGCGCTCAGCACGTCCTGGGCCTCCTGGCGCCGGGTGCCCACGCGGGGGCGGTTGCCGATCACCTGAACGCTGCCGTTGCCGATGGAGAAGCCGGCGCCACGCACGAGGCTGGACGTGTGCGACAGCAGGGACACCCCGGACGCCTCCGACCAGGCCGGATCGGATGTGCCGAAGACCGAGCCGAGATCGCCGAGGCCGGCCGCCGACAGCAGCGCATCGCACAGGGCGTGCGCGGCGACGTCGGCGTCGGAGTGCCCGGACAGGCCCGTCTCACCGGGCCAGAAGAGGCCCGCGAGCCACAGCGGACGGCCGTCGGCGAACGCGTGGACGTCGGTGCCGATGCCGACCAGGGGCACCACGGAAGCGGCCACGTCAGACAGCCCCGGCGGCCCGACGGCGGGCCAGGACCGCCTCGGCCATGACCACGTCGAAGGGGCGAGTGACCTTGAAGGCCTCCTCGTGTCCGGGAATGACATGGACTCGCACGCCCAGCCGCTCCACGAGGCCGGCGTCGTCGGTGGCCGACGAGTCGTCGAGGTCGGCTGACGCGTGGGCCCGCTGCAGGACCAGCCGTTGGAAGCCCTGGGGAGTCTGGATCGCGCGCAGTGGTCCGCGGTCGACGGTGCACTCCACGTCGGCGGCCCCGTCGATCCTCTTGATCGTGTCGACGACCGGGAGCCCGGGCACGACCGCCTCGATGCCGGACCGCACGGCCGCCACCACCGACGTCACGAGCTGCTCGGGCACGAGCGGACGAGCGGCGTCATGGACGAGGACCACGTCGACGTCGTCGGGGAGGGTCAACAGGGCGCGAGCGACGGAGTCCTGCCGGGTCTCCCCACCGGTGACCACGACCACCTCGGCCTGGAACGACTGCTCCGCGAGCATCGAGGCCACACGCTCAGCGCTGTCCTCGGGGGCAGCCACCACGACGATGTCGACCGTGTGACTCGCCGCGAGGGCGCGCACGGCGTGGACGAGCATCGGGATGCCGCCCAGGGGTCGAAGGGCCTTGGGCATGCCCGGGCCCAGGCGCTCGCCGCGGCCGGCGGCTGGTACCAGGACGGCGGTACGGCCGGACGGGGGAAAGTTCACCACGATGCTGCCCGGCCGCTAACGGCTAGGACGCGAGAACCTCGTCGAGGATGGCCTCGGCCTTGTCCTCGTTCGTCTTCTCGGCAAGCGCCAGCTCGCTCACGAGGATCTGCCGCGCCTTGGCCAGCATGCGCTTCTCGCCTGCGGACAGGCCCCGCTCACGCTCGCGGCGCCAGAGGTCGCGCACGACCTCGGCCACCTTGATGACGTCACCTGACGCAAGCTTCTCGAGATTCGCCTTGTAACGACGCGACCAGTTGGTCGGCTCCTCGGTGTAGGGCTGCCGAAGGACGTTGAACACCCGGTCCAGGCCCTCGGCGTTGACGACGTCGCGCACTCCGACGAGGTCGACGTTGTCCGCGGGCACCCGCACGGTGAGGTCGCCCTGAGCGACCCTGAGGACCAAGTACTCGCGGTCCACTCCCTTGATGGTTCGCATCTCCACCGCTTCGATGACGGCCGCTCCGTGGTGCGGGTAAACAACCGTGTCGCCGACGTTGAACGTCATCAAGTCAAACCCCTTTCCAAGGGAGACAAGGTTACCACGGGGCGGGGGTCCGGATTTCCTCGCTGCAGTAACCCCGGGAGGGGCGGACAGCCCCGCATCCGCCCGAGGCTTCGCTACTGTTGCCCCCGTGAAGCGCACCCACGTCGCCGCAGTAGCCGCCATGGTCCTCCTCGCCACCCCCGCCCTGACGGGATGTTTCAGCGGGATGAAGGCCACCACGAACATGCAGGCCACGATGAATTCGGGCAACGGCGTCCAGGCCCAGGTCGGCGACGTCCATGTCGAGAACGCCACCGTGGTCATGGGGCCGGAAGGCTCGACCTCGGCCACCTTGACGACCAGGATCGTCAACACCGGCCCCCAGCCCGACGCCCTCGTCTTCGCCACGGTCAACGGGCAGCCCGCCACCATCACCGGGGACCAGGTCGCCCTCGATCCGGGAGCCTCGGTCTCGTTCGGCTTCGATTCCGAGCACTGGATCAACGCCTACGGACTCGAGGTGCCGACCTCGACGTACGTGCCCGTCGAACTGGGATTCCAGAACGCGGGGCTGGTGAAGATCTCGGTCCTGACGGTGCCGCCGGTCGGCTACTACGAGGGCATCGCCCCGAACCCACCGACCGCGCCCAGCGCAGCCGCCTCGCCCGCCGCCGGCTGACCGGGCTCGATCCGACTACGACTCGTACTTGTAGCCCAGCCCCCGCACGGTGAGCAGGTGCACGGGGTTTGCCGGGTCGGCCTCGACCTTGGCGCGCAGGCGCTTGACGTGGACGTCGAGGGTCTTGGTGTCGCCGACGTAGTCCGAGCCCCAGACTCGATCGATGAGTTGCGACCGCGTCAGCACGCGCCCGGAGTTGCGCACGAGGAACTCCAGCAGGTCGAACTCCTTCAGCGGCAGGGCCACGACGGCGCCCCGCACGGTGACCACATGGCGGTCGGCATCGATCCGAACGGGACCTGCCTCGATGGTCAGGGGGAGAAGCTCCTCCTGGTCACCATGCCGCCGCAGGACCGCTCGCACCCTCGCAAGCAGCTCTCGGGAGGAGAAGGGCTTGGTGACGTAGTCGTCGGCGCCGATCTCCAGCCCGACCACCTTGTCGATCTCGCCATCCTTGGCGGTCAGCATGATGATCGGAACCTGCGACTTGGCCCTGATCTGGCGGCACACCTCGTTGCCGGATATCCCAGGCAGCATGAGGTCGAGGAGTATGAGGTCGGCTCCATACTCGTCGAACGCCTCGACGGCCGAGAGCCCGTCGGAGGCGATGTCGACCTCGAAGCCCTCCCGCTTGAGCATGAAGGACAAGGCGTCCGAGAACGACTCCTCGTCCTCGACGATGAGAACGCGGGTCACGTGACTGCCTCTCCGCTGGGGATCGACAGGACGTTCATGTCGATCTCGTGTCCGTCGCCGCCGAATGGCGTCGATTGCTGGTAGGCGGGCAGGCGCACCGTGAAGGTCGAGCCGACCCCGGGTTCGGACCACACCGTGCACTCCCCGCCGTGGTTCTGGCACACGTGCTTGACGATAGCCAGCCCGAGGCCCGTGCCTCCGGTGACGCGCGAACGGCCCTGGTCGACCCGGTAGAACCGCTCGAAGATGCGGTCGAGGTCGTTGACGGGGATGCCGATGCCCTGGTCCTTGACGGACACCTCCACGATCGACGCCGTCGAACGCGCGCTCACCGAAACGCGGGTGTGGCCCGGGGAGTAGGCGATGGCATTGCTGATCAGGTTGCGCAGCGCGGTGAGCAGCTGGCCCTGGTCGCCGAAGACGACGGCACCGCTCGCCTCGCCGCAGACCAGTTCGATGTCCTGGCGAGCGGCCAGCGTGCGGATCTCGTCGATTGCTCGCTGCACGAGGTCGTCGACGTCGACCACCTCCGCATGGGTCAGCGGATCGTCGCCCTGGAGCCGCGACAGGTCGATGACGTCCTGGATGAGGTGGCTCAGACGCCCCGCCTCGATCTGCATGCGCTCGGCGAAGTGGCGCACTTGTTCGGGATCGTCGCTGGCCGCGAGCACCGCCTCGGCGAGCAGGGACAGTGCCCCCACCGGCGTCTTGAGCTCGTGGCTCACGTTGGCCACGAAGTCCCGTCGCACGACGTCGACGCGGCGTTCCTCCGCCAGGTCGTCGATGAGGACGAGGAGCGCACCGGTGCCGAGGGCCGCCACCCGCACGCGGATCTCGAGCAGTTCGCGGCCCAGCGGTGGGCGGCGCACGCGCATCTCCTGCTCGCGGGCATGGCCGTCGAGTGCCACCCGATCGATGAGATGGACGATGTCCGGAATGGTGACCTCGTTGCGGCTGACGAGGCCGAGGGCCACGGCACGTGCGCTCGTGCGGATGACCTGCCCGTCGGGTGCGACCACCAGGGTCGCCGACGGGAGCACGCTCAGCACTCGTATGACCTCGTCGGGGACGGCCGGGCGCATCGCGAGACCGCGCCGCGACGCGACGGGAGTCTCGGCGGGAGCGGCACTGGAACGTCGGCGGCGGACCACGCGCTAAGAATAGGAGCCTTAGAGGAGTGCCCTGACCGATCGGCTGGACAGGGCCGAAGGATTCGCCCGCCGTTCACCTGCCACACCGCACGTTCATCGGAATGTCGCCCATCGTTAACCGGGCGGGTTAGGTGACTCCCAGCAGAGGTTTAGGGTGGAACCGCGTCACGAACCGGCGCACCACCTGCCTCACAAGGAGCCCGCTCGATGGCGCCATCGGACACGCACGAGCCGCTGGACACGATCTTCGACGAACTCGTCCAGATGACCCGGCTCGTGGGCTCGGCGATGAATCGGGCGACGCAGGCCCTCCTCGACGCCGATCTCGCGCTCGCCGAGTCGGTGATCGACGCCGACGCGCAGATCGACACCCTCACCAGCGACATCGAGGAGCGGTGCTTCGACGTCATCTCCTTCCAGCAGCCCCAGGCAGCCGACCTGCGAGTCGTCATCGGAGCGCTGCGCATCGCCGCCTCCCTCGAGCGGATGGGCGACCTCGCGGAGCACGTGGCGAAGCAGGCGCGACTGCGCTACCCGCGCTCGTCGATCCCTCAGGAGCTGCGGGGGACGTTCGCGGAGATGGGCGGCCTGGCCGAGGCGATCGTCTCCAAGACCGGTGCCGTCATCGCCACCCGCGACGTCTCGCTCGTGGCCGACATCGCCCGTCATGACCAGGCCGTGGATCGCCACCACCGTGAACTGTTCACGATCGTCCTGTCACCGTCGTGGGCGCACGGTGTCGAGGCGGCCATCGACGTGACGTTGCTGTCTCGGTACTACGAGCGCTACGCCGACCACGCCGTCTCCGTGACCCGCCGCGTCGTCACCGTGGTCACCGGCGAGCCCTACGTCGGGGTCTCGCTGACGTGAGCCGCGCTGCCTAGGGCGGCAGCGCAGCACCGGTCCCGCCCTTCGAGCTCGACAGCCGGGTCACGTCGACCTGACGTATGTCGGCCGCGATGCAGGCGAACGGGCGCAGGATCGCGAGGATGCGGGCCGTGGCGAACGCCGACGGATTCTTCTTCTGGCCGAACTCGTAGGAGTCGAACCCACGGTAGGTGGAATGGGGGACCACCCGGCCGCTGCCATCGACGTTGTAGGCCAGCAGACATGCCGTCAGCTCGGCCACGCTTCGGTGGTCGTCCGCCGCGGCAGTCGGTCCAAGCCAGACTCCGGGGAACCTGCTGACGGCGTCGAGCACCGCGTCGACCCGGTACCAGGTGGGCGGCCACTTGACCGTCTTGAAGCCCTTGCCGTGCCCGAACTGGTACGGCTTCTGCGCTCCCCGCCCCCTCCACACGCCCAGGAGCACGCGCACGGCGTCGTCGAGCTCGGGAGGATGGCGATCGTCCGATGCCCGGCCCCAGGCGCGAAGCGCTTGCACCGTCACCTGCGGGCAGCAGTCGTCCTTGCGCCCGGGTCCGCGGAATCCCGTCGAGGCGTCCGGTCGGCAGGGCCAGGCACGACCCTGTCCGGTGGGCCCGATGTCGGCGATCATCCGGTCCAGTCCGGCGCGCACCCGGCGGTCGAGGCCGTAGCCGTACCGGACGAGGGTCTCCACGATCGCGTGGCTGTCGCAGGGCAAAGACCCCCAGACCGGCGGGTCCTGACCTCGCCGGGGTGCGTACGACAGGAACCTGCCGTCCTCATCCTGATGCTCCAGCATCGACTCCAGCGCGCGGTCCACTCGCTCGAAGTCACCCCTCCTGACTCCCATGTCCGCCAGCAGGTTCATCAGATTCGGCGCGAAGGACGGGCTCTCGTGGCCGGACAGGTGCGCACCCCCCTCCCAGTCGGGCACCCGCTCGACGAGGGACCGCGTGGCAGGGTTGGCCAGCACGGCTGCCCGCGCCGCAGCCACCTTGGGGTGCTCGTGGGGAAGTCCCATCACGGACGTGAGCGCGAGCCAGCGGGCCGCCGGATCGTCGGCGGCAAGCACCCAGGTCCCCGGATCCTCCGAGAACCACTCGGCCCACGGCCACGCAGCGGCGCGACCCTGGCCCAGGCGGCCGGTCATGGCTTCAGGCTAGGTGCAGGTCCGGATCGACGCGGCGCCCAGCGGGTGTCAGGCTCCGGAAGGCACCCGGGTGAAGTGGCCCTTTGCCTCGGAATGCGCGAGACTTCGGGGCGGTTGTCCAGCACGACAGACGTCCCGGACCGAGGGTGGTGAGCACGTGGCAGCACCCACCCAGATGAGTTCGGCCCGCCGCCAGCCCATGCCGCAGCGCATCGCCGTCCTGTCCGTCCACACCTCCCCCCTCGACCAGCCCGGAACCGGGGATGCCGGCGGCATGAACGTCTACGTGGTCGAGACGGCGCGCCGCCTGGCCGAGTCGGGGATCGAGGTCGAGATCTTCACGCGGGCGACGTCCTCCGCGCTGCCGACGGTCGTCGAGATGGCCCCTGGGGTCACGGTGCGGCATGTGACGGCCGGGCCGTTCGAAGGGCTGCTCAAGCAGGACCTGCCCGGCCAGTTGTGTGCGGTGACCGCAGGAGTGATGCGGGCCGAGGCGGCGCGTCCCGAAGGGTGGTTCGACCTCATCCACTCCCACTACTGGCTGTCCGGACAGGTCGGCTGGCTGGCCAAGGAGAGATGGAACGTCCCGCTGGTCCATTCGATGCACACGATGGCCAAGGTCAAGAACCGTGACCTCGCCCTGGGCGACGCGCCCGAACCCGCCATGCGGGTCATCGGCGAGCAGCAGGTGGTGTCCGCGGCCGATCGCCTCGTGGCGAACACGGACGACGAGGGCGAGGAGCTCATCGACCTGTACGGTGCCGATCCGACGGCCGTCGACGTCGTCCACCCCGGCGTCGACCTCGAGGCGTTCACCCCCGGGGAACGCAGCGCCGCGCGCCGTGCGCGGGGCCTGGCCCCTGACGCAATTGTGCTGTTGTTCGTCGGGCGCATCCAGCCGCTGAAGGCACCCGACGTGCTCATCCGGGCCGCTGCCGAGATGGTGGCGCTCGACCCGTCCCTCCGGTCCCGTCTGGTCGTGGCCGTGTGCGGCGGACCCTCCGGCAGCGGTCTCGACCAGCCCACCGCCCTGATCGACCTGGCCCGCGAACTCGGTATCGCCGACCTTGTCCGCTTCGAGCCGCCGTCGAGTCGCGCCGACCTCGTCGACTGGTACCGCGCGGCCGATGTCGCCGTCGTGCCCTCGCACTCCGAGTCGTTCGGACTCGTAGCCGTCGAGGCGCAGGCCTGCGGCACGCCCGTCGTCGCCGCGGCCGTCGGCGGCCTCCGCACGGCCGTCGCGCATGAGGTGAGCGGGCTCCTTGTCGAAGGTCACGATCCCTCCCACTTCGCGGCCGCCATCACCCGCATCGTGGCGCAACCGCTGCTGCGATCGGAGCTGAGCCGGGGCGCCCGCATGCATGCGGCATCGTTCGGCTGGGCGGCGACCACGGCCGGCCTCATGAGCAGCTACTCGGCGGCCCTGTCGAACGCACGCAGCGGCAACCGGCTCGCTGCGCTGTCGTCCTGACCAGGCTAGCCCGGATGCCCCCGCCGACCGACGCCATCGCGACCATCCGCGCCTACCTCGAGACCTCCGGACTCGAATGGGAGGAGTCGCCTCCCTCGACCTTCGTCATCACCCTGCCGGGCGAGCGCAAGCTGCGCACCACCGTCGCCCTCGTCGTGGGAGCCCAGTCCGTCACCGTCAACGCGTTCGTGGCCCGCCATCCCGACGAGGCCCACGAAGCGGTCTACCGGTGGCTGCTCGAGCGCAACCGACGCATGTACGGGGTCTGCTTCGCGATCGATCAACTCGGCGACATCTACCTCGTCGGCCATATGCCCCTGCACTCGGTGACCGCCGAGGAGGTCGACCGCTTCCTGGGGTCCGTGCTCGAGTACGCGGACGGCTCCTTCAACGTCATCCTCGAACTCGGATTCGCATCGGCCATCAGGAAGGAATGGCAGTGGCGGCTGTCGCGGGGCGAGTCCACCGCGAATCTCGCCGCATTCGCCCACCTTGCCGACGATCAGCCGACGACACCGCAGGAGTGATCCTCGGGGATGCGGCAGGATGAGGCCATGACGATCTCTGCGGCCCCGTACACGCTGATCCTGCTCCGCCACGGCGAGAGCGAGTGGAACGCCAAGAACCTCTTCACCGGATGGGTCGACGTCGACCTCAACGAGAAGGGGCTCGCCGAGGCGCACCGGGGAGGGGAACTGCTCGCCGAGGCCGGGCTCCACCCCGACGTCGTCTACACCTCGCTGCTCAAACGCGCCATCAAGACGGCCCAGATCGCCTTGGAGGCGTGCGACCGGATGTGGCTGCCCGTCAGCCGCAACTGGCGATTGAACGAACGGCACTACGGCGCGCTGCAGGGAAAGAACAAGAAGGAGACGCTCGACGCCTACGGCGAGGAGCAGTTCATGCTGTGGCGCCGGTCCTACGACACGCCACCGCCGCCGATCGACCCGGAGGATCCGTGGGCGCAGACCCACGACGCCCGGTACGCCCCGCTGCCCCCCGAAGCGCGACCGGCGACGGAGTGCCTGAAGGACGTCGTCAGCCGCCTCATCCCGTACTGGCAGGACGTGATCGTCGCGGAGAGCCTGCGCGCCGGGCAGACCGTGCTCGTCGTGGCGCATGGCAACTCACTGCGAGCGCTCGTCAAGCATCTGGACGGCATCTCGGACGAGGACATCGCGGCCCTGAACATCCCGACGGGAATCCCCCTCGTCTACCGACTCGACGAGAACCTCAAGCCGCTGGTGCCCGGTGGTGAGTACCTCGATCCCGCTGCGGCGGCGACGGCGGCCGCGGCGGTCGCGGCACAGGGCAAGAAGTAGGTCCGGCCCGGATCTCGGATGGGAACCAGCAGGCACGGTCGCACGACCCGACTCGAACTGACCGACGCGGCGCTGCGCGCCTGGGAGGCCAACGTCGTGGCCGTGGACCCTGACCAGGGCCTCGTGCTCGACCGCTCGGCGTTCTATCCGGGTGGTGGCGGCCAGCCACCCGATCATGGCGTACTGCTGTGGGGTGGAGTCGAGACGAGGATCGTCGACACCCGCCGACGCGATGACCTGTGGCTCGTTCCGGCTGACGGGGATCCGATTCCGCCGGTCGGTACGGTCGTGCGCGGAGCCGTCGAGGACGGGCGTCGAACCGCGCTCATGCGCACGCACTCCGGTCTTCACGTGCTGTCGGGGGTCGTCTTCCGCGACTTCGGCGCCCTCGTGACGGGCTCCAACATGGACCCCCTGAGCGGCCGGCTCGACGTCAACCTCGACGAGGTGCCACCGGGGTTCAAGGAGGCCGTCGAGGCGGCCTGCCGAGCCGAGATCGAGGCCGATCGGGCCATCGCCGCCTATGAACTGCCCCGCGACGAGGCGCTGGCGATCCCCGACATCATCCGCACCGCAACGAACCTCCTGCCGCCCACGATCGAGGTCGTGCGCATCGTCGACATCGACGGGCTGGACGTGCAGGCTGACGGCGGAACGCATGTGGCATCGACTCGTCAGGTCGGCTCCATGCGCGTGGTGAAGGTGGAGAGCAAGGGCAAGGGATTCCGGCGCATCCGCGTCTCACTCGAGAGCTGACGCGAAGGCGCGACGCGCGTCGTGGTCGAGCAGGACGAACCTGACGACCTCGATGGTGGACTGCGGGCACTCGGCCGCATACCGGCGCACCGCCTCGATGGCGATGGGTGCCGCCTCCGTGGCGCGCCAGCCGTACGCACCGCACGAGATGGCCGGGAAGGCGATCGACTGCAGCGCCAGTTCCTCAGCGACCTCCAGGCAACGGCGGTGACAGGAGGCCAGAAGGTCCGATCCGTCGTCGGGGTGCTGCGCATGCACCGGACCGACGGTGTGGATGACGGCACGGGCGGCTAGGTCGCCGGCACCCGTGGCCACCGCGTCGCCGGTGGGCAGTCCGGCGGGATACTTCTCCCGCCTCACGCGGCGGCAATCGGCGAGGAGCCGCGGCCCGGCGGCCCGGTGGATGGCTCCGTCGACGCCTCCGCCACCGAGCAGGGACGAGTTCGCGGCGTTGACGATGGCGTCCACCTGCTGGCGCGTGATATCGCCCGGGACGGCCTCGATCCGCATCGCTACCAGCGGCGGGAGGTGATGTCGATGATGCGGGTGCGCACGTCGAACAGGTAGATCAGGGCGACGACGATCCCCGCGATGCCGAAGATGGTCAGCGTCAGGCCCCAGAAGAACCCCGTCGCTGCCGCCAGGCCGGTCATGATCAGCCAGAGCGCCTTGCTCTGCCGGCCGACGGCCGGGAAGGCCTGCGGCGGGCGCCTGATGCAGTCGACGAAGGCGTAGCCCTTGACGGCGAAGGTCACGACCCACACGGCGATCAGTACGAGGCCTTGCACGGTGTCGAACATCCCACCACGGTAATGCAGGTCCGGCGATCGGGCGATGCGGCCATCGCCCGCATGCTGAAGGGCCGGCTCCTCAGACGAGCCGGCCCTTCAGTGGTGCAGTGTGCTGGTCAGACCCCAACGGCCTCGCGGATCAGCGTGACCGTGTGCTCGACGTTCCCGCGCACCGACTTCGCCGCATCGGCGACGCGCTCGCGCGTCTCCTTGCGCATGGCGGTCACGTCGACGTCGGGCATCTTCACCGTCGGCATGTCGAACTTGGGCATCTCGAACTTCGGCATCTCAACCTTGGGCATGTCGAACTTGGGGACCTCGAACTTCGGCATGTCGAACTTGGGCATCTCGAACTTCGGGACCTCGACCTTGGGGAGGCCGAAGCGGGTGCTCGCGCCCTTGCTGACCTTCGCCGTGGTGGCCTTCGCCGTCGTGGTGGCCTTCGCCGTCGTCGTCTTGGCCGCGGTCGTGGCCTTCTTGGTCGTGGTCTTGGCCGCAGTCGTGGCCTTCTTGGTCGTGGTCTTCGCGGTGCCCGCAGCCTTCGCCGAGGTCTTCTTCACGCGCGTCGTCGGATGGGTGGGGGTGTTCTCGGTGGTCATGCTGGTTCCTCTCGTGTGTTCGTTGCGTTCTCGGCGTCGTCGCCGCGGGCCGCGTCGGTGTCGGCCCTCTCGCGGTCGGCCTGTGCCCGGTTCTCGGACTGGAACGCCGCGTAGATCTGCAGCAGCGTGGTGCGCTGCCGTTCGGTGATCGTCATGTCGGCCGCGATCGCCGTCGTGACGCTTTCATCGCCCTCACGCTGATCGAGGATCCCCGCCTGGACGTACATCGTCTCGGCAGAGATCCGCAGCCCTTGGGCGATGCGATTGAGGATCTCAGCGCTGGGCTTGCGCAGTCCGCGCTCGACCTGGCTGAGATAGGGGTTGGAGACGTCGGCCGCCTTCGCCAACTGGCGAAGGGACATCTGCGCCTGATCGCGCTGGTCGCGGATGAAGTCCCCGAGACCTCCGACGTCGATGCGTGCCATGCCTCAAGTATGCCCCAAGTGCTTGCAATTGCAAACACGGGTGCTAGCAGGAGTTAGCGTGAGACATCTCACGCGGCTCACACGAGGGGGGACGTCACCTCACCGACGGGCACTCCCCCGCCCGTGATGGGCACCGTGGCCAAGGCGGCCAGGCGCGACCCGCCCTGACCCAGGCGCCGGAGGATGCCGGCCATCGCGACCTGACGGGCCCGGTCGGCTCCGTCGTCCACCTTCAGGGCGATGCCCGTGCCGTCCGGCAGCGCCGCGACGTAGACCCCCTCGGCGCCGTCCTTGGCCACCAGGCCCGGTATCGCGCGCATGAGCGCGGTGACGTCGCGCCTCGTGCCGCCGACGTACTCGGGGTGTCTGGACATCGCCGCGACGACCCGCCGCTCGGGCGCGCCGCGTGGCGCCTGCACCGATCTGGACAGGCTGCGCGCGAGGCCGGCCAGCGTCAGGCTCATCACCGGAGCCCCGCACCCATCGATCCCGACGTGCGCGACCCGCTCGCCCGCCAGCCGCTCCAGCGTGGCGCGAATGGCCACCTGCAGGGGATGCGCCGGGTCGGGGTAGGAGTCCGTGGGCCAGCCGTTGCTGACGCACACCAGCAGCATGGCGGCGTGCTTGCCGGAGCAGTTCATGCCGAGCGGCTCCGCATCTCTACCGGCTCGGACCCAGGCATCCCTCTCGACCTCGTCGAGGGGGTAGTCCGGCGGTGTCCGGAGGTCACTCACGGAAAGCCCGGCGAGGATGAGGATCTCGGCGACCGCCTCGAGGTGGAAGGGCTCACCGCTGTGCGAGGACGAGGCCAGGGCGAGCAGCCGCTCGGGCAGGTCGAGGCCCGCCTCGACCATGGCCGTCGCCTGTGCCGGCTTGTTGGACGAGCGGGGGAAGATCACCGTCTGCGGATCACCCCAGGCGTGCGTGACGACTCCGGCCGGATCGACGACCACGGCATGACCGAGATGCGCCCCCTCCACGAATCCACTGCGCGAATAGGTGGCCAGGACCTCGGCGCTGCGATGTGACGTCACGGGCGCATGATGGCACGCTGCCTCCATGCGAGCCGTGGTGCAGCGCTGCCGAGGTGCGTCGGTCACCGTCGACCGCGTGGTCGTCGGCGGGTTCGACGGCCCCGGCCTGGTGATCCTCGTCGGCGTGACGCACGACGACACAGCCGTCCGCGCCGCCCGCCTGGCCGACAAGGCCTACGACCTGCGGATCTTCGGGCCCGAGCATGCCGGGACCGAGCCGGCAGCGGAGGGCTCACCGCGCGAGCTCTCAGCCGCCGACCTCGGGCTCCCACTGCTCGTCATCAGCCAGTTCACCCTCTACGCGGACACGCGCAAGGGCCGTCGGCCGACGTGGGACGCGGCGGCGCAACGGCCGGTCGCGGAGCCCCTCGTGCAGGCCGTCGTCGATCGCCTCCGCGAGCGCGGTGCGCAGGTGTCGACAGGAGTCTTCGGCGCCGACATGCAGGTCGCCCTCACGAACGACGGGCCGATCACGGTCTCCCTCGAGATCGCCGAGTGAGCCGAGGGCCTACGGCAGGACCACGGTCTCCTGGGTAGCCGCCACGTCGCCGTGCGCGGTACGGACTACCGCCGGCTCCAGCGTCGGCGTCGAGCGCTTCACGATGGCCGTCGCGACGGGGCCGAGTTCGTAGTGCCAGGCGGCGGTACCGACCCAGCCGGCGTCCTTCCCCGCCACCGAGACGACATCGCCGTGCGCGGGCAGGTGCCCCTCGCTCCCGTCGAGATGCAGCAGCACCAGCCGGCGAGGGGGATGACCGAGGTTGTGGACACGAGCGACGGCCTCCTGACCTCGGTAGCAGCCCTTGGCCAGGTGCACGCCTGGGCCGATCCAGCCGACCTCGTGCGGCAGCGTGCGATGGTCCGTCTCGAGCCCGATCCGCGGCACGGCACCGGCCACGCGCAACGCCTCGAGCGCCCACGTCCCCGCCAACGCCCCGGCGGCTTCGAGCCGCGCACGCACGTCGGCGACCGGGACGACGACCTCCCGCCCGACGAAGTCCTCGGGGCGCGCGGCCACATACTTCGACGCATCCCCTCCGCGGTCGGCGCCGGCCTCGACGTGACCGACTCCGGCGAAGTCCGCCGGCACCAGCCACGTGGGGTGCTCGGGGTCGACGGACCGTTGCGGCTCCCAGACCACGGCGAAGTCAGCCGTCACGTCGCTGACCTCGACGCGGAGCAGGAACTGCATGGACCGCAGGTAGGCGACCAGCGCGGTCGACGTCCCGGGTGCGCAGATGATCCATGTGGTCGACCCGTCGTCCGCTACATGCAGCTCGTGCTCGACATGGCCGTGCGGGCTGAGGATGAGCGCGAGCGCGGATCCGCCGGCCGGCAGGGTACCGATCTGCTGCGTCGTCAGGTCGTTCAACCACGTGAGTCGGTCCGGGCCGGTGACGGTGACCACGCCGCGATTGGACAGGTCGACCACGCCGACTCCGGAACGGAGGAGCCGCTGCTCGCGATGGGGATCTCCGTAGTGCCAGGGAACGCCCTGGTCAGGGTTGTCGTCGTCGGGGGCGACGGCGCCGGGCAGGCCGAGCGACGTCACAGCGCGTCGTCCGATTCCGCCTCGCGCTGCCTGCCCTTGCAGCCGTCGCACAGGCCATGCACGGACACATGGGAGATGTCCGTTCGGAAGCCGTACTCGGTCTCCAGGAGCGCCACGAAGCCCTCCGCCGTACGGGCCGGCACGCTGAGAACCGTGGCGCATCGATCGCAGACGAGGTGGATGTGAACATGCTCGTCGACCGCGTGGTACGTGGGCGGGCCGTGTCCGATGTGCGCGTGCGTGACCAGTCCGACGTCCTCGAGCACCTCCAGCGTGCGGTACACCGTGGAGAGGTTCACGCCGGTGGCGGTGCGCTGGACCTCCACGAGGATCTCGTCCGGAGTGCCATGGCGCAGGTGCTCGACCGCCGCGAGCACGAGCTGTCGCTGAGGAGGGATGCGGACGCCGTGGTCTCGGAGTCTGTGCTCTCAGTCCTCGGTCATGCGGGCGGGTTCTCGAGTTCGCCCGCCTCGACCCGGGTGAGACTGGCGGCGAGATGGTTGACGAGCGGTTGGCCCACCGCCGCCATGTCGTAGGTCCACAGGAGCCGGCCCTCGACCAGACCGTAGAGGCGGTGGCCGCTCGTGTAGTCCTTCGCGCTGTGCGTCCGCGCCACGACGTCGGTTCGCAGTTCCGCCCTCGCTCCGGTGACGGTGGCGTTCTCCAGCCCGGTGACCTCGAGGGACCCGTACCAGATCTCGGCGTAGCCCGTGGGGTGGGAGAGCATCACCTCGACCGTGTTGCCCTCCTGAGGTCGCCAGAACCCGGCTTCGGTCGCGAGCGGCTTCACGCGGTTGCCCTCGTCATCGAGGAGCCAGGACCGCGACGAGTAACTGAGGAACGGCCGACCGTCGGTGCTGAACGAGACCTCCTGCCCGAAGCGGAAGTCGTCGATCGTCGGGTACTGGCCCGTGCCCACTCCGATCCAGCGTCCGATCAGCCAGGACCACGGACGCAGCGGGAGGGGAACCTCCACGCCCGAACCGTCCGGCGCCAGCACCTACCCCTGGCCCTTGAACAGCTTGTAGACGACGTAGAACGCGAACCAGCCAGCAGCGGCCATGGCCACGATCAGAAGACCCGTATATCCCACCTCAACCATGCGGGCAGCGTACCGCTGACCGTCGGCTACCGGTGCGCGAGGCGCTGCCCGAGCAGGTACATCTCGCACCCGAGGCAGAACGCGAACGCGGCATTGAGGAATGCCGCCGCCAGGGCGAAGGCCACGGCTACCGAGACGATGACGGTCGCCCCCAGCAGCGACGCGACGAGCGCGACGACGAGGAAGCCGAGACCGACGGCCTGGGCGAAGCGCGGCGGCGCCGCGTCCTCCATCTCAGCGGGCGGCCCGAGTCGTGGCTTGATGACCTTGCGGAAGAACACTCCGTACGGCTGCGCCTGCAGGCCCACGATCGCCCCGAGCGCGAACACCAGCGTCTGCCAGGCGATGAGGACCGTTCCCACCGTGGTGCCGTTCAGGATGAGCGCGGCGGCGAGCACGACCGTCGTCACCGACGCGCCGAAGCGAGGGCCGCGGGGGTCGATCTGCGTGCGGCTGCAGTCGGTGTCGGTCGGCACGGCCGTGTTCGAGACCGACGGGGTCATGGCATTTCTTTCGTGGGTGGATCGTGCTGCATGGTGGGACAGTAGGCGGCTGCCTGGGTTGGCCCCGGACCGCCCGCGGCACCAACGAGGCCGTCGCTGCTGCAAGAGAGTTGCAGGGGCTGTCCCCGGAGCGGCCCCAGCGGGTCAGATGGTGAAGTCCTCCGGCCCCTGCCGTCCAGGGATGATCTCCCCGAGCGCTGCGATCACATCCGCCTTGCGCGGCAGCCCGCTCGCGTGCTTCACCTGACGTCCGGTGGCATCGAGGAACAGCACGGTCGGGGTGCGCCGGATGTCGAGCGCCCGCACGAGGTCGAGATGGTCCTCCGCATCGATCTCCACGTGGGCAACTCCGGGCACCATGGCGGTGACCTCCTCGAGGATGCGACGGGTGGCGCGGCATGGCTGACAGAAGGCGCTGGAGAACTGCACCATCGTCGCCTGGCTGCCCAGCCGCCCCTGGAGGACGCCCGTGAGCGCCGACACGGGCGGGGCCGGCCGATCGGCCTCGATCTCTGCCAACGGATCGTCCTCTCTCGCCGCCACGACGCCGGCAGTCGCCGCGGAGTCCTTGATGCGGCCCGACGATGAGCGATTCCACAGGCCGAACGCCGTCGCCGCCAGCAGCACGGCCACGACGATCCAGACTCCGGTCATGTCGGCACTCAACCCGCACCGGTGAGCAGGCATTCCCTCGCCCAGGCACCGATGCGATCGATGTCCTGCGGGGAGATAGCCGATTCGGCATGGCCGAAGCCCTCGACGACCCACATTTCCGTGGGCACCCCGGATGCGGCGGCGGCATCACGGATGGCTCGGGGATGCTCGACCGGGAAGTAGCGATCGACGTCGCCGTGGACGACGAGGAGGGGCACCGTCCCCAGCTTCGCCGCAGCCTCGACGGGCGGCATCGGGAGCGGATCGGTCCACTCCCTGGGGCTGATGCGGGTGCCGGACAGCCGCATGGCCAGGCGCCCGGTGCGGGTCTCGACGAGGTGGTGGACCAGGCGCATGACGCGCGTGCCGCGGTAGTACCAGAACGCGGGCGCGCTCACGCTCACCACAGCATCGACCCTGCCGGCGTGCAGTATCCCCGCCTGCGCCAGCCCCGCCTCGCGGAGCACCACGGCTCCGCCGAGCGAGAAGCCCACGGTGACGACGGCGGGGTAGCCCAGTTCACGGGCCCACTCGACGGCCGCCGCCACGTCGTTCACCTCGAGGTAGCCGACGGTGGTGCGCCCGCCCGACCGGCCATGGCCGCGCATGTCGATGGCGATGACGTCGCCGAAGGCACGCAGTCCGACGATGACCTTCTGCACGCGATCCTCGTGCCAGTTGCCAGTGAAGCCGTGGACGACCACGAAACACAGGTCGTGACGGTCGCCTTCGACGTGGACGGCGCTGATGGCAACCCCGTCGGAGGCCCGAAGGGTGTGCTCCCGGGGCATCGTCAACTGCTGCCCGAGGGGGGCCTGTGCCTGGACGAACGCGTGCACCCAGAGGCGAGTGAGCCACCACGTCACGAGTCCCACGACCGTGACGGTGATGAGCGATCCGATCCACCCGCCGATGAAGAAGGCCACGAGGATGGCCAGCAGATACAGCAGAAAGGCCGTCACGGCCGTGACCGCGATCCTGGCCAGGTATCCCCCGATGCGGCGGCCAATGGCGCGCAGGCCCGCGCGCAGCGGATTGTCCGGCGAACCCATCGCCGCGATGGGCACGAAGACCCCAGCGGCCACGACCAGGAAGCCGAGCGCTCCCGTGGGCAGCGTGACCCCGATCAGGGCGACAACGGCGAGCCCGATCGTCCAGGCGGCGAAGCGCGCACCGCGGCGGCGAAGAAGCCCGACCGCAGCGGGACCGTCGGCTGCGAGTGAGCTGGCAACGGCCACGGCGAACATGGCCAGAGCGGCCAGGCCGGAGACCAGCGCACCGATGAGGAACCCCGGCGAGAGCTCGGCGGTCGGGTCGTTGATCACGAGCGTCGCCTGGACAGCGGCGTTAACGAGCACTGCGGGGACCACGAGCCTCGCAGACGCCACGGGCCTCATGGCTTGGCCTCCGCCGCCTTCTGGACCACCGGGTCGACCTCGCCGTCGTAGAGCACCGTGCCCCCGACGGTGACCGTCATCCGCCGTGGCTTGCCCGCCGCCGACGTGACCGAGATCGGCGATCCGTCGACCGTGGTGCCCTGGCACGCATACGCCGAACCGTCGGCCTTGCACTTCGGCGCCACCAGCACGGCCACGCCGTTCTCCAGGAGGACGTCGTCGGCCGCCATACGCAGCGTCGTGATGCCGTCGCCGCTGACCGGGGCAAGCGCGCTGACCTGGGAGCAGGCCGTCAGGCCTAGTGCCAGCACGACAGCCGCCGCCAGCCCCGGCAGCACCCATCTACGCGTCGCGCGCCCCATCACGCCCCCTGGTCGTGCGCCATGAGCCGTGCCCGGTCCGCCGTCTGAGCCCGCTCGAGGTCGGCGTCGGAGATGGTCGAGAGGTCGAACGGCGCCTTCAGGAGCAGCTCGACGTTGCGGTCCAGGGGCGAGCCCAGTCTCATCGCCGGCGTCTCGACCCAGTCGTTGGCCGACAGTTCGCGGCTCAGTGCGGCCAGGCCCGCCTGCGAGAAGTCACCCTGCGACCACGTCGCCTCCGAGGAGTGATCGAGGGTGGTGGCGAAGATCGAGATCGTGCCGTCACGGTTGTCGACGACCTCGATGAGCTGCTGCTGCTGCGGGAAGTCGATGCACGAGGCGGCGGTGATCTCCCAGAAGCCCGAGCCGTCGCCCCGGGCGTGCGACTGGATGGTGTTGATGTGGGTATGGCCGTTCACCCACGCGATGACGGCCGGGAACCCCTGGAGCATCGCGATGAACTCCTCGGCGTGGACCAGTCGCTGCGACGGCCCGATCGCCGGCACGGCCTCGTTCTCCAGCGTCAGGCTGTTGTGATGGCTCGTGACGATGACGAGCCGGCCGCGCTCCTGCGCCTCGGCGATGCCCTCCCGCAACCAGATGAACTGGTCCTCGGGCACGGCACCGTCCGGCCCGGCGATCTGGTTGCAGGTGTCGAGGCCGAACACCCGGATGTTGGCGCCCATGTCCGCCATCCACCACGTCTGGCCGGAGTCGAGATTCGCCTGCGTGAACCCGTGCCCGATCGGTCCGGGCACCGCCGGGGACCGCAGGTGCGCCGCCATGAACTCCGACTGCTCGAACAGCTTGCGCGCCGGATCCGGCGTCACCGAGCGCGTGTCCGGCTGCCAGCCCACGTAGCTGCTGACGGCGTTGGTCAGCCGCTGGATCAGGGTCGTGTCGGCCGCGTAGCCCCCGAGCAGGTCGGCCGTGTACGCCTGCCAGCTCACGGGCCGGCGGTCGCCGACGGCCATGGCCCGCAGGTGCGCGTTGACCGCGATCGTGCCGAGCAGGGTCGTGTCGTGGTTGCCGTACACCGTGAACCAGGGCACGGGCAGTCCCACCGACGTGACGGGCTCGCTGACCGCGGCCGTCAGCAGCCCGGGCACGGCCGGGAAGCCGTAGGCCCCGAACGGGTCCCCGGCTGGATCGTCGGGGTGCCAGGCGTAGGCCGCCTCCGGCCAGGCCTGGACGCCCTCGTAGACGCCGGCGGCACCGCTGTTCGGCGTGATCTCGCCGCCGTCGAGGGCCCCGATGTACCAGGACAGCTCGAGCTCGGAGTGCATGTCGGCCGAGTCGCCCGTCACGATGGCGAATGACATCGGGGCACCGGTGACCGGGGAGAATCGCGCCTTGCTCATGGCGTCGACCATCGCGGCCGCCACATGCACGGTCAGGGTGTCCTGCGGGCGCATGGCGCCAGCGAACAGGCTGTGGTCCAGGCCGGCCATGGGATCCATGCGCGCAGGCGACTGCGGATCCATGACGTGCATGTCGGTGAGGTGGCCGAGGTACGCCAGCGACCGACGCCGTGAGGCGCGTCCCGGGTCGGGCTCCTTGCCCAGCACGTCGAGGCGGGGGACGTAGGCCTCACCGGGCGAGAACACCAGCGTGCGGTACTGGCGGAACGCGGGAGCCGTCATCCGGATCGTCCGCTCCAGCGTCGTCGCCGCCTCGCTCGGCGTCGCCGGCGCGGCGGCGGCACGCCCCAGAACTGCCGGGGAGATCCCCCACGCGGCCGCGGCGGCACCCACCGTCGCCATGAACTGCCGTCGGGATAGGCCCGGCATCTACCCTCCCGAACCCCGGGGGCCACCTCGCTTCGGCCCGAACGCTCGGCAGGCTAACAGCCGCCCATTCGGCGTGCAGTACCCTTGCCACCAACGAACGGTGCGTGTCCCCCGGCGAAGGAGGAGTTCCAGTGCGGCTGATCCTCCTCACTCGCGCTATGGAGCCCTCCGCGGAAGTCCTTCCCGCTCTCGGCCTGCTGGCCCACCACGTGCGCACGATGCCCGCGGAGCCGACCGCTCTGCTCAATGCCCCCGCCTGCGACGCCCTCCTCGTCGACGGGCGACGCGATCTGCCCGCAGTCCGGGGCCTCACGCGACTCCTGCGCCAGACCGGGGTGGGTGTGCCGCTCCTCCTGGTCTCCACGGAGGGCGGCCTGGCCGCCATTCAGTGGGACTGGGGCATGGACGACGTCATCGTCGACACGAGCTCCCCTGCCGAGGTCGAGGCGCGGCTCCGGCTCGCCATCTCGCGCGTTCAGGACATCACCGGGGCGCCCAGCGAGCTTCCGGAGGAGATCCGCAGCGGCGAACTGCACATCGACGAAGGCACCTACACCGCCAAGCTGCGCGGCCGCACGCTCGACCTGACGTTCAAGGAGTTCGAGCTCCTGAAGTTCCTCGCGCAGCACCCGGGTCGAGTCTTCACCCGGGCGGTGCTGCTGCAGGAGGTCTGGGGCTACGACTACTTCGGCGGCACCCGCACCGTCGACGTGCACGTGCGGCGCCTACGCGCCAAGCTGGGCCTGGAGCACGAGGGCCTCATCGGCACCGTCCGCAACGTCGGCTACCGGTTCGTGCCGGAGGGCACCGACACCGCGACCAGGGCGGCCCTGTCCGAAGAGACGGCGGACGACACCTCCGAGTCCCTGCTCGCCTGACCGGCCGGCCCCGTCGTGCAGCCGCCCTCGCCCGTCTCCGGCGACTACGACGTGAGCGCCCGCCCACGCCTGACACCCGACTGCATCGCGGCCGTCTCCTCCCTGATCGAGCGGGTCACCGACCATGACGGCATGCGCCCGGTGTCCGAGCACGTATGGCTGCACCTCAAGGAGGGCGGCGACCCTCGCGGCCAGCACCTGCTCGCCACGAACGCGGCGGGCGTCGTCGTCGGCTACGCCCACCTCGATGTCACCGATGCGGTCGAAGGACCGAGCGCCGAGCTCGCCGTCGACCCGAGCGAGCGCCGCCATGGGCTCGGTCGGCTGCTCATCGAGGAGCTGATCCGACACTCCCCCGACGGGCGCATGCGCCTGTGGGCGCATGGCGAGCACGCCGGGGCCAGCGAACTGGCCAGCGGGATGGGTTTCGAACTCGCCCGGGTCCTGTGGCAGATGCGGCGCTCCCTCTACGCGCCGCTCCCCAGACCGGCCTTCCCCCCGGACGTCACGATCAGGCCGTTCCGCGTCTGGCGCGACGAGCAGGCCTGGCTCGACCTGAACGGGCGCGCCTTCTCCGACCTTCCTGACCAGGGCCTGTGGACCTTGGCCGACCTGGAGCGACGCCTGCGCGAACCGTGGTTCTCCGCGGACGGATTCCTCATGGCGTGGAAGGGCGAGCGGCTGGTCGGATTCCACTGGACCAAGGTGCACGGCCGGCTCGGCGACGATCATCAGCATCACCACCAGCCCATCGGCGAGGTGTACGTCGTGGGGGTGGATCCCGACGAGCGCGGCACCGGCCTCGGTCGCGCGCTGACGCTCGCCGGACTGCACCACTTGCGGGCCCTGGACCTCAGCCAGGCGATGCTCTACGTCGACGACACGAACACCGGGGCCATTTCCCTGTACGAAAGGCTCGGATTCGCCCGCTGGGACACCGACGTGCTCTTCCGCCGCGTCATCTGACGTGGACGACTGCGTGGCGCCGATTCCCCCGGCTATGGGACGATCTCGGGGTGACCACCTCGTCGACGTCTCCTGAGGTGATCGCGGGGGATCAGGACAAGCCCGTCGCGACGCCCGAGACTCCCCTTCCCCAAGACCGCTTCCTCGACCGCGAGCTGTCCTGGCTCGCCTTCAACAGGAGGGTCCTCGAGCTGGCGCAGGACGACGACCTGCCCGTGCTCGAGCGGGCCAAGTTCCTCGCCATCTTCGCCAGCAATCTCGATGAGTTCTTCATGGTGCGCGTGGCCGGCCTCAAGCGGCGCATCGCCACCGGAATCGCGGTGCGCGCCGCGAGTGGCTACACCGCCAGGGAGGTGCTCGAGAACATCTGGGCGAATGCCTACGACCTCCAGCGCGAGCAGGCGGATCTCTTCCGGCGCTCCGTCCTGCCCGGCCTCGTCGCCAACGACATCCAGCTCCTTCGCTGGGAGGGCCTGACCCCACAGGAGAAGGCCGACGTCGAGGTCTTCTTCGACGCCAAGGTGTTCCCCGTGCTCACGCCCCTGGCCGTGGATCCCTCGCACCCCTTCCCATACATCAGCGGGCTGTCCCTCAACCTCGCCGTCGTGGTGCGCAATCCGGTGACCGGAACTGAACTGTTCGCCCGCGTCAAGGTGCCGCCACTCCTGCCGCGCTTCGTCGAGGTGGGCCCGGCGCGGTTCGTCCCCCTCGAGGACGTCATCGCTGCGCACCTGCACACCCTGTTCCCCGGCATGGAGATCCTGCAGACCCACAACTTCCGCGTCACGCGCAACGAGGACGTCGAGGTCGAGGAGGACGACGCCGAGAACCTCCTGAAGGCCCTCGAGCGCGAGCTCATGCGGCGGCGTTTCGGCCCGCCAGTGCGGCTCGAGGTGGAGGAGTCGATCGACCCGCATGTCCTGGAGCTGCTCATCAGCGAGCTCGGGGTGAACGAGCTCGAGGTCTTCCGCCTTCCCGGCCCGCTGGACCTCACCGGACTGTGGACGATCTACGGCCTGGACCGCGACGACCTCAAGCAGAGGAAGTTCGTCCCGAAGACGTCCCGCCAGCTCAAGGAGGTCGAGAGCGCCGCGGCGCCCGACGTGCTGGCCATGGTCCGCGAGCGCGACGTGCTCCTGCACCACCCGTACGACTCGTTCTCCACGAGCGTCCAGCTGTTCCTCGAGCAGGCGGCCGTCGATCCCAACGTGCTGGCCATCAAGCAGACCCTCTACCGCACGTCCGGCGACTCCCCCATCATCGACGCCCTCATCGACGCCGCGCAGGAGGGCAAGCAGGTGCTCGCCCTGGTCGAGATCAAGGCCAGGTTCGACGAACAGAACAACATCGAGTGGGCGCGCAAGCTGGAAGAGGCCGGCGTGCACGTCGTGTACGGCCTCGTCGGGCTCAAGACCCACTGCAAGCTGTCGATGGTGGTGCGCGACGACGGCGACCAGCTTCGCCGCTACTGCCATCTGGGCACGGGCAACTACCACCCGAAGACCGCCCGGCTGTACGAGGACTTCGGCCTGATCACCTGCGATCCGGCAGTGGGCGAGGACGTGTCGAACCTGTTCAACGTCCTGTCCGGATACTCGATGAACACCGACTACGAGCGGCTCCTCGTCGCTCCGAACTCGGTACGCACCGGCCTCGTCGACCGCATCGAGCGCGAGGTGGCGAACCACCGTAAGGGACTCCCGAGCGGTATCCGCTTCAAGTGCAACTCCATCGTCGATGAGGGCATCATCGACGCCCTCTACCGGGCGTCCCGCGCGGGCGTGCCCGTGGACATCTGGGTGCGCGGCATCTGCGCAGTGCGACCGGGCGTTCCCGGCCTGAGCGAGAACATCCGCGTCATCAGCATCCTCGGCCGATTCCTCGAGCACTCTCGCGCATACTGCTTCGCCAACGGCGGCAACAACGAGATCTGGATCGGGTCCGCCGACCTGATGCACCGGAACCTCGATCGTCGCGTCGAGACCCTCGTCCGCCTGGTCGAACCGGAGGAGATCGCCGGTATCGAGTCCCTCTTCGACTTCGCCTACGACCCGGAGACGTCGGCCTGGCACCTGGGACCAGACGGCACCTGGACTCGCCGGATGCTCGATGCCGACGGCCGCAAGCTGCGCGACTACCAGGAGTCACTCATCGAGATCAAGCGCACGGGCGGGTTCGCTCCGTGACGCCGATCTCGACCCATCGCGAGGTCGAACGCAAGCTTCGCGTCCACGCGGTGTTCGAGATGCCGGACCTTGTCGCTGAAGGCGTGGCATCCGCCGTCGAGACGGCCGAGCCGTTCACCATGCTCGCGGTCTACCACGACACCGACGAGCTCACACTGTTCCGCTGGGGTATCACGCTGCGTCGTCGCGAGGGCGGTGCGGACGAGGGGTGGCACATGAAGCTGCCCGTCGCCGGCTCCGACGGATCCGCGCGCGACGAGATGCACGTGCCCCTCGACGCGGGGGCGGTCGGCTCGGTGCCCGGCGCCTTCGTGGAGGTGATCGCTCCGCTGCTTCGGGAGCAGGCCCTCGGGGCCGTCGTCACGCTGTCCACCCGTCGGACGCCGACACTCCTGCTCGACGGCGAGGGTCGGGCCCGCGCCGAGGTCGTCGACGACGTCGTGTCGGTGGTTCGCGACGGCCAGGTGGTCTCCGCCTTCCGCGAGGTCGAGATCGAGGCGCTCGACTCCGGCGACGATGTGGCCATGTCCATGCTCGAGCAGGCCAGCGCGGTCCTGCTGCGGGCGGGCGCGGAGCCCAGCTCGGTGAGCAAGGCCGCCAGCGCCCTGGGCCCACGCACGTCAGAGCCCCCGGACGTGCCTGCCCTACCGCCCCCCGGTCCCCATGGACTCGCGGTCGACGCCATCCGTGCGGTCCTCGCCCAGCATGTACGCCACCTGCTGCTCGCGGACGTCGCCGTCCGCCGCGACCTGCCCGATTCCGTGCATCAGATGCGCGTCTCGGCCCGCCGGCTCCGCAGCGCCTTCGCGACCTTCGGGCCGCTGCTGGACCCCGACGTCTCGGCCACGCTCAAGGAGGAGCTGAAGTGGCTGGCCAGTGAGCTCGGTGCGATCCGCGACACGGAGGTCATGCTTGAACGCCTCGACCGCCATGCCGCGGAGCTCGTCGACCCGCAGGACACCGATCGGGCACGGCAGGCGATCGACCCCCTGCTCAACCGCCGGCTCTCCGGTGCCCGATCAAGCGCTCTCGCCGCCCTCCGAAGCGACCGCCACCAGCTGCTCGTCGACGACCTCATGTCGGTGGCCATCGACCCACCGGTCACCGATGCGGCTTACGCGCCCTGCCGTGAGGTGCTCATGCCGCTGGTGGCCCGAACCTGGCGACGTCTCGACAAGGCCATCGCCGCCCTGGAGCTCGACGGCCCCAGCGTGACCTGGCACCTGGCGCGCATCAAGGCCAAGCGCGCCCGGTACGCCGCAGAGTCCGTGGCCGATGTCTTCGGCAAGAAGATGACCCGCCACGCGAGCAGCCTCGCCGACGTGACCGACATCCTCGGCGACCACCAGGACGCGCATGTGGCCCAGGGGATCATCCGCGAGCTGGCTGGGCATGCGGAGACCGACGGGCTCACGGGCCTGGCCCTGGGCCTGCTGCACGAGTATGAGTCCGACGAGGAGATCCTCGATCGCCTCCGATTCATCGAGATGTGGCCGAAGGCCCGGCGGGTCGCGCGCAAGGCAGGGCTCGGCTGAACCGATGGCCCGCGACGAGGTGATCCGCGCCGCAGGCGTCGTCCTGCTCCGTGACAATGACGGAACGACCGAGTTCCTGGCCGTCCACCGCCCCGTCCGTCAGGACTGGTCGCTGCCCAAGGGCAAGCTCGAGCGCGGCGAGCATCTCCTTGCAGCTGCGCTTCGAGAGTGCGACGAGGAGACGGGATACACCCCCGTCCTCCAGGCGCCCTTGCCCACGCAGTCGTACAGCGTGCTGAGCATGCCCAAGGTCGTGAACTACTGGACGGCTCGCGTTCGCGCCGACGAGGGGTTCGCGCCCGACGACGAGATCGACGAGGTGTCCTGGGTGGCCGTCGAGGAGGCTGCCTCCTTGCTGAGCTATCCGTCGGACGTGCATCTCGTCGAGCAGGCCGCCAACCAACCTCAGACGACCCCGCTCGTGGTCCTGAGACATGCCCAGGCGATGAAGCGGTCTGACTTCAAGGGTGGCAAGGACGTGGATCGTCCGCTGTCGGGCCGAGGCCGCAGCCAGAGCAAGGCGCTGGTTCCGCTCCTCGACGCCTTCGGCGTCGTCTCCGTCCACTCGTCGAGTGCCAAGCGCTGCGTTCAGACGGTTCAGCGCTACGCCCGGCACCTCGACGTCGAGCTCGTGCCCGAGCCGAGCCTCACTGAGGAGGGGCACAAGCACGACCCGGACCAGGCTGCTGCGCGTGCGGTCGAACTCGTCGCCCTGCCGGAGCCGCTTGTGCTGTGCTCGCACCGCCCGGTGCTCCCGACGATCCTCGACGCGATGGCCGACGCCCTGGGCATCGACCTCAGCGACCCGCGATGGAGCCGCATCTGGGATCCCAGGCTGCCCCCCGGCGGATTCATCGTCGCCCATCGGTCCTTCGGGCCTGACGGGAAGCGAACGGTGGTCGGCCTCGAGCGGCACACTCTCTCCGGCGAGTGATCGGCCGCCGCACGACCGGCTGCGCGGGGGTCCTCGCTGCCGTGCTCTGGCTCACCGGCTGCGGATCGGCCGAGACGGAGCCGGTCGCCACGACCCCGGTCACCGCCCCCGTGATCGCGCCGATGCCCACCGCCAACGCGTTCACGTCGGCGATCATGGCCACCCGCTCGATGGGCACGGCCACCGTCGAGGTCGACGTCACCATCGAAGCACCCGGACGCCCGGTGCACCTGCGGGCCGATGGTGGGGCGGTTCTGACGCGGGGCCGGGGCGACCTCATGTGGACGTCCGACTCGGGCACGTTCCGCGAGGTCGTCAACGATCAGGCCATCTTCACCCAGGATCGCCCGCCCGAGGGACCGTGGGTGCGCACACCGAAGGAGAGCGCCACGACGACGTCCGGCTTCACCGACCCGCTTCGAGGGCTCGGCGTGCTCCAGGACGTCACCGGCGGCGGCCCGGCGACCGAGGCCGGGGTCGCCACGAGCCGATTCCTCGGTTGGCTGCCGGCCGACGACGCCGAACTGACCGGCCTCGGCCTGACCAGTGAGCAGGTGGCCGCCCATCGGCGGGACCGGCCGGATGGACGGGTGGGCATCACCGTGTGGCTGGATCCCTACGAGCACGTGGTCCGGGTCGACCGTCAGCTGCCGGAGGCCGGCCCGGACGCCCCGGGGGTCGATGTGTCGACCCGTCTGACCGACTTCAGCGTGCTCCTCGACCTGACGTCACCGCGGGGCAGCGTCATCGACGCGCCGTCGTCCTGACGACAGGGCGCTACAACTGCGCCGTGACACCCTTGCCCAGGCAGACGACGCCGCCGTCGCTCACCGTGTAGAGCGCTCGATCGCGCTCCAGGTCGACGCCGATCTGCGCGCCGTCGGGCACCACGACGTTCTTGTCGAGGATCGCCCTGCGCACCACTGCGTTCCGCCCGATGCGCACCCCGGGCATGATCACGCTGCCCTCGACGTACGCGCCGGCGTCCACCGAGACGCTGGTGGCCAGCACCGACGTGCGCACATGGGCGCCGGAGATGATGGTGCCGGCCCCCACCATGGACTCGTGCGCGTTGCCGCCCTCCACGAACTTCGCCGGCGGTAGGGACGGCAGGTTCGACAGGATCGGCCAACGTCGGTTGTAGAGGTTGAAGATCGGATGCACCGACACCAGGTCCATGTGCGCATCGTGATAGCTGTCGAGCGTGCCGACGTCGCGCCAGTAGCCGCGGTCGCGGTCGGTCGCACCCGGCACGATGTTCTCGGCGAAGTCGTACACCTGCGCCAGTCCCTGCTCGGTGAGCATCGGGATGATGTTGCCGCCCATGTCGTGGACGGATGCCGGATCAGCGGCGTCGGCCTTCAGCACCTCGATCAGCGTCTCGGTCGTGAACACGTAGTTGCCCATCGACACGTAGCAGTTCTCATCGTCGCCGGGAATCGTCGGCGGGTTGGCCGGCTTCTCCAAGAACTTCGAGATGGTCTTGCCGTCGGGCCCGGTCTCGATGACTCCGAAGTCGCTCGACTGCGACTTGTGCATGCGGATTCCCGCCACGCTCACGCCCGCACCGCTCTCGATGTGGGTCTTGATCATCTGCTCCGGGTCCATGCGGTAGACGTGATCGGCGCCGAACACCACCACGTACTCCGGCCCCTCGTCGTACACGAGGTTCAGGCTCTGGAAGATCGCGTCGGCAGATGCCCGTGAACCAGCGCGGGCCGAGGCGCTGCTGCGCCGGGACCGGCGTCACGTAGTCGCCGAGCAGCGTGGGCATGCGCCAGGTCTGCGTGACGTGACGGTCCAGGCTGTGGGACTTGTACTGGGTCAGGACGCACACCCGGCGGAACCCGGCGTTGATGAGGTTGGACAGGACGAAATCGACGAGGCGGTAGGAGCCCCCGAAGGGCACCGCCGGTTTCGCACGGTCGGCGGTGAGGGGCATCAGCCGCTTTCCCTCGCCACCCGCGAGCACCATCGCCAGGACATGGGGATCGGAAGACACGCATTCACCCTAGTCCGAACCGGATGCTCCTGCGGTCCCTTGCGGCCCAAAGCCCTAGGCTCACTCCCGTGCGCATCGGAATGCTGACCCGCGAGTGGCCCCCGGACGTCTACGGAGGGGCCGGCGTCCACGTCGAGCACCTCGCGGCGGAGCTTCGCAAGAAGATCGACGTCGACGTCCACTGCTTCGGTGAGCCCCGCGGCGACGCCATCGCCCATGCCGTGCCTGCCTCCCTGCTGGCGGCGAACCCGGCGATCCAGACCCTCGGGGTCGACCTCGAGATGGTCGCCGCCACCGCGGGCGTCGACCTTCTCCACTCCCACACGTGGTACGCGAACTTCGGCGGACACGTCGGAGCCCTCCTGCATGGCGTGCCCCACGTGCTCTCCGCTCACTCGCTGGAGCCCCTCCGCCCCTGGAAGCAGGAGCAGCTCGGCGGCGGCTACCAGGTGTCCTCCTGGGTCGAGCGCACGGCCTACGAGGGAGCCGACGCCATCATCGCTGTCAGTCACGGGATGCGGGCCGACGTCCTCAACGCCTACCCCGCGGTGGACCCGGGCCGCGTGCACGTCGTCCACAACGGCATAGACACCGGCGTGTACCTCCCCGACCGCGGGAGCTCGGCCCTCGAGGAGTTCGGCATCGATCCGGCGCGCCCCTACGTTCTGTTCGTGGGCCGGATCACCCGGCAGAAGGGCATCCTCCACCTCATCAACGCCGCTCGCCGGTTCGACGACGACGTGGTCCTCGTGCTCTGCGCCTCGTCTCCCGACACGAAGGAGATCGGCGAGGAGACCTCCGCGGCCATCGAGAAGCTCCTCGGCGAGCGCGGCCCCAACAGCGTCATCTGGATCCAGGAGCAGGTCGCGCGCCCCAAGCTGATCCAGCTGTTCACCAACGCGCTCGCATTCGTGTGCCCGTCGATCTACGAGCCGCTCGGCATCGTCAACCTCGAGGCCATGGCCTGCGAGACGGCGGTCGTCGCGAGCGCGGTGGGCGGGATCCCGGAGGTCGTCGTGGACGGCGACACGGGCCTGCTCGTGCCGTACGACCCGGCTGAGCCGAAGGCCTTCGAGGTGGCCTTCGCCGACGCCGTCAACATCATCGCCGGCGACCCGCAGCGCGCACGCGCCATGGGGGCCTCGGGACGAGCGCGAGCCGTCGCCCACTTCGGCTGGGACGCCATTGCCGACCAGACGATCGCCGTGTACCGATCCGCTCTCGAGGCGTGAGCGACCTCGCCGAGCCCGTCCCCGGAGTAGCGCCCGCCACCACCCGGCATCCGGCGCGAGGGTATCTGCTCTACCTCGTGGCGGCAGCGCTGTTCGCGCTCAACGGCACGATCTCGAAGTCGATCCTGCTGAGCGGGATCGACTCCGCACGCCTCTCCCAGCTGCGCGTCACGTCGGCCTTCCTCATCCTCCTGCTCGTCGTCGCGGTCCGCCGACCCGCGGCCCTGCGCCTTCGCCGATCCGAGCTCCCCGTGCTCCTCGCCTACGGCGTTCTCGGCATCGCGATGACCCAGTACCTGTACTTCGTCTCGATCAGCCTCCTGCCGGTCGGCGTGGCCCTGCTCATCGAGTTCACCGCCCCCATCATGGTGGCCCTCTGGTTCCGCTTCGGGATGGGCGAGCAGGTCAACGGGCGCGTATGGGTCGCCCTCGCCCTCGCCCTGCTGGGCCTCGCCATGGTCGGGCAGGTCTGGACCGGCTTCACGCTCGACGGCATCGGGGTGATCGCCGGCTTCGGCGCCGCGGCCGCCCTGGCGATCTACTACCTGCTCGCCGATCGACAGGTGCGCCAGCCCGACGCCCGCGATCCCGTCTCGCTGACCATGTGGGGATTCGGGGCCGCCGCCCTGTTCTGGGCGATCGTCCAGCCCTGGTGGTCGTTCCCGTGGGAGGACCTCGCCGGTGACGGCTACGCACTGGGCGCCGGAGAGACGACGCTTCCGATCTGGCTGCTGTGCACGTACATGGTGGTCCTCGGCACGGTGGTGCCGTTCTGGCTGGTCGTCGTCTCCCTTCAGCACATCCGCGCATCGCAGGCCTCGGTGATCGGCATGACCGAGCCGCTCATGGCCATCTTCATCGCCTGGCTCGCCCTGGGAGAGACGCTGGCTCCCGCCCAGGTCGTCGGAGCCGTCATCGTCCTGGCTGGGGTCTTCCTGGCCGAGCGGTCGCGTGACTGAGGCCCTGGCACCCGCGCGCCAGCCCGGCACGTAGCATGACCGCCATGAACAGCGTCTACATCGAGCCCGAGAGCCCCTCCTGGACCACCACGAAGGTGGTCGCCGTCGTGGTCGCCATCCTGTCGGCCGGGTACATGCTTCCGTGGGCCATTGCCGCCGTGCGCAACGTCCCGCACTGGTCGGTGTTCTGGGTGAACCTGCTGCTCGGCTGGACGATCGTGGGCTGGATCATCGCGTTGGTGATGTCCCTGCGGACCCAGCGCCAGGTCATCGTCGGCTAATCCCGCCCCCCACCTGCCCACACCGCCCCCCCCCACCCGCGCCGAGCGGTGAGTTGTCGGGGTGTTCCGTCGACGGAACACCCCGACAACTCACCGCTCGGCGCGGGTGGGGGGGGTCAGGCGCGGAGGACGAACGGATCGCCCACGGGCTCGTCGCTCGACTCCACCCACACCCCCTTGGGCTGGGTGAACTCCGCGAACCCGTCCATGCCGTTCTCGCGACCGTAGCCGGACAGCTTGTTGCCGCCGAACGGGGTGGCGAACTGCAGCGCCCGGTACATGTTGATCCAGACGGTGCCCGTGTCGAGCCGGCCCGCCATCCGGTGGGCGCGACCGAGGTCGCGGGTCCACACCCCCGCGGCCAGAGCGAAGGGCGAGTCGTTGGCGATGGCCACGGCCTCGTCCTCGTCGGAGATCCGGATCACGGACAGCACGGGACCGAAGAGCTCGTTCCGCGCGACCGACATGTCGTTGGTGACGTGGTCGAGCACCGTGGGGGCGTAGAACCAGCCGTGATCGGGCCGCTCCGCATCGTCGCCCCCAGCGATGAGGCTCGCCCCCTCACCGACGGCCTCCAGCACGCGGCTGCGCACCCCTGCCAGGATCTTCTCCTGCGACATCGGCCCCATCTCGGTGTCCGCCGACGTGGGGTCACCGAGCTTCACCGAGCGCGCCCGCGCGGCCACCTTCTCGACGAGCTCGTCGGCGATGCGCTCGTGCACGAGCAGCCGCGATCCGGCGACGCACGTCTGACCGGCAGCAGCGAAGATCCCTGCGATGACGCCGTTCACGACGTCATCGACGCGCACGTCGTCGAAGAAGATGTTCGCGCTCTTGCCGCCCAGCTCGAGCACCAGCGGCTTGAGATGCTCAGCAGCACGAGCTGCGACGAATCGCGCGCTGTCGGGGCCACCGGTGAACCACACCTTCCGCACGTGTGGGTGGGCGACCAGCGCGTCACCGGCCTCCTGGCCGTAGCCCGTGACGATGTTCAGGCAGCCATCCGGCAGGCCAGCCTCCTTGGCGAGTTCGCCAAGCCTCAGCAGCGACAGCGAGTTCACCTCCGGGGGCTTCACGACGACCGTGTTGCCCGCCGCCAGCGCCGGAGCCAGCCCCATGCCGCCCAGGAGCATGGGCGAGTTGAAGGCCGGGATGACGCCGACGACGCCGAACGGGATGCGCTGCGTGTAGACCGTGAGGCTCGCCCGGTCCTGTGGGATCGTGCGGCCCTCGGTCTGGTAGGCGAGCGACGCGTAGTAGTGGTACCAGGCGCGCAGCGACGTCATCTGGCCCTTCACCTCGCGCACGACCTTGCCGGCGTCGCGGGCCTCGAGCGCTGCGAGCTCGTCCGCGTTCGCGGCGATGAGGTCACCGAGCCGCCATATGACGTCTGCGCGCGTGGTCGGGCCGACGTTCCGCCACCACGTGAACGCGGTCTGCGCGGACTGCACGGCCGCCTCCATGTCGGCCGCGTCCCCCCGGGCGATCTCCGCCCACGGCTGGGTCGTCATCGGGTCGGACGTCGGAAGGTAGTGCCCCGACAGGGGGGCGACGCGGGTGCCGTTGATCCAGTGCAGGTACCGATCCATCACTCGTCCTCGAAGAAGTCGAGGTGCTCGAGCACCTCGATGGCGTGTCGTGCGCTGGCATTGATGTGCTGCTCCATCGCCCGCTGCGCGGCGAGCGTGTCCCTGCGCTTGAAGGCCTCGACGATGTCACGGTGCTGCCGGTTCGCCTCATCGAGCCACTCCGGAGGGAAGTCGGCGTACGGCATGGGCAGGGACCTCGACAGCAGCTGGAGCATCGCGCTCATGCGCTGGCTGCACGCGGCCTTGTTGATCGTGCGGTGGAACTCGTGGTTCAGCCGTTGCTGCTCCTTCAGGTTGTCGGCGCGCGACATGCCGTCGTGCAGGGCGATGAGCCGTTCCAGGTCGTCGTCGTCGAGGCGGGACACGGCCCTGGCCGCCGCGAGTCCGGCGACCTGGCCGAAGACCTGGTAGTGGTCGGCGATGTCGTCGCGGTCGACCCTCGACACATAGGAGCCCTTGCGGGGAATCGTCTGCACGAGGCCCTCCTGGTCGAGGGAGATCAGCGCCTCGCGCACGGGCAGCCGACTGACGCCGAGCTCCTCCGCGATCGCGTCCTGGTCGATGCGCTGGCCCGGCTTCAGCCGGCCAGCGAGGATCGCATCGCGGATGTGGGCGGCCACGTCCTCGGCCAGGTTGCGCCGGCGGCGTGGACGGCCGTCGACCGGCTCGGCAGTCATGGGAGCTCGATCCACGTTGTCTTCAGGTCGGTGAACTTGTCCATGGCATGAAGTGACTTGTCACTGCCGAACCCGGACTGCTTCACACCACCGAACGGCACGGTGAGGTCGCCCTCCTCGTAGCAGTTCACCCAGACCGTGCCCATGCGCAGCGCCTTGGAGACGCGTCGGGCCCGGCTCAGGTCGTTCGTCCACACCGCTGATGCCAGCCCGTAGTCGGTCGCGTTGCCGATCCGGACCGCCTCGTCGTCCGAGGAGAAGGGCAGGACGGTCAGCACGGGGCCGAACACCTCCTTCTGCGCCAGCAGCGAGTCGGGCTGCAGCCCATCGACGACCGTCGGCGGGTAGTAGGAGCCGCCAGTCTCGGTGAGCACGGGCTCGCCGCCCATCAGCAGTCGACCGCCCTGACCGAGCCCCTCGACGACGATGCCGTGGATGGCGTCGAGCTGGCGCGCACTCGCGACAGCCCCGATGGGAGCGTCGTCCTCCAGCGGGTTGGCGGGCTGCGCGGCTGCCATCGCCTCGAGGACCTTCGTGAGCACCTCTTCCTTCACGGATTCATGGACGATCAGTCGCGCACCGGCCGTGCACATCTGGCCGGCGTTGTACGTGATCGCCCAAGCGGCAGCCGCCGCAGCGGCGTCGAGGTCGGCGTCCGGGAACACGAGGTTCGCCCCCTTGCCGCCGAGCTCGAGGTAGGGACGCTTCATGTTGGACTGCGCGGCCGCCGTCATGATCGCGCGACCGGTCGCCGTCGAGCCGGTGAACGTGATGATGTCGACGTCCATATGACCGGCCAACGCGGCGCCGGCGACCGAGCCCAGACCGTTGACGACATTGAGGACGCCATCGGGCAACCCTGCCTCCAACGCCAGTTGCGCCACGTACAGCGCGGTGAGGGGCGCGTTCTCCGCGGGCTTCAGGACCATCGAGCAACCGACCGCCAGGGCGGGGGCGATCTTCCAGGTCTCCAGCGTGAGCGGGAAGTTCCACGGGGTGACGGCCCCGACGACGCCCGCGGGCTCGCGCTCGACCATTGCCCACGACGAGTCGCCGACCTTGGGCATCTCGTCGAGCACCTTGTCGATGGACTCCCCGAACCAGCGCAGGGTGCGGTGGCAGGCCCGCACGTCGATGGCCTTGGCCTCGCGGGCGGGCTTGCCCATCTCCAGCGCGGTGAGGACCGCGAGCTCGTCGGCGTGGTCGTTGACCAGGTGCGCCCAGCGGACCATCACGTCCTTGCGATCGGCAGGTGCCATCCCGGCCCAACGGCGGTCCTCGAACGCGGCGCGGGCGGACGCGACGGCCCGGTCGACGTCGGAGGCGTCCGCCATCGCCACCTCGGTGACGATTCGGCCGTCGATCGGACTGACGACCTCATATCGGGTCGATCCCGCCGACCACTCGCCCTCGATGAGGAGCTCGGTCGGGTACTGGACCGATGCTGCCAGGGCGGTCCAGTCCGGGGTGGTGGTCGTCATGCGGGACTCCTCAGCGCTCCGAGTTGATAAATGATACAAATTGCGGGTGGACCTGAACCAGACTTCCGAGCACGACGACCTGCGCGCGGGGGTGCGCGAGGTGTGCGAGCGCTTCGACGGCGCCTACTGGCGCGCCCTCGAGCCCGATTCCTACCCTGAGGAGTTCGTCGCGGCGCTGACCGAGGCCGGCTTCCTCGGCGCCCTCGTCCCGGAGGAGTACGGCGGCGGCGGCGCCTCGCTCACCGAGGCGTCCGTCATCCTGGAGGAGGTCTCGGCCAGCGGCGGCAACCCCAGCGCCTGCCACGCGCAGATGTACATCATGGGGACGTTGCTGCGTCACGGCAGCGAGGAGCAGAAGCAGCGCTACCTGCCCGGCATCGCCGACGGCACCCTCCGCCTGCAGGCCTTCGGCGTCACGGAGCCCGAGGCGGGGTCGGAGACGACGCGCATCCGCACCCGCGCCGAGCGTGTGCCCGAGGGCTGGCGCATCAACGGCCAGAAGATCTGGACGTCCCGCGCGCTGTACTCGGACCTCATGATCCTGCTCGCACGCACGACACCGTTCGACGACCTCGACAAGAAGACCGAGGGACTGTCGGTCTTCATCTTCGACATGCGCGACCTGCCCGGCCTGACCATCAAGCCGATCCGCACGATGATGAACCACAACACCACCGAGGTCTTCTTCGACGACGTGGTCATCCCGGCAGACGCCCTCATCGGCGAGGAGGGCAGGGGCTTCCGCTACATCCTCGACGGCATGAACGCCGAGCGCATCCTCATCGCCTCCGAGTGCATCGGCGATGGCCGCTTCCTGATCGAACGGGCCGTCGCCTACGCGAATCAGCGCGAGGTCTTCGGCGGGCCCATCGGTGCCAACCAGGGCGTGCAGTTCCCGCTGGCCAAGGCGTACGCGCAGCTCTGCGCCGCGAACCTCGTGCGGTTCGACGCCGCAGCGAAGTTCGACTCCGGCCTGAAGTGCGCGGCCGAGGCGAACATGGCGAAGTTGCTCGCCTCGGAGGCGTCGTGGGCCGCAGCCAACGCCTCGCTCGACACGCACGGCGGCTTCGGCTTCGCCGTCGAGTACGACATCGAGCGCAAGTTCCGCGAGACCCGTCTCTACCAGGTGGCCCCGATCAACACCAACCTCGTGCTCGCCTACGTCGGCCAGCACGTGCTGGGCCTGCCGAAGTCGTACTAGTCACCACGCCCGCGCTGGATGATGGCGTCGAGGGTGGCCTGGTCGTGCTCGTCGAGGGCCGGCACGCGTGCAGGCGGCGGTGTCCACCCGCTGATGTCGAAGGGGGTCGCCAGCAACTCGACCGTTCCGCTCGGCGTCGACACCGGCACGAACCGGCCACGCGCGCGGAGCTGCTCGTGCTCCCAGACTCCGCGCAGGTCGTTGACCCGGGCCGTCGCGATGCGTCCCATCGCCAGCCGCTCGCGGGCAACATCGGCCGGTATCCCGTCGAGGCACTCGGTGATGAGTCGCTCCAGCTCTCCGACGTTCGCGATGCGACGTGCCGCCGTGGCGTACCGCGGATCGGTTCCCAGCTCGGGGGCGAGGAGGAGGTGCTCGGCCATGCTGCGCCACTCGGCATCGGCCTGGACGGCGATCAGGATCGTGGTGCCGTCCGCGAGCTGGAACGTGCCGTAGGGCGCGATCGCATGATGGCGACGCCCGCTACGCAGCGACTGCCCGGGCCCGTAGACGGCGTTGTACAGCGGAGCCGAGACCCACTCCGCGAGCGAGTCGAGCATCGAGACCTGGATGGCTGCGCCCTCGCCCGTGCGCTCCCGTCGGACCAGCGCCGCGAGGATGCTCGAGAGCGCGTACATGCCCGAGCAGATATCGGCCACGGAGAATCCGACCTTGCTCATCTGCTCATCGCCGGTGACCGAGAAGACGCCCGCCTCGGCCTGGATGGCGAGGTCGTAGGCCTTGTCGTCCTCGCGAGGTCCGCCGTGCCCGTACCCGGAGATCTCGGCCGCGATGATCGATGGGTGCGCGGCGAGCAGCGTCGGGGCGTCGATGCCGAGCCGATCAGCCGCTCGCGGCGACAGGTTGTGCAGGAAGACGTCCGCCCCTGCGATCAGGGCGCGGAACGTCGCCAGATCCGAGGGGTCCTTGACGTCGAGCGAGATCGACTGCTTGCCTCGGTTCGCCCACACGAAGAATGCCGACTCACCCTGCACGACGCTGTCGTAGTACCGGGCAAAGTCACCTTCGGGACGCTCGACCTTGATCACCGTGGCGCCGAGGTCCGCGAGCTGGCGGGTGGCGAACGGCGCGGAGATCGCCTGCTCGAGCGAGACGACCACGACGCCCTCCAGAGGGGCGGTCACGCCTCGACCTCGGCGATCTCGCCCATGAACCAGTCAACGAGCTGCTCGCAGTTCCTGCGGAGGGTGGCTTCGTGGATCTCCAGGTCCTGCAGCAGCTGCGCCGCGCTGGTGTGATCCGGGATGTGGTCCGGACCGAGGCGCACCCATGCTCCGACGACGCCCGTGTCCGCCTCCGGGTGGAACTGCGTGCCGACGGCCCGCCCGAATCTGAAGATCTGCGGAGCCTTGCCGTTGTGGGCGAGGACGTCGACGGAGTCCGGCAGCACCACGCGGTCCTCGTGCCAGGTGAACCACGGACCGGCCGGAACGGGAAGCAGGTCGTCGGCGTCGAAGGTGACGAGCCCGATCTCCTGCTCGTCGACCGGTGCCCGCTCGACGTGCCCGCCAAGCGACTCGGCAAGCAGCTGCCCCCCGAAGCACACCCCGAGGTAGGGGATCTCCTGCTCGACGATCTCCTGGATCAGTGCGATCTCCGGTTCCACCCACGCCCGTGCGACCTCGTCGTAGGCGTTGGCGAAGGAGCCGAAGGCGATCACGGCGCGGTACGCCGTCGGATCGGGGAAGGCGGTGTCCGGCGCCGCTGGATCTGCCAGCACGACATGGGTGTCGATCTCGTAGCCGCGGTCGTGAAGGATCCGCCCGACGAGGGCCGGCGCCGCCTCCGGCTCGTGACTGATGAGCAGGATGCGGGTCACCTAGATGACCGCCCGGTAGCGACGCAGCTCCCACTCGCTGACGTCGTCACCCTGCTCGGCGTTGTCTGCGAACTCCTGCGCCTCGCGGCGCTGCATCACGACGAAGTTGTCGACGAAGACGTCGCCGTAGACGCTGCGCGTGAACGGGCTGTCGAAGTTGTCGATGGCCCCGCTGATGTCCACGGGCAACCGGTCCCATCGATCGTCGGCGTGCGGGTCACCGACCACCTGCGGCATGAGCTCGTAGTCGTTCTCGAGGCCGTCGAGTCCCGCCGCGAGCACGCCGGCGAACGCCAGGTACGGGTTGCAGTCGGCGGCCGCCCATCGGGCCTCCAGCCTGTTGCCTTTGCCGGCGCCGACGATCGAGCGGACGCCGACCAGCCGGTGATCAAGGCCCCACGTCACCTGGGTCGGCGAGAAGGAGTAGTCCTGCAATCGCTTGTAGCCGCTCACGGTCGGTGTCATCACCAGTTGGAGCTCCTTGTGGTGCGCCAGCAGCCCCGTCAGGTACCTGCGCATGAGGCTGTTGCCGAGGATCGAGTCCTCGTCCTTCGTGGCGAAGGCATTCTCACCGTCGCGCGTCAGCGACTGGTGGATGTGCATGCCGTTGCCCGCCTCGAGGAGGAACGGCTTCGCCATGAACGTGACATTCAGGCCATGTCGCTTCGCGCAGAGCCGGACGATGTACTTGAAGAACACGGTGTCGTCGGCCATCTTCATCATCGGTCCGTACCGCACGTTGATCTCAGTCTGGCCGGGGCCGTACTCGACATTGCACGCCTCGACCTCGATGCCGGTCTTCCGCAACGACTCGCGGATGTCGAGCATGAAGGGCTCCATCTCCCATCCGCGGAAGATCGAGTAGCAGTTGATGTCGTCGTAGATCGGCTTCCACTCGGGAGTGAAGAAGTGGCACTCCAGCTCGGAGGCCGCGTCGACCCCGAGCCCGAGGGCCTCCGCACGGGCGATCTGGCGCTTGAGCATCTGCCGCGAGTCCATCTCGATCGGCTGGCCGGACTCGGCGTTGATGGTGTCGCACATGACGATGGCGACGCCGTCGGTCCAGCCGGCGACCCGGAAGCTCGCGAGGTCGGGGATCGCGTGCATGTCGGGGAAGCCGTCGGACTCGTCCACCCAGGGCGTGGCGAAGATGAAGCAGGTGGGATCCCACGTGTACACGACGTTGGCGATCGCGAACCCGGAGCCACGGAGGAACTGACGCACGGGCAGGCGCTTGCCGCGCGGCATGCCCCAGGTGTCCACGAAGACGCACTCGACCGTGTGGATGTCGTGCTCCTCGCACAGGGCGGCCACCCGGGCACGCTCGGCCGGATCCCAGGACGACATCGAACCTCCCGAATACGTGGATTTCAGATACTTGATAAATGTAGTGTTCGAGGCGTCGGCCGTCCGGTCTTTCCCGCATGTCGACCGCCACCCGAACGAGAGGCTCCCCCATGCGTGCCGTCGTCCTCACCGCCCCCGGGGCGCCCCTCCTCGTTCACGAGGTGCCTGAACCAGTGGCGCCGACCGGCGGTGCCGTCGTCGACGTACTGGCCTGCGGCATCTGCCACTCAGACCTGCATGCCGCGGCCGGCGACTACCCCACCGCGCTGCCCGTCATCCTCGGCCACGAGGTCGCGGCTGCGCATCCGCGCCTGGGCCCGGTGCTGGTCTACGCCTGCTGGGGCTGTCGTCAGCCCGACTGCTGGGCGTGCTCGTCGGGGCAGGAGATGATCTGCCCGAACGCCACCGAGGCGGGGCTCTTTCGCGACGGCGGCTACGCCGACCGGATGGCGGTGCCGGACGAGGGCTACCTCGTCCCCCTCGGCGACCTCGACCCGGCCCATGCCGCTCCCCTTGCCTGCGGCGGACTGACGGCCTACCGGGCCGTCGACCACGCCCTTCCCGTCCTCGCCGCGGCCACGCGGCCGCGCGCGCTCGTCATCGGAGCCGGGGGGCTCGGGCAGTTCGGCCTCCAGTGGCTGAAGATGCGCTCGGACGCCGAGGTCACCGTCCTGGACGCGTCGCCCGAGAAGCGCGCACTCGCGCTCGACCTCGGGGCCGACGCGGTGGCCTCCCTGGTGACGTGGAGGGGACCTTCACCGCCGTCGTCGACTTCGTCGGCGCAGAGCCGACCCTGGTCGCCGCCCGGGATCACGTCGCCCGGCAGGGCCTGGTGGTCGTCGTCGGCCTCTACGGCGGCACCATCCCGTTCGGCTTCGGCGCCGTCCCGCACGAGGCCCGGTTCATGACGTCCATCTGGGGCTCGCTCGCACAGATGCACGACATGGTCGCGCTCGCCCAGCAGCACCCCTTGCACTCCCCCATCGAGGTCATCGGTCTCGACGACGTCGCCGCAGCCCATGAACGTCTGCACGTGGGCGACGTGTCCGGTCGGTTCGTCATCACCCCAGGAGGTCCCGCATGAGCACCACCACCAACGCCGGCGTAGACATCACCGACCCGGCCACCTACGCGAACGGGATCCCCCACTCGGTCTTCGCCGAGATGCGGCGCACCGAGCCGATCGCCCGGCGGATGTATGCGGAGCGGCCGTTCTGGGCCGTCACCCGGTATCGAGATCTCGTCACGGTGACGCGCGACCCTCGTACGTACTCCAATGCCCGTGGCATGACGAACCTCCCGGACCTCACCGAAGAGCAGATGAACGCCCGGCGCTCGATCATCGACACCGATGCACCGGACCACGTGCGCCTGCGCAAGCTCGGCATACCGGCGTTCACCAGCCACAAGGTGAAGTCCTACGAGGACGTCACCCGTGACATCGCGACCCAGCTCCTCAGGGACGCGGCCGAGCAGGGATCGGTCGATGTCGTCCAGAGCATCAGTGCTCCGCTGCCGATCAGGGTGATCATCAACATCCTTGGAGTGCCCGAGGCGGATGCGGCCATGCTCGTGCAGTGGTCGGACGAGCTCATCGACTCCACGGGTGTTCCCGCGGACGCCTATGGCAACACGACTCCGCTGGAGCTCCTGCCGTTCAGCGCGCCCGCCTCGCATGCGCTCTTCGAGTACGGGCGGAAGATGCGGGAGGAGCGCACCAGAAACCCCAAGGACGACCTCACCACGGCCCTCGTCGATGCCCGATACGAGGGCGAGGCGCTGTCGGACTACGACTTCAAGAACATGTTCCACGTGCTGGTGTTCGCCGGCAACGAGACGACGCGCACAGCGATCAGCAACGGCATCCAGGCCTTCGTCGAGAATCCCGACCAGCTCGACCTCCTGTACGCCCGGCCGGAGCTCGTCGAGAATGCCGTCGAGGAGATCATCCGCTGGGCCACTCCGGTACTGCATATGCGCCGAACGGCGACCCAGGACACCGAGCTCGCGGGCGTGCCCATCAAGGAGGACGACAAGGTCGTCATCTTCTACGCATCGGCCAATTTCGACGACGAGGAGTTCACCGACCCGTTGCGCTTCGACATCACCCGACCGGTGAAGCCGCCGCAGGTCTCGTTCGGGGCGAAGGGCCCCCACCACTGCCTGGGTGCCCCGCTCGCGCGCATGGAGATCCGCGTCCTGCTCGAGGAGATGATCAAGCAGGGCACACGGTTCGAGCAGGCCGGGTCGATCGTCCGCACGAACTCCAGCTTCGTGAACGGCATCGCGGCATTTCCTGCAATCGTCACCTCGCGCTGATCACCGACGGGTGGCCCAAGTCGACCGCCCCCGATCGAGATGGGGACATGCGACGGCCCGCCCCCTGATCGCGGAGGCGGGCCGTCGAACGGATTACGAGACGAAGTTGTGCACAGCGTCGTAGTTCTCCTTGTCGCGACGCACCGCACCGAGGACCAGTCCCACCACGAAGATGATGAACGGCAGGAGCACGAGGAACCACCCGAGCGAGGTCATCTCGAACGGCCCGCAGCCCGAGCCTGCCTCACCCGGGCACATCGCCGGGTCCTGGGCCACACCCGCGAGCAGGTTGAACCGGCTCATCAGCATGAACTCGCCGAGGGCCAGTCCGATGATCGCCAACACGGGTGCGATCAGCGTGTTCCAGACCCGGGAATCCTCCTTGGTGCGGCGGAAGTACACGATGACCGAAATGCTCACCAGGATCTCGGTGAGCACGATCGCGATGACCGAGACAGACGAGAACCAGTAGAAGACGTTCAGGATCGGGTCCCACTTGAAGATGATCGCAACGATCACCATGAGCACGGCGGCAACGCTCACGACGGTGGTCGCGGTGAACGGCGCCTGCTGCTTGTTGGTGTGGTCGAGCCGCTTCGGCAGCACGCCCGCGCGTCCCATCGAGAACAGGTAGCGCGCCGCGCTGTTCTGGAACGCCAGAGTCGCCGCGAACAGCGACGTCAGGACGATCCAGCCGAACAGCTCAGTCAGCCACGAGCCCACGAAGTCCGTCGTCAGCCCGAAGAGCATGGCCGAGGGATCAGCCAGAGGGACTCCTTCGATGGCCGTGACCTCGAAGACCTTGTTCTGGATGTCAGTGGCGCCGAGGCCCGTGACCATGCCGAAGCCGACGAAGGCGAAGATCACGGTGATGAGGACGACCGAGATGTAGGTGGCGCGCGGGACCGTCTTCTTCGGGTCCCTCGACTCCTCGCCGTAGATCGCCGTGGCCTCGAACCCGATGAAGGACGCCAGCGCGAAGGCGAAGGCGACGCCTGCACCCCCGGTCAGTCCACCGGCCAGGACGGCGCTCGGGCTGAAGGACGCAGCGAAGTCCGGACCCTCCGGGCCTCCGTCGACGATCGCCGCGAAGCCGACCACGACCAGGGAGATGAGCTCGATCGTGAGGAGGACACCGAGGAACTTCGCCCCGATATCGACGGAGAGCGCCGACAGGACGAACACGATGATGATGATGACGATGGCGTAGATCCACCACTCGAGGACGATGCCGAACTTGGCGTCGAACTGGAGCTTCATCTGGAAGGCGATGAACCCGATGACGGCCCACTGGACCGCCAGGTAGGCGAGCACCGACACCGCGGCCGAGCCGACGCCGGGAACGATGCCGAGCCCGCGACCGACGTAGGCGAAGAAGGCGCCCGTGTTCGTGACGTAGTGGCTCATCGTCGCGTAGCCGACGCTGAAAAGCAGCAGGACGATGCCGACGGCGACGTACATCCCTGCCGCACCCGCGCCGTTGCCGATGCCGACGGCGACTGGGAAGGCTCCCGTCATACCCGCCAAGGGCGCCGACGCAGCGACGACGAAGAAGATGATGCCGAGAAGGCCGAGCGTGCCCCGCCTCAGCGTTGTGTCGGGGGTCTCCGGATCAGGAGCACCGAGGTGCTGATCGGATTCGGGAAGGTTCTCCCTCTGGGACATGCTGCCTCCACGGGCGTGCGAACAGGAATCGTGCGGTACCGAACGATGGCAAACCATGACGTATGACACCCCTCCGGTCAAGCGCTTTCGAGAAGTGTCCGCAAACTGATGGCAAGGTGTGACCAGCCAGCGACTCGACGAGGAGGGACAATGACTCGACCCCGATCCGGCGCGCCGCGCATGGTGAGCGTGCTGACGGAGAACTGGACGATGACCGACCCCCGCGACATCCGCGGCATCGTCCGCATGGCGCAGGAGGCCGAGGATGCCGGCTTCGACATGGTCATGGTGAGCGACCATGTTCTCCTGGGTCCCTCCGCCGGCAGCCAGGGTCGGATGGACAACCCTCGCGACTACGCGATGCCGGGCAACCAGGACCCCTTCACCGCGTGGCCGTCGAACATCGTCCTTCTCAGCGCCGTCGCCGCGGCCACCACGCGCGTCCGGATCGGGGCGATCGCCCTCATCGCCCCCCTGCGGCACCCGCTCGTGCTGGCGCACGATCTGGCCACCCTCGACCTGTTGAGCGAGGGACGACTCGTCATCCAGCCGACCGTCAGCTGGCACAAGGACGAGTACGACGCCATCGGCGTGCCGTGGGGCCGCCGGGGCCGCATCCTCGACGAGCAGCTGCGCATCTGGGAGCAGGTGTGGGCGCGCTCACCGGTGAGTTTCGAGGGAGAGTTCTTCTCCTTCGACGACGTCTACCTCGAGCCAAAGCCGACGCGCCCCGAAGGCCCCGCCATGTGGTTCGGCGGTGATCGGGTCCACGGGGCCATCGTCGACAGGTTGGTCCGCTACGGCAGCGGCTACCACCCCCTGGGGAAGGTCACCGACGAGGATGTCGCCACCCTGAGGATCGCCCTCGCCGAAGCAGGTCGGTCGATGGCGGATCTCGAGCTCGTTGGCGGCACCCGGGTGGACTTCCCGGGCAGTGACGTCGTGGCCCCCTTGCCGGAGGCGCTCGAGGAGATCCCCCGGCAGCAGGCGCTCGGCTTCACGACTTTCGTCGTCAAGCCATCGATCTTCATCGACCATCGGGAGGACCATCCAGCGTTCTGCCGCGAGGTCATCGATCGGGTGGCAGCCTTGACGTCGTGAGTGCCTACGCCGAGTCGATCACCGTCGAGGATCTCGAGGACGACCCCTACCCGGTCTACGCCAGGCTGCGCGCCGAGGCGCCGGTCGCATGGGTGCCGGCCGTCGGCCTGTGGCTGGTCACGCGGGCCCCCGACGTCGAGTTCGTGACGACACACCCGAACTGTTCTCCGCTCACGTCGACAGCTCGCCGCTGGACCGATCCTTCGGCGGGCCGACGATCCTGACGGTCGACGGCGCGGTACATCTCGACCTCCGGCGCAGCCTGGATGCGAAGTACAAGCCGCGGGTCGTCGCGTCGTACATCGACGACCTCGTCACTCCGATCGCCCAGGCCGCACTCGACGCCGTGCTCGCCCGATCCGACCGGCGGGCCGAGCTGATGTCGTGCTACTTCGAGCCCATCTCTGTGCTGAGCCTCGGCGCCGTGCTGGGCCTGGGCCACCTTTCGGCGGAGACGCTGCAGGACTGGTTCCACGGGCTCGCCATGGGGGCCATCAACTTCGAGAACGACCCGGCGAAGCAGCGGGTCAACGACGAGACGGCCGCGCGTATCGATGCCGAGCTCCGGCCGCTCATGGAGCACCTGCAGCGACAGCCCGACGGCTCAACCATCGCCTCGATGCTGACGGTCGAGCGAATGCGGACCATCGAGGAGGTGCTCCCGTCGCTCAAACTGATCATCCTCGGCGGCATGCAGGAGCCCGGCCACGGCGCCGGATCCTGTCTCTACGGTCTCCTCTCGGATCCCGACCAACTCGAGCTCGTCCGCGCCGAGCCCGAGAGGTGGGACGAAGCCGTGCATGAGGGGCTGCGCTGGGTTGCTCCCATCGGCACGCAGACCCGCCAGGCCCGCGAGGACGTCGCGATGGCGGGGACGGTCATACCGGCCGGCGCACCTGTGGGTGCCGTGGTCGCCAGCGCCTGCCGGGACGATTCGGAGTTCGACGACCCGGATCGGTTCGACATCCGACGCGAACGGCGACCCAACGCGGCCTTTGGATTCGGCCCGCACTTCTGCGCCGGCCACGCCTTCGCCCGTGGCCAGGAGCGCATCGCACTGCGCACGCTCGTCGACGCCGTGCCCGACCTCGCTCTCGACACCCGCCATGAGGTTGCCTTCCGAGGCTGGGAGTTCCGCGCGCCGACTGAGCTCAACGTCGCTTGGTGAAGCCGCATCCGCTCAGCCGAAGACGATGGTGCGCTTTCCGTCGAGCACGATCCGGTCCTCGGCGAACAGCCTGACCGCACGTGCCAGCACCAGGCGCTCAACGTCACGACCGATCTCAGCCAGGTCGTCGGGCGTCGCCGCGTGGTCAACGCGCTGCACGCCCTGCTCGATGATCGGCCCCTCGTCGAGGGCCGCGGTCACGAAGTGCGCCGTCGCACCGATGAGCTTGACGCCGCGGGCGTGGGCCTGGTGGTACGGCCGTGCCCCCTTGAACCCCGGCAGGAAGGAGTGATGGATGTTGATGATGCGTCCCGGCAACCGCGAGCAGATCTCGTCGGACAGCACCTGCATGTACCGGGCCAGGACGATGACATCGATGGCGTGCTCCTCGACGAGCGCCAGCAGCTCGAGCTCCTGCGCGGACCTGGTCTCCGGCGTGACCGGCAGGACGACGAAGGGGATGCCGTGACGCTCCGCGACCCCTCGGCAGTCCTCGTGGTTCGACACCACCAGGGGGATCTCCACGGGAAGCTCCCCGTTGCCGTAGCGGTAGAGCAGGTCGACGAGGCAGTGGTCGTACTTCGAGACCATTACCAGCACCCGTCGACGCGACTGCTCGAGGCGCACGTCCACCGTCGGCACGAAGCGCGCGGTCCTCTCGGCGATCACCGTGCGCACCGAGGCGGCGTCCTCGCCCGGCGCCTCGAAGCGGGTCCGCATGGCGAACAGGCCCGAGTCCTGATCCGTGAACTGCGCCTGCTCGAGCACGTTCGCCGACACGTCGAGCAGCGCTCCCGCCACGGCGTGGATGATGCCGGGACGGTCCTGGCAGGTGAGCGTGAGGATGAAGTGGGGCACGCGCCTATCGTGGACTAGCGCTCGCGTGACTCGTCAGGCGGTCTAGTAGTCCTCGAGGTACTCGTCGAGCTCCCACTGCGTCACGTCCCGGGTGGTCGGGTCCTCGACCTCGGCCTCGTACCGCGCCACCTCGTCACGCTTCAACGTGGTGAACACGTCGATGAAGTCGCCAGTGAGCAGGTGTCGAAGCGCCGGATTCGCCTGAAGCGCGTCGAGGGCCTCCTTGAGCGACATCGGCAGCACGGGGCGGGCCTCGTCCTCGTACGCCCAGCCCTCGGCCGCCGGCGGCGGCGTCAGCTCCCGCCGGATGCCGTCGAGGGCGGCCGCCAGAACCACGGCGATCACCACGTACGGGTTGGCCGAGCCGTCACCGATGCGCAGCTCCAGGCGCGTGCCCTGTCCGCGCTCCGGTGGGATGCGGATCATCGTGGAGCGGTTGTCGTATCCCCAGTTGGACCGGTAGGGCGCGAGAGTGTCGGGTCCGAGTCGCTTGTAGGCGTTGACGGTCGGGTTGGTGAATGCGGCGATGGCGTCGGCGTGCTCGATGACCCCGGCGATCATCTGGCGGGCCATTCCCGACAGGGCGCCGTCGCCGTCGTGCATCAGATTGACGCCCTCCGCGTCCGTGACGGAGAAGTGCAGGTGGAAGCCGCTGCCGCCCTCGTCGCTCCACGGCTTGCCGAGGAACGTGCCGAGGATCCCACGCATCGCGGTGACGTCCTTGATGGCCGTCTTGAACAGGAACGTCCGGTCGGCGGCATCCATCGCCTCGCTGTGCCACAGGTTGATCTCGTACTGCGACGGGCAGAACTCGTGGTTGCCCGCGAAGGCGCCGATGTTGAGCTGGTCAAGCATGCGCAGCAGGTGGAGGTAGTGGCCGTCGGGGTCGACATGCGCCCCCGTCGTGTAGACGCGACCGGTCTTGTTGAGGATGCGCTCCCAGCCGTCCTTCCCCCGTTGGGCGAAGTAGAACTCCAGCTCGGGGCCGCAGACCGGGACGAGGCCCAGCTTGTCGTACTCGTCGAGCACGCTGCGCAGGACGGCGCGGGGCGCGACGTCGCTGCGGGATCCGTCCGGGTTGTCGATGTCGGCGATGGCGTAGGCGACGCCCGGCAGCCACGGGATGGGCCGGATGGTGTCGGTGTCCAGGCTCGCCACCATGTCGGGCAGGCCGTCGCCGAAGCTGCCCGTTCCGGCGTCGAGCACGCCCCCGCGCGTGGTGGTGACCCAGGTGCCCTGGCAGAAGGCGGGTCCGTGGGCGGCGGAGCGCTCCAACTGCGAGACCAGCAGGTCCTTCGAGCGGGTGATGCCCAGGAGGTCCGTGAAGATCAGTCGGACGACATCGATGCCCTGGGTCTCCAGGACTCGGCGGGTCTCGGCCAGGTCGTGCAGCATGGGTCTCCCTCGCAAGGCGGACGGGATCCAGCGAAATCGTTCGGACCCCAACGATCTGGTGGATACTAGGCGCTCCCCGGCCATCGGGGAAGCACTTTGGACATTAGACCCCGATGAGGTGGCTCATGCGCGCGTTGTTCCTCCAGCACGATCACCTCAGTCCCCCGGGGCCTGTGGCCGAGCGCTTCGCGCATCGCGGATACGCGATCGCCGAGGCGAGCGTCGTGCCGCCGGAGGACTTCCACGCACCCAACAAGCCGTTCGACTTCCCCGATCCCCGCGAGTTCGATGCCCTCGTCGTCATGGGTGCCCCCTGGGGTGCCTGGGATGACGAAACGATCGGCAACTGGCTGCTGCCGGAGATCGAGTGGCTCCGCGAGGCCGACGACCTCGGTGTCCCCGTCTTCGGCATCTGCTTCGGCGGCCAGCTGCTGGCGCGAGCGCACGGCGGCTCCGTGGCACGGGCGCCCCGGCCGGAGATCGGCTGGACCTCGATCTGGACCCAGGAACCCGGCCTGGTCGGCTCCGGCCCGTGGTTCCAGTGGCACTACGACCGCTGGCAGGTCCCCCCGGGCGCCCGCGAGATCGCCCGCAACTCGATGGCCTCCCAGGCCTTCGTGCTGCGCCGCAACCTCGCCGTGCAGTTCCATCCCGAGCTGACGGCTGCCGGGCTGCAGGGCTGGCTGGAGAACGGCGGCCGCGCCGGCGTCGTCGCCGACGGCCAGGATCCCGCCATCCTCTACCAGCACACGCTGGCCGAGGGCGAGGAAGCGGCTCGCCGGGCGCACGACCTGGTGGACGCGTTCCTCGACCGAGTGGCCCATGCGCCCTAGCCGCGGCGCGCCGAGGTCGCCGTTCCCCTTGACCGCACGCGCACTGGCTCCCTAGCCTTCCGTTCGGACCCGAACGATCCACCAGCCCCTACCTGTCAGGAGGCTCGATGAAGCCCACCCCCGTACCCCTGTCGGACGTGAACCTTGCCAACCTCGACTACTTCGTCGCTGACGAGGCTTGGGGGATGTTCGACACGCTGCGGGCCGAGGACCCCCTGCACTGGCAGGACGAGCCGGACAGCGATGGCCACGGTTTCTGGTCCGTGACCCGCTACGACGACATCGAGATGGTCAACAAGGACGGCGAGACGTTCACCTCGACCAAGTTCGTCAACCTCGAGGAGCCCCCCGCCGAGTTCCAGGACCTCCGCCGCTCGATCCTCGAGAGCGACGGCTCCCGGCATCAGGCACTGCGCAAGCTGCTCGCCCGCGACTTCAGCGTTGCCCAGCTGCGCCGCTACGAGGACTTCCTCCGCGGCCTGGCCCGCATGTCCATCGAGTCCGCCCTCGAGCAGGAGGACATCGACTTCGTCGACGCGATCGCCGCGGACTTCCCGATCAATGTTCTGGCTCGGCTGCTCGACGTGCCCGACGACATGATCCCTCAGCTCATCACCTGGGGTAACACAATCGTCGGCTTCTCGGACCCCGAGCTGTCGGATGTGCTCGTCGACAGCGACGAGGCCCAGCAGTACAAGCACCTGCCCTTCCGGTCACCCGTCTCCCTCGAGATCTTCGAGTACGGCCGGCAGCTGGCGAAGGAGCGCCGGGGCGGCGACGGCGAGGATCTGGTCAGCAAGCTGGTCAACCGCATCCCGGAGGACGGCGTCCCGCTCACGGACACGGACTTCGACAACTACTTCCTGCTCCTCGTCGTGGCCGGCAACGAGACGACCCGGCAGGCCATGACGCTGTCCATGAAGGGGCTCATGGACCACCCTGACCAGATGCAGTACTTCCTCGACAACATGGACAAGTCGCAGATCATGGTCGAGGAACTCATCCGCTACGCCTCGCCGGTGTACCACTTCCGCCGCACCGCGACCAAGGACATCGAGCTGCACGGCAAGACCATCAAGGAGGGCGACAAGGTCGTCATGTGGTTCGCCTCGGGCAACCGCGACGACGCCAAGTTCACCGACCCGTACGGCCTCGACCTCACGCGGTTCCCGAACGACCACATGACCTTCGGCAAGGGCCCCCACAGTTGCCTCGGCGCGAACCTCGCGCGGATGGAGATCCGAATCCTCTTCGAGGAGTTGCTTCCCCGCCTGGCCTCGATCGAGCAGACGGGCGAGATCGAGCGGGTGCGCAGCAACTTCGTCAACGGAGTGAAGCGCTTCCCGGTCCGGGTCAAGGCGAAGTAGTCGATGACGGAGACCGAGACCCGGCTCAGGGAGTTCGAGAGCGACCTCGTTGTCGAGTCGTACGAGGTCGTCGCGGAGGACGTGGTCGCCGTTACGCTCGTCCACCCGCAGGGCGAGGCGCTGCCCGCGTGGACGCCGGGCGCGCACATCGACCTGATCCTCACTCCTGAGATCACCCGTCAATACTCGCTGTGCGGCTCGCCGGCCGATGCCCACCGGTTCACGGTCGGCATCCTGAACGCACCGAACAGCCGGGGCGGCTCACGGCATGTCCACGAGGCCGTCAGCACGGGCAGCGTGATCAGGATCCGAGGGCCGCGGAACCACTTCCCCCTGGTGGCGTCACCTCGGTACGTGTTCATCGCCGGCGGCATAGGCGTCACGCCCATGCTGCCGATGATCGCGGAGGCCGAGGCGGCACGTGCCGAATGGACGCTCCTGTACGGCGGACGCAGCGAGGCGTCGATGGCGTTCATCGACCAGTTGCGCGCCTACGGCGACCGCGTGACCCTCCTGCCCGGCAACGACGTGGCCCTCATGTCCGCCGCGCTGGACGACCGGATCGGCACCCCCCGGCCGGACACCCTCGTCTACACCTGCGGGCCGGAGGGACTCCTCGGTGCCGTGGAGGCACGGTGCGCCAGCTGGCCGACCGGCTCGCTGCACCTCGAGCGCTTCGCGGCCAAGGCCACCGAAGGCGCGGTGGACACCGAGTTCGAGGTCGAGCTGGCCCGCACGGGGATCACCATCACCGTCCCTGCCGATAGGTCCATCTTCGACGCGGTCCAGGACCACGGCATCAGCGTGCTCGGCTCCTGTCACGAGGGAGTCTGCGGGACGTGCGAGACCGTGATCCTCGGCGTTGACGGCGAGGTCGACCATCGCGACTCCGTCCTGAACGACGAGGAGAAGGCAAGTAACGAGTCCATGATGATCTGCGTGTCGCGATGCAGGTCGGGCCGACTCACCCTCGACCTTTGAGCCAGGAGAGCTGACGATGAGTGCTGCGATTCCCGTTCCCCGCGACTGCTGGTACGCCCCGGCGGCCTCGAGCGAGGTGGGCCGCGAACTGGTCCCCGTCCGCGCTGCCGGCCTACCGGTTGTCCTCTACCGGACCGAGTCCGGTGCCGTCGTCGCGCTCGAGGACCGGTGCGCGCACCGGGCCTACCCCCTCAGCGCCGGCGAGCTCATTGGGGACACCGTCCGCTGTGGCCTGTGCGGCTTCGTCTACGGCCCTGACGGGCAGTGCATCAGCGTGCCCACGCAGCCGCACGTCCCGTACGGCGCGCGGGTGGCGTCCTACCCCGTGCAGGAGGCCGACGGCCTGGTCTGGGTGTGGCTGGGCGAGCCCGGCCGTGCGGGACTTCACCGCATTCCCGATCTGCCGTGGCTCGATGACGACGGCTGGTCCACGGTCTCCGGCGAGGAGGACGTGCTCGCCTCGTTCCTCCTCCTGCACGAGAACTTCGCCGACGTCACGCAGGTGCCCTTCGTCGCGCCCGACATCGCGCCGTCGGTTCTCGGCAGCACCCCTCCGCCCCTCGAGGTGGTCGTGAGCGAGACGTCGGTGTCGCTGCATCGCGACTTCCCGCCCGCACCCCTGCCGGAGTGGCAGGCCGAGATCGTCGGCTGCCCACCCGACGCGCCTTACCGCACCGAGCAGTCAGGGTTCTTCCCCTCGCCGGCCGTGTGGGTCGACCACTGGGACGCCCAGGCTGCGGACGGCACCTGGATCCGACTCCGCTTCACGCACCTCGTCACGCCGATCGACGAGTCCAGCAGTCGGCTGCTGTGGGCGGTGAGCCGCGACTTCGCCCTGGGCAACCGCGCGGTCGACCAGTACCTGGGCGGGATCTTCACCGACTACTACGAGCGCGTGATCGACGCGATGGAGATCGCGCAGGAGGTGCTCGAGATCGACGGCCCGGGGCCAGAGGTCAACGTCAACGCCGACGCGGTCGGACTCAAGGTGCGCGAGATCGTGGACGCACTGCTCACTGCCGAAGGGGCCTGACCACAGCAGCCCGGCAGTGCCAGCAGGCCATCGTCTACTGTGCACCGAGGATTCGAGGGGGATGATGTGGCAGGACCGCACACACTGGCGGAGACCGAGCGGGCTGCCGAGTCGCGCATCGCCGGACTCGAGCTCGACATCGAGTCTCTCCACGTCGTCTCCAACCTGTTCCGCGCCGCCAACGCCGTGCGCAACCACATGGAGCGCGAGGTGCTCACCCCGGCGGACCTCACCTGGACGGCCTTCGTCGTCCTGTGGGTCACCTGGATCTGGGGCAGCACCGAGACCCGGGTCATCGCCGAGGAGACCGGGGTGTCGAAGGCGACGCTCAGCGGAGTCCTGACGACGCTCGAGAAGCGCGGGCTGGTCCGGCGCACCAAGAGCGAGGCCGACGGCCGGCTCGTCCTCGTCGAGCTCACCCCACGCGGACGACGGCTGATCACGCGCCTCTTCCCCCGCATCAACGCGGAGGAGACCCACGCCACGCGGCTGCTTCCGGGCGGATCCAAGGAGGAATCGGCCGAGCTCCTGCGTCTGATGGTGCTCGCTGTCGAGAGTCCCTCCTCCTAACGGCCGGCCTCCGCCACGAGCTTTCGGAAGGGCAGGAGCTGATCCGGATCGACGTCGTAGGTGTCCTCGGGGTGCCACTGGACGCCGGCGGCCCAGCCGTTCGACGCGATCGACACGGCCTCGACCACGCCGTCCTCCGCGCGACCAAGCACCGTGATGCCGTCGGCCACGCGCTCGACCTCCTGGTGGTGGTAGCAGGAGCAGGTGATCGGCAGGTTGCCGACGCCCAGGTGGTCGTCCGGGTCGTCGATCGCCACCCGATGCACGTGATGACGGTGGTTGACGTCCATGTCGATCACGAGGGTGCCCCCCAGGAGCGCGTTCACGACATGCAGGCCGCGGCAGACAGCCAGAGTCGGGATCCCCTGGTCGAGTGCGAACTGCGCGAGCGTGAAGTCGGTCTCGTCCTGCACCTCGTCGACGTCGTACAGCGCGACGTGGGTCGGGTCGCCGCCGTAACGGCGCGGATTGACGTCACCGCCTCCGGGCAGCAGGACGCCGTCGACGCCGCGGAGCCGGTGCTTCCAGTCCACGGCGTCTGGCCCCGCGGCGGGCAGCAGCACGTGCGGGTCGCCGCCCGCGGCCCAGACGGCCTCGAGGAGCTTGCGCGCGGCGACGACTCCTCGGTAGCGCAGGGCGCTGGCCGACTCGGTGTATCGACCGGGGATGGCGATGATGGGACGGGACACGGTTCCTCCTTGCCGAGAAGGATGCACCATTCCAGAACAATTCGCTTTCCGTTTGGTTCCTAACGACCTAGGATGTGCCGACGAACCGCCGCCCCGTAGGAGCCCTATGAGCACGATCAGCATCGCCGGAGTCGACGTCGACACCCGGCACTGGATCGGTGGTCAGCGCGTCGCCTCTGCCGAGACGTTCGAGGACGTCTCGCCGGTCGACGGTCACCTTCTCGGCCAGGTCGCTCGCGGGGGGAGGCCCGAGGCGGATGCAGCCGTGGCCGCAGCCCAGGCCGCGTTCCCGGCATGGTCGAGGATGAGCCCGGAGGAGCGGGGCGAGATCCTCTTCCGCCTGGCCGACTCCATCGAGGCGCATGTCGAGGAGCTGTCCCAGATCGAGACCCTCGACAACGGCTCCCTACTGCGGTCGCACCGCCGCGGGGTCATGCCCCGGGTCGCCATGAACATCCGGTTCTTCGCCGACTACGCGATCAACCGCTTGAGCCATCCGGAGTTCGAGACGCGGGGTCACACCAATCACGTGTCGTGGGACCCCTCCGGCGTCGCGGTGATCATCACCCCCTGGAATGCGCCACTGATGCTGGCGACGTGGCGCATCGGCCCGGCCCTCGCGTCGGGTGACACGGTCGTCCTCAAGCCACCCGAGTGGGCTCCGCTGACCGCCTCGTACTTCGCCGATCTCGCGCACGAGGCCGGCCTGCCGCCGGGCGTGTTCAACGTCGTGCAGGGCTTCGGCACGGAGGCCGGGGCGCCGCTGACGGCCAACCCGGACGTTTCTCGCATCTGCTTCACCGGATCGGTGCCCACTGCGAAGGTGATCGCACGCGCGGCCGCCGACAATCTGGTGCCGTGCTCGTTCGAGCTCGGCGGCAAGAGCCCGACGGTGATCCTCGACGATGCCGACCTCGATCTCGCGGTCGACCTCGCCGTGGAGCAGTACGACAACGCGGGCCAGGTGTGCCTGGCGGGAACGCGGCTGCTCGTGCAGCGCGGCATCGCCGAGGCCTTCACCGAGCGCTTCCGTGAGCGGGCGACGCAGATCCGCCAGGGCGACCCGCGCGACGAGGACACCCAGATCGGCCCCAACATCCACCTGAAGCACATCGAGCGGGTGCAGGGCTTCGTCGACCGAGCGAGGAGCGACGGCGCGACCATCGCCTACGGCGGCGACGTCAACACCGACCTCGGGCCGCACTACTTCCGGCCGACGTTGGTCGTCGACGCACCTGCGGGCAGCGAGATCCTCACCCAGGAGGTCTTCGGGCCCGTCCTCACGATGCAGGTGTTCGACACCGACGACGAGGGCCTCGAACTCGCCAACGGGACGGAGTTCGGCCTCGCCGCCTGCGTCGTGTCCGGCAGCCGCACGAGGGCCGAGGCCTTCACCAAGCACCTCGTTGCCGGCACCATCTGGGTCAACTGCTTCTTCGTCCGCGACCTGTCTGCCCCCTTCGGCGGATCCAAGAAGTCCGGCATCGGCCGCGAGGGCGGCGTCTGGTCGTTCGACTTCTACGCAGACGTGAAGAACACCGTCTACGCCCCCAACGGTTGGAAGGACTAGTCATGGGTGAGTTCGTCGCTGCCGGCCTGCTGTCGCATGTGCCGACGATCATGCTTCCGGAGGCCACGCGCCGCGAGATCAACGAAGGCAAGGAGCTCTCGCTCGTGACGTCCCTGCGACAGCTGCGCAAGGACGTGTTCGAGACGCTGGACTACGACACCGTGATCGTCCTCGACTCGCACTGGTTCACCACCGTGGAGTTCATCATCACGTCTCACGCGCGCCGAGCGGGCCTGTTCACTGCCGAGGAACTGCCCCGCGGCATGTGCCGGATCCCCTACGAGTGGCGGGGCGACCCCGAGTTCGCCCACTCCATCGCGTCCCACGCCGACGAGGTCGGCACGTGGATCACCCCCGTCGACGACGAGTACCTGCCGCTGTACTACCCCTCGATCAACCTGTGGTCCTACCTCGGCAAAGGCCTCGACAAGCAGTGGCTGTCGATGAGCGTGTGCCAGACGGCCGACACCGAGGACTACCTGCGGGTCGGCCGGGCCATCGGCAAGGCGATCGAGGACGTCGACCGCAAGGTCATCATCCTTGCGACAGGATCCCTGTCGCACACCTTCTACCCGCTGCGCGAGATCCGCCTCAACCCAGCGGTCGAGCGGTCGGACCCCAAGTACATCGTCAGCGACAAGGCAAGGGAGATGGACTACGAGCGCCTCGCCTGGTTTGCCGAGGGCCGGCACGACAAGGTGCTCGACACCATGGACGAGTTCCTCACCGTCCGCCCCGAGGGCAAGTTCGCGCACTACCTGATGATGGCCGCCGCGCTCGGCGAGTCCGAGTTCGCTGCGCCGGGCCGTCAGATCTCCGACTACGAGAACTCGGTCGGTACGAGCCAGGTGCATGTCTGGTTCGACCGTCCCGAGACCGGATGGACGCGCAAGGGAGCCGCCGCATGACCGAGTACCGCCGCATCCTCCTCGAGGGGGCTCCGGTCCAGGCCGTCCGCCACGGCGACGAGCTCGTCGCCGCTGACGGGCGCACGATAGGCGTCGACGACGCGATCCACCTGCCGCCCGTGGAGCCCACGAAGATCATCGCGGTGCACCTCAACTACGACTCCCGCACGCAGGAGTTCATGACGAAGCTGCCGCCCGCGCCCACCTACTTCCACAAGCCGATCACGGCGCTGAACTCCCACAAGGGCGCGGTCGTGCGGCCGGAGGGATGCAAGTGGCTGAACTACGAGGGCGAGATCGTCATCGTCATCGGACGCACGTGCCGCAACGTCTCGCCCGAGGAGGCCGGTGACTACATCGCCGGCTACACCGTCGGCAACGACTACGGCCTGCACGACTTCCGCGACACCGATGCCGGCTCGATGCTGCGGGTGAAGGGCTCCGACACCCTTGCCCCCATCGGCCCCGGGCTGGTCACGGGCTGGGACTTCCACAACAAGGGCATCCAGACCCGCGTCAACGGAGAGGTCAAGCAGGACTCGACGACGGCGGAGATGGAGTGGGACATGCACTACCTCGTCGCCGACATCGCCCGCACCATCACGCTGGTGCCCGGCGACATCCTCTTCTCGGGCACCCCCGCGTTCTCGCGCACGGTCTACCCCGGCGACGTGGTCGAGGTGGAGGTCGAGGGCCTCGGCACCCTGAGCAACACCATCGTGCAGGGGCCGGTGCCCATCCGCGACGACTGCGGTGCGCAGCCGACCGAGAGCGAGGAGGTCGTCTCGACAGCCATGGGCGGCGACTGGGAGTTCCGTGGCATCCGCACCCCCTCGAAGGACCTGTACCCCTCCACGGTGGAGGAGAAGGAGTAGGCATGGCGAGCTCGAGCGGATTCCTCCCCCCGTACACCGATTCGGGTCGCACGGCCCTTATCCCGGAGATGCCCTGGCACTACTCCGGCACGCTCCTCACCGTCGAGTACCGCACGGACCCGGCGAAGGTCCGCGCGATCCTTCCGCCGGAGCTCGGCCTCGCCGACGAGGACCCGGGCGCAGTGGCCTTCATCTGGGCCGACTGGCAGTCCTGCTCCACTGGTGGTGCCGAACTGCTCGACCCCTCGCGTTCGCAGTACCTCGAGGCGTTCGCCGTTGTGCGCGCCACGTACCAGGGAGTGACCTACAGCCGCTGCGTGCTCATCTGGGTCACCACCGACTTCGCGATCGGGCGCGGCTGGTTCCAGGGCTACCCGAAGAAGCTGGGCAGCGCCTACGTCACGCGCCCGTACAACCGTGGCATCGCGGCTCCCCGCATCGCGGAGGGCGGCACCTTCGGCGCCTCGCTGGCGGCGTACGACCACCGGCTCGCCACCGCGAAGGTGACACTGCGCGAACCGGCCGAGTCCAACGGCTTCGTGAACGCCCACAAGATGGTCCACCACCGCTACATGCCATCCCTGGTTCCCGGTGCGGGCATGTCGCTGGAGCAGATCGTCACCATGGGTGGCGTCGACCTCGACCTCGGCCAGCCGTGGAAGGGCGATGCGGAGCTGTCCTTGTTCGACTCGCCCTGGGACGAGCCGGCCAGCCTGCTGCCCGTCGACGAGATCATCGCCGGGTACTACTGCGAGGTCGGCACCACGTTCGCGGGCGGCACGCTGCTGACGGACGGCTCCTCCCCCGTCTGACCGCCACCCCTCGGCCGAAGGAGGCCACGTGACCGTCCGCATCACCATCGACCCGGGCAAGTGCCAGGGCTACGGCCAGTGCTGCTTCGAGGCCGACGACATCTTCCTGCTCGGCGACGAGCCGCCCGTCCGAGCGAGCGCCGACGTGGCGGAGGACCGGCGCGCTGATGCCGAGCGTGCGGCGGACGTCTGCCCCATGCAGGCGATCACGGTCGAGTAGACGGACATGGGCGGAGTCGTCGTGGTCGGCGGCGGCCTGGGGGGGCTGCGCGCCGCCGAGTCGCTGAGGGCGAGCGGGTACGCGGGCGCGATCACTGTCGTCGGGGACGAGCCGCACCTGCCCTACAACCGGCCCCCGCTGTCCAAGGAGGCGCTGTCGGGCGGCGTCGAGATCGACCGCCTGCTGTTCCGGCGCAAGGCCGGAGTCGACGATGTCGCGTGGCTGCTGGGGAGGGCGGCCGTGGCGAGCGACCTCGCAGCGCACACCGTGACCCTCGCCGACGGGGCGTCGCTCGAGTTCGACGGACTCGTCATCGCCTCCGGCATCCGGCCCCGGCGCCTGCCCATTCCGGGGCCATCAGGTGGGCGGCACGTGCTCCGCACCGCCGATGATGCCGGCTACCTGCGCTCACGCATGGCTCCGGGCACCCACGTCATCATCATGGGCGCCGGCTTCATCGGGTGCGAGACGGCGGCCACCGCCAGGAAGCTCGGGTGCGAGGTCGCCATCGTTGCCATCGATCCGGAGCCCATGGTGCGTCCGCTCGGGACGGAACTGGGCGCCGGCCTGCGCCGACGGCATGAGGCGCACGGGGTGCACTTCCATCTCGGTCACACGATCGATGCCTTCCACGGCACGAGCTACGACGTGGAGTCGGTGTCCCTCAGCGATGGCACGGAACTGCCGGCGTCCATCGTGATCGAGGCAGTCGGGTCCGTCACGAATGTCGAGTGGCTTGACGGCAACGGGCTCGACCTGTCGGACGGCCTGCTGGTCGACAGCGCCATGCAGGTCGACACGCCGCTGGCACCCGTGGTCGCCGTCGGAGACATCGCCCGGCACCCCAATGCCCTGTTCGACGGGATCCCCCGGCGCATCGAGCACTGGAACATGCCGACCGAGACCGGCCGGCGCGCCGGCGCCACGCTGGCCGCTCTGCTCGGCGGCAGCGAGCCCGACCGCTCGCCCTTCACGGCGATGCCGTCGTTCTGGTCCGATCAGTACTCGTACAGGCTCCAGTCATTCGGCATGCCCGGTATCGCCGACCGCATCGTCGTCGTCGACGGGGATCCGGACGGACCGTGCATCGTCGAGTACCACGATGCAACCGGGCTCATCGGGGTGGTGGGGGTCGATCGCACCCAGGACCTCGTCCCCTACCGCAAGCAGTTGATGAGCCGCGGTCTTGCCACCCGCTGACCTCGACGGCCGGCACTATCCTCGGGTCATGCAGGGATCGGACGCAGGCAGGGGATGGAGCGGTCGGCTGCTGCCGGACGGCACCGATCCCGATCCGCGATTCTCCCTCGCCAACGAACGCACCTTCCTGGCGTGGATCCGCACCGGCCTGGGACTCATCGCCCTGGGTGTCGGTGTGGCCACCTTCGTGTCGAGCCAGATGGCCGAGGGAACGACCATCGCGCTGGCGGCCGGCCTGGTAATCCTGGGGGGCGCACTCGCGGCCGCCAGCTGGTTCCGGTGGCTGCGGGTGGAGCGGGCGATGCGCAGGGGCCAGGGCATCCCGCCGTCGCGCCTCGCCCCCCTGCTCGCCGCCGGCATCGCCGTCCTCGCCGTGCTGTCCGTCGTCGGCCTTTGTCATGGCAAGGTGACCCGGTGCCGGAGACGACGTACGGCCCCGACTCGGCAGGCAGCCAGGCCGAGCGCACCGCGCTGGCCTGGAGCCGCACGATCATCTCGATGGCCGCAGTAGTGGCCTTCGTGGCGATCCACGGCGGGATCGAGGGAGCGCCCCTGCCCGCCGTCGTGGCCCTGACCGCCGTCGCGGGAGCCCTGCTCCTGGCCGCCTCGGCCACGACGCGTCGTATCTGGTCGCGGGCGGTCGAGGCCATGTCCGGCCGAAGGGGTGCGCCGAATCCTGTGGCCACCGCCACGGTCGCGGCTGCATCAGCGCTCGTGGCCGCCCTGGCACTGCTGTCCATCGCGGCGACGAGGCAGGGGTGATCGCATGAGCGGCGTTGAGAACAGGCCACCACGCGTCGGACCGCCGCTGTCGCTCGGCGATCGACGGATCGAGGCGCTCGAGCACGCCACGGCCATCGTCGCCCACGCGTGGCGCGACTTCGACCAGGCGCGCGAGGAGGAGACCGTTCCGTCCGCCGAGCTGCAGAACCGGCTGCTCGAGCCGCTGCCGGAGGAGCCCGGTGACGTCATCGCCGATCTCGACCTGGCTGCCGACGTCCTCGACGCGTCCCTGGCCCAGTCCCGGCCTCGCTACCTCGCCTACATCGGTTCCAGCGGACTCGAGATCGGCGCGGTCGCCGACCTGCTCGCGCACTCCTACGACATCAACCTCGCGCTCGACGCCCGGGGCGCCACGCAGCTGGAGAACCAGACCATCGGCTGGCTCGCCTCGTTCCTGGGCTACCCGGCCACGGCCGGCTCGTTCACGAGCGGAGGAACGATCAGCAACCTCACCGCCCTGGCCGCTGCCCGCGAGCGGGCCCTGCCGGGCAGCCGCACGACCGGGATGGCGAACCATGCCGCCGCGCTGTACTGCTCCGCGGAGGCGCACTACTCCGTGACCCGCGCGGCCGAACTGCTCGGCATCGGCCGTGACAACGTCCGGGCGATCCCCACCGACGACCGGCGGCGGATGTCCGCCGCCGCGCTCGAGCGTCAGCTGCAGTCCGATCGCGCTGCCGGGATCATGCCCATCGCCGTGGTGGCCACCACCGGCACGACGCTCACCGGCGCCGTCGACCCCCTCAACGACATCGCCGACGTCTGCGAGCCCTACGGCACCTGGATCCACGTCGACGGCGCTTACGGCCTGCCCGCCGCCGCCGCGCCGAGCTCGGCTCCGCTGTTCCAGGGGCTCGAACGCGCCAACTCGGTGAGCGTGGACGCACACAAGTGGATGTTCGTCCCGAAGGCGTGCAGCGCCGTGCTCGTGCGCCGGGCCGGCGACCTCGCGACCGCCTTCTCCCACAACGAGGCCTACATCCCCCACGAGGACGACGCGCTGAACGCGGTCGACGTCACCCTGGAGTACTCCCGTCCCTTCCGGGCCCTGAAGCTGTGGTTGGCCCTTCGCGTGCACGGCGCGCAGGCGTTCCGTGATGCGATCGAGGAGAACCTGCGGCAGGCCAACCTCCTGTACGACCTCGCGGCCGCGCATCCCGACTTCGAGACCAGGCCGCACCGGCCGCAGCTGTCGATCGTCCCGCTGCGGCACGTCCCACCGGATTGCAGTGACGCCGATCGTCACAACGACGACCTGTGCCGCGCCATGCAGCGCGATGGCCGCGTGTACATCTCCCCGGCGATCATCGACGGACGCACGTGGCTGCGCCCCTGCTTCACCAACTTCCGGACGACGGAGGACGACGTGCGCACCACGCTCGCCGTCGCAGCGGAGATTGGCACGGCTATCTGTGGGGATCACTGACCTCGATTGGCTATTCTCCGCAGATGGCCGAAGGAGCGCACACCGTGACTGATGGGGTGTGCTTCCCGGAGGGCGGCGACGGTCGGCGCAGCACCACGGCCACGGGCCGGGCGGTGTTCGCCGACTCCGTCCGCAGGGTCGATCCCGCCCTCGCCGCACGCATCGAGCACACGAAGGACTGGCGGGGCGGCTACCTCAAGCCCCTGCGTGACATCGTCATTGCCGCAGCCATGGCTCCCGGTGCCGCGGTGACCATCTCGTCCGACGGCCTCGACTCAGCGCGACGCCGGTTCTCCTTCGTCCGCGCGGGAGAGACCACGACGGTTCCCGAGGCGATGCGACGTCACTCGACGCCGCGCTATGCATCGGTCACCGTCCATGGGGGCGCGCCCCGCGAGACCGACCTGTCGCTGCCCTATCGCGGTCGACGGCTCTTCGGGGACCACCTGCGTGAGCAGATCGATCGCTGGGTGGCCGAGGGCACCGCGGAGCCGGGATTCGGCGAGGCCCTCCATCTGCTGCTCGACAACCCGGACTGGCTCGACCTCCATGACATCGATGTCGCGATCCTCGGTGCCGGCGCCGAGATGGGGCCCACCCGGTCCCTGCTGAGGTGGGGGGCCACCGTGCACGCGGTCGACCTCAAGCGACCCCACCTGTGGGAGCGCCTCATCGCGACGACGCGCAGTACAGCGGGGTCGCTGCGGATACCCGTGCTCCTCGGCCCCGACGGCACCCCGCCGTTCGTCGTGGGGGGCGCCGTGCATCCCGACGACGACGTCAATGTGGCCGCTCGCGCCGGCGCAGATCTGCTCCAGCGGGCCCCTGAGCTTCGGACCTGGCTCGACGAGATCGAGCAGCCGTTCGTCCTCGGCTCGTACGCCTATGCCGACGGCGCGGCGCACGTGCTGCTGTCCGTGGCCTCGGATGCGATCGCCACGGGGCTGCTCGACCACCGTGACGACATCACCCTGGCCTACCTGGCCACGCCCACGGACGTCTTCATGGTCCCGATGGGGGCGGTCGAGGAGTCCCGGCGACGCTGGGACTCGCGGGGCCTCAGCGGCGTGCTCCAGACGCCCCTGCGCCTGCTGAACCAGTTCGAGCCGAACTACCCGCAGGACTACCTGACGAACGAGGGGACCCCCTTCGGCATCAACGACTCACTGGTTCCCCAGCAGGGCCCCAACTACGCTCTCGCGAAGCGGCTGCAACGGTGGCGGGCCCTCGTCGCGAGATCCGAGGGCACCCCGGTGTCGTTGAACCTCGCGCCGGCCACGCGTACCCAGTCCGTCCTCAAGAACCGCGCGCTGGCGGCCGCCTATGCGGGCGCGGGGCGCTTCGGGGTGGAGGTCTTCGATCCGGCGACGTCGACGACGCTGATGGCCGCGCTCCTCGTGCACGACCTGCGCAATCCCGCCGCCGCGGCCAACCCGGCGACCCCACTGGAGAACCCCATGGACCTGTTCGCCCAGGGCGCCAACCACGGGGGCCTGTGGCGCGCCGCGTGGTCGCCGAGGAGCGTGCTCGGGGTGGCTGCCGTGCTGGGCATGTTCGAGTCGCGAGCCTGAGGACGCCGGCCAAGTACGGTCGTCCCATGAGCAACCAGCCGTCCGTCGCCTCGGTCATCCTCGAGTTGCTCGGCTCCCACGGCGTGACCCGGGCCTTCGGGATCCCCGGCGTGCACAACCTGGCGTTCTGGGACGCGGAGTCGCCGACGGCGCCCGCATCGTCGGGGTCCGGCACGAGCAGGCCGCGGGGTACGCCTGCGACGGGCTCTTCCGGGCCACCGGCACTCCCGCCGCGGCCCTGCTCACGAGCGGCCCGGGGGCGGCCAACATCCTCGCCGCGTTCGGCGAGGCGTTCGTCAGCCACTCCGCCATGATCGTCCTGGCGAGCGAGGTCAACCAGTCGCTCCGCTCACCGGCCGGACCACGCGGGATCCTCCACGAGATGGCCGACCAGGGCGCGATGTTCGAGGCCTTCGGTGCCCCGGCACGCACGGCGCGCACGCGCCAGGAGGCGATCGCCTCGACCGTGCTCGCCCTGCGCGATGCCTGGGGGCCGCCGCCCGTGTCGAGCTATGTGGGCGTCCCGACCGACGTCCTGGGTGAGGAGTGGCCCTCATCGGTCCCCCACATCCCCCGGCTCCCGGCACCCGCCGCCGATCCTCACGACGTCTCGACGCTCGCGGAGCTCATCGCGGTTTCGCCCAAGGTCGTGCTATGGCTCGGTGGCGGCGTGGTGACGGCCGATGCCGAGGCCGACGTCCGGGCCCTGGCCCACCGCCTCGGATCGCCGGTGGTCACGACGTACGCGGGGCGGGGCCTCCTGGCCGGCGACCCCTTGCTCGTCAATGCCCCGGTCCATGAGCCCGAGGTGGCGCAGGTGGTGGCCGAGGCCGACCTCCTCCTGATCATCGGCTCGTCGTTCGACGGGATGAACACCAAGAACTGGCGGATCGACCTGCCCCCCCGCCGAGCGGCGCTCACCCTCGGTTCCCTCATCCAGCGCACCGTCGACCTCGACTGCCTGATCAGTGCGGACGTCCACGAGGGCCTGGCGGCACTCCACGAGACCCTCGACGACACCGGAGTCGAGGACCGAGTTCCCTGGACCGATGTCTCGGGCATCCGCGACACCGTGGTGAGCCGACTGCTGCTCGATCCGCGCACGGAGCCGGCCATGCGCTGGGTGCAGCAGATCGACGCCGGGTGGGCCCGTGATGGAGCCGTCGTGTGCGACATGGCCGTGGGGGCCTACTGGTACGGCGGCTACAGCAACCAGCCCCGACCGCGGCGGCTGCAGTACGCGGTCGGGTGGGGCACCCTCAGCTATGCGCTCCCGGCGGCGATCGGACCGGCGTCGGTGGGCATCCCCACCCTTGCCGTGTGCGGCGACGGCGGGCCGATGTTCGCACTCGGCGAGCTGGCCACCTACGCGCAGGAGTCCCTGCCCATCACGTTGCTCATCGTCGACGACGGCGGCTACGGGATGCTGCGATTCGACCAGCAGGTCTTCGGGCACCCGGAGCGTGGGGTCGACCTGCTGACCCCGGAGTGGTCGTCGTTGGGTGCCGCTTTCGGGATCGCCGTCGAGCGGGTGTCGGCCGTCGACGCGATCGGCCCGGCCCTGGCTCGTGCACGCACCGCGAACGACCGCGGCGAGCCGCGCATCGTCGTGTGGCCCCAGCGGCTCTTCCCACCGCGAACGACCTCACCGCGCTGGTTCGAGTAGTCAGCTCGAGGGAATGAACCCCGAGTCCAGCTGCCACGGGGCGACGGGCGAGTTCTCGATCACCCAGGCCTGGATGTCCTTGTCGATTCCGAAGGCGATCGCGATGCCGACGAGGATGAACACGATGCCCAGTCCGCGGCGGAACCACGAGTGGGGGTCGGCGGCCCAGCGGGCGTTCCCGATGAACTTCTGTCCCAGCAGTGCGATCGCGAGCAGGGTGACGCACAGGCCGACGACGTAGCCCAGGAGCAGGAGCATTCCCTGCGCGAACGACGCCGGCAGCACCGTCACGATGACGTACCCGTACATCGGCGAGCAGGACGAGAACACCGGGCCGAGGGCCGCACCCGTGAGGATCGCTCCACCCATGCCCTGCTGCTTGCGTGCCGACGCGAGGCGAGTCGTCGACCGCTCCTGCAGGCGAAGGCCGGCACTGATCCGGTCCCAGATGCCGGGGAAGAGCGACACCAGGCCCAGGGCGATGAGGATGCCACCGCTGATCCACTGCCACACATCGGTCGGGATGCCTATCAGCGCGGTGGTCGCCTTGAGGATCAGCGTGAACACGATGATCGACATGCCCAAGGACGCGGTGATGACGTACGCGCGCCGTCGGGCCTGGACCGAGGATGGCCCGAGCGAGCCGCCGACGATGACGGGCAGCATCGGCAGCACGCACGGGGCAAGCGTGGTCAGGACCCCGGCGACCACCGCGCCGAGGAACAGGAGCATCAGGCGGTCTGCTTCGCGATCTCGTCAGCGGTCACACTGCCGGTCCACTTGGCCACCTCGTTGCCGTCGGCATCGACCTGCACGAAGGTGTGCTGGGTGGTGACGCCGTACTTCTGCTTGAGCTCGTCGGAGTCGTCGTAGTCGACCCGGACGATGGCCAGGCCCCCAGGGATCGCGGCCGGATCGGCCTCGAGGTTCGTCGTCGCCTCCTGGCACGTGGGGCACCAGTCCGCGGCGAAGAACAGCACGACGTCTCCAGCCGCGTACATGTCCTTGCTGCCCTGATATTCGGCGAGGGTGATGTAGGCGCCGGTGGCCGCCGCCTCGGACTCCATGGCCTCGGACTCCATGGCCTCGGACTCCATGGCCTCGGACTCCATGGCCTCGGACTCCATGGCCTCGGACTCCATGGCCTCGGACTCCATGGCCTCGGCGGCCGCGGACGTAGCCACCGCCGGCACGGCTTGATCACTGGCCGTGTTCGAGCCGCAGGCGGTGAGGACCAGCGCGGTGGCGGCGAGGGGAAGGGCGAAACGGGCGATGAAAACGCGTGTGTTGGTCATGTCCTCATCAGACCTCACCGATGTGGTGCGGCCAGCCGGAAAGCCTTACGGACTCCTTACCGGACCCCGTCATCGGCGCTGGCCGCCGGTATCCGGCCCTACTGTGGTGGCGTGGCCACCATCCTCGTCGTCGACGACGACCCCACGGTGCGTGAGGTCGTCGTGGCGTACCTGCAGCAGGCCGGCCACGAGACCCTCGAGGCGCCGGACGGGCCTAATGCCGTCATCGCCGCCCAGGCGAGCCCCGATCTCGTCGTGCTCGACGTGATGCTGCCGGGCTTCGACGGGCTCGAGGTGTGCCGTCGCATCCGCGCGGAGCGCCCCGACCTGCCGGTGATCATGCTCACCGCGCTGGGTGAGGAGGAGGACCGCATCGCGGGCCTCGGTACCGGGGCCGACGACTACCTCAGCAAGCCGTTCTCCCCTCGCGAGCTCGTGCTGCGCGTCGCCTCCGTGCTGCGACGAGCGAACCCGCCGGCCCCTGCGGCGCTTCAGGTGCGCGAGGACGGGAACCTGCGCGTTGACCCTGTGGCGCGTATGGCGGCGATCGACGGTGCCCCGCTCGGCCTGACCACACGCGAGTTCGACCTGCTGGCCCACCTGCTGGCCCATCCCGGGGAGGCCTTCTCGCGCGAGCAGCTCCTGTCCGCGGTGTGGGGCTGGGAGTACGGCGACCTTACGACCGTCACCGTCCACGTTCGCCGCCTGCGGGAGAAGGTTGAGGGCAACCCCAGCCAGCCCACCCGCCTGGTGACGGTCTGGGGCATCGGCTACCGCTGGGACCCATCGTGAGGTCCGAGGTCGAGGTCGTCCTCATCGCGGCGGGCACGGCCACCGTGACCGGACTCGTCGGTCTCGGCGCGATCGCCTGGTTGAGCAAGAGATCGCCGCGCGCGGCCGCGATCACTGCTCCTCTCGTGCCCGTCATCGCCGTGGCCGCTGCTCTCGTCGTCTCCGGACGCGCCATGTTCATCTCGCCACGTGACCTCACGCTGCTGGCGTGGATCGTCGCCGCCGCCTTCCCCCTCGCCATCGTGTTCGGCGTGATCGCGGCACGGCGCCTCGACGAGCAGACCCGGGTCGCCGCGGCGGCGGCGGCCGAGCTCGAGGCAAGCCGCGAGGTGGAGCGACGCCGGCGCGAGATGGCGTCCTGGATCAGCCACGACCTGCGCACTCCACTGGCCGGAATGCGCGCGATGGCGGAGGCGCTCGAGGACGGCGTGGCGCCCGACCCGGCCAGGTACCACCGGCAGATCCTTCAGGAGGTCGACCGCCTGTCCGGCATGGTCGACGACCTGCTCGCCCTGTCCCGGTTGCAGTCCGGCGAGCTGGCCTTGGCCCTCGAACGTGTCGACGTCGCCGACGTCGTATCCGACACCATCGCGACGACCGATCCACTTGCCGTCGCGCACGGGATCATCCTCACGGGCCGCGCCGAAGGCGGTCTCATGGTGACGGTCGACGGGCGCGAGATCTCCCGTGCGTTGATGAATCTGGTGACGAACGCGATCACCTACACGCCCGTGGACGGCGCGGTCACCGTCACCGCCACCCGCGACGCCGACGAGGTCGTCGTCCGAGTATGCGATACGTGCGGCGGCATCGCTGCCGCCGATATGGTCAGGCTGTTCGAGCCGGGCTGGCGAGGATCAGCGGCACGCACCCACCAGGCAGGTGAGGGTGCAGGCATCGGTCTCGCGGTCGTGCAGAGCATCGTCGACGCCCACGGCGGTCGGGTGAGCGTGCGCAATGCCGGCGACGGCTGCTGCTTCGAGGTTCGCCTTGCGGCGGCCCCGGACCTAATCTAGGGACGTGCCCCTCATGCGCCAGTTCGCCGCCATCGTCGCCACCGGGCTGATCGCCGCGCTCGCCGTAACCGCGGCGCCGCCGGTCGCCGCCGACGACGCGACACCCGCGCCCACCGCACCGGCAGAGGTGACGGCTCCACCATCGACACCGGCCACCGAGCCGGTCCCTCCCACACCGCCGGTCGAGCCCGTGCCGGTCGAGCCGGCTCCCCCGATCGCGCCGCCCGCCGCGCCGCCCGCCGCGCCTCCGGTGGCGAAGCCGCCCGTGAAGAAGGTCGTCAATTCACCACTGCCGCTGCGCCGTGGGGCTCGCGGGTGGCGGGTCAGTGAGGTGCAGGAGCGTCTCGCCTGGCTCGGCTACCCGATCTCGCCGATCGACACCAAGAGCGATCGGGTCTGGACGTCCACGACGAAGGCGATCCAGAAGTTCCAGAGCAAGTTCGGCTACCAGCCCACGGGGGTGGTGGGTCCGGGCACGTGGGACCTGCTGAGGAAGACCTCGGGAACCGTTGGCAAGCTGCCGTCTGCGTGCCTGAGCGAGCGGAGCCTGTGCATCGACAAGAGCACCCGGCTGCTTCGCCTCGTCGATCACGGGAAGGTGCTGCTGACCCTCGACGCACGGTTCGGCATGCCCGGACTGGAGACCCGCGAGGGCAGCTTCCGCGTCAGCCGGAAGAGCCGCGACCACGTCTCGAGCCTCTTCCACAGCTGGATGCCCTTCGCCATGTTCTTCAGCGGCGGGCAGGCCGTCCACTACTCACCATTCTTCGCCCGCGACGGCTACAACGGCGGGTCGCACGGCTGCATCGGGGTCCGGGACTTCAAGGCCGCCGAGTGGCTCTTCGACCGGGTCTCGATCGGCACCAGGGTGCAGGTCTACTGGTCCTGACGCGTCGGTGCCCTGCCCCCCGACAAGTGAAAACCCGCGCGGCTGGGGGGCTGTCGCGCGGGCTTTCTGGATCGCTAGTCGAAGACCACCAATCCGCTGCCGCCCGGGGGAGAGCGGCACTCGCCATTGTGCCCCAATTGCGGTGGCTTGTCATGCCCCTTGCTGCAGTCCATCGCCCTCCCCTGCGCGAGCGGTGCCGGTGGCCGAGGCGACATCGGCCTGATTGACTGCGCGTATGAGAAGCGACGACCCTGCCCCGATCTCCGTCGTCCTCGTCGGGTACGGGCTCGGGGGGCGGGTGTTCCACGCGCCACTCATCAGCGCGGTCCCCGACCTGTCCCTCGACGCGATCGTCACGAGCGACCCCGATCGCCAGGCGCAGGCCCGGCGGGCGTACCCGGATGCCGCCGTCTACGCGAGCGTCGACGAGGCCTGGACCGGCGGGCATTCCCTCGCCGTGATCAGCACGGCGAACGTCACCCACGTCCCGTACGCGACTGCCGCGCTCGCGAGTGGGTTGAACGTCGTCCTGGACAAGCCCGTCGCGCCGACCGCCCAGGTCGCGCAGGGCCTTGGCGATCTCGCCGCCCGATCCCAGCGACACCTCATCCCCTTCCAGAGCCGTCGATGGGACAGCGACTTCCTGACGGCCCGCATGGTCGCTGCCGACGGACGGATCGGCGCGGTGCATCGTTTCGAGTCCCGGATCGAGCGAATGCGCGTGGTGCCCAAGGCCGGGTGGCGCCTGTCGACCGATCCCGCTGACATGGGCGGGATGCTCTACGACCTCGGCGCGCACCTCGTCGACCAGGCGCTCCGATTGATGGGGCCGGTGGCGTCGGTGGTCGCGTCCGTCCGGACGGTGCGGGGCACCGGCAGCGATGACGACGTGACACTGCTCTTGACGCACGTGTCGGGAGCCGTCAGTCACATCGTGGCCAGCCAGATCGGGGCTTTCGGGTCACCGCGCATGAGTCTGTTCGGCACCAGGGGCGGGTTGCGCATCGACGCCAGCGACACCCAGGAGGCGGCCCTCGCGTCCGGTCGCAGCCCCGCCGACCCGCAGTGGGGCCGGGAGCCGGAATCGTCGGATGCCGTCCTGCGCACCTACGACGACGCAAGCGCGCTGTCCGAGTCGGCCGTCGCCCTGGTACCGGGCGCGTGGACGGCCTTCTACCCGGGCGTGGCGGCTGCCCTCCGCGGGGACCAGGCGCCGCCCGTGCTGCTCGAGGACGTGATCTCGAACCTGCGGGTTCTCGACGCGGCCCGCGAGTCCGCCGCCACGGGCAGCATCGTCAGGCTGGCTCCACCGGCGGGTCATCTCGCATCGTCCACGTCGTGACCATGCGGTGGGGCAGTCCCGGGCCGGCTACGGGGATCGGTCGGCCCAGGCCGTCATTGATGCCGTTGGGCGGTCCGCTCTGCGGCTCCACGCATGCCGCATTCGGCAGCATGTCGAACACGACGAACCACGGCGCATCGTTGACGACGTCGATGGCCAGCGCGCCGGGCCAGCGCAATGTCGCCACTCCCGACGGCACGACGAAGACGTCATCGAAAGGCCCCGCATCCGGGTCGTACGGCCGCACATCATGGCTGGGCAGATAGTCGTCCCCGCGCAACACCTGCTGCGTCGCCTCAAGTCGCCACTCCAGAGGGCCGCCACGGCCGACACTGCGCACGAACCATGGGTGCCACCCGACCACGGCCGGCGACTCACCCTGCTCGGAGTTCACGGAGATCTCCGTGGTGAGCGTGCGACCGCGCAGCTCCCACGTGATGTCGATCGCCACCGGCCACGGCCAGGTGGGGCTCTTCGCCACCCTCGCGACCAGGAGCGCGCCGTCCGCGTCCGCCTCGCTCCGGAGGATGTCGACGGGCTGGTCCAGCGCCGTTCCATGCAGCGCCCAACTCGCGTACGTGGGCGGCAGCTGATGCTGGTAGCCCTGCCACTCGACGCGGTTGGCGCGCAGTCGTCCGGCCCACGGAGCCATGGGGTACATGCCATGACTCACGGCGTCGTCCTTGTGGTGCGCGAGGACCGACAGGCCCCCGACCGTCCAGCGCACGGCGCGGGCCCCCGACTCGAGATCGATGGCCAGTTCGACGTCCTCCCATCGGAGGACGTGCTCAGGACGCGGCGGCATGGTGGGCTCGCGCGAGGACATCGATGGGATCGGACAGCAGCGCCTCGAACGCCGTCTCGGCCGCGCCTAGCAGCGTGCTGTCGCCGCTGAGCGACGGCACCTCGACACGCACCTGCTCGCGCACCGCGGGCAGCGCATAGTGGATCCGGCGGTAGACGGTGCCGCTGACGAGTGGGAAGAGCAGTCGCAGGTGACCGCCGAGCACGATGACCTCGGGATTGAACAGGTTGACGAGGTTGGCGAGCCCGATGCCCAGCCACTCGCCAGCCTCGTCGATGGCCGCCTGCGCCTTCGGGTTGCCACCTGAGGCCGCCGCGATCACATCGGCAACCTCCATCTGATCACCGCCGAGTCCCGCCGCAGCCAGGATGGCATCGCGTCCGATCTCGGTCTCCCAGCACCCCTTGGCCCCACAGCGGCACATCGCCCCTTGGGGGTTCACCACCATGTGACCGACCTCGCCGCCGTACCCGCCGGCGCCGGTCATGGGGCGGCCGTCGATGATGACCCCACCACCGATGCCCACCTCTCCCGAGACGTAGATGAGGTTGCGGCTGTGCTTACCGACTCCGCGCGCATGCTCGGCGATCGCGCCGAGGTCGGCGTCGTTGTTGACCGCCACCGCGGGGGCGAAGCCGAACGCTGAGGTGAGTCCCTCCCGGACCATGTCGCCGAGGGGCACGTCGACCCACCCCAGGTTGGGGGCCAGCCGAACCCGGCCGTCGACATGGTCGACGATGCCGGGGACGCCGATGCCGACACCGACCCAGGTGGCGGGGCTCGGCGCCTTGCCCATCATCGAGCCCACAAGACTGACGATGTTGCGCAGTGCCGTCTCCGGTGTGTAGCTCGAGCGCTTGTGCCGCTGCTCCTTGTGCACGAGCACGTCCCCGCCCAGGCCGACGAGTGCCGCGACGGTGCGCTCGACGCGCAGGTCGAACGCGACGACGACGGCCGACGATGCGCTCGGCTGGACCATGAGCGAGGGCCGACCGACCTGTCCGGCGGCGCCGGCACCCTCATAGACCAAGCCCACGTCGGCCAACTCGGAGACCAGCACACCGACGGTGCTCCGGTTCAGCCCGGTGAAGGCAACCAGATCCGACCTGCTCGCCGCGCCTCCCTCGTGGAGGCGCCGGAGGAGCCGAGCGAGGTTGTGGCGACGGAGGTCGTCCTGGGTCGCAGCGCTTCGTGTTGCCATGCGCCTTTCGACCAATCCTTTGCGGCTAGCTGGGGCTCGAGCGTTTTCTGGAGATGGCATCGACGCTCGCTGCGACCAGGAGGACCAGGCCGGTGACGACGTACTGGATGCCCGACTGCTGCGTCACCAGCGGGAGGCCGTTGGCGATGACCGCGATGACGAGCCCGCCGATGACCGCGTCGATCATGCGGCCGCGGCCGCCGAACAACGAGGTGCCGCCGATGACCGCGGCGCCGACGGCGAACAGCAGCGTCTGGGCGCCGCCGGTGGTGGGTGACACCGAGTTGTCGCGGGATGCGATCAGGACGCCTGCGACGGCAGCCAGCGTCGAACAGATCATGAAGCAGGCGATCTTCAGGCCTTGAACGCTGATGCCAGCACGGCGCGCCGCCTCGGCATTGCCGCCGACCGCGTAGATGTGCCGGCCGAAGCCAGTGCGGGTCAGTACGAAGGTGAGGCCGACCAGCAGGACGAGGATGACGAGAACCGCCCACGGCACACCCTGAAGGACGGGAATGCACCCTTCGGGACTCGGCGGGTCATTGACCTCGCACGCCACCTTCCCGGGCCGCACGATCTGACGCTGTTGGTTCAGGACGAAGACGCCGACTCCGAGGAGGATCGCGAGCGCACCGGTCTTCGCCGCCCAGACCGCCGTTGCCATCGAGGCCAGCCCGGCCTTGCGCCGAGCGGTGATTCCCCGCAGCGTGACGAAGGCGTAGCCGATGACCACGACGATCCACACCACCCAGCCCATCCACGTGGGCATGTTCTTGTTCATGATGGCGAGCAGTTCGTCGCTGCGGAGGGTGATCGTGCCGCCCTCACCGATGATCAGCAGCATCACGCCTTGCAGCGCCAGGAACATTGCCAAGGTGACGACGAACGATGGTATGCCGAGCCTCGCCACCAGAACACCGATGAGGAAGCCGATCAGCGTTCCCGTAAGGAGCCCAATGATCAGCGCTATGGGCCATGCCAGGCCCCACGATGTCAGGGCGATCGCGAGCACCGCCGCCGCTGTGCCGGCCGTGAAGCCCGCAGACAGGTCGATCTCGCCCAGCAACAGGACGAAGATGAGGCCCATGGCCAGAACGATGATGGCGGTGCCCTGGTTGAGCAGGTTGGCGAAGTTGAGGTAGGAGAAGAAGGTCGATGGCTTCAGGGCGCTGAACAGGATCAGGAGGACAATGAGACCCAGGACCGCCGGCAGGGAGCCGACTTCACCGCCCTTGACGCGGGTCCAGTAGTCACGAAGGGCCTGGCCGATGCCACCCTGGTCGCCGGCCGCGGCGATGTCCACGTCGGTGACCTGCTGCGTCGCGCTCATGCCGCACCAACCACGTTCGCAACCTCCGGTTGCAGTCCGAGTTCGCCGCTTCGACCCGAGGTGATGAGTTCGACCACGCGCCCGTGGGTCACTTCACTCGCCTTGACCTGGGCCGCGAGGGCACCGAGGTAGAGACAGGCGATGTTGTCGGCTACCTGCATGACGTCGTTCATGTTGTGCGAGATGAGGATGACGCCGAGACCGTTGTCCGCGAGGCGTCGCACGAGATTGAGGACCTGCTCGGTCTGTGCCACACCCAACGCTGCGGTCGGCTCGTCAAGGATGACCAGCTTGGAGTTCCAGAGAACGGCACGCGCGATGGCGACGGTCTGCCGCTGCCCGCCGGACAGGCTCGACACCTGCTGCCGCACCGACTTCAAGGTGCGCACGGACAGCCCGCTCAGCGTCTCACGAGCCCGCTTCTCCATCGTGATCTCATCGAGGATGATCGACTTCTTCTCCTCGCGACCGAGGAACATGTTGTGCACGACATCGAGGTTGTCGCACAGCGCGAGATCCTGATAGACGACTTCGATGCCCAGATGGTTCGCCTGCTTCGGGTCCGTGACGTGCACCGGATTGCCATCGAAGAGGTACTCGCCAGAGTCGAACGGGTAGATGCCCGCCACTCCCTTGACGAGGGTGCTCTTCCCGGCACCGTTGTCACCCACGAGAGCGGTCACTTTGCCGGCATACACCGACAGGTCAACACCTCGAAGGACCTGGACGGGTCCGAAGCTCTTGTCGACGGCCCGCAACTGCAGCAGGGGGGTATCGGTCATGGCGCTACCTTCTCGTAACCGGTAGGGATCGGGGAGGCCTTTCGAAAACAACCGCGGTATGACGGTGGGGGCGGATGACACGTCACCCGCCCCCACCGTGTCCTACATCGCCCGGATCACTGTGCGTCCGGGCGGGGGGTTACCTAGGAGATGCCGTTCGCAGCGCAGGCCTTCTCGAGCTCCGGCGTGGCGCAGACCTTCTCCACCGTGGTGAAGCCGTCAGCGATGACGTCCTTCACGTTCTCGGGGTAGATCGCCTGCGGCACCAGCAGAACGCTGGGAACCTCGGTGCCGGCCTCGCTGTCGGTCGTCGTGCCGGTGGCGAGTGCATCCGCTGCTGCGGTATCACCATTGGCGAGGGCGACCATGAGGGCGGCAGCCGCCTCGGCCTCCTTCTTGACGGCCTTGTACACGGTCATGCACTGAGTGCCGAGCAGCACGCGCTGCAGGCCCTCGTCCGTGGCGTCCTGGCCGGTGACGAAGATCTTGCCGGCCTGGCCGTTGCGGTCGAGGACGGAGATCACGGCGCCGCCGAGACCATCGTTAGCCGAGGCAACGCCGACGAAGTCGCCGTTGGCCTTGGTGTACATCTGCTCGAAGATCGTGCCGGCCTTCGTGTTGTCCCAGTCCGGAACAGACTCGTCAGCAGTCGGCGTGAAGCCGGCAGCCTCGATGGCCGTCGAGTAGCCCTGCTTGAACAGCGTGGCGTTGTTGTCGGTCGGCGAACCGTTGAGGTACGCCACGTTGCCGGACGTCGTGCCCGCGTCGTTGAGGCACTTGACAAGGCCCTCGCCGATCGTGGTGCCCACGGCGACGTTGTCGAACGACACGTAGTACTTCGCGCCGCCACCGAGGGTGAGGCGGTCGTAGTCGATGACCGGGATGCCGGCGGCGTCAGCCTTGGCGATGACCGCGGCAGCAGACGGGCTGTCGAGGTTGACGATGGCCATGACCGAACAGCCACCGGCGATCATGCCGTCAGCGATGGTGGCGAACTTGGTCTTGTCACCATTCGCGTTCTGGATGTCCGACTCAAGGCCAGCGGCCTTGAATGCCTCGTCGAGGAACGGACGGTCGACGGTCTCCCAGCGCACCGACGACGCGGCGTCGGGGAGAATGACGCAGGCCTTGCCACCAGCGGCGGCCATTGCCGACGACGCCGCAGGCGCAGCCGAGGAGGCCATCGCAGCGGCCGACGACGCAACAGCTGCAGCCGACGTGGCTGCGGCAGCCGCGGACGACGTCTCACTGCTAGTACTGGAACCGCCGCACGCGGCGACGAGCAGGGAGGCGGCGGCGAGGCCGGCTACTGCTCCATAGATTTTCTTGGACATGCGGTGCTGTCCCTTCCCCGCAGGAGACCTGCGAATTTGCTAGATGGAGTGGTGCTGTCGATCACGGGTGTCGGATGACGCGTATCAGGCGATGCCCAGGATGTGATCGATGACGAGCTGGTCGAGCGCCTCGTTGCCGAAGCCCCGCGTTGCGAGGACGTCGACGTCGAAGCTCTCGGCCTTCAACCGTGCTGCGGACTCCGATGAATACGGACCCACAGTCGGTTCCGCGAGCTCTGCGACGCCGGAATACGCCATCGCCTCGGCCACACGGGGATCTTGGTCGAACTCGCGGGCCTTGGCCGCGAGCGCGAGGTAGTTGCGGATGCAGCCGCGCGCGAAGTCCCACACACCAGCAACATCCTCGGTGCGGTAGGCATGGGCGTCGAAGTGCTTCGCCCCCGCATAGCCGCTGTTCTCCAGCAGGCGCACCAAGAAGAAGTGGTCCTTGATGCCCTCGGATCCGAACCGGAAGTCCTGGTCGAACCGGCCGATGCGCTGGTCGTTGAGATCGATGTGGAACAGCTTGTCCTGCCACACGGCCTGCGCGACCGCCTGGTAGAAGCTCAGGCCCGACATCGTCTCGTGCGCGACCTCGGGGTTCACCCCCACCATGTCCGCATGCTCCAGAGTGGAGATGAACGCGAGGGCGTGGCCCACCGTGGGCAGGAAGATGTCACCACGAGGCTCGTTCGGCTTCGGCTCGAGGGCGAAACGCATCCCGTAGCCCTTGTCCAGGACGTAGCCGGCCAGGAAGTCCAGCGCCTCGGCGTACCGCGACAACGCGTCACGCGTGTCCTTCGCCGCCGCCGTCTCCACGCCCTCACGCCCGCCCCAGAACACGTACGTGGGAGCGCCCAACTCTGCAGCCAGGTCGATGTTGCGCATCACCTTCTGCATCGCGAAGCGCCGCACCGACGGATCGTTCGAGGTGAACGCGCCGTCCTTGAACACCGGATGGTGGAACAGGTTGGTGGTCGCCATGGAACAGACGAGGCCGGTCTCATCGAGAGCCTTCTTGAACGCCTCGACCTCCGCCTGGCGCTGCGCCTCGGGCGCCCCGAACGTCATGAGGTCGTCGTCATGGAAGCTGATGCCCCACACGCCCAGGTCGGCGAGACCCTTGATCATGTCGACAGTTTCGATCTTGGGACGTACCGCGTCCCCGAAGGGGTCTCTACCGCGGTTGCCCACCGTCCATAGCCCGAACGCGAACCTGTCCTCTGGCTTGGCGACGAACTCCACCGGCACGACTCTCCCTCAGGCTCATCCCCGTGGGCGACCAACCGACCCGTGCGTCAATTGTTGGCTGCCGCAACATACATTGTTGTTGCCGCAAACATATGCCGATCGAAACCGCCGACACAAGCCAATTGTGCATCGATTCGACATCATCTGGTAACGATTTGGTCACGTCGACGAGGGCAATCAACTGCTGCTACACCGACGCGTACAACGCCGTTCGCGCGGCGGCGTAGGCCTCGCGCACCCCACGCACCGGCGCGGGGTCGAACGTCGTGCTGTCGCCGGACCGAGATCCCGACCAGTCGGGTGGCGAGGCTGCTCCGCTGAGCACCCAGGCCGCCTGACGGGCCGCCCCATCGGCCACGTACTCGCCCGCCGGCGGCACGACCACAGGCACGTCGAACATCGTGGCGGCCACCGCGCCGACAGCGGGATTCGACGCGGCCCCGCCGACGAGCAGCACGCGAGTGGGCCGGACGCCTACGCCGACGAGGGCGTCCACCGCGTCAGCCAGTCCGCCGAGCATGCCCTCCACCGCCGCCCGTGCCAGGTTCTCGGGAGTGAGGTTGGCCCTCGAGACGCCCTGGATGGAGCCGCGGGCGTCGGGCAGGTTGGGCGTGCGCTCCCCGTCGAAGTACGGCAGGAGGACGAGGCCGCCGGATCCCGGCTCGGCCGCGAGGGCCAGCCGCGAGAACCCGTCGAGGTCGACCCCGAGCAGGGCGGCCGTCGAGGTGAGGATGCGCGCGGCGTTGAGCGTGCACACCAGGGGAAGGAAGTACCCGGTGGCATCGGCGAAGCCCGCGACGAAGCCGGTCGCGTCGGCGGCAGGCGTCGTCGACACGGCGAAGGCGGTGCCCGACGTGCCGAGGGAGACGACGACGTCGCCCGGGCGCGTGTCCAGGCCCAGCGCCGCCCCCATGTTGTCGCCCGTCCCGGGGCCCAGGGTGATGCCGCCCGCCGTCGTTCCGACCGCCTCGGCCGGATCCGCCACCCGTGGGACCGCGGGCACATGGCCCAGCGCCAGCTCCAGAAGGTCGGGTCGGTACGCGCCGGAGATCGGAGACCAGTAGCCGGTGCCCGACGCCTCGCCTCGGTCCGTCACCGCCTCGTCCGGACGACCCGCCAGCACCCAGGTGAGGTAGTCGTGCGGGAGCATCATTCGGGCCGTGCGAGCGGCCTTGGCCGGTTCGACGCGCGCCATCCAGCGCGCCTTCGTCACGGTGAACGCCGCCACGGGCACGCTGCCGATCGCCTCTGCCCACGCAGCCGGTCCCCCGAGCTCACGCACGAGATCCGCCGCGTCCTGGGCCGACCGAGTGTCGTTCCACAACAGTGCCGGACGGACGACCTCACCCGACTCGTCCAGAGCCACCATTCCGTGCTGCTGCCCGGCGATGGCCAGGGCCTGCACCCCCTCGAGCACCCCGTCGGTGACGGCGTCGAGTGCGTTGAGCCAGGCGGCCGGATCCACTTCGGTGCCGTCGGGATGGCCAGCGCGGGCCTCCCGAACGAGGTCGCCCGTCTGCGCATCGCGGACGACGATCTTCACGGACTGCGTCGAGGAGTCGATCCCAGCTACCAAGGCCATGGCTGCACGCTTTCACATGCAGAGCCCGGTTTCACGCCGGTTCGACCCTTACCGGGACTTTGCCGCGACATGGGCGGGCCATCACGGGCACTGCGCCACCATGGGCAAGCACCCGGCCCATTGAGGCATGATTCGTTCGGAGGTAGGCATGGGCCGTCTAGGGATCGAGACACGGTCGTCGCTCTCGATGCACCTGTCCGAGTACGGCCCGCTGCCCGCGACCCCGCGCCGACACGGCTCCGAGCCCGGGTCGCTCGTCGACGAGGTCGAGACGGCCGGGCTGCGCGGGCGCGGGGGCGGCTGGTTCCCCACATCGCGGAAGCTGCGAGCCGTGGTGGAGAGCTCGGCCGGCCGGGGCCGCCTGAACCGGTCGCGCCACCCCGTCGTCATCGCCAACGGCATGGAGGGCGAGCCGGCGAGCAGCAAGGATGCCGGGCTACTGGCCTCATCCGCGCACCTCGTCTTCGACGGGATCTCCGCGGCCGCCGCCACCGTCGGCGCCACCAATGCCTTCCTCGCCATCCACCGGGACTCCCCCGTCATCCCGACGCTGCTGAAGGCGCTGGACGAACGCCACGCGGCACGTCTGGACCCGCTGGCCATCCACCTGGTCACGCCCCCCGCCAGGTATGTGGCCAGCGAGGAGAGCGCGCTGTCGCACTGGGTCGGCGAGGGTGTCGCCACCCCGGTGTACCCCGACCGGCCCTTCCAGAAGGGCGCGGCCGGACGCCCCACACTGGTGCAGAATGTCGAGACCCTGGCCCACCTCGGCCTCATCGCCCGTCACGGCGGTGCCTGGTTCGCCGAGCTCGGCGCTCCCAGTGCGCCAGGATCGACGCTCGTCACCGTCGGTGGGGCGGTCCGCGATGCTGGCGTCGTCGAAGTCCCCACCGGCACGCCCGTCCGGCAGATCCTCGAGCTGTGCGGCGGCGCCACCGAGCCGGTGCGCGGCTACCTCACGGGTGGGTACGGAGGTGGCTGGGTCGCGGCCGACGGCTTCGACACGACCGCGTGGGACCCCGAGTCGATGCGGACCGCAGGAGCGGTCATCGGCGCATCCGTCCTGTGGCTCATCGGCGAGAGCACCTGCCCGATCGATGAGATGGCGCGCGTCGCGGCCTGGATGGCCGGCGAGAGCGCCGGCCAGTGCGGACCGTGCGTGTATGGCCTGCCGTCCCTGAGCGACGACGTCCACCAGCTGGCCACTCGGCATGCGGATGCGGCGGACATGGCGCGCCTGGAGAGGCGACTCTCGCTCGTCTCGAACAGGGGGGGCTGCAAGCACCCCGACGGAACGGCCCGGTTCGTGTCCACGGGCCTCGCCGCGTTCGCCGACGAGGTGGCCCTCCATCTCGACCGGCGCTGCTCGGTCACCGCGCGCGGACAGGGACCAGCGGCCATGCCCGTGCCGCCTGCGCGCCTCGCCCTGGTCGACGTGTCCGGAAGGGACTTCGAGTGAGCACCGACGACACTGTCGCGACCTTGCTGCTGAACCCGACCCTGTGCGACGGCCGCGGGATGTGCCACGACGCTGCTCCCGACCTCATCGAGCTCGACGAGTGGGGATACCCGCTCCTACCGGGGCACACACTGCGGGCCGACCTCACCAAGGGACAGCTGAAGGCGGCCGAGGACGCCACGCATGCATGCCCCGTGCTCGCCCTTCACATCGAACGGCGGCGGTAACCCTGGCGTTGCGCTTTGGCCCCGCGGGCCCGAGTGAGGGGGCACACTTCGCCCCATGGACTTCTATGGGCACATCATCGGCGGCGAGGAGGTGCCCTCCCTCGACGGTTCGACGATGGACGACATCGACCCGTACACGCGCGAGCCGTGGGCGACGATCGCCTGCGGTGGGAAGGCCGACGCGGATCGCGCCGTAGCCGCCGCTCGGGAGGCCTTCGATGAGGGCCCATGGCCGCGCATGGGCTACGAGAACCGGCAGACCATCTTGCACCGGCTCGCCGATCTCATGGACGAGCACGCCGCCGAGCTGGCGATGGCGGACACCCGCGACATGGGCAAGCCGCTCACGCAGGCCCTCCACGACGTGGCGCGAAGCTCATGGAACGTGCGGTTCTTCGCCGACCACGCGCGGCTGTCCATGGGCGACGCCTATCCGATGGACTCGGGGCACCACGCGTACGCCCGATTCGACCCGGTCGGGGTGGCCGTCGCCATCTCGCCGTGGAACTTCCCGCTGATGCTCGGCACGTGGAAGGTGGCGCCCGCCCTGGCGTGGGGGAACACGGTCGTGATGAAGCCCGCCGAGGACACGCCGGTCTCCGCCACCCTCTGGGCCCGCCTCGCCCTCGAGGCGGGCATGCCGCCAGGAGTGCTCAACGTCGTGCACGGCTACGGACCGGACTCGGCCGGCGCTGCGCTGACGGCGCATCCCGACGTCGACCGCATCACCTTCACGGGCGAGTCCGGCACCGGGAAGGTCATCAGTGGCGCCGCTTCGAGCCATCTGGTTCCGGTCAGCCTCGAGCTCGGGGGCAAGGGCGCGAACATCGTCTTCGACGACGCCGAGATCGACAACGCGGTGCACTGGGCGGTGCAGGCCATCTTCCGCAACGCGGGACAGATCTGCCTGTCCGGCTCGAGGCTCTACCTCCAGGCCGGTATCTACGACGCGTTCGTCGAGCGATTCGTCACCGCGGCCGAGGCGCTGCGGGCCGGCGATCCGAAGGAACCGGAAACCGAGTTCCCGCTCGCCCTGGCCAGCGAGGAGCACTATCGCAAGGTCAGCGGGTATCTCGACACCGTCCAGGAGGACGGGGGACGCATCCTCACCGGCGGCCTCGGCGAGGGCTGGAGCGTGCTACCCACGATCATCGTCGATGCTCCCCCGACCGCGCGCGTGTGCCGCGAGGAGATCTTCGGCCCCGTCTGCGTCGTCCAGAGGTTCGAGTCGGAGGACGAGGCTGTCGCTGCCGCCAACGACACGAGATACGGCCTCAATGCGATGGTGTTCACCGAGAACCTCTCACGTGCCCATCGCGTGGCCGCTCGCCTTCGCGCCGGCACGGTGTGGGTCAACTGCTTCTTCATCCGCGACCTGCGCGCCCCGTTCGGAGGCGTCGGCGATTCGGGTGTGGGCCGCGAGGGCGGCAACTTCAGCAGGGAGTTCTTCACCGAGCCCAAGGCCGTGATCATGCAGATCGATCCGGGCTACTGAGCCACTACCCGGCGGGACGCACCGCGTTCGGACGGGTGCGAACGTTCGCCAGGCGTGGAACGCGCATCAATGGCGAGCACTGCGACAGCTGCCTGGTGAGGAACGACCTCTCCTGAGCATCGACGGCCAGCCGCCACCGGTACTTCACGCCGATCCACAGCTTCACATAGCCGCACCGCTGCGAGGCGGCAGGCGGCATCCACTCGTCCGGCTCGCTGTCCTGCTTGCCGCGATTCGTCGCCATGGTGACGGCGATCAGGGACGCCGCGTAGCCGAGATCGTTGGCGAACGCGTCGCGGGTCGCCGCCGTCCAGCGCCGGGCCCCGGACGCCCACGCCTCCGCCAGCGGCACGCGATGGTCGATGTCGAAGGAGCCAGCGTCCGCGGTCCGCACCCCGTCATACGTCGACAGCCAGCGTCCGCCCCGCACGTCGCAGTTCACGACTCGACCGGACAGCCGCTCCGCGATCAGCACCTCCTGCCGGGTGTCGCAGCCGTCGCCGTCGGCATCCCGCCAGTCCGCGAACGCCTCCCGCTCGTACCCAGCGGTGATCTCGGGCGTCACGGGGAGGGAGGTGAGGAGCATCGTCGCCGGCCGACGCTCAGCCGCATAGGCAGGCGCGGCAGACACTGCGGAGCAGGCCAGCGCCGCCGCCAAGGCGACGACAACCGGGCTTCTCACGTCTCGAAGATAACGCCCTTGCGAAGGATGAAGCATCCGTACGGCTGGGCATCGAGCGTGTGCACGACCGCGTACGCGTCCTTCGCCCGGTCGTAGAACTCCAGGCGCGGAATCACCCCGTAGTGCAACGGTCGGCCCTCGCGCTCCGAGGCGAGGGCGAGGAGCTCGTCCTGCACCGGCGTCGTGCGATCCGGATCGTCGTCGACCTCCATGCGCTCCAGCGGGTGCTCCACGAAGCCGTCGAGCGGGAAGACGCTGAGCAGCGCCCGGGCGGCCCGCAGGATCGACGCCTCGCCGAGCCGGATCACCGGCTTGCCGGAGGCGGCAGCCGGGTAGTTGCGGTCGACGAGCAGCAGCCGGTCGCCGTGCCCCATGTCGTCGAGGATCTTGAGCAGGTCACCGCTCAGCAGCGGATCGATTCCCTTGAGCATGGCTACTGATTGCTCACTGCGCGTCGAGAGCGATCGCGACCGTCTCCTCCTGAGCGACGAGATTCGCATCGGCGTCGTAGACGCTGACGGTCTCATCCTCGAGCAGAAGCGTGCCGTCGCTGTCGAGCACGTCGATCGTCTCGTCGACCATCGAGCCTTCGGGTCCCGTGGCGACGACAACGTCGTCCACGACCGCCCCGACGACCTCGCCGGCCTCGTCGCGGACCACCGCCACGTCCACTTCCTCGCCGATCTCGATGTCGTCCTCGCCCATGGTTCCTCCTGGTGTCGGCTGGTGGTCCTCCGCCCCGGCGGGCGCACGGCAGTCTACGACCCGCTGCACCGTGATATCGGGTGAACCTGCGGCTACCATCAAGTGCCGAAGAGGGGAGCGGAGATGGTCGATCCCGACATTCCCCTTCCGGACCTCACCGACGAAGCGCAGTACCGACTCCTGTCCGACAACCCCGGCGACATCGTCTATCGCTGCGGACCCGACCTGCACCTGGTCTGGGTGTCCGAGTCGATCACGTCCGTGCTGGGCTGGACGCCGGCGGAGGTGATCGGTACCGCCATCTCCGACCTCACGCATCCCGAGGACCGCGCGTCGAACCAGGACCAGGCGGACACGGTTCGCTCGGGGATCCATGTCCCCGAACTGTCGACCGGCACCGTCCCTCCCGTCCGCGTTCGGGCGCGCGACGGGAGCTACCGATGGGTGTCCGCCATCGGCATCCCCCTGATGAGTGCCGACGGGACCGCCGTCGGTGTCGTGGGCCGCCTGCGAGACGTGGACGCGGCCGAGCGATCGGTCCGGGCGCTCGAACACAGCGAGGAACGGCGGCGCACGGCCTTCGACCACCTCCTGGACCCGCTCCTGGTGATGGAACCGGTGCGCGACGAAGCGGGCGAGATCATCGACTTCGAGTACGTCGAGGTGAACGAGGCGGCGTGCCTGTACAACACCATGCCGTACGAGCAAATGATCGGAGCCCGGCTGCTCGATCTCCAGCCCGGCAACCGCGATAGCGGCAGCTTCGCCGAGATCGTCGCCGTCTTCGAGACCGGCGTACCCCTCATCGTCGACAACTACCCGTATGAGCAAGAGCTCATGGGTGGCGAGCGCCGCTACTACGACCTCAGGGTCGCCAGGGCCGCCGACGTGCTGATCTACACGTGGCGCGACGGAACAGACCGCCGGCTGGCCGAGGAGGCCGTCGCGGAACGAGAGGACCTCTACCGGCTCGTCACCGACGAGGTGACGGACGCGGTCGTTCGCTTCGACGACGAGGGCCTGGTGACGTGGGTCTCGCCGTCGTTCGAGCGGCTCACCGGGTTCTCGTCCGATGCCGTCATCGGGCAGTCGGGCATGCGACTGCTCCCGCCGCCCGAGGTGCCCAGCGCTCGCGACCTGCTGACGCGGCGGGTATCCGGCGAAGACACCGGTCCGACGACCCTGCAGATGGTCTGCGCCGACGGGAGCCATCGGTGGGTGGAGGCGACGTCGCGACCGTTCATCCGCCACGACGGCACCCCGGGGGGATTCGTCGCCGTGCTGCGCGACGTTCAGGAGCAGGTCGACGCCCAGCTGCGGCACGAGCACGAGACGGGACACGACGCCCTGACGGGCCTCGCCAATCGCGATCTGGCCATCGCCCGACTCAACCGCGCCCTTGACGACATCGGCAACAGCCGCGGGCTGATCGCCCTGCTGTCCGTCGGCGTGGACCGTCTCACCACCGTCAACCAGGCCATGAACTACGCCGCAGGCGATCGGGTGCTCTCCACCGTGGCCGCCCGGCTGGCCGCCGCCGTAGGAGATCCGGACCGGGTGGCGCGGGTTGCCGGCGACGAGTTCGCCATCCTCCTGCCCGGCCTGGTCAGCGTGGCAGACGCAGCGGCCAAGGCCGAGTGGCTGTGTGCCGCGGCGCGCGGCACCATCACGATCGACGCGCAGGTGATCGAGCCCACGGTGAGCATCGGCGTCGCCATCGGCGATCGCACATCCACCAGCGAGGAACTCCTCCGCAAGGCCAGCCTCGCCGTGCAGCAGGCCAAGGCGGCTGGTCGGGATCGCTGGCAGTTCGTGGATGCCGAGCTGGCCCTCGACGCCCAGCGGAGGCTCCGGCTCGAGACCCAGTTGCGCGACGGCGTGCGCGAGGGCCGGATCGTTCCGTGGTACCAGCCGATCGTCACGCTGTCCGACCGTCACGTCCACGGCTACGAGGCCCTGGCCCGCTGGGTGCCGCAGGACGGCGAGACGATGCTCCCCCAGGACTTCCTCTCGGTCGCGGAGAGCACCGGGTTGATCGTCGATATCGACCTCGCCGTGCTGACCCATGCGCTCGACCTTCTCCGGGTGACCCCGATCGAGCACGTCGCCGTGAACGTCTCCCCGCCCACCCTTGCAGTCAACGAGTATCCCGATCGATTCCACGATCTACTGACATCGTCCGGGGTCGATCCGACGCGGCTACGGCTCGAAGTGACCGAGACCGCCCTGCTCGACGTGGCACCAGCCATCGCCGAGGCGATGCGATCGATGGCCAGCACCGGAGCCACCTGGTACGTCGACGACTTCGGCACCGGCTTCTCGTCGATCAGTCACCTACGCGACCTGCCCGTCCGCGGCCTGAAGCTCGACCAGTCGTTCACGGCGGGGATCCGCAAGGGCGACGGCACGTGCATCAAGCTGGCGCAGGGACTCATCGGCCTCGCCGAGGGCCTGGGGCTGGACACCGTCGCGGAGGGCGTCGAGACGGAGTTCGAGGCGGGCGCGCTCCTGGGCCAAGGCTGGCGCCAGGGCCAGGGCTGGCTCTTCGGCCGCCCCGCAGCGACTGTCCCAGTCAGTCCACCCGGAAGCGCGGGCTGAGGGCCGACGGGCGGCTGTTGCCCATCTCCGTGCGCGCCGTCACCCGGAAGCGGTACATGCCCGGGCGGGTGGGGAGGCGACACGAGAGGGTCGCCGCATCAGGCTCGGCTGGCAGACCCGTGCACACGATGCGTCCCTTGTCGTCCTTCACCACGTACCGGATCACGACCGCCGACGATCGGCCGACGAGGGAGTCGAACACGATCTGCGGCATCCCCCTCGCTGACTCCTCGATGCGCGGCGCCGGCAGCCGAGGTGGCGGTGCGATGACGACCCGCCCGGACGCCCCAACGGGAAGCGCATCGCCCTCGTTCTCGGAGTTGCGACTGCGCACGGTGAAGCCGTGCGTCCCGTCGCGCAGATCGGCCACGGTGCATGTGGTCGCGGTGGCCTGGCAGGCCAGGACGCCGCGAGCATCAAGGACGTCGTAGCCCACGATCGCCTCGGCGGACACGACCGGCGGCAGCCAGGAGACCGTCGCGGTGCGGTTGCGCGCAACGGCCAGGATGGACTGCGGTGCACCGGGAATCGTCGGATACCCCGCACTTGCAAGGGCGGAATTCAGCACCGGAAGGTAGCCCACGGCCGCCGCACTGATGCTCAGGAGATCCGACGAGGGCGGCTCCTGGCAGGCGCTGTTCGAGCCGACCTCGACGCCCAGCAGGAACGCGCTGGTGCCCTCCATGCGGAACACCGGGCTGCCGCTGTCACCCGGGCACAGGCCCTTGGCCTCCGTCTGGTCGGTACTGAAGATCTGGCCGAGCAGTGAGCCCGGCCGATAGCCGGACAGGGGAAGGGAGATGGAATGCGGGCCCCTCGTCGGCGTCTTCGCCGCCACCAGGCCGTAGCCCACGTGCTCCACCTGGGAACCAGCCTTGGCCCAGCGCGCGAGGTCGAACTGCGTGGCCAGGCGGGTGAAGCCCGACGGCGCGAGATCGGCGTCGGGCTCGATCACCGCGAAGTCATTGGGTTGAACCAGTCGGCTGGTGTTGACGTATCCGTCGGCCTTCCACCACTGCCTGACGGCGACCGTTGCCGCGCCCTGCGGACCGGTGTCGCTGTAGACGCGCACCTCGGCGCCCGGCGGGAAGACGGCCACGGCATCCACCCGTCCATCCGTGCCCGCCGCTGTCAGGCAGTGGGCCGCAGTGATCAGGAGCCTTGGCCTCCACATGGCCGCGCTGCACAAGCCCACCCACTGGCCACCCTCGTTGACCGCGATGGCGACGACCCCCGGATTGCCGTCCGCGGGTGACCCGCCGTAGACCCGTAGGTCGCCGGGGTCCAGGCCGCGCGCGGCGGACGGTGCCGCGACAAGCGTGGCCACCGCCAGGACGGCACAGAGCGCGCCCGCGGCACGGTGGCGGCGCACGGGAGACAGCACGCCCCCATCACATCACGGGGCCGGCGGAATCGGCATCGCTGGGCATGGTCAACGAAAGGTGTATATGGAACAATTCCGGCACACAAGTCGGTGGTCCGGCTACTTCCTCGGGCACCGCCACGCGGCCTCGCGCGAGTCAACGACGAAGGGCACGCCCATGAAGACACCACTGCTGGTCGGCGCCGCGGCGCTGGCCCTGGCGGCCGCCGGCGCGGTCGGCACTCCCAGCAACGCCACCAGCCTCGTCCCGCTGGCTGCCCAGCCGGCGGTGGTGACCATCTCCGTCCAGGGCGATCAGGCGATGGTCAGCCCGAGCACGGTCCGCCCGGGAGTCGTGGAGTTCCGGGTCGGTGACACGTTCACCATCCCCGGTCCGGAGGGCGGGCCCGACCAGCTGTCGGTGCTCGCCACCGACCAGCTCGACGTGATCCTCGCGGCACTGCCGGCGGTCTTCGGCGGGGACCCGACCGACCCTGCAGTGGCCGCGGGCGCGGCGCAGGCGATGCGCACGATCCACGGCGCCGGCACGTTCTACGGCGGCGCCAACAAGGGCATGTCCTGGCAGGTCACCTTGCCGGCCGGGAACTTCACGGTCATGGGGGTCCAGTCGACAGCGATGGGGATGGCCAAGCCGGCGACGTTCACGGTCGCGGGCGAGCCCCGACAGGGCGCGCTGCACGCCACGCAGGCGACCGTGCGGGCCATCGGCCCAGTCGGCAACAACAAGTGGGCCTTCACCCAGAGGGGCAGCCAGCCGATCGAGTGGCTGAGATTCGCCAACTCGGCCAAGGAGCTCCACTTCCTGGACATGTCCGGCGTCAAGCCCTCGACGACCCCGGCGATGGTGCGCAAGGCCCTGCAGAGCAACGGGAATCCGAAGTTCTTCACCGGGCAGAGCCTGAGCTTCGACGTGATCTCCCCTGGGGTCACCGTTGCGATCAAGGGTCCGGTCGACGCTGGCCGATACCTGCTGGACTGCTTCATCCCGAGCGAGACCGACGGCATGCCGCATGCGCTGATGGGCATGTGGAAGCTCGTCGACGTCAAGTAGGCGGACGTGAGGTCCCGACGGCTCGTCGCGGCAGCGGCGGTCGCCGTCGGGATCGTCATGGCGGGATCCACCCTGGCGATGGCAGTGTCGGTGGCCGGTCACGAGGTATCCGGCAGCCTGCCCACCACCGTCGCTCCGGCGGCTAGGGCCTGCGCATCGGTGCTGCCGGAGGCGCGCCGCGAGCAGTGCGAGCGCAGCCTGCTCCCGCCGACGTTCTCGATGATGCGGCTCGGGTACGGGGAGTTCGGAGGTGGCCCGGGCGGCCACGCGCACGCGGGCATCGGGGTCGACCTCCTGCGCGGCCCGGCAGGGGCGCCCACCGCACAGTTCACGCTGAGGGCCGCCATGGGAGTGCAGCGGATCGGTCAGTTCGAGCAGTCGGTCATGACCTTCAACGGGACGACCCCGGGTCCGGTGCTCACCGTCACGCAGGGCGACCTGATCGAGGTCCGCCTTGAGAACGCGGACGTCGTGGAAGGTGTCACGATCCACTGGCACGGCGTCGACGTGCCCGCAGGGGACGACGGCGTCGCTGGAGTCACCCAGGACGCGGTGCTGCCCGGTGACTCGTTCGTCTACCGATTCGTCGTCCCCGACGCGGGCACCTACTGGTACCACTCTCATCAGGACTCTGCGCGTGAGGTGCGCAAGGGCCTGTTCGGCGCCCTCGTCGTCCTGCCGCGGCAGTCCGAGCCCGAGCCGACGATTCGTGACGCCGCCGACATGGTCGCCGTCGTGCACACGTACGGAACCACGACGACGCTGAACGGCCGGCCCGAGGCCACGATCGTGCCGGCACCGGCAGGCGGCGTGGCTCGTGTGCGCTTCATCAACGCGAACAACGGTCCCGCCCTCGTGTCGACGACGGTGCCCTTCAAGGTGATCTCGATCGACGGGACCGACCTGAGCGGCGCCACCGACGTGAACGACACCTACGTCGACATCCCGGCAGGAGGACGAGCGGACCTGCTGGTGCCGATCACGGACGCGCCTGTACGCGTGGGCGTCCTGTTCGGTCCCTCCCTCGTGATCGGACCCACCGACACGACGCCGCCAGATCTGTCGGCGCGAACGAGGTTCGACCCGCTCGTCTACGGAACACCCGGCACTGGGGCCGCCGCCGCCGCGGCCCTCGGGACCATCAATCGCGACTTCCCCTACCGGGTGGGGTCGCGCAAGGGCTACCTCGACGGGCGGCCCGGCACGTGGTTCACGATCAACGCGGGGATCGTCCCGAACGTTCCCATGTTCATGGTGCGTCAGGGCGACGTGGTGCGGTTCCGGATCACCAACGCCACGGGGGCCGTCCATCCGATGCACCTGCACGGGCACCACGCACTCGTCGTGTCGCGCGACGGCACCGCCTCGCGAGGCGCGCCATGGTGGGTCGACTCCCTTGAGGTCGACCCCGGGCAGACCTACGTGCTCCTGCTTCGCGCCGACAACCCCGGCATGTGGATGTTCCACTGCCACAACCTCCCGCATGCGCGAGCCGGACTCATGACGCACCTCGGCTACGAGGGGGTGAGCACGCCGTTCCTCGTCGGCCGCGTCAACGACCGCCTGACCAATCACCCCGAGTGACCAATCGCGCCAGCCCTTTGCGCTACCGCTCCTCGAGGGCAGCAACCTGAGCGATACGCCGCACGTGTCGGGCTTCGCCCGAGAAGGGCTCGTCGACGAAGGCGTCAACGATCGCGATCGCATCGGCCTCCGAGTGCATGCGCGCGCCCACGCCGATGACGTTCGCGTCGTTGTGACGGCGCGCGAGCCGCGCCGTCTCCGGGCTCCACCCCAGCGCCGCGCGTACGCCGCGGACTTTGTTCGCGGCGATCTGCTCGCCGTTTCCCGAACCGCCGATGACGATGCCGAGACTGCCCGGATCCGCCACGACGGATCGGGCTGCTGCGGCGCAGCACCCGGGATAGTCGTCGTCCTGGTCGAGTACCTCAGAACCATGGTCGACGACGTCGAACCCACGCTCCGAAAGGTGCTCGGAAAGCACCCGCTTCAGGTCGAGGCCGGCATGGTCCGCCGCGATGTGGAGCCGGGTCACTTCTGCGGTTTCGACGCCGTCGGCGTGCGGTTCTGGAAGGCAGAAAGGGCGTCGGTCAGGTTGCCGAACATGTGTTCCGGTGCGATGCGGGTGTCGACCCCGTAGCTCTTGAGGGTGACGATCAGCGACGTGTCCGCTCGCGCAAGGGCCGGCGTGATGTGCCGTGCCTCGAGGTAGTCGAGGAGTCCGTCGAGCGCCTTGCCCGCCGAGTAGTCGACATCGTCGAGAGAGCCGGCGTCGAGTACGAGCCACTCCACCGGGGTCGGCGCCGTGTCGATGAGCTTCTCCACCTCGTCCACGAAGCGGTTGGCGTTGGCGTAGAACAACTCGGCGTCGTATCGGAAGATGATGAGACCGGGTGCGCTCTCGAGGCCGGGCGCCGCCGCCGTGTACGTGGGCTCCCCGCTGGCGCTGACCCCGACGACGAAGTCCTTGGGCGAGTACTGGCGGCGGATGATGTTGAGGATCGAGACCACGATCGCGAGGATGATGCCCTGCTCGACACCCACGGCGCAGACCACGATCGCGGTGAGGATCGCGATGACGAACTCCCCGCGCCGTGCCCGCCCGATGATGCGCAGGCCCTTGATGTCGACGAGATCGACGCCGATGAGGAACACGATGGCCCCAAGCACCGCCTTGGGCATGTCGGCCAGGAGCCCGGTGAAGAACAGCACGACGAGCAGCACGATGAGCGACATGGTGAGGTTGGCCAGCTGGGTCCGTCCATGCTGCTCGTCGAGGATCTGCGTCTTCGTCGGCGACCCGTTGACGACGAACGTGCCGGAGAGCCCGGCTGCGAAGTTCGCTCCGGACAGGCCGACGATGTCGCGGTTCACGTCGACGGGCTGGCCGTGCTTCATGGCGAAGCTGCGGGACGTGGCCGCGCTCTGGGCGATGATGAGGACGAAGCAGGAGAACGCGATCGCCACGAGCGTCGCCATGTTCGACGACACGTCGTCCAGCGTGATGCCGGCCGGCAGGCCGATGGGCGGGAAGCCGCCCTGCACCGCACCGACGATCGCGACACCGTCCGCCTGGGCGTCGATCGCCGCGGACACGATGATCGAGAGGACCACGGCGACGATGGCTCCGGGAACCTTGGGCAGGAACCTCTTGAAGCCCAGGATGATCGCGAGGGTGCCGAGGGCGAAGGCGAACGTCGGCCACGACAGGCTAGGGATCGACGTGATCATGGTCCACTGCTGCTGGAGCCACGAGCCGGAGCCCTTGGGGACGCCGAGCATGTCAGGTATCTGCCCCGAGAAGACCTGCACGCCGACGCCCGTGAGGAAGCCGACGAGCACCGAGGCGCTGAGGAAGTCGCCGAGGAACCCCAGGCGCAGGACGCGCGCGAGGATGAGCAGGAAGCCGCACATGAGCGCGATGACACTGCAGTAGGCCAGCCACTCCTGCGACCCCGGAGTCACCCCCGTGATGGCCGCCGCCCCGAGGCCGGCGGCGAGCAGGGCGGCGGTAGCGGAGTCCGCGCCGACGACGAGAAGGCGAGACGAGCCCAGCAGCACGAACAGCATGGTCGGGAAGATCACGGTGTACAGGCCCGTCACGATGGGCGTCTGCGCGATGGAGGTGTAGCCCATCGTCTCGGGGATGGCCACGGCGGCCAGGGTGGCGCCCGCGACGATGTCGCCGCTGAGCCACGACCGCTGGTAGCCCCGCAGGGACATGGGCAGCAGCGACGCACGCGTCATGTGCATGGGACCTCCGGAAGAGCCGACCACCGTGCTGGAACCGTACCGGCGGACGTCCCCGCCGTGGGGCATTCCACCTCTTCCCGCTCGGGCTGCCTGCACCCACGAGGCCCGCGTGACTTATGCGTACGACTGCCGCACGATGGGGACATGCAGCGTGCCGGCCGAATCACCATCGTGACGGTCGCCGTGCTTGCGAGCCTGCTCATGGCGATCCCGCCGGTCGCCGCTGACCCCGGAAAGCAGCCCCGCATCGACACGCTCCTCCAGCGTCGACTGCACGACCCCCGCCTCGGCAGCAACGTCGCGATGATCGTGATCGACGCCGACACCGGTGGGGTCCTCTCGAAGCATTCGGCTGACCGGCCCATGCACACTGCCTCGAACATGAAGATCGTCACCGCGGTCACGGCCCTCGCGGCGATGGGGCCGGACACGCGGTTCGTCACGCGCGTGCGGGCTGGCGCATCCGCCAAGGACGTCATCCTTCAAGGGGCAGGCGACCCCCTCCTGTCCAACGCCGACCTGAGCCTGCTGGCCTCGCGAACCGCCGAGCGGCTCACGCGTGGCGCCGCTGTCACAGTGCACGTCGACGGCGACCTGTTCCCGGCGCCCAGCAAGGGTCCGGGCTGGAAGCCGAACTACCTCGGCTACCAGGTGGCGGCCGTGCAGGCCCTCGCCCGACGAGGGGACCGTGGCCGGCAGCCCAGCCTGGCCGCCGCCACCGCCTTCACGTCGGCCCTGCGTGCCCGAGGCATCAAGGCGACCCTCGGCAGGAACGCGGACGCCGCACCCCATGCCGCCGTTCTGGCTCGGGTGCCAGGGCACACCGTGGCCAAGGCGGTGGGCGTCATGCTCAGCGAGTCGGAGAGCAACGTCGCGGAGGTGCTCTTTCGACACGTCGCCATCGCGGCGGGCCGCAAGCCGACCTGGGCCGGCGCGAGGAGGGCGGCGAGGGAGACCCTCGTCTCGCTCGGGCTCGACCCCACCGGGATGGTCCTCGCCGACGGCAGCGGACTCTCCCGCGACGTGCGCCTCACCCCCCGCTTCATCGTCGACGTGCTGAGAGTGGCGAAGGTGACCCAGCGCAAGCGCTTCGCGACGATGTTCGCGGCGAGCGCGATGCCGATCGCGGGTCGCACCGGCACCCTCACGACCCGCTACGGCAGGTACAGCACGTCACCGTCGTCCTGTGCCCGCGGTGACGTCCAGGCGAAGACCGGGACTCTCGTCGACACGATCGCCCTGTCCGGCGTGGCGAAGACGGCCGCCGGCGGACGACGTCTGTTCTCCATCATCGTGAACGACCGACCCATGCGGTTCAGCGCGCTGTCCACGCGACGCGCCGTCGACGGACTCGCGGCGACGATCACCGGGTGCTGGCACTAGCGAAACGCACGTGGCCTCACCCCTGCAATCGCGATGCCCCATGGGCTAGCGTGCTTGCAGAAGCGCTCCTCGAGGGAAGCGGTGAGATGCCCGTGGACGATGTCATGAGCGACGCAGTGGCGTTCGTCGAGGACGGTGCCAGCCGGATCGATCGAATCCGTGCCGGCGGCCTCGACGTCTCCTCCCGTGCCGGCTTCCTGCTCGGCGCCTACTACACGGGCGCCTCGTACCAGCCCAACCTGCTGTCGCGCGGCACGCGGGACCAAGCGATCATCAGCGGCGTCGCGGCCGCCGTCGCCTACGGCTGGGGGGTCTCGGCCCACTCGTTCCTTCGATCGACCGCCAACCGCCTGCCGTTGGCCTCCCGCTCCCCTGTCGGCCGAGTCGTCGCCGGCGCGCTCGTCGATGCCACCGCCGCAGCCGCGGGACTGGCGGTGACGCGCGTCGTCCCGCCGCTGGAGCACGAATCGAACCGCCGGGCGCTGATCCGCCTGGCGGGAGTCGGGGCCGCTGCGGCCGGCACGGCCGGCCTGGGTGCGGATGGCCTCGAGGCCCTCCGCGGACACCCCGGAGCGCGCGGTGTCAGTGTCCTGTCTGCTCTCGCCACCCTCGCCGGCTCCTACGCCCTCACCCGACCGGGCACGGCCACCCGAGGATCGTTCGGACCCGGCGACGAGATCGCCCACGAGAACGTCGTTCGCGAGGTCTCGGTGCCCAAGGCCATCGCCTCGGGCGTCGGCATCACGGCGGTGCTGCTGGCCGCAGCCAGGGGCGAGACGCTCCTGAGCACCGCGGCGGCCCGCGCGGCGGCGAGAGTGCTGGGCGGATCGGCCGACGACCACCGGACGTTCGGCCGCATCACCGCGGTAGGCGCCCTGGCCGGCTTCGGCTGGGCAGCGGTCACGGCCGCCAACCATGTCCTGACCAAGGTCGGCGTCGGCGTCGAACAGGCGCACGCCACCGCGCCCGACATCCCCGAGGTGACCGGCGGCCCGGAGTCACTTATCCCGTGGCAGGACCAGACCCGTGAGTCGCGTCGCTGGCTGTCCATGGTCCTTCGCCCCGAGACCATCTCCGAGGTCATGGCGGAACCGGCCAGGCAGCCCATCCGTGTGTACGCGGCGCTCGAAGCCGCCGTCACCGCCGAGGAGAGGGCGCAGCTCTTGCTCGACGAGATCGACCGCACGCATGCCCTCGAGCGCTCCGTCTTCGCCCTGTTCTCCCCCACCGGGTCCGGGTACGTCAACTACGTCGCGACCGAGACCCTCGAGTACCTCACCCGCGGCGACTGCGCGTCGGCCTGCATCCAGTACTCGGTGCTGCCGTCGGCCCTCTCGCTGACGAAGGTCGGCTACGCGGCCTCGCAGACGCGCATTCTCGTCAACGGCATCGTCGACCGGCTGATGGCGATGCCCGCCGACCAGCGGCCCAAGTTCTACCTGTTCGGCGAGAGCCTGGGCTCCCAGGTGAGCGAGGAGATGTTCCGCGGACAGGGCACCTCGGGGCCCGTGGGCATCGGCCTCGACGCCGCCCTCTGGATCGGCACACCGGCATCGACCGTCTACCGACGCGAGCTGTGGGGCAACCGGACGGTGTCGGCGAAGCCGGAGGTCGGCCCGGGACCGTTCTACCTCCCGAGGGCGATCCGCGACTGGCGCTCGCTGCCCGCTCAGGAGAAGGCCAAGGTGCGCTTCCTTCTCCTGCAGAACGGTGACGACCCTGTGCCGAAGTTCGAGGCGCCATTGGTATGGAAGCGTCCCTCCTGGCTGGGTCCCACCGGCTCCCGCCCGCCCGGTGCGCCGCTGCACACCCGCTGGCTGCCTGTGGTCACGTTCGTCACCACCTTCATCGACCTGCAGAATGCGCTCGCCCCCACTCCCGGCGTCTTCCAGGAGGGTGGTCACGACTACCGGCGCGAGCTCCCCGGGGCGCTCCAGGCCGTCTACCAGCTCGACGCGACCGACGAACAGATGACCCGCGTCCAGGCGGCGCTCCGCGAGCGCGAACTGGTGTGGGAGGTTCGGCGGCAGTGGGACAGCGCGGAGGCCAAGCCGACGCCCAAGCGAGGCGAGGCGGAGGCGAAGGTGGAGTCCAAGCTCGCGACGTGGACCGGGCAGGAAGCCGACCGGGACACCGTCGAACACGTCGTCGACACCGATATCTAGCGGCAGGCTCGCGAGACCGCATGACGAGCCGCAGGGCGATCGAGCCCACGTGGGCTGACGCACGCGCGCTCGCGCACGGCTGCGCGGTCCCTCTGGCCACCGAGCCCGTCGATCTGACCACGGCAGGCGGCCGGGTGGCCGCCGAGGACGTCCACTCGCTGACTCCGCTGCCGTCGCGCGACGCATCGGCGATGGATGGTTGGGCCGTGTGTGGACCCGGACCGTGGCACGTCGTCGACGCCCTCCTCGCCGGGGACGTTGCTTCGTCGCCCTTGTCCGATGGCGAGGCGATGGAGATCGCGACCGGGACGGCGCTGCCCGAAGGAACCCGTGGAGTTCTTCGAAGAGAGCACGGCATTGTCGACGAGCTCGGGGCGCTGAACGGCGTCGTCGCCGAGCGTCAGGACGTGCGCGCCGCCGGCGAGGAGTCGCGCAAGGGCGAGCTGCTCATCGAGCGAGGCACGCGACTCACACCGGCGCACGTCGGGCTCGCGGCCGCAGCCGGTCACGACAGGCTGACGGTCTTCTCCAAGGTCACGGCTCGATTCATCGTCTTCGGAGACGAGCTGCTGCGCTCCGGCCCGGCCCGCGAAGGGAAGGTGCGCGACAGCCTCGGACCGCAGGTGCCCGGTTGGCTGTCGCGGATGGGCGTGGACGTCATCGACGGGACGTGGGTGCCGGACACTATGGCCGCCCACGTCGACGCGCTCAGGAACTGCACCGATGTCGATCTGGTGATCACCTCAGGAGGCACGGCGGCCGGGCCAGTCGACCACGTACGCGCCGCCCTCGACGAGACGTCCGGGGAACTGGTGGTCGACACCGTCGCGGTCCGGCCCGGGCACCCCATGCTGCTCGGGCGCTGGCCTACCCACCGCTGGCTGCTGGGCCTACCGGGCAATCCGCAGGCCGCGATCGCCGCACTCCTCACGCTGGGCGGGCCACTGATCGCCGCGCTGAACGGCCAGCCCGTTCCGACCCTCGACACCCGCCGCATCACCGAGGCGGTGACGTCGCGTGGCGGTGCGACGCGACTGGTGCTCTGCACCGAGGCGGCGGGCACCTGCACCCCCACCGCGTACATCGGCTCCGGGATGCTGCGTGGGCTGACGACGGCCGACGGCTTCGCCGTCATACCGCCGGCCGGCTCTGAGCGCGATCACCTGGTGCCCTGGGTGCCTCTGCCTCGGTAGGCGTCGCGAATCCCGAGCGCCTACCCTCCGGATATGCCTGCGACTGCCTACCGGACCTGCCCGCTGTGCGAGGCCACCTGCGGCCTGACCCTCACGCTCGACGGCGATCGAGTGACGAAGGTGCGGGGCGACGACGCTGACGTCTTCTCCCGCGGCTTCGTCTGCCCGAAGGGCGTGGCCCTCGGTGAGCTGCACAACGACCCGGCACGCCTGCGCTATCCGCTGGTCCGCGGCGCGGACGGCGTCCAGCGCCGGGCCTCGTGGGACGAGGCGTGGGCGGAGATCGCCCGCCTCCTGGCCCCGGTGCGCGAGCAGCATGGGGCGGAGTCGATCGCGGTCTACCTCGGCAACCCGAACGCCCACAACGTCTCATCGACGCTGTACGGCCCGGCGCTGATCCGCGCGCTCGGCACGCACCAGGTCTACTCCGCCAGCACGGTCGACCAGATGCCCGCTCAGGTGGCGGCCGGCCTGATGTTCGGCACGGGGCTGTCCGTTCCGATCCCCGACATCGACCGCACCCAGTACTTCCTCGTGCTCGGCGCCAACCCGCTCGTGTCCAACGGCTCACTGATGACAGCGCCCGACTTCCCCGGTCGCCTGCGGGCGCTGAGGGCCAGGGGTGGGCGGCTCGTCGTCGTCGACCCCCTGCGTACGCGGACGGCGGAGCAGGCCGACGAGCATGTGCGCATCCGTCCCGGAACGGACGCCTTCCTGCTCGCCGCGATCGCCCGCACGCTCATCGACGAGGGACTGGCGCGGCCGGGTGCAGCGGGCGGCCACCTCGCCGACGGCGCACTCGCGGTGATCACCGCCGCGGTGGCGCCCTTCGACCCCGACTCTGTGGCGGTGATCACCCGCATCGACGCGGACAGCATCGTGCGCATCGCCCGCGAGCTGGCCGCCGCCCCGTCGGCGGCCGTCTACGGACGGATGGGCACCACGACCTCCGGCGTGATCGACGAGCACGGCAACCCGCAGTCGTTCGGCACGGCCGCGTCCTGGCTCATCAACGTCGTCAACCTGCTCACCGGCAACCTCGATCGTGAGGGTGGGGTGATGTGGCCGCTGCCCGCCGCGGGCGGGCCCACCACCTCGGGCACGCCGGGCGTGGGCCGCGGCATCCGCGTGCCCGGCTCCCAGCGCACGCGGGTTCGGGGGCTGCCGAGCATCCTCGGCGAGTTCCCGGCCGCGGCCCTGGCCGAGGAGATCGACACTCCCTCGGCCGACGGTGAACGCCTGGGTGGGCTCGTCACCATCGCCGGCAACCCCGTCGCGTCGACCCCGGACGCTGCCCGGCTGGCCTCCGCGCTGACCACCCTCGACGTGCTGATCAGCATCGACGCATACGTCACCGAGACCAGCAGGCATGCACACGTGGTGCTGCCGGCGCCGTCGCCCCTCTGCTCGCGGGCACTTCGACCTCGCCTTCTCCAGCCTTGCCGTTCGCAATGTCACACGATGGACGCCGCCGACGCTGCCGCCGCGCAGAGACGACGAGGCGGACGAGTGGGACGAGGGCGAGATCCTGCTGCGCCTGGCCTGCGTCGTGCTGGGCGATGCCCTGACCGTGGACCAGATGGACGACCTCGTCGCGGGCGAGATCGCCACCCGCGCGACCTCGTCCGAGGCGTCGCGCGCGCACGGCAGCGAACCCGCCGAGGTGCTCGCGGCTGTCGAGCCCCGCCGTCGACAGGCGCGTCTTCTCGACATCATGATCCGGTCCGGTCCCTATGGGGACGGCTTCGGGTCGCACCCGGACGGGCTGTCGCTCGCGACCCTGGAGGCCAGTCCGCATGGCATCGACCTCGGCCCGCTCGAGCCACGACTACCGGAGGTGCTCAGGACGCCGACCGGACGCATCGAGGCGGCGGCCCCGCAACTGCTCGATGAGGCGGCCCGCATGGCTGCCCTCATGCAGGCGACCGCGACCCTGCCGCCCGGTGACGGGCTCCTTCTCGTCGGCCGTCGCTCATTGCGCAGCAACAACTCCTGGATGCACAACATCTCGCTGCTCGCGAGCGGCGCCAACCGCTGCACCCTGTGGCTCAACCCCGTCGACGCGACCGAGCGCGGGCTCGCCGACGGCACGGACGCGGTCGTGACCAGCGCCACCGGAAGCGTGCTCGCCAACGTCGAGGTGACCGACGTCGTGCCGCCCGGCGTGGTGAGCCTGCCGCATGGCTGGGGCCACTCGGCGCCCGGCACGTGGGGGCCGGTGGCGACGGCACGCCCGGGCGTGAACTCGAACATCCTCACGCCGTCCGGGGGCCTCGACGCACTTGCCGGAACGGCGGTGCTCAACGGCATCCCGGTATCGGTGTCGGCGCCGGCAGCAGAGGGCGCAGCCGGCTCGGAGCCCAAGTCCGACCGCTAGCTGTTCTGTCCATCGACGTTGGTAACGAGGCGCGTCAGCTGTTGACGTGGGGAAGGCCTCCTTGTGAGGTGTGAAGCGACCAAGCAATCACATTCACGAAGGAGGCCTTCATGGCCCACGCTAATGCCCCGTTGTCCGAGCTGGGCCGGTTGAAGCTGGCCCGGTTCCATGTTGAGTCGGGGTCGACGATCCGTGGGACTGCGGAGCGGTTCCAGGTCTCGACCACGACGGTGATCCGATGGTCGCGTCGGTATCGGGCGGTGTTGGCCGCCGGGATGACACCGACGTCGCGGGACATGGTCGATGTCTCGAGCCGGCCGCACCGATCGCCGACGCGGACCAGGCGCCGGATCGAGAGGAGGGTCAAGCACCTGCGAACGAAGCGGCGGTTCGGGCCGGTCCAGATCGCGGGCCGGGTCGGGATCCCCGCCTCGACCGTGCACCGGATCCTGGTCCGCGAGGGCCTCAACCGGCTCGATCACATGGACCGGGCCACCGGTGAGGTCATCCGCTACGAGCGGGACCGGCCCGGGGACCTGCTGCACGTGGACGTGAAGAAGTTCGGCCTGATCCCTCCCGGCGGCGGATGGAAGGTCAACGGACGCGCTGGGTTCCAGACCGGACGCAAGCAGATCGAGGCCGACCGCCGCCAGCAGCGGTCCCGACGAGGAACCGGAAGGGCGGGCTACGCGTTCGTCCACTCCGCAGTCGACGACCACTCCCGCCTGGCCTACTCCGAGGTCCACGACGACGAGACCAAGGCGACCACCGTGGCCTTCTGGACGCGTGCGATCGCGTTCTACGCCTCGCACGGATCACCGTCACCGAGGTCATCAGCGATAACGGCCCGGCCTACCGCTCCACCGACTGGGTCCGGCTGAACACCGACCTCGGCATCGCCATCCGCCGCACCCGGCCATACCGACCCCAGACCAACGGCAAGGTCGAGCGCTACCAGCGGACCCTGCGCGACGAATGGGGCTACGCCAAGGCCTACTCCTCCGAATCAGCCCGCCGGAAGGCCTTGACCAGCTGGCTCCACATCTACAACCATCACAGGCCACACACCGCACTCGGCGGCAAGCCACCGGTCACCCGCGTGACCAACCTGCTTGGACAGAACAGCTGCCGACCGATGTCTCCGGCGCCCTGACGCCCCTCACAATCGCAGCGACAAGGGGAACCGTCTGACGCGAGCCCCGCGGCGAAAAGGGGCCTACGCGGCGGCCTGACGATTGCGGGGCTGGACGGATCGGCGATCAGGAGCCCGACGCCGATCCGGGTGCCGCTCTCGTGAGGGCCAGCGCACCGATTGTGTACAGGGGCAGAGTCGTGGTCGGCATGAGGCCTCCTCTGATCAGGTCGACCCGCCACGATCGCCCCGGACGACGCCTCTCCGTCGTGGGCGAGGGGGCGGTGGATAGGTGGCGTCCGACGACCTGGTTAGCGTCGAGTCGTGCGGGCCGCGTGCGAACGTGCCCTGTTGCAGGCGGCAGGCGGCGCCGGCAGCCGGCACGGCCCGGTTTCGGGAATCTCCCGCTTTGTAACGGTGACGTCGTACCACTGGCGATGCCGGGCCGCGGCAGCGGCAGATCGGAGTTCGAGGCGGCACGTCCACTACATGCAGTCACGGCTGAAGATCACGCTGGCCCTCGTTGCCCCAGTGGGTAGCCGTCGAAGGTGCCGAAGGGCTCGATGATGTCAGCGTCGGTGGTTGGCGTGAAATAGGTGAGCTGGGCGACCAGCCGGGTGTTGGCCTTGGCCGTCGCTGCCGCCCCTGAGCCGAAGCCATGTCCGGGCCGCTTGCTGACTCGACGGCCCCCCGCTCCGCTTGGCGTAAACCCGCCTCCGCGTGGCACATCTGCGCCTTAACGGTGACCGTAGCCGTGACCGGCGCCGATGGCTGGAGGTGTGGTGCCGGTACCGGACCCGAACCCGCCGCTGGACACACGAGGCCGGCACTGCCCGCGCGCGTGGTCGGGATGACGTCCGCTCGCCGTCGGCCCCTGTCTCACGGCATGCTGCTGCAGGAGCACCAGTATTGGTCGGGCGTCGGTGCGGTCAGGTGGTGCGCACGTACGTCGGGGCTGGTCTGTGGCATTCCAGTGGCCAGATGTTCCAGGCGAGCGGATAGGGCACCGATCGAGGGCGGGACGTTGCATCCGTCGGCGAGGATGGCGGCCCCGGCGCCGGTGGTTGTTGGGAGCCGGTCGCTTTCGGCGAAGGCGGGGATGAAGTCACCCCAGGAATCGCCGGACACGTTGGTGTTCGGGTCGAAGGGATCCGCCGTGCGTGTCATGTCCGGTCTCGATGTCGTGCTGCAGCTCGGCCGGGCTGGCGGCCCAGGCGGCCGTTCGCAAGTACGGGCGGGCAACGGATCCCGTGGCATGGCACAGGGTGACGAAGAATCGTGCTGCCCGGAAGCCAGGAACGACCGGGATCTGCGGCACATGGGGCAGCACCGGCACCGTGGGGGTGATCGGCTTGCGCGGGCTTGTTCGGCACGGTGGGGCACCGTGGGGTGATCGGCTTGGCGGGCTTGTTCGGCACCGTGGGCACTGTGGGGTGATCGGCTTGGCGAGGGCTTGTTCGGCACGGTGGGCACTGTGGGGGTGATCGGCTTAGCGGGCTTGTTCGGCACCGTGGGCACAGTCGGCGTGATCGGCACCGCCGGGCGGTTCGGATCAACCGGGTCGACAGGCTCGGGGACAGCGCAGCCGTTGGCCAGGATGTCAGCCGGAAGCGTGTTGTTCAAGCCCGGGAAGTCCCCCACGGCAAGGATGAGGGTCGCCCCAGTTGTCACCTGATTGGCTTGTCGCGGGATCGAAGACGGGCCCCGGCGTGCCCCCGTCGTGACCGTTGATGGCCGACTCAGCGACAGTGATCAGGGTGTAGATTGGCTACCGGAACTCGTTGCGTGGCACAGCGTGACCTTCTCGTTGCCTCGAGCTTCGTTGGACGTGGTGGATGCCGCATCGGAGGTGGTGGATGCTGCGCATCGGTCCGGCGCGGGCAACTCGGTTACGGGGGCGAGGGGCGCCGTCGCGGGGATCCGGGAAGATCGGCAACGGAAGGGGGCTGGGGGACGTTACGGCCACTTCAGGTGGGGAGTGGGGCGAGGCGGGCACTTGCGGTGTTTGGGACAAAAGTGAGGTCGCCGTCGCCAAGCAGGCGGCTATGAAGGTTCCTAGACGGACGATCGGCCCACGGTACTGGTGTTCCCACTGCTCTCCTCCCTTGAGAGGGTGCACCAACTCGACAGGCCGCCAGACCCGGGCAGGTGCGAGGTCTTAGGGAAGTCGCTACTTGACGTTCTGGATGAGTTTGGCGCTTTGAGCCACACGCAGGGCGCAGGACTCCATCCCGGCCTGGTCCCTCAGCAGCCGGCGTCACGATCTCGCCTGCGGGCCGGCCGGAGAGCCGTCCAGCCGCCCAGCACCCGGGTGCCGATCTTGATGGTCGACGCGGCGATGACGAGGCCATCGTTCCAGCACACGCGGGTCGCGCGGTCTGCCGGGATGGCATTCTCCCGAGTCAGAGTGCATTGGTAGCCCTTGCTGACGTCCGCGCCGAAGACCGGACCGGCCGACAGCTTCCGAGGACCGCCTGCGTGAGCGGCTTCGGATTCGTGTAGTGGAGCAGGGTGACGCCGGCGCGCGGCTCGGTGCTACCCGGGGCGAGGAACGACTGCGACCACATTGTCGGCGTCAACTTGACGACTCCGACGGTCAAAGGGCACGGCCACCCCGGTTGCCGTGGCGGCCTGCTCGGACGTGAGCAGCCAGTCGGTGTTGTTCGGCGGCAGTTGCTCTGCACTCGCCGAGGACCGACGCCGATCGCGAGTGCAGCCGCCACGTTGGAACGATGACAAGAGCGCCAAGACGTCTGGACACCGTGCGCATGACTCTCCTGAAGTAGCAGTAGACCTGAGGGGAAGGTACCACCAGGAGGACTTCTGACGCGATGCCCCAAAGGGTCCCGTCGACCCGCTGCTGTCCTTATGATGACGATGTTGGAGTGGTCTGACCGGGAGGCACCATGAATCGTTCGCGCACGCGCAAGGTCGTCGTGGCCACCGCACCTCGCGGGTGGGCTCATCGCCGCCGTCGCGCCGCAGGCCTCGCCGCCCCGCGGACTCGCAAGGCGGATCTGGTGGTTGGGTGCCCTTCTTCGCGAGCGGCTCATTGCAGAACAGCGCATGGGCCAACTGCGCCGATCCGATCGTGCTGACCGTCGACCCACGAGCCCCTGCCGAAGGCGCAGCAGAAGTCCGCCAAGGACGCGTTCGCCGCATCCGTGAAGAACTGGGCGGCTCAAACCGGACTTCACTTCACGTTCGGCGGTGTGACACCCGTGAACTACAACGACACCACCTACGTCATCAGCCCTGTCGATGGCGTCGATCGCCCTCGTCACATGTACATCACGGTGCTGACCAACGACGAGTCCACCTACCTCACTGACACCGTCGTCGGGTTCGCCATGCCGACGACCGTCAATGCTGCGAACAAGGAGATCATCCAGGCGGAAGGGGCCTTCCGTACCGACTACGTCGCCGGAAGCACCAAGGAGCAGCGCGTCGCGGTGTTCATGCACGAACTGGGACACGCTCTCGGACTCGGCCACAGCAGCAGCAAGGGCGACATCATGTACCCCATCGTCGACAAGCAGACCACGCGCTCGGCCCCGGCGACATCGCCGGCATTCAGGCCATCATGCGCCCCTGCGCCACCACCCCGACCCCCTAGAGGGGCCGCTCGCGACGCGGCAACCTGCTGACCACCGCGGCGTAGGAGCCGTCGACCGCGTCAGGTACCTCGTCGTCGGGGATTCCCGCGCCGACTCGCAGCGTGTTCCAGCCCGAACGACCGAGATAGGCCATCACCGACGCATCTTGGGGGTACCGGGTGAGCCATTCATTGGCCTCGTCCCGCGAGTCGGCGCACTTCAGTCCGACGCTGTCGCTGCCGGGCTCGCCGAGGAAGGCGAAGATCCGGCTGCCCACCTTGACGACGATGGTGCCCTCCCACGGCTCGTCTTGCCAGGCACCCGCATGGCGAGGCAGTGCTCGAGCACGTCGTCGGCGTCCATGTCAGCCGTCGTAGTAGTCGCTCAGCCGCGCGAGCAGCTGAGCGTGTGCGGGGCGAGCGCCGCCACCCGATCGAGCCAGGCCCGATCGGTGGCGAGGGGCTCGGGCGGTGGGACGACGAGCGTCGTGGCTCCGCGGCCGTGAGTGCTCGATCCAGGGCATCGGCCGTGCCGGGCGGTCCGGATGGCATGTCGGGGATGAACTCGAGACGGTCGAGGTCCCGTCCCCCTGAGCGGGCGCGGATCACGGCTGCACCCGGATCGCGATGGACGTCGTCGAGCACGGCCATCCCCTCCGCCCACGACATCGTCGCCTCGCGGCGCTGCGCGGGATTGGACGGGAGGAGGTCATCCGGCAGCGTCATCACGATCCCCCTGCGTCGACCCGCGACCTGGATCGGCTCGATGCCGTCGGCCCCCGCAGCAGTGAGCAGGAGGTCATCCCGTACACGGGGCGTCCGCCGACGACGACCAGCGTGATGTGCGGCTCGCGGGCCGCGATGAGCGAGCGGTACGGATCGGCGTCGCGCGCCGAGTGGACGGTGAGGTCGGCGAGCGCGCCTGCCTGGATGCGCCCGACAGGCACCTGCCACGCCCGTTCCATCGTGAGGCCGGGATTGCGGGTTCCGAGTTCGCACAGCTCCAGTGGCGTCAGCTCACCGCCCAGCTGCTCACGGTTCCACAGGTCGGCGACTTTCAACTCCCACAGCAGGCTGCGCGTCCCCGACGGCGCCCAGTCGGAGCCCAGGCAGACCAGGTGGCCGTGCTCCCGCGCGGCCACGATGTCGGTCGTCCCGCCGTAGAGCCACACGTTCGAGAACGGTGACCAGACGATGGCGCCGGGCGGCGACCAGTCCGCGTAGTCGGCGGCGGTGAGGGCGGTGGAGTGGATGCCGATGAGCCCCGGTCCTACGCAGTGGTGCGCGGCGAGCTCGCCGTACTCCTTGCGCAGGGCCGCCGAGGTGCCCTCGGCCAGGTGATAGAACAGCGAGACGCCGCCGGCCATCTCCGTGGCGTAGCGGTTCAACTGTCCGGCCTCGCCCTTGAGCACCGACTGGCGAACGGTGTCAGGCCCGCCGACGGGGTCCTTCTCCACGTTGCGGAGCATCCACCCAGGGAAGGCGCGGGTGGTGGGGAGACCCCTGAATGGAGGTGACGCCCCGACGACGGCCTTCACCTCGGCATACCGGAGTGCGGCGGCCGCCGCCGCGATGCCCAGCGCCTGCGCGGGACTCGAGATGTCCCGACCGTAGGTCTTGGCGGTGGGCCATTGGTAGCGCGTCGTGTACGGGGTGGTTCTCGGCGCCTGCCAGAGCGGGAGGGGTGTTGTAGGCGAGATGGTTGTGCAGGTCCATCAGGCCGGGCGTGATGATGCTTCTCGTCGAGACGAGGCGGGCATCTGCGTAACCAGCGAGCCGCCGGCGCCTAGATGACTGCACCGCCTCGATCCGGCCATCGCGAATGTAAACGCTGGCGCGGGGCTCGACGCAGCGATCATCGTCGAAGGTGACCACGGTGCCCGTGAGGATGAGAGCCATCGCTACCTCCTGTGCCAGCAGAGGGGCTCGACGCTAGCCCAACCGTGGCTCGCGCACCATGGGCGCGGAGCGCGGCTACGCTCCCAACGTGGGCGGGAAGAGGCGCGAGGATGACGAGTTGTGCGCCGTGGTTCTCGCCGCCGGACGGGGCACGCGCCTTCGACCGCTGACCTCGGTGCTGCCGAAGGCGCTGTGCCCGGTCGGCAACGTCGCCTTGGTCGACCTCGCGCTCGCATCGGTGCGGCCCTTCGCGGCGGACGTCGCCGTCAACGTGCACCACCTGTCCGCGGCGGTCGTCGACCACCTGTCACGGGACCGGCCGGAGGTACACGTGTCGGACGAGACCGACCGGCTGCTGGGATCTGCAGGCGCCTTGGGCAGGCTCAAGCCCTGGATCGACGGCAGGGCCGTGCTCGTGCGCAACAGCGACGCCTACCTCACCGGGTCGCTTACGGAGCTTGTCGAGGGATGGGACGGCCAGCGACCCCGGTTGCTGGGCCGTCGGGGGCGTCCGCCGCCGACTTCGGGGACATCCAGTACGTCGGAGCCTGCCTTCTGCCCGCCGACATCGTCGCCGGCTTGGCGGAGCGGCCCTCCGGGGCTGTACGACCTCGTCTGGCGGCCCCACTGGGAACGAGGCGAGATCGAGTTCGTCATGACGACTGGGGAGTTCGTCGACTGCGGCACGCCTCGCGACTACCTGAGGGCGAACCTCGTGGCGAGCGGTGGCAGGAGCGTCATCGGCGCGGGTGCGCGTGTGCTCGGGTCGGTCGTGCGCACGGTCGTGTGGCCTGGGGGAGAGGTGGCGGCGGACGAGGTCCTGCATGACTGCATCCGAGTCGGGCGGGATCTCACCGTCGATGCCCGCTGATCGAGCGGCGGCGCGCCCGTCCCCCCGCACGCGGTCCGATCTTCCTTTCGAAGGCGATCGGGGTTTCAATGGAGGTGTCGAGTGCGTTCCGGTTCGCTCGGAGGAAGGAGGTGGCGCATGCTGGTTCTCGTCTTCGACGCCGAGGGTCCCTCATCGCCCACCGCGCCACCCTCGGGCAGCGGCTCCTGGCGAAGTGCACGTCGGGACGGCTGGACCGGGCCTTGGCCCAGGGTGCGTCGCCCGAGTCGTCCGTCCTTCTGGCCATCCGCGCCCAGCAGCTCGTCGACGCGCATATGAGGTTCGTGCTCGCCGACTCGCTTCGTGAACTCGCCGACGAAGCGACCGGTTCGGCCACGCATCGCGGCTCCCGCGTGCCGATGGACTGGCCCGCCGTGCGCGCCGTGGCCGGCGACCTCCGGGCGCTCGCGTCGCGTCTCCTGGAGCGCGCGCCCGCGCCGGTCCGCGGCGTGGCCCAGGTCAACGTGCTTCTCACCGATGGCGGCGGCCCGCTCTACTCGCCGCACTCACCACACTCGCTGAAGGACCTTCGGGTCGCCGTGAGTGACGCGAACCGGGCGCTGGATCCACTCGGCCAGTACTGACGAGCCCTAGACCCGGCGGCCCCGCTGCGCTGCGATGGCGTCGGCGATGCTCCTGGCCTCGATGCCGATCTCCTCAGCATCCCGGTGGGCGAGACGTGGAAGCCGCAGTAGTACAGGCCGGGGGCGGCGGACTCGACCCCTGTCGTGAGTGGGGTGCCGGCCGCGTCGTAGGTCGCGGGATCGGGCACGAACTCGTCCACCCGTGGCCGGTACCCCGTCGCCAGGATCACGGCGTCGAACTGGGCCGTGGCGCCGTCGTCGAACACGACACCGTCCGTCGTGAACCGCTCGACGCCCCCGTGAACCGTGACGTCCCCCGACCTGATCAGCTTCATGGTGCCGATGTCGATCAAGGGGATGTGCTTGTCCTTCTCTATCTGGGTGGCGGGACCGTACGGGAGCTTGCGAAGGCCCACCTTCGTGATGTCGCCCACGGTCATGCGCAGCACCGGCGCGTTCATCGCGTCGGCCACGGCCGACGGCAGGCGTCGCTGCGCGATGCCGATCGTCAGGATCGGCAGGCCCAGCACCTCCTTCGGGATGACGTTGACCGCGCTGCGGACGGAGAGGGCGGGATGCGCCCCATGCTCATGCAGGTCGATCGCGATCTCACCTCCGGAGTTGCCGAATCCCACGACGAGCACCCGCTGACCGGCATACTCGCGTCCGTTGCGATAGTCGCTGCAGTGCTCGACGCGGCCGCGGAAGTCGTCCACCCCGGGCCAGGTCGGCACCACAGGGATCCGGGCGTTGCCGGTGGCGACGACGACGTGGGTTGTCTCGAACGCGTCGACTGGCGTCCGGACGCGCCAACCCGCCTCACCGCGCTCGATGGAGGTGACCCGCTGCTCCAAGCGGATGTCCAGGGCGAACCCGCGCGCATACGCGTCGAGGTAGTTCACGAGCTCGTCCCGCGACACGTACCGGGGACTGCCCTTGGGCAGCGGCACGAACGGCAATGCGGAGTGCCCCTTGTCCGTGTGCAGGTGCAGGCGGTCGTAGTGGCGGCGCCACGTCGATCCAACAGTGTCTGCCTGCTCGAGGATCACCGACTCCAGCCCTGCCCCTTCGCAGGCACGCGGCCACGGCGAGGCCCGCCGGCCCGGCGCCGACGACGACGATGGGAGGCGCGGGCATGCGGGCAGTGTAGGCGGCGTGCTGTGATCGTTGACAGCAATTCGCCGTCGCCTCACACTGACGATGCATCTCGCTGGGGGCGAAGGGAGTTCGCGTATGCCCGCCGTCGGATTCCCCATGGCGGATTTCGCGACGAGCCGTCGCATGATGACCGCTCTGGCAGAGGGTCCCTTCACGCAGCTGGAGGGCGAGCCGCTGACGACGTCGTTGTCGGTGCCGTGGGAGCGGCTTCTGCCCGGGCCGGTCGGCAGCCGCTTCAGCACCGACGTCGGGGGTCCGGGGCGACCTCGTGCTCGCCCGCTCGTGCTCGACACCGAGTTCGAGTCCGTCTCCTACGACGATGTCGGTTGCCCGAGCGGCCTGGAGGACCTGCTGGGGGACCGTCGCTTCCTGGCGCAGCACGCGTACGCCATCGCGGCATCGACCCTCGACCTCTTCGAATCGACGATGGGCCGACGCCTGGGCTGGAAGGCGCGAGGCCACCGCCTGGCGCTCAAGCTGTACGAGCCGATCCCGTTCGACGAGACCGGCTACGACGGGCAGCGGTGCGAGATCCGGTTCGGGCATCGCAAGGACCCTCGCGCTCGTCGGCACGTCCCCCTGGCCCTCTATCGCGATCTGATCACCCACGAGGTGACGCATGCGATCATCGACGGCTACCGGCCCCACCTCGCCGACCCCGACGGCACTCTCGACGAGCACGCCATCCACGAGGCCGTCGCGGACGTGGTCGCGATGCTGTCGGTGTTCTCCTCGACCGAGCGGGTCGCCGAGCAGCTGAACGCGGCCCAGGCCACGGCGGAGGAGGGAATCTCCGACGACGCCCTGGTGCAGACCGGCCTGTTCGGAGTCGCCGACGGCCTGCTCACACGTCAGGCACTTCGCCGTTCGGTGACCGACCGCGTGCCGCCCGACTGGCGGTCGGAGCGGGAGCCCCATCGCCGCGGCGCCGTCCTCGTCAAGGGCCTGATGGACACCGTGCTCACCTTGTGGCAGACGCGCATGGCTCGCCCGGGCGGTCGGGCGAGCGAGTACCAGATCGCCGACTCCGGGGCGAGGGTCGGGCGTCAGGTGCTCGCCATGCTCATTCGCGGGATCAGCTACACCCCCCCGATCGACGTCACCTTCGACGACATCCTTCGCGGCATCCTCGCGGCCGACGCGGTCGTCGTGCCCGACGACGATCATGACTACCGCGGAACGCTGCGCGCCGCCTTCGGACCGCTGGGGATCACGGCTCCGGACGACGATCTCGACGGCCTGTCCGGGCTGCGCGATCTGCACTACCCGGTGCGGCTGTCCTCCCTGGCGTCCGACCCCGAAGAGGTCTACCGGTTCCTGTGGGAGAACCCCGCCATGCTGCGCGCGGCCGCGATCGATCCTGACATCCCCCTGGTCGTCGAGCGTGTTCGGCCGAGCATGCGGGTGGGTCCTGATGGCTTCATCGTCTCCGAGATCGGTGCGAGCTTCGTCCAACAGGTGCCGATGAGCGCCTACGACGCCCGCCGGCGGCTGGGGCTGCGGGTGAAGGGCAACATCGTCCTGCGCGGCGGCGGGCTCATCCGTTTCAACGAGGGTGGGCGGCTGGCCTTCGCGGCCATCAAGCCAGTGCTCGACGCGGAACGCCAGCAGGCACGGCTCGACGAGGCGGCCGGGCCGTCGATGCTCGGGGTCGACGCGGCCGATGTGGCCACGCGCCGCGCCGGCGTGTTCAGCGAGATGCACGCATCGGCGCGGCGACTGGCCGACGACAGGTAGCGACCTAGTGCCCCAGGGGTCGCTTCTTGGTCGCGGACGGAGCCTCGAGCTGCGGGATCTGGGAGAAGCGGTCGGCCTTGAGCCCGGCCCGAACGGCGGTCAGCAGCTCTGCGCGCGTCGCATCCGGCTTCGCCTTGAGCGCCTTCAGGAGGTTGTACGTGAAGGCTCCGCTCGATCGACCGTTGAAGCTCGCGTCGGACGACGTCTGCGCGGCCTTGCAGGCGGCGAACAGCACCGGCTCCTGGACGGCGATCCCCCTCTTGCGCCGGAAGAACTTGTCGCCGAGCTGCACCACTTCGCGCTCCGCTACGCCGTCTACGCCGATCGGCGTCGGTGGCGGCAGGAACTTTGGCCGCCGGCCCTGGAGGATGTCCATCGCCTTCAGCCCCGTCCCGCTGTGGCACGTGTCGAGGAAGGCCTCCACCAGCACATCCGCCGGTACCCGCGCGAAGAGCGCATGCAGCTCGTCGTCGACGATCACCGTGTCGAGATCCCACGCGTCCCCGTCGGGGCGAGGTCGTAGGCCACGAGCGCCTCGTCTGCGCGATCGAGCTCGTCGCCATTGGCGTCGGGCACCTGCGTGCCGTGGCTCGAGTAGGTGAAGACGATGTGCTTGACCTTGCCGGCGACCGCGAGGTCGACGATCGCGTTGAGCCGGGCCATGATCGCCGCCTTCGTCGCCTTGTCGTCCGTCAGCGTGACGACATCTCGCGACCCGAACCCGTAGCTCTTCCGCAGCAGCGACGCCATGTCCCTGGCGTCGTTGACGCAGCCGTAAAGCCAGCTCGCCATCGGCAGGTTGGCGAACTGGTTGATGCCGACGCAGAGCGCCCGACGATCGGTCATGACTGTTCCCTTCGTGGTGCGTGTCAGATGCGGAACGCCGGCGCGGGAGAGGAACCTCCGGTTGGCGGGGGCCAACGGTGTAGTAGTTGGGGGTCTGCGACGGGGCATCTGCGCGCTCGTCAACTCCCGGAGCGACTTGAGCGAACCGCTGAAGGCGCCGTCGTGCCATACCTTGAGCAGCTGCGCGGTGAAGAGGCTGTTCACCCGGCCATCGAGGCTCTCCTGGTTGTCCTGGCAGCCCGAGACGAGGGCGATGGTCGCCGTCACGTCGGCCTTGGTGCGCGGGAGCACCCGGCTCTGGATGGCGTCGTACGTGCGCCGGTGGGACTTGTAGGTTCGCTCCTCCACGTCGAGAGGCATGCGCTTGCTGCGCACCTTGGCTGTCGCCAAGGGTCGCGGAATCGCCCAGGGTGGCGGTGCCCCTTGGAGACCGTGCCGCTGTGGCACGAGTCCGAGAGCATGACGATCCGCGACTTCGCCGGGAACAGGGACCACAGCGCCCAGAGCTCGTCATCGACGAGCATCCGGTCGTACAGCACCCACGTCTCGTCGTACTGGTCGGCCGACTCGCCGACCTCGCCGCTCGCGACTCGCCTCGTCGCCGTTGCGGTCGGGCACCTGCGAACCGTGCCCCGAGTAGGTCAGCCAGAAGATGTCGCCCGCGACCATCGACGCGGCCGCCTTGGTGATCGCCGCGACCACCTTTCGGGACGTCGCCGCCTCGGTGAGGAGCAACGACGTGGAGTAGCCGAGCGACTGCGCGACGGACTGCATGGCGCGGGCGTCGTTCTCGCAGGCGCTCAGCGTGCCTGGCCAGCCGCCGTACGACGCCGGATTGACCCGATTCAGTCCGCCGTGAAGGGAGTAGCCGTTCGCCATGGTGCTCCTGACGCTCAAAGGGGAGTGGCTCGTCAGCGACGGCGCTTGCGCGAGTCGAGGACGGTGATCAGGTCAGAGACGGGCGTCATGGCCGCCGAATCGTCGGCGGCTACCACCTCGAGTCGGTAGACGCCCTCGGCGAGGGGCGGCACGGTGGAGCGGAAGGAGCCGTCGGCCCGACGACGCATCGTGCGCCTACGCACGACTCGACCCGTGGCCACGTCGACCAGCGTGGCGCGCGCCGACGCGGCCGGACCCACCGTCGAGGCCACGATGTCCAGCTCCTGCCGGGCGCTGAGCACGGTAGGAGCATCCAGCGAGAAACTGTTGAAGGGTGCATCCTTGTACTGGCTCAGGCGCTTGCGCGTGACGGTGCCGACGACATGGGACAGCGCCGCCTCGGCGTTCTGGAGCGAGCCGTGCTTCGTCGACACATAGGTCTCGCGCGGGGTGTCGGACAGCTCGATCGGGGTGGCCGAGACGCGGGGCACGGTGCCGTCGCCGCCCATGTCCTCGCCGCCCAGGCTCGTGAACATCGTGACCTTGTTGCCGACCAGCCGCGCCGACTGGTCCGTCGGCTGGAAGATGCCGACGATCGGCGTGATCTGGTAGCCGCCGTCGCGATAGGCGGACTGTGCCTGATGAGCCGTGACCGCCGCCTCGATATCGCGATGGAAGCGCAGGGCGTCGGCGGCCTTGGCCTTGTCGATCCCGGGGAGCGACGCCTCACCCGGCCGGACGAGGTGCCGCCCATCTCGACCGACGGATAGATGGGCAGCAGCTGGTGCATCGACGGGAAGGAGCGCAGGAGCCCACTGAGGTCGACCGAGATGGGGCCGAAACCCTTGTCCATCCCGTTGACGAGGGTCGTGACCGCATTCAGCGACCCGCGATACGGCGTGCCGAACGTGATGAGGTGCCGCGTGATCTTCCAGCCGTCATGCCGCTCGAGGAAGTCGCGCGCGACGAGACCGCCCATCGAGTGGGCGAGGAGGACGAGCTTGGCGTCCTGGTTCCCGCTCGCCTTCTTCCAGGCCGCGAGCCACTTGGGTGCGCGATCGGCAAGCTGACGGCCGTGGACCCGGTTGTCGCGCCGCCAGTCATACGGGTAGTCGAACCAGTTCTTGCCCTCCTCGAGGGTGAGCTCGGCGAACAGGCGGGTCTTGATCTGCGTGTAGCCGTCGATGGCCCACAGCCCGGGGATGAGATGCAGGTCCTGGACGAGGCGCGGCGCGGTGACACCGTCGCCGAGGTCGTCCTTCGACGGATCGTCCTTGCCCCGGATCTCGAGGTCCTTGATGCTCCCGCCCAGGGTGAACAGCGCCGAGATCGCGGACTGCGGAGTGATGGCCCACACGTCCTTGCCGTTCTTCTGGAGCACGCTGCCGGTGATGCCGGGCAGCAGGATGATCAGATCACCGAACTTGCGTCGTGCCATGAGTCCTCCTCATTCCGCTTGCTGCAACTCGCGACGCTCGGCGGTGCCGACGTCCCCGTAGAAGACCGCGCCGAGGCCGGCGAGATCGGCCCGGCCCCATAGCTCCTGCATCGTGGCCCGTCTGGCCTCGAGTACCGCCCGACCGACGTTCTCCTGGTCCACGAGGGCCCCGTAGAACGTCTCGACGAAGAGTGCGGCGGCGCGGACGGTCACCGGCCAGCCGAACCCCAGGCAGCCGCTGGCTCCCGCCGAAAGGAAGGCCGCCGCGACGCCGTTGCCGCCGCCACGAGGGGTGGCCAGGCGTCTGTCGGGAGCGGACCTCGCGCTCCAGCAGGCGCTCGTGATGGCCAAGTACGGCGGCTTCTGCCACGGCAGATCGACAATGCTGCGGGTGAGCAGCGGGCCGTCTGCCAGCTGGAGCCCGCTCAGACCCGGTCGCCCGGGCAGGAAGCCCCCATGCCCGGAGAAGTGAAGGACGTCGTAGGCAGTCGCGGCGACGTGCCCGGCGAGGGACGCGTGCGTCGCGGCGTCGCCCTCGAGGACGTCGAGTCGCAGGTATCCCATCTCGCCGAGCCGCCGCAGTGCCGCGAGCTCCGAGTCGACGTCGCTGAGATCCCTGGACGGGTCGACCACCGCCAGGACGGCGATTGTCGTGTCCTCGTCGCGGGGGTCACGTTCGGGCCGTGGCCGCGTGCGCGTCGTAACGATCCGGCCGACCGGCCACTTGAGCACGAGCGGCCCCTCGGTGTCCGCCATCAGCTCCCACGGCAGGTTCAGGGCCGTCTCGTCCGCGTCGATCATCAGTGCCGTCGGCTCGTGCTCTGCGAGGTAGTCACTGCCGGAGGCGCCGAGGAACGTGTCGTACAGCCGTCGTCCCAGACGGGTCGCCACCCGCGTGGCCTCCTTCGGGTCCGAGCGAAGGCCCTGCGACCAGTCGTCCAGCACGACCAGATCGGCTTCGATCGCTCGCTGAGCGGGGCCCTTCAAGGCGATGTCGCGCCGCCAGGTGACGGGGGTTCCCTCCTCGTGCATGCGGACGGAGAAGTGCTGGGTCTGCTCGGTTTTCAGGGCGTCGGATGCGGCGCGCGCAACGCTGATCGTGACGACGCGCGGCATCGTGGTGCCGGTCTCGCGTCGGTATCGACCCAGGAACGCCATCGTCTCGTCTCCGGACTCGGGGTACGAATGTGCTTGGCAGCGTAAGGCCTGTCGAGTCGCTGCGGAAGAGCCCGCGCCGGGGTGCGAGATCACCCGATCCACCGCCCGTCCGGCGACCGCGGTGGCACACTGATGGTCCACAGCGAGCACCTAGGGGATGCAGATGGATCCGAACAGCACTGCCGTCGTACTCGTCGAGTTCCAGAACGACTTCACCAGCGAGGGCGGCACGCTGCACGGTGCCGTGAAAGAGGTCATGGACCAGACGAGCATGCTCGACAACACTCACAAGGCCGTGGCGGCGGCACGCGCGGCAGGGGCGACGATCGTCCATGCGCCCATCCAGTTCGCCGAGGGCTACAACGAGATCACGTCCACCCCGTACGGCATCCTCAAGGGAGTCGTCGACTCCAACTCGTTCGTCAAGGGCTCGTGGGGAGCTCAGATCATCGATGAGCTCGCGCCGGAGGACGGCGACATCGTCCTCGAGGGCAAGCGCGGGCTCGACGCGTTCGCGAGCACCAATCTCGACTTCATCCTGCGCAGCAAGGGCATCAAGACGGTCGTCCTCGGCGGCTTCCTCACCAATTGCTGCGTCGAGTCGACGATGCGATCGGCCTACGAGAAGGGCTTCGAGGTGGTCACGCTCACCGACTGCGTCGGCGCGACCAGCCCAGAGGAGCATGCCAATGCCATCACCTATGACTACCCGATGTTCTCCAAGCCGATGACGGCGACCGAGTTCGCGGAGACGCTCGCAGGTGCGGAAGTGGACGACGCCTCGCGCGGCTACTGATCTCGGAGCCGTCTAGGTTGGGGGAGTGAGTTCCGCCGCCGGTCCCGCGCTGACGACCGACCAGCGCCTCGTCGATGCGGTCAGCCGGGTGCTGCCCGGTGGCGTGCGGAGCCGAGCCAGTGACCGGCTCGCCTACGCGCACGACGCCTCGCACTATCTGCTGACACCGCAGGCGGTGGTGACCCCCGAGAACGCGGGCGATGTCGCGCGCCTGCTGCGGGTCAGCGGCGAGCAGGGCATCCCCCTCACCTTCCGCTCCGGGGGAACGAGCCTGAGCGGGCAGGCGACGACGTCGGGCATCCTCGTCGACACCCGCCGCCACTTCCGACGGATCGAGGTGCTCGACGACGGCCGCCGCGTGCGGGTCCAGCCGGGCGCGACCATCGGCGCGGTCAACGCTCGATTGGCTCCGCTCGGCTACAAGCTCGGACCCGACCCGGCCAGCGAGTCCGCGGCCACCGTCGGCGGCGTCGTTGCCAACAACTCGAGCGGGATGGCGTGTGGCACCGAGTTCAACTCCTACCGCACGATCGAGTCGATGGTGCTTGTGCTGGCGAGCGGGACCGTCGTCGACACGGGCGACCCGGACGCGGACGGGCTGCTGCGCCAGCGCGAGCCGGACCTGCACGACGGACTGATCCGCCTTCGCGACAGGGTGAGGGGAAACACCACATCGCGGACCATCATCGAGAGCCAGTTCTCACTGAAGAACACGATGGGCTACGGGCTGAACTCGTTCCTGGACTTCGACAGCCCGGCCGTCATCCTCGCCCACCTCCTGGTCGGCAGCGAAGGCACGCTCGGCTTCGTCGCCGAGGTTACGTTCCGCACCGTCGCCATCCGACCCCACGTGGCAACCGGTCTGCTGTTCTTCGGCTCGCTGCACGGCGCGACGGATGCACTTCCCGAACTGGTGGGGTCGGGCCTCGCCGCGATCGAGCTGCTGGACGAGACGTCGTTGCGCGTGGCGCAGCGCGACCCCAAGGCGACTCAGGGCCTCACGTCGATGGTGATCGACCGTCAGGCGGCGCTCCTCGTGGAGTACCAGGAGATGACGGCCGACGCCCTGGCGGCGCGGATCGACGCGGCGCGCCCCCTTCTCGATCGGCTGCCCCTCGTGGCACCCGCCGACCTGGCGGCGGCCCCGTCGACGAGGGCCGATCTCTGGCACATCCGCAAGGGCCTGTACGCCACCGTGGCCGGCGCGCGGCCTTCGGGCACGACGGCCCTGCTCGAGGACATCGCCGTTCCCGTGCCGGCGCTCGCGGGCACGTGCGAGTCCCTCATCTCCCTCTTCGCGCGCCACGACTACCACGACAGCGTGATCTTCGGCCACGCCAAGGACGGCAACATCCACTTCCTGCTCAACGAGCGGTTCGACGACCCCGCGTCGCTCGTGCGCTACTCGGCGTTCACCGAGGACATGGTCGACCTCGTCCTCGGCCACGACGGGACCCTGAAGGCGGAGCACGGCACGGGACGCATCATGGCTCCGTTCGTTCGCCGCCAGTACGGCGACGAGCTGTACGACGTGATGGTGGAGGTGAAGCGCCTCCTCGATCCGCATGTCGTGCTGAATCCCGGCGTACTGCTCAACGACGACCCCGACTCCCACCTTCGCGACCTCAAGATCACGCCGACGGTGGAGGCTGAGGTCGACCGCTGCGTGGAATGCGGCTACTGCGAGCCCGTGTGCCCCAGCCGAGACCTGACCCTCACGCCCCGACAACGCATCGTCCTGCGGCGCGCCCTGGCATCCGCGCAGGCCGCCGGCGACCATCGGCTCGTGGCGGAGCTCGAGGAGGACTACGTCTACGACGGCGTGCAGACCTGTGCGGTCGACGGGATGTGCCAGACGGCCTGCCCGGTGCTCATCGACACGGGCGATCTCGTCCGCCGACTTCGGGCCGAGCAGCGCAAGCCCATCCAGGATGCGGTCTGGCGCACGGCGGGGCGGCACTGGAAGCCCGTCAGTGCCGGCATCGGCCTGGCACTGGACATCGCTGCACGCGTGCCGGGATCCGCCCTCGTGCCGGCCTCGGACGCCGCCCGCCGCCTGCTCGGCCCCGACATGGTGCCGAGGTGGGACGCCGCCCTGCCCGGCGGTGGCGAGCCGCGGACGCCGTGGCACGCCGTAAGCCCCGCGGCGGTCTACTTCCCCGCCTGCGTCAACGCCATGTTCGGCGCCGAGTCGAGCGGCCCCGGAGTCCGCGCTGCCTTCCTCGAGCTGTGCTCACGCGCAGGCGTGCGCGTGGCCGTGCCCGACGGGATCGGCGAGATGTGCTGCGGCACCCCGTGGAAGTCGAAGGGGATGGTGGCCGGTCATGAGGCGATGAGCGATCGCGTGGCGCCCTGGGCCTGGGAGGCGACCAGGCACGGCTCGCTTCCCCTCGTCTGCGATGCGACATCGTGCACCGAGGGGCTCGAGGGCATGCTCGGCGCCGTGGAGAGCGCACACGGTGTCCGGATCGACGTCGTCGATGCCGTGCAGTTCGTCGCCGACCGCGTGCTGCCGTCGCTGGTCGTCTCGCACCGACTGACGTCGATCGCGCTGCATCCCACCTGCTCATCGACGCGGATGACCGTCAACGCCGACCTGCTGGTGCTGGCACGCGCGATCGCGGACGAGGCGGTCGTACCCGAGGGGTGGGGCTGCTGCGCGTTCGCGGGAGATCGCGGACTGCTGCACCCTGAACTCACGGCGTCGGCTACGGCGGCCGAGGCCCGCTCGGTTTCCGCTCGGGAGTTCGACGCCTACGCGTCGCTGAACCGCACCTGCGAACTGGGCATGAGTCGGGCCACCGGACGCCCTTACCGGCACATCCTGGAACTCCTCGAGGAGGCCACGCGCCCCTAGGGCAACGGGACCCTAGGGGCGCAGCCGTCCCCTAGGACGCGTGGTGGCTCGCCGACGTCAGGACGAGACGGCGGACGCGGGCAGGAAGAACTCCAGCGGGATGCCGTCGGGATCGCGGAAGTTGAGGTGCCAGCCGAACGGGGACGACTCGATGTCGGACATCTCGGCGCCGTGCTCGCGCAGCCGAAGCTGCCAGCCGTCGAGCTCGGCTCGGCTCGAGCACACGAATCCGATGTGGTCGAGGCCGACGCGCTCCTGGGTGAACGACTCGGGGGCGACGGCGGGATCCTGGCGCAGGTCGATGGCCTGCCCGTCCGGCGTCATGAAGACCTTCATCGGCGCGGGCTCGTCGAACTCCGCAACGAGGGTGAGATCGAACAGGCGGGCGTACCAGTCGGCGCTCTTGTCGATGTCGTGGACGCTCAGAGCGACATGCTGAAGCACGGGAGTGGTCATGGCTTTCCTTCCTAGGGGTGTACGGCTCGTGCACTTCTACGGTCCACCCGCCAGCGGGGGTCTCGCATCAGGGGAAACACCGGGTTTCCGGCGTCGGGCGTCCCCCGTGTCGAGGGACTTTCGGCCCTGCCGTCGCCGCCGTCGGGCGGAACAGCCTTAGGTGTGCTCGTGGGTCGTAGCGCTGAGCTGACTCAGCTCGACCGCCTGCTGGACGCGGCCCGGCAGGGCAGCGGTGGTCGCATCGTCGTCGTCGGAGATCCGGGTATGGGCAAGTCGACCCTGCTCGCCGCGGCACGCCGCCGCGCGAGTGGTCGCGGCATGCAGGTGGTCCAGGTGACGGCGACCGAGGGGTCCGCAGGTCATGCGTTCTCCCTCGTCGACGATCTCGAGCGCATCTCGGGCCGACAGCCCTCACTCGGCGACGGGGTGGCCGATCGCGGGGACGCGCTGCTCGCGGAACTCACCCGGCGGGCGCTCGACGGCCCCGTCCTGGTGGTGGTCGACGACGCGCACTTCGCTGATGCGTCCTCCCTGATCGCCCTGGCGGTGGCAGCCGAGCGCGCTGACCAGCTGCCGGTCGGCGTCATCGTCGCCCTGGCCGGTGACGGCGGCCCCGGAGAGCGCTTCGCCTCGTGGCCGCACCTCTACCTGAGTCCCCTCACCCGGGAGGCCTCGCTGACTGTCTTGCGGGCGGCCGCGGGGCCCAACCTCCCGCAGCCCGCCGTGTCCATCGTCGACGCCTTCGGCGGCAACCCCTGCGCCCTGACGGAGGCCCCTCGGCTGCTGACCCCTGACCAGATCTGCGGGCGTGACGCGCTGCCGAGCATCATGCCGGTGCCTGCCGCCCTGCAGCATGCCTGGAGCGGACGGCTCGACGGGTTGTCCGCAGGCGGGCAGCGGGCCGTGGTCGACGTGGCCATCGCGGGAGCCCGTAGCGACGTCCTCGCCGCCATGGCGTCGGCCACGGGTTGGCAGGACGCTGACCTCGACGAGCTCGTCGAGGCCGGCCTGGCAGTGCGGGACCCGACAGGTGGGCCGCCCCGGCTGACGACGGTGGTGCGCGACGTCGTGCTGGCCCGCACCCGAGGCGCGACCGTCAGGGACGGGCATCGCCGCGCTGCGGAGGCGGCGGAGGCGCTCGACCTGCCGCCCAGGATCGTCATCGACCACCTCGTCCAGTCGGTGCTGACGGCCAATGCGGGCGTCGCCGCCGCCCTGCAGCGACAGGGTGAGCGCGCCGAGGCATCTGACCACCTCCGCATGGCCAGCGACGCCTGGCAGGCCGCCGCTCGCCTGTCCGTGACGCCGGCGGAACGGGTGGACAGGGCACTCCACGCGGCGCGGCTCATCATCTCCAACGGGCTCGACTACGCCGACGTCGACGATCTCGTCGAGCTCCTGGCCGGGGCCGAGCTCGACGAGGAGTCGGCCTGCTGGGTCGATTGGCTACGAGCCCTCCAGCGATCACACACGGATCCGGACGCGGCCCTGACCGCGCAGTGGTCGACGATCGTGCGGGCCCGTGCGTCGTCGCCGCACACGGTTCTGATGTTCCTGTGGGACGCGGCGATGAACGCGTGGACCCTCGGCAACGTGGTCGAGGGACTGCGAGCGGCACGGGAGTACGCCGAGCTGGAGCGCCGCCTGGAGCCGACCCTCGAGGGCGTCGAGCCGCCGTGGGCCGGCACCGCCCTCGTGGCAGCGGGACTGTTCCAGGCCGGACAGGTGGCCGAGGCGATGCCCCTTCGAGCTGCCGCGATCGCGGCAGCGGCGGGGGTTGATCCCGCGGCCGAGCCCTTCGACCGGTTGCTGTCGATGGTCTTCCTGGACGATGTGTTGCTCGACACCAGCGCCGCGTCCGGCGACCGGGCGGTCGCGGCACTGCAGCGGATGGTGGATGAGTCGGCGCCGCTGGCGTGCCTGTACGGGATCCAGGCGTGGCGGGCCCGAGCGAGCGGCGACTGGCCCGCCGCTCGCGACCTCCTTGCCGTGGGTCGACCGGTCGCCGTCACGACGTGTGCCACCGGCGTCCAGCTCGGCATGGCAGCCCTCGCCGCGGAACTGGCCGGCATGGCGGGGGATGACGACGTGCTCCTCGAGGAGAGCACTGCGCTCCGCGACGCCGCCATGCGCCAGCGGGATCGACGTAGGCTCGCCACGCTGGATCGGGCCCTGGGCCTGCGCGCCCTGGCCGATGGTCGCCGGGAGCCCGCGATCGCCTCGTTGTCCGCCGCGGCCGACAGTCCGTTCCTCGGGCGAGGCCTTCGAGACGGCGTCCTGCCCGCCCGCGTCGACCTCGTGGAGGCGCTGGCGAGGTCCGGTGACCTCGAGGCGGCGGCCGTTCGTGGTGAGGAGGTGCGCGCCCACCTGCTGGCCATGAGGGATCCGGCGGCCGATGCCCTGTCGGCCCGGGTCGCGGCGCTGGTCTCGGCCGGCGATGAGGCGGCGGGCTGGTACGAGGCAGCCGTCGCCGCTCATGAGGCGGCACCGGACCCGTTCGAGCACGGGCGCACGCTCCTGCTCCAGGGCGAGCACCTGCGGCGCATGCGCCGACGCACGCATGCCCGGGCCGCCCTGCTGCAGGCGGAGCGAGCCTTCGACCGGCTGGGCGCGCGACCCTGGCTGGCGCGCACGCGCACCGAGTTGCGTGCTGCCGGAGGCCAGCCGGAGGAGGCCGAGGGTCTCGATGTCCTGACCCCGCAGGAGACGGCAGTGGCGACCGCGGTCGCCGAGGGACGCAGCAATCGCGAGGTGGCGGAGTTGCTCTTCCTGTCTCCCAAGACGGTCGAGTACCACCTCGGCAGCGTCTATAGGAAGCTCGGGGTGCACGGCCGGGGCGCGTTGGCCCGCCGGATGATGGAGGACGCGAAGCGCACAAGCGTGTCGTGACCGTTCGACTTCGCCGATCCGAGGCGTACCCTGCGACTGTCGAGGGGAGGACCCGTGGATTCCGAGGGGATCGACGCGGGACGGCGGCGCTGGCAGGAGCGATTCGATGCCGCGGTCGCGTCCGGGCAGGTTCGCGCGGCCGACTTCACCACGCTGAGCGGAGTCGACGTCGCGCCCGTGTACGGGCCGCCGCCCGAGGTCGACGATCCACGGATGGAGTCCATCGGCTGGCCGGGGGAGTTCCCCTTCACGCGCGGCCTGTACGCCACCGGCTACCGCGGGCGTACGTGGACGATCCGCCAGTTCGCGGGCTTCGGCAACGCCGAGCAGACCAACGAGCGGTACCGCATGATCATGCAGAGGGGCGGCGGCGGCCTGTCCGTCGCGTTCGACATGCCCACGCTGATGGGCCTGGACTCCGACGATCCGAGGAGTCTGGGCGAGGTGGGACACTGCGGGGTCGCGATCGACTCGGCCTTCGACATGGACGTCCTGTTCGATGGCATCCCGCTCGACCAGGTCACGACCTCGATGACCATCTCGGGCCCGGCGATTCCCGTCTTCTGCATGTACGTGGCCGCGGCGGAGCGGCAGGGCGTTGACATCTCGTCGCTCAACGGAACGCTCCAGACCGATATCTACAAGGAGTACATCGCTCAGAAGGAGTGGCTGTTCCCGCCGGAGCCGCACCTGCGGCTCATCGGGGATCTCATGGAGTTCTGCGCCAAGCGGATCCCCTACTACAAGCCGTTGAGCGTGTCCGGCTACCACATCAGGGAGGCCGGCTCGACTGCCGCGCAGGAGCTGGCCTTCACCCTCGCCGACGGGTTCGCCTACGTGGAGCTGGGCGTGTCACGGGGCCTGGACGTCGACACCTTCGCCCCCGGTCTGTCCTTCTTCTTCGACAGCCACGTCGACTTCTTCGAGGAGATCGCCAAGTTCCGGGCCGCCCGCCGCATCTGGGCCCGATGGCTGCGCGACGTCTATGGCGCGACCACGGAGCGGGCCCAGTGGCTGCGGTTCCACACCCAGACGGCGGGCGTCTCGCTCACCGCCCAGCAGCCGATGAACAACGTGGTGCGCACGGCCGTGCAGGCGCTCGCCGCGGTGCTCGGCGGCACGAACTCCCTGCACACCAATGCCCTCGACGAGACGCTCGCCCTGCCGACGCAGGAATCGGCGGAGGTGGCGCTGCGAACGCAGCAGGTGATCATGGAGGAGACGGGGGTCGCGAATGTCGCCGACCCGCTCGGCGGATCGTGGTACGTCGAGGAGCTGACCACGAGGCTGGAGGACGAGGCCGAGGCGATCTTCAGGCAGATTCGCGAGATGGGGGAGTCTGGATCGGTCAGTGCCATCGGCCCGATGACGTCCGGCATCCTGCGGGGCATCGAGAACGGCTGGTTCACCGGGCACATCGCTGAGGCGGCGTTCGACCATCAGCGAGCGCTCGAGACGGGGACGAAGCGGATCGTCGGCGTGAACTGTCATACCGACTCCCTTGCCAAGGACCTGGAGATCCTGCGGATCAGCCGGGACGTCGAGCGTGACCAGGTGCGGGCCCTCGGCGAGCGCCGGCGCGTGCGCGACGACGCTCGCGTCAGCCGGGCACTGGCCGCGGTCGCCGAGACGGCGCGAGGCGAGGGCAACCTCATCGAGCCCATCCTCGAGGCGGCCCGCGCCGAGGCGACGCTGGGCGAGATCTGCGGCGAGCTACGCGGCCTGTGGGGCGGTTACACGGAGAACGCCCACTTCTAGGTGTTCTGTCCAAGCAGGTTGGTCACGCGGGTGACCGGTGGCTTGCCGCCGAGTGCGGTGTGTGGCCTGTGATGGTTGTAGATGTGGAGCCAGCTGGTCGAAGGCCTTCCGGCGGGCTGATTCGGAGGAGTAGGCCTTGGCGTAGCCCCATTCGTCGCGCAGTGTCCGCTGGTAGCGCTCGACCTTGCCGTTGGTCTGGGGTCGGTATGGCCGGGTGCGGCGGATGGCGATGCCGAGGTCGGTGTTCAGCCGGACCCAGTCGGTGGAGCGGTAGGCCGGGCCGTTATCGCTGATGACCTCGGTGACGGTGATCCCGTGCGAGGCGTAGAACGCGATCGCCCGGGTCCAGAAGGCCACGGTGGTCGCCTTGGTCTCGTCGTCGTGGACCTCGGAGTAGGCCAGGCGGGAGTGGTCGTCGACTGCGGAGTGCACGAACGCGTAGCCCGCCCTTCCGGTTCCTCGTCGGGACCGCTGCTGGCGGCGGTCGGCCTCGATCTGCTTGCGTCCGGTCTGGAACCCGGCGCGTCCGTTGACCTTCCATCCGCCGCCGGGAGGGATCAGGCCGAACTTCTTCACGTCCACGTGCAGCAGGTCCCCGGGCCGGTCCCGCTCGTAGCGGATGACCTCACCGGTGGCCCGGTCCATGTGATCGAGCCGGTTGAGGCCCTCGCGGACCAGGATCCGGTGCACGGTCGAGGCGGGGATCCCGACCCGGCCCGCGATCTGGACCGGCCCGAACCGCCGCTTCGTTCGCAGGTGCTTGACCCTCCTCTCGATCCGGCGCCTGGTCCGCGTCGGCGATCGGTGCGGCCGGCTCGAGACATCGACCATGTCCCGCGACGTCGGCGTCATCCCGGCGGCCAACACCGCCCGATACCGACGCGACCATCGGATCACCGTCGTGGTCGAGACCTGGAACCGCTCCGCAGTCCCACGGATCGTCGACCCCGACTCAACATGGAACCGGGCCAGCTTCAACCGGCCCAGCTCGGACAACGGGGCATTAGCGTGGGCCATGAAGGCCTCCTTCGTGAATGTGATTGCTTGGTCGCTTCACACCTCACAAGGAGGCCTTCCCCACGTCAACAGCTGACGCGCCTCGTTACCAACGTCGATGGACAGAACATCTAGGCGTCGGTCGGTCCGGGCCAGGTCGCGAGCGTCGGCAGCGTGACGAGGTTGCGACCCACTTTCGGCTGATCGACCGCGACCACGCCTCTGCCGTCGGGCAGGAACGCCAGGCCTCCGGCCTTGGTGACCCAGTCGGGCAGGGCCCACACCTGGTCGAAGGAGGCCTCCGTAGGCGCATCGCCGGCAAGCGGCAGCCGGAGCCGTCCGACGGCGTTGCTCTTGTCCGACAGCAGGTACAGGTTGCCGTCCGGGCCGACGGCCGCATCGGACAGGTCGTCGAGCTCCGCACTGGCCGGCCACCACGCGAGGGCCGTGAGGGTGTCCTCGTCGGGCGGAGTCCACCCGTGCGCCGCTTGGCCCAGTGTCTGGGCCGCGACGCCGAGCGGAGGGTCCCCCTGCGGCCCGAACTCGATGAACCCGGCCGGCTTCTTCTCCTTCACGACGAGCACGTGGCCACCCGGTAGGAGCACCAGGCCCTCGCCGCGTGAGCTGGGATCGGTCGCCCAGGTCGAGCCGAGTCCGGGCAGATCCGCGCCGTCGAGACCGAAGGCGTGGGTGAGTCGCCGATCGGGCACGTCGAGGACGAGGAGCACCGGCGGGTCCTCGATGAGAACCAGCGCCTGTCGGATGCCGTCGGTGGCCACTGCCTCGGCCTGCTTGACCCGCGGTGAGCCCGGCGGGGCGGAGATCGTGGACAGGTCGATGACGCGCCACCCGGTGACGTCCGTGTCGCCGGCGGCAAGCTCGAGATAGGCGAGGTCGGGCCCGTGGTCGCCCACGGCCACGAGGAAGGTGCCCTGCTCCCAGGCGGCCACGGCCAGACCCGACACCTCGACCAGCGGGATCGAACCGAAGGAGACGAGGTCAAGGGCCGACCACGAGCGGTGACGCCGGTCGCCCAAGCCCAAGCCCAAGCCCCTGCCCAAGCCCTTGCCTTTGCCCACGCCCCCAAAGTACCCACCCCACTGCCGTCGAGTGGCGGCTTGTGGCGGTCCGCTGCGGGGCCCTTGCCGCCACAAGCCGCCACTCGACGGGGAGTGGTGGCAGGGTTGGGGCATGATCGATCACATCGCCATTCAGTGCGCGGACATCGCGGCCAGCGCTGCCTTCTACGACCGGGTTCTGGCGGAGCTTGGTGGTCGCCGACTCATGGACTTCGGTCCCGTCATCGGCTACGGCGAGGAGTTCCCGTCGTTCTGGCTCGGGCCGCTGACCACGGGCGAGGGGTTCCGGGAGGCCCACCTGGCCTTCCGGGCACCGAGCCGCGAAGCGGTCGTCGCGTTCCGTGACGCCGCCGTCGGCCTGGGTGCCGAAGTCCTGCACGAGCCACGGGAGTGGCCGGAGTACCACCCCGGCTACTTCGGCGCCTTCGTGCGGGATCCCGATGGCAACAACGTCGAGGCCGTCCACCACACCTGGGCTGCCCCAGAAGCCTGACCCCCCCAGCCGAGTGGCGGCTCGTGGCGGTCGAAACGACCGTTTCGACCGCCACGAGCCGCCACTCGGCGGAAGTGGGGTTGTTACCTTGGGGTTCTTGTCAGCCAGGGCCTTAGCCACTTCGTCAGGTAGGGCACCCCCAGCCAGGTCATCCAGGGCACGATCAACAGGGTCGACAGGGCCACGCGAAGGAAGATGTTCCACGCGACCACCTGCGGGATCACCAGCCAGTTGATGAGCAGCGACGCCGGATACAGGGCCATCGCGATGATGCTCGCCGTCTTCCAGCGAGGCGGCGGGGAGGACATCGCCTGCACGCTGGGCGCGAAGATCCCCTCGAAACCGCTGACCGACTGCGGGCGGGTGGGGCCCTCGACAAGGGGCTGGGCCTTCGCCAGCCACTCACGGCGCACCGAGCTGCCCTCCCAGGCGCTGAGGTCTGCCGCCGTGGCGAAGCTGAAGGCGATAACGAGGTCCTCGCGATCGGGCGCCGTCGGCGGGTACAACTGCACCGCGAGGTGGCCCGGAAAGCGCGTGGCCGCCTCGCTGATGCCTTGGCCCCACGCGGTCAGTTCGTCCTCGCGACCGGGAGCGGGTCGCCGGGACACCACGACCGTCACCGCGAGAGGGGCGGCGACAGGGTCGCGGTCCGGCTCCGTCATGACATCCCTTCGTGGTCTGATGAACGTAGTCGGATTCGGCCCACGATGCCGAGAATGCAGGCTAGTTTGGCGACCCAGAAGAAACTGTTCCGCCATGCAGAACGAGTGGCTCGCCGGAACCGTGAACCGCCTAACTTCCGAACATCAGGCCCGTCGGGCTGAGAACACATCGCTGGGAGGCTGGATGACGCCGTTCATGGTTCGGGTGGCTGAGGCGCTCGGCGAGGACGTCGATCCCTCCGACCTGCCAGCAGTTGCCACCCGTCCGGCGGTCATCCGTCCGGTGGGCAAGGGAAACGACCTTCAGATCGCCTATCGAGGGCTCACGGAGCAACTGGTCTGCGAGGTGAACGCCCTCCTGTACGAGGAGGACGAGCACATGAGCCTCGTCGACGACATCGTGGGCAACGAGATGATGTTCTCCGTCTACTACAGGGGCCGCGCTGCCGTCGTCTCGACGGTGTTCGGCGAAGGCAAGGCCTACGGCCGCGTCGTCGCCGACGGACTCGACAACTCCGAGCCCCAGGAACTTGCGGGGCCCGAATCAGTGCAGGACCTTCTCCTTCTCCTCCTTCTGGAGTCGGACACCCCGCGCCATCCGGCGCACTAGTACCTACATCTCGTCATTCATCCAGGAGGTGAGCATGCAATTCGAACTGCGCACGCAGGTGATTGAGCAACGGCGCAAGACCTTCTCGAATCTCGTGCGGCGATACGGCGATCGGCCGGCATCCCGCTACGAGGAGGGCTCGGTCGACATCCAGGCGACGGAGAACTTCCACTACCGCCCGCTCTGGGCTCCCGACAAGGAGCTCTACGACCCCGCTTACACGGTCTTCCGGCTCACCGACCCCTACTCCTTCATGGATCCGCGTCAGTTCTACTACGCGCCCTACGTGCAGTCCCGGGCAGCGATGGGCGACGCGTTCGCCAAGTCCCTGGAGTATGTGGACACCCGCGGCCTGCTGCAGAAGCTGCCGGCCGGATGGGACGCGCTCGTCGGCGATCTGCTGCTGCCGCTTCGGCACTACGAGGCCGGCGCGGAGCTGATCCTCATCGAGGGCTCACGGTTCGCCTACGGAACGACGATCGAGCAGGCGTGCATGTACTCCGCCTTCGATCGCATCGGCAACGCGCAGAGCATCTCGCGTATCGGGATCGTCTACGCGGACGGTCACGATCACGCGCTCAGCCAGGCCAAGGAGAAGTGGCTCACCGACCCGGCGCTGCAGGGATTGCGACGCCTGATCGAGGAGATGCTGGTCGAGAGGGACTACGCCCGAGAGCTCATCGTCCTCGACCTCACCGATCGGCTGCTCTACTCGCTGATGTTCACGCATCTCGACGAAGCAGCGCTCATGGGCGGTGCCGGGGCGTACAGCCTGCTGGCGCAGCACTTCGCGGGCTGGTTCACCGACCAGCGCCGCTGGGTCGACCACCTGATCAAGACGTGGTTCGCGGACGAGGAGTTCGGCGAGGCCAACAAGGCCGCGTTCAACGACGTGCTCGCCGCTCGCTGGCAGCAGATCGTCGAGGCCGTCGGTGATCTGGCGACCGCTGTCGAGGCGCGGGTCGGCACGGGCGCCGTGGCCGCCTCGGATGCCGCCGCGTCGGCCCTGGTGACCGACCTCGAAGCCCTTGGCCTGACCGTTCCGGGAGGTAAGTGATGAGCGTCGAAGCAGAGCCCCGCATGGTGGGCGTCGACCTGCAGGAGAACGAGGAGAACAGGGCTATCGTGGAGGCCGTCGAGGCTGACAACGAGGACCTGACCGTTCGTCACATGCCCGGACTGATCCGGCTGACCAAGCCTGGTCGCCTGGTGATCAACCAGGCCAGCGTCGAGCAGCGGCTAGGGCGCCCGTGGGAGACCCACGAGTTCCAGCTGGCCATCGTGTCGTATTTCGGCGAGATCGTTGAGTGGGATGACGACGAGATCGTCATCGCCTGGAAGCACTGAGGAGAAGCGAATATGTCCGTTCCTACCCAGAAGCCCGTCCGCAAGCTGTCGATGAAGCAGCGGTACTCGGCGCTCACGCACGACCTCGATTGGCCCCTGTCCTACGTCGAGGAAGACGATGCCTTCCCCTACACCAAGTTCGAGGGCATCAAGGTTCACGACTGGTCCAAGTGGGAGGATCCCTTCCGTCTGACGGTGGAGTCCTACAACAAGTACCAGGCGGAGAAGGACCGTCGCCTGTACGCGGTTCTCGACGGCTTCGCGCAGAGCCAGGGCCAGCTGAGCCTGAGTGACGCGAGCTACATGAACGCGATGAAGATCTTCCTTCAGGGCATCCCGTCGGGCGAGTACCAGGCGCACCGCAACTTCGCGCATCTGGCCCGCTACCTCAACGGCCCCGGGGCTCGATTCGCCTCGCTGTGCCAGAGCATGGACGAACTGCGCCACGCGCAGACGGAGATCCACACGCTGTCGCACTACAACAAGTTCTTCGGCGGCATGCACGACTGGAACAAGATGAGCGACCGCGTCTGGTACCTGTCGGTGCCCAAGTCGTTCTTCGACGACGCCGGCACCGCGGGCCCGTTCGAGTGGCTCATCGCCATCGGCTTCTCGTTCGAATACCTGCTGACCAACCTGCTGTTCGTCCCGTTCATGTCGGGCGCGGCGTTCAACGGCGACCTGCCCACGATGACCTTCGGGTTCTCGGCGCAGTCCGACGAGAGCCGTCACATGACGCTCGGCCTCGAGGGCATCAAGTTCATGCTCGAGCAGGACGAGGACAACCTGCCCATCGTGCAGGCATGGCTGGACAAGTGGTTCTGGCGCGGATACCGGCTCATCTCCCTCGTCGCGGGGATGATGGACTACATGCTCCCCAAGCGGGTCATGAGCTGGAAGGAAGCGTTCGAGCTCTACTTCGAGGAGCAGATGCTCAACGGCCTGTTCAAGGACCTCGCGTACTACGGCATCAAGCCGCCGCGCGACGTCGAGTGGGCCATTCAGGAGAAGGAGATCCTGTCGCATCAGGTGTACTGGATCCTGTACCAGTTCAGCCATGCGGCGGCGTTCACCACCACGGTGCCCAATGCTCAGGATCAGGCCTGGCTCGCCGAGGCCTACCCCGAGACGTGGCCGATCTACAAGTCGGTCGTGTGGGACAAGGCCCAGAAGGTCATGGACGAGGGTGGCCGGTACTTCAATCCCGGTCTGCCGCAGCTGTGCCAGGTGTGCCAGATCCCGATGGGCTTCACCGAGCCTGGCGATCCGATGACCCAGTGCCAGCGGCACTCGATCTACGAGGGGGAACGCTACGACACCTGTTCCGACGGGTGCAAGTGGATCTTCGAGCGGGAGCCGGAGAAGTACGTGCAGGCGTGGCTTCCGGTGCACCAGATCTACCAGGGCAACTGCGGTGGCCCGACTCTGCCCGACGTCGCCGTCTGGTACGGCCTCGAGCCGGGCGACGGTGGCGAGTACGTCGGGTCCATGGACCAGCTCGACTGGGCCGCGTGGCACGCATCGACAGTGAAGGAGGGCTGAGGCATGCCAGTCGTGGCCATCAGCGAGTACAAGTTCCCGTCCAAGTCCCGCCAGGAGCTCTACGGCGACGACCAGCTCGTCCACGTGTGGTGGAAGGGCAATCCGTGGTTCGTCGCCGCCGGCTGCTTCCGATTCCCCAAGGCCATGCCGTGGGGGGACTTCGTCGGGGTGCTCAAGGGCTTCTACACGGCCGATCCGGACTTCGTCCCGGACAGCCTGGACTCGGTCCAGTGGGTCATCGACGACCAGGAGGTGACGCCGGATCCGTCGGCGTCGATGGAAGCCAACGGCGTCGGGCACAAGAGCCTCGTCCAGTTCAGCGTCTAGCCGCTTCACAGTGACCCATGTCGCGGTGCCCGGGGGAAGTCGTACCGGGCACCGCGACACACGTGTCTTGGCCCCACATCGCAGGAGCAGCCCATGACCACCGAATACCGGATCACCGTCGAGCCGCTGGGCCGAGACGTGATGTGCCGCGAGGACCAGACCATCCTCGACGCCTGCCTGAGGGCTGGCGTGTGGGTGCCGCACTCCTGCACGCACGGCACCTGCGCCACGTGCAAGGCGGAGGTCCTCGAGGGCGACGTCGACCACGGGGAGGCCTCGTCCTTCGCCCTCATGGACTTCGAGCGTGACGAGGGCAAGACCCTTCTGTGCGTGTGCAAGCCGCGCTCCGACGTCACGATCGAGGCGGATGTCGATGCCGACGATGCCATCGAGGTCTACCCGGTCGAGGACTACGCCGGGACCGTTGTGGGGCTCGAGGAGGTCGCCCTCGACACTCGCCGGTTGCTGATCGAGCTCGATCGCGACCTGACCTTCAACGCCGGCCAGTACATGGCACTGGCCGTTCCCGGGCACGACGGGGTGACGCGCACCTATTCGATGGCCAACATCCCGACCGAGCCCCGCGTCCTGGAGTTCCAGATCCGTCGCACGAAGGACGGCCTCGCCACGGATGGCTGGATCTTCAAGGACCTCGCGGTCGGAGATCCGATCAAGCTCAGCGGGCCGTACGGCCGATTCGTGCTGCGCGTCGATCGCGACGAGCCATCGGTGCTCATTGCCGGCGGTACCGGGCTCGCGCCTATCGCGTCGATGATCCGCCACGCGCTGGAGAACGACCTCGAGGAGATCGGGCACCTGACCCTCTACCAAGGCGCCCGAACACGCGAATGGATGTACGACGTCGAGCGGTTCCGCGCCCTCGAGGCCGACTACCCCGACCGCTTCACCTACCGGCCGTGCCTGTCGGAGGAGGAGGCGGAGGGCTTCGCCTCCGGGATGGTCACCGACGTGCTCAACGCAGACCACGAGAACCTGAAGGGGTACATCGGCTACGTCTGCGGACCGCCCGGCATGGTCGAGGCCGCATTGAAGACGCTCATGCTCAAGCGCCTGTTCCCCCGTGACATCTACAAGGAGGAGTTCCTCGACGCCAGTGCAGCAGCGAGCGTCGTACGGTCGCCGTTGATCAAGAGGTAGCCGCTCGTCCGGTTCCTGCCCGAGTGGCCGGTCCGGTCGTTCACATCGCGCATGGCGCCCCGCAGCCGTATCGTGAGTCGGGGGGTCGACGAGAGGGCGGTGTGCCGGAGTGGCTGAGCCTCATCATGAGGGCGAGCTCAAGTCCGTCGCGTCCGCCATCGAGCTCCTCGACTGCTTCGTCACCGACGAGGAGCTCGGGGTCTCGCAGGTGGCCCGACGCCTCGGAGTCGCGAAGAGCACGGCACATCGGCTGCTGACGACGCTGGCCGCTGGTGGCCTCATCGAGCAGAACTCCGAGAACGGTCGCTACCGCCTTGGCCTGCGCCTGTTCGAGCTCGGTCACCTTGCCTTGAGCCGAGTGGAACTGCGACGGGAGTCGCGAGCCCTGCTCGAGGAGATGCGCGAGGTCAGCGGGCTCACTGTTCACCTGGCCGTGGCCCAGGGCGCGGACACCTTGTATCTGGAGCGGCTGCCGACCCTGCGGGGGATGCAGGCGATGAGCGAGTACCGACGACGCTGGCCGCTGCACGCGACGTCATCGGGCAAGGCCATCTGCGCCTACGACCCCGTGTCGACCCAGGCGCGGATCGCGGCGGGCTTCCCCGCCTTCACGCCGAACACGGTGGCGACGCGCGAGCAGTTCCTCGCCCAGCTCGCCCAGATCAGGCGTGTCGGCTACGCGCAGGCCAGCGAGGAGGTGATGCTTCGGCTCGCTTCGGTGGCCGCCCCCGTGCTCGACGCACAGGGCTTCGCCCGCGCGGCGGTCTCCATCACCGGCTCGGTGCAGGACCTCAGCGCCAATCCCGACCGGCTCGGCCGGCTGGTCGTCAAGGCCTCGCAACGGCTGTCGAAGATGCTCCAGCACCGGGCGCCGGCCTGACGGCCCCGTATCGCTCGCCGCGTTCTGCGCATACGATCCACAGATGTCCATGATCGCGGCGGTTCACGGGGTTCTCGGGCTGCACGCGTATCCCCAGGACGTGATCACGGCGGCGTTCGCGACGGTGGTGTCGCCGGACGGGAAGCATCGAGCCGTCATCGACCGGATCCACGAGGCGACGGGCGTGCGCAGCCGCAGCCTGGCCCTGCCCCTGGAGCAGTACGCGGACCTCGACGGCTTCGGGGCGGCGAACGACGCCTTCATCCGCGTCGGCCTCGATCTCGGTGAGCAGGCGATGCGAGGAGCCCTCGAGCGGGCTGGCCTCGACCCGGCCGACGTCGACCTCGTGCTCGCCACGTCGGTCACCGGGATCGCGGCGCCGTCGCTGGAGTCCAGGCTCGTCCCGCGGCTGGGTCTGCGCCCGGACGTCAAGCGACTGCCCGTCTTCGGGCTCGGGTGCGTGGCCGGGGCCGCGGGCATCGCTCGGCTGCACGACTACCTCGCCGGCGACCCCGACGGCGTGGCGGTCCTGCTATCCGTGGAGCTGTGCTCCCTCACGGTGCAGCGCGACGACGTCTCCATGTCCAACATCGTCGCGAGCGGGCTCTTCGGCGACGGGGCCGCCGCAGTGGTGATGGTCGGAGACGCGAGAGCGCGGCGGATGGGGATCTCCGGCCCTGCGGTCGTCGCGACGCAGGGCCGCATCTATCCCGACACCGAGCGGGTCATGGGCTGGGACATCGGTGGCAGCGGATTCCGCATCGTGCTGTCGACGGGCGTGGCCGACGTGATCGAGCAGTACGTGGGCGACGACGTGAGCGACTTCCTGTCTGAGCACGACCTGAAGACCACCGATATCGCGAACTGGGTCTGCCATTCGGGCGGGCCGAAGGTCCCTGGAGGCGCTGGAGCGCACGCTCGACCTGCACGACGGCCAGCTCGCGGTCACGTGGCGATCCCTGGCCGCGATCGGCAACCTGAGCTCGTCGTCGGTGCTGCATGTGCTGGCCGACACGATGTACGGCGAGCCAGCAGCCGAACCGGAGCCGGGAACGCCGGCACTGATGATGGCGATGGGGCCGGGATTCTGCGCTGAGCTGGTCCTCCTTCGATGGTGAGTCGATGACGTTCCAGCAGGCGTTCACGCTGCTCATCGTGCTCGTCGCCGTCGAGCGACTCGTCGAACTGGTCGTCTCGCAGCGCAACCTTCGTTGGAGCCGGTCGCACGGCGGCATCGAGTTCGGCCGGGGCCACTACCCCTACATGGTCGTGCTGCATCTCGGGCTCCTGGTCGGTGCCCTGGTCGAGGTGTGGGTGTGGCCGCATGCGATCTCGCCGGCGGTCTCGTGGATCATGCTCGCGCTCGTGCTCGCCGCTCAGGCCCTGCGCTGGTGGTGCATCACGACGCTCGGGCCACGGTGGAACACGCGGATCGTGATCGTCCCTGACCTGCCCCGGGTCACCGGCGGCCCGTACCGGTGGCTGAGCCACCCCAACTACCTCGCCGTCGTCGTCGAAGGCTTCGCGCTGCCGATGGTGGGGTTCGCCTGGGTCACGGCCATCGCCTTCACGGTGCTGAACCTGCCCCTGCTCTTCGTGCGCATCAGGGCCGAGGACGCCGCGCTCGCGACCCTGCCGGCAGCCGCGCCGTGATCGACGTCGTCGTCGCCGGCGGTGGACCGGTCGGGCTCGCCACCGCCATTCGCGCCGCCGATGCCGGGCTGGAGGTCGTCCTGGTCGAGCCTCGGAGCGGGCCGATCGACAAGGCCTGCGGCGAGGGTGTCATGCCGGATGCGCTGGCCCGGCTGCGCTCGATGGGGGTCGATCCGCCGGGCATCGACTTCCACGGCATCCGGTACGTGTCGGGAGACCGGGACGCGGTTGCGCGGTTCAGTCGGGGCCCGGGGCGTGGCGTGCGACGGACCACCCTTCACGAGGTGCTGCTTCAGCGCGCGGTCGATGCGGGGGTACGGGTCGAGGAGGGACGAGTCGAGGGCATCGAGCAGGGTCCCGACTGGATCGAGGCGGCCGGCATTCGCGCCCGATACCTCGTGGGTGCTGACGGCCTGCACTCCGGCGTGCGGCGCACACTAGGCCTGCAGGACCTGGTTCGAGGTGTGCCTCGCTACGGCATCCGTCAGCACTTCTACGTGGAGCCGTGGGACGACGTGGTCGAGGTGCACTGGCTGCCGACCACCGAGGTCTACGTGACCCCGGTCTCCGACCGCGTCGTCGGCGTGGCCGTTCTGGGGGCCGCACCGCTGAGCCTGCACGACTCCATCGCCGCCCTGCCCGCCCTGGCCGAGCGGCTCGGGGCCGCGAAACCGGCGAGTGAGCCGAGGGGAGCCGGTCCGCTGCGTCAGCGAGTCAGGGCGCGCACGGCGGGTCGAGCCGTGCTCGTGGGGGATGCGGCGGGCTACGTCGACGCGCTCACGGGGGAGGGCCTGCGCGTGGGTTTCGCGGAGGCCGATGCTGCCGTCGACGCCATCCTTCGGGACGACCTGCCGGGATACGAGGGCGAGTGGCGCCGCATCACTCGCTCCTATCGGAGGCTGACGGGCAGCCTGCTGTGGGTCTCGTCCCGATCATCCCTGCGCCCGCTGATCGTGCCGACGGCGCGGGCCGTGCCCAGCATCTTCGGCCGCATCGTCGACTCGCTGGCGCGGTAGCCGCGGATCAGCGTCGTAGCCGTCGATCGGGGCGGGGGCCGCTACTCGAGTTGGTCGCGCAGCTCGCGGCGCATCAGCTTGCCAATCACGGTCCTCGGCAGCTCGTCGACGACCACGACACGCTTGGGCACCTTGTAGGCCGCGAGGTGGGCCCGCGCCGCCTCGCGGATCGCCTCGGGGTCGAGGGTGGCCCCCGGCTCGGCGACGACGGCCGCCACGACCTCCTCGCCGCTGGGCGTGCGGGCGCCTACGACGGCCGCGTCGGCGATGCCGGGCATGTCCTTGAGGACTTCCTCGACCTGCGACGGGTAGACGTTGAATCCGCCGACCAGGATCAGCTCCTTGATGCGATCGACGATGGTGACGAATCCGTCGTCGTCCATGACGACGACGTCGCCGGTGCGCAGCCAGCCGTCGCGCAGCAGCACGGCCTCGGTGTCGGCCGGTCGGTGCCAGTACCCGTCGAACACCTGCGGACCACGCACGAGCAGCTCGCCGGGCTCGCCGAGCGGCATGTCGACGGACGAGTCGTTGCGGTCGACCACGCGCGCCTCGGTGGAGGGGAAGGGGATGCCCGCCGTGCCGGCCCGGCGGCTCGGCGCCAGCGGATTGCCGACGACGATCGGGGATGTCTCGGTCATGCCGTAGCCCTCGACGAGGAGTCCGCCGGTGACCGCCTCCCATTCGGCCACGGTCTCCGGCGGCAGTGGCATCGCGCCGGATAGGGAGAAGCGCAGGGAGGTGAGCGGGACGCCGCGTTCGCGGGCGCGCTTCGCCAGGCGCGGGTAGATCGGCGGAACGCCGGGCATGAAGGTCGGTGGGCGTCGGCCGACGGCATCGAGCACCTGGTCCACGTCGAACCGCGGGAACAGCACGATGGTGGCCCCCATGTAGACGGCCGCCGTCAGGCAGAGGGTCAGTCCGTACGCGTGGAACAGCGGGATCACCGCGTAGAAGACCTCCTCCCCATCGATGAGCGCGGGCACCCAGGCCCTCGACTGCACGACGTTGGCGAGCAGGTTGCGGTGGGTCAGCATGGCCGCTTTCGGCACGCCCGTGGTGCCGCCTGTGTACTGCAGGAGGGCGATGTCGTCGGCTCGCGGCCGGGGGTAGCTCGATGGCAGTGGCGTGGCGTCACGAAGCTCCCGGTCCCAGCGCAACGCCCCGGGAACGGCGGAGTGCATGGCTGCGCGGGTCGTCCGGGCCTTGCGCACCGGCAGCCGCAGGGCCAGGCGCTGGCGCAGGGGCAGGGCCGTGGTCAGGTCGACGGCCACCACGATCGTGTCGGCGGGAGCGACCTCCTGCACCGTGGCCGCGATCTTGTCCCATACGACGGCGACGACGGGCTCATGATCGGCGAGCTGGAACTCGAGCTCCTCCCGTGCGTACAGGGGGTTGTGCTCGACGACGATCGCCCCAAGCCGAAGGGCGGCGTAGAACACGACCACGTGCTGGGGGCAGTTGGGCAGTGCGATGGCCACTCGGTCGCCCGCGTCGACACCCAGGCCGCGAAGCACGCCCGCGCCGAGCTCCACCTGTCGGCCGAGCTCCGCATACGTCGTCGTGGCCCCGAAGAAGTCGAGCGCGACGTGCTCGGGGAACTTGCGCACGGTGCTCTCGAGAAGCTCCACGAGCGACCCGCTGGGCACGTCGATCTCGTGCGGGACGCCCGGGGCGTAGCTGGACAGCCACGGCCGGTCGGCGGGCAGGCCCACGGAACACCTCCTCGGGACGAGCGCGTTCGCGGAACGCATCGCCAATGCGGCGGGTAATGCCGATCATGCCGGAAATGGGACGCTTTCGGCGGGCGGCGGTCAGGGGAGTGCCGTCGCTCACGGTAGACTGCGCTCATATTCGGGTTATTGCCGCCCAAGCGGCGCGTGCTCCTCTTAAGCCAGGTTCGCGGAAACCTGCCGAAGGAGTCTCATCATTTCTGCATCACTGTCCGTTCTTGACCCCCTGCCCGTCGAGGAGCCGATCGGTGCCACGTTCTCGGCGCTCGGTGTGCCCGCGGAGTTGACCCGCATCCTCACTAAGCAGGGCCTGACCACCGCGTTCCCCATCCAGGAGGCAACGCTGCCCGACGCGCTGGCCGGTCGCGATGTCCTCGGCCAGGGTCGCACCGGTTCGGGGAAGACCCTCGCGTTCGCCCTGCCGATCGTCGCTCGGCTGGCCGCTCACCCGCAGCGACCCGTGCGTGGACGCCCGCGGGCGCTTGTTCTCGTCCCTACGCGGGAGCTGGCCACCCAGGTCGCCGCGGTCATCGAGCCGTTGGCCAAAGCGTTCGGCATGTCCACGGTCACCGTGTTCGGCGGCATCGGCTACGGGCACCAGCGCAAGGCGCTCACCGCAGGCGTCGAGATCGTCATCGCCTGCCCGGGCCGACTCATCGACCTCATGCAGACGCGCGACGTCAGCCTTGATCGCATCGAGGTCTGCGTGCTGGACGAGGCCGACCACATGGCCGACCAGGGCTTCCTGCCCATGGTCAAGCGCATCCTGGACGCGACGCCTTCCACGGGCCAGCGGATGCTCTTCTCCGCGACCCTCGCCGGCGGCGTCGACTCCGTCGTTTCGCGGTACATGCACGATCCCGTGTCGCATGCCGCTGGCATCGAGGCACCGGTTCTGCTCGACCATCGTGTGCTCGTGGTCAATGACGAGGATCGCCTCACCGAGATCGCCAACATGGCCCGTGCCGGCCGCGTGGTGGTCTTCACGCGGACGAAGCACCGCGCCAAGCAGCTCGCCCGCAAGCTCGAAGCGGCCGGCGTCGGCGCCGTCGACCTGCACGGCAACCTGTCGCAGGGCGCGCGTGAGCGCAACCTCGCCGCGTTCTCCGACGGGCGCGCTACGGCACTCGTGGCCACGGACATCGCGGCCCGAGGAATCCATGTCGACGACGTCCCGCTCGTCGTGCACGCGGATCCGCCGGTCGAGCACAAGGCCTACACCCACCGCTCGGGCCGCACGGCTCGCGCCGGGGCGGCCGGCCAGGTGGTCACCATCGCGACGCTCGACCAGGTGGCGGAGGTCCGTCAGCTGCTGCGCAAGGCGGGCGTCACGGCAACCTGGGAGGGCATCCCGGTGAAGGCGTCGAGTTCGAGCACGTCCGCCGCGTCGGTCTCGGCTGCGAGCCGGCCGGCACGGTCCGGCGGTGGATCCCGTCAGGGTGCTCGTCGGCGCAGCGGCCGCTAGTCGCGCGTCGTCCGCCTCAGGAGCCACCTGACGGCCGACACCACCATCGCTGGCTGATCGTTCTGGATCACGTGTCCGGACCTCTTCGCGAACCAGTGCCGCGACATGGTCGACAGCCTGGCCGCTCGGGCCTGCTCGGTGTTCCACTTCCGGTCCGCCCATGATGTGGCCGTCGCCGGGTCGCCCGCAGTGACCACGACCAGCGGCGTGGCGCCCAGGTTCGGACCGCCCTTCGTCGCCCGTTCACTGGCATCCATGTCTATGGTCGTGCCGCCCTCGTGCCACGGTCCGCGGTACGAGGCGACGAAGGTCCGCTGGATGCCGGGGTACACCGCGTCCAGCAGCAGCACTCCCGCGACCTCGGCGGGGTGCGCGGCCGCGAAGGCGCGATCGATGAGGCCCGCATAGGAGTGGCCGACCAGGATGAACGGGCCGGTCTCACCCGATCTTCGGAGAAGTGCCCGGAGCTCCTCGGCGTGCTCGCCGGCATCCGTCGTCGTGCTGCCTCGCCGGGACGGGCTCGATCCCAGTCCCGGCCGGTCCGAGATGCACACCCGACTCAGGGACCGCAGGGGGGCGATGACCTTGCCCCACATGGTGTGCGAGGCGCCGAGCCCGGAGGCGATCACGATCGTCGGGCTGCCCGTGCCCGCGCAGGAGATCCACTGCCGCTGGCCGCCCGCGTCGAACACGCCCTGGACATCGCCGGTGGCCGCGCTCGCGCAGGGGAGCACGGCGAGACCGACGACCAGGGCCAGCGCCGACAGCATCGCGGCGCGGAATGGTCGGGTCATCGGCTTTCGCGCCGGCGGTACATGTCGTCGTCGGCCGCGTCGATGAGGGCGGCGATCTCCTGCTCGTCCGGCCGCGCTGCCGCCGTTCCGATGCTCACCTTCCCCGGCCACCAGGCCAGGTTCAGCCCGCTGTGCGCGATGTGGTCATGGACCCGGGCGCCGAACTGAACCGCGTCAGGTGCCGCGCCGAAGCCGATGACGATGAGCTCGTCGCCACCCCATCGCGCGACGAGGTCGTTCTCCCGGACCGAGGCAGCCACGGCCGCCGACGCGGTGGTGATCACGCGGTCGCCGAAGGCGTGGCCGTGGCGGTCATTGGCCGCCTTCAGCCCGTCGATGTCGATGTAGACGACGAACACCTGCTGATCCAGGCGGCGGGCCATGGACGTGAGACCCGGCAGGTGCACCTTCATGCCGTACCGGTTCAGCATCCCCGTCAGGTTGTCGGTCGTGGCGAGTCGCTGCGCGAAGGCCGTGGCAGCCGCGAGCTCGGTGACGGAGCGCAGCCTGGCTCGGAGCAGGACGGCGCTGATGAGCAGCGCGGTGACGGAGGCGAGCACCCAGTCGAGCCATGCGTCTCCCGCCCACGTGCTCGAGACGACGGCCGACGCGACCGCCATCACGACGGCGGCCGCGATGAAGGGCCGCCATTCGAGGGTCGGGGCGCCGAAGGCGCACATGACGATCAGGACGTAGGCCATCGCCAGGGGCGAGGGCGTGTGCCAGATCTCGAAGAGGAAGGCCAGGACCAGCAGCGTGGTCAAGGCGGCGAAGGCCTTCGGGATCGACTCCGGCGGAACGGACGGCCGGCGCAGGACCGAGCCGGAGATCGCCATCAGCAGGCCCACCGAGATGTCCGCCGCATGTGCGGCGAAGCCCCCCGTGCGGTCGATCAGGAACGACACCAGGCTGAACACCACCACCAGGAGGCCGCTCCAACTGAGCACGCGGGGCGCGTCGTGCCGCGCGATGTCGAGACGCAACTGGTCGACCAGGCGGGGGTCGGGCGGGCCCGTGACATCGGCCGGCAGACCGGCGAGGTCGTCGTCGGTCGAGGTGCTTCGCGGCTCGAGCATGCGGCGTCCTCCAAGCACGATCCTACCGTCGCCAGCGACCCCGATTGGCTTCCGACGACCGCTTCCGCGCCTTCTGCGGCGCGGTCAGGTGGGGGTCCTGATAGCCCCCGCGGGGTGCCTTCTCGACCACCAGCACCTCAGGGTCGACCTCCGGCTCGGGCTCATCGTCGACGGCGATCCGCTCGGCGCTGTCAGGCACGTCCCCGTCGTCCGGCTCGTCGACGACCTGAGCGTGCGGCTTGCCCTTAACCTTCGCCGCCGACTTGGCCGCCCTCACCCCGGCGGAGATGCTGTGCCACATGTGGTCCTCGCCGAGGAGCTCGATGAAGCCCGCCTTGGCGAGGGTCTGCCGGGCTCGGTAGAAGACCCGGACGAGGTACAGGTCCACGTCGCGCTCGCGGAGCCGGGTGAGCAGCAGCTCGAGCATGTCGATGCTCGTCGTGTCGAGCTGGCTGGTGGCCTCGAGGTCGAGCAGCAGCACGCGCACGCCGTCCTCTGAGTCGACCTGGGCGAGGACCTGATCGCTGATGAGTGCGGCATTGGCCCAGAAGAGGGGGGCGTCGAGTCGGATCACCTGGATGCCGTCGATCGTCTTGCGCTCGGGGTGGCTGGTGATGCTGCCCCATGCCGCCTTCTCGTCGGGCACCTTTCCCATGACGTCCATCTCGGCGCGGCTCGAGCGATAGACGAGTCCGAGAACCGCGAGCCCGACGGCCACGAGCAGTCCGTAGAGGGGACCGAGGAGGAGCACTCCCACCATGGCGGCCAACGAGGCAACGAAGTCGTTGCGGCGGATCGACTTGTACCGGCGAAGGGCGCGGACGTCCATGAGGCCCCAGACGGCCTGGATGACGATGGCCGACAGGACCGCCCGAGGCAGCGGCGCGAGCAGCTCGGCCAGGGAGACCAGCACGATGAGCACGATGACCGCAGCGGTGACTCCGGTGAGCTGGGTGACGCCGCCTGCACGCCGCGATGCTGCCGTCTTCGACAGTGACCCGGCCACGCCCATGCCACCCGAGAACCCGGAGGCGATGTTGGCCGCGCCGGTTGCCAGCAGTTCCTGGTTCGTGTCGACGCTGTAGCCCTCCCGTGCGGCGAAGATACGCGCCGCGCTCAGTCCCTCCGCGAGGCCGACCATGGCCAGCGCGAGCCCACCGAACGCCAGTGCGGACAGGTCGCCCAGCGCGACGTCGGGCAGGCCGAGGGGCGGCAGTCCCCTCGGCACGACGCCGACCGTCACGACCCCGTCCGCCGCGAGGTCGAGCCAGGACGACACGGCGATGGCCGCCACAAGAACGACGAGGCCCCAGGGGACGCGGGGGGCAAGCTTGGCTCCGATGAAGAGGATGGCGAGGGAGCCCAGGCCAAGGGCAGCGGTGATGGGGGTGATCTCACCGAGCGAGGTGACGATCGACCAGACGCGGCTGCGGACGTCGCCGGTGACCGGGGGCAGACCGAGCAGGCTCGGTATCTCGCCCAGGATGATGAGAAGAACGAGGCCGAAGACGAAGCCCGTGACGATCGGCCGCGACAGGAACTCGGCCGCCCACCCCAGCTTCGCGACTCCGCCGATCAGCAGGCCGATGCCGGCGCCGAGGGCCAGTGCCGACGTCAGCCCCACCGCCTTGGCAGGGTCGCCGTGGGACATGTCCGCGACGAGCGAGCCCGAGAGCACGGCAACCGTCGACACGGGTCCCACGACCAGGTGCGGCGACGAGCCGAGGATGGCGTAGGCGATGAGGGCCAGCGGTATCGAGTAGAGGCCAACGAGGACGGGCACTCCGGCGATGCCCGCGTAGCCGAGCGACTGCGGGATGGCGAGGGCCGCGACGATGAGGCCGGCGAGGATGTCGCTGAAGATGTAGGAGCGGCGGTAGTCGGGCAGCCACGACAGCATCGGGAGTCGGCGGGCAAGGTCCGACGCCGAGTCAACTCCAGTAGACATCCCCACCCCCTTCCGCTCCTGCGGGGAACGGTAGTGGTCGGCGGCGCCGCATGCGCCCGCAACGTCGTTCTCGACGCGAAATGACCTGCTGGAGGGTCGCGGCTCAGGCGTTGAGCGGCGACATGTCGGGGTACCGATCGCCAACGGCGGCGCCGATCGGGACGGCCGCGTCGATGCGGGCGAGGTCGTCGTCGGTGAGTTCGAGATCGAGGGCGCCGAGGTTGTCCTCGAGGTAGGCGATGCGGCGCGTTCCGGGGATGGGTACGACATCGTCGCCGCGCGCCAGCACCCAGGCGAGTGCGAGCTGGGCGGGCGTCGCCCCCTTCTCGTCGGCGATCGCGCGGACGCGCTTGACGAGTTCGAGGTTCTTGTAGAAGTTGTATCCCTGGAACCTGGGGTTCCTGCGTCGGAAATCGTCCGGTGCCAGCGCGTCGATGCTGCTGATCTGCCCCGTGAGGAATCCGCGGCCTAGCGGCGAGTAGGCGACGAAGCCGATGCCGAGCTCGCGAACGGTGGCGAGGACGCCGTTGGTCTCCGGGTCGCGCGTCCACAGCGACCACTCCGTCTGCAGGGCCGTGACGGGATGCACCGCATGGGCGCGACGAATCGTGTCCGGTGCCGCCTCGGAGATGCCGAGGTGGCGCACCTTGCCGGCCGCGACCAGGTCGCTCAGGGCACCCCAGGTGTCCTCGATGGGCACCGTGCGATCGATGCGGTGCTGGTAGTACAGGTCGATGTGGTCCACCCCCAGGCGCTGCAGCGACGCGTCGCAGGCGGTGCGCACGTACTCCGGCTTCCGTTGATGCCCAGACGCGTGCCGTCCTCGGCCCGTTCGTTGCCGAACTTGGTGGCGAGCACGACCTCGTCTCGGCGTCCCGAGATGGCGCGTCCGACCAGGCGCTCGTTGGTGAAGGGGCCGTACATGTCGGCGGTGTCCAGCAGCGTGACCCCGAGGTCGAGCGCCCGCTGGATGGTGGCGAGCGATTCGGCGTCGTCGCTGCTTCCGTAGAACTCGCTCATTCCCATGCAGCCAAGGCCTTCGGCCGACACCTCAAGACCCTGTCCGAGTGTTCGATGCTTCATGGGGCTCCTTGATGGGAAGCGGTTAATGGACGACGCAGCCAACCTACCCCCGCCCTCCCCGTCGACTGCAGCGCCGCGCGTCGGTCACGCCGACCTGACCGACGCGCGGCGCTGCAGTCGACGGCTGGGAGTGATGGCGGTCAGCTGCTGTCCCCGTCGAGGAGCAGTTGCGGGCGGACGGAGAAGCGGTACTGGCCCGAGCCGTCCGCGGCCCGCTCCAGGATCCAGTAGAGATCGAAGCGGTCCTCGGGCCAGTGCTCCGGCACGTCGGCGAGATTCTGCAGCGGGAAGGCACGCGCGAGGTCGACCAGGCGACCGTGGTGCCACACGATGAGGACGGTGCCGCCGAGGCCGAGCACGCTGTCCGCGAGCTGCGCCTCCTGCCCGTGAGTCCAGGACTCGTCGACCTCCAGGCCCAGTCGCAGGGCGGTCGGAAGGGCGGTGTCGCGCTCGCGGTGGCTGCGGGAGGTGGGCGTCGCCTTAGTCGCGAAGACCGCGCTCGGTGCCGCCCCCACGGCAGTGTCGGGGCGGGGGGCTCGGGTCAGGACCGCGGCCAACGCTCCCGCGCGGGTCCAGCCACGCACAGCGAGAGCGTGCTCGTCGTGCTCGCCGTGGCGGTTGACACCGTGGGGCGGGCCGTCGGCGCCGGGCTTCTCACCGTGCCGGATGAGGATGATCGACTCAGGGGGAGGGGTCATCGGCGACGGGTCACTCGTCCCAGCCCTTCTGGTCCTCGCCCTCGCGCACTGACGTGTTGAAGAACTTCAGCCCCAAGGCGATGGCGCCCAGGATCACGACGGCCGCGACGACGATGAAGATGATGGTTCTCATGGGCTGGCTCCCTCGATGCTCGACTGGCGGCGATCCGTGCTGGGCCCTACTCACCAGCAGACTATCGGCGCGGCTGCCTCCATGACCTGATCTGCGGTGGCAGATCGGATACGTGCGGAACGCTCGTCCGGACTGGTGCGTCAGACCGCTGTCGCCGGCTGACGGGCCGGAGCCGATCAGGAGGACAGAGCCATCGACGACCTCTCGAACCTCGCCCGCACGCTGGGCGTCCCCTGCCGGTCCCTGCGGGAGGCCATCGGCAGCCCGTGGCACCGCGCTCGGCACGTGCGGTACGACCTTGACCTCGGCCAGCTGTTCGTCGGCCGGGACGGCCCTAGCGTGGCCATCTGGTGCCTGGGAAGTGACGAGGAGCTGATGGGTGAGCGGGGCCTGGTGACCCACACCTCGGGTTTCGTCGTGGTCGGCACCGCGACGGGAGTCCGTCTGGAGTCAGGCGAGCTGCGGTGGACGCTCGGCGGGACGAAGGTGCGCCTGGAGCGCGGTGGCGGGATCTCCGATCGTTGCTTCCTCGCGGGGCTGAAGGCCGCGGTCTCGCGGGCTGCCGCTCAGAAGGCGCCCGAGCTGAGCGCCTGCCACGTGTGCCAGGAAGTAGTCGGTCCGGAGTCGCGATACGACGAGCACCTGTGCCACGCGTGCGCGGCCGGCGTGCTGGGAGTCGGCAACTGACGAGGTAGTGCAGCGCCGAGCCGGTGTACGGTCACCGAATGGCCGGACAGACGCGCGCGGGCTGCTGATGATGCGCGGCGGCATGGGCGTCGTCGGCATCGCGCTCGTCATCGCCACCTGGTGGTCGCTGCTCCGAACCCTCGTGGTGCCCCGCGGCAGCTCGCAGTTGATCCTCGCCAAGAACCGCGGACTCATCTGGGGGTTCCGATGGCTAGCACACCGTACGAGCACGTACGCCGGACGCGACCGCATACTCATCTGGGCCTCGCCCCTGGGCATCTTCACGTCCCTGCTCCTCTGGCTGCTCCTGTTCTTCATCGGGTACGCCCTGCTCATGTTCGCGACGGGCGACCTCGGCGTCGCCGCCTCGTTCCGAGAGGCCGGCTCCAGCCTGTTCACGCTGGGTTACGCCAGCACCGACCGAGGCAACCTGACGGCCCTGGACTTCGTCGCCGCAGCTACGGGTCCGATCACCATCGGCCTGCTCATCGGATACCTGCCGACGATGTATGCCGCGTACCAGCAGCGAGAGGCAGAGGTGACCTTGATGCTGGCGCGGGCGGGCGAGCCCAACTGGGGCCCTGAACTGCTTGCCCGACATGCGATGGTCGGTATGGTCCCGCAGCTCTACGACCTGTGGCCCCTCTGGGAACGGTGGGCCGCAGAGGTCGGTGAGAGCCATACGAACTTCCCGGTCCTGATCCAGATGCGATCGGCGCGGCCGAACCGCAACTGGTTGGTGGCCCTGCTGTGCGTCATGGACGCGGCCGCCATGCACATGGCCCTCAACCCGAGGGAGGTGCAGGATCGGCCGCGCCTGCTCCTGCGGCAGGGGATCCTGTGCCTTCAGGAACTCGCGACCGTAGAACGCATCGCCTTCGATGATGATCCTTCTCCGGATGAGCCGTCGGCGATCTCGCGCGACGAGTTCGCCGCGGCCTGCGCGAGCCTGGCCACTGCGAACTACGCCATGGAGCGTTCGCCCGAGGACGCCTACCCGCACTTTCGCGGGTGGCGGGCCAACTACGAGGCGATGGCGTACGCGCTGGCCGAGCGCATCGAGGCGGTCCCTGCCCCGTGGAGCGGCCCGCGCCGGCCCCCGCTGCCGGTCATTGTCCCGCACCGGCCGGTGAACCGCACTCCGGATCCCGACGCAACGTAAGTGCCGAGGCGCGGACCCCTCATGGCCCGCGGGTGGCCGCGTGAGTTGTCCCCGAACGAGGGACCGTGAAAATCGCGGCAATCCAGTCACGGATGATCCGCCGAACGTTACCTTTCTCGTGCGCCCGCTGGTCACCAGTGCGCTGCAGGCGGCGTCAGGGCGCATCTCGACAATCAGTCAGGAGGACGCATGGGAATCATGGACAGCGCCGAGGGTCTGCTCGGTGGCGCGGGCGACCAGGTTGACGGTGCGGTGGATGCCGCTGCCGACGCGGTCAAGGACAAGGCCCCGGATCAGGTCGACGGTGCGATCGATCAGGGCGCCGACATGGCGAAGGACGCCATTACGGACCAGCTCTCCTGATCGCGCCAGCCGAAGAGGCCCGAACCCCATCGGGTTCGGGCCTCTTTCGTGCGGGCCAAGGTCAGGCGGCCTTCCTCGTCCCTCCGCGGCCGAGGAGCGCCGCCGCACCCCAGACAGCCACGATCCCGACGACGAGCTGCAGGCCGTGGCGGATCCAGTCGAATCCACCGGTGTCCTTGACTCCGATGAGGCTTGAGAGCCAGTCGCCCACGAACATGCCGACCACGCCGGCGACGATGACCGACCACCAGGGAATGTTCTGACGCCCCGGCAGGATGAGGCGCGCGATGATGCCGATGATCGCGCCGCCGATGATGATCCACAGGATGTTGCCGATACTCCAGTCCACGTGAGAACTCCGCATCTGACGGGTCCGACGCCCGTGCCGCGAGTATTCAACTGCACGGGCGAGCCCCTGGACCAGTGCCTGGCGTCCTCGGCCTCGAATCGCCACCGATCGCCTGCGCGGAGCGGGTGTTTGGAGGACGATCGTCCGCGAAGTCGACTAGACGGCCGCCGAGGCCCGAGGGGAGTGACATGGTCAAGCGCCGGGATGTCACGTCGCGTGAGTACAAGGTGATGCTGTCGCCGTCGAGACTGGACGGCGACGAGGCCACGATGACCGCTCAGGTCCAGGCCTTCTGGGCGGAGTTCAAGGCCGCTCTTGCTCCCTTGGACATCCCCACCACGGGCTCCTTCAGTGGCGTCAAGGCTCGCCGCCTGATCCGGTTCTTCGACACCGACGCACACTCGCTGCATTCAGACAGCTACATCGTCCGTGAGCGTGAGGACATCGAGACGGGGGAGCGGGAGGTGACCCTGAAGTTCCGCCACGCCGATCGCTACGTGGCAGCCGACCGCCGCATGGACGCGGAGTCGGCAGCCGAGGTCAAGACCAAGTTCGAGGAGGACGTGAAGCCCCCCTTCGTGAGCGTGTTCAGCTTCTCGACGACGCTTCCGCTCGAGTCCGGCCACGTCCTCGAACAGGTGCGCGACGTTGCGCACCTGTTCCCGGGCCTGACCGAGGCGCTCGATGAGCTTCCCGTCGACCAGCCGCTCGTCCTCGTCGGCGACTTCGTCGGCCATGAGATCGTCCTCGAGGGGGCGACCCTGCTGCTCGGGAAGCGCGACATCGAAGCCGAGTGCGCGCTGGTCGTCTGGTACGACGAGGGCGCCGCCGATACCACCCCTGTGGTCGCCGAGTTCAGCTTCAAGTACGGCGACGACCAGGAGGACTACCGCGGTTCGATAGCCCGCGATGCCTACGAGATCCTCAGGATTCTGCAGGGCGGGCTCGACGGATGGGTGGATGCGAAGTCGATGACGAAGACGGCGTTCGTGTACGCCTGAGCGGGCTGCCGGTCAGATGCGCGACGAGGCGCGGTCGACGAGGACGTTGACGCCCGCGCCGAAGCCGGCGAACGCCGGGTTCGTGGTCTCTCCGCGGCGGAACCGGAACCAGATCTGCTGAACGATGACCGCGAGCCGGAACAGGCCGAACACCTCGTAGAACCGCCAGTCCTCCACAGGCAGGCCGGTGCGCCCCGCGTACCGCTCCACGTACTCCTCCCGCGTCGGCATGCCCGGCAGGTCGGTGGGCTGGCGACGCAGGAGCTGGAAGGCGGGATCGTCGTCCGCCGTGACCCAGTAGGCGAGAGAGGCCCCGAGGTCCATGAGCGGGTCGCCCACGGTCGCCATCTCCCAGTCCAGGACGCCGACAAGCCGAGCGTCGCCATCGAGGTCGAGCACGAGGTTGTCGAATCGCCAGTCGCCGTGGATCAGGCGCTGCGCCACGTCGGCGGGCTGGTTGGCGTCGAGCCAGCGCATGACATCGTCGGCCGTGGGCACGTCGTCGGTCATGGCGTCGCGATACCTCCGCGACCACCCCGACACCTGTCGGCCGACGTAGCCGGGCCCCCGTCCGAGGGTGTCCAGGCCGACGACGACAGGGTCGAGGGTGTGCAGATCGGCCTGAGCATCGATGACGGTATGGGCGAGGGTTCGTGTCAGGTCGGGGTCGCGCAGCACCCCGGCGGGCACATCCCGACGCAGGATGGTGCCGCGCTTGCGCTCCATGAGGTAGAACTCACTGCCGATGACCGCGGGATCCGTGCAGTACCCGAGGATGTCCGGCACAAGTCCGTAGTGGGGTCGCAGCCGACGCTGCACCGTGACTTCGCGACCCATGTCGTGTGCCGAGGCGGCCTTGTGGCCCATCGGGGGGCGACGCAGGACGAGGTCGCCGGCCGCGTCGCCGTAGGAGACCAGGTACGTGAGGTTGGACGCCCCGCCGGGGAACTGACGCACCGTCGGAGGTGCACCGCCGGTGCTGCCCGGCACGTGCTCGATTATCCAAGCGTGCAGGGCGCCAACGTCGAAGGCGTCCTCGTCGCGCGTGCGGATCGTGCCGTCCGAGCCCTCGCTCACGACGGCAGGTGGCGCTTGATCTCGCCGCGCGCAATATCGCGCAGGTGCACCTCGTCCGGACCGTCGGCAAGGCGCAGTGTGCGAGCGCCCGCGTACATCTGCGCCAGCGGCACGTCATCGCTGACGCCCATCCCGCCGAACACCTGGATCGCTCGGTCCAGAACAGCAAGTGCCGCGCGCGGTGCGGCCACCTTGATGGCCGCGATCTCCATGCGCGCTCCCTTGGGGCCGACCTGGTCGATCTTCCAGGCCGCCTTCAGGGTCAGTAGGCGGGCCTGCTCGATCGCCAGTCGCGATTCGGCAATCTGGCCCTGCACGACGCCCTGCTGCGCCAGGGGCTTGCCGAACGCGACGCGGCTCATCGCCCGCTCGGTCATGAGGTCGATCGCCCGCTCGGCCATGCCGATCGCTCTCATGCAGTGATGGATGCGGCCGGGGCCCAGACGCGCCTGGGCGAGGGCGAAGCCGCTGCCTTCGTCGCCGAGCAGGTTCGTGATCGGCACCCGAACGTCATTGAGGAGCACCTCTCCGTGCCCGTGCTGGTCGTGGTAGCCGAATACCGGTACCGAGCGAAGGACCTCGACTCCGGGTGCATCGACCGGCACCAGCACCATCGACTGCTGGTGGTGGACATCGGCTGACGGATCGGTCTTGCCCATGATGATCATCACCGAGCAGCGTGGGTCGTTCAGCCCGGTGGTCCACCACTTGCGGCCGTTGATCACGTAGTGGTCGCCATCGCGCTCTATTCGAGTCGCGATGTTGGTCGCGTCGCTGCTGGCAACGTCGGGTTCTGTCATCCCGAAGGCGGACCTGATGCGACCGTCGAGCAAGGGCTCGAGCCACTGATCCTTCTGCTCGGATGTGCCGAACATGTGGAGGATCTCCATGTTGCCCGTGTCCGGGGCGGAGCAGTTGATGGCCTCCGGGGCGATGTCCACGGAGCGGCCGGAGAGCTCCGCGATGGGCGCGTACTCCAGGACCGACAGCCCGTGTGCCGGCTCGGTGGAGTCCGGAAGGAAGAGGTTCCACAGGCCGCGTGAGCGTGCGTCGGCCTTCAGCTGCTCCACGACGGGGGGCAGGGTGTGCAGCTGCCCCGACGCGGTCAGTTCGCGCCGCTGGGCCACATAGACGGGCTCCGCCGGATAGACCGCCTCGTCCATGAAGGTCTGCATGCGCCCGAGGTACTCTTCGGCGCGCGGGCTGAGGCTGAAGTCCATCATCGTCCCCTCGTCGCGTGATCACCTCATGGTGTCACGCAGCGACCTTCGATCTAGCCGCGCCCTTCCTTCTTGAAGTTCCGCCATGGCCCGGGAAGCAGCCAGATGAACATCCCGCAGATCCACACGATCAGCGTGCCCCAGATCCACCCCATGCCGGAGATGTCGAGTGAACCCCACGGGAGCACGTTTGTCACAAACAGTGCGAGGAAGGTGGCAATGAGTCCGGTCAGGGCGACGATCGACCCGGCATTGCGGATGAGGAACTTCAGGACGAGCCAGGTGAACAGCCCGCTGAGGATAGCGAACAGGACCAGGCTGACGAAGAAGCCGGTCGCGCTCGTGAAGTGGAACTGGTCCTGAGGCAGGATCAGGCCGGCGAGCAGGAGCCCGACGGCGTTGCCGCCCAGGCCCAGCAGCCAGCCGAGGAGGAATCGAGGCATGGCAAAACCCTAGCCATCCTCTCCGCGATTCGCTGGATTTCACCCACCGAGATCCTCCACCGGAGTCTGCCCGCATGGTCGGCGCGAGTAGCCTCGAGGTCCAGCCCAAGCGCCCACGAGGGGACCCCTGTGCCCGACCTGTTCTCACCGCTGACGATCCGTGCCCAGAGCTTCGCCAACCGGGCATGGGTCTCGCCCATGTGCATGTACTCGGCCGAAGGCGGAGTGGTCACCGACTGGCACCTTGTCCACCTCGGCGCACTCGCCGCCGGAGGAGCGGGGCTGGTCATGACGGAGGCCACGGGCGTGACGCCCGAGGGTCGCATCAGCCCGGCGTGCCCGGGGATCTGGAGCGACGAGCAGGCGCAGGCCTGGTCCCGAGTGGTCTCCTTCGTGCGCGGGCAGGACGCGGTGGCCGGAATACAGCTGGCGCACGCCGGGCGAAAGGCGTCCACAGCAGCGCCCTGGGACGGCGGCGGATACGTGGCGCCCGCCGACGGCGGCTGGCAGACGGTGGGGCCGTCCGACATAGCCTTCGGGACGCTGCCTGCCCCGCGGCCGATGAGCGCCGACGATATCGGCGAGACCGTGACCGCCTTTGCGACGGCCGCGCGGCGGTCGCTCGACGTCGGCTTCGACGTGATCGAGCTGCACGCTGCCCACGGGTACCTCCTGCACCAGTTCCTCTCTCCCCTGTCGAACCTGCGAGAGGACGAGTACGGCGGTTCGCTGGACAACCGCATGCGCTTGCCGATCGAGGTGGCGGTCGCCGTTCGCGAGGTGTGGCCGGCCGATCGGCCGCTGTTCATGCGGATCTCCACGACCGACTGGATGTCGGGCGGCTGGGACGTGAGCCAGTCGATCGAGCTGGCGCGTCGCCTCCACGACGTCGGCGTCGACTTGATCGACGCCTCGTCGGGCGGACTGCACCACGAGCAGCGGATCCCCGATCGGGTGGAGTACCAGACCGACATCGCGGCGGAACTGCGCCGGGAGGCCGGCCTGCTCGTCGGCGCCGTCGGACGGATCACCGACCCGCACCAGGCAGATGCCCTCATTCGGGACGGCAAGGCCGACGCGGTCTTCCTCGCCCGGCAGATGCTGCGCGACCCGCATTGGCCCCAGCGCGCGGCGCACGAGCTTGGTGCAGACGTCCGGTGGCCGCGGCAGTACCTGCGCGCTGCCTCCTGGCGCTCGTAGGGCGTCGGAGCGGATATCCCGTGAACCGGCTGTCCGCGTTCGCACGCGCCTGCCACCCCGCGCCGACCGTGGTGGTCACGTTCGTCATCACCGCCTTCGCGTGGAGCCTGGGCTGGCGGCTCCCGGGCCTGGCCGGCGTCCTGCTCGCGGTTCTCGTGGGGCAATTGTCGATCGGATGGAGCAACGACGCCTTCGACGCGGACCTCGATGCGACCGTCGGGCGAGGATCCAAGCCCACGGTCGCCGGCGACGTCACCGCTCGCGGACTCTGGCTCGCCGCCGCGACGGCCCTGGTCCTTTCGGCGGGGCTCAGCTGGGCCGTTGCCGGGCTCGTCGGCGGCACGCTGCACGTCTTCTCCGTGCTCATGGCCTGGCTCTACAACACCGTGCTGTCGCGAACCCCCTGGTCGTGGCTGCCGTACGCTCTCGCCTTCGGTGCCGTTTTTGCGTTCTTTACTTACGGCCTTGACGGATCCGCACCACCAGCCTGGACCGTCGCCGTCTTCGCCATCGTCGGAGTGAGCGCGCACCTGGCCAACGCGGTGCCTGACATCAACGCCGACCGTGCCGCGGGAGTGGATGGCCTGGCCGTGCGGCTCGGCACGCGGGCGTCACTGGCGGTGTGCTGGGCGCTGCTGGGCATCGGGACCCTCATACTCGCCGTCGTGACGTGGGTCGACCAGCCATGGCTGGCGGTAATCGTCATTGCGGTCCTTCTCGTCGCAGGAGCAGTCGCCATCTCCTCTCGCCGCAAGGGTGCCGACTTCGTCGCACTGATGGCTGTCGTAGCGATCGACGTCGTGGTCCTGGTGGTCGCGGCAGCGCAGGGAGGGTGACGAATGGCGACCGAGCTTCCGGAGCTTGCCGTGCTCGACGTCGCCGAGTGGCGTGAGTGGCTGGCGCATCACCACCACGACTCGTCCGGGGTCTGGCTGCTCCTGGCCCGAAAAGGGACCACCGAGCCCACCAGCCTCAGCTACGCGCAGGCGCTCGACGAGGCGCTGTGCGTCGGCTGGATCGACGGCCAGGTTCGCCGCAACGACGAGGCGACGTTCCGTCAGCGATTCACCCCGCGCACGGCACGCAGCGTCTGGTCGCGGCGTAACGTCGAGCACATCGCTCGCCTGGAGTCGGAGGGGCGCATGCGGCCGGCCGGCCGGGCGCAGGTCGAGCGAGCCATGGCCGACGGACGCTGGGAGGCGGCCTACGCCGGACCCGCGACGATCGAGGTGCCGGTTGACCTGGCGGCCGCGCTGGACGCAACGCCACGGGCCAAGGCCATGTTCGGCATCCTCACCAGCCAGAACCGCTACTCCGTGCTGCTGAGGATCGGCCAGGCGAAGCGTGCCGAGACGAGGGCTCGTCGCATCCAGGCGTTCGTCGCCATGCTTGAGCGGGGCGAGACCGTCTATCCGCAGAAGCGGACGCTGGACGACGAGTAGGTCAGGGCTTGGCGGTCAGGCCGCCGTCGACGACGAGCGTCTGGCCCGTCATGAACGAGGATGCGTCGCTCGCCAGGAACAGCGCCGCCTGGGCGATCTCCTCCGCTGTGCCCCATCGCGCCATGGGCACCCCCGACAGCAGGGCGCTCTCGGCGTGCTCGTCACTTCGGAGGAAGTCGGTGAGCTCGGTCTCGATCCAGCCGGGCACCAGGGCGTTCACGCGAAGGCCCTGACCGGCCACCTCGACGGCAAGGCTGCGCGTCAGCGAGATGAGCGCGGCCTTCGCTGCGCCGTAGTGCGCCATCATCGGGGAGGCGCCTAGTCCCGCCACCGAGGCGACGTTGATCATCGATCCGTTGCCCGACTCGACCAACGGTGGGAGGGCCGCCTGGATCAGGCGGACCACCGACTCGAGGTTGAGTTCCATGGTCTTCTGCCAGCCGGAGTAGCGCATGGTCTGCAGGGGCGCCATGAACGAGTTGCCGCCCGCGTTGTTCACCAAGATGTCGATGCCACCCAGTTCGGAGACCGCCTGGTCGACGATGAGCGACGGGGCGTCGACATCCGTGATGTCGGTGGCGATCACCGAGCATCGTCGACCGGTCGCCCGGATCTCGTCCGCGACGGCGTCGAGAGTCTCGCGAGTGCGGGAGACGATGGCGACGTCAGCCCCCTCCTGGGCGAAGAGCGCCGCCATCGCGCGGCCGATCCCGCGTGAGGCTCCGGTGATGACTGCGCGACGACCCTGGAGAGCCGGACCACGTGAGCTCATGACTGGTGACCGTCCTTCGTGCCGGAGATGTCGAGGATCAACTTGCCGAGGTTGTCGCCGGAGAACAGGCGCAGGAGAGCCTCGGGGAAGTCCGTCACCGCGCCGGCGACGATCGTCTCGGGCGCAGTGATCAGCCCGTCGTCCTTCCACGCGGCCAGGCGTTGTCGGGCCACCCGGTACTCCGCACTGTGGTCGAACACCAGGAAGCCGGTCATTGTCGCTCGCCGCACGAGCAGGTTCATGTAGTTGGACGGTCCGGGCGTCGGAGTCTCCGCGTTGTACTGGGAGATGGCGCCGCAGATCACCACCCGAGCATGCATGGCCAACGTCGAGAGCGCGGCGTTGAGGATCGAACCCCCGACGTTGTCGAAGTACACGTCGATGCCGTTGGGGCACGCCGTGGCCAGCGCTGGGCGCACGCGCTCGCTCTTGTAGTCGATGGCGTGGTCGAACCCGAGCTCCTCGACCACGTAGCGGCACTTGTCAGGACCTCCGGCGATCCCGATCACTCGGCAGCCACTGATGCGGGCGAGCTGCCCGACCGTGGAGCCGACGGCTCCGGCAGCGCCGGAGACGACGACGGTGTCGCCCGCGGTCGGCCGGCCATGCGTGAAGAGCCCGAAGTAGGCCGTCAGCCCCGTGGAGCCCAGGAGCCCGAGATACATCGATGGGGTGCCGAGACTCGGGTCGACCAGAGTGACGTCCCGGCCGTTCGACACTGCGAACTCCTGGACGCCGAAGGCTCCCTCGACCCAGGCCCCCACAGGGAACCGACGATGCTGCGAGGCGACGATCTCGCCGACGGCGCTGGCGCGCATGACGTCGCCGAGTCCGACCGGTGGCAGGTAGGAGGGCCGGTCGTCCAGCCAGCCGCGCATGGCCGGATCGAGCGAGATCATGGAGATTCTCACGACGAACTCGTTCGCGCCGGGCTCCGGCACCGGTTCGGCGACCTGAGCCCAGTCGTCCGCGACGGGCAGGCCGTTGGGACGTTGGGCGAGGCGGATCGATGTGTTCTGGGTCATGGCTGCTTCACGATAGTGGAAGCGAGGCACGAGGGCGCAGGACGGAGCTCAAGGGCACCAGCAGGAAGGCGGCGAGAATCGGCACCGTCAGGCCCCACGCGATGCCGAAGCGCTCAGCCACGGCGCCCACGGCGAGCGGCGCCAAGACGAAGCCGGCCCGCGCCAGCCAGCTCACCGTGGCCACGCCCATCGCCGGCCGCACCCCGGGGATGCGCGTGGCCGCGTGCATGGCGGCCGGGAACAACGTGGCGACGCCGACGCCGATCACGGCGCACGCCGCGATGTAGGCCCATGTCGTGCCGATGAGCAGGGCGACGGCCAGGGCGGTGCCCGTCACGGCCATGCTGACCCGGACGACCCGCACCTCGGAGAAGCGGTTGACCAGTCGGTCTCCACCGAACCGCCCCACCGTCATGGCGATGGTGAACGCCGTGTAGCCCAGGCCCACCGATGCCGCCGATGCCCCGATGCCGGTGAGGTAGATCGAGCTCCATCGCGCAGGGACGTCCTCGATGATCACCGTGAGGAGCGTGAACAGCCCCAGGAGCGCCGTCAGACGCGTGAGGATCCCGCGATAGCCGACGGGGGGTGGCACCGACGTGGGGTCGGCGTTCGTCGTGGCCTCGGCCAGCGCGAGGGCATCGGCGTCGCCGGTGTCGGGGTCGCGGCCCGGCAGCAGCCAACGGGCGGTCGTGGCGACGGCCAGCGCGCTCGCCGCCGCGATGCCGGTCATGGCCCAGCCGAGGGGAATGCCGAGGGCCAAGGTGGCCGTCCCGACGAGCGCCCCCATGACGGCCCCGAGCGACCAGTAGCCGTGGAATCCGTTGATCACGGATCGTCCGTAGCGGGTCTGCACGCGCAGGCCGTGGGCGTTCATGGCCGCATCCATGACCCCATCGGTGGCCCCGAGCCAGAACAGGACCAGGGCCAGGAACAGCCCGCTGGGGGCGATTCCCACGAGGGGCAGGGCAGGCAGGAGCGTCACGAAGGCGAGCACCGAGACACGGGCGCTGTTGCTCCGGGCGACGAGCAGACCGGAGAGCGGTCCGACCATGAGACCGCCGGCTGCACCACACGCGAGCACAAGGCCGAGCTGGGCGTCGTTGAGTCCGAGATCGGCTTGCACCTGGGCCAATCGCGGCAGCCATGCGGCCAGCGCGATGCCGTTGACGACGAACAGCACGGACACTGCCACGCGTGCGCGAGTGAGCGCGGGCGAGGGCGAGGGCACGAGCCAACCCTAGGCGGAATGCCGTCGCGGCCCTGGGCGGAATGACGGCGCGGCTCGCGCGGTTGCGGCTGATGTGACCCAAGAGCAGACGTACCAGGTCGTGGCCGAGCACGGAGACGTGGAGCTTCGTCGGTATGCGCCGTGCGTACTCGCCGAAGTGGTCGTGTCCGGGTCGGCCGAGCGCGCGGGTAACACGGCGTTTCGCCCGCTGCTCTCCTACATCTCAGGGCGCAACCGGTCCCGCGTCACGCTCGACATGACGTCCCCCGTGCTGCAGTCGAACGAGAAGCTCGCCATGACCGCGCCGGTGATCCAGCAGGCGACCACGGAGGAGCGGTGGATGGTCTCCTTCGTCCTGCCGGGGTCCCGAGAGATCGAGGACTACCCGGAGCCGCTGGACGCGTCCGTCACCCTGCGTGCGGTGCCGACGCAGGATGCGGCGGTCCTTCGGTGGTCGGGCAGATGGACGTCGTCGAACGTCAGCAGGCGCACCGAGCAACTACGCGCCGTGATCGGCGACGCTGGCTGGACGGAGGCCGGGGAGCCGCGGTGGGCCCGCTTCGACCCCCCGTGGAAGCCGGCTTTCGCCCGTCGCAACGAGATCGTCATCCCGGTGTCCATCGCGTCCTGACCGGACCGCCCTGGTCGCCCTGGCGTTTCGCAACCTACGGTTCCGTAAGTTACGGTAGAGTAAGTTACGCACCAGGGGATCGAAGGAGACGACATGACCGAGCACGACACGCGGGCGACGGGTCTGCGCCAGTCGGCGTTCCTGCACGGACGTGAGGTGGCCTTCCGCCATCTGCCGGGTGCGGGCACCCCCGTCCTGCTCATTCACGGCATCGGCTCCAGCATGGAGACCTGGGTTGACATCCCCGAGCGGCTGTCGGCGGCAGGCGTCCACGTCGTCGCTGTCGACCTCAGCGGTCACGGCGACTCGTCGAAGGGTCCGGGCGACTACAGCCTGGGCTCGCTCGCGAGCACGCTGCGCGACCTGCTCGACTACCTCGGCTTCGATCGGGTGCATCTCGTCGGGCATTCCCTCGGCGGCGGGGTCTCGATGCAGTTCGCCTACCAGTTTCCCCGAGCGGGTCGACGCGATCGTGCTGGTCTCCAGTGGCGGGCTCGGCGAGGAGGTCTTCACCGGTCTGCGGGCCGCAAGCCTGCCCGGATCCGAGATTGCGATTCGCTGGGCCATCAATCCCCGGACGCTCAAGGGGGCCTCATGGCTTGGGGCGAAACTGTCCCGGATCGGCCTCGAGCCACATGCCCTCAGCCCCGGGGCGCTGGAGACGGTGAGCTGGCTCGGCGAGGAGGATCGGCGCACCGCGTTCCTCGCGACGCTCAGGAGCGTGGTCAGCCCGAAGGGGCAGACCGTCTGCGCGCTGGACAAGATCCACCTCATGACCGCCGACAAGGTGCTCATCATCTGGGGCGACAAGGATCCGATGATCCCCATGAAGCACGGCCAGAACGCCCACGATCTGCTGCCCGGCAGCCGCTTCGTCGTGTTTCCTGGCGCTGCGCACGAGCCGCACATCCACGACCCCGCCCGGTTCGCCGCCCTGATCGCCGAGCATGTGACCGCCGTGTCCGCGCAAGGCGAGGGTCAGGTCGCCCAGCGGCCCCCACGCGGGACGTAGGCTGGCCTTCGCGCCGACCCGCGAGGAGCCTGATGAGCACTGAGCCCGACCCCTTCGACGACCTCGTCCTGAACGACGACTTCATCGCCGACGGACCCAAGGAGGCGACCGCCGACGAGCGCATCGCCAAGGCGAACCGGATCGCGCGCAGCAACGACCGGCTCAAGGCGTCAGGGGAGATCTCGGACGGGTCCGGGAAGCCGCGCTTCCACCGCGTGCGCAAGTCGGCCCCCTGGATCGCGATCGGCGCGATCGTCGGCATCACGATCATCGTCATCGTCCTCATCGCGCGGTAACAGCCGGCACGCGGCGTGGGAGGGTGGGCCCGTGGAAGACCTGCGCGTCCAGCTGACCGAGTCCGTGGCGGTCGATGACTTCGTCACCTGGTCGGAGTGGGCCTTGGCCCGGGTCGGCTTCCGCCCGAGCAACACCCTCGCCGTCGTGGATGTGTGCCGCGACGAGCTGATGGCCGATTTCGATGACGCCGTCTCCGTGGTCTGGGGTAAGCCCTTCGACATCGGTGCGTTGGCCGGCATGGTGTTCCTGGGGAAGACGGGCCTTCAGGCCGCGCTGAGCCACGTTCCCGGCGAGGACGGCAGGCATCGGTTCGTGGTGTTCTGCTTCCCGCATATCGGCTTCGACGACGAGGGCACCGTCGGCCGCGTGCTGCGACGCGGGATGTCGAGGGCGTCGACGGCCTGCGGCGCCCTCGCCGCGTTCCGCTCCGAGCTGGCCACCGGCGACCGGGCGTTCTCGCTCGACACCGACGACGTCGAGCAATCGCTCCTGCGGATGAGACTCGCGCCCCTCGTGCCGGGCACCGAGGTGCCGTCCCTCCTCGGGCTCACCGAGCTGGCCCGAGCCACGGCGGTGGCTGATGTCCGCCACTTCGTCGACCTTGCCCGCGGCTCGGAGCCGGTCGACGTGGCGTACATCAGCGGCATCGTCGTGCACCTGCCCGAGGGCGTCGACCGAGTGGTGAGCGTCGCCGCAGAGGTCATCATCGACGACATCGTCATAGCACTTCCCCACTGAGGGCGCGGTACGGTGCCATCCGACCCCCGTCCGCTCCGATAGGAGACCCGAGCAGTGTCCGACAGCCTGTACATCACCTCCACGACGATCCGGGCGGGCAAGGCCGTCGTGGCGCTCGGCACGCTGGAGACACTGGCCCGACAGGTGGGCCGCATCGGGGTGTTCCGGCCCGTGGTCGACGGTGACGGCGAGCACGACGCCCTCCTCGAGCTGCTGACGGTTCGCTACCAGTTGCGCGCCGATCACTCGTACGGACTCACGTACGCCGAGGCAGCGGCCTACGTCGACGAGGACGGTGACTCGCGGCTGGTCGCCCATCTGGTCGACGCCTTCATCCACATGAAGGAGCACTACGACTTCGTCCTCGTCGTCGGAACCGACTTCACCGGTCCGTCCCCCTCCACGGAACTGGCCCTCAACGCTCGACTGGCCTCGAACATGGGCTCACCCGTGCTGGCGGTCGTCAACGGGCACGACCTCGACGAGCTGGAGGTCGTCAACGCGATGGACTCCTCGACGAGCCTGCTCGCCCGCCTCGGCTGCTCCGTCGTCACGACGATCATCAACCGTGTCGATCCCGAACGGGTCGAGCGCATTCGCGCGCGGATCGCCGAGGAACCGCACCGCTCGCCGGTGTACGTGCTCCGCGACCTGCCCGTCCTTTCTGCCCTTACGGTCGAGGAGGTCGCGAACGGCCTCCACGGCGTGGTCCTCGTCGGCGGACCGGACAGCCTCCAGCGCGAGGTGGATGCCTACGTGGCCGGGTCCGGGCATCTGCAGACCCTGCTGCCGATCCTGTCCGACGGGGCGCTGGTGGTGGCCTCTGGCGATCGCGCCGACCTGGCCGTCGGAACCGCTGCCTCAGCGCTGAGCCGTGACATGCCGACGCCGTCGGGGGTAGTGCTCACGTGCGGGCATCGCCCCGACCCCATGACGCAGATGCTGCTCGAGGCGTCCGGGCTCCCGGTCGTCGCCGTCGAGCCGGACACGTATCAGACGCTCCACGCGATCGAGGGACTTCGGGGCGAGATCCGCTCGACCAGCCGGCGCAAGATCGCGGCCGCCCTGGGCGAGTTCAACGCAGGTGTGAACGTCGACGAACTGTCGTCGCAGATCCGGCTCTCCCACCCGTCGGTGATCACGCCCCTCATGTTCTCCTTCGGACTGCTCGAGCGGGCGAGGGCCGACCGCAAGCGGATCGTCCTGCCGGAGGCCACCGACGAGCGCGTGCTGCGAGCGGCCGAGGAACTGGTGCACTCACTCGTCGTCGACATCACCCTGCTGGGCTCGCCTACCGAGGTCCAGGCGAAGGCCGTGGCGACGGGCGTCGACCTGGCCGGCATGCAGATCATCGACCCGTCCACCTCGCCGCTGCGCGACGAGTTCGCCGAGGAGTACGCGCGCCTGCGTGCCCACAAGGGCGTGACCCTCGAGGCCGCCTACGACACGGTCGTCGACCCTTCCTACTTCGGCACGATGCTGGTGCAGACCGGCCGCGTGGACGGCATGGTCTCCGGGGCCGCGCACACCACGGCCAACACGATCCGGCCCGCCCTCGAGATCATCCGCACCACCCCCGACGCGAAGATCGTCTCGAGCGCGTTCCTCATGTGCCTGCCGGACCGTGTCCTCGTGTTCGCCGACTGCGCCGTCAATCCCGACCCGTCGGCCGAGGAACTCGCCGACATCGCCGTCAACAGCGCCGACACGGCCCAGGCCTTCGGGGTCGAGCCACGCGTGGCGATGGTGTCCTACTCCACCGGCACGTCCGGCACGGGCAGTGACGTGGACAAGGTGCGCGCCGCGACTGCGCTGGTCGCCGCGCGTCGGCCCGACCTGCCGCTCGCCGGCCCGATCCAGTACGACGCTGCTGTCGACGAGGGCGTCGGCGCCGCCAAGCTGCCGGGCAATCCGGTGGCGGGGCACGCCACGGTGATGATCTTCCCGGACCTGAACACGGGCAACACCACCTACAAGGCCGTGCAGCGCTCGTCGGCGGCCGTCGCCATCGGGCCTGTCCTCCAGGGGCTGCGAAGGCCCGTGAACGACCTGTCGCGCGGCTGTACCGTGCCCGACATCATCAACACGGTGGCCATCACGGCGATCCAGGCCCAGCAGGTGGCGGCGCGGTGAGCCTTGTCCTCGTCATCAACTCGGGGTCCTCGAGCCTGAAGTACCAGCTGGTCGACGTCGAGCAGGGCACCTGGATCGCCAAGGGGCTTGTCGAGCGCATCGGCGAGGGACTGTCGCGGCTCGTGCATGAGGTGCGCGACGCCGACGTGGTCGAGGTCGACATGTCCCTGCCCGACCATGCAGCGGCCCTGGAACTGGTGCTCGACACGTTCGACGGGGTGGGCCCGCCCCTGGACGGCCTCGTGGCCGTCGGCCATCGCGTCGTCCATGGCGGCCCCGACTACCGCGAGCCCGTCATCGTCGACGACGAGGTCGAGCAGGCGATCGAGGAGATCGTCCCGCTCGCGCCGCTGCACAATCCCGCCGCGCTCCTGGGCATTCGCGATCTGCGACGCCTCATGCCCGATGTGCCGCACGTGGCCGTCTTCGACACCGCCTTCCATGCCACGATGCCGCCTGAGGCCTACACGTACGCCATCCCCGCGGATCTGGCGGCCGAGTACCGGATCCGGCGCTACGGGTTCCACGGCACGAGCTACCGCAACGTCACGCGCAAGGCGGCGGCGTTCCTCAGCACTCCGGTCGACGACGTGAACCTCATCGTGTGCCACCTCGGCAACGGCGCGTCGATGGCGGCGATCCGCGGTGGACGGTCGGTCGACACCACGATGGGCCTGACCCCGCTCCAGGGCCTGATGATGGGTACCCGGTCGGGGGACATCGATCCGGCGGTGGTCTTCCACCTCGTACGGGTGGCCGGCCTCACGCTCGACGATGTCGACGCGATGCTCAACAAGGCGAGCGGGCTCAAGGGGCTCGCGGGCGATCAGGACATGCGCGAGGTACGTCATCGCGCGGCCACGGGCGACACTGCGGCGCGGCGAGCCCTCGACGTCTACGCGTATCGCATCCGCGCCTACGTCGGCGCATACCTCGCGGTGGTCCCCGGCGTTCAGGCCATCGTGTTCACCGCGGGGATCGGCGAGAACGACGCCGCCCTTCGACGCGAGGTGTGCGGGCCGCTCCGGCACCTGGGCATCCACCTCGACGACGACCTCAACCGTTCAGCCTCCTCGGCTGCCCGGGCGATCGACGACGGCACGGGCACGATCCGCATCCTCGTCATCCCGACGAACGAGGAGGCCGAGATCGCCAGGCAGGCCCAGGAGGCCGTCGTGGCGCTACGCGCCTGAACGAGCCTTGAGCAGGTCGGCCTTCATCCCGGCCAGCATGGGCGTGCGGTCGTAGCCGACCGTGATCATGCGGAACCCCGCCGCCGTCCACTTCTGCGTCAGGTCGGCATCGGCGTGGATGCCGGCGACGATGCCGTGCCTCCGACAGGCGTCGAGGATGCGGTCGATCGCGTCGGTGAACAGGGGGTCGTCGTGGGCCGTGAGCGGGGGAAGGCCCAGGGTGAGCGACAGGTCGACCGGGCCCACGTAGATGCCGTCGATGCCCGGCACCGAGAGGATCTCGTCGAGGTTGTCGACTGCCTCGATGGTCTCAATCATGGGGATGCAGCAGACGGCGGCGTTCGCCTGCTGCACGTAGTCGCCGCTGTACCGATCGAGGGCGGCGAGGGCGCCGAAGCTGCGGATTCCCTCGGGGGCGTAGCGGCAGGCGGCCACGGCGCGGGCCGCCTGCTCGGCGTTGTTCACCATCGGCACGATGACGGCCAGGGCGCCGGCATCGAGCGAGTGCCCGATGGACGTCGGGTCGTTCCACGCCACGCGGACCACGGGGATCGTGCCGGCCGACGCGGCCGCCTGGATCATCGCCAGAGCGTCGACCTGCGACGCGTAGCCGTGCTGGAGATCGATGCACACGTAGTCGTATCCCATGCGGGCTGCGGACTCGGCGGTCAACGGCTCCCTCAGGAACAGCCACGCGCCGAGGGCGGGCCCGGGACTCCATCGGTCCTTCAGTGTCGGCAGCAGCATGCCCGAAGGGTAGTGCGCGGTCGGATCGGCGAGGGTCCCTCCGGGCGGGACTTTGGTCCCCCTTCCGACGAGTGGTTCCGCTGTGAGGAACACCCCGTATGCAGGGTGGGGAAACGTCCTAGCGTGCCCCCAAGTGGTCCCGCGAAGGCGCGGTACCGATGTGAGCGTTCGAGAGGGAGTGCGATGCCCCGTCTGACTGTCGAGTCCGATGGAGTGACCATCGACATCCTCGAAGGCGAGACGATTCTCGAAGGCCTGTACCGCAACGGCTTCGCGTACCGGATCGGGTGCCGCCGCGGCGGCTGCGCGATCTGCAAGGTCGACCTGGTCGACGGCGAGGTCACGTACAACCGAACCGTGGCTGACACGGTTCTCAGTGACGAGGAGCGAGCCGCCGGGACATGCCTGTCCTGTCGGGCCGTTCCGGTCACCGACGTGAAGATCGCGCTCAGGGAAGAGAACCTGCGACGCGTGAGCTCCTTGATGGCCTTCGCGATGAAGGCCGCGCCACGGGCGACGAGCGCCCAATCCCAGTAGTTGGACCCGAGAAAGGACCTAACCCGATGGCCGTCATGCGCATGGGCTACATGCACGTACGAGTTACCGACTTGGCCGAGGCCAAGGAGCACTACGCGAACACCGTTGGCCTCTACCAGACGCTGGAGCAGGACGGCCGCGTGTACTACAAGGGCTGGGACGAGTGGGATCACCACTCCGTCGTGATCGAAGAGGGCGGCGTCGGCTACGTCAAGTGCGGATTCAAGTGCGACAAGCCTGAGGACATCGCCGAGATCGAGGCGAAGACGATCGCCTTCGGCTACCCGGTCGAGCGCATGGTCGCGGGCGAGAACCCCGAGGTCGGCGACGGCATCCGCGTCACCCTGCCGAGCGGACACCAGATCGAGTTCTACAGCCACATGACGGCATGGGGCCTGGAGGTCGGCACGCACAACCCCGACGCGTTCCCGCGGCACATGGTCGGCATCGGCGCCCCGCGCCTCGACCACGCCCTGCTGTGGGTCAACGATCCGGGCGAGATCGAGCGCTTCTTCGTCGACGTCATCGGTATGTGGGCGACCGAGCGCGTGCGCACGAGCCTCGACGACGACGCCCACACCATCGCCACCTGGCTCACCATCGGCGAGTCGAACCACGACATCGCCCTGCTCGAGGCGCCGGAGAACAAGATCCACCACTTCGCGTTCGAGATGCGTGGCTGGAGCGACATCCTCCACGCAGCGGACATCTTCGCGATGGACGACGTGCCGATCGACATCGGGCCCACGCGCCACGGCATCACCCGCGGCACGACGATCTACTTCTTCGACCCGGCCGGCAACCGCAACGAGACGTTCTCCGGCGGTTACCGCTGCTTCCGCGACCGTCCCACGGTCACCTGGACGCCCGACCAGCTCGGGAAGGCGATCTTCTACCACCAGCGCGAGCTCAACGAGCGGTTCCTCACCGTCGCGACCTGAGCCCTTCGGCGGCCCCTCTCCTGGTGGGGCCGCCTGCGGGCTGAACCGAAGCCGCACCCTGCAGGGCTATCCTGCGGGGTGCGGCTTCTGCGCGGCCGCGGAGAGCGGAAGCATGCGAGAGCCGGACGTCGAAGGTGGACTGAAGTCCGTCGCGACGGCACTGGACCTCCTCGACTGCTTCGTCACCGAGGAGGAGCTCGGGGTCTCTGAAGTGGCGCGCCGGCTGGGCGTGGCCAAGAGCACCGCCCATCGGCTGCTCACCACCCTCGCTTCCCGGGGCCTGATCGAGCAGAGTCCGTCAACCGGGCGGTACCGACTTGGACTCCACCTCTTCGAACTCGGGCACCTGGCGCTCACCCGCATCGACCTGCGGCGGGAGTCGCGCACCCTGCTCGAAGAGCTGCGCGAGGTGAGCGGCTGGACGGTCCACCTGTCGGTTCGGCAAGGCGCCGACACGCTCTTCCTCGAGCGGCTCCCGACGCTGCGTGGCATGCAGGCGATGGGGGAGTACCGCCGTCGTTGGCCGCTGCACGCGACGTCGTCGGGGAAGGCGATCTGCGCCTTCGACCCCGAGGCGGCGATGGCGCGGTCGCAGGCGGGGTTCCCGGCCTTCACCACCCACACCATCTCGACGGAAGCCGCCTTCCGCGCGGAGCTCGTCCACATCAGGCAGCGTGGCTACGCGACGGCCCGCGAGGAGCTCATGTACCGGCTGGCGTCGGTGGCGGCGCCCGTCCTCGACCCGCAGGGCGTCGCGCGGGCCGCGGTGTCCATCACCGGCTCGGTGCTCGAGCTCGGCGAGCACCCCGAGCGTCAGGCCCGCCTCGTGCTCATCGCCGCGCAGCGGCTCGGCCGGGTGCTCCAGCGCAAGGCTCCGCCCATCAGCTGAAACGGTCCGGTTCCTCACACTCGCAGATGAATCGTTCCGAGGTCAGGAACGCGATGCGGGCATTCGGGGCTCCTGCTCCTACGTTGGCCAGACAGTCGACACGGAGGTCGCAGTGGACAGCAGCACGCGTACGTCAGTGGCACAGGAGCTAGCAGCGGCGTACACCACCCGCGAGGCCGTGGATCCCCTCAGTGGGCGATTCCCCGACATGACCGTGGAGGACTCCTACGCCATCCAGCTCGCCCAGATCGCCGATCGGCTCGCTGCTGGACGCTGGGTGATCGGCCACAAGGTCGGCCTCACCTCAGCGGCCATGCAGCGTCAGCTGGGCGTGAACCAGCCCGACTACGGTCACATCACCGACGACATGATCTTTCTCGAGCATTCGGCAATCCCCTTCTCCACGTACCTCCAGCCACGCATCGAACCGGAGATCGCCTTCGTCCTCAAGGCGCCGCTCAAGGGTCCCGGCGTCACGGTGCCGCAGGCCCTGGCGGCCATCGACTTCGTCCTGCCGGCCCTGGAGATCATCGACAGCCGGATCCGCGACTGGAAGATCGGCATCCTGGACACGATCGCCGACAACGCTTCCTCGGGCGGCATCGTCCTGGGCAGCACGCCGGTCGGTGTCGGGGACGTCGACCTGCGACTCAGCGGCTGCGTGCTCTACCGCAACGGCGAGGTCATCGGCACCGGGGCAGGCGGCGCCGTCCTGGGTTCGCCCATCTCGTCGCTGGTCTGGTTGGCCAATACGGTCGGTCCGCTGGGGATCACCCTCGAGGCGGGTCATGTCGTGCTCCCGGGGTCGCAGACGGCGTCCTTCCCGGTGGCGGCGGGAGACAGCTTCACTGCCCAGTTCGGGGGCATCGGCTCGGTGACCACCCGATTCACGAACGATGACGCAGCCACCACTCAAGGAGCATCATGACCAAGGCAACCGCAGCCATCGTCGGCCCAGGCAACATCGGCACCGACCTGCTGGCCAAGCTGCAGCGCAGTGAGAACATCGATGTGCGCTGGATGATCGGCGTCGACCCCTCGTCGGACGGTCTCGCCCGGGCACGTGCACGCGGCGTGGAGACGTCCCACGAAGGTGTCGACTGGCTCCTCGCCCAGGACGAACTGCCGGACCTCGTCTTCGAGGCAACGAGTGCATACGCGCACCGTGACAGCGCTCCGCGGTACGCCGAGGCGGGCATCCAGGCCGTCGACCTGACCCCGGCGGCCATCGGGCCGTTCGTGTGCCCCCCCGTCAACCTCGACGTGAACCTGTCTGCGCCGAACGTCAACATGATCACCTGCGGCGGCCAGGCCACGATCCCGATCGTCGCGGCGGTGAGCAGCATCGTGCCCGTCGAATACGCAGAGATCGTCGCATCGATCTCGTCCCGCTCCGCGGGTCCTGGGACCCGGGCCAACATCGACGAGTTCACCGAGACCACGTCCTATGCGATCGAGGTCGTCGGCGGGGCGCAGCGAGGCAAGGCGATCATCATCCTCAATCCCGTCGAGCCGCCGATGATCATGCGCGACACGGTCTTCTGCTCGATCCCGGCCGAGTGCGACCGCGACGCGATCTCCGAGGCCATTCATGCGATGGTCGCCAAGGTCCAGGAGTACGTGCCCGGCTACACCCTGCGCGCGGACCCTCAGTTCGACGACCCCCGCGAGATCTGGAACGGGCATGCCCGCGTGGCCGTCTTCCTCGAGGTTCTGGGCAAGGGCGACTACCTGCCGGTGTACGCCGGCAATCTCGACATCATCACGGCCGCGGCCGCCCGGGTGGGCGACATGCTGGCCCTCGCGAAGGTTGGAGCGAACGCATGAGCACCCCGACGATGACATCCGATGCGGTGGCGCAGGAGCCCGTCCTGGAGAAGGTCCGCATCACCGACTCGACCCTCCGCGACGGCAGTCACGCGATGGCGCACCGATTCACCGAGGCGCAGGTGCGCTCGGTTGTGAACGCGCTCGACCAGGCGGGCGTCGAGATCATCGAGGTCACGCATGGTGACGGACTCGGCGGCTCGAGCTTCAACTACGGCTTCAGCGCCGTCGATGACATCCAGCTCGTGGCGGCCGCGGTCGACGAGGCGCGGCAGGCGCGGATCGCCGTGCTCATGCTGCCCGGACTGGGCACGGTCAAGAACCTCAAGCAGGCACACGAGGCTGGTGCGCAGGTGGCCCGCATCGCGACGCACTGCACGGAAGCCGACGTGTCACGCCAGCACTTCAAGGCCGCCCGCGAGCTGGGCATGGAGACGGTCGGCTTCCTCATGCTGTCGCACCGCGCCACGCCGTCGAAGATCGCCGAGCAGGCCCGCATCATGGTCGACGCCGGCGCCCAGTGCGTCTACGTGGTCGACTCTGCTGGCGCGATGGTGCTCGGCGACGCCCAGCTGCGCGTCCAGGCGGTCATCGACGAGATCGGCAAGGAGGCTCAGGTGGGCTTCCACGGACATCAGAACCTCTCGATGGGAGTCGCCAACTCCGTCCTCGCCTACCAGGCCGGGGCGCGGCAGATCGACGGTGCGCTGCTCGCACTTGGTGCCGGCGCCGGCAACTCGCCGACCGAGGTGCTCGCCGCGACCTTCGAGCGGCTCGGCGTGCCGACCGGTGTCGACGTGCAGGCCGCGCTCGCCGCGGCCGAGGAGATCGTCAAGCCCATGGTGTCGCGGATCCCGCACATGGACCGCTCGTCCATCGTCCAGGGCTACGCGGGCGTGTACTCGAGCTTCCTGCTCCACGCTGAGCGTGCCGGTGCCCGCTACGGCGTGCCCCCGCACGAGATCCTGCAACGGGTGGGAGAGGCCGGGTACGTCGGCGGACAAGAGGACATGATCATCGACATCGCCCTGCAGATCGCGCAGGAGCGCGACCTCGGCGACGTGCAGGCAGCGGGGGTGCGCTGATGACGTGGGACATCGTCAACCACCTCGCCGACATCCTCATCGCGTGCGAGGACAACCACGTCGATCGTGAGCCGCTCACCGATGAGTGGCCCGAACTCGATCTGCAGACCGCGTACGCCGTCCAGGACGAAGTGCTGCGCCGGAAGGTGGCTGCCGGACAGAAGGTGATCGGCGTCAAGCTCGGCCTCACCTCGCGGGCCAAGCAGCAGCGCATGAACGTGCATGCCCCCCTGACGGGCTGGCTGACCGACGCCATGGTCCTGCCTGCCGGAGTGCCGGTGCCGCAGGGCGAGTTGATCCACCCGCGCGCGGAGCCGGAGATCGTCTTCGTGATGGGTGCACCACTCGAGGGGCCCGGCGTGACGGCTGCCAGCGCCATGGCTGCTGTCGACGACGTCTACGCGGGCCTGGAGATCATCGACAGCCGATACCGCGACTTCCGGTTCACGCTCGCCGACGTGGTCGCCGACAACGCGTCTTCGGCCCGATTCGTGCTCGGACCCGTCGGCCGCGGACCTGACGAGCTGGATCTGGCCATGGAGGCCTGCCTGCTCGAGGTCGACGGCGTCATCGTCGACTCCGCCACCGGGGCCGCTGTCCAGGGGCATCCTGCCGAGGCATTGGCGCTCGCCGCCAACGACCTCGCCCGCCGGGGGCTGCGGATCGAGGAGGGCTGGATCGTCCTCACCGGCGGAATGACCGATGCCGTCTTCACCCACCCGGGGTCCGGCGTGGCGGCGCACTTCACCAATCTCGGATCCGTCATCGTCTCCGGCGGCTGACGCCTGCTCTATCGAAAGGGACTCCCATGGACTTCTACGGCCACATCATCGACGGGCAGGAAGTGCCGTCGATCGACGGCGCGACGATGGACGACATCGACCCCTACACGCGCAAGCCGTGGGCGACTATCGCGTGCGGGGGCAAGGACGATGCCGACCTCGCGGTGGCCGCGGCTCGCAAGGCGTTCGACGAGGGCCCGTGGCCGCGTATGGGGTTCGAGAAGCGCCAGGCGATCATCCACCGCCTCGCCGACCTCATGGAGGAGCATGCCGACGAGCTCGCCATGGCGGACACGCGCGACATGGGCAAGCCCATCACGCAGGCGCATCACGACGTGGCGCGCAGCGTGTGGAACTTCCGCTTCTTCGCCGACCATGCGCGCCTGTCCATGGCCGACGCCTACCCGATGGACTCGGGGCACCACGCCTACTCGCGACTGGATCCTGCTGGCGTCGTCGTCGCGATCTCGCCGTGGAACTTCCCCTTGATGATGAGCAGCTGGAAGGTTGCTCCCGCGCTCGCGTGGGGCAACACCGTCGTCCTGAAGCCCGCCGAGGACACGCCCGTGTCGGCAACGATCCTCGCCCGCCTGGCCCTTGAGGCGGGGATCCCTCCGGGTGTGCTCAACGTCGTGCACGGCTACGGGCCCAACTCCGCGGGAGCGGCGCTGACAACCAACCCCGGCGTCGATCGCATCACGTTCACGGGTGAGTCCGGCACGGGGAAGATCATCAGCAAGTGCGCGGCGGAGAACCTCGTGCCGGTCAGCCTCGAACTCGGTGGCAAGGGGGCGAACATCGTCTTCGACGATGCCGACCTCGACAACGCGGTGTACTGGGCCGTGCAGGCCATCTTCCGCAACGCCGGGCAGGTCTGCCTCGCCGGCAGCCGCCTCTACGTGCAGAGCGGCATCTACGACGAGTTCATGAAGCGCTACAAGGTGGCTGCCGAGGCGCTGGTCAAGGGCGACCCGAAGGATCCGTCCACCGAGTTCCCGATGGCGATGGCCAGCGAGGAGCACTTCCTGAAGGTCACGAGCTTCCTGGACGAGAAGTCACGGTCCGGCGGCAGCATCCTGACCGGCGGCCAGGGGGAGGGCTGGAGCGTGAACCCGACGATCATCGTCGACGCCCCATCGACGGCGCGCGTGGTGCTCGAGGAGATCTTCGGGCCCGTCGTCGTGGCCACGAAGTTCGACACCGAGGACGAGGCCGTCTTCGCGGCGAACAACACGCGGTACGGCCTCAACGCCATGGTGTTCACGGAGAACCTGCACACCGCGCACCGCGTCTCGGCCAAGCTCAGGGCCGGCACCGTGTGGGTCAACTGCTTCTTCATCCGCGACCTGCGCTCCCCCTTCGGCGGAGTGGGCGACTCGGGCGTCGGACGCGAGGGCGGCAACTTCAGCCGCGAGTTCTTCACCGAGCCCAAGGCCGTCGTGATGCAGATCGACAACGGCTGACGAGACGGCCCCGACATCGCTTGGTGACACTCCTGCGACACGCCGCAAGCGCTTGCATCTGACGAGATTCATGTCACACCCGAATCCCCGCACAAGCGCGCAAGCGGAGTGGCGCACATCACACGGCTAAGCGCGTCAAACGGACATTACGGGCGCGTCGGGTGCTCGGAGCTGCACGCGTCGAGTAGAGAAATGTCGTTGCTATTCCTACACTTTTCTCTGGGTGACGGCCTGATAGCGTCACTCGGCAACGATTGCGATGCCCCGGCCAAGCGCCGGGATCCGCGTGACCACGAGATGCCAGGACGTGAGATCCGTCCGAGGCAGGCACGCGGCTGGAGAGCCAGGCGAGACGGATCGAGTTCTCGCTGTGGCATGGACCTGCATCGTGACCATGCACCGACCGCGCAGCGGATCGGTGCCGGACGAAGAGGTTGCATGGCCAGCAAGAGGATTGTCCGTGGAGTGAAGTGCGCGAGTGCCGTCGCCGCCGGAGTGCTGCTGTCGGCGTCCGTCGGATCAGCATCCGCCGCGCCCGGTCCCTCCACCTCCGATGTCGCAGAAGTCGTGGCACAGCACGGTGCGACAACCGCGATGGCTCCGATGTCGTCGAGGAAGACGGTGTCAACGTCGAGCGTGAGCTCCGTGACACCCGCTCGACCCTCGCGTGCCTCGGCCGTGCGAAGCGCACGTGTGGCGGCGATGGCGAAGTACACCGCGTTCACCCTGAAGTCCGCCGACACCCGCGACATGCGGGGCGTTGAGCGGAGCCTGTACCGAGGCAAGTACTACCGCCCGGCGGTTGAGAGCAAGCGCTTGTGCATCGTCAATCGCGAGAGCGAGGGCCACTACGACGTGGTGAACCCGAGCGGCGCCTACCGCGGGGCCTACCAGGTCTCCGCACAGCTGGCTCGCGGTGCGACGTGGATGATGCTCAAGGAGCACAAGGTCCTGATGGGTGAGGCGACCGCCAAGAAGGTGCTCGCGAACCTGCGCCGCACGCCCATGAACCGTTGGCCGCGCTACTGGCAGGACGCCGCGTTCAGCACCGTCGTCAACTGGGATCACACGGGCTCCGGGCTCGCGCACTGGGCCGGCGGACGCTGGCACTGCTAGCTGGATCTCCACACGGGGCTCGCTATCGAGCCGCGTTGGCCAGCCGCTTGCGGCACTCCGACTTCGCGATCCTGACGAACTTCCCTGCGGCAGGAAGCGCGGTCGAGCCGTGGCGCAGAGCGATGAGGATGGTGCGGGGGTCGAGCGGCGGATCGAGCCGCTTCACCACGATGCCCGGATCGGCCGTGTCCACTGCCAGCAGTGGCATCACGGCTGGCCCCATGCCGGCGCGCACCATGCCCTGCATCGCCCCGTTGTCGTTGGAGCGGAAGACATACCGGGGCCGGACGCCGCACGCGCGCAGGCCCTCGTCGATCGCCGTCTGGCAGTCACACGCGTGCTGTCCGACCATGGGAACGTCGATGAATGATCTGGTGGGGAACGTCCGCCCGCTGTGCTCACGTGCCTCGTCGCCGTCCGCGGCCAGGACAGCGACGAATGGGTCGATGCCCAGTTCGATGATCTCCAGGCGGCTGTCCTCGTACGGACCGGTGAGGAACGTGACGTCGATGGCACCCGCCAGCAGGTCGGTGATGAGGCTGTCGTTGTCGGCGTGCTCGATGAGGTGGATGGAGATGTTGGGCGCCGCCGTCCGCATCTCTCGCACGAGGTCGGGGAGCAGCTGAACGCTGACGCTCTGGTAGGTGCCGATGATGAGGCGGCCGGCCGTCCCGGTGGCCAGGTCGGACAACTCGCGCTCCGCGACCGTCAGACGATCGACCATCGCATCGGCGTGCGTGAGCAGGAGCCGCCCGGCGGGGGTCAAGGTGACGGGCTTGGGGCCTCCCGGTCGATCGAACAGGGACTGGCCGACCGCCTTCTCCAGGCCGGCTATCTGCTGGCTGATCGCGGCCTGCGAGAAACCGAGAACGTCCGCGGCACCGACGAACGAGCCCTCCTCGGCCACGGCTCGTAGTGCCTTGAGGTGCCTGAACTCCACGTCGTCGAATGACATGAGCATCAGTCTAGATGATCGACACGATCACATTCCATCGCTTTTCTTTATGTTAACGAGTGTCTATTCTTGAAGCATGAACACGACACTCGACTCGCTGAACACGCTGGGCAATGCCATTGAGAGCAACGGCATCACTGCCGACCCCGTCACCTTGAACCTGCTCGCCGACGATGCCCGCGGCCTCGGCGTCAAGGAGGTGCTCATCGACATCATGGTTGATGATTCCGCACCCTCGGTGGCCCGGGTTCGGGCGTTCGCGCGGGTCTCCTCAACCGTCGCGGCGAGCCGCGACACCACCACGCCGCACTACCAGCTCGCACTCGCCTGCTGAGACGCAGGAGGGCTGCGGCCACGAACATCGAGAAGGGCCGGGATCAGCGATCCCGGCCCTTCTTCGTTGAGTCGGGCCCTATGCCGCGGGGGCGGGGGACCCTCGTCGGCTGGCGAGATTGAGGAGTGCGACCCCGATGAGGATGAACACGATGCCGATGCCGATGGCCATGAACGCCACACCGAAGGCAACGACGGACGTGAACAAAGATGCGCGCAGGAACGAGCCGTTCATCGCTGTCGCGCGCAGCGGATCCTCGCGGTCGAGCTCCGCGTAGGTCTTGCCACCCGTTGCCTCGAGGGCATGGTGGGCGATGATGTCGGCCTGGCAGTAAGCGGCGAATGGACCGTTGACAGCCTGGCCCGCAAGGCAGTTCGCATCGTCCGCCACCGTGATGCGCTCTTCGGCCAGCGTGCTGCTGACCGTTGCGTACGTGACTGCCCCGGCGATGACCATGATCGCGCCGATCACCATGACCACGATGCTGACCCACTTGGCCGTTCCGTGCGAGTTCGATTCACCTGACATTGAGCGTCCTCCTCGAAAAGACAACCACCGGCTGCTTACGACACTCTCGTGCCTCAAGGCGCAAATGGGAAGCACCCTCGCGAATGGGGCGCTGGCGTGTCGTCATGCTCTGGCCGGGCCGAGGCCGTAGCCCACCCCGCGCACCGTGCGCACGTACTGCGGCTCCGTGGCGGAGTCGCCGAGCTTGCTGCGCAGGTGCCCGACGTGCACGTCGACGACATGCTCGTCGCCGAACCAGTCCGGCCCCCATACCTGGTCGATGAGCTCACGACGGGACAGGGCGGCCCGGGGCCGGGCGAGCATGGCCGCGAGGAGGTCGAACTCCGTTCGCGTCAGCGGGATGAGCTCGCCGTCGAGCGTGACGTCACGGGATTCGAGGTCGATCGTGAGGCGGCCGAGCACGATGGCCTCCGCTTCGGGGAGGGTCTGTCGCGGACGCCGGAGCATGGCGTGGATGCGAGCGACCAGCTCACGCGGCGAGAACGGTTTGGTCACGTAGTCGTCTGCGCCTGCCGTCAGGCCGGCGACCTTGTCCGCCTCGTCATCGCGAGCGGTCAGAATGATCACGTAGGCGTCACTGAACTCCCGTACCCGGGCGCAGACCTCAAGCCCTGACAAGCCGGGAAGCACCAGGTCGACCATGATGAGGTCGGGGCGCTCCGCACGCGCGATCTCGACGGCGGAGAGGCCGTCGTAGGCGGGCAGGACGGTGAAGCCCTCGCGTTCCAGATAGCTCGTGATGACCCCGACGAGCGGTTTCTCGTCGTCGACGACGAGGATGCGGGCCGTCGGCGTCATGGCCCCATTGTGGCGGGAATCACGCCTATCTTCATCAAATCTTCATGGTTCCTGGCAAGGAGCGGGGGTCCCGACTGGGCATGGTGGATAAATGCGACTGAAGAGGACGGCCGTAGCTGGTTTTCTCGCCGGAGTCATGGTCCTCGGGGCAGGCATCTTCACCACGGTCGCCGCCGTTCCGCGGGCGGACCTCGATCAGGTGGCCGCGCAGGTGCGCGACCTGGAGATGCAGGCCGGCGCCGCCACCGAGCGGGCCAACGAGGCGCAAGCCCGGCTCGACGGCATCCAGTCCGACCTCGGCAGCATCCGCAACAAGGCCGATCGCGAGCGCGAAGAACTGCGCGGCCTCATGACCACGATCGACGACATCGCTCGTAACGCCTACGCCAGCGGCGGCATGGACCCGACGCTCGAGGTGCTCATGGCCGAGAACCCGGCCGAGTTCCTCGCTCAAGCGGCCGTCATGGGCCAGCTCGAGCAGTCACAGGTCGACCAGCTGCGCCAGGCGCAGACCGCTCGCCTGCGGCTCGCCCAGACCGAGGCCGAGATCTCCGACCGCGAGCAGTCTGCTCAGGCCGCCCGCGACGAGAAGGCCGCCGCCGAGGCCGAAGCGGCCGGCCAGCTCGATGCCGCCAAGCAGGTCCTTGCGGGCCTGCAGGAGGATGAGCGCCGTCGTCTCGAGCAACTTGCCCAGGAGCGGCGCCAGCAGCAGATCGCCGAGGCGGCTGCCGCAGCGACAGCTGCTCGCCAGGCCGCGGCGAACGACAGCTCGAACAACGGCGCCAACGCGAACAACGACGCCAACGCAAACAACGACGCGAGCGTTGACAGTGGCGCGACGGACAGCGGCGACACCGGCGGCAGTGATAGCCAGGATTCCGGCGCCAGTGCCGCGGGGGGCGGATACAACGGCGGTACCCGAGCAGCTGTCGCCGTCCAGTACGCCCTTGCTCAGGTGGGCAAGAGCTACGTGGCCGCGGCGGACGGTCCCAGCTCGTTCGACTGCTCCGGGCTGACGATGGCTGCCTGGCGACAGGCGGGCGTCTCCCTCGCGCACCTGAGCTACAGCCAGTTCGACCAGGTGCGCCGCATCTCCACGGACGAGCTGCAGCCCGGTGACCTCGTGTTCTACTTCGGCAGTGGAGCCCACCACGTCGGCATGTACGTGGGTGGCGGGAAGATGGTCAGCGCCTCCAACCCGAGTGACGGCGTCGAGATCATCGACTTCCTCGGCCCCTGGTACGGCGAGCGCTTCAGCGGCGCCGGTCGGGTCGTCGGCTAGGCCGAGCCCGTCGGGGGCAACCGCCCCTGCCCCACCCCGTCGAGCGGTGAGTCGTCGGGGTCAAACCGCCCCGGATTGCCCCGACAACTCACCGCTCGACGGGGGTGGTGGGGGTGTGCGTGGGTTGGGGTCGGTCGGCAGGAGCATCCCCATACCCACCGACTCCGGTGCGGTCTCGGTGAAGCCGAAGCGGGCGTACAGGGGACGTCCGGGGCCGTCGGCCAGCAGGTTGACCCAGGCGCCCGGTGCCGCCTCGGCGCTGATCTCGTCCAGCAGGGCGGCCAGAACGACGGAGCCGAGCCCCCTGCGCTGATGCTCGGGCAGGACGGCCATGTCGACGATGTGGAAGTACCAGCCGCCGTCGCCGAGCACCCGCCCCATCGCGACCGCCCGCCCACTGGCCTCGAGCACGACGTGGCACGCGCGCCAGCTGCCGGGCAGCGCCTTCACGGCCTGCTCCCGGGTCTTCGGCGTGAGGCCGGAACGCTCCCTCAGAACCAGGTAGTCCTCGACGTGGGGTGCGCCCGGCACGAGTCGGTAGCCCGAGGGCAGAGTCGCTGTCATGGCGCCCACCCTGACATACGGGGCCGGAACGGCGTCGTGCTCGAGCACGCTCCACCCGGGGCCGATCAGGGCAGGATGCGGTGCACCTTGTGCTGGGCGGCCTGGGCGAGGGGACGCAGCACCATGAGGTCGACGTTGACGTGGGGGGGAGTCGTCGCGATCCACGCAACCGCCTCCGCGATGTCCTCGGCCGTGAGCGGCTCCGCCACTCCCTGGTACACCGTGGCCGCCTTGTCGGCGTCGCCACCGAACCGGTTGACCGCGAACTCGTCCGTGCGCACCATGCCGGGGGCGATCTCGCTCACCCGCACCGGCAGTCCGTTCAGCTCCAGCCGCAGCGTGCCGGCGATCGCGGCGACGGCGTGCTTGGCGGCCGTATAGCTTCCGCCGCCCTCGTACACGATCCGACCGGCAGTCGAGCCCATGAGCACGATCAGTCCGCGGCCCGAGTCGACAAGCAGGGGGAGGAGCGCCTGGACGGTGCGTACCGTGCCGAGGACGTTTACCTGGTGCGCGCGTTCCCAGGCGTCAAGGTCGGCGTCCGCGATGGTTGCCGCATCGAAGGCGCCTCCCGCGTTCGCGACGAGCACCGTGACGTCCTCGCCCTCGAGTGCCGCCGCCAGCGCCTCGACGCTTGCCTGATCGGTGACGTCGAGGTGGACCGGCGTGATCCGCTCATGGCGTGCCGCGACCTCGGCCAATCGGTCCAGCCGCCGGGCTCCCGCGATCACGCGGAAGCCTCGCTCAGCCAGCGCGATCGCGGTCGCCGCCCCGATGCCGCTGCTGGCTCCGGTGACGACGGCCGTACCCGCATCCCGTGGCGTCACGGTGTCTCCTCCCGCTCTCCAGGTCGGCCCGGACGGCGCGACTAGGAATCCCCTCGGGGGACACTATTGCCCCTGCTGTGACGGTCGATCAACGCACCATCCGCTCAGTTGCCTTAATGTCATGACATATTGACTAAAGGTGGAGACTCGCCTAGGGTGGGGACGTCCGAGCATCCTGGAGGCACTGGCATGACCACGGTCCGGTTGACGGCAGCCGATGCCATCGTCCGATTCCTCATCGCCCAGCACGTCGAGGATGAGCGATCCGGCAGCGTCATCCCGTTCGTGCCGGGCGTCTTCGCGATCTTCGGCCACGGCAACGCGCTCAGCCTCGGCGAAGCCCTCGAACGTCACCGAGGCGAGATCCGCACGATCCGTGGGCAGAACGAGGAGGCGATGGCCCTAGCGGCGGTGGCCTACGGCAAGTCCGCGCGCCGCCGGCAGATCATGGCCGTGACGACCTCCATCGGCCCGGGTGCCCTCAACACCGTCCCTGCTGCCGGGGTAGCGCTCGCCAACAGGCTCCCTTTGCTCCTGCTCCTCGGCGACACGTTCGTCTCGCGGGCCCCTGACCCGGTGCTCCAGCAGATCGAGCACTTCGGCCAGCCATCGACGACGGCCAACGATGCTCTCAAGACGGTGAGCAGGTACTGGGATGGGCTCACCTCGCCGGCCCAGCTCCTCACCACGCTGCCCCAGGCGATCGGCGTCCTCCTCGACCCGGCCGACTGCGGCCCGGTCACGCTCGCTTTGCCGCAGGACGTGCAAGCGGCCGCCTTCGACTTCCCCACGTCCTTCTTCGAGCCGGTTGTTCACCGGATCGCGCGGCCCAGGCCCTCGCGTGATCAGCTGGCCACCGCCGCCGAGCTCCTCAGGTCGGCCCGGCAGCCCGTGATCGTGGCGGGCGGCGGAGTCCACTACTCACTCGCAGAGTCGGAACTCGCCGACTTCGCGTCGCGACACGGAATCCCGGTGATGGAGACGGTGGCGGGCAAGTCGTCATTGGTCGCCTCGCACGAGTGCTATGCGGGTCCTATCGGTGTGTTCGGCGAATCTGCTGGTCATGACGTCGCCTGGGACGCCGACGTCGTTCTCGCGATCGGCACACGGCTGCAGGACTTCACCACTGAGTCGGGCACGGTCTTCAAGAATCCAGATGTCCAGCTGCTGAGCATCAACGTGGCCCGCTTCGATGCACTCAAGCGCGGTGGGGTCGCGGTGGTGGGTGATGCCCGTGAGGCGCTGGCCGAGATGTCGCACGTGCTGGGCGATTGGGTCGCGCCCGCCCGATGGCAGGACGTTGCGACGGACTCGATCCGGCGGCAGCGGGTCGAGGTGGCTGCGCGCACGGCGCGCACGGACGCGGGCACGCCGACATATGCCCAGGTCATCGGCGTGCTGCGTGACGTTGCCGCGGCCGATGACTACGTCCTGACCTCTTCGGGCGGTCTTCCGGGCGAACTCGTTATGAACTGGACCAGCGAAGCAGTGGCGACGTTCGACTGCGAGTACGGGTTCTCCTGCATGGGATATGAGGTCAGCGGCACCTGGGGAGCGGCGCTGGAGCACTCTCAGTCGCGTCCGGGCACGACGGTGTACGGAATGACCGGGGACGGCTCGTTCATGATGCTCCCGATGGACGTCTACAGCGCAGCCCTGACGGGCACCGACCTGACGTTGATCGTGTGCGACAACGGGGGATTCAACGTCATCGAGAGACTTCAGCTCGGCCACGGTGCGGCATCGTTCAAGACGATGCTGGCCGACGACGACCATCCGAACCCACCCGCGATTGACTTCGTGGCCATCGCCCGAGGGATGGGCGCCGACGCTCACGGCGTCACTGGGCTGGACGAGCTCGAGGCGGTCCTGCGCGTGTGCAAGGGCACCCCGGGCGTTCACGTCATCGTCCTCGAGGTGGCCAAGCACCGATGGAGCGAAGGCGGATCGTTCTGGGAGGTCGGAGTCCCGCAAGTCAGCCATCGTCCCGAGGTCGACCAGGCCCGCGTCGAACTCGTAGAAGGCAAGTCCCGTCAGCGCATGGCCTGGCATCCCTAGCCGGCAGGCCCGTCCACCACGACCACGCACCACCGAACCGAAAGCAGGAGTCATGACCGCACGCGTCACCCACTGGATCGACGGCCGCCTGTGGTCGGGTACGGCAGAGCGCACGGGCGACGTGTACGACCCGGCCACCGGCAAGGTCATGAAGCAGGTGGACTTCGCCTCACGACAGACCCTGGACGAGGCGGTCGCCGTGGCCAAGGCCGCCTTCCCTGACTGGCGCGATGCTTCCCTGACGAAGCGCACGCAGGTGCTCTTCGCGTTCCGCGAGCTCCTCAACGCGAACAAGGAGAAGGTGGCCGCGCTCATCACGGACGAGCACGGCAAGGTCCTGAGCGACGCACTCGGCGAGGTGACCCGCGGCCAGGAGGTCGTCGAGTTCGCGTGCGGTATTCCGCATCTGCTCAAGGGCGGGTTCTCCGAGGGTGTCTCCAGCGGTGTCGACGTGTACTCGATCCGTCAGCCGCTGGGGGTTGTCGGGATCATCTCGCCGTTCAACTTCCCGGCCATGGTCCCGATGTGGTTCTTCCCCGTGGCCATCGCCGCGGGCAACGCCGTCATCGTGAAGCCGAGCGAGAAGGATCCGTCCGCGATCATGCTGATCGCCCAGATGTGGAAGGACGCCGGGCTTCCCGACGGCATCTTCAATGTCGTGCATGGCGACAAGGAGGCCGTCGATGCACTGTTGGAGAACCCGGATGTCAAGAGCATCTCGTTCGTCGGCTCGACGCCGATCGCGCGGTACATCTACGCGACCGGCACCAAGAACGGCAAGCGGGTGCAGGCGCTCGGCGGGGCCAAGAACCACATGCTGGTGCTGCCGGACGCCGATCTCGACCTGGCTGCGGATCAGGCCGTCAACGCGGGCTTCGGCTCGGCGGGGGAGCGCTGCATGGCGATCTCGGTCGTGCTCGCCGTCGATCCGATCGGCGACGAGCTCGTCGCGAAGATCGCTGAGCGCATGCCTGCGCTGCGCACCGGTGACGGTCGGCGTGGCACGGACATGGGCCCGTTGGTCACCGGCGTGCACCGCGACAAGGTGAGGTCGTACATCGATGCGGGTGAGGCAGCGGGGGCGACCCTCGTCGTCGACGGCCGCGAGATCGACGTCGACGGTGAGGCCGATGGCTTCTGGTTGCTGCCCACGCTGTTCGACAACGTGACCACAGACATGAGCATCTACGCCGACGAGATCTTCGGCCCCGTGCTGAGTGTGGTCCGCGTGCCCACCTACGAGGCGGGCGTCGCACTCATCAACGATCATCCCTACGGCAACGGCACGGCGATCTTCACCAACGACGGCGGTGCTGCTCGTCGATTCCAGAACGAGATCGAGGTGGGCATGATCGGGATCAACGTGCCCATCCCCGTCCCGATGGCCTACTACTCGTTCGGCGGATGGAAGTCCTCGCTGTTCGGGGACAGCCACGCGCACGGCACCGAGGGCGTGCACTTCTTCACGCGCGGCAAGGTCGTCACCAGTCGCTGGCTCGACCCGAGTCACGGCGGCATCAACCTCGGATTCCCCACCCAGTCCTGACCACCACGAGCCAAGCGAGGACAGCCATGAACGATTCGCCCCTGCTCCGGATGACGCAGGACACGCCCACCTGCCTGTGGAACGACTCTGCCGACCCCAAGGAACTTGCCCAGGCAATCGGATGGGGTGCGGTTGGCGCCACCTGCAATCCGGTCATCGCGCTTGCGGCGATCAAGGCCGACGTGCCGACGTGGCAGGGCCGCATCCGCGACCATGCCGCCGAGAACCCCACGGCCACCGAGGACCAGATCGGCTGGGCGATGGTGAAGCGGCTCTCGATCGAGGCCGCCGAACTGCTCATGCCGGCATACGAGCGCTACGCGGGCGTCAACGGCAGGCTGTCGATCCAGACGGACCCGCGCTTCTACCGCGACACGCCGGCCCTCGTCGAGCAGGCGGTCGAGTTCAGCAACCTGGCGCCGAACATGATCGTGAAGATCCCCGTCACGACGGCTGGCATCGCGGCCTTCGAGGAGGTCACGTACCGCGGGGTCAGCGTCAACGCCACCGTGTCGTTCACGCTGCCGCAGGCGATCGCCGTGGCGGAGGCCGTCGAACGGGGGCTGAAGCGTCGTGAGGCGGAGGGCCTCGACGTGAGCACGATGGGGCCGGTGTGCACGATCATGGTCGGTCGCACCGATGACTGGATGCGGGCGTCGGCCGAACGCGACCTGGTCACGGTGGATCCGGGGGTCACAGAGTGGGCGGGCGTCGCCGTCTTCAAGAAGGCCTACCGGCTGTACCAGGAGCGCGGCTACCGGACGCGCCTGCTTTCGGCTGCCTTCCGCAACCACATGCATTGGAGCCAGTTCATCGGTGGGAACGTCGTCATCTCGCCGCCCTTCGGGTGGCAGAAGCGACTCAATGCCAGTGGAATCGAGCCGACCCATCGCCTCGACGACCCGGTCGACCCGCGCATCGTCGAGGACCTCTACGACAACTTCTCCGAGTTCCGCAAGGCGTATGACGAGGACGGGCTCACTATGGACGAGTTCACCGGCTACGGGGCGACGGCCCGCACGTTGCGCCAGTTCCTGGCCGCCAACTCCGAGCTCGAGGCGTTCGTCCGAGACGTCACGCTGCCCAACCCCGGCTAGTCCTCGGGGTGTGCGCGCCTAGCGCTCGACCAGGGTGGTCTCGAAGGAGTAGGCATCAGCCCGGTAGATATGGGTCGCGTACTCGACCGGGCGACCGGTGTCGTCGAACGACGTGCGCTCCATCGTGAGCACTGGGGACCGCGAGGGCACCTGGAGCAGGCGAGCCTCAGCGGCCGTGGCGGCGCGGGCGCCGATGCGCTGGTTGGCGATACGCATGTGCACGCCGGCCTGCCGCAGGAGGGCGTAGAGCCCCGCGGACTCCAGCGATGCGACGTCGAGGTCCGTGAGGTCGTGGGGAAGCCAGTTGCGCATGAGTGCGAGGGGCTGCTCGTCGTCCAGACGGAGTCGCTCGAGGAACTGCACGTCTGTTCCCTCGCTGATGTTCAGCGCCTCGGCCACCACCCGGTGGGCAGGCATCACGGTGAGCGCCAGAACCCGCGTCTGCGGTCGATGGCTGGCCCGGGCGAGGTCGTCGTAGAGACTGGTCAACTCGACCGGACGGCGCAACTGGCTGTGCACGACTTGCGTCCCGACTCCGCGACGCCGAACGAGGAGGCCCTTGCTGACCAGTTCCTGGATGGCCTGGCGGACGGTCGGACGGCTGAGTCCGTACCGCTCGGAGATCTCCACCTCGGTGTCGACGCGGTCTCCGGGCTTCAGGACGCCGCTGCGGATCGCCTCCTCGAGCTGCTGGGACAGCTGGTAGTACAGCGGGATCGGGCTCCTGCGGTCCAGGGTGAGGTCGAGCGACATAGCCCGAGAATAGATCGAATTAGCCCTATTGGCTATATGTATGGACATTCAATCTATTGATTGACACCCCGTGATGGTGCGGTCAGACTTGCCCGGTGGCCAACAACGTCGTGCGCTCATCGGCCGGCGCGCCGGGCAGCCCGGTGATCGTCGACATCACGCCCTTCAACGCCGGTTGGGGATGGTCCGGTCTGCGCGTGTTCGAACTCGGGCCCGGCGACGCGGTGAGCATCGAGTCGCAGGGGAACGAGATGCTCGTGCTCCCGCTGGCAGGCGCGGCCACGGTCCAGTGCGGTGCCGAGGAGGTCGCCCTCGCGGGCCGAACCAGCGTGTTCGACGCAGTGAGCGACTTCGCCTACATCGGACGCGACCGGGCCTTCATGGTGAGCAGTGACGGCGGCGGACGATTCGCGCTACCCGCGGCGCGCGCTGGCCGAGAGCTCCCGTTCCGCCACGTGCCGGCCAGCGAGGTGTCCGTCGAACTGCGCGGCGCGGGCTCCTGCTCGCGCCAGGTCAACAACTTCTGCACGCCCGACACGTTCGAGGCCGACCGACTGATCGCCTGCGAGGTGCTCACGCCAGGTGGCAACTGGTCGTCCTATCCTCCGCACAAGCACGACGAGGAGCGCGAGGGCGAGAGTGCGCTCGAGGAGATCTACTACTACGAGGTGGCCGACGGACCGTCCGGTCCCGGCATGGCCTACCAGCGCGTGTACGGCACCGACGAGCGGCCCATCGACGTGCTGGCTGAGGTGCGCTCCGGCGACACCGTGCTGATCCCGCACGGGTGGCACGGGCCCTCCATTGCGGCACCGGGCTATGACCTGTACTACCTCAACGTCATGGCCGGGCCCGGGCCCGAGCGGGCGTGGCGCATCTGCGACGACCCTTCGCATGCGTGGGTGCGCGGCACCTGGGCGGACCAGGCCGTCGATCCCCGCCTGCCGATGACCGGAGCCTGAGGGGCCGGCATGGCTGACGTGTGGCTGTCGGCTGGCGACTGCCGGCTGAGCGACCTGCTCGAGGTCACGAGCACCCCCACGGTGCTCACCGACTATCCGCACGCGAGCGAGGTCGTCGACGGCGTCGTGGTCTACGAACGTGAGCACATCGGCGACGCGTTGGTCGGCCACCGTCGGGAGCTCCAGGCCGAGATCGTCTCCGTGCTCCTCGACGGGCCAGGCATCGCCGTGTTCACGGGCGCCTTCGACGACATCAGCGTCATCGACTCGGCAACGGGCGTCTTCAACGAGATCATCGCCGAGCAGCAAGCAGCGGGCGGCGCCGCAGGCGACCACTTCGGGCGGCCGGGCGCCAACGACCGCATCTGGAACGCCTTGGAGAAGCTCGCGGTACGTGCGCCCGACCTCTTCGTGCGGTACTACGCCAACGACATCATCGCCTCGGTATCGCAGGCGTGGCTCGGCCCCGGGTACCAGGTGACGTCACAGGTCAACGTCGTCAATCCGGGTGGTGCGGCCCAGCAGGTGCACCGCGACTATCACCTCGGATTCCAGTCCAACGAGGTGGCGGAGGACTTCCCCGCGCATGCGCACCGGCTCTCGCCGCTGCTGACCCTGCAGGGGGCGGTGGCGCACTGCGACATGCCCATCGAGAGCGGGCCGACGCTCTACCTGCCGCACTCGCAGAAGTACGGTCTGGGCTACCTCGCGTGGCGCCTACCCGAGTTCCGCGACCACTTCGCCTCGCACCACGTGCAGCTCCCGCTGGCCAAGGGTGACATCGTGTTCTTCAATCCGGCGCTCTTCCACGCGGCCGGCACCAACCGGTCGACGGACATCCGGCGGATGGCCAACCTGCTTCAGGTCTCCTCGCCGTTCGGTCGCGCCATGGAGTCGATCGACCGAGAAGGGCTCGTCGCGGCCATCTACGACGACCTGAGGAAGGCGCACGTCACCGAGGGCAGGGACCGGCGGGACGTCGACAACGTGATCGCCGCCAGCGCGGAGGGGTACTCGTTCCCGACCAACCTCGATCGCGACCAGCCGGTGGGGGGCCTCGCGCCGATGACTCAGGCCGCCATCGTGACGCTCGCCCTCGACGAGGACTGGGACCACGCGACGCTCGTGAAGGCCCTGGCCGATCAGGTCGAGCGCACGCGCACGCACTAGACGGTATGGGGTGACGGACTGAGGCCTCACCCGCGAGTGTTCGTGGGTTGCCAGTGGATGGACCGCTGGTAGAGCCACAGTCGTGGGGAGGCCTCAGTGATGTCCGAGCGTACTTTCGTTGGGCGGGACGTGCACGCACGATCGACGGTCGGCAGCATCCGCGCAGACCGGTGAGATGACCCGGGCGCGCCTGACGCCTGAGCTTGAGGATGTCTGGCGATGGCTGCAGGATTGCCCGGCCAGCGCGGTCGCGTACGAGGCCGGTCCGACGGGCCGGCCTGGCCCGGTCCTGTCTGAGCGTCAACAGGTGCGGTCGCGGCGCCGAGCAAGATCCTGCGGGCCGGGTGATCGGGTGAAGACCATGCCCGGGATGCGCGCTGGCGCGGGCGCAGCGACCTGGGCCGGTGACGGTCCCCAGCAGGCAGGCCGAGGGCGCGGGACCTGGTCCGCGCCCGGGAGGACGCCCGCAGCGATCTGATGGCTTTCCGGGCATCGTCTGGTCCGGCGGGGATGCATGGCCGGCAAGCATGACGGGGCGCCGGCAGCGGCGACGACCCGGCGCGGCAGGTGGCGTTCGAGCCGACTACGAGGCCGCGCGACAGGGGGGGGCCGCCACAGAGTCCTGCGTGGTCCGGCGCGGGCTGCCTGCGGGGGATCTCCACCCTGACCGCGTTCGACTGGCCGTGGAGATCGGTGACTGGCACCGGTTCACCGGGTCGAGCATCGGCGCGTTCGTCGGCCTGACTCCCAGCGAGTCGTCGTCGGGCGCATCGCGGTCGGCCTGATCACCAAGCCGGGAACACCCACGCCCGCCGACTGCTGGTCAGGCCCCTGGCACCACCGTCGCCAGAACCGGGCAGCAGGGCGGGGGGCGGCAGGCGGGGCAGGGGGGCAACGCCCGCCTGCACGCCCGGGGCGGTCGACGAACGCGGTAAGCGGCCCACATCGCGAACGTCGCCATCCCGCGGCCGGCTGGTGCTGGTCCCTGGCCGTCATGGACTGACGGACACGACACCCTCATGCATGGCACCGGCCCGCACGCGAAGAGCAACCCGCGACAGGACTATGAGCAGCCAGGCCACGCGACCCTAGAACCGCGAGACGCTCCAGCCGAACAGCCCGCAGCGGTAACCAACCCACCATCATCTGACCGGGCGTCGCCAACACCACGACCACCACCACGGCCCCTCCAACCAGGAAGGGCCGCCTCGCCATGCCACTTGACAAACAGAACTACATATCAGTCCTGTCGCGACGCGTACTCCGTCAGGCAGGCGACGAGGAACTCGTGATCCTCGACCTGCGGCAGGCCCGAGGCGTAGAAGCCCCCGACGACACCGACGCCCTTCACGACGATCGGGAAGCCGCCCCCGTGGGCCGCGTACTCGCTCTCCGGCAGGCCGGTGGCCGCCACGAAGGACGTGCCCTTCTCCTCGTAGGACACCCGTACGGCCATCGTCGAGGCCCGGAACCGCTCGACGACACGCGCCTTGCGGGCGATCCAGTCGTCGGAGTCGGGGAGGGAGCCGGGCAGGGATGCCCGGTAGGCGACCCTCCCGAGGTGTCGGACCTCGATGACGATCGGCTTGCCGGCCTCGCGAGCGCGCTGCGTAGCCAGCAGGCCCAAGGCCACGGCATCGCCGAGGGCGAATCGATCGAACTCACAGGCGGCGGCCTGGTCGGCGAGCTGGTCGGAGGAGTAGCCGCCCGTGGTGGCGCTCATGCGGGCGGCTCCGGGGTCATGGTGATCACGAGGTCGCCCGTGTCCACCTGCGACTTGTCGACGACGTGCACGATGTCGACCGTGCCAGCGGTGCCGGCCGTGACGGCGGACTCCATCTTCATCGCCTCGATGATCGCGACCCGGTCGCCGGCCTGGACCTGCTCCCCGGTCTTGACGAGCACGGTGATGATCCCGGGGACGGAGGCGGCGAGGTGGCCGGGATTGCCCGCCTCGGCCTTGGGCCGTGCGGTGGCCGACGTGGGTGCGCGCTCGTCGACCACCCGCAGGGCTACCGGCTGGCCGTTGGCCCGCAGGTGCACGCTGCGCCGGCCGGTCTCGTCGAGGTCGCCGATGGCGTCGAGCTCGACGAACATCTGCTGCCCGCGGGCGAGGTCGATGACCTCCGTGAAGCCCGGCTGGAGCCCGTACAGGTAGGCATGCGTCGGCAGCACCGAGACGTCGCCGTAGGCCTGTCGGGCGACGTCGAAGGCAGCGGCCTCGGCGGGCAGCATGAGGCGAGTCAACGCTGACTGGCGCGTCGCCGGGTTCGCGAGCGCGGCGCGGTCGTCGGCGTTGAACACGGCATCCTTCAGCGGCGGCTTGCCGGCGAGCACCTGACTGGTGAAGGGCTCGAGGAACCCGCCCTCGGGCGTGCCCAGCTGTCCCTGGAGGAAGGCGATGACCGAGGCGGGCAGGTCGTGGCGCGCCGGCTCGGCCTCGAGGGCGGCGGTGTCGACGCCAGCCGCGACCATCCACACAGCGAGGTCGCCCACGACCTTGCTGCTCGGCGTCACCTTGACGGGTCGGCCGAGCAGGATGTTGGCGTCGTGGTAGGCCTCAAGGACGGCCCCGAAGCGTTCGCCGATGCCGATCGCCTCGGCCTGGGCCCGCAGGTTCGACAGCTGGCCGCCGGGGATCTCATGGCGGTACACGCTGGTGGCGGGCGATCGCTGCCCGGCCTCGAAGGGGGCGTAGAGGTCGCGCACGGCCGTCCAGTACGGCTCGAGCAGCGCAGCGGACGCCAGGTCGAGGCCGCCGGCGGCACCCGGGTCGCGAGGCGAGCGCACGGTGGCCGCCAGCAGCGCACCCAGGCTGGGCTGGCTCCCGCCGGATGCGAGCGGCGCCGCCGCGCAGTCGACCCCGTCGACGCCGGCGTCGATCGCGGCCAGGTAGGTGGCGAGCTGGCCGCCGGCGGTGTCGTGCGTGTGTAGGCGGACGGGCACGTCGAATCGCGCGCGCAGGGCCTCGACGAGCACGGTGGCCGCAGCGGGTCTCAGCAGCCCGGCCATGTCCTTGATGCACAGGCCATGAGCCCCCGCGGCCACGTAGTCGTCGGCGATGCGCAGGTAGTAGTCCAGCGTGTAGGTGCGCTCCGCCGGATCGAGGACGTCGGCGGTGTAGCAGATGGCCCCTCGGCGTAGCCGCCGTGCTCGCGCACCGCGTCGATCACCGGTCGGGTCTTCTCGACGCTGTTCAGGGCATCGAAAACCCGAAAGACGTCCATCCCCGTCGTTCGAGCCTCCGCGACGAACGCCGTGACGACGTCGTCGGGATACGGCGCGTAGCCGAGGGCGTTTCGCCCGCGGATGAGCATCTGGGTCATTACGCCGGGCGTCGCCTCGCGGAGCGCGGCCAGCCGGTCCCACGGGTCGTCGCCGAGGAAGCGGAGGGCGGCATCGAAGGTGGCGCCGCCCCAGCACTCGAGGCTGAACAGCCCGGGCAGCAGGGCGGCTTCCGCGCGGGCACCCGCGACGAGCTCCTTGGTGCGCACCCGCGTGGCGAGCAGCGACTGATGAGCGTCGCGCAGGGTGGTGTCGGTCACCGCCACATGGCGAAGGCCCCGCAGCCACGCGGCGAGAGCGTCGGCGCCGGATTCGTCGAGGACCTGCTTGGCCGTCATCGACGGACGGGTCTGCGGCGTCACGTCCAGGGGCAGGAGGACTGCTGGGTCGCGCACGATCGTGCGAGCCTCGCCGTTCGGCCGGTTGACGGTGACCTCGGCCAGGCGCACGAGCAGGCCCGAGGCCGAGCCGAGCCCGGCACCGGGTTGCGCCGACATGAGGGCCGGGTGCTCGTCGAGGAAGGCGGTGGTGAGCTCGCCGGACAGGAAGTCAGGCTCGCTCAGGAGCGCGCGCAGGAAGCTGACGTTGGTGGCGACGCCGCGCACCTGGAACTCGGACAGGGCCCGCCGGGCACGACGCGCGGCGCTGGTGAAGTCGGCGCCGCTAGTGGTGAGCTTCACGAGGAGCGAGTCATAGAAGGGCGTGACGTCAGCGCCGGCGTACGTGGCCCCGTCGAGTCGGACACCCGGGCCGCCGGGAGATCGGTACACGACGATCGTGCCGGTGGCCGGACGGAACTCGTCGGCCGGATCCTCGGTGGTGAGGCGGCACTGGATCGCCGAGCGCTGGACGCTGATGCCCTCCTGGGCGATGCCGAGATCGGCAAGTGACTCGCCACGGGCGATCCGGAGCTGCGACAGGACGAGGTCGATGCCGGTGACCTCCTCGGTGACGGTGTGCTCCACCTGAATGCGGGGGTTCATCTCGATGAACGCGTATCCGTAGCCGGATTGAGTGGACGCGGCCCGGGCCTCCGGATCCGTCCAGACGAGGAACTCGACCGTGCCCGCCGCCTTGTAGTTGACTTCGCGGGCGAAGCGCACGGCATCGTCGCAGAGGCGGGCGATGAGCTCGCGCGGCAGGCCCGGCGCCGGGGCGATCTCGACCACCTTCTGATGGCGGCGTTGCACCGAGCAGTCGCGCTCGTACAGGTGGACCACATTGCCCTCCCCGTCGGCGAGCACCTGTACCTCGACGTGCCGTGGCCGGATGACGGCCTGCTCGACGAAGAGGGCGTCGTCGCCGAAGGCGGCCGCCGCCTCGCGCCGGGCCACGTCGAACACACTGCTGAGCTCGTCGGCCGTCTCCACCTTGCGCAGGCCGCGCCCGCCGCCGCCGCCGGAGGCCTTGACGAAGACGGGGTAGCCGATGCGTTCCGCGGCGTCGAGGGCCTCCTGGAGGGAGGCGACGGGGCCGGACGCGCCGAGCACGGGGACGCCCGCCCGCATCGCTGAGTCGCGACCGCGCACCTTGTCGCCCGTGAGCACGAGGGTGGCGGGCGTCGGGCCGACCCACGTCAGGCCCGCATCGATGACGGCCTGGGCGAAGACGGCGGATTCCGACAGGAAGCCATAGCCCGGGTAGACCGCATCCGCTCCGGAGCGATGGGCGATGTCGATGATCTTGGGGATGTCCAGGTACGTGCGCACCGGGTGCCCCGCTTCGCCGATCTGGTACGCCTCGTCGGCGATGAGCCGGTGGAGGGCACTGCGGTCCTCGGCGCTGTACATGGCGACGGAGATGATGCCGAGTTCGCGTGCAGCGCGAGCCGCGCGAATGGCGATCTCGCCGCGATTGGCGATGAGCAGCTTGCGCATGGGGATCCTCGGCTTGGGGGACGTTGCCGGGCAAATCCTATTGACCACGTATTTCGTCCTGTTTACGTGCTGCAACGGGAAGTAGGCTCGGCAGGGGGACGAGGGGGTGACGGCGTGGTCGATTCACCTTCCCCGACGACAGCGCACCCCGCGCCATCCGGATACCCCTGGCGTGCGGCCGGCGTCCTGGCTCTCGTCACTGTCGTCCTGTACGGGGTGCTGCCCAGTTTCGCCCCGTCGCCGATCTCCACCAGCACGGACATGCTGCTTCTCGGTGTCGTCCTCGGCATCGTCGTTGGCATCTGCATACGGGTCGACGCGCGGACCGCCCCGGTCGTGGCGATGGCAGCCACCATTGCCGTGTCCGTGCGCTTCCTGGCGGCGGGGGAGTCGGCGAGCATGGTGCTCCCGATCGCCGTCGTCATCGGCCTCGACGTCTGGGCCATGGCCTACCTGGTGCAGCGCAGCGGTGCCGCGCGGTTCCGTCGGCCACAGGACGTCCTGATCCTCCTCCTCATCGCCGCCGTGGTCGGCACCCTCGCCGGCCTCCTGGCCGCGTCCGTCTTCCAGCTGAACGGCCAGACGATCGATGAGTTCTGGCACCTGTTCAGGGCGTGGGTCATCGACGACGTGTTCGGCCTTGTCTGTATAGCTCCCGCCTTCCTCACCTTCCATCGTCCCCGGCTGGGGTCACGGTCGGCAGTGGCGGAGTACGCCATCGTGTGTGTCCTCACCATTGGCCTCACCTATGCGATCTTCCGGGTCGTGACCCCTGGCGAGCAGGGCATGCTCGGCTGGCCCTACCTCGTGATCCTCGGGCCGCTGTGGATCGCCGTCCGTCTGGGGGTCCAGGCGGTGGCCCCCGTGATAGCCGTGGTAGCCGCGTTTGTCACGGTGTCGACCGCGGATAGTGTCGGTCCCTTCGCAGGAGCGTCGCCGGTGCCCCTGGACCGGACGGTCACCGCCGAGGTGTTCGCGACCGTCATTGCGCTGACCGTGCTGCTCCTTGGACTACTGCGTGACGATCGGCTCCGATCACTGGAGCAGGTCAGGGAGTCGTCGCGATTGCTGCGCGAGGTGATCGACGGTGCCAATGCGCTGGTCTTCGCCAAGTCCTACCAGGGTGTCGATGCCGGACGGGGCCGTTACGTGATGGTGAACTCCGCCTGGGAGCGGCGGCTGGGTCTCTCCTCGGCCGAGTCCTTGGAGCGCTCGGACGACGAGATCTTCGGCGGCGAGCAGGCTCGGGCGTACGTCGCGAACGACCGTGCGGTCATGCACACCGGAGAGTCGATGACCGTGCAGGAGGAGGATCTCTCGCCCAACGGCGAACGCCGCTACTACAGCAGCTCGAAGTTCCCGCTCCTCTCCGACGACGGGCAGCCTTGGGGCGTGGGGGCCATCGCCACGGACATCAGCGATCTCGTGCACGCCCATGAGCGAGAGCGCCGGCAGGCCGATCTGCTCCGCGCGGTCTTCGAACTATCGCCGACGCCGGCGGTTCGAGTGGCGCGCACCGCCGATGACGGCGTGAAGGTGCTCGACGCGAACTCGGCGATGTGCGGCCTGATGGGTGCCCCGCACGGCGCGATCGACCAGTGCGACCTGCTGCGGCAGGTGCATCCCGACGACAAGGCGACGGTCCTCGACGTTCTGGCCTACGCCACTCGGGCGTCATCGGTGGGCAGCATGCCATCCGTGCGGCAGCGTGAGCTCAGGCTCAGCGCCCTCGACGGTCGCATCCTGTGGGTGCTGATGAGCGCGGCGGCGGTCGGGCCGGAGGCCCCCAACGGTGCCACGGAGATCGTCGCCCAGTTCGAGGACGTCACGGCACGGCGTGTGGCGGAGGAGGCGCTGTCGGACCAGGCGCTCCGAGACGCGGTGACGGGCCTGCCGAATCGTCGGGCCCTCGCCGACCGGGTCGGCTCCGCCCTCCAGCGGTTGAACCGTGGACCCGGGGCGGTGGCCGTGCTCTTCTGCGATCTCGATCGATTCAAGGACATCAACGACAGCCTCGGCCATCAGGCGGGCGACCTCATGCTCGTCGAGGCGGCCGAGCGGCTGCGCAGCGCCCTGCGGCCGGAGGACACCGTGGCGCGCCTGGGCGGTGACGAGTTCGTCGCCCTGGCCGAGGGCATGACCGATGTCACCACCGCGATCCAGCTGGCCGGACGTCTGCAGGGTCGTCTCGGCGCGCCCTGGAGCCACAACGGCCAGACCTTCCGACCGACGATGAGCGTCGGCATCGCCCTGACGGGCGATCCGGAAACGGAGGTCGACGAGCTCCTTCGGCGCGCCGACCTGGCGATGTATCGCGCCAAGGACGCGGGCCGCGATCGCATCGAGGTCTACGAGAAGTCGGTCGACGAGGAGATCCAGCAGGCCGTGGCCATGCAGCACGATCTTCGGCGCGCGATCGACACGGGCGCGCTGGTGCTGCACTACCAGCCGATCGTCGATCTGAGCGGTGGTGACGTGATCGGCGCGGAAGCGCTGGTCAGAATGCTGGCGCGGGACGGCCAGCTCCTGCCGCCGGGTGTCTTCGTGCCGCAGGCCGAGACGAGCGGGCTCATCGTGGCGATGGGCGCCTGGGTGATCCGAGCCGCCCTGACCGAGCTCAAGTCGTGGCGGGAACTCGGCCACCAGCTGACGATGTCGGTGAACGTGAGCCCGTCGCAGCTGCGGGAGGAGGACTTCGCAGGGTTCGTCCTCGACCAGGCCGAGTACGCGGACGTCGATCCCTCGTGGCTGTCCATCGAGGTCACGGAGACCGCCCTTCTGCACGATCCGGGCCGTGCGGCTCACGAGCTGGATGTCCTGAGCCGGGCCGGGATCGGGATCTCGCTCGACGACTTCGGTACGGGGTACTCGAGCCTGTCGTGGCTGACGCAGTTCCCCGTCGACGTCGTGAAGATCGACCGTTCGTTCACCGATGAACTTGGCATCGACGAGCGCAAGAGCGCCATCGTGAGCGCACTCATCCAGGTGTCACACGAACTCGGCTTCGCTGTCGTGGCCGAGGGCGTGGAGACCGAGCTCCAGCGCGATCGGCTGCTGGCCCTCGGGTGCGACCGCGGCCAGGGCTACCTGTTCGGGCGACCCGTCCCGCCCGACGAGGCACCCTGGGTGTAGCGAGATGAGGGCCGCGCCGCCTGTGTTAGCGTCCGCGCTGAAACAGGAGGGCTCTCATGTCGTCGGCCGCACCGCTGTACCTCATCGCGGTCATCAGGCCTCGCCCGGAGATGGCCGCTGAGGCGGAAGTGCACCTGCGTCGACTGATGGCGGGAACGCTCGCCGAGCCGGGCTGCGTCTCGATGGAGCTCGTGGTGTCCGACGAGGACCCCGACACGTGGATCATGCTCGAGAAGTTCCGGTCTCGGGCCGATTGGGATGAGCACATGCGCAGCTCTCACGTCACCGCCGGGAATGCCGCGCTTGCGGGTCTGCTCCGAGCGCCCACCGAGCTTCAGTTCTTCACGCAGAAGTAGGGGTACGGGCCTGCCAGGCCTGCTCCAGTGCGCTGAGCAGTACCTCGGGCGGCTGCGCGCCGGACCTCGCCAGACGGCGATCGAACACGAAGAACGGCACCCCTCCCACCTGTAGCGCACGGGCCTCGGCCTCGTCGGCTCGAACCGCGTCGAGGTAGCGATCCGTGGACAGCACGTCGCGAACCTCTCCTTCGTCGAGTCCGCAGTCGACGGCGAGGTGCGTGAGGACGTCGGGGTCCCCGAGCGAGGCGCCATCGGCGAAGTACGCCCGGAACAGGCATTGCACCAAATCGGCCTGCCGTCCGCGGTCGGCTGCCAGGTGGAGGAGCCGATGAGCGTCGAGGGAGTTGCAGGTCACCACTCGATCGAGGTGGAACTCCAGGCCCACCCGCGCGGCGCGCTCGGTGATCTGGGCCTGCATCGCGAGGATCTCCTCCTCGGAGCGCCCATACTTGCGGGCCAGATCCTCCGTCACGGACCTGGTGCTGTCGTTCGCGGCGTTGGGGTCGAGCTCGAAGCTGCGGAACCTGACCTCGACCTGGTCGGCGTGGGCGAACTGCGCGAGTGCCCTTTCGAGATGTGCCCTGCCGATGCAGCACCACGGACAGACGACATCGGACCACACCTCGACGGACATGGTGGCCTCGCCGGAATCGCGCATGGGCGAACGGTACCCGCGCCCCTCGGGCCGGCGAACCTAGACTCGTCGCGTGCCGCTCACCATCGATCTCAATGCTGACCTCGGCGAAGGGGTCGGAGACGACGACGCGCTGCTCGAGGTGGTCACCACGGCCAGTGTCGCGGCGGGTGCCCACGCCGGAGGCGGCCAGGTGCTGGCTGAGGTCGTTCGACGTGCGGTGGCTCGTCGCGTCGCCGTCGGTGCCCACCCCTCGTATCCGGACCGTCTCGCGTTCGGGCGGGTCTCCATGGCCGATCGCCTAGACACCGAGGTGCTGTCCGGGCTGGTCTGCGAGCAGGTGCTGGCGGTCGCGGACGAGTGCACCCGCAACGGACATGCGCTCGCACACGTCAAGACGCATGGAGCCCTGTACAACGACGCGGCGGTCGGCGAGCGGATCGCCGGCGCGGTTCTCGCCGGCGTGCACCGCGCGGCCGGACGTCTCGGTGTGGGCGACCTCCCGATCATGGCGCTGCCGGGGTCGGTTCAGCATCGCATGGTAGCCGAGGCGGGGGCTCCGTTCCTTGCTGAGGCGTTCGCGGATCGTGCCTACTCGCCGGACGGCAGCCTGATGCCGCGCGGCCTTCCCGGATCCGTGCTGACCGATCCCGATGCGATCTGCCGGCAGGCCGTCGACATCGCCGTGTCATCCAGCGTGACCTGTGCCGACGGGTCCCGGATCGACGTGCGCGCCGACACGATCTGCCTGCATGGCGACACGCCGGGCGCCGTCGGACTGGCCCGGGCGGTCCGCGCTGCACTCGAGGCCGCGGGCGTTCGGGTGACGGCACCGGTGCGGCGCCCATGAGCGATGCCAGCGCGCCTCCGGCGCGCGTGTCGTGGTTCGGCGACCGGGCGGTCATGGTCAGCCCGGCGCTGGCCGTCGATCGTGCTGCCCTGCTCGGCCTCCTGGCCGCCGCGCTGCCGGATCGTCAGGTGCGCGCGGGCATGGCAACGGTGCTGGTGGAGGCGGCCGAGCCGGATCCCGGGCTCCTCGATGCCGTCGTTCACGCCTGTGGCACAGGGGCGTGGCCCGGCGTCCAGATCGACACATCGCGACTGGTGACCGTGCCGGTGGCCTACACGGGCGAGGACCTCGGTGCAGCGGCCGGCGCGCTCGACTGCAGCGAGAGCGCACTCATCGCGGCTCATCAGGCGCAGGACTGGAGGGTGGCCATGATGGGGTTCGCCCCGGGTTTCGGCTACCTGGTGCCGGACGGAGCGTCGGTGCTGGACTGGGCTGCCCTGCCCCGACGCAGTACTCCTCGAGCGGCAGTCCCGCGCGGCAGCGTCGCCATCGCCGCGGGTATGTGCGCGGTCTATCCGTCAGCCATGCCCGGAGGGTGGCATCTCATCGGCATGACCGATGCCATCATCTTCGACGCTGCCGATGAAGCCCATCCGTCGCTCCTCGTCGCGGGAGACCTGGTGCGGTTCAGGGGCGCGACGTCGTGAGCCGAGATCTCGCAGTGGTCCGCCAGGCATCCGCGGTCACCGCCCAGGACGGCGGACGTCGCGGCTTCGAGCAGATCGGGGTGCCGGTGGCGGGGGCCCTCCATCGGGATCGCTACCTGACGGCCACCGCACTCATCTCGGGACGACCCGACGAGGGGATCCCGGCGCTGGAGATCCTCGGTGGCGTCCTGGCCCTATCGCTGGTATCGGACGTCCTCGTCGGTGTCGTCGGGCCCGGGCACGCCTTCGTCGACGGTCGAGAGGCCGCCAACGGCACGCTGATCCTCGGGTCAGCGGGCGCGCGGCTCGACGTGAGGCATGCCGGGAGGGGGCCGGTCTACGTGGTGATCGGTGGGTGGCAGCCCGAACGGACACTCGGATCCTGCAGTGTGGACACCTTCTCAAACCTGGGCGGCGGTCCATTCACCGTCGGTGACGTGCTGCGTGGCAGTGCGGCGCGGCCCGACACCTCCTCGGTGGGCAGGTTCCATCGAGCCTTGCCGGAGACCTCCGGTCCGCTGAAGGTCGTCGGCACGGGCCACCCGGATGCCGGCGCCTTCTGCGAGCGCACGTGGCAGGTCGGTGCGGTGGCGCGGTCGGGCGTTCGCCTGACCGCCCGTGGGTGGGTCCCGCGAGTCGAGTCGATCGTCAGCATGCCGGTGCTGCGCGGCGCGATTCAGATCACTCCCGGTGGCGAGGCGATCGTCCTCGGTCCCGACGGTGCCCTGACGGGGGGCTATCCCGTCGTCGGCGTGGTTGCGACCGCGGACCTCGACCGGATGAGCCTGCTTCAGCCCGGTGACGCGACGTCGTTCGCCGAGATCAGCGTCGCCCAGGCGGCACGGGCGTACGAGACGCTCCGCGACCGGCGCATGCGGTCGCTGGCGCACCCGTCCGCGTTCTCCTGAGGCTGTGTAGCGTTCGCCACGGGGCACGGAGGGAAGGGTTCGCATGCGGGGGCTGGGCACCATCCTGAATGTCGTGGCGATTCTCGTCGGGGCCAGCGTCGGTGTGCTCGTCGGCCATCGGCTCCCGGAGCGCACGAGGGTCACGGTGACCGACGCCCTGGGCCTCGTCACCCTGGTGATCGGGGCCCTCAACATCGCGTCACTGCGCGATGACTCCTACCGCGAGGCAGTGGGGGACGGCGGCACGCTCCTCATCGTCCTCGGTGCGCTGCTCATCGGCGGCATCGCGGGCTCGCTCCTGCGCATCGAGGACCGACTGGAGTCGGTCGGCGCCTGGCTGCAGCGTCACCTTCAGCGCGGGGGCGAGTCATCGTCGCGCAAGACCTTCGTCGAGGGATTCGTGGACGCCTCGCTGGTCTTCTGCATCGGGCCGCTGGCCATCTTGGGCTCACTGAGCGACGGCTTGGGCAGGGGCATCGATCAACTCGCCCTCAAGTCCACCCTGGACGCCTTCGCGGCGCTGGCGTTCGCCGCCTCACTCGGCTGGGGCGTCGCGGCGTCGGCGGTCTCGGTCGGCGTGTGGCAGGGCGTGCTCACCCTCCTGGCGGTCTGGCTGGGCTCGCTGCTGTCCTCGGCGCTGATCGCCTCGGTGACCGCAACCGGCGGCGTCCTCCTCCTGGGCGTCGGCCTGCGACTGCTCAACATCCGTCAGGTGGCGGTGGGCGATCTACTGCCGGCTCTGCTGGTGGCGCCGGTGCTCACCGCTCTGGTGGCGGCGATCCGCTGAGTCAGGCGGGTGCGCCGGGCGCGGGCGGCTCGTCGACGGGCGGCTCGGCCACGGGTGCCTCCTCGGCGACCGACTCGACGACCGACTCGACCGGCGCTGCCGGGGTGATGACGTCCGCGACGACGACGTCCTCGACGATCGCGGGTTCCGCGACCACCTCACTGACGACGGTGTCGTCCGCGACGGCCTCGACCACACCGGCATCCTCGATGGGCGCTGCCGGGGTGATGACGTCCGCGACGACGACGTCCTCGACGATCGCGGGTTCCGCGACCACCTCACTGACGACGGTGTCGCCGTCAGTCGCGACGGCCGCGCCCACGACGGTGGCTGCGCTGGCCGCTTCGGTGCCTTCGCCCGCGATGACGGCCTCGGTCTGAGCGCCGGACTTCTTGCCGCGCCCCCGCATGATGAGCAGCACCAGCCCGATGACCAGGACGATCGCCACGAGCAGACCGATGACCCCCGCGATGATCAGGCCGGTGTTCGCCTTCGCCGCCGCCTCACTGGTGATCGTCACGTCGAGGGTGTCGGTCATCGAACCCGAGATGGTCGCGGTGGTGTCGCTGTTCTTGGTGGCCCCGGCCCCGGTGATGGCCGTGATCGGACCCGGGAACGTGACGTTCACCGTGATCTCGCCCATCGAGCCGCCGCCGAGCAGGCCAGCCATCGGATCAGCCGATGCCCCCGCTTCCGGGGCTTCCGATCCCTCGTTCTTCATATGGAAGACGATGGACTCGCCCTCCTTGGTGATCGTCCACGGCCCCGTGTCCTCGGTGAACTCAGCGTCGGCGAACGTGCACGCGTAGATGAAGTTCTCGGCGTCCTCGGATGCGGTGCAGTTGTCGGAGCTGAGGATGTCGCCACCTTGGGCTGTCATGTCCTGTTCCGTGAGGCCGGACTTGAAGCTGTTCAGGTCGGTCATGCCGAGGAAGGTCGCCGCCTGCTTCTGCAGTGCGAAGGTGAAGGTGCCGGTGCCCTTCGCCTGTGAATCGATGGCCACGTCAGCCTCGATGTTGAGACAGGCGGTGAGGGACACGACGGCAAGGGCACAGGCTCCCGTCAGGGCGACGATGCGCGTGAGGGTCCTGGGGCGAGGCGTGGCGGCGTTCATGAGGGGTCCTAACCACGAGTAGGTGCTGCAATCGTAGAACCGCCGAGGCCGTGAAGCCGTGCCTTCTCCACCTCTCCCAACGGCAGGGCCCCGTTCGTCGACGAAGACCATCGCGTGGGCCGCCTGTCGCACCGTGCCGGGGGCTGCTCTGCCTTAGGCTCGGCGGCGTGCGAGCGGACCGGTACGGCAGGGACGTCTTGGCCGACGCCGCGGCCGCTCCCTCACGCATCCCTCGTGTGGAGGCGGCGAGCGGTCTCGTGCTGGAGTGTGCGGCGACCGGGTGGTGTGGTGCGGTGGTCGGCTGGCAGAAGGGCGCCGACGGCTGGGCGGTGCTCCTCGAGGACCGCCACGCCGTGCGACGTCCGTTCAGCCTCGCCGGCTCGTTCCTCGTCGATGGCGCACTCGTCGACGTGGTTCGGCCGGCCGCCGCGACGTCGGTCGCCCCTGAGCGCACCGCATCGGGCTCCGTCGCCGTGGCCGGCGCGAGGGCCCGGGTCGCCCGCGCCTCCAGGATCTGGGTCGAGGGGCGCCACGACGCCGAGCTCATCGAGAGGGTGTGGGGCGCCGATCTTCGCCTCGAGGGCATCGTGGTCGAGGAGCTCGGTGGCGTCGACGAACTGCCCTCACGGATCCGTGGTTTCGCCCCGGGCGGCGGACGTCGGATCGGCGCCTTGGTGGATCACCTCGTGCGCGGTTCGAAGGAATCCCGCATCGCCGCACAGGTCGAGGAGGAGTGGCCCGGCGACGTTGCCGTCCTCGGTCATCCCTACGTCGACGTGTGGCAGGCGGTCCGTCCGGCAACGGCGGGAATCGCCGCGTGGCCGGACATCCCCCGCGGCCGGCCGTGGAAGGAGGGCGTGTGCGAGGCGCTGGGGTGGGGCGAGGACACCGGCCTCGCGTGGCGCCGACTGCTCGATCGGGTTCGTGACTACTCCGACCTGGAGCCTGCCCTGCTGGGCAGGGTCGAGGAATTGATCGACTTCGTCACCGCACCGGACTCAAGGGACTGAATTCCGGCTCGACGGTCGGCTTCTCAACGTTCGAGTTCGGCTGAGGGCGCGCCGAAACGCATGGCAACGGTCGAGGACCGGGAAGTACAGTGGCAGCGGTCGGGCTGCGCAGTGCAGACCATGCGAGGAGGTGGCCGTGGTCGATGACCCGACCCGTGACGTGGTGGCTGCCGTGGTGCGACGGCTGGGCTTCCTGCACGACCGGCTGCTCGTCATCGCCCCCGATATCGACGGCATCACCTGGACGGCGACGTCCCGCGGCCGTCGACTCGAGATCGCGACGGTTCGATCCTCCCCGGAGGAACGGCGGTACGTGCTCGACATCGACGTCGACATCGACGGCAGTGACGCGCCCGCTCCGGTCGCCGATGCAGGCACGGCAGCCGGTGGCCCCTTCTCCGTGGTGATGGCTGCCCAGGGTTCTTCGGGACACGTGGTGACCTTCACGTCGCGCCGAGCGGACGCGTTCACGCCCGTGCTTCAGGGGGAGATCGCCTTCATGACGCGGCTGGTCATGACGGCGGACGTGGAAGCGAGCTGGCCCGACCTGCTCGGGACCGGGCCAGGGTCACGCCACGAGCGCGTGACCCGTGAGCTCCAGGACGGCACCCATTCCGCGCGGGTCACCCAGTACTCGCGCATGATCGCGGTGGCGCTGGTCGGGCCCCTCGAGCTGGCCCCCGAGTATGTCGACGCTGTCTGCCTGTACGCCTCGCTGCACGACATCGGAGAGATCGACGTCTCGGATCGCATCCTCAATAAGCCCGGGCGGCTGGACCCCGAGCAATGGGACGTGATCCGGGATCATCCCCTGAGAGGTCGCACGATGGTCGACGACCTGCTCGCCGGACCGGGAGGGGAAGACGTCGCCTATCCCGAGGTGCTTCGCTCGATCGTCGAACTGCACCATGAGGCGCTCGACGGGCATGGGTATCCGCATGGCCTCAGAGCCGAGTCGATCCCGCTCGAGGCGCGGATCGTCACGGTCGCCGACGTCTTCGACGCGCTGACCCACTCCCGTCCGTACAAGCCTGGGTGGACAGTCGCGCAGGCGCTGGAGGAGATGGACCGGATGGCGGCCGTGGGGACGATCGACGGACGATGCCTCACCGCCCTCGCCACGCAGCTCGATGCACTCGAGTCACTCGTCGCTCGGGACAGTTCCTAGGGAGGCTCGCATGATCAGCTCACGGCACGAGGGGCGAGTTGCCGTCGTCACCGGAGCGGGATCGGGCATCGGACAGGCCACCGTGGTGCGCCTCGTCCGGGAGGGTGCTCAGGTGATCGGCTGTGACCTCAACGAGTCGGGGCTCGCCACGACGACCGAGCAGCTCGGCGACCTGTCGCCAGGCGTCACACTGCTGGCGGGCGACATCACCGACCAGGAGTTCGTCGACCACGTCGTGACGTCTGCCGGCGGCCGTATCGACCTGCTGGCCAACGTCGCGGGGATCATGGATCACTTCGTACCTCTGGGCGACCTCGACGACGAGTTGTGGGAGCGCGTGATCGCGGTCAACCTGACGGCCGTCATGCGCATGACCCGGGCCGTCATCCCGGGGATGAAGGCTGCTGGCGGGGGAGCGATCGTCACGGTCGGTTCGAAGGCCTCGACAAGCGGTGGCACGTCGGGCGTTGCCTACACGTCTTCCAAGCACGGGGTGCTGGGCCTCGTGCGTCACGTCGCGTACTTCTACGCTCCCGACGGGATCCGATCCAACGCGGTGCTGCCCGGGCCGGTGGCCACGGGAATCGGCGCGTCGTCTGCTCCGTCGGTGCCGTGGGCGATGGAGCGCGCGATGCTCTCGATGGCCACCATGGGCGCCATGGCGGAGCCGGATCAGATCGCGAGCGCGGTGTCGTGGCTGGGCAGCGACGAGGCGGCCAACATCTCGGGCGCGATCCTGACTTCTGACGGGGGATGGGGCGCCGCCTAGCAGATACGGTACGAGGGTGATCTCGCACAGCGCGCACGTCGTCATCGTCGGGAGCGGCATGGGCGGCGGAACGCTGGCGTGGGGGCTGGCGCAACGCGGGATCGAGACGCTTGTCCTCGAGCGCGGCGGCATCCTGCCCCGTGAGCCCGAGAACTGGTCGGCCCGGGCCGTGTTCGTCGAGCGCCGGTACAAGCCTTCCGAGACGTGGCTCGATGACGACGGCAACGAGTTCCATCCGGGCGTCCACTATCTCGTGGGTGGAAACACCAAGGTCTATGGAGCCAGCCTGCCGCGCCTGCGCGAACGCGACCTCGGCCAGACGCACTACCCCTCGGGGACGTCACCGGCCTGGCCATTCACCTATGACGACCTGGAGCCGTACTACACACAGGCGGAGTCCCTGTACCGCGTGCATGGCAGCGTGGGGGAGGACCCCACCGAGCCGTGGCGTAGCCGTCCGTACCCCTATCCCGCCCTGGCGCACGAGCCCTACGTCGCCGAGACCATGCTGCGACTGGCCGAGCAGGGGCTGCACCCGTCCAGCACCGCCATGGGCATCGACGTGCGGCCCGGCGGCACCTGCGTTCGCTGCCAGACGTGCGACGGGTTCCCGTGCCGACTCGGTGCGAAGTCTGATGCGGAGACCTGCGCCCTCGGCCCGGCGGTGGCGGGCGGCAGCGTCCGCCTGCTCACCGGCGCCCGCGTCCGTCGGGTCGAGCTGGACGGATCGGGTCGCGTAGCGCGCCTCGTCGGCGACATCGAGGGCGAGCCGTTCGAGGTGACCGGTGGGATGTTCGTGCTCTCTGCCGGGGCCGCGAACTCGGCTGCACTGCTGCTGGCCAGCCGATCTGAGGCCCGCCCCACCGGCGTGGCCAACTCGAGCGGGCTCGTGGGACGCAACTACATGGTGCACAACAACACGCACCTGGCGGCTGTCGACCCCCGCCGACGCAACGACGTCGTCTTTCAGAAGACCATGGCGGTCAACGACTTCTACCACGATCTGGGCGATGGTCATCCGGGCGGGACGATCCAGCTCATCGGCAAGGTCCAAGGGTCGATGATGAAGACGCAGGCGACGCGTGCCCCGTTGTCTCTGCTGAACCGGATGGCCGATCGAAGCGTGGAGCTCTTGGTCATGAGCGAGGACCTGCCGTCCGTGCACAACCGCGTCACGGTCGGCTCCGACGGCCGCATCCAGGTGTCGTGGCGGCGCACGAACTACGACCGCCATGAGGCGCTGCTGAAGACGGCGAAGAGCGTCCTCCGCAAGGCCGGCTACCGCGGCATCTTCGAGCAGCGCTTCGGAATCGACATGAACAGCCACATGTGCGGCACGGCGGCGGCGGGTCACGACCCGGCAACCAGCGTGCTCGACCCGTGGTGCCGATCCCACGACGTCCCGAATCTGTTCGTGGTCGACTCGTCGTTCTTCCCGTCGTCCGGGGCGCAGAACCCCGCGCTGACGATCGCCGCCCAGGCGCTGCGGGTCGCGGAGGAGACGGACTGGGACGTCCGGGTGTGACGATCCCGCAGGTGGGGCCACCCGCCCGGGCGGCAGGGCCGCTCGGCACCGTGCCGGTCGGTGGAGGGAGAAGCGCATGAGCACAACAGCACGACGCCTGGGTGCCACTGCGATGAGCACGGTTCTCGTGCTCGCCCCTGGAGTGTTGATCTCCACTGCGACGTCAGCGGCGGCGGCGCCTGCGGACCCGGTCATCCAGCTCACCTCCCAGCAGCTGACCGATGCCGGATTCCCGACCACGCCGAACACCACGGCGTGGGGGAACGGCAGCGCCGCACTGCCCGTGAGCACGGCCGCGCAGTGGCAGGACGTCGTCATCACCGGAAAGGCCCCGTCGTTCACGTCTCCGGGCCAGCTGCTCACGATGTCCCGGTTCATGCCCACCGACACGACCGGCAGCGGCACGCTCAAGGCACTCAACATCACCACGGTCGTGCAGCCCGACCGATCGTTCTCGCTGCACTTCCAACTGGGCTACCCGGGGACTTGGGGCTATGTGGTGGGGTTCTCGACGGGCGGCACGAGTCCCGAGCTGGTGGGATTCCAGTTCCAGTTCGTGACCACCGGCTCGGGCAAGGCTGCGCCTGGCGGGTCCAGTGCGGCGGTTGAGCTGAACGGCAAGAAGCTCACGAACGCCGGCTTCACCAAGAAGCCGAACGTCACAGGATGGGGAGGCACGGCGACCTTGTCCGCGCACCGGGCCAAGGCTGGCACCCCCGTGACGCTGACGGGAACGGCGCCCAAGGAGCTCACGCCGGGCACGGTGCTGACACTCGAGCGGTTCGTCCCGACCGACAAGAAGGGATCCGGTTCGTTCGCCCCGGTCGGCAACGTCTCGACAGTGGTGCGGCCGGACGGCACCTTCCTGCTGGCCTTCGAGATCAACGAGAAGGGCCGCTTCGGCTACACGCTCGGCGCCGGGCTCAACCAGCAATGGGTGGGCATCGAGTTCCAGCTCAAGACCACCTGACGGCGCAGATGGCGGCAGTGAGGAAGACCTGGACCGTTGTCACGGCCAACGTCAACGGGATACGTGCGGCCAGTCGGCGGGGCGGGCTGCGGTGGCTGGGCGAAGCACGAGCCGACGTGCTGTGCCTGCAGGAGGTGCGTGCCACGCATGAGCAACTGCACGAGGTGCTGGCCGGGTCGCCGCTCGCCGGATGGCACGTCAGCCACGTGCCGGCCCCACAGCTGGGGCGGGCGGGCGTGGCCGTTCTCACCCGGGACGAGCCTCTCGCGGTTCGGACCTCGAGCAAGGTGCCCGCGATCAACGGGCTCGGCAGGTGGATCGAGGTCGACTGCGCCACCCCGGTCGGGCCGGTCACGGTCGTCTCGACGTACGTGCACTCGGGCGAGGCGGGCACCGCGAAGCAGGACGACAAGTTCGCCTTCCTGGAAGGGATGGACACCCGGCTAGAGGCGCTACGCCGGTCGGCGACGCGCCGTAAGACGGGCGTGCTCGTGTGCGGCGATCTCAACATCGCCCATCGGGACGTCGACCTGAAGAACTGGCGTGGCAACAAGGGGAAGGCTGGCTGCCTGCCGGAGGAGAGGGCCTACCTCGACCGGTGGTTCGGGGGTCACTGGCAGGACATGGGTCGGCAGTTCGGTGGCCCGGGCCCGGGCCCGTACACGTGGTGGTCGTGGCGCGGGCGCAGTTTCGACACCGACGGTGGTTGGCGCATCGACTACGCGATGGCCAGTTCGGGTCTGGCCCGCAGGTGCGTGGGCGCTGTGGTGGGCAAGGCACCGAGCTATGACGAGCGGTGGAGCGACCATGCGCCGGTGACGGTCACCTTCGCCTGAGTCCATGCCATCTCGGCCTCAACGAGTTCAGCCCCCTCCGGTCGGGAGGGGGCTGAACTCGTTGAGGCGAAGAGCGGCCGGGTCGTTCAGGGCCCCTCAGGTTCGGAGCCCCGGTCCCCGGCGCGGTAGTCGGGTCAGAGATGACGGGAGAAGATCGCGTCGATCTCCGCCCGATCCGAAGGACTCAACGCGTTCTCGCGCTGGCGGTCCCACTCCCGGTGGATCTGGCGACGCTCGTCGCCCTCGAGGTCGAGGGCGCCACGGTCGAACATGTGGGCGAATGCTTTCGCGAACGGTCTCACGGAGGATCACTCCTGTAGTCGTCTGGTTGTGGTGTCGGTGTCGTCCGGGGGTCTCCCTTCCGACATAACGATTGTGTCTCAGATTTGTCGTCAGATCAAACAAATCTGCCCGGATGTGAGGATGTTCACGCAAGAAGTTGCAATTGTCCGGACAATAAGCGCCCGAAGCGCCGTGTCGCCGCGTCGCCGGGAGGCGGACCAGCCGCATGTGCGACGATGCGCACGTCCCGCCCGTCGGCCGGGGTGAGCGCGCCGCGAAGGAGGTGCCGGTGACCGCCCCCTCCGCGCTGCGCCGGATCACGTACTCGCCCAAGGTATTCATCCCGGTGACCATGCTGTGCCGCGATCGCTGCAGCTACTGCACATTCGCTCAGTCACCCGCTCATCTGGCATCGGCCTACCTGCCGATGGACGAGATCCTGGCCATCGCGCGTGACGGTGCGGAGGCCGGCTGCCACGAGGCACTGTTCACCCTGGGCGAGTTCCCCGAGGACCGCTACAGCGAGGCGCGTGCGTGGCTCACGGAGCGGGGATACGCCTCGACGATCGACTACGTCGTGGATGCGGCGCGGGCAGTGCTCGAGGAGTCCGGCCTGCTGCCCCACGTCAACGCCGGAGCCCTCGGCCGCGACGACCTGGGGCGGCTTCGGGCCGTGTCCCCGAGCCAAGGAATGATGATCGAGTCGCTCAACCCCGACCTGCCCGCCCACCGAGGCGCTCCAGACAAGGATCCGCAGCGGCGCCTCGCGACGCTGCACGCGGCCGGCGAGCTCGCGATCCCCTTCACCACGGGCATCCTCGTCGGGATCGGCGAATCCCGTGATGACCGTGTCGCGGCCCTGGAGGCGATTGCCGCCGCGCATGCCCGATATGGCCACGTGCAGGAGGTGATCGTCCAGAACTTCGTTCCGAAGCCCGGCACCGTGATGCGCGACCATCCAGCGTGCCCGGTCGACGTTCTCGTCGATGCGATCGAGCTGGCCCGGAGCATCCTGCCTGCCGACGTCCACCTGCAGGCACCACCCAACCTCGTCGATGATCCGGGGGTTCTCCTGGATGCCGGCATCGATGACTTCGGCGGGATCTCGCCGATCACCGCCGATCACGTCAATCCCGAACGGCCGTGGCCGCACCTCGATGACCTCCGAGCCGCAGTGGAGCAACGGGGCCTGGCCCTCGTCCCCCGCCTGACGATCTACCCGGAGTTCGCGAGCGAGCCCCGACGTTGGCTCGACCCGAGCCTGGCCTTCGCGGTGCTCGACCGAAGCGATGCCGAGTCCCTGGGCCGCGACGATCCGGGCGCTGCGTACCCCGAGCGACACGAGGCGGCCGCCAACGTCGGTACCGGAGCCGAGGTCGTGCAGATCGGCCGGCGATCCACGGCCTGGTACTCCGGGGCGGACCGGCTCCCGATGGTCCTGGTGCCGGGCCCCTCGCACGCGGGCACGGCCGTCGCCGAGGTGCTCACCGGAGTGTCCGCGGGGCAGGAGCCCGGGCTCGAGGAGATCGAGACCCTCTTCGCCGCTCGCGGGCCCGAGGTGGTCGCCATCGCGGAGTTCGCCGACGCACTCAGGGCGTCCGTCAACGGCGAGGTCGTCACGTTCGTACGCAACCGCAACATCAACTACACCAACGTCTGCACGTTCAAGTGCGCCTTCTGCGGCTTCTCCAAGGGGCCCATGTCGCTCAACCTCCGTGGTCGGCCCTACCTGCTCGGCAACGACGAGATCGCCGACCGCGTCCGCGAGGCCGCAGCCCTCGGGGCGACGGAGGTGTGCCTTCAGGGCGGCATCCACCCCGACTTCGACGGCGACTACTACCTCGAGGTGTGCCGCACCGTCAAGGACGCGGTACCCGACATGCACGTGCATGGATTCACCGCGCTCGAGGTCACCGAGGGGGCGCGTCGCCTGAAGGAGCCGCTCGACTCCTACCTGCGCCGCATGAAGGACGCCGGCCTGGCCTCCCTTCCCGGCACCGCCGCGGAGATCCTCGACGACTCGATTCGCGCGGTGCTGTGCCCCGACAAGATCACGACCACCGAGTGGCTCGAGTGCCACGAGGTTGCGCACGGGATCGGGCTCCGCTCCACCGTGACGATCATGTTCGGCAGCATCGAGCAGCCCAGGCACTGGGCCCGGCACATCGTGCGAACGCGCGACCTGCAGAAGCGCACGGGCGGGTTCACGGAGTTCATTCCCCTGCCGTTCGTGCACATGGCGTCACCCATCTACCTGAAGCGTCGCGCACGTCGCGGACCTACCTGGCGGGAGACCGTTCTCATGCATGCTGTCGGCCGGATCGCCTATCACGGGCAGATCGACAACATCCAGGCGTCCTGGGTGAAGCTGGGGGTCGGGGGTGCCCAGCAGCTGCTGCGGGCCGGCGTGAACGATCTCGGCGGCACCCTGATGGACGAGAGCATCTCTCGGGCGGCCGGCGCGGCGCACGGTCAGGGCATCGATGCCGCCGGCTTCCGCGCCGTGGTCGAGCCGCTGGGCCGTTCCCTTCGGCAGCGCACGACGCTGTACTCCGACGTGCTCACTGCCGCGACGGCGGCATCATGACGACGCCGGGGGAGGACATCGTCGGGCTCCGCTGCATCGTCACGTCTGTCCAGCGCACCCTGCTCGAGGCTGCCGCGCCCGTCGACCCGCCGACCGTCGTCGTCACGGCGGCCCTGGTCGCGCACAACCCCCTTGCCGGTGCCGGCCGGGTCGACGACCTGTCGGCGCTCGAGACGCTCGGCAGCAGGGCGGCCACGGTGCTGGTCGACGCTGCCATCGCCGCCCTCGGTGCCGTAGGGCTGGGCGCGTCCGACGTGCGCGGCTACGGCAAGGGAGCCATCGTCGGATTCGACGGGGATCGTGAGCACACGGCCGCCGTGCTGCACCCACGGTTCGGCGCGCCCGTGCGGGCGGCCATCGGCGGCGGCGCCGACATCATCCCGGGCACGAAGAAGGTCGCGGGTGCCGGCTCGTCGATCACGATGCCGATCGGCAACAAGGACGACCGATGGGAGTTCGATGACATGGACTCGGTCGATGTGGCGATCGTCGATGCGCCGCGGCCCGACGAGATCGTCATCGCCCTCGCACTGAGCGTCGGTGGCCGACCCAACGCGCGCGTGAAGATACCGTCCTAGGGAGAGCCGATGTTCAAGGCCATGATCATGCTCACGCGGCGAGCCGACATGTCGCACGAGGAGTTCACCCGCTGGTGGCTCGACGAGCACGTACCCCTGGCCTCGGCTCTCCCGAACGTGCGCAAGGTGATTCTCAACGTCGTCGACGTCGGATACGACGAGGCCGGCTTCGATGGGATCTCTGAGCTGTGGTTCGACTCGCAGGACGCGTTCGAACAGGCCTATGCGAGCGAGGTGGGCCAGCGCACAGCGGCCGACTCGATGGCGCATGTCAGCGGCCGGGTTCGCGTATTCGTGAGCGAGAACGAGTTCGCCGGTCGACCGTGAGCGTCTCCGAGGCACTCGCCGTCCTTGGCCAGCGTTCGCTGCCACGCGCCAGCGACTACGCCGGCCTCAGGCGGAGCTGGAAGGCCGACATCCTCGCCGGGATCACCGTGGGCGTCGTCGCCCTCCCGCTGGCGCTCGCCTTCGGCGTCACGTCGGGCGTGGGCGCCGCCGCCGGCCTCACCACGGCGATCGTGGCTGGCATCGTGGCCGCCATCTTCGGCGGATCGGGCGTGCAGGTGTCGGGGCCAACCGGCGCGATGGCCGTCGTCCTCGTACCCATCGTCTCCCGGTACGGAGCCGAGGCCGTCATCCCTGTCGCCATGATGGCGGGCGGCATGGTCCTGGCGATGGGGTTGTTCGGCCTCGGGCGAGCGGTGTCCTTCATCCCCTGGCCCGTGGTCGAGGGCTTCACCGTGGGCATCGCGACGATCATCTTCCTGCAGCAGGTGCCGCTTGCCCTGAACATGCCCAAGCCCGAGGGGGAGAACACGGCTCTCGTGGCCTTCCGGGCCGTTCGGACCGCTGACTGGGCCTCGGCCAAGTGGTCGCTGGCACTGGTGGTGCTGGTCGCAGCCCTCATGATCGGGCTGCCGCGTATCCGCAAGGCCTTCCCCGCGTCGATCGTTGCGGTAGTCCTCGCCACCCTGATCGCCTCCCGGCTGGACTGGCCCGTCATGACGATCGGCCCGATCCCTGCCGGGTTCCCGACTCCCCGCGTGCCCGTGCTGGACACGGCGGCCACGAGCGCCCTGTTCTCCGCAGCCCTCGCGGTCGCCGCGCTCGCTGCGATCGAGAGTCTCCTCAGCGCACGCGTGGCCGACGGGATGGCCGACACGTCGAAGCTCAATCCGGACCGTGAGCTGTTCGGCCAGGGTCTGGCCAACGTCGCCAGTGGCGTGTTCGGCGGCATGCCGGCAACCGGCGCGATCGCCAGAACCGCCGTCAACGTGCGGGCCGGTGCCCGAACCCGCGTCTCCGCGATGGTGCACTCGCTGCTGATCCTGCTCATCGTGGCATTCGCCGGGTCGCTCGTCGCCGCCATTCCCCTCGCGGTGCTGGCCGGGGTGCTGATGGTCACCGCGGTGCGCATGGTCGACCGACGGGCCGTCCGATCGATCCTGCGCTCCACGAGATCCGACGCGCTGGTGATGATCCTGACGGCCTCGGCCACGGTCGTCTTCGACCTCATCCTGGCCGTGGAGATCGGCATCGCGGTCGCAGCCGTCCTGGCGCTTCGAGCGGTCGCCAAGAGCAGCACGGTCGAGGAGGAGGCCGACGAGGTGGTCGATCGGGCCATGGATGCGATCTCCGAGGACGAGGAAGTCGCCCTCCTGCACGAGCACATCGCCGTCTACCGCCTCGATGGCGCGCTGTTCTTCGGCGCGGCTCAGCAGTTCCTCGATGACTTCACGGCCGTCGCCGACGTGCGCGTTGTCATCCTCCGGCTCGGCGGCGTGCGGGTCGTCGACGCCAGCGGAGGACATGCGCTCGACGAGATCATCGGCGGACTGCAGTCACGCGGCATCACCGTTCTGCTCTGCGGCGTGGGACCTCGCCTCCAGCGCATCCTGACCGCGGTCGGAGCCATCGAGTCGCTGCAGGCGGAGCATCATGTGTTCACATCGCTGTCCGACGCGATCGAGCACGCGCAGGGCCACGTGAAGCGGCACCTGACACCACACGATTGAGAGCGTGATGAGCACACCCTTCGACAAGGGCCAGTCATTCGTAGGCACGGCCGCGACGGCCCCGGGCCCGGACGGCCGCCAGATGCTCAGGGACATGTCGGTGATCCGCCGCAACCCGCTGGAGTATCTCGACCAGGCCTGGCGGCGGTACGGCGACGTCGTCCAGTTCCCCATCCCGCGACCCCCGAGCTACCTCGTCAACGACCCCGATGGCGTGCGGCGGGTGCTGGTGGGCAACGGCCGCAACTACGGCAAGTCGACGATCCAGTACCGCTCGCTGTCGTTGGTCACCGGCGAGGGCCTCCTCGTGGCCGACACTCCCGTCTGGAGGCGGCAACGGCCGCTCGTCCAGCCGGCGTTCCACCACGAGACGCTCGAGCACATCGTCGCTCACGTCGACGTCGCCGTCACCCGCATGCTCGAGCAGTGGGGGGGCGGTGCGATCGGCCGGGTCGTCGACATCGACGCGGCGATGATGCACGCCGCCCTCGAGGTGGTGGGCCACGCGCTCTTCGGCACCGACCTGTCAGCCGACGCGGAGCGCCTCGCCTCGGCAACCCTGGCCGCACTCGACGTGGTGATCGCGCGCGCGCGCGTGCCGATCACCCCGCCAGCGTGGATTCCCACACCCGGGAACCGGAAGCTCACGAGATCGGTCGCCGAGCTCGACGAGGCAGTCACCCGCATGATGCGCGAGCGCGGCAGTCGTCCGGGGTCCGCGCCCACCGACATGCTCGACCTGCTCATGGCCTCGAGGGATGACATGGGCGCGGGACTGACACCTGTCGAGATCCGCGACCAGGTCGTCACCTTCATCGTCGCCGGCCACGAGACCGTGGCGAGCGCTCTGACCTGGGCGTGGGGTCTGCTGGCGGCCCACCCCGAGGCCCAGCGGCGGCTGCAGGAGGAGTCGGACGAGGTGCTCGGTGGTCGCCCGGCCCGCTTCGAGGACATGGCGCGCCTTCCATACGCGAAGGCTGTCTTCGACGAGACGCTGCGGCTCTACCCGCCCGCGTGGCTGATCACACGCAAGGCCAGCGAGGCCGACGAGCTGGGCGGCCGGGCCGTGCCCGCCGGGTCCCTCATCATCCTCAGTCCCTGGCTCCTGCACCGCCACCCGGAACTGTGGCGCGACCCCGAGGCCTTCCGGCCCCAGCGGTTCCTCGACGGCGAGGTCGATCGAACGGCGTTCATCCCCTTCGGATCGGGCCTGCGGCTGTGCATCGGCCGCGACTTCGCGAACGTCGAGGCGGTGCTGATGCTGGCGTCGATAGCCGGCCGGTACCGCGTCGAGTTCCCGCCCGGCGGTCGACTGCCGTCGGCGGAGCCGCTCGTCACCGTGCGGCCGGTCGGCGGGATGCCCCTGCTCGTCACCGCTCGGTAGGGGATCAGCCCTTCGTGATGTACTCCAGGAGGGCCTGCCGCTCGCCCTCGAGCTCACTCAGGCGTGACTTGACGACGTCGCCGATGCTGACGATCCCCATGAGGATGCCCTCGGGGTCGGTCACAGGGATGTGGCGCACGCGCTTCTCGGTCATCAGGTGCATCAGCTCGTCGACGTGCGCCTCCGGCGGTGCGCAGAAGACGGTCGACGTCATGATCGACGCCACGGGCCGCTGCAGCGCATCGGGTCCGTGCGACAGGCTGTGCACGACGTCGCGCTCCGAGACGATGCCCGTGATCGTGCGGCCGTCCGCCGACACCACGAGCGCCCCGACGTTGTGCTCCGCGAGCATCGCGACAAGGTCCGCCACGGACGCGTCGGGCTGGATGGTGACGACGTTGCCGCCCTTGGCGCCGATGATCGTTGACAGTTGCATGTGAGACCTCCCGACGCCCATGCTGCCCGTTGGCTCACCGAATGTCACGGGTTCCACGAAAGCCGGACGCGGTCACGAGGGGAATCGACGCGTGACAGGAACGTCGTGGATGAGCCACACGTCGGGCTCGTAGTACACGCCCTCGTCCGCGTCGCGGTCGATGCGGACGAGGGCCAGACCATGGGGGAAGACGTAGTCCCCAGACTCCGGAAACAGCAACCCGGTCCACTGCTCCCAGTCAGCGACGGTGCCGGAGATCCTCAGCGACCGCGGCAGCGGGGTCGCGATGCGGCCACCCAGCCTTTGATGCGTGCGTATCCAAGGATCGATCGAGAAGCCGTCCCGACGTCGCCACGCGACGTAGTGGTTGATGTCGACCAGTGGGTACCGCTCCTTCCATGAGGGCCTGACGGGAGCGATGAGGCGGTCGTAGCCGTGCGCTGCTGCCAGGTCGCGCATGGCCTCGAGCGTCAGGGCTGCCAACCCCGTCCCCCGCGCGGATGGAGAGATCTCGGCGGCCATCGCACAGAGAGTGTTCGCGCCGCGCCCTTCACGGCGGCCTTCGACCACGGACCGGATGGCCTCGTCCATCCCGGAGGGCAGGTGAGCGTCGAGGCCGTCCCACCACAGGGGCCCGGTGTGGAGTTCCGCCACCACCTCCTGCGATTCCGCGTCCACGACCAACGCCTGGAACTCCGGCAGCTCATCACACATCGGCCCCCAGTAGGGCCGAACGACGTCGCCGTGAAGGTTGTACTCCGGCCACACGTCTGAGGACGGAACGCCGGTCTCGGCCAGATCAGGGCGTTCAGCGAAGGTATAGACCCGGAGGGCCACGACGTCAGTATGCCGCAGCCACCGCGTCGTCAGCCGGAGATGAGGGCCAGCACCGGGGGGTGCAGCAGGCCGTTCGTCGTCAGTGCCGAGCCGCCACCGAGCGCAGACCCACCGTCGAAGGAGGTCAGGAGACCACCGGCCTCCTGGACGATGGGGACCAGGGCGGCCATGTCGTAGCTCTCGAGGAAGGGCTCCGCAGCGATGTCGACGACGCCCTCGGCAACCATCATGTGCGACCAGAAGTCCCCGTACGCGCGATGACGCCAGGTGTCGGCCATGAGGGAACTCAAGGCGCCCTCGGCGCCGCGCTGGGCCCAGCCGACGGAGTCGGAGAAGGAGAAGGAGGCATCCGCGACGTCTGCCACGAGGCTGACGTGCAGGCGGCGCGGCGCCGCGCTGCTCGGGTCCAGCCCGAAGGCGCCATGCCCGGTGCTTGCCCACCACCTGCGCGACAGGGCCGGGGCCGAGACGACGCCGACAGTCACGTCGTCGCCATCGAGGAGCGCGATCAAGGTCGCCCAGACGGGTACCCCGCGAACGTAGTTCTTGGTGCCGTCGATCGGGTCGAGGATCCACCGACGCCGCGCGTCGCCGTCGGTTCCGTATTCCTCGCCCAGCACGGAATCGCCGGGTCGATGCGCCGCGAGCTCGTCGCGAAGCGCCCTCTCCACGGCACGATCAGCTTCCGTGACGGGGGTCAGGTCGGGCTTCGTCTCGACGATCAGGTCGGTCGCGCGGAAGCGGTGCATCGACATGCGGTCGGCGATGTCGGCCATGCGAAGGGCGAGCGCGAGATCGTCGTCGAGGGAGGGGGCGGAGGCCAGTGTCTGGTGGGTCACCTCGGCAACCTATCGCTCCCCTTCGGCGAAGGGTCTCCCGCAACGGGTCGCGCGATGCCTACAGTGTGCGCATGGGATCCCTCTTCGACACCATCGGCGGCCTGCCCGTGCACTCGCTGGTCGTGCATGCCGTCGTCGTGCTCGTACCCCTCGTCGCCCTCGGCGCGATCCTCATGGCCTTCTGGCCGTCGTTCTCGCGTCGCTTCGGCACCCTGATCGTGGTGGTGGCCGCTGGCGCGGCAGCCGCGTCCGTCGTCGCGAAGGAGTCCGGCGAGCAGCTCGCCGGGCGGGTGGGCAGTCCGGAGCCGCACGTGGACCTGGGCAGCCGCATGCCGCTGTTCGCCATCGGATTGTTCCTCGTACTGCTCGTCTTCTGGCTCTTCGACCGGGGCATCCCCATGAACCGGCCGCGCCCGACCTGGCTCAAGCTCCTCGCCGCACTGCTCGTCGTCGTCTCGCTCGCGGCGACCGGGTGGGTCATCCGGGTGGGGCACACAGGCTCGCAGGCCGTGTGGACGGGCGTCATCGAGAAGACCCAGCCGAAGAGCGGCTGAGCTCTACTGCGTTCGCCCGCCCGCCGTGAACTCCTCGTCGGGGCTGACCGAGCGGCTTCGGATCAGTCGACGCAGGGAGTCGACCCGCACGCCCATCTCTGGTGACGTCACGTCGTTGAGGGCGCACTCCTCCTCGTCGTGGGTGCAGCCGCGCGGGCAGCCGCTGGTCAGTGCGTCCAGGTCGGGGAAGGCCTTGATCACCCGCGCCGGGTCGACGTGCGCCAGCCCGAACGACCGGATGCCAGGAGTGTCGATGATCCACCCGCCCTGCGGCAGGTGGATGGCCTCGACGCTGGTGGACGTGTGTCGCCCCTTGCCCGTCACGACGTTGACCACGCCTGTCGAGCGGTCGGCGGACGGGACCAGGTTGTTGACAAGGGTCGACTTGCCCACGCCGGAGTGGCCCACCAGCACGGTCATCTCACCGGCAAGGGCCGCCCGCAGGTCGTCGGGCACCTTCTTGCCCGCGATCAGGTGCAGGGGCACGTCCAGCGGCCCGTACAGCCCAACGAGCTCGTCGGCGGGCTTCAGGTCGGTCTTGGTGAGCACGAGCATGGGCTCGATGCCAGCGTCGTAGGCCGCGACCAGCGCCCGGTCGATGAGCCCGATGCGTGGCTCCGGGTCGACGGTGGACGTGACGACGGCGAGCCGTGTGGCGTTCGCCACGATGATCCGCTCGACCGGATCGGTGTCCTCCGCTGTCCGTCGCAACGTGGAGTGCCGCTCGTGCCGGCGGACGATGCGCCCCTGGGTGTCGGTGTCGCCCGACGTGTCGCCCACGATGTCGACGCGATCGCCGACGACGATGCCCTTGCGGCCGAGCTCGCGCGCCTTGACCGAGTAGATGGGGGTGCCGTCGTCGAGCTCGACCGTGAAGCGCCCACGGTCGACGGTGACCACGATGCCCGGGATGGCGTCGGAGTGCTCGGGCCGGTCCTTGGACCTGGGCCGCGACTTGCCGCGCCCGGGTCGGACGCGAACGTCGTCCTCGTCGAGGAGGTGATGCTTGCGTGTCACGCCTGCAGGGCCGGGCTGCGGGAGTCGTCGAGCATCCTTGTCCAGCGCTCGGCGAAGCGCGGAAGCGTCTTGGCCGTCGTGTCGACATTGTCGATCTGGACGCCGATGACGCGAAGGCCGATGATCGCCGCAGCCGTAGCTATGCGATGGTCGGAGTAGGTGAGGAACTCGCCCGCATGGAGGGCGCGCGGGGTGATGACCAGGCCGTCGTCGGTCTCGGTGACGTCGCCGCCGAGGTTGTTGAGCTCGGTGCGCATCGCCGACAGGCGGTCTGTCTCGTGACCACGCAGGTGGCCGATTCCGCGCAGTCGACTAGGTGAGTCGGCGAGGGCCGCGAGGGCGGCGATCGCGGGTGCCAGCTCGCCGGCGTCGTGAAGGTCCACGTCGATTCCGTGGACATCGCCGGTGCCGGCGACCGTGAGCCCCTTGTCCGTGAACTCGACCGCGCCGCCCATGCGCACGAGCAGGTCACGAAGCAGGTTGCCGGGCTGCGTGGTGCGTCGGGGCCAGTCGGGCACGGTGACGGTGCCGCCGCACACGAGGGCAGCCGCGAGGAAGGGTGCGGCGTTGGAAAGGTCGGGTTCGATCGTGCGATCAACGGCCTCGATGTTGTGCGGGTCCACGTGCCACACGGTCTCTCCCGCACGCCGCACGGGGACGCCGTGCTCGGCCAGCATGGCGACGGTCATGTCGATGTGGGGCATGCTCGGGATGGGATCACCGACGTGGTGGACGGTGATACCGGTGTTGAAGCGCGCGGCGCTCAGCAGGAGGCCGGAGATGAACTGGCTCGACTTGGAGGCGTCGACGGTGACCTCGCCGCCGAGGAGCTCGCCCGTGGCGCTGACCATGAACGGCAGTCGGCCCGTGCCGCGATCGTGCACCGTGGCACCGAGTTCCTTGAGTGACTCGATGATGGTGCCCATCGGCCGCTTGCGCGCTTGCGCGTCGCCATCGAACGAGATGTCGCCGTGCGCCAGCGTGGACAGCGGCGGGAGGAACCGCATCACGGTGCCGGCGAGCCCCACATCGATGCTCGCAGGTCCCCGCATGAAGTGCGGAGTCACGCGCACGTCGACGTTGCCCACGTCGTGACGCTTCAGGACCTTGATCTCGATGCCCAGTGCGCGGAGCGCATCCATCATCAGGCGGGTGTCACGTGCGTCGAGCAGACCCTTGATCGTGCTGGGACCGTCCGCGAGCGCGGCGAGGACCAGGGCTCGGTTGCTCTCCGACTTCGAGCCCGGCACCCGGACGATGGCCGAGACGGGCGCGCTCGCTGTCGGTGCCGGCCAGAGGTCGCGGCTCGTCTCGTTCTCGTTGGTGGTCATCACTGCAAGGCTAGCGCGATGCGGTCCTCGTATCCCACTAGCCTGTGACGGTGAACAGGTCGCAGGACGCTGACGACCTGCTGCCCGACCTTGATCTCGCCGATGTGCTTCGACAGCGTCCCTTGGGACTCGGCTCTGTGCGCCACGTCGTGCGGATCGCCATCGCCGTGACCGTGTCCATGGTCGTGGCGCTCGCGATCTCGCAGAGCACGCTCGGCATCTTCGCGCCCATCACCACGTTGATCGTGGTCCAGTCGACGCCCTGGACGACCCTCGGACTGTCCATCCAGCGGATCCTCGGCACCGGGATCGGCGTGCTGGTGGCCTCGCTGTGGGTCAACCTCGTAGGTCTGACGTGGTGGTCGTTCCTCCTGGGCGTGCTCGTGGCGCTCCTCGTGGCCCGCGCGCTGCCGTGGTCGCTGGGCGGACAGCTCCAGATTCCCGTGGCCGTCGTGTTCGTCCTCGCCCTTGGCGCGGGCTCGCTGAGTGCGGACCTGTGGCGGGTGTTCGACGTCATCATCGGCGGAGCGATCGGGCTGCTTGCCGTCTTCGTCTACCCGCCTCGGCCCAAGCCGGAGGTGTTCGAAGCAGCGCTGCGCGCGTATCGCGACGGTGTCGTCCAGACGCTGGCGTCGGTGGCCGACGAGTCGGGTACCCATGCCGAGCCACTGGCGGAGAACGAGCTCCACGACTATGTGGCGCGCAGTCGACGACTCCGCGACCTGGCTGATGCCGCCCGCACCGAACTGGTCCGGCTCGTCGAGGGATCGCACCTCAACCTGCGCGCTCGCGGGGTCCAGGACGGCATCGAGGACATGGCCGCTCGCCTTCGGCGCCTGACGGGAATCGGAGTGCAGGTGCGGGGCATCGTCGGGGCGGCCAACCGGCTGTACGACCGCGAAGGGCTCCCTGCGATCCTCAGTGGCGACGATCTGCGCCTCCTGGTGGCGAAGGAGGTCACCGTGATGGATGTTGTCCTGGGCGGGCCGGGCATGCCAGTTCGCGGCACCGACGCGCAGTTGGCCGAGGTGCTCGATCTCGACCTCGCGGCCGCGCTGCGAGAGACGGCTGACCGCGTGGTGAAGGACAAGGGCGGCGGAGTCGGCAGTGTCCTGGAGTCGGTATCCCTCATCGAGCGGCTCGACCATGTCCGCGCGCAGTTAGCCGACTATCCGAAATGAAATGCTTGAGCCATGTGCGGACGCTACGCGGCATCGAAGGACCCCGATGCGCTCGTCGAGGAGTTCGAGGTAGCAACGCGCCCCGAGGAGGCGCTCCGACCCGACTACAACGTCGCACCGACCAAGAAGGTGTACGCGGTGATCGACCGGTCCGGCGACGACGAGTCGGTTCGATCGCTGGTCATCGCTCGATGGGGACTGGTTCCCTCGTGGGCGAAGGACCCCTCGATCGGCTCGCGCATGATCAACGCGAGGGCCGAGACGGTGGCCGAGAAGCCCGCGTACCGACGGGCGTTCGCGAAGCGTCGTTGCCTGATCCCTGCGGACGGCTACTACGAGTGGTACCTGCCGACCTCGCCCGATGCCCCTGTGGGCAAGGGCGGCAAGGCGCTCAAGCAGCCCTTCTACATCCACCCGTCAGATGGATCCTCGCTGGCGATGGCCGGCCTGTACGAATGGTGGCGCGACCCGACTCGCGACGACGACGATCCGATGGCCTGGCGGCTGACCTGCACGGTGATCACGACCGAGGCGTCGGATGCGGTCGGCCGCATCCATGACCGGATGCCGATGACGATCGCTCGCCACGACTGGGCCGCCTGGCTCGATCCCGCGCGGGGCGCCGACGAGTCCGCACCGCTGCTCGTCCCCGCCATGACGGCGGCTCTCGACGCGTACCCCGTGTCCACCCTGGTCAACAGCGTCCGCAACAACGGGCCTGAGCTGCTGGCGCCACTGCCCCCAGAGGACCTTGCGCCCGGAGTGACGTCTTGAGAGTGGGAATGATCCCGGCGGGGACCGTGTTACGGCCGATGTGCTGCTCATGTGTGCGACCGAGGGCGGGTTGCCTACCCTCGACTTCTCAGGGTCCGGTGTCGGGCTAGGCTCGCTGGCGATGGAAGACGATGCTGCCGAGGCCGCTGAGCAGATCCCCGCGGACGTGACCCCAGAGTCCCCCGAGGCGGTCTCCGCTCGGTTCGAGCGCGATGCGATGCAGTACCTCGACCAGCTGTACGGCGCGGCGATGCGCATGACGCGCAATCCCGCTGACGCCGAGGATCTCGTCCAGGAGACGTACATGAAGGCCTTCGCCGCCTTCGCCTCGTTCACGGAGGGTACGAATCTCAAGGCGTGGCTGTTCCGGATCCTGACGAACACCTACATCAACGCCTACCGCAAGAAGCAGCGTCAGCCCTACCAGACCGGTACCGACGACCTGTCCGACTGGCAGTTGCATGAGGCGGAGAGCCACACGTCCCGTGGATTGCGCTCGGCGGAGGTGGAGGCGCTCGACCGGCTCGCGGACACCGACGTGGTCGAAGCCCTGGCGGCGATGCCGGAGGACTTCCGGATGGCCGTCTACTACGCCGACGTAGAGGGCTTCTCCTACAAGCAGATCGCGGAGATCATGGACACCCCCGTCGGGACGGTCATGTCGCGGCTGCACCGGGGGCGCAAGCTGCTGCGCGCGTCCCTTGAGGAGTACGCCATCGAGCGCGGACTGATTCCCGCGACGGTCGGCGGCGAAGGCGGTGACCGGTCATGAGCTGCGGCAATCCCCACGAGCAGGACTGCTCTGAGGTCCTCGCTCTGGTCTATGGGTTCCTCGATGGTGAGATCGACGACGAGATGCGTCGGAGTATCGCCCAGCACCTCGATGAATGCGGCCCCTGCCTGCAGCAGTACGGCCTGGAAAGCGCGGTGAAGGCGCTGGTCCACCGCTCGTGCTCCTGCGAGATCGCCCCTGAGCACCTGCGGGTCCAGATCGTCACGCGGATCCGCCAGATCTCGATCACGTACGTCGCCGGCGAACAGTAGGCTGCCCCGGTGGAGCAGACGATTCGCGCGGAGATGGTGGCGTCCGTTCACTCCCTCATCGCCGAGGTCGGTGACGAGGTCGTCGTCGGTGACACGCTCGTCATCCTCGAGTCGATGAAGATGGAGATCCCGGTCGTCGTTGAGGCGCCCGGAACCGTCTCGGAGATCAGCGTCGCGCCAGGCGACGTCGTTCGCGAAGGCGACGTCATCGCCATCCTCATCTGATCAGTCGCCAGACTCCATCGAAGCCGCCACGGCCGCGTACGGGACGGCCCGACGGTAGGCGCGCAGGCTGACGCCGTCGCGAGGAGACCAGTCGCGTTCCGGAAGGCGCTCGAAGCCGAGCCGTTCGTAGAGTCGCTCCGCGGCCCGGTTCCCGTCGACGACGCAGATGACGTGAGCCGATTTCCCGTGGTCGATCGCCCACTCCTCGCAGGCTGCCACCAGCGCCTCGCCCACTCCGCTGCGCCAGGCCGCAGGCGCGACCGCCAGGAAACGGAACTCGCACTCATCCTCGGTGCCTGTCTCGCTGAAGGGGCTGCCCACCGGGCAGATCGTGACCGTGCCCACGACGTCCCCGTCGCGAACCGCGACAAGGAGGACGCCGTTGCGAGCCCTCTCCTCGGCATCGCGCAGGGTGTCGGTGTAGGCGTCGCCCTCATCGAGGTGACCGCTCGCGCGGTAGGCGTCGACGCAGAGGTCGCCCACCATGGCCAGCTCGGACTCTCGTGGCGAACGAACCAGCAGGGGTGATGTCGGCACGAGTCCACTATGGACGACGGCCTCGTATCGCCGCGGTGGGGCCCCAGAGCAGGCGGTATGGTCGTCCGCGAACCGGCCACACCCTGTGGCGGACGTGGAGACGAGATGCCGCTGACCCCGGGCGAGAGCGATCGACTGCTGCTCCACCTGCAGGCCTGCCTTGCTCAGAAGCGCCGGGACCGCGGGCTGCGCCTGAACGTTCCGGAGGCCACGGCGCTCATCGCCGACGCGGTATGCGAGTGGGCGCGGGACGGCCTCTCGCTCCCAGAGACCCTGACGCGCGCCAGCACGCTACTCCGTGGCGACGACGTGATGGACGGCGTCCCGTCCGCGCTCACCGAGGTCCGGGTCGAGGCCAGATTCGACGACGGCACGCGGCTGGTCGTGGTGAAGGACCCCTTCGGGGTGTCGTCGTCCGCCGGAAGCGTCGGGCTCACGGCACCCCCAGCGGAGGACGAGCTCGAGATCAGCAACGAGTCGGCGACCGCTATCGGCCTGACCTCGCACATCCACCTGGCCGAGGTCAACCCCCGGCTGCGCCTCGATCGGGCACGCGCGTTCGGGATGCGTCCGGCCATCCCGACGGGCGAGACCGTCTGGATCCTCCCTGGCCGGTCGGTTCTGCTGCCCGCAACGGGGATCCGCGGCGCGCGGGTGGTCGTCGGGAACACCGGTCTGGTCGACGGGTCGTTGGACGACGAGTCCGTGCGCACCGCGGCCCTCCTCGCTCTGCGCGAGTGCGGATTCCTCGATGTCGTCGATGGCGTCCCCCGCGGAGATCGGGCCTCGGCGGAATCGGCCGTGCCGGCTGTCATCCGCCGGCTTGGCCACGTCGATCGCGACGGCCAGTCATGAGCGGCGCCTACGGCCCGCTCGCGGGGGAGACCGTGATCCTCGGCGACACCCGCCTGCGCCTGCGGATCACCGATCGGGTCGACGACCTCGGCGACGAACTGCACGTCGGGTTCGCCAAGACCGGCCGGGACGGCATCGGCCTGCAGGCGCTGTCGGCTCGTGAGTCCTGCGATCTGCTCATCACGAATGTCGTCGTGCTCGATCCTGTCGACGGGGTGCGCGTCGCGAGCATCGGCATCAGGGATGGGCGCATCGCCGGCATCGGCAAGGCGGGCAACCCCGGTACCACCGACGCGATCGACATCGTTGTCGGAACTGGCACGGCGGTCATCGACGGCGACGGCCTCATCGCGACGCCGGGTGGGATCGACACGCACGTGCACACGCTCAGCCCGCGGGTTTTCGAGGCGGAGATCTCCTCCGGGGTCACGACCGTGATCGGCCAGGAGGCCGGCCCGATGTGGGGCGTGGGCCTCGGCTCCGCCTGGGTGCTCGAGCGCGGGCTGCGGGCGATGGACCAGTTCCCGGTCAACGTCGGGCTGCTGGGGCGGGGATCCACATCACGGGGCGAGGCGATCCGCGAGGCCATCGGCGCGAACGTGTGCGGACTGAAGGTGCACGAGGACACCGGCGCCACCCTGCGCACCATCGACACGGCCTTGCGCTGCGCCGACGAGTTCGACATCCAGGTGGCACTGCATACCGACGGTCTCAATGAGACGCTGTCGGTCTCGGATACGCTCGCCGTCCTCGACGGCCGGGTCCTCCACGCGTACCACGTCGAGGGCTGTGGCGGCGGCCATGCCCCGAACGTGCTGCAGCTCGCCGGCGTCGACAACGTGCTCGCCTCGTCGACCAATCCCACGCTTCCGTACGGCGTGAACGCGGTGGCCGAGCACGTCGACATGATCCTGCTCAGCCACGGCATGAATCCCGGGAACGACAGCGACGTTCGGATCGCCCGATCGCGCGTGCGGGGCGTGACGATGGCGGCCGAGGGTCGTCTCCACGACCTGGGTGTCATCGGTGTCACGTCGTCCGATGCCCAGGGCATGGGACGTGCCGGCGAGACGTGGTGGCGCACCTTCGCGCTGGCCGGGGTGATGGCCGGTCGCGAGGACGATGGAGCCTCCGACGACAACGACCGCATCCTGCGCTACCTCGCCAAGATCACCATCAATCCGGCCCTGGTGCACGGGCTGGCGCACGAGGTCGGTCGCCTGGCCGTGGGGCACATGGCCGACATCGTCTTGTGGCGTCCCGAGCTCTTCGCTGCCAAGCCGCAGCTGGTCCTCAAGTCCGGCTTCCCGGCCTGGGGCGTCACGGGCGACCCGAATGCCAGCATCGACTCGGCCGAGCCGCTCGTGCTGGGCCCGCAGTTCGGCGCCCTGGGCGTCGTGCCGTCGGACCTCGCGGTGCTCTTCTCCAACGGGGCGGCCATCGCCGAGGGTGCACCGCCGGTGGCCCGCCGCGTTGTCGCCGTCCGCGACTGCCGGACGATCCGGTCACGCGACCTCGTCCGTCATGGGGAAGTGGGCGACGTCAGGGTCGCCGACGACGGCTCATCTGTCACCTGGAACGGTGAGGCGTTGACGATGGATCCGGTGGCATCGGTTCCCATCTCGCGACTGCACTTCTGGTAGCCGCGTATCCTCGACCGTCGTGGCCCTTCTGACGCGCGTCGTGGAGGAGCGGACCGATCTCACGCCCGGCGACGTCGACGTGCTGGCGCGGGTCACCCAGGAGTGGTCGCTGCTCTCCGACCTGTCGCTGAGCGACCTCGTGCTCTGGGTGCCGACGTGGAACGACGCCGGTCTCATCGCGGTCGCGCAGGTGCGCCCGACGACCGCGCCCACCTCGGTCCCCGACGATGTCCTGGGCACCTTCGCCCCTCGCGGTCGCCAACCCGCGATCGATCAGGCCGCGGCCTTCGGGCGCCCGGTGACGCTCCGCGACATCCAGTTCCCCTGGGTACCGAGCGGAGTGGAGGCCTACCCCGTGCGCCGGCACGACCGCGTGATCGGGGTGGTGGCCCGCCACGCCTCGGCCGCCCCTCGAGTGGCGGGCCAGCTCGAGGAGATCTACCTGTCGACCGCCGACGAGCTCTTCGGCATGCTCGTGGAGGGCGGCTACCCGGCGCTCGGAGCCGAGCCCGACGCCATGGGTCCGCCCCGCGTGGGTGACGGCCTGGTGCGCCTGGACGCGGCGGGCCGGGTCGAGTACGCGAGCCCGAATGCTGTCAGCGCCCTGCGGCGCCTCGGTCATGCCAGCGACGTCGTGGGCTCGTCGTTCCCCGAGCTCGCGGCCCGGCTGTCGCATCGGCCCGGCCCCGTCGACGAGACCCTGTCCGCGGTGACCAGCGGCCGCCTGGCCGGCAGCGCCGACATCGAGAACGCCTCGGCGGTCGTCATCGTCCGCGGCATCCCGCTCACCCGGCGCGGTGTCCCTTCGGGTGCCATCGCCTTCGTCCAGGACGCGACCGACGTGCGGCTGCGCGAGCGGGCGTTGATGAGCAAGGATGCGACGATCCGGGAGATCCACCACCGGGTGAAGAACAACCTCCAGACCGTGGCAGCGATGCTCAGGCTCCAGGCGAGGCGGGCGGGCTCGGCCGATGCGCGCGAGGCCCTGGTCGAGGCCGAACTGCGCGTGGCGGCGATCGCCGTCGTCCACGAGTTCCTGACGGCGGAGGTGGGGGAGCGAGTCGACTTCGATGAGGTGGTCGATCGTCTTATCGGGCTCGTGAGCGACCTGGCGCCCGCCTATGCGGTCGGCGACGTCGTGCCGGTGCTTCGTCGGGAGGGCTCGCTCGGCTCTCTGCCGGCGGACCTGGCCACGCCGCTGGCGATGGCGGTGTCAGAGCTGCTTCACAACGCGGCGGAGCACGCCGGTGCGACGACGATCGTCGTCCGGCTGATCAGGGAGGGCAGCCGCGGCGACGAGCGGCTGCTGCTGGAGGTCGTCGACGACGGTCGTGGAATTCCCGAGGGGGCGTTGGCGGGCGGCGCGGGCCTGGGCCTGAGCATCGTGTCATCGCTCGTCACGGGCGACCTGTTGGGCACGTGCGACTTCGCTGGTTCCGACGAGGGAACGCGGGTGAGCGTGCGAGTACCGCTCGGCGGGAGCGGCTAGACGTTGCTCCGACCACGCAGGCGGGCGTTTCGGCGCTTCAGCGCTCGACGCTCGTCCTCGCTCAGGCCACCCCAGACGCCGGCATCCTGACCCGTCTCCAAGGCCCAGCGCAGGCACTCGTCGACGACGCTGCAACGACGGCATACAGCCTTGGCCTCTTCGATTTGGACCAAGGCGGGTCCGGTGTTGCCGATCGGGAAGAAGAGCTCCGGGTCCTCGTCACGGCAGGCAGCCTCATGGCGCCAGTCCATGCGTATCCACTCCATCAGGGCACGCACCGGGGTGGTCCGGTGCTCGTGATTGCTTTCACGTGGTGGCGCATCAAAGGGGGCCGACTGGGAAGTGCCCGGTCGGTCCCGGATGAAGACGCCACCCTGCGGAAGCAACGGTCGCCTATAGGGTCGCAGAGGATGCCGAACCCCACAAGGGGGAAAGGGCGATATCCCCTCGTGAGCCCTGTCAGTTAGATCACAAACTGATTACGAATGTCGCTTTTATCCGGTTTGAGCATCCGATAATCGGATGCTGGCGAAAGCGCTTGCATTGCCGCGGACCTCCGGACCGCATCAGCCGACCACCCGGAGGGCATCGGGATGGCTCGTGAAGACGACCTCCGTCGTGGCTCCCAGCCCCTCCCCGTCGATCTGCAGTTCCACCGGCCGGGACGCGGTGAGCGTGAAGCCCGCCTCGTCATGCCAGACGATCAGCCCCCCGCCGGCGGGACCCCCGACGCGGCTGGCCAGCAGGCGACTCGCGGCCCTCAAGGCGGTGGGCACCCGCATGCGCCTCATCACGAAGACGTCCAGTCCGGCATCGAAGGAGGCATCGGGGCAGGGGCTCATCGGCCACGTGCCGAAGTACGTCCATGGCGAGGTGTTCTGGACGATGGCCAGGAACACGCCCTCGAGGCGCTCGCCACCGTGCCCGTCCTTGTCAGGGGCGCGGGTGAGCGTCAGGGCCGGGTCCTTTCGGTTGGTCGACCGGAAGAACTGGTTCAGGGTCGTCGTCAGGTAGCGGGCCGGTGTGGCGGTCCGCCCCGCCCGACGGTGGGTCTCCATGGCGGCGATGATCTCCGCATCGATGCCGAGGCCGGCGTTGGCGACGAACCACCGCTGCCCCGCACGGCCTAGGCCCACGGTGCGGGTCGAGCCCGATCGCAGGCGCTCGAGGATGAGTCCGGTGGCCTCCACGGCATCGGTCGGCAGGCCGAGGGTGCGAGCGAAGACGTTGCCACTGCCACCGGGCACTGTGGCGAGCAGGGGCACGCTTTCCCCAGGCCCCCTCGACAGCATGCCGTTGACCACCTCGTTGACGACGCCGTCGCCGCCGAGGGTGATGACCAGGTCGAGTCGCTCCTCGAGGGCGAGTTCGCCCAGGAGCATGCCGTGACCCTTGTGCGTGGTGACCGTCACATCCAGGTCGACCTCGTCGGAGAGGGCATGGACGATGACGTCGATGACGCGGGGTGAGGTGGTCGTTGCGCGGGGGTTGACCACCAGGAGTCCGCGCACGTTGGGAGCCTAGTGCGGTGCCCTCGGCCGGCGGCACGGGCCGGCGACCGCTCGCCCCCATTAGTGTGTGCGGCGTGAACGAACGGGTGCGGCCACTGATCGCCCTCGCCGCCATCGCGGCTGTCGAGGGGCTCGCGCTCGTGGTCTACGCCCTCTTCGACGTCGTGGAGGCGCTGCGCGTCGGGGCCACGGGACCTGCCGAGGTGTCCAACGGGCCCGCCATCGTGGTGCTGATCCTCATCACCGGCCTCTTCGGCGCCGCCCTCCTGTGGGTCGCGCGGGGCTGGTGGCTGGCCCGTCGCTGGGCGCGGGCGCCGTTCCTGCTCGCCCAGGTGATCGCCGTCCTGATCGGCTTCGATCTGGCCCAGGGGGCGAGCAGCCTCGAGCGGTGGGCTGGCATCGCTCTGGCCCTCACCGCCCTCGTCGGCATCTTCCTCGTCTTCACGCCTGCGGTGACCCGGGCGCTCGACGACTAGTGGGTGGTCGCGTCCGTCATTCCGGCGCGCAGCTTCGTCAGGGCTCGCGCCAAGAGGCGCGAGACATGCATCTGCGAGATGCCCAGGTCCTCCGCGATCTGCGACTGGCTCTTGTTGTGGAAGAACCTCAGGAGCACGATCCGTCGCTCGCGGTCGGGCAGGGCCGCCAGCAGGGGGCGCAGGGACTCCCGGTACTCCACCGCCTCCAAGGCCGGGTCGTCGACGCCCAGCGAGTCGCCCAGTGCGGCGGGGCGGTCGTCGTCGCCGTCGCGCGAGGAGTCGAGTGAGTCGGTGGCATAGGCATGGCGGGCCTCGATGGCGTCGAGGACGTCGTTCTCGTCCACCCCCATGGCCGCCGCGAGCTCTCGAACCGTGGGAGCCCGCCCCAGCTCGCGGGTCAGCCGGTCGGTCGCCTGGGTCATGGCCGACTGCAGTTCCTGCAGACGTCGTGGCACCTTGATGGCCCACGCGCGATCGCGGAAGTGCCGCTTGATCTCGCCGAGGATCGTCGGGGTGGCGAACGTGGAGAACTCCAGGCCTCGACCGGTGTCGAAGCGGTCCACGGCCTTGATCAGTCCGATGGTGCCCACCTGAACCAAGTCGTCGAGCGACTCGCCCCGGTCCCGGTATCGACGCGCGCAGTGCTGCACGAGGGGCAGGTGCATGGTGACCAGCTCGTCGCGCACCGCCTTGCGGCGCGGGTCGTCCGCGGGCATCGCGGCGAAGGACGCCAGCAGTTCGCGCTCTCGCACGCGCTGCGGCTCTCCCCAGCGGGTGGAGCGCCGCGCCGAGGGGGCTGCGGTCACGCGTCCACCGGGATCTGCCGAACGACGTGGAGGGACAGCGTCACGACGTCGGACTCGATGGCCGCGGTGACGCTATCGACGAGGGCGGTGAGCACCGTCCAGCTGAACGTGTCCGTGGCCGGAGTGGCCCCCGTGACCGTGGGTGCGGTCACGGTGATGTCCAGCTCCGCGTCGACGATCGTGAAGACGCATGTGATCTGGGCGGTCTTGGGCGCATCGACGATGAGTTGTGCGACGGCCTCGTCGACCGCGAGCCGCACGTCCTCCAGCTGGTCGAGGGGAAGGTCGGCTCGAGCGGACATGGCCGCGGCCACCGTGCGTGCCAGTCCCACATTCCGGGTGTCGGCCCGGAACGAGAGGGTCACTGAGTCGGCCATGGTCCTCCTTCGTTCGCAAGTTGGTGCAGATCCTCGCCCGTCACCCGGTGGACCGTCCAGTCATCCATCGGAAGGGCGCCGAGGTTCCGGTAGAAGCCGAGGGCAGGCTCGTTCCAGTCGAGGACCCACCACTCGAGCCTGCCGTATCCGTGCTCGACGCACTCCTGGGCGAGCGTCGCCAGGAGTGCCTTGCCGTAGCCGCTGCCGCGCAGGGCGGGACGGACGTAAAGGTCCTCGAGGTAGAGGCCGTGCCTGCCGAGCCACGTCGAGAAGTTCAGGAACCAGATCGCGAACCCGCCGAGGTTCCCTTCGCCGGACTCGTGCTCGATGACGTGGGCGAAGACCTTGGGATCGGGGCCGAAGAGGGCGTCGTGGAACTGCTCCTCCGTGGCCACGACCTCGTGAGCGGCCCGCTCGTACTCGGCGAGGTCGCGCACCATGGTGACGATCTCGGGGACGTCGGCGGGCGTCGCCCGGCGGATCCGGCCGTCGGTCATCCCCGCACCCTAGTGGCCGGCCGTACGCCGAGGCGTCGTCACTCGTAGTGCGATCCGCCCGGGTTGGCTCGACCCCGAGTGACGGCGCATCGGGAGGTTAGGCCCGTTTGGTCTCGAAGTGGGGCCGCCCCTCCGAGAGCCAAGGGCGATAACCTGCTCGGCGCGTCCAGCCTCACCGGACACGTGGTGATTGGCCTGGTGCGTCACTCCCTGAGGTCCCGGCAGAACCGGGCCGGGACCGGCGTACCCTCGAATCGAGGGTGGCATAGAGAGAGCGATCGACGTGCCGGGACAGGGTTTTCGCCCATTCGCACAGGCAGAGTCCGTGCTGGTCGTTCTTTGGCTGGTCGTGGCCACGTCGGGCGTCATGTTCGTGGTGTCGGGCCTGTGGATCGTCCACATCTTCACCAAGTACGTCGACAGCGACTACGCCGCTTCGGAAGCGGTCATCGGCACTCCGAAGCTCATTGCGACCGTCTCGTTGATCGTCTTGATCTTCGCGATCGTGGGACTGGCTGTCACCTATGGGGGTGCGCGACGGCGCCTTGATGTTGGTTCGTCGCGTGGCCTCGTGCGCGACAGCCCGGTGAAGGGGCGGTCGTCGGGGATTCGCCGCACGTCAGACATGCCAAAGGCCCGGGGCGCGGCGGACGTGGGTGACCGCTCGCTGGCCAGGGCCATGTCGAGGCTGCTGACATTGGCGGGGTACGCCGCGGTCGTCTGGGCCTTCGCCCTCTCGGTGGGAACAACGACCAGCGACCGCGACTGGGCGCTCACTACTGGATGGTTGATGGTTCCCGTCGGGCTCCTGGCATCGGGCTTGCTCATGGCTCATCGATCCAGATCCCGAGTCTGGACATGGGTTGCTGCCGTACCGATTGTCCTGCTCCCCACGATCGTCCTACTGAATCTGGGCGCATATGTCGTCTGTGGAGGCGTGTGCCACTGAGATGCCCAAGCGTGTGGCGGCCGGTTCACCGGGTTCGTCGTTCTGCTCGCCGTCGTGGACGCAGTCGCCGACGCTGTGGCGGTTGGGGTGATCGCTGCATTGGCGACGACCTGGCGAACCCCACGGGCTGCTGGGCTGGTGCGGGAAATCGCGAAGTGCGATGGGCGGGTTCTGTCGCTGCCGAGGCGGGCGATTTAGGCTGTGGTCGTGTATGCGTGGCAGTGGGGCTGGCCAGCGCGAGTGCTGGCATCCGCGGCGTGCGTGCTCGCTCTGGCTGCATGCGTCTGGGCGCCGAGTGCGCAGGCGCGTCCCGAGCCGCCTGACCCCAGCAGAGCCGGGCTGGGCTGGACTCCCTTCTTTCGCGACGGCCCCTTGAAGGACAGCGGCTGGGCCGCCTGCGACGACCCCATCGGAGTCAGCATCGACGACACATCCAAGTTCACTCCCAAGGTGGCCAGCAAGATCGCCCAGGCACTGACCACGGCGGCGCGACTGTGGTCGAGCGACTCACCTCTGACGTTCGCATTCACCGGCCTAGTGCCCATGGAGCACGACTCCAAGAGCGGCGTCACGTCCCCGGTCGACGGCGTAGAACGAAAGAGACATCTGTACCTCGCCTTCGTCACCGACAAGGAATCAGAGGCGCTGACCGATCGGATCGTGGGCCTGGGCTTGCCGACCAGCGTCGATCCCACCAACAAGGCCATCCTGCTCGGCGAGGTGACCTTCGAGCGTGACTACGTGGAGGAGTCAACCCTGAACGAAGTGACCGCGCTGCTCGCCCATGAGATGGGCCACGCCCTCGGACTGGGCCACAGCACCGACAAGGGTGACGTCATGTATCCCATCGTGCGCGCTGCCACGAAACTGGGGCCGGGCGACATCGCAGGCCTTCAGTCTCTGCTGAGGCCATGCGTGGACACCAACGCCTCACGCGACTATCCGCTCCCGTAGCGCAACGCGGAGCAGTGCCACCGCTTTCTGGGGGCGCCCGCCACGAGCGTCACAGAGTGTTGAGCGGAACGAGCTCTCGCGCGTCAACATGTACACCACGACGACGAATGCGACGAGGAATACCCACCTGCCTACCATCCATCCCCACCGCTTCTTGGCTGCCGGCACGACACTCGCGAAGGCGATGATCGCAAGTGGGAGCGTCTGAACCCACACGAGAGTCACCCGGCCGGTGGTGCCGTCCCTCCACGGTCTTCCGGATGAGTCACTGGTGCCTCCCCGGCCGTGACACATGTCTAAGAAGCGGTCTCCCGGGAAGCCGCATCGGAGGTCACGTCGGCCACGCACGGTGCCCCTGAGCGACCAGGTCGTCTCGGCGCTGTCCGAGCATCTGGCCGAGTACGGGATGCGGCACTACACCGCGTCGACCCTGCTGTCCCGTCGAGCATCCCTGCTGCAGGTGTCGGCCGTGCTCGGGCACGCATCCTCGACGGTGACGCCGCGAGCCCACGTCCACTTCATGCCCGGTGACGAGGAGCGCACGCGCGAGCAGATGAGCGAGGCGTTCGGGGACTCAGGGGGCATGACGCAGCCCCCGCCGGACAGTCGACGGGGGCTGCGCGTGGAGCAGGTGGGGGCTGATTGGGGAACGCTGACCCGGTCGGCCAGCATCTCCCCTGCTCAGGCGGGGTATGACGTGCTCTACGCCTGCTTGGTCTCCCAGAAGATGACCGCGATCTCGTCGATCTTGCCGAGCAGCTGGTCGGCGACCGCCACGTCGACGGTGCCCTTGGTGCCTACGCAGGCGCCGCGAGCTTCGTGGCCTCGTTGAACAGGTCGTTGAGGTTCGGGTACTTCTCGAAGTGGGGGCCTTGAAGTAGTCTGGTCCACAGCACCCACAGGTCCTTGACCATGTGCGAGCGCTCCTCCTTGATGGCGATCGCGCGGGCCTTGAACTCCGGGTCGTCGGACGCGTGGTACTTCGTCATGCACGCCTTGACCGACTCGGCCTCGGAGGCGGGCCTGCGCCGGGTCGGAACGCCGCACGGCAGGTCGCAATGGGCGTAGGCCGCGGTGCGGGGGGCGAGCAACTTGGTGACGAGAGTGGTCAGCATGGGGTCTCCTTGAAGGGATCCGTGGCGGGGGTCGGTGGTGCGACCACGATAGCGCCGACGTTCGCGACGGTCGGCAGCAGCAGGGATGGCGTCGTGACGCCTTACGCCCGCGTGCTCGTGACCGGCCCGTCGATGGCGCCCGCCCCTGCGCAACGGCGACTGGTGCTGGTCGTCCGACAACACGGCTGCTCGGCGACGTGGCGTGATGGTGCACCCCACCGGCCGGACCTGCGGATCATCAAGCGCCTGGCGCCTGGAGCCTGACTGGCTGGTGGGTGCTGGGTGACCACGCCGACGCGAGCGACGACAGCCGGCAGTTCGGCCCGGTGCCCGATGAGTGCATGATCGGCCGCGTCACCGTGCGCTGGCAAGCCGCTCCGGAGGTCGTGATGCCCTTGCCCAGCTGAATGTCGCCGTCATGGCGAGCCGCTCGACTCGCCGAGGATGGCGTCGTTCGTCGCGCAGCTCGAGGAGCTGAACGCGGCCGCCGAGATGGCGGATGGTTTCGTATGGCGTCTCCAGGACGACGACGGGCCCGGGGCACACCAGTTACCGGCTGCTCGGCGACGAAGTCGCTGATCGTGAACCTGTCCGTCTGGCGGGACCTCGAGGCCCTGCGCGCCTACGTCATCGGCAATGCGGGCCATCGGTCAACGCTTTCGGGACCGCCGTACCTGGTTCGTCCCGGCGACCGAGCCCATGACGGCCTGCTGGTACGTCGACGAGGGGCACATCCCGACGCTCGAGGAGGCCGAGGGCGACTGCTCACCCTGCGGGCCGACGGACCGTCGGCGGACCTGTTCGCGTTCTCCACCGCTGGCGGAACGGGACTAGGGTCACCCCATGTTCGCCGTCTATGCCGCTGGCATCAATCCCGCCGACCCCTGTCCGGCCTCGTCGTCGGGGAACTGACCGAGGGCGGCATGCCCGAGGTAGGTGACCGTCCACGTGCGGGCGGCGAGCCTCACCGACACGACGTGTTCTCGCTGACCGGGCAGGCGCTTGCCGCCGACCGGCTGCCGATGATCCTGGGCCGACGCGTCCGAAGTCACCGAGACGGGCGCGAGGTCATCGTCCACGCCGTCGTGGGCGACGTCAACGCCGGGCGTGGTGACGAGACGCTCGACGCGCGACGCGGCCTCTTCAGCGAGGTGGACCCGGCACGTTCGCCGAGCGGGGTGCGCGTCCCTGCCGGCAATCTCGTTGACAAACCGGCCGAGCTGTCCTTCGAGGAAGATGCTTCGCCTCCCGACCGCCTGGCTCACGGCCTACCGCATGATCGCCGTGAAGTCCGAGACGGAGCCCGGCGACACGATCTTGGTCCAGGGTGCCGGGGGAGGGGTCTCCACCGCCCTCATCGTGCTGGGCACCGTGCTGGGCCGACGGGTCCAGGTGACGTCGCCCGGGACGCGCGCGAAGCGGGACCTGGCCCTGTCGCTCGGTGCGGATCAGGCGTTCGAGCCAGGGCTCGGCTGCCTGAGCGGGTGGCGGCCGTGATGGGAGACGGTCGGGGAGGCTACGTGGGGGCACTCGTTGAAGGCCCTTCGCCCGGGCAGGGGCGAGTCGTGATCTCCGGCGCGACGTCGGGAGCCAATCCGCCGGCGGATCTCAACCGGGTGTTCTTCCTTCAGCTCAGCATCGTCGGCTCCACCACATGGGCGGTGCAGGAACTGCGCGACCCTCGACCCTGCTCGTGCGAACCGGCGTGCGACCCGTGATCGATCGGGTGCTGCCGATGGACCGGGCCGGGAGGGCTCCGGAGGCCATGATCGTGGGCGACATGCACGGCAAGATCGTCTCACCGCTGATTGCCCCTCCGTCGACTGCAGCGCCCAGCGTCATTGACGGGCCGCTGACCGACGCGGGACGCTGCAGTCGGCGGTCAGTCGTCAGTCGTCGAGCCGCGCCAGCCACGTGGCCAGTCCGCTCGATCGGCGTCTCGAACTCCGGGTTGAGGTCGACGAACTCCCGAAGTCGCTCGGCGAGCCAACCGACGGTGACCTCTCCTCGCCCCTGCGCCGCTCGAGCTCCTCGATGCCACGGTCGGTGAAGTACATGGCTAGCGAACGCCTGCTCGACAGGGCGTGCTGCTCCTGCTCGTGCGGCTGGTGCGTGCCGACGGCGGGCGAGGACGACGCGGGCCGGGTGACCGCCGACAGCGGCCGCTGGATGATCTCCGGCAGGTTCATCGCCACAGCTCCACGCTCCTGGTTGGCGACTCCTCCTGCACCCAGACGAGCTCGGCATTCGGTACGCCTCGAGCGCCGGCGGCAGTGCCGGAAGGGCAGGAGGTAGAGGCACCGAATCGCAGGATTGCCAAATCGGTGATGCCGTTCTTCGCCCGGTGCGCGGAGGGCTTAGTAGACCTTCCGCTGCACATGATCACCCGACGGATGTCTGGGCCGGTGAAGCCCCGATCGGTGATCAGCGGTGGAAGTGGCCGGTCGTGAACTCCGCCTTGTTCGACACGGCGGCCTTCGAGCGCGGCGACTCTCGGGGGTGAACACCACCAGCGGCCGGATGATCTTGGCATTGGCCTGGAGCCGGAGCAAGTGAGTCGCAGGTGTTTCGACGGCTTCGCGACGATCATGTTGTCCTGCGCGCACGTTGCAGGAAGCGCTCGATACGGGCGAGTGATCCGGACCCTGGCCCTCGAAGCCGTGGGAAGCGGCAGGGTCAGCGGCGACCGCTGGCCCACTTCGGCTCGCGGAGGGGAGGAACTCGTCGATGAGATCTGCGCCCCATCGGCGGAAGTCGCCGAACTGCGCCTCCCATGACGAGCGCGTCCGGCCGGGCGACCGAGCAGCCGTACTCGGAAACCCATGGCCGCGTACTCGCTCAGCAGGAGTCGATGACGTAGAGCTTGCCGCCGTCGCGATAGCACTGCCGGAGCGGCTTGTACTGCCAGCCCATCTCCTTGTCGACGATCACCATGTGGCGATGGCCGAACGTGCCCCGGCGAACGTCCTGCCCGGCCAGGCGGCCCGTGCGCCCCTCCATGAGCAGCAGGCCGACGGCGAGCGCCTCGCCACGCCCCAATCGATCGCGTCTTCGGCGACCATGGTGGCGCGGCGCTGGAGCTGCGGCTGAAGGCAGGCGTGAAGTCGCCGGGCATCGTGAGCTGCGGAGGCGATGACGGTCTCGATCTGCTCCTGCGAGATGGCCGTGTCGATGTCCGCGGCGGCCCCTGCGGCTGCAGGCTGCGCTGGCCTCGCTGGAGGATGTCGATCTCGGTGTCGCCGAACGCGACCTACTGGGCGTCGGTGCGCGTCTCCTGGAAGATCCGGTCGAGCTGCTCCTGGAAGTGCCGCAGCGCGCCTCGGCCTCGTCGAGGGTGATGTCTCCGCGGCCGATGAGCGACGACCTGTAGTGCTTCCGGACGGAGCGCTTTTGGTCGATGATCGCGTACATGAGGGGCTGGGTGAGGGACGGGTCGTCGGCCTCGTTGTGGCCGCGGCGTCGGTAGCACACCAGGTCGATGACGACGTCCTTGTGGAACGTCTGCCGGAAGGCGAAGGCGAACTCGGCCACGCACGACGGCCCCAGGATCGTCGCCGTTGACGTGGAAGATCGGCGCCTGCACCATGCGGGCGACGTCGGTCGTCAGACTGACGACCGGCTGTACTTCGGGCTCGTCGTGAAGCCGACCTGGTTGTTCACGACGATGTGGATCGTGCCGCCCGTGCGGTATCCGGGGATCTGGGACATCTGGAGGGTCTCGGCCACGACGCCCTGCCCCGCGAAGGCGGCGTCGCCGTGGATGAGGACCGCAGCACGCTGGAGCGCGTCCTCCAAAGGGCAGTTGATCCTGCTCGGCGAACGATGCCCTCCAGCACGGGGGTTGACCGCCTCGAGGTGCGAGGGGTTGGCGGCGAGGTAGACACGGGTCTCGGCTCCGTCGGGCGCCGTGAAGGCTCCCAGGTGCCGAGGTGGTACTTGACGTCGCCCGAGCCCTGAACCTCGTCGTCGCTGAAGTCGCCCTCGAACTCGCGGAAGATCTGGCCGTAGGACTTGCCCGCGATGTTGGTGAGCACGTTGAGGCGCCCACGGTGCGGCATGCCGATGGCCACCTCAACGATGTTGTCGTTGGACGACTCGATGAGCACCGCGTCCAGCAGGGGGATCAGTGACTCGGCGCCCTCGAGGGGAGAAGCGCTTCTGCCCCACGTACTTGGTCTGCAGGAACGACTCAGAGCCTCTGCCTCGTTGAGCTTGTGCAGGATGCGCAGCTGCTCCTCCCGCACGGTGCGGTCGTACGGCTTCTCGACCCGGTCCTGGATCCACCGGCGCTGTTCGGGGTCCTGGATGTGCATGTACTCGATGCCGACAGTGCGGGTGTAGGAGTCGCGGAGGACGCCGAGGATCTGACGCAACTTCATCAGCGGCCGGCCGCCGAAGCCACCGGTCGCGAACTCCCGGGCGAGGTCCCACAGGGTGAGTCCAGTGCTGCGGGACGTCGAGGTCGGGGTGCATCCGCTGCTGGTACTCGAGGGGATCGGTGTCGGCCATGAGATGCCCGCGAACGCGGTAGGCGTGGATGATCTCCTGGACCCGCACCGTCTTGCTGAGGTCGGTCTCGTGACTCGTCGAGATGTCCTGTGCCCAGCGGATGGGCTCGTAGGGGATGCGCAGGGACTTGAAGATGCCTCGTAGAACTCGTCGCCGCCGAGGAGGAGCTCGTGGATGCGCCGCAGGAACTCGCCGGACTGGGCTCCTTGGATGACGCGGTGATCGTAGGTCGACGTCAAGGTGAATCTTGGAGACCGCGTTGCGCGCCAGCGAATCGGCCGACGCCCCCTGCCACTCCGCCGGATAGTCCATCGCCCCGACGCCGACGATGCAGCCCTGTCCGCTCATGAGGCGCGCGACGGACAGCTGGGTGCCGATGGTGCCCGGATTGGTCAGCGAGATGGTCGTGCCGACGAAGTCGTCGACCGTCAGCTTGCCGGATCGAGCCTTGCGAACGAGGTCTTCATACGTCGCCCAGAAGGTGGCGAAGTCCATGGACTGCGCGCCCTTGATGCTGGGCACGAGCAACTGGCGGGTCCCGTCCGGCTTCGCGAGGTCGATCGCCAGGCCGAGTTGACGTCGTGGTTCCTCACGACCGCCGGCTTCCCGTCGATCTCCGCGAACGAGAGAAGTTCATGGCCTCGTTGTCGTGAAGAGCGCGAACGATCGCGAAGCCGATGAGGTGCGTGAACGACACCTTGCCACCCGGCCGCGCGCGAGGTGATTGTTGATGACGACTCGGTTGTCGATGAGCAGCTTCGCGGGTACGGCGCGGACGCTGGTGGCTGTCGGGGCAGTCAGGCTGCTTTCCATGTTGCCGACGACCCGAGCCGACGGGCCCTCAGGATGACGATGTCGCGGTCGTCGACCGGTGTGGGCGCGCTGGGCGCGGTGTTGCCGCTGGCTCCAGCGCCGGGACGGCCACGGTCGTGGCGGGCTCGCGTGACGTCGTCCTCCGCCCACGGGGGGTGGTCGCTGGGCGCGTATCCTCGAAGAAGTCCCACCAGGCCGGATCCACGGAGTTCCGGTCGGCCAGGAACTGCTGGTAGATCTCGTCAACGAGCCACTCGTTGGGGCCGAAGCCAGTCAATCGGCTCTCGGGCGATTCCGTTGGCCACTCCGTGGTCCTCTCGCACAGGTGCGCGCCGTCTGTCGTGAGGGCGCCTGGTCAACAGTAGTGCGCCACTGGGCCTCGAAACGCGTGTGCGGATGCGCGGAAGGCGGCGACGCGGGAGGGGTGGGCGGATGGACGGACAGGTGGCAGGAGCCGGTCGAGCCGGGCATCGCCCTGGTCACCGGCGGATCGAGAGGGATCGGGCTGGCAGCGGCACGCTCCTGGGTCTCCGGGGAGCGACCGTTGTTCTCGTCGGCCGCGACCCTGAACGGGTCGAGGGCGTCGAATCGCTGCGAGGCGAGGGCATCGATGCCGTCGGTGTGGAGTGCGACGTGTCCGACGCGCGAGGCGATGGCCGCGCTCCCGGAACGGCTCGGCGCCCTCGCGGCGGTCGACGTCCTGGTTCTCTCGGCGGCCGTGATGAGCCTGCCCATGTCGAAGACGCTGCACACGAGCTCGCAGGAGTGGCGGCGCGTCATGGGCATCAGCCTCGACAGGGCCTTCTTCGCAGTGCAGGCGTTCGTGCCGGGGATGGTGGAGCGGCGCCACGGGGCGCGTCATCATCGCCGTCTCGGCGTGCCTGGGCAGATTCAGCGGACCGGGCACCGCGGGCGGTCTTGCGCCCTACCGCGTGAGCAAGGCCGCCCTCAACGCGATGATCAAGAACCTCGCGGCCGAGGTCGGGCCAGGCGCCGAGGCGTGCTTGTCGACGCCATGTGCCCGAATCACTGCCGCACCGACATGGGGTCAGGATGCGCCTCGCTCGGCGGACGAGGGCGCCGACACGATCGTCTGGCTGGCTACCCGTGACGTCGAGCCACGCCCGGATGGCACGATCGCGACCGGACTGCTGTGGGAGGACCGCCACGTGGTGCCGTGGTGAGTGTCTCGCTCAGGTGATGTCGCGGCGAAGCGTCGTCAGTGACGCGAGCACCGCGAAGACCACGGCGTACGCGAGCAGGACCAGCGCGCCGCCCCACGCCGGCAGTCGATCCGCTGCGTGATCCCGCCCGTCGGGTCGGCGGTGACCGCCACGTCCATGGCGGAGTTGAGGCACCGCCGGGAAGCCACTTGCTCACGGCGGGCAGGAGGATGGAGAGAATCGCCTCGATCAGGAGTACCCAGACCAAGGCCAGGATGATGGCGGTGATCTGGCTCTTGATCAGGCGCCGAGGCTCACGCCCACGATGGCGTGGTGAGGGCGAACCCGATGATGGCGCCGACGAGCACCGATCCGATCGCGGACGCGGTGATGGGTGCGTGATCGAAGCGCGTCAGCATCACCGTTGAGACGAGGACGACGACCGCCATGGTCACGATCGCCACGGCCGCGCCGAGCACTGCGTACAAGACCATCTTGGCCACCAGGACGCGTCCGCGTCGGGGTGTCGCGAGGAACGTCGAGGTGATCGTCATGTGCCGGTACTCGCCGGTCATGGCGATGATCCCGAGGATGAGGACGAACGTCGATGCGGTTCCCACCTGGGCGAGAAGGGTGGTGATGTACGCCGGGTCGAGCAGCAGGTTCTCGGTGCTCGGCATACCGGCGATCGTGCCGCTCGCCACAAGAACGAGGGTGACGACGTTGATACGCTGAACATGATGGCGACGATGGCAGCACCTAGAGCATCTTGGTGGTGAGGACCTTGCGCCACTCGGCGCGCAGCAGCGCCAGGGAGCCGCTCATTCCGAGCCCCCCGGTCAGCTCCGAGGAAGACCTTCTCAGATCTGCGGCATCAGGCGTGAGCTCGTGCAGCTCACACCCCTCGGTGAACGCGAGGTGGCCGACCTGCTCCGCGGTCATGCCGGTGACGACCAGCGCTCCGTCCGGTCGCGCTGCAGCGTGTACCTCGCCGTCGTCTCGCGCGGCCTCTGTGATGAGCCGAGCCAGTCGGTCGGCTTCCGGAGCCCCACGATGGTGTGTGTCTGGCCAGCGTCGGAGATCGCACGCAGGGGTCCGGCGTGGACGAGCGAGCCGTGGCTGATGATCACGACGTCGTCGACCGTCTGCTGCACCTCGGACAGAACGTGGCTCGACACGAGGACCGTGCAGCCCTGCGCGGCCTGATCGCGCAGGAAGGTGCGAAGCCACGCGATGCCCTCCGGATCAAGCCCGTTGGCCGGTTCGTCGAGGATGAGCACACCGGGCTCGCCGACGCGCTGGCCAGTGCGAGGCGCTGCCGCATGCCCAGGGGAGTACTCGACCACCCTTCGTCGTGCCGCCTCCTGCAGCCCCACCACCGCTAGCACGTCGTCTACCCGGGAGTCGGGCAGCCCGGCGGACGCGGCGACGACCCGAAGGTGATTGCGGGCCGTTCGCCCGGGGTGGAAGCCGCTGGCCTCGAGTGCCGCGCCCACGGCGCGAGTCGGCTCCTCGAGCTCGACGTAGCCTCGTCCTCCGATGAGTGCCCTGCCCGACGTCGGCGTCACGAGGCCCAGGCTGGCAGCGCAGGGTGGTGGTCTTTCCGGATCCGTTGGGGCCGAGAATCCGGTGACGCGGCCTGGCAGGACGGAGAAACTCAGGTCGTTGACGGCCGTCACGGCGCTGCTTAGCGCCCGAAGATCTTCGTCAGCGACTCGACCTGCAGCGTCTCTCCTGCGCGTGGCACGGAACTACGCTACCGCTGCCATGCTGGCGGTGGGCCTAGGTGATGACCCCGGGTCGGTTTCCCTTGCCGACGACCCTGCCACCGGCGCCCTCCCAGGCTCGCATGCCGCCGCGCAGGTTGACGGCGTCCATCCCGGCGGCCCGCAGGGTGGTTGCCGCGCGTCCGGCCCGCGCGCCGCTGCGGCACACGACGATGACCTGCTTGCCCTTGGGCAGGCGGCGGCCCGCCTGGGCCGCGACCTGGTCCAGCGGAATGTGCACCGCGCTGGGGGCGTGGCCGGCGTTCCATTCGTTGTTCTCCCGGACGTCCAGCAGGGTGGCCCCCTGCGTCACGAGGACCATCGCAACGTCCGCCGTCACGGATGGCTGACGGAACCGGCTGAACAGACTCATGGGACGACGATACCCCTTGGGGTATCGGATCAGGCGTCGGCCATTTCGCTGATCTGCTCCAGGGAGCGGCCCGTGGTCTCCGGGACCTTCGAGCGCACGAAGAAGATCGACGCGAGGGCGAACGCCGTGAAGATGCCGTAGGCGATCGTCGGAAGCTGCGCGCGGCAACGGCGGGAACGCGGTCGACACGATGAAGTTGGCGATCCAGCGAGCCGAGGCGGCCGGGCGAGCGCCGCCGCCCGGATGCGGTTGGGGAACATCTCGCCGAGAGCGGACCAGACCACCGGTCCCCACGACATGCCAAAGAAGACGACGTAGGCGTTGAAGGGCGACGACCGCCATCGTCGCACTGGCCCCGCACGAGGGAGGATCGCTGCCGCCCGTGGAATTGGGCACCTGGGGCGGTGCCGAAGATCAGCGTGATGCAAGCAGCATGACGACCATGCCGCTCGAGCCGATCAGCAGCAGCGCTTACGCCCAATGCGGTCGAGGGCGATGGCCACGAGGGTCGTGGCCACGTTGATGGCGTTGGTGATCATCGACGTGAGGAACGCCTGGTCCTGGCTGAAGCCGACGGACTCCCAGATGAGGTTCGAGTAGTAGAAGACGGCGTTGATGCCGACGAACTGCTGGAACATCGACAGGCCCATGCCGACCCAGACGATCGGCAGCAGCCCGAACTTCGGGCCGCGGAGGTCTCCCATGCTGAACTTGTGGCTGCTGTCCATCGTGCTCTGGATGACCGAGGACCTTCTTGCTCTGATCGTGTGAACACCGACTCCAAGACAGCTCGCGCCTCGTCGAGCCTGCCCCTTCTCGACGAGGTAGCGAGAGACTCGGGATCCCCGCAGCGCCATGAAGAAGTAGAGGGCGGCCGGAATGAGCATGACGAGGAACATCCAGCGCCAGGCGCCTGGATGCCGAGCAGCCAGTCCGATGTCGAGCTCCCCGCCGCACTGACGATGAAGTAGTTGCTGACGCCCGTCGCGAAGATGCCGAGGACGATGGCCAGCTGCTGCAGTGAGCCGAGGCGGCCGCGCAGCTGCGCGGGAGAGATCTCGGCGATGTACATCGGTGCGACGACGCTCGCCACGCCGATCCCGGCCCCGCCGATGAGCCGCCACATCATCAGGATCTCGACGTTGGGCGGGAACCGGTGCCGATGGCGCTGGCGGCGAACAGCAGGGCAGCGATGAGCATCCCGCGGCGGCGGCCGAAGGAGTCGGCGAGCTGGCCGGCGAACCAGGCGCCGACCGCAGAGCCGATGAGGGCGATCGAGACAACGAAGGCCATGAGGCCCGAACCGAGATCGAAGGTCTCGGCTATGGCGGTGTTGGCACCGTTGATGACCGCCGAGTCGAAGCCGAAGAGGAACCCACCCATGGCGGCCGTGGCCGCGAGGCGCACGACTCGCCCGCCGGCGGTATGTCTCAGGAGGCCCAGCAGGGGGGCTGGAGCGCCGTGTGCCATTGCCACCTCCGTGATCTTCGTCACACGAGTGCAGATCGTGCCCCTCTGGGGCGCTGAGGCGACCGTAGCGCCAAAAGGCGGGTAGTGGGTGGCCTTACACCTTGTGAGGTGCAGAAACCTTCCCCGCTCGGTCTCGCCGCCGCCCGGCGTCGTCGCGTGCGTCCCGGCCTCCTGGCGTCGGCGCCGGCCCAGGCCGCGCCCACCCGTCGCCGAGTTCTCCGCCAGCGCCACGCCCGCTCCGGTGGTGGTCGCCGCCACCACGCCGGGCGTTCCGACGATCTCCAAGATCCTCGTCGGTCCCGGTAGTAGCCTGCTCACGGTGGTGTACGTCGCGCCCACTCTCCGACGTGGCCTCGGTCGTGGGGCTACGAGGCGACCATCGATGGCGGCGATGTCTGGTGCCCTGAAGCTCCGGCCCCGGCAAGTGCACCTTGACCAATCTGTCCAACGGCCGTTCGTACACGGTCGCTCTCCGCGCGAGGAACCGCGATCGGTGTCGGCGCTGCAGCCTGGCCGTTCAGGCCACGCCGGCCCTGCCGCCGGGCCTGGACCCCGACAAGCCCAAGAAGCTGCCCAAGCCACGAGTGTGGGTCAACACCTCGTTCAACGCGGCGGAGCTTTGACCTCGGGGTCGACGGCGCGACGACGAAGCTGGGCGTCGGCACCCTGCCCCGGCTGACGTTCAGTCGCAGCATCCCCGACAAGCGCGTGGTCGAGAGCCACTCTGGACGGTGATGTCGTCCTCGGGGACGGCAAGATCCGCAGGGCCAAGGGCGCGTGGGGCTGGATGGACGACCGCACCGTGATCCTTCCGGCCGAAGAACTCTGGCCAGGTCACGCGACGATCAACACGTCTCCACCATCGATCGCGCCGTCATGGGCAAGACCGACGAAGTACTTAAGTCGTCGGATCGGACACCCTTGCGAAGACGTACACGTTCAAGACGGCCCGCCGGCTCGTGGTCAAAGGTGGACGGGCCAAGCGATCGCATGAAGGTCTACGTCGACGGTCCAAGGTGAAGGACCCTCGGCGTTTCTGGAAAAAGCAGGACTGGGAGACGCGCAACGGTGTCAAGGTCATCAGCACCCGCAAGGGGCCGTTGCACGCCGACGAGCGTCTCGCTGAACCTCGACCGTCCGTGGAGACCCCGACGAGTGGAAGGACATCCCCTGGAACACCCGCCTCACCCCGACGGGCGAGTTCAATCCACGGCGCCCTGGGCGTACGGCCGCATCGGTCGGTACAATTCGCTCTCGCTGGCTGCACGAACATGTTCGAGGGTGACGCCAGTGGATCTACGACAGTCCTCCCCGGTGATCCCGTTGTCTACGTGAACACCGGTGGCGAGGTCGTGCCGCCGTGGAACGGGCCGGGCGGCCTGGCCGGGAACATCCCGTGGGAGGGCTTGGCTGAAAAGTGGCCTGGGCAGTGTGACGGGTAACCCCGACACCTCTGATCCATCCGTGGGCGGCAAGGGCGACGTGTCCCAGAGCCCGCGCCCTGATCGTCCGGGCGGCATAGCGGAACTGCCCCCTGCCCGCTGAGACTGGTGCCGTGGACCCCTTCTCGCTTGCCGCCTCGGAAGCGTGACGGCGAGGGAGTTCAGCTGGACGGTCCCCGATGGCTGGCAGAGGGTCGTGCGCCTGGGGCGGGCTCGTTGTCGGAGCGCTCCTGCGCGCGGTGGCCACGCCTCCGAACCCGACGCCAACCGCACTCTGCGCCTTCCTGACCGCGCAACTCTTGGCTCCCGCACCCGTCGGCCCCGTCGTCGTGCGCACGCGGCAGATGCGCCGCGGTTCATCGAGTCGACATGGTCGGCGCAGGCCACCCTGAGCTCCGGGGCCACGGTGGCCAGCCTCTCGCGATCGTCGGCACACCTCCCGAGCGGTGAGCGACACGTCGACGATACGTGGGAAACCGCGACTCCGCCCGATGTCCCCGGCGCCGCGGACGTCGCAGTTTGCCTTTGGCTGCTCCGCTCGGGCCGGTGTTCGCGTCCCGCTCCACCGACCGGTGCGGGGATGCCCGCGTCCGGCGAGCCGGCCGGGCGGTGGGCTGGAGTCAGCTTCGCCGAGCCGCCCCCGCCCCGGGCCAAGCCTTGGTCGCCCTGGTCGATGCGTGGTGGCCCGCCGGACTGGTCCTCGGAAGCGCGACATTCGGGCCGTTCGCCACCGTGAGCTTCGCCGCCACCGTGTTCTCGTCAGATCAGGGTGACCATCGTCCTGGACCAGCCGCTGCTCCACCATTCCCGTGTGACGGGGGGCTTGGACGGCTTCACCAGCGAGCAGAGAGACGCCTGTGGGACCCGGATGGTCACTGGCGGTCGACAACCTTCAGTCAATGGTTATCATCGCGTGACAGGATGCCCCACGTGCTGACGACCCCGTGAGCGCCGGTCCTCGTCAGCCCCCTGCACATCGCCGACGTGCTCCTTGGCGCCACGGGTCCGGATCGAAGCCTGACCGAGCGAGTCGCGCTGTTCGCCGCGGCCGCTTCGGTGGGACCCCTCCACCACAAAAAAAAAAAAAACAAGTGCTGCCGAGCCGGGCCTGCAGCCGCGACGCGAGATCGACCAGGCCATCGCGACCGGGGTGATCTCCGCGACGACCCTGTCGGCCGTCACCGTCGCTCAGGAAGCGCCATCCGAGACCGTGGGACGCCTCGTCACGCGTGGACGGCTCCGATACCGCCCCCGCTGGCCGCTCGGCTCGCGTTCTCACGGTCGGCACGACCGTCGTCGTCGGCGCGGTGGCCGAGGGTGTTGCCAGAGCCCTGCCTCCGCGGGAGGATCGAGCGTCTTCGTCGCGGTCTCGCGCGCGTGGCGGCAACCGCACGGCCCGCCGTGGCGGCTATCGGGGCCGGCCTGTCGGCCGTCATCGGCGTGAACGACCTGATCGTGCTCAACGGCCCCCCCAGCGCCGCTGGATCACGCGCATCCCCTCGCCCTGCCTGCCGGGCGTCGCGGTGTCCGCCTGGCAGATCCATCGCGTTCACCGGAAGTCGGCCGAAGCAGGCGACAAGACCATCACCAATGTCTCGACCAGGACGTCTGTCGGAATCGCCCTCGGCGTCGGCGCCGGCGTGATCGGCCTCCAGGCGGGGGAGCGCGCCATCGCGCGAGGCGCATCGGCGCTCGTCTCCAAGGTGGCCCCCACCTACGACGCGGTGTCGAACCCCATCGGTCACGTGGTGGCGCTGACCATCCTCGGTGCGGGGATGTACACCGGATACGAATACGTCGTGCGCCGGGTGGAGCAGGGTGGTGCCGCGGTGGAGCCGGCCAAAGAAGCCTCCGCGTCGGCCATGGTGTCCGGTGGCCCTGAGCGCCGTCCCGTTCGACACGCTGTCGCGCGAGGCCGTCGATTCGTGAACATGGTCCTGACTCCGCGAGGGAGATCTCGACGGTCATGGAAGCGGAGGCGATCGGCGATCCGATCCGGGTATTCGTCGGACTCGACACGGCCGCCGAGGTCGAGGACCGCGTCTTGACCATCATGGACGAGCTCGTTCGCACGAAGGCCTTCGAGCGCGAGGTGCTCTGCTTCGCGTCACCGACAGGATCGGGCCATCAGCTACATGCTCGCCGAGGCGCTTGGAGGCATGACCCATGGGCGACAGCGCGATCGTGACGATGCAGTACTCGTTCCCCCTCACCGATGTCGTTGACCCGCACCGGACTCGCAAGGTGGAGCCAGATTCGCGACCTCATGCAGCGCGATCACCGGGTACCTGGGTCGGGGATGGACCCAGAGCGCGCCCCAAGTTCGTACTCTTCGGCGAGAGCCTGGGCGCCCTCCACCATGCAGGACATCTGGCGGCACCGCACGGTCGAGGCCATCGACCGCGACTTCGTGCACTCGTCGATCTTCCTCGGCACCCCGTCGGCCACGGAGTTCGCCAAGGCGTGCGGCTCAACCCGGCCAAGGTGGATCCTCACGGCCAGGTGATCGAGGTGGACAACTTCAGCCAGTGCCTCGACCTGCCGGACGAGCACAAGGGCCGGGTGCGCCACGTCCTGCCCAGCCTCTAGGACGATCCGATCCCCAAGTTCCGGCACCAACCTGCTTCTGCGCGCGCCGTGGTGGCGTGGCACGCCCGACTAGCGACCGCCAGGCATCCCCAAGACGGCCACATGGCGTCCGGGGACGACGTTCGTCCTCACCGGGGTGGACATGGTCAACGCCATGGAGGTCATCCCGGGCACCTTCGGTCGGCGCGGACACGACTATCGCGAGGACATCGCCCGCTTCGTCTCGGTCACCTACGACCTGCCCGTGACCCGCGGCAGTTGCTGGAGATCGAGCGCGCCCTGCGCGAGCGCGAACTCGAGTGGGCGCAGGCACGGGTGGTCACCGAGCAGATCGCCCGAGCCCGGGAGGCCCTGCTGCGCGAGTTCAAGACCTGGGGGCGTCAGCAGGTAGCGACGGTCAGGCCGATGCCGTTCTCAGGCAGGTATTCGAGGCAACGACGAGGCGGTGGAAGTCCGATCCGTGCCGAGGTTCGTGAGCAGGCGGACCCCTGCTCCCTCCAGTCGGCGCCGTCGGCCCCGGGTCCTGAGGACTCGCGGCGTAGCCACCAGGGTGACCGGACCGTCCCAGGGCACCGGCGATGCGATCGTGAGCCCTCGTCGCTCGTAGAACTCGCGGTTGCCGAGGCTCGACGTCTCCAGGCAGCAATCCGTGCCAGCCTCGTCCGCCCGTGCGACGCCGCTGCCGATCAGGGCCGAACCGATCCCCTTGGCCCTGCCGGTCCGGGTGCGTGGCCAGCACGCCGAGGATACCAGTACGGCTGTGCTGGCTTCGCGGTCGCACGCCGACTCGTAGGCCTCAAGGCGCGACCACGACTGCTCGCCCACGAGGCGCCGGTAGGGATCCCAGATGTGATGTCGCGGGGGAGACGTCCCGTCGGAGCGCGGGCGGTCCCACATCGCCACCCCGCCGGGCTCCGCGGTGATCCACACGGTGCCGTCGTCGACGCGGCCGTCGAAGAGTGCTCCGGCGAACGCCGGCGCGTGCTCGGAGTAGTGGTCGCCGAGAAGGAAGGTCCAGGCTGGGTCCGCGGCGAACGCCTGCACGACGGTGTCGACGACGCCGCCTCGATCCTCAGGCCGGGCGATGCGGATGGGCGCCCCGCGGGTCACTTCTGGAGGACGATCGTCTTGGCGGACGCGAGGATCTTCTCCACGTATGCCTCCGTCTCGGGGAAGGGCGGCACGCCGTCGTACTTCAGCACCGATCCGAATCCGGCGTTGTAGGCAGCGAGGGTGTTCTGCAGCCGATTGCCTGAGGCGTCCCGCACGAGCTGCCGGTTGAGGCAGTTGAGCTCGGCCGCCGAATGGATGGCGTCGATCGGGTCCCACACGTCGATGGCGCCGTCCTGGTTCGCGTCGATGCCGTACTGCTCCCACACAGCCGGCATGAACTGCGCGATCCCCTGTGCGCCGGCGGGCGATGTGGCATGGCCCTCCAGCCACTCTCGGCGGCGATCTGGGCGGCCAGGATCTCCACGGGCACGGCGTCGCATCTCTTCGCCGCCTTTTTGATGACGGACCGGTACTCCTGGGGAACGACGAGGGGACCCCCCAGATACCGCCTGTCCTTGGCGGTACCGATCGCCAGCCACGCACCCACAGCGATCGAGCCGATCAGGACGACCGCAAAGGCCCAGTGCGACAGCGAGACCGCGGCGCGACCTCCCGTCGGGGGCGCGCACGGGTGGTCGCTCCCGCGTCGGTCATGCTCCACGGTAACCCGACGCCTGCGGTGTTTGTCCAACCCGCACCCCGCGCGTACGGTGGTGGCGTGACCATCGAGCCGACCCTGCCGTCGGCCGGTGGGGCCCCGAACGTGGTGCCGGACCTCAGCAAGACCCAGGGTCGGGGCATGTTCGGAGCAGCGACTTGCGGAGGCGTTCGCCGCCTTGGGTTGCTTCAATCTCGCGGTCTTCGGCAAGACGGGCGTGGGCAAGTCGACCCTCGTCAACGCGGTATTCGGCCGCGACGTGGCCGCAACGGGCGTCGGCAGCCCGGTCACCAAGGGGCTCGTCTACTACCGGCACCCCGACGGCTTCCTGGGCCTGTACGACTCCGAGGGCTTCGAGACCGGCACGGGCGGCGACGCCATCGTCGACGGGCTGCGCCGGCTCGTCGCCGACCACCGCACGCGTTCCGTCGATCAGCAGATCCACGCGGTGTGGTATCTCGTGCGGTGGTCCGATCGGCGGTTCGAGAGGGCCCAGGAGCAGTTCGTCCGGGAGCTGGCCAGTCTCGGCCTGCCGGTGATCGTCGTGATGACTCAGGTGCCGAGCCGTGACGGCCAGGTACACCCCGAGGCGCGCGAGTTCGCCGAGTACATCGAGTCGCTCAGGCTGCCCCTTGCGTCCGCAGGGGCGTGTCGTCCTCACCAATGCCCTCGTCGACCCGTTCACGTCGAGTCCGGTGTTCGGGCTGCAGACGCTCCTCGACGACACGTACATGGTGATCCCCGAGGTGGTCGAGGGCGCGCTGACGGCGGCTCAGATGCTGGACATGTCGCGTAAAAAAAAAGCGGTGGCGTCGATCATCAACCAGGCCGTAGTCGTCGCCGCTGGCGTCGGCGCCACCCCGATCCCCTTCGCTGACGCCGCCATCCTGGTGCCCATCCAGGTCACCATGATCGCGCGCATCACGGCTGCCTACGGGCTGCCGCCCAACCAGTCCAAGGCACTGGCGGTGGCCGGCGCGGTGGTACTCACCGGAGGCGCGACCATGGCAGGGGAGGTACGCGGTCACCAGTCTCCTCAAGTTCCTGCCCGGAGGGACGAGTCGCCAGGTCAGCCATCTCCCGCCACCGTGGGCCGGTGCCCTGACGAAGACCGTTGGCATGGCCTGGGCGCGGGTCTGCGAGTACGCGCTGCAGCTGCCCCCCGACCGCCGAGACGCATTCCTCGATAGTCCGCAGGTGACGGAGCGGTTCCTGTTCTTCCTCAAGGATGCGCAGCGCACGGGGCGCACGGGCTCCTGACGGGTCCCCGAGTCAGGTGGGCCGCTGCGTGTTAGCGTCGCGCTAACACCGGGGAGGAACCATGAAGAAGGCAGTTGTGGCGGTCGTCGCCCTCGCGGGCGCCGCGGGCTGGAAGTGATCATGGAAGCGACGGGGCGGAACCGACGACGTCGCGTCGACGGCGAGCCTGTGGGCCGATTCGGTGTCCAGCGCGGCTGGGGCGGCCGCAGGGCACGTCTCGAGCGCCGCCAACACTGCCGCGACCGCCGCCGACGCGGCGGCACAGAAGGTCGCCGACACTGCGGCACAGCTGGGCGCGAGCGCGGCCGAGGCCGCGGACGCCACCAGCAAGAAGGCCGAGCAGTTGGCCGCCGCCACGGGGCAGACGGCCCACCAACTGGCCGAGGTGGCCAGCGATGCCGCGAGCGCCGCTGCCGACGACGCCGCGAACGCCACGACGGATGCGGAGGCGGCCATCGAGACGCCGTCCGCGCCCAAGCCGGTCCGTAAGCGAACGAAGCCCGCCACCGAGGTCACCGACACGGATCCGGCGCCCGAGGCCTGAACCTCGGCTTCGCCGTGGGCGAACGGCGGAACACGCTGTGGCGGCGCGAGGTTGCCGCATGTGGCATCGTTGTCAGCAGCGGAGGTGAACCATGCGCGACCCAGCGGAGCTCGTGACCGTGCACCAGGAAGTGACGTTCGACGCGCCTCCGATCCTGCTCTACGCCTTCTCGGGCTTTGTCGATGCGGGCGGGGGAGTGCGACAGGCCGCTGAGCACATCCTCGCCGCCTGCGAGCACCGACTCATTGCCACGTTCGACGTCGACGAGCTGCTCGACTATCGGGCCCGCCGACCCAGGATGACGTACGTGGTCGACCACTTCGCCTCGGTCGAGGTGCAGCAGATCGTGCTGCATGAGGTCACCGACGATGTCGGCCAGCGCTTCCTCCTCTTGACCGGTCCGGAGCCGGACTACCAGTGGCTGCGCTTCATGGCGGCGGTCGATCTCCTGGTGGCGAGGTTCGAGGTGCGACTTGCCGTCGGGCTGTCGGCCATTCCGTGGCCCATCCCGCACACGCGCCCTCTCGGCATCACCGTGCACGGCAGCGAGCCGCAGCTGGTCGCTGGCCACCTCTCGGTCATCGGAGAGATCGAGGTACCCGGACACGTCGGTGCCATGCTCGAACTGCATCTCGGGCAACTGGGCACGCCGTCGATGGGCATCACCGCGCAGGTCCCGCACTACTTGGTGCAGTTCGAGTTCCCGCGTGCGGCAGTCGCCCTGATCGAGGGGCTTGCGAGCCAGACGGGTCTGGTCATACCCACGGCCGATCTCGAGCCGGCGGCCCACCGCGCCGACGCAGAGGTGGCGCAGCAACTCGACGGGAACGAGGAGTTCGCCTCGGTCGTCCACGCACTCGAGCAGCAGTACGACCAGATGGCGGCGATCACCTCGGGTTCGATGGGGGGTCTGGGAGACATGGCCGACGACCGGATCCCCACCGGTGATGAGATCGCCGCGCAGGTCGAGCAGTTCTTGTCGACGCTTGAGGATCCCGATGACCCGGAGAAGGAAACGGGCGTCTGACGGGACCGGTCACCGCTGACCGGTCTGACCGTGCTTCGTGCGTGTTTCACGCGTTTCACTGCCCGAGCACCAACGGAATGCCCGAATTGCCCAGACATGACGGTTGTACGGTCAGTGTCCGGAGCAAGCGGCCAATTGCTCATTTTCGGCTTGGTTTGCCGGACTTTCTTCGCTCATCCTTACTGAGTCGGCGACGCGAGGTCGCCACACCACACTCACTAGGAGACCACCATGAAGCGCACCACCGCGCGGAGTATCGCGATGAAGTCGGGCGCCGTCGTCGGCGCACTGAGCCTGTCTACCTTCGCGGCCATCGCCGTGAGCCCCGTGGCCTTCGCGGCAAACGGCAACGGCAATTCGAACTCCGGCTCACACGGCAACTCGGGCTCGAACGCCCCGGGCGACCATAGCGACCAGAACGGCAACAACGACGTCACGAACAACCACCCGCAGAGCGAGCACGCCAACGAGCACGCGGACTGCAACGCCCTGGGCAGTGGCTGCGAAGACACGAACAACAACGGTGGCGGCAACGGCGACCATGGCAATGGTGGCGACAACGGCGACCATGGCAATGGTGGCGACAATGGCGACCATGGCAATGGTGGCGACAACGGCGACCATGGCAATGGTGGCGACAACGGCGACCATGGCAATGGTGGCGACAACGGCGACCACGGCAATGGCGACAACGGCGACCATGGCAATGGTGGCGACAACGGCGACAACGGCGACCACGGCAATGGCGACAACGGTGACGGCGACAACGGTGACGGCGACAACGGTGACGGCGACAACGGTGACGGCGACAACGGCGACGGAGACAACGAAGAGGTCGTGGTGCCGCCCGTGGGTGACACCACTCCGGCCGATCCGGCTCCCGAAGCCGAGACGACCAGCGAGCCCCAGACCGACCCGGAGGCCGCAGTCGTGGTGACCAGCGCGGTCGTTCAGACGGCTCCCGAGACGCTCGTGTCCACCAGTGTCCCCGCCCCGGCAACGGCCGTTCCGGCCACCAAGCCGGTGGTTGCTCCGGCAGCGGCAACAGTCGTTGCGACGCCGGCTACGGCCGCGGTGCCGGCGGCGGCGACCCTGCCGACGGCCGTCAATGCCGGTGGTGGCTCGTCGGCACCCACCACAGACTTCCCGGTCATGGGAGTGGCGATGATCGTCGCCGCGGCCCTGGCCGCTGCTGGTGCCGGGGTTCGCCTGCGCACCACCTCGCACAGCGGCTAGTCGCAAGACGACGGGGATGCAGTAACGCGACCCCGCCTCGCGGCCCGGACGGTGATGAGTCTCCTAGTGCTCATCACCGACAGGGTCGATGAGGCGGGGTCGCTGCCGTTCTGGAGGCTGGGAGCAGGTTGCTCCTACCTGCAGACCCGACCCTTGGGTGGCAGCAGGCCGGTGAGGAGATAGGCATCGACGGACTTGTCGATGCAGGCTGACCCCGAGCCGAAGGCCGTGTGCCCGTCACCTCGGTAGGTCAGCAGGGTCGAGGTCGTGAGCTGGTTGCTCAGGGCGACGGCCCATGGATACGGCGTGGCCGGGTCGAAAGTGGTGCCGATGACGAGGATGGGCGCGGTGGTTGTGCTCGAGGCAGGCGCCGGGACTCGAGATGTGTGGCCGTACCACTGAGAGCAGGGGGCGTTGCCCCACGACATAGCCGCTGCCATCTCTGGGACCGGGGCGTTCCTCGACCACTCGGCGGCGGCAGCGCGCAGGGTGTCGACCCCGGGCGCTGCCGGCGAGTCCCAGCATGCGATCGCGTAGAACGCCGACGCCATGTTCGTCGCGTAGGTATTGGGACCGGTGCGGTCATTCGCGTAGTCGGCGATCGCGAGGAGCTCGGTGCCGTCGTTCCGCGTCGACTGACGAAGTCCAGTCCTGAGCCACGGCCAGAACTGCGTCGAGTACATCGAGGTGAAGACCGCCGTCATCGCCTCCGCCTGCGTCAGCACCCGGCCCTTCCCTGCCGGCATCGGCTTGGCGTCGAGCTTGGCGAACAGGCGGTTGACGCCGGCGAGGACGGCCTTGGCGTTCCCCCGGAAGGGGCAGGTCGCGCGTCGGCTGCAGTCGGCGGCGAACCGGCCCATGGCCACCTGGAACCCGCGCGACTGCCCCAAGGACATCTCCATGCTGTCATTGGCTGGATCAACAGCGCCGTCGAGGACGAACCGACCGACGCGATCGGGGAACTGCTCGGCGTACAGGGTGCCCATGTAGGTGCCGTATGAGAAGCCGAGCCAGTTGAGCTTCTGGTCACCGAGCGCCTGGCGCAGGATGTCCATGTCGCGCACGGTGTTCTCGGTTCCCACGTTCCGGGCCAGAGCCGGCGACATCTGCAGGCACCCCTGCGGGATCGCCGCAGCGAGCGACATCAGGCGTCGCTCCTCCGCGGGGGTGTTCGGCGTGCCGTCCTGGCGCAGCCACACGGTCGTCTGGCGACCCGTCAGGCAGGTGATCGGCGCGGACTTCCCCACGCCCCGTGGGTCGAACCCCACCACGTCGAAGGCCTCGTTGACCTTGGGGGTGATCGACGTCGCCACGTAGGCGGCGAAGTCGGTGCCGGATGCGCCGGGCCCCCCCGGGTTGATGACGAGTGAACCCTGCCGGCTGTCCGCAGGGCCGGTTGCCTGAGCGCGCGATACGCGGAGCCGGATCGTCGGTCCAGTGGGATTGGCGTAGTCGAGCGGCACCGTGAGCCAGCTGCAGGTCAGCCCGTCCTTGCAGGTCTCCCACGCGAGCGTCTGCGTGTAGTACGGCGCGAGGTCGGCGGGGAAGTCGTCGGCCGCCACCACGAGGGGCGCGCGACCTGGTCCTGTCGCTCCCGCCGGCGCCATCGCCGCCAAGGGGGAGAGGAGCAGGGCTGTTGCTGCGACGACCGCGGCGGTGCGAGAGCGGGAGTGCGGGCGGGGAATGGTGCCTCGTGAGTTCACGGCCTCACCGTACGTCACGAAGGGCCGCCTGCAGGGGCGATGGTCTCGAGCGGCGTGCTGGCCGTGGACCCGTGTGTCGTCCTCGGCCACGCCGTGGCAGGCTTGTCAGGTGTCCCCGTGTGGGGGCCGAGAGGGAGCCCATGAGCGGGAACGCCATCTATCGCTTCGCCGATACCGCCGTGTTGTCGGTGTCGGCCGCGGACGCACCCATCGTGGTGACGTCGGCCGAGCTCGATGAGCAGCTGATGAGCACCTACGAGCGCCTTGACCTTCGTCCCGGGATGCTGGAGGGGCTCGCCGGAATCGTGGAGCGCCGATGGTGGCCGCAGGACGTCACGTTCGCGGATGCTGCGGCCATGGCCGGTGCCAAGGCACTGGCGGAGGCGGGGATCGACCCGTCGGCGGTGGGTCTCCTCATCGACACGTCCGTCTGCCGCGATCACCTGGAGCCGTCGGCCGCGGTCGACGTGCACGAGCAGCTGGGACTCGGCACGGCCTGCCTGAACTTCGATCTCGCGAACGCGTGCCTGGGCTTCGTGAATGGCATGCAACTGGCGTCGATGATGATCGACTCCGGTCAGATCGAGTACGCGCTCATCGTCGACGGCGAGGGGAGCCGTCGTACGCAGCTCGCCACGGTGGCCCGCCTGCAGGGGCCGGACACGACCAAGGAGGACGTGTTCGAGAACTTCGCGTCCTTGACGCTGGGCTCCGGAGGTGCCGCCATGGTGCTGGGCCGGGCGTCGACGCACCCCGAAGGCCACAGGTTCGTGGGTGGCGTGGGTCGTGCCGCGACAGCGCACAACAAGCTGTGCATCGGCGACCTCGACGTGATGCGGACCGACTCACGTGGACTGCTCGAGGCGGGAGTGACGCTGGCCGTCGACACTTGGCGGGATGCGGCCGAAGTATTCGACTGGAGTGACCTGGATGCCTACGTCATCCACCAGGTGTCAAAGGTCCACACCGCAGCGATCACATCGTCGCTCCACATCGACCCGGCGCGGACACCCGTGATCTTCCCCACCCGTGGCAACATCGGCCCGGCATCGATCCCGTTCACCCTCGCCCAGCATGCGGCCTCGTTCGAGGCCGGGCAGCGCATCGCCTGTATGGGGATCGGATCCGGCCTGAACTCCGCGGTGATCGAGATCGCCTGGTGACTCCCGGCATCGAGCCGGCGGTGCTGCCGCCGGCAGGACTGCCCGGCCTTGACCCGGCGTGGTCCCGGTTGGTCTCCACCCGCGACGCCGATGGCGTCCTCCGGACCTGGCACGTCCTCGACACTGGGGTCACTGGCACCGAGGATCCGGCACTCACACTCGTGTGCGTCCACGGCAATCCCACGTGGTCCTACCTGTGGCGCCGAGTCCTGGCCGCCGCACCCGGGGACGTCCGCGTCGTGGCGGTGGACCACCTCGACATGGGGTTCTCCGAACGCACGGGAACCGTACGGCGGCTGGCGCAGCGCATCGACGACCTTGCCCGGCTGACCGACGCCCTGGGCATCACCGGACCCGTCGTGACGGTCGCGCATGACTGGGGCGGTCCCATTTCCCTCGGGTGGGCGCTGGCCCATCGCGACCAGCTTCGCGGGGTGGTCCTGCTGAACACGGCGGTGCACCAGCCGGAGGGGTCGCCCGCGCCGGCCGCGATCCGTCTCGCGCGCTCGAGCCCGCTCCTGCGGCTGAACACCGTCTCGACCCCCACGTTCGTCCGCGCGACCACTGCCCTCAGCCGACCTGCACTTCCACGCGGCGTCGTGAAGGCATTCGCGGCGCCGTATGCGGGGGCGGCGCGCCGCGAGGCCGTGGGGACATTCGTGGCAGACATCCCGCTCGAACCCGAGCACCCCAGCGCGGGAACGCTTGATGCCATCGCCGAGGGCGTGCGCGACCTGGGCGAGGTGCCCGTCCTCCTCCTGTGGGGACCGGGCGATCCGGTGTTCTCCGATCGGTACCTGGTCGACCTGCTGGACCGGATGCCACACGCCGACGTCCATCGATATGAGGGCGCCCGACACCTCGTGAGCGAGGACGCGCCCGCCCTGGTCGACGACCTGTGGACGTGGGTGGCCGACCTGCGCCGCGGCCCGAGCGCGCTTGCCGAGGCTGGGCCGGCTGCGGTGTCCGAGCCGGAGCCGTTGTGCTCGGCACTCGAGCGACGGGCGGCCACCACGCCCGACCTCGTGGCCGTCGCCGAGATGGTCGACGGCCGCTGGCGCGAGGTGACGTGGGGCACGCTGGCCGGCCGCGTCGACGCACTGGGCAGCGGACTCCGGGCCCGAGGAGTCCGTCGCGGTGACCGTGTCGCCGTGCTCATCACCCCGGGGGCCGACCTGATCGCCGTGATCTACGCGTGCTGGCGCATCGGTGCCAGCGTCGTCGTCACCGATGCCGGGCTGGGGGTTCGCGGCATCCACCGTGCGCTTCGCGGAGCGGGTGTGCGGCACATCATCGGGATCCCGAAGGCCATGGCCCTAGTGCGCGTGCTGGGCCTGCCCGGACGTCGGATCGCCACCACCGAGCTTGCCGGCATCGCCCGCATCGGTGCGCCCGGACACGTGCCGGCGCCCCCCGCCCCCGGTGACGAGGCCGTCGTCGTCTTCACGTCCGGCTCCACGGGCCCGGCCAAGGGAGTCGTGTACCGGCACCGGCAGGTGGGGCGCACGCGTGACCTGCTGCGCGCCCACTACGCCATCACTGACGCCGATTCGCTCGTCGCCGCCTTCGCGCCCTGGGCGGTGCTCGGCCCTGCGCTCGGGATCGCCTCTGTCCTGCCCGACATGGATGTGACCTCGCCGCGAACCCTGAAGGCGGCGGCATTGGCGGACGCCGTGGCCACCGTTCACGGCACGCTGCTGTGGGCCTCCCCGGCGGCCTTCGGGAGCGTGCTTTCCAGCGCCGGGGATCTCACGGATACGCAGCGGGCGGCGTTCGGCTCGCTGCGCCTCGTGCTGGGGGCGGGGGCGCCGGTCTCCGCAGCGCTGCTGCACGGCATGGCCCGGCTGTGCCCGTCCGCGCAGGTGCGGACGCCGTACGGCATGACCGAGGCCCTGCCCGTGACCGACGTGACGATCGACGAGATCGTTGCGGCCGGCCCGGGCGACGGGGTGCTGGTCGGTCGGCCGCTGCCCGGCGTGGAGGTGCGGATCAGTGCCGTCGACGACACGGGGGCGGCGAGCGGTGGCCTCTCGGACGATTCCGACGTGCTGGGCGAGATCGTCGTCCGGGCGGCGCACACCAAGGACCATTACGACCGGCTGTGGGCAACGGAGCGGGCGAGCACGCGCGAGCCAGGCTGGCACCGCACGGGAGATGTCGGGCACCTCGATGTCACGGGACGACTGTGGATCGGTGGGCGCCTCGCCCACGTTGTCACCACCTCGGCCGGCCCGATTGCGCCCGTAGGGGTCGAACAGCGCGTCGAAGGACTTGCCGGCGTACGGTCGGCGGCCTGCGTCGGGGTAGGGCCCGCGGGCACCCAGCAAGTCGTCGTCATCGTCGTCACCGACAGGCATGTCGAGGGACCGGCCGACCTCGAACTGCTGGACCGAGTACGCGCCTGCGCGCGGGTGCCCGTTGCCGCGGTGATCGAGCGCCGGGAGCTGCCGGTCGACATCCGCCACAACTCCAAGGTGGACCGCTCGGCGCTCGCGGTGTGGGCCGACGAGCTCCTCGCCGGGCGCCATGGGAGCGAGTCTCGGTGAAGGTGCTCGTCACCGGCGGTCGCGGGCTCCTCGGCGGCGCGGTCGTGGCGGAGCTCACCCGACGCGGTCACCGCGTGACCGTTCTTCAGCGCTCACCGGCTGGGCACCCCGAGCCTGTGCTCGAGGTGCTGGGCGAGATCACCGACACGGGAACCGTCGCCCGGGCGGTCGACGGGTGTCATGCGGTCGTGCACCTCGCGGCCAAGGTTTCGATGGTCGGGGAGGCCGCCGACTTCGAGCACGTCAATGTCGGTGGCACGGCGACAGTCCTGTCCGCGGCCCGGGACGCCGGGGTCCAGCGGTTCGTACAGGTGTCGTCGCCGTCCGTCGCACACGCGGGCCGGCCACTCGTCGGCGCGTCGGCGGAGCCCGCGGATCCACGAAGCGCCCGGGGCAACTATGCCCGGACGAAGGCGCAGGCGGAGCTGCTCGCGCTGGCTGCCGACACGGAGGGCTTCTCCGTGATGGCCGTGCGTCCTCACCTCGTCTGGGGCCCCGGCGACACTCAGTTGATCGGACGCATTGCCGAGCGGGCCCGCAGGGGCCGCCTCGTGCTTGTCGATGACGGAGCCGCCCTCATCGACACCACGTACGTCGACAACGCGGCTGATGCCATCGCCCAGGCACTCGACCACTGCGCCGACGGCGACGTGCATGGTCGGCCGTTCGTGGTCAGCAACGGCGAGCCCCGGACCGTGGTGGAGATCCTGACCCGAGTCGCGCTGGCGGCCGGCGGATCTCCGCCCACTCGGCACGTTCCCTACCCGCTCGCGTGGGCAGCCGGCGCCGTGGTCGAGCGGGCCTGGGAGCGCAGCGGACGCGCCGAGGAGCCCGCCCTCACCGCGTTCATCGCCGAGCAGCTGGCGACGGCGCACTGGTTCGACCAGAGAGAGACCAGGCGCGCCCTGCACTGGCAGCCCGCGATCGGCCTCGATGAGGGATTTCGGCGGCTGGCCGCGGCGTGGCGTGCAGGGGGATGATCGCTGGCTGACCGATACTTGGGGAAGCAGGGCACTACGTCCCCGCACAGCAGAAGGCCCCTCCAAGTATGAGTTGGAGGGGCCTTGCTGCGGAGCGGCCCGCCCACCGCCCGATTTCTCGGGGCACCCGCGCTGTGCAGATCGCGGCGCTCACGCTGCGTTTCCGCAGCATCGGCAGTGGCGTTCTCGACTCCTTCGAACCGTTCACTCGAGCCAACCCCGGCGGCACCCGGGGCCCTTCGCGACCTCCCCAAGGGGTGGCCGTGTCGTGCGGCTCGTCGTTCCTGATCCGACCCGCTCCTTGCGGTGCGGTAGGTCAGTTCTACTCGCCTTCCTGGCAGGGTCGCAAGCGATACCGCGAAAGTTTTCGAGGAAATCCTGACCCACGTTTCACAGTGCCCGCTTGGCTGCACACCCGTCACTTCTGCGCCGCTCCCGGGCATCACGGACGGGCGAGGAACCCGATGACGAGATCAGCGAACTCGTCGGCGTGCTCGATCTGCGTCCAGTGTCCGCAGCGGCCGAAGACGTGCAGTTGCGCGTCGTCGATCGCCTCCAGCAGGGCGAGGGAGGTGGCCAGCGGTATGACCTGGTCGTCGCGTCCGTGCACCACCAATGTGGGCGCGGCTATCGCCCGAATGTCAGCCAGGTCGTGGGTCATCGCGTCGAGCGCAGACTGCCGAGGAGCCGGGAACATGGCGGCGAAGGCCTCCTGCACTCCTGGCCTGATGCTGGCCCGGTAGCGGAGTTCGGCGAGGTCGGGTCCGATGAGGTCCGCATCGTGGGCGAAGAGCACGAGGAGATCCTGCATGGCCGGGACGGACGGCTCGTACCCCACACGGCGTCGAGGCCCGGCGTGATGTCGAACGGCACGCCGACCGAGCCCATCAGCACGAGTCGAGACACGCGCTTCGGATGGCGGATGGCCAAGGCCAAGGCGAGGGATCCGCCGAAGGAGTTGCCGATGACGTGGGCCTGCTCGACGCCCAGGGCATCGAGGACGCCCAGGACGTGGGCCGTCCACGTGTCGAGGTCGTAGGTCGTGCCCTCCGGGCGGTCGGTGAACCCGAAGCCGAGGAGGTCGGGAGCGACGACCGTGAAGTGCTCGGCGAGGCGGGGAATGGTCAGTCGCCAGTTGGCCCAGGCCGTGACGCCGGGTCCGGACCCGTGCAGGAGCAGAACGGTCTCGCCGGCTCCGGCGATGTGGACATTCGTGGCGACGCCATCCGCGAGGATGGACCGACCGATCTCGGGAGTGCTGGTCATGCGGTCATTGTGCTCGTGGGACTTGCGCGCCGTGGGCATGGCGCATATAGTTTAACAGTCAACTACTCTTGGTGGAGGAACCATGCCTGCTGTGTCCGTCGATGACGTCCTCGTGCTGCCGCACATCCCGGCCCCGGACGCGGCCGCCATGCAGCGTCCCGTCCAGCGGATCGTCACGGGACTGTCCACCTTCGAGGGCGAGGGGTTCCCGGTGCGCCGTCCGTTCCCCGGCCGGATGTCCTTGCGCGACTCCGATCCCTTCCTGCTGCTCGATCACATGGGTGCCGTCGAGTGGGGCGCGGGCGAGCCCAAGGGCACTCCCTGGCACCCGCACCGAGGATTCGAGACCGTCACCTACATCATCGACGGGGCCTTCGAGCACCAGGACTCCACCGGCGGTGGGGGCTACATCTCCGACGGGGCGACGCAGTGGATGACGGCCGGTTCGGGCCTTCTGCATATCGAGACTCCTCCGGAGTCGCTCGTTCTGAAGGGTGGCCTGTTCCACGGGGTTCAGCTGTGGGTCAACCTGCCCGCATCCCTGAAGATGACACAGCCGCGCTACCAGGACATCGGCTCGGGCCAGGTGGCCCTGGCGACCAGTGCCGATGGTGGCTCGCTCATCCGCGTCATCGCCGGCAGCGTCGGCGGGGTCGAGGGACCCGGTGTCACCTGGACCCCGATCACTTACGCCCACGTCACGATCCAGCCCGGGGCCGAGGTGAGGCTGCCGTGGAATCCCGAGTTCAACGCGATGGTCTACGCGCTCGCGGGTCGCGGCACTGCGGGCAACGAGCGCACGCCCTTCTCGGAGGGGCAGCTGGCGTGGTTCGGCGAGGGTGACGCGATCACCGTGCGGGCCGACGAGGCGCAGGACTCGCGAACGCCCACCCTTGAGGTGCTCCTCCTGGGAGGCAAGCCGATCCGCGAGGCGATCGCGCACCACGGCCCGTTCGTCATGAACACCCGCGAGGAGATCGTCCAGGCGATGGAGGACTTCAACGCCGGCCGTATGGGTCAGGTCCCGGCCTCGGCGCGGTAGCCGTCGCCAGGAGCCCGGAGCGGGCAAAGCCGACGCTCGCGAGGCTACTGTCGTGCTGTGCATGCGATGGCGCTGATGACCGTCCTGGCCGCAGGGCTCCTCACGTCCTGCGGCGGTGCGTCGACGTCGACCGAGGCGTCTGCGGCATCGACGCCCTCGGTCGTGGCACCGTCGCTCGCCGACGCTTCCGCGACCGCAGCCACGAGTCCGTCCACGCTGCCTGACGATGCCGCCGTGACCTATGCCTTCCACGATTCGTCCGTGCCGCCTCCGTACCACCGCAGCGTGACACTGACCCTGGACCGCGACTCCGCGCGCATCGTCGTGGACAGCTACGGAGACGTCCTCGCCGACGAAACGACCGCCACGACCGCCCAGGCCTGGGCGGAGCTCGGTGCCACTCTGGCATCGATGATCGACCTGAAGGTGGAGCCCGGACCGGACGGCTGCACGGGAGGGACGAGCATCGATCTCGTCGTGACGTCGGGCTCCACGCCGATCGTCGACGTGTCTCCGGAGTTCTGCGCCGGGTCCAACGAGGGTCTCGACACGGCCATCGACTCGTGGATCGCGCCGGCTCGTGAGCTGTTCCCGGCCACGGACGTTCTCGCCCCCACGCAGTAGCCGCCAGCACGCTTGGTTGGATGGGTCCCGTGGCGGTCCGTGACTTCTCCTTCGAGGTGACGGGATCGCTCGCCGCCGTGCGCGGCTCGGCGAAGATGCTGGGCAGAAGCGGGGTCGTTCACACGCCTCACGGCGACATCCGCACCCCCGCCTTCACTCCCGTGGGCACGAAGGCGACGGTCAAGGCCGTCCTGCCGGAGACCATGCGTGAGCTCGGCGCGCAGGTGGTCCTGGCGAACGCGTATCACCTCTACCTGCAGCCCGGTGCCGACATCGTCGACGAGGCAGGAGGGCTGGCGCAGTTCATGAACTGGCACGGTCCGACCATCACCGACAGCGGTGGCTTCCAGGTGCTCTCGCTGGGGGTGGGCTTCAAGAAGATCCTGGCGATGGATGCGACGTCGGTGCGCTCTGACGATGTGATTGCCGAGGGGAAGGACCGCCTGGCGCGAGTGGATGACGACGGGGTGACCTTCAAGTCGCATCTCGACGGTGCCATGCATCGGTTCACGCCGGAGGTGTCGATGCAGGTTCAGCACCAGCTCGGCGCCGACATCATCTTCGCGTTCGACGAATGCACCACGCTGCTCAACACGCGCGAGTACCAGGAGCGTTCGGTCGAGCGCACCCATCAGTGGGCTCGGCGCTGCGTCGCAGAGCACGACCGGCAGACGGAGGCGCGATCGCACCGGCCCTATCAGGCGCTCTTCGGAGTGGTCCAGGGCGCGCAGTACGAGGACCTGAGGCGACAGGCGGCCCGGGGGCTCGCGTCCCTCGACTTCGACGGCTTCGGCATCGGCGGGGCTCTGGAGAAGGAGCACCTCGGCACGATCGTCCGTTGGGTCTGCGAGGAGCTCCCTGAGGACAGGCCGCGACACCTCCTGGGGATCGGCGAACCCGATGACGTCTTCGCCGCGATCGAGAACGGGGCCGACACCTTCGACTGCGTGGCTCCCTCGCGCAATGCCCGCAACGGCACGGTGTTCCATGCCCGCAAGCGCTTCCACCTGACCAACGGGTCCTACCGTCGCGACTTCGGGCCCATCGACGATTCGTGCGACTGCTACACCTGCGGCCACTACACGCGCGCGTACCTCCACCACCTGTTCAAGGCCAAGGAGATGCTCGCGTCGACATTGGCGACGATCCACAACGAGCGCTACATCATCCGTCTCATCGACCGGATCAGGCACAGCATCGACGACGGCACCTACTGGGACCTTCGCGACGACGTGCTCAGGACGAGGAGCTGACGGTCTTTGCCAGGCCGTAGGTGGGCTCTCGTCGTTTGACGGCCGCGATGACACGGTAGGTGACGGGGAGTAGCACAACCTCGAGGAGCGTCTTGTAGAAGTAGCCCACCAGGACGTAGTTCCAGAACTCGGCCCCCGTGATGACGCCGTAGAACGCGACGGTGCAGAAGACAAGGGTGTCGGCGAACTCGCCGACCACGGTGGAACCGATGAGGCGCAGCCACAGGCGGCGTTCCTTGGTGCGCTCCTTGATCTTGACGAGGACGTAGGCGTTGAGGAACTGCCCGACCAGGTAGCCGAGCACGCTGGCAAGGACGATGCGTGGGACGAACCCGAGCACGGCTTCGAAGGCGTCCTGGTTGCCCCAGCCGTCGGCGGGCGGAGCGAGCTGGACGAGCCAGAACGTGAGGGCGGCCAGCACGGACATGGCGAAGCCCAGCAGGATCGCTCGACGCGCGGCCTTGAGGCCGTACACCTCGCTCAGGACGTCACCGACGATGTAGGTGAGCGGGAAGAGGATCGCACCGCCGTCAGTGATGAGGGGACCGAGGGCGATGAGCTTGGTGGCCCCGATGTTCGAGATGAGCAGGAGGCCGACGAAGACGGCGACGATGACGGGATACAGGCCCGGTCCGGGCGTCGCGAAGTGAACACGTTCGCGTTCGCGCTCGGGTGATTGTGTGGTCATGGTGTGCACATTGAATCAGCGGGCCGCCGCACGGTAACTCCTAGGCCAGCCCTGCCTGAACGGCCCGGTAGGCGATCTCGGACCGGCGCTTCGCACCGAACTTGACCATGGCGTTGTGCAGATGGAACTTCACGGTGCTCTCACTGATGAACAGCGCGGCCGCGATCTCCTTGTTCGACATGCCGCGCGCGACCAAGCGGACGACCTCTCGCTCGCGATCCGAGAACTTCGCCGCAAGCGGCACCTGCCCCCCGATGCTCCGGGTGACGACGGCGGCGACCTCGGAGCTGAAGGCGCTGTCGCCGCGGTCGACCGCGAGAACGATGCGCCCGAGCTCGTCGGGAGTGCACGTCTTGAGGGCATAGCCGGCAGCGCCGCGCCGAAGAGCCTCCAGCACGATGAACTCGGACACCGCCGTGGTGAGGACGAGCACGCGTACGGAGGGGAACTGCCGGCTGATGTCCTGCAGCAACGCCAGGCCGCTGGTGGTGTCGTCCTCGAGGTCGACGTCGACGATGACCATGTCCGGCTCGAGGCTGGCGATCTGGTCGAGGGCGGTGGCCGGGTCCCCGCTCTCGGAGATGACCGCGATGCCGGGGCGGCGCTCCAGGACGGTCCGGACGCCCGCGCGGTAGATGACGTTGGAGTCGACGATGGCGACGCGCACCCGGGCCTTGGGCGCCCGGTAGGCGCGGGGTAGCGACTGGCTGAGGCTCACGGTCACCGTCCTTCTACCTGCACCCTAGCCGGATGGACAGGGGGCTAGCCCACCGTTCGGCCAGTCTGTGACTAGCCAGCCCCCATGCGGGCAGACGGCCGTGTGATCCAGGTCATAGCGTCACCCAATCCGCCGTTCCCCCCGCTCAAGGAGAGCCATGACCGTCTACGCCGCACCAGGCCAGCCCGGCAGCGCGATGAGCTACAAGTCGCGCTACGACAACTACATCGGGGGCGAGTACGTGCCGCCGTCGTCCGGCCTCTACTTCGAGAACGTCACACCGGTCAACGGGCAGGTGTTCTGCGAGGTGGCGCGCGGCAATGCCGCCGACGTCGAGCTGGCGCTGGATGCGGCGCACAACGCCGCAGATGCCTGGGGGAGGGCCACAGTCACCGAGCGATCGAACATCCTTCTCAAGATCGCCGACCGCATGGAGGCGAATCTCGAGGCGCTCGCCGTCGCAGAGACCTGGGACAACGGCAAGCCGATCCGCGAGACCATCGGCGCCGACATCCCGCTGGCCATCGACCACTTCCGGTACTTCGCCGGTGCTCTGCGGGCGCAGGAAGGCTCGATCGGCGAGATCGCGCCCGACCTGGTCGCCTACCACTACCACGAGCCGCTGGGCGTCGTCGCCCAGATCATCCCGTGGAACTTCCCGATCCTCATGGCCGTGTGGAAGCTGGCCCCAGCCCTGGCCGCCGGCAACTGCGTCATCCTCAAGCCGGCCGAGCAGACGCCGGTGTCCATCCACTTTTGGCTCTCGCTGATCGAGGACCTGCTGCCCCCCGGCGTCCTGAACATCATCAACGGATTCGGGGTCGAGGCGGGCAAGCCGCTCGCATCGTCGCGTCGCATCGCCAAGGTCGCCTTCACCGGAGAGACCACCACCGGTCGACTCATCATGCAGTACGCGGCCGAGAACATCATCCCTGTCACTCTCGAGCTCGGCGGCAAGAGCGCCAACATCTTCTTCGGCGACGTCGCGGCGCAGAACGACGACTTCTACAGCAAGACGCTCGAGGGCTTCACGATGTTCGCGTTCAACCAGGGCGAGGTCTGCACGTGCCCGTCGCGCGCGCTGGTCGACTCCGAGATCTACGACACCTTCCTGCCGGACGCCATCGCGCGCACGGAGAAGGTCATCCAGGGCAACCCCCTCGACTTGAGCACGATGCTCGGTGCCCAGGCGAGCAACGACCAGCTCGAGAAGATCCTGTCCTACATCGACATCGGCAAGGCCGAGGGAGCCCGCATCCTCACAGGTGGGGAGCGGGTTGACCTCGGCGGGGAGCTGTCGGGCGGCTACTACGTGCAGCCGACGATCTTCGAGGGTGACAACTCCATGCGGATCTTCCAGGAGGAGATCTTCGGTCCGGTCGTGTCGGTGACGCGCTTCAGCGGCTTCGACGATGCCATCAAGATCGCGAACGACACCCTCTACGGGCTCGGTGCCGGCGTGTGGAGCCGAGACGGCAACACGGCCTTCAACGCGGGTCGGGCGATCAAGGCCGGCCGCGTGTGGACGAACTGCTACCACGACTACTCGGCGCACGCCGCGTTCGGTGGCTACAAGCAGTCGGGCATCGGGCGCGAGACGCATCTCATGATGCTCGACCACTACCAGCAGACGAAGAACCTGCTGGTGTCCTACTCGCCGAAGCCCGTCGGCTTCTACTAGAGCGCCGACCGGCAGCCCGAGAACGCGCCTAGAGTGACCGGCATGGTCGAGCGCGTAGACGTGACCCCTGAGGCGGCGGACCTGCTCCGCCGCCTCAGGGCCATCCATGGCCCGCTGATGTTCCACCAATCGGGTGGCTGCTGCGACGGGTCGGCGCCGATGTGCTACCTCGCAGGGGAGTTCCGCACGGGCGGTTCGGATGTTCGCCTCGAGCGGCTCGAGGTCGAGGACGTTCCCGAGCCGATCGACTTTTGGATGTCCGCGGCTCAGTTCGAGTACTGGGCGCACACGCGGCTGACCATCGATGCCGTTCCTGGGCGCGGCGGTGGCTTCTCGCTGGAGTCGCCCGAGGGAATGCGATTCCTCACGCGCTCGCGACTGTTCACCGACGAGGAGTACCGGGAACTGGCCGACCATCCGGTCGTTCCGGGCGGCAGCTGACCGGCTGGCGCGCGATCGCGAGCGTGGCGCCCCCGGCAGGATTCGAACCTGCGACCTTCGGTACCGGAAACCGGCGCTCTATCCCCTGAGCTACGGGGGCTCGGGCCTGCACAGGCTACCAGCGGGGCGCGGCCGACGAACGCCGCGTCCTTCGGCAAGGATGTGGCCGTGAGATCCCGCATCGAGCAGCTCCTCGCCTGGGGTCAGCGGCTGTTTCTGGAGTACCAGCGTAGCAGGGCGTCGCTGGCGGCGGGTGGGCTGGCCTACTTCGTGGCCTTGTCGATCGCTCCGGCGGCCCTCGCCTTCGGCATGGTGGCCGGACTCGTGTTCGATCCGGCGGACGTGCGCACGGCGCTGGAGAATCTCGCGGGTCGGGCACCCGGGACCATCGGCAACGTCCAGCCGGCCATCGACGCGATCGTCAGCACGATCGAGGGGGCGTCGGCAACCGCCTTCACCGCCACGACGGTGATCAGCGCGATCGTGGCGATCTATGCGTCGTCCAAGGTGGTCCTCGGCGTGCGCATGGCGATGAACACCGTCTTCGGAGTCGTGGAGACTCGCAGCGGACTGATCGAGCGGGGGATCGCGACCGTCATCACCCTGGTCGGGCTGGTGGGGGCCGTCGCGATCGTCGTCCTGATGACCTTCGTGCCACGCGTCCTGCAATGGCTGGGCGTCACCGGTTTCGCCGCCTCCACCGGCAATTGGCTGATCGACTGGCTCATCGTCCTTGCCCTCATCTACGCCGCCGTGCGCTGGGTGATGCACCATGCACCGAACCACGGACTGCGGGTGCCGTGGACCTCGCTCGGCGTGAGCCTGGCCACGGTCGGTATCGGCGCGGCCACTGTGGGCGTGGGCATCTACGCGCGGTTCTCGACGAGCCTTGGCGCGGCAGTACTGGTGTTTGGCACCGCCGTGGTCATCCTGCTGTGGCTCTACCTGTGCTTCGTCGCCCTGCTGTGGGGGGCCATCATCGAGGCGGACCGGCAGCGCCTGGCAGTGGCGGCCTCGGACTGACGGCCTACGACGAGAACCAGCGGGGCGGTCCGGTGATGAACGCCGTGACGAACCCGGCGAGCGCGCCGCCGAAGCCCATCGACAATGGATTTGGGTCAACGAGCGGGAGGAACCACAGGAAGGCGCCGAGGCCGAAGGTCACCACGCCCATCGCGACCGCGGCGATGACCGCGAAGGCGAATCGCCCGCCGCTCTTGTCATCGGTGGTGGCGGGCGTGTTCTTCGGCTTCTCGACAGCCGACCCGGGGGTCGGGGCCGCCGGCCTGTTCGTGGCATCGATTTCCCGCAGGAGTCGCTCGATCTCGTCGTCAGCCATGACCCAATTGTGCCTCAACCGGGCGGGGGTGCCGACGGATCGGTCTGGACCAGCCCGACGCGGTTGCCTTCGGTGTCCTGGAAGACGGCTGAGTAGCCGACCGTCGGGATGGGCATCCGCTCGGTCAGGCGACGGGCGCCTGCTCACCTCGGAGGGGTTCGGTCACTCGACCGCGGCCAACGCTGACCCCTGCATCAACAACGCCGTCGCTGGCTACCTGGTGACCGGAACCCTGCCGGCCAAGGGCACCATCTGCCCCGCACCCGCCCCCCTGGCGTAGGGCACAGCCACTCGTAAGCGCAAGAACCCAACCACCACGCAGAGGAGCACACCATGGACCCGAAGCTCGAGGACGCCGCCGGACGCGTCAAGGAAGCAGCCGGCACCATCACTGGCAACGACGCCCTCAAGGCCGAAGGCGCCGCCGACCAGGCCTCCGCTCAGGCGCACGAGGTCATCAACGCCGCCGCCGACAAGGCCAAGAGCGTGGTCGAGGGTGTTACCAACGCCGCAGAAGGCGCTATCGACGCAGCAAGGGACAAGCTGTCGTAACCGTGCTGACTCCTGGAGGGAGTCTTCGCCGAGCCCTTCTAGCGCTCTCCCACGCGGCACCGGACCATCCAGTCACCACCATGTGATGCCGAAGATGGGGAAATGAGAGGGTGAAGAATGTTTACCCCCTCCGAGGGCTGGGAATGATTCGTGCGTCGGTTCCTGGTCGGGGGGCCAGGGGCCGACAGGGAGGGGCCTCGCCCGGTGGGTGGGGCCCCTCGCGCATGCGGGTCACGTCGGCGCCGATGACGACCGCTGAGCCGCGCTGGCCGCTATGTTGTGCGCAACCGTGACCGCTGATCCGTGGCTGTCGAAGGGGGCGCACATGCTCTGTGGCGCGCCGCGAGATCGACTTCGGACCGGAACCCTCATGGCCCTCATGCTGGCCTTGGTGATCGCCGCCCCGGCGGCGGCCCGTCCGGCAGGCGACGAGGGCACCGAAGTCACGTCGGCGCTCGTCTGGGCGCCTTGTGGCGAGCGACTCGAGTGCTCGCAGGTGCGGGTGCCGCTGGACTGGGCTCACCCCCGTGAGGGCACGATCTCCTTACCGGTGATCCGGCACCTCGCCAGCCGTGCTGGAAGTCGGATCGGATCGCTTTTCGTCAATGCGGGCGGCGCGACAGGAAGCGTCGAGGCGGTTCGCGCGGAAGGAGCCAGCCTCGATGCGCTCGGCGGCGGGCGGTTCGACGTAGTCGGCTGGGCGCTTCGTGGCACCGCGGGAGATCGCGCGGTGCGCTGCTTCGACGACACCGGCCAGCGGGTGAGGTTCTGGGGTGGTCTGCCGATTCCGACCACACGCCTGCAAGCACAGACCACCGTCCCCCGGATCGCCGACTACGCGCGGCGGTGCGGAAAGCTCAACGGCGATCTGCTTGCGCACGTCTCCACCACGGACGACGCCCGCGACCTCGATCTGCTTCGACGGCTCGTCGGGGACCGGGCCTTGACCTACAAGGCCGTCTCGTACGGCACGTTCCTGGGCCAGACGTACGCCAACCTGTACCCGGACCGCGTCCGAGCGATGGTCCTCGATGGACTCGTGGATCCGCATGTCGTGATGCGCGGCGCTGAAGCGAGGTTCGCCGACACGGTGGCCGCGATGGACCAGGGTTTGGATCAGTTCGTTGCGCGATGTCAGGACGCTGGGCCTTCGCGGTGCGCCCTCGCTGGCAGTGGACCGGTCTCCGAGCGCGTGGCTGAGTTGCTGGCGCGGTTGCGAAGCGGACCCATTCCGGCGCCGACCGCGCAGCCGCCGGGCGCCCTGCAGCACGGGGACGTCCTGACCGCCATGTTCGTGTCGCTGACGAACCCGGCCGCATGGCCGCAGCTCGCCACCGACCTAGCGGCGGCGGATAACGGCGACGGATCGGCCCTCGCGACGCTGGCCCGAGCGGTACTGAGCGGCGTCAGATCGGCGGCAGGGGACCCGACCGCGGCGATCACCTGCACTGACAGCCCTGCCCGTCGAGGCCTGCAGTCCTGGCCTCAGGTCACCAGGCACCTGACCGAGGTGAGTGCCATCGGTGGGCCCTTCGTGGGCTGGGCCAGCTGGGCGCCCTGCGCCTCATGGCCGGCGCGAAGCGCCGACCGTTACACCGGTCCATGGAATGCCAGCACTCCGCACCCGATCCTGGTCATCGGCACGCGATTCGATCCCGCGACGCCGTACGCAAATGCCCAGCGGGTCGCGCGCCTGCTGAGGTCGGCGGTCCTGCTGACGCATGACGGGTACGGCCACACCAGCGAGGCCGATCCCAGTTCCTGCGTGCAGGAGGCGATCACTGCCTATCTCGTCGACGTCGTCACGCCTGCGCGCGGGACAGTGTGCCCGTCCGACCGAGAGCCTTTTGACGCGGACTTCGGGACGCGACTGCCGTGAGCGGACATGCAACGGGCCCCGCCATGAGGCGGGGCCCGTCACGAAGTCCGTCGAGCGCTCAGGCGATGGTGACCTTGTCGGCCTGGGGGCCCTTCGGACCCTGGACGATCTCGAACTCGACTGCCTGGTTCTCGTCGAGCGAGCGGTAGCCGTCGGACTGGATGGCCGAGTAGTGGACGAACACGTCCGGGCCACCGTCGGCCTGGGCGATGAAGCCGTAGCCCTTCTCAGCGTTGAACCACTTCACCGTTCCATGAGCCATGATTCACATTCTCCTTGCACGAAACCTCACGACGGACGGTTGCCCGGCGTGTGGCGAAGCCGTGGACACGCCGTTCCGTCATCTGTGCTCGTGCTCAGAAAAGCAGAAGCCCACCTTTGTGGGGCGGGCATCTCAGAACGGTCGTGCTGATGTGGCCTTGCCTGCGAAAAGCATAGCCCGTGACCCGGTGAACGGGAAGGAAACCGTGCCTAGGGGCCTCCTTCGCACTGCGCCCGCCGTGGATAGGCTCGGGCGGTGACTCCGGACCAACTCGCGACAGCCGTGTCGGGCCTCGTGGCCGACCTGATGGCGGAGGGTGTGGTCGCGCTGGGCGACCTGCCCGAGGTGCGCATGGAGCGACCCAAGTCCCGCGACCACGGCGACTACGCGACCAACGTCGCCCTCGGCCTGTCGAAGCGCTCCACCCTGCCACCACGCGAGCTGGCGGGCATCATCGCCGGTCGGCTGGCACAGATCCCCGGCATAGCGACCGCGGAGGTCGCAGGCCCGGGCTTCGTGAATGTGCGGCTCGACTCGGCGACTCAGGGCGAGCTCGCGCGCACGGTGGTCGCGGCGGGAGACCTGTGGGGGCACGGCACGGCGCTCTCCGGCCGGGTCGTCAACGTCGAGTTCATCTCAGCCAACCCGACCGGTCCGCTCCACCTCGGCCACACGCGGTGGGCGGCCGTGGGCGACGCGATCGCTCGCGTCATCGCCGCCGCCGGCGCCACGGTGACCACGGAGTTCTACGTCAACGACCGCGGCGTCCAGATGGACAAGTTCGGCGCATCCGTGATGGCGGCCGCGAACGGACGCCCGGTGCCCGACGACGGCTATCACGGGGGCTACATCCTCGACCTGGCTGCCCAGATCGTCGCCGATGATCCGACGATCACCTCGCTGCCCGACGACGAGCAGTTGATCGCCTTCCGGGAGGCGGCGTACGCGGTTCAGCTGGCACAGCAGAAGCAGGTGCTCGACCTGTTCCGCACGCACTTCGACGTCTGGTACTCCGAGCGGTCGCTGTACGAGTCGGGGGCTGTCGAGCGTGGCCTGGCCAGGCTCCGCGAGCAGGGGCACATGTTCGAGCAGGAGGGCGCGACGTGGCTGCGCACCACCGATTTCGGCGATGACAAGGACCGGGTCCTGGTCAAGACCGACGGTGAGTACACGTACTTCGCGGCCGACACCGCGTACTACGTCGACAAGCGGGCTCGCGGCTTCGACCTCGCGATCTACCTGCTGGGCGCTGACCACCACGGCTACGTCAACCGGCTCCGGGCCGTCGCGGCCTGTGCCGGCGACGACATGGACGAGAACATCGAGGTGCTGATCGGCCAGATGGTGAAGATCACCCGCGGGGGCGAGGAGGTCAAGCTCTCGAAGCGCGCGGGCACGATCGTCACCCTTGACGACCTCGTCGAGGAGGTCGGCGTCGACGCCGCTCGCTACACCCTGTCCCGTTACCCGGCGGACTCGCCTCTGACCCTCGACCTCGAGGAGATGACGAAGGCCACGAACGACAACCCGGTGTTCTACGTCCAGTACGCCCACGCCCGCATCGCATCGGTGCTGCGCAATGCCGCAGAGCTCGGCATCGACTGGCGTTCGGAGGAGTTCGATCCGGCGCTGCTCGACCACGAGCGCGAGAACAACCTGCTGGGGATGATCGGCGAGTTCCCCCGCATCGTCGCCGGCGCGGCCGAGCTCCGCGAGCCGCACCGGGTGGCGCGCTATCTCGAGGACCTCGCCACGGCGTACCACCGCTTCTACGACGTGTGCTGGGTGCTGCCCCGGGGTGACGAGGATCTGGCGGGAATCCACGTGGCACGGCTGTGGCTGTGCGCCGCTGCCCGCCAGACCATCGCCAACGGCCTCGACCTGCTCGGGGTCAGCGCACCCGACCGCATGTAGCCCGCTGCACGTCACCATCGAACGGCGAAGGCGGCCATGGCCTAGCCTTTCGCCATGCGCGCTCATCCCGCTGGACCGCTTCACGCCGACGTCGCCTCTTCGCACGAGAGCGTGGCGCGGCCGGCGACGCCGGCTGCGCTGAACCACCTGTCGAGCGCGGTGTGGCCGGCAAGCGCGCGTCGCAACGCCGATGGTGCCATCGAGATCGGGGGAGTGGACGTCCGCGATGCCGTTGCCGCGCACTCGTCCCCCCTCTTCCTGTTCGACGAGGACGACCTGCGCTCCCGAGCGCGCCGCTACCGCGATGCGTACGTGGGTGCCGGGGCGCGGCTGGTCTACTACGCGGCCAAGGCCTTCCTGTCCACGTCGGTGGCCCGCTGGGTGACTGAGGAGGGGCTGGGGATCGACGTCGCCTCGGGTGGGGAGCTCGCCGTCGCGCTGCGCGCGGGGGTTCCAGGTGACCGCCTCCTCATGCACGGCAACAACAAGTCGGTGGAGGAGATCGAAGCCGCCATCGCGGCGGGCGTCGGACGGATCGTCGTCGACTCGTTCGAGGACATCGTCCGGATCGCCGACGCCGCGGGTCGCGCCGGCGTCGTGCAGCCGGTGCTCGTCCGGGTGACGGTCGGTGTCGAGGCGCACACTCACGAGTTCATCGCCACCGCACACGAGGACCAGAAGTTCGGCCTCTCCCTGTCCACGGGAGCAGCGGACGAAGCGGTGCGACGCATCGCGAAGCTGCCGAGCCTGGCGCTCGTCGGCCTTCACTCGCACATCGGCTCGCAGATCTTCGACGCCGCCGGCTTCCAGGTGGCCGCGGCCCGCGTTGTGTCGCTGGCGCAACGGCTCTGGGACGAGCAGGGCATCGAGGTGGAGGAGCTGAACCTCGGTGGCGGCATGGGCATCGCCTACGTCGACTCCGACGACCCGCTCGATGTGGCCGACATGGCCTTCCAGATCGGCGACATCGTTGGCAAGGAGTGCGCGGCAGCCGGCATCCCCCTGCCGACGCTCGCCTTCGAGCCCGGGCGGGCGATCGTCGGCCCGGCCGCGATCACCATCTACGAGGTGGGCACCGTCAAGCCCGTCGAACTCGATCGTGGGGCCGTGCGGACCTATGTCTCGGTCGACGGCGGCATGAGCGACAACATCCGCACGGCGCTCTACGACGCGGAATACACGGTCACGCTGGCATCACGCGAGTCGTCGGCGGAGCCGGTCCTGTGCCGGGTGGTGGGCAAGCACTGCGAGAGCGGCGACATCGTCGTGCGCGACGCCTGGCTGCCCGGCGACCTCGCGCCCGGTGACCTGCTGGCCGTCGCCGCCACGGGCGCCTACTGCCGCTCCATGGCGTCGAACTACAACTACCTGCCCCGCCCGGCAGTGGTCGCGGCGGCGCAGGGCCGGCTCGCCGTGCTGCTGCGCCGCGAGACGCTGGACGACCTGCTCGCCCTCGACCCAGGTGCCTAACGCCGACTGCACCGCCCCGCGTCAGTGACGCGCGTCTGAATGACGCTGGGCGGTGCAGTCGGCGATGGGGACGCGGTTACTCGCGCTCGGAGCCCGCGACCAGCTTCTCCGGCTCCTCGACCTCCGTGCGCGTGACCTTCCACAGGACCACGGCCAGGAGGGAGCCGACCAGCGGCGCGAGGATGAACAGCCACACCTGGCCGAGTGCGTCGCCGCCGGCGAACAGGGCCGGGCCGAACGAGCGGGCCGGGTTGACCGACGTGCCGTCGAGCGGGATGCCGACCAAGTGCACCAGCGTGAGGGTGAGGCCGATGGCGATGCCCGCGAATCCGGGAGCGGCAACGCGCTCGGTGACGAGCAGGATGACCATGACGAATGCGCCCGTCAGCAGCACCTCGAGGACGAAGGCGCCCGCGAGGTTGATGCTGCCGTTGTCGTAGGAGTTGGTGCCGAGGCCGCCCGTGTAGTCGGTCACGCCGAAGGAGGAGACGAACAGCTTGAGGATCCCGCCGGCCAGGATGGCTCCAAGGAACTGGGCGATCCAGTAGCCGACTGCCTCGTTGGCCGGCATGCGTCGGCCCAGGAGCATGGCGAGGGTGACCGCCGGGTTCACGTGCGCGCCCGAGATCGGACCGAAGGCGTACGCGATGCCCAGGAGAACCAGGCCGAACGCCAGCGCGACGCCGACGACGCCGTTGCCGGGCCCCTGGCCATCGACGCCGACCTTGGCGGCGATGCCGAAGACGGCTGCCCCAACGGCGAGGAAGACGAGAAGGAAGGTGCCGATGAACTCGGCTGCGAGCTTCCGCGAAGCGGTATTCATGACGTGCCTTTCGTGGATTGCCGATGCCAGCCACCGGTCACTTTGTGCGGAAATCGTCCCGCGCGGCCGTCAGTATGGTGCGAAGGCGCGCCAAGGCGCCAACCGGGTTCCTGCTCCGTCCATGCACCTGAGAGGCTGTGCATCGGCACCACAGCCCACCCGATCACTCATCAAGGAGCCTGCATGTCGTCCGGCGAGTTGGCGCGGCCCCTGACCGTGGCATTGCTGGGTGGCGGCACGGTGGGATCGGAGGTGGCCCGCCTGATCTCCGAGAACGCCCACGACCTGACCGAGCGCGTGGGCGCCGACGTGGTTCTCACCGCCGTGGCGGTGCGCGACGCGTCGAAGCCGCGTCCGGGCATCGCGGCCGACCTCATCTCCGATGATGCGGCGGCCGTGGCGTCCAGTGGGGTGGACATCGTCGTGGAGGTGATGGGCGGCATCGAGCCAGCACGTTCCCTCATCCTGGCGGCCATGGAGGCCGGGTCCAGTGTGGTCACCGCCAACAAGGCGCTTCTCGCCGCGGACGGGGCCACCCTCTACGAGGCGGCCGCGCGAAACGGTGTCGACCTGTACTTCGAGGCAGCGGTGGCGGGCGCCATCCCGCTGCTGCGCCCGCTGCGCGAGTCGCTGTCGGGCGACAAGGTGACGCGGGTCCTGGGCATCGTCAACGGCACGACGAACTTCATGCTCACCAAGATGGACGAGGAGGGCGTCGACTACGCCGACGTGTACGCGGAGGCCGCCGAGCTCGGCTACCTGGAGGCCGACCCGCGACTCGACGTCGACGGCCACGATGCCGCAGCCAAGGCCGCGATCCTGGCCGAGTTGGCCTTCCACACCCGGATCACTCTCGACGACGTCTACTGCGAGGGCATCTCCGCCGTCACCCAGGAGGACATCCGGGCTGCCCAGCAGATGGGCTTCGTGATCAAGCTGCTGGCCGTCGCGGAGCGCACCGACGACGGGGTCATCGTCCGTGTCCACCCCACGATGCTGCCGCGCAGCCACCCGCTCGCAAGCGTCCGCGGAGCGTTCAACGCGGTCTTCGTCGAGGCGGAGGCGGCGGGCGAGGTCATGTTCTACGGTCGCGGCGCGGGCGGCGCGCCCACGGCGAGCGCCGTTCTCGGTGACGTCGTCACGGCTGCCCGCAACCGGGTCGGTGGCGGACTCGGGCCGGGGGAGAGCACGTACTCGAACCTGCCGGTGCTGCCGATCGGTGCGGCCATGACGCGCTACTACGTGAACCTCGACGTTGCCGACCGACCTGGCGTGCTCGCCAGCATCGCCTCTGCCTTCGCCGACAACGGGGTCAGCATCCAGGTGGTGCGACAGGACGGCCACGGTGAGGATGCGGGACTGATCGTGCGCACGCATCGCGCCACGGATGCGGCGCTGCGAAAGACCGTGGAGCACCTGAGCCAACTGGACATGGTGAAGAGGGTCCACGGAGTGATGCGAGTCGAGGGCGAGGCGGGCGCATAGTCATGGCACACCAATGGCGTGGTCTCATCGAGGAGTACCGCACACGGCTACCGGTGACGGACCGGACCCCGGTGATCAGCCTGCGCGAGGGCGGCACGCCACTCGTCTACGCGTGCGTGCTGAGCGAGATGCTCGACTCCGCGGTATGGCTCAAGTACGACGGAGCCAATCCCACTGGGTCCTTCAAGGACCGCGGCATGACGATGGCCATATCGAAGGCCGCTGAAGCAGGCTCGAAGGCCGTGATCTGCGCGTCGACCGGCAACACGTCGGCGAGCGCTGCGGCCTACGCGACGAAGGCCGGCATGGTCAGCGCGGTTCTCGTCCCCGACGGGAAGATCGCCATGGGCAAGCTCGCCCAGGCGATCGTTCACGGAGCCACCCTGCTGCAGGTCGAGGGCAACTTCGATGACTGCCTTCGGCTTGCGCGCGACCTGGCGGAGCAGTATCCGGTGGAGCTGGTCAACAGTGTCAACCCCTTCCGCATCGAAGGTCAGAAGACCGCCAGCTTCGAGATCGTCGATCAACTGGGTCGGGCACCGGACATCCACGCCCTGCCGGTCGGTAACGCGGGCAACATCACCGCGTACTGGAAGGGCTACTCCGAGTACGCGGCCGACGGGACCTCCGACAGTCGCCCGCGGATGTGGGGTTTCCAGGCAGAGGGGGCCGCACCCATCGTCCTCGGACACCCGGTCGACAAGCCGGAGACCATCGCCACGGCGATCCGCATCGGCAATCCGGCGTCGTGGGGCCTGGCTGAGGCGGCCCGCGACGAGTCCGGCGGCGTGATCGAGGCGGTCTCCGACGAGGAGATCCTCTCGGCCTACCGGCTGCTGGCGTCCCGCGAGGGCCTGTTCTGCGAGCCGGCCAGCGCCGCAGGAGTCGCGGGGATCATCAAGCGGCATGCGGCAGGGCTGCTGGACCCCGGGCAGACGATCGTGTGCACCCTCACGGGCAACGGGCTCAAGGACCCCCAGTGGGCCCTCGACGGGGCCGCCGACCCCGTCGTGATTCCCATCGACGCGGCCGCCGCGGCGCGCGCCCTCGGGCTGGAGTAGCCGTGTCGAGCCTTCGTCGCGAAGCCGTCCGGGTGGTTGTGCCCGCGAGCAGCGCCAACCTCGGTCCCGCCTTCGACTCGGCCGGCCTCGCGCTTGCCGTGTACGACGAGTACGTGGCCATGGCCACAGACGACGAGGGCCTGCTCATCGAGGTCGAGGGAGAGGGCCGAGGCACGGTGCCGCTCGACGAATCGCACCTGGTGGCGAGGTCGATGGTCGCAGGCTTCGAGTGGCTGGGCGTGCCGGCACCCGGCTTCATCCTTCGCTGCATCAATCGCATTCCGCATGGCCGGGGACTCGGGTCATCGGCATCAGCGATCGTCGGCGGGATCGTGCTCGCGCGGGCGATGGTCGATGATGGTCCCGAACGGATGACCGATAGCGACGTGCTGCAACTGGCCCTCCTCGAGGAGGATCACCCGGACAATCTGTCGGCCGCCTTGCATGGCGGGTTCACCATCGCGTGGCTCGAGGCCGACGGCTTCGGCGACCACATTCGCCTCGAGCCCCATGCCGACGTGCGGCCCGTGGTCCTGGTGCCCGGCTTTGAGGTGCCGACGAAGGCGGCTCGGGCGGTGCTGCCCGCAGCGGTGCCCTTCACCGACGCCGCCCTGAACGTGTCGCGCGCAGCACTGCTCGTGCATGCCATGACGGCGGATCCGCGCCGGCTCATGTCCGCAACCGAGGACCGCCTTCATCAGGGGGCACGGGCCTCCTGCTACCCCGACTCGGTGGCTCTGCTGTCCCGGCTTCGGGATGCGGGCATCCCTGCGGTGATCTCGGGGGCCGGGCCGTCGGTCCTGGCCTTCGCGTCGGACGCTCAGATCGCCGTCATCTCCGCGGTCGTGGGCGACTCCGAGTGGAAGGTGGAGCGTGTCGAGGTGGCGCTCGAGGGCGCGCGGGAGGTGCCGCTGACCCCCATGACCTGATCGTCAGGCTCCCGGGGTGTTATGCTCTGCATGCGGATGACGGCTCCATGCCGAACCGCCGATCAGCGAACCCCGCCCCCGCTTTCTGGTGGTGGAGCTCCACCCGATCGCACGAAGCCCCCACCCGGTCAGTCACGGTCCCTCGTGGCGATCCCCTTGGGGAGCAACAGCCCTCACTCGTGAAGGCATCACCCATCGAAGGAAGTCATTCGTGACAGAAACAGCAGTGTCGACCACCGCAGGCACCACGCGCAGTGGCGGACTCTCGGCCATGCTCCTCCCCGAACTCAAGCAGCTCGCCCAGCAACTCGGAATCTCCGGTGCGAGCGGCATGCGCAAGGGCGACCTGGTAGCGGCCATCAGCACCAAGCAGAAGGGGTCGGCACCGCCACCCTCCGAGGCCGCGGCCTCCGACCAGGCTCCCGCTCGTCCGCGCCGGAGCGCTCGTCGCGACCAGGCTCCGGCAGAGGCCTCTGCGCCCGTCGAGCCCACCGCCGACCAGTCCTCCCACCAGGCGCCGGCGGACGCTGCCCCGCGCAGTGACCGGCAGCCCCGCGCAGACCGCGGCAACGACCGTGGCGACCGGCAGGACCGCGGCAACGACCGTGGCGACCGGCAGGACCGCGGTAACGACCGCGATGACCGGGGCAACGACCGCCAGCCCCGCAACGATCGGGGCAACGACCGGCAGCCCCGCAACGACCGGAACAACGATCGGAACAACGATCGGAACAACGATCGGAACAATGATCGCGGGCCGGATCGCGATGATCGCGACGGATCGGACGGGAGCCGGAGTCGGCGGCGTGGCCGCGATCGCTTCCGCGACCGCCGCGATCGCCCCCGACAGGGCACCAGCTACAACGAGGCGGATCCGGAGATCTACGCCGACGACATCCTCGTCCCGGTGGCCGGCATCCTCGACGTCCTCGAGAACTACGCGTTCGTCCGCACGAGCGGCTACCTGCCCGGCTCCAACGACGTCTACGTCTCGCTGTCGATGGTGCGCAAGCAGGGCCTGCGCAAGGGCGACGCCATCACTGGCGCCATCAAGGCGCCCAAGGACGGCGAGCGCCGTGAGAAGTTCAACCCGCTGGTTCGCATCGACACCGTCAACGGTGGCGATCTCGAGTCGGCTCGAAACCGTCCCGAATTCTCCAAGCTGACCCCCCTGTACCCCCAGGACCGGCTTCGACTCGAGACCACGCCGGGCAATCTCACCACCCGCGTCATCGATCTCGTGGCGCCGATCGGCAAGGGCCAGCGTGGACTCATCGTCTCGCCCCCGAAGGCCGGCAAGACCATGGTGCTCCAGTCCATCGCGAACGCCATCGTCACGAACAACCCAGAAGTCCACCTCATGGTCGTGCTCGTCGACGAGCGGCCCGAGGAAGTCACCGACATGCAGCGCTCCGTCAAGGGCGAGGTCATTGCCTCGACCTTCGACCGCCCAGCCGAGGACCACACGATCATCGCCGAGTTGTCGATCGAGCGGGCCAAGCGTCTCGTCGAGTTGGGGCACGACGTCGTCGTGCTGCTGGACTCGATGACGAGACTGGGCCGCGCGTACAACCTCGCGGCCCCGGCGTCCGGGCGAATCCTGTCCGGTGGTGTCGACTCGACGGCGCTGTACCCGCCGAAGCGGTTCTTCGGCGCGGCGCGCAACATCGAGCATGGCGGATCGCTGACGATCCTGGCCACGGCCCTGGTCGAGACCGGGTCGCGCATGGACGAGGTCATCTTCGAGGAGTTCAAGGGCACCGGCAACATGGAGCTCAAGCTCGATCGGCGCCTCGCCGACAAGCGAGTGTTCCCGGCCGTCGACGTCGACGCCTCGGGCACCCGCAAGGAGGAGCTGCTCATGAACCCGGAGGAGCTCAAGATCGTCTGGAAGCTGCGACGGGTACTGCACGCGCTCGATCAGCAGCAGGCGATCGAGTTGCTGCTGACGAAGCTGCGCGAGACGAACAGCAACAACGAGTTCCTGCTGCAGGTGCAGAAGACGACGCCGTCGGTCAACGGCTCCCGCGACGACGACTGACGCAACTATTCCCGGCGTCCCTCGGTGGTCCTATTTGGTGGGCCTCTCGGGGGGTGGCATACTAAGCGCGTTCCGGTTCACGGCTGTCCAACAGGGCGCGGCCGACCCGGGGCCACGTGAGGAGAGATCATGAAGCCCGACATCCATCCCGCATACGCAGAGACCACGGTCACCTGCTCCTGCGGCAGCACCTTCACGACGAGGAGCACCGCTAAGAACGGCGTCATCCACGCGGACGTGTGCTCGCAGTGCCACCCCTTCTACACTGGCAAGCAGAAGATCCTCGACACGGGAGGCCGTGTGGCGAAGTGGGAAAGCCGCTACGGAAAGACCGCCAACAAGTAGCTTGAACGCCCCGGGCGCCGGCCCGGGGTCGGCCGCGTGTCTCCCCCGTCGCGCGGTCGGCCCCAGACCGGCGCCCGGGTTTTTCCTTTCGCGGCTCCGACGACGCCACGTGACGATCGACTCTAGGGAGGAATCCGATGTTCGAGTCCTGCGTCGACCTCGTGGCTGAGTACAACGAGGTCGAGCAGCAGCTGGCCAGTCCTGACGTTCATGGCGACCAGGCAGCGGCGCGGCAGCTCGGTCGCAGGTACGCCCAGCTCCGCCCCGTCGTGGCGGCCTACCGCGAGTGGGTGACCGCGAGCGAGGATCTCGAGGCGGCCCGTGAGTTCGTTGTCGACGACGCCTCCTTCGCCGAGGAAGTGACCTCGCTTGAGGCCCGCACCGATCTGGCCGCGGAGAAGCTCACGACACTTCTGCTGCCGCGCGACCCCATGGACGACAAGGACGTCATCGTCGAGGTCAAAGCGGGCGAGGGCGGCGAGGAGTCCGCACTGTTCGCAGGGGACCTGGCTCGCATGTACATGCGGTACGCCGAGCGGCACGGCTGGACCACTGAAGTGCTCGAGGCCGTCGAGTCCGACCTCGGCGGCTACAAGGACATCGCGATCGCCGTCAAGGCGAAGGGCGTCCCCGAGCCCGGGCACGCGCCGTTCGCCCGCCTGAAGTTCGAAGGCGGTGTGCACCGCGTGCAGCGCGTCCCCGTCACCGAGTCGCAGGGACGCATCCACACGTCGGCCGCCGGGGTCCTCGTCCTTCCCGAGGCGGAGGATGTCGATGTGACCATTGACGCCAACGACCTGCGCATCGACGTCTATCGCTCGTCCGGACCCGGCGGCCAGAGCGTCAACACGACAGACTCGGCAGTCCGCATCACCCACCTGCCCACCGGCGTCGTGGTGTCCTGCCAGAACGAGAAGAGCCAGCTCCAGAACAAGGAGTCGGCGATGCGCATCCTTCGCGCACGGCTGCTGGCCGTGGCCGAGGAACAGGCCGCGCAGGAGGCCTCCGACGTCCGCCGCTCCCAGGTGCGCACCGTCGATCGCAGCGAGCGCATCCGCACCTACAACTTCCCCGAGAACCGGCTCAGCGACCACCGAGTGGGCTTCAAGTCGCACAATCTCGACCAAGTGCTGGACGGCGACCTCGACGCGGTCATCGACGCGTGCGTGGCCGCCGACCAGACCAGCCGGCTCAGCGAGGTGGGAACGCACTGATGTCGTGGACGGAGGATCACACCATCGGCGGGCGCGTCACGGTCCGCGACGTCCTCTTCGATGCGGAGCACCGGCTGAAGGCCGTCGGAATACCCTCACCGTCCGTCGACGCGGCTCAGATCGTGGCGTACGCCCTCGGCACGACGCGCAATCGGCTGTTCCTGCAGGAGGCCATGACGGCGGACCAGCGGGTTCGGGTGGAGCAGCTGCTGACCAAGCGGCTCTCGCGGGTCCCGCTCCAGCACCTGCTCGGGTCCACGGGCTTTCGCCACATCGAGGTACAGGTGGGACCCGGTGTGTTCATCCCGCGACCGGAGACCGAACTGCTGACCGAGGCAGGCATCCGGGAACTGGCCCTTCAGCCGGCGGGCGACCGCATAGCCGTCGACCTGTGCGCCGGGAGCGGAGCGATTGCCATCTCCCTGGGCATGGAGGCCGAGGGCAGTCGCGTCTACGCCGTCGAGCTCAGCGACGACGCCATCGAGTGGACGCGACGCAACGTCGATGCCTACGAAGCCGAACTCGCCGCGAAGGGCTCGCGCGTCGAGGTCGTGCACGACGATGCGACAGAAGTGGCCCTGCCGGGGCACACGCTCTCGCGACTGGCCGGACAGGTGTCGGTCATCGTCACCAACCCTCCCTATATCCCCGACATGATGATCCCGCGCGAGCCCGAGGTGCGCGACCATGAGCCGAAGATGGCGCTGTACGGGGGCGAAGACGGAATGGACATCGTCCGCGGCGTCCTTCGCACCGCGGCGATCCTGCTCAAGCCGGGCGGATTGCTGGTCGTCGAGCATGCCGACGTGCAGGGTCTCGCCGCCGGGGCCTCGGGCGTACCCGGCGTCGCGAAGAGCCTGCTCTCGGACACCGAGTTGTCGACGATGATCAGTGTTCCCCCCGGGCGCCCCGTGTTCACGTCGGTCGCCGATCGGATCGACCTCAATGGCCTGCCGCGGTTCACCCTCGCGCGCCGAGTCGCCGCGTAGCCTCATGAGATGACGCTTCGCATCCTCTGCGCCGACGGAACCAATCGGGAGCGCGCCGTGGCTGCCGGCCTCGCTGCGACCAGGCGCGGCGATCTCGTCCTCATCCCGACGGAGACGGTCTACGCCATCGCCACTGATGCCTTCTCGCGCCGTGGTGTGTCTGCCCTCCGCGAGGCGAAGGGGTACGACGACCAGGTGCCGCTGCCCGTGCTGGTTGGTGCGAGGTCGACGGTCCCCGGAGTAGCAGCCCGTGTCGGCGACGACGCTCGTGCGCTCATGGACGCGTTCTGGCCCGGCCTGCTGACACTCCTCCTGCCGCCTCAACCCACCCTGGCCTGGGATCTGCCGAACGGCGCCCCCCTCGCGGTACGCATGCCACTGCACCCGGTTGCCCTCGCCCTGCTGGCGGCCTCGGGGCCGCTCGTGGTCACGACCGCGAACCTTCGCGGTCTGCCGGCCCCCGCCGATGTCGACGACGCCCTCGCGCAGCTCGGAGACAGCGTCGCACTGGCACTCGACGCCGGCGATCTCACCGACGAGTCCGGCCTGCCGAGCACCGTCGTCGACCTCACTGGAGACGCGCCTCGCGTGGTGCGGATGGGGTCCGTATCCCTGGACGCGCTCCGTGGCGCGTGTCCAGCCGTGCTCGACGAGCACGGCTCGCCGGGCGCGTAGAGTGGCGGCATCCGCCAGGCACGTCGTCGAGGGAGATGCATGAACAGCACGCCATTCTGGGGGCCCGACTTCGACGAGCTGACCACGGAGGACCCGGAGATCGCCTCGATCGTCCTCGACGAGCTCGAGCGTCTGCGTAGTGGCCTTCAGCTCATCGCCAGCGAGAACTTCACGTCGCCCGCGGTCCTGGCGGCCCTGGGTTCGACCCTCAGCAACAAATACGCCGAGGGCTACCCGGGCAAGCGCTACTACGGCGGCTGCGCCGACGTGGACCGAGCGGAGGTCATCGGCATCGAGCGAGCGAAGGCGCTGTTCGACGCAGAGCATGCCAATCTGCAGCCGCACAGCGGGGCCAGTGCCAACATCGCCGCCTACGGGGCCTTCGTCATGCCGGGCGACACAGTGCTGGCGATGAGCCTTCCGCATGGCGGTCACCTGACCCATGGGTCGAAGGTCAACTTCTCGGGCAAGTGGTTCGACATCGTGTCCTACGGGGTGCGCCAGGACACCGAGCTGATCGACTACGACGAGGTCCGCGCCTTGGCCCTCCAGCATCGCCCGAAGCTGATCATCTGCGGCGCCACTGCGTACTCGCGGCTCATCGACTTCGCTGCGTTCCGCGACATCGCCGACGAGGTCGGCGCGATCCTCATGGTCGACGCTGCGCACTTCATCGGTCTGGTGGCCGGCAAGGCCATTCCGAGCCCGGTGCCCTTCGCGGACGTCGTCACCTTCACGACCCACAAGGTCCTGCGTGGGCCGCGCGGCGGCATGATCCTCTGCAAAGCCGAGCACGCGGCCGCGATCGACAAGGCCGTGTTCCCCATGATGCAGGGCGGACCTCTGATGCACGCCGTCGCAGCGAAGGCGGTGGCTCTCAAGGAGGCCGCGACTCCGGAGTACCGGACCTACGCGGCTCAGGTGATCGCCAACGCCCAGGCGCTGGCAGCCGGGCTGGCAACGGAGGGGATGCGACCGGTCAGCGGGGGCACCGATACGCACCTCGCGCTCATCGACATCCAGGCGATGGGCGTCACCGGCGACATCGCCGAGGCCCGCTGCGATGCTGCCCGTATCACCCTGAACAAGAATGCCATCCCCTACGACCCGCAGCCCCCGGCCAAGGGGTCCGGCATCCGCGTGGGCACCCCCGCCGTCACCACTCAGGGGATGAAGGAGGACGACATGGCCGAGATCGCGTCCCTGATCGGGCGAGCCATCCGCGATACGGACGGCTCGCAGGCGGCAGCGCTGGCGGAGCAGGTGGGCGCGCTGGTCGCTCGACACCCGGCCTACCCGCGAGGCTGACGGCACCTCGCCATGCGCGAATACCTGCTGTGCCTACTGGCCGCCGCCGCGGTCACGTACCTGCTGACGCCTCCCGTCCGCGCCCTGGCCATCCGGATCAACGCCATGGCCGAAGTTCGCGACCGCGACGTGCATGCGGAACCGACACCGCGACTGGGCGGCCTGGCCATGGTGGGCGGCCTGCTGGCCGGCATCCTCCTGGCGAGCAAGCTGCCGATGATGCGGGCGGTCTTCGACGGGGGCAACACCGCCATCGCCCTGCTCTCGGGAGTCGCGATCATCGTGGCCCTGGGCGTCATCGACGACAAGTGGGGCCTGGATGCGCCGACCAAGCTGGCCGGGCAGGTCCTGGCCGCGGGCGTCATGGCGTTCCAGGGGATCGCGATCATCTGGTTGCCCATCGGCGGCACGTTCGTCCTCGACCCGATCACCAGCGTCCTGTTCACCGTCATCATCGTCGTCGTCAGCATCAATGCCATCAACTTCGTCGACGGTCTGGACGGCCTCGCGGCAGGCATCGTGGCCGTGGCCGCGGGAGCGTTCTTCGCTTACTCCTACCTGCTGTCGGTCGAGCTGGGCTTCGAGCGTGCGACGCTCGCGACCCTCGTCTCGGTCCTCCTCGTCGGCATGTGCCTGGGCTTCCTGCCGCACAACTTCTTCCCGGCCAGGGTCTTCATGGGAGACACCGGGGCGATGACCCTCGGGCTCCTCCTCGCCGCGAGCACGATCACCCTGTCCGGGCAGGTCGATCCCAGCGCGGTGGCGGGCGGCACGCTGCTGCCGACCCTCCTCCCGGTTCTGCTCCCGATCGCTGTCCTCGCCGTCCCGCTGGTCGACCTGCTGATGGCCGTCATCCGTCGCACCCGGGCGGGCCGCAACCCGTTCGCGCCCGACAAGCAGCACCTGCACCACCGGCTTCTCGAGATGGGGCACTCACAGGTGCGCGCCGTCCTGCTGATGTACGCGTGGACCGGCCTCATCGCGGGCACAGCCGTCCTGCTGGCCTTCGTCCCGTTGGTCTACGCGGCTGGAGGGTTCCTCGTCGGTCTGGGGCTGCTGCTGCTTGCCGTGCGCCCGCCACGTCGCGGGATAGCCGCCGCCGTCCGACCACTGCGGACGGGCACCCGGGGCTGATGCCCGCCGGCGGCCATCCGGCAATCGCTTGCAGTGAGCAAGGCCACCCGCCACGACGCCGATCGAGTTTGGGGCTCTCGACGGCCTTGCGATAGCGTCACTTCGTGCCCTCCAACGACTCGATGGTCCTGCGCAGGGCCAGTGCCATCACGGTCGCCGTGGGCCTCGTCGCGACCGTCATCGGCACCTTCGTGGCGGGCACCCAGGGCCTACTTGCGGGGGTGCTCGGCACGATCATCGCGGTGGGCTTCTTCGCCACCGGTCAGTACGTGGTCGGCAGGGTCCTGCAGAACAGCCCGGACACGGCCTTCCTGACGGCGCTGGTCGTCTACATGGTGCAGATCCTGGTGCTGTTCGGCCTCCTCCTGCTGCTGCGGGAGGCCACCTTCATCGCACCCAAGGTGTTCGCCGCGACCATCATCGCGTGCACGCTTGCGTGGATCTTCGCGTCGGCCCTTGTGACGTGGCGCACGAAGGTTCTCTACGTCGATCCGGAGGCCCATAAGTGAGCGCCCCCGGGACCTCTCGCGACCGCTCCGGATGGTACGGTTCGGGCGCGCGCAGGCGGTCAGTCTCCATGGACGACGCACGGAGGATGTCCGACTCCGCCTGGGTCAACAGCAGTCGATTGATTGCCGGTCTGATCTTCTACACCGGGCTTGGTTGGCTGGTGTCCAGATGGGTCGGACATCAGGCGCTGCTGATGGCTGTGGGTGCACTGGTGGGGCTCGCCCTGTCGTACTACCTGATGTTCGTGAGCCTGGCGAAGGAGGCCCGCGAGGATGAGGAACGGCACGCGAGGGATCAGGAATGACGATTCGGTTGAGCAGGGAACTGCGCGGCGTGGAGGAGCCTGGTGTCAACTGAAGTAGTGGTCGCCTCGGGCGGTCTGGACTGCCATCTGATGTCAGGGTGCGGATTCCCGGCACCCGGCGCCGAGATCTTCCAGTTCGACGCGGTATTCACCTTCACCATCGGCACCCTCGAGTTCCACATCACGAAGATCACGCTGCTGCTGCTCCTGTGCGTCATCCTCATCCTCGCCTTCTTCTCCTACGCCTTCCGCAAGCCGAAGCTCGTGCCCAGGGGCGCCCAGAACGTGGGCGAGATGGGCTACTTGTTCATCCGCGACGGCATCGCCCGCGAGGCGATGGGCAAGGAGGGCGACAAGTTCGTCCCCTTCCTGTTCTCGTTCTTCTTCCTTGTGTGGCTGTCCAACTTCATGGGAATCGTGCCCTTCGCGCAGATCCCCGTGACCTCGATCTTCGCCATCCCGGTGGCTTTCGCCCTCATCGTCTACGTGACGTGGGTCCCGATCGGGATCTACAAGCAGGGCTTCTTCGGGTTCTTCAAGAACATGATGTTCCCGCCCGGCGTTCCGAAGGTCATGTACGTGCTGCTCGCGCCGCTGGAGTTCATGTCGAACATCATCGTCCGGCCGGCCACGCACGCCATCCGTCTTTTCGCCAACATGTTCGCCGGCCATCTGCTGATCGCCTCGTTCAGCGTGGCGGCCTTCTACCTGATCAGCGCCAGCGTCGTCGGGATCATCGGCTCTGCCGCCTCGTTCGTCGTGGCGATCGCCCTCACAGGCTTCGAGGTGCTGATCCAGGCGCTGCAGGCGTACATCTTCACGCTCCTCGCCGCTGTCTACATCGGTGGTGCGTTGCATGCGGAGCACTGATCGGCACGCTTGGCACTGAGCCGCACGACCACAACTCAATAACTCACACAGACCCCAGACCGGCGGAACGACCGCTGGCCAGGAAAGCAAAGGAAACGACATGTCGCTTCTCGCGGAAGTCACCGGATCGCTCGGCTCGATCGGCTACGGCCTCGCGGCCATCGGCCCCGGTGTCGGCATCGGCATCATCTTCGGTATGGGCGTGCAGGCCATCGCGCGTCAGCCCGAGGCCTACGGCGTGATTCGCCAGAACATGATCCTGGGCTTCGCCCTGACCGAGGCGCTCGCCCTCATCGGCTTCGTCGCCCCCTTCGTCTTCGGTGTGTGACCTGAACCACCCAGCGGTTCTGGTCCACTGATTGATTCGGGAAGGTCACCGTCGTGATTAACGTCATTGCCGCAGTGAGCACTGTGGTCGTCGCCTCGGGCGAGGGGGCTGAGGAAATGCCCTCGGTCCTCGCCGTGCCGATCGACGAGCTGATCATCGGCATCATCGCGTTCCTCGTCGTGTTCGGCGGGCTCGCCAAGTTCGCCCTGCCGAGCATCAAGAAGACCCTCGAGGACCGCACGAATGCCATTGAGGGCGGCATCGAGCGGGCGACCGCTGCCGAGGCCGAGGCGAAGGATCTGCTTGAGCAGTACCGCGCTCAGCTCGCGCAGGCTCGCGAAGAGGCTTCGGCCATCCGAACGCAGGCCCAGGCCGATCGGTCCGCGCTCATCGAGGAGGCGCGAGGCGAGGCGCGCGTGGCGGCGGCGCAGGTCACCGCTGCCGGCGAGGCTCAACTGGCGGCTGATCGCTCCCAGGCGACGGCCGCACTGACCCGACAGGTCGGGGAGCTCGCCGTCACCCTGGCGGGCAAGGTCGTCGGCCAGTCGCTCACCGACGATGCGCGCGTGCGCTCGACGGTCGACGAGTTCCTCAACGACCTCGAGCGGCAGGCGGCCAGCTGATGCTCGGATCCAGTCGCGAGAGTCTCGCTGCCTGCCAGGAGGGCCTCGACGCCCGCCGGCGGGACGTGGGCTTCGCGCAGCTGGCGGCGGACCTGTTCGCCGTGGCGGCGCTGCTCGACAAGGAGGGTCAGCTGCGCAACATGCTGGCCGACTCCGGACAGCCGCATTCGGTGCGCGAGAACCTGGTGCGGCAGATCTTCACAGGCCAGATCGCAGACCTCGCGGTGGAGATCATGCTGATGGTCATCGACCGTCGCTGGTCGTCCGACGTCGACCTCGTCCTCGCGGTCGAACTGCTGGCAGATCAGGCCGCCTTCACCGTGGCGGAGTCCGACGGGACGCTGGATGCCACCGAGGAGGAGCTGTTCCTCTTCGGCCGGGCCCTCGACTCGTCGCCGGCGCTCCAGATGGCGCTGACTGATCCGGCGCAGTCGGCCGTGACCAAGGGTGCGATCGTTCGCGACCTGCTCGCCGGGCGTTCGACGGCGGCCACCGACCAGGTGCTGCAGTACGCCGTGGGCCATCTGCATGGCCGGCGTATCGACGCGGTCGTCGACGACCTGTGCGACCTAGCGGCCACTCAGCGTGAGCGCATGGTGGCCGAGGTGCGGGTCGCCGCACCACTCGCTGCCGATCAGGCTCGGCGCCTTGCCGACATCCTGTCGCGGCTGAAGGGCCGCACTGTGCGGCTGAATGTGGCCGTCGACCCGGCGGTCCTGGGCGGTGTCCACGTCAAGATCGGCGACGAGGTCATCGACGGCACCGTCGCATCCCGACTTGAGCAGGCCAGGCGAGCCGTTCTCGGCTAGCCGCTCCCGCTTACGGCACCACCCCGCACCATCGAACAGACTGCAGCGAAGAAACCGACAGACCGCCCGCCACGCGGGCCGAGAAAGAGAGCAGGACACCATGACGGAGCTGACGATCCGGCCGGACGAGATCCGGGATGCGATCGAGCGGAACGTCGCGGCGTACTCGCCGGAGACCGCTCGCGAAGAGGTGGGTCGAGTCGTCGAGACCGGTGACGGCATCGCCCGCGTCGAAGGCCTCCACTCGGCGATGACGAACGAGCTGCTGGAGTTCGATGGCGGACTCCTCGGTGTCGCCCTCAACCTCGACGTTCGCGAGATCGGCGTCGTCCTGCTAGGCGACGGTTCCAAGATCGAGGAGGGCCAGCCCGTGCGCCGCACCGGCGAGGTGCTCTCGGTGCCCGTCGGCGACAAGTTCCTCGGCCGCGTGGTCGACCCGCTCGGCAACCCGATCGACGGCATGGGCCCGATCGAGGCCGAGGGCCGTCGCGCCCTGGAGGTCCAGGCGCCCACGGTGGTCCAGCGCCAGCCGGTGAAGGAGGCCATGCAGACGGGCATCAAGGCCATCGACGCCATGACCGCCATCGGCCGCGGCCAGCGCCAGCTGATCATCGGCGACCGCCAGACCGGAAAGACTGCGGTCTGCCTCGACACGATCCTCAACCAGCGCGAGAACTGGCTGTCCGGCGACCCGAACAAGCAGGTGCGCTGCATCTACGTCGCCATCGGCCAGAAGGGGTCGACCATCGCCTCCGTCAAGGGCGCGCTCGAGGAGTACGGCGCGATGGAGTACACCACCATCGTGGCTTCGCCCGCCTCCGACCCGGCCGGCTTCAAGTACCTCGCCCCGTACACCGGCTCGGCCATCGGCCAGCACTGGATGTACAACGGCAAGCACGTCCTCATCGTCTTCGACGACCTGTCCAAGCAGGCCGAGGCCTACCGCGCCATCTCGCTGCTGCTGCGCCGCCCGCCGGGCCGCGAGGCCTACCCCGGCGACGTCTTCTACTTGCACAGTCGCCTGCTCGAGCGTTGCGCCAAGCTGTCCGACGAACTCGGCGGCGGCTCGATGACAGGGCTCCCGATCATCGAGACCAAGGCCAACGACGTGTCGGCGTACATCCCGACCAACGTCATCTCGATCACCGACGGACAGTGCTTCCTGGAGTCCGACCTGTTCAACTCCGGCGTCCGTCCGGCCATCAACGTCGGCATCTCGGTGTCGCGCGTCGGCGGCTCCGCGCAGCCGAAGGCGATGCGCAAGGTCGCCGGCCGACTACGCCTCAACCTCGCCCAGTTCCGTGAGCTCGAGGCGTTCGCAGCGTTCGGCTCCGACCTCGATGCCGCGTCGAAGGCGCAGCTCGAGCGCGGTGCACGGCTGGTCGAGCTGCTCAAGCAGCCGCAGTACCAGCCTCAGGCCATGGAGCGCGAGGTCGTCTCGGTGTGGTCCGGAACGACCGGCCAGCTCGACGACGTGCCGGTCGAGGACATCCGTCGCTTCGACGGCGAGTTCCTCGAGTACCTCGATCGCCATAATCCCGAGGTGCTCGAGGCCATCCGCACCACCACCGACCTGTCTGATGACTCGGTCTCGGTGCTCGAAGGCGCCATCGCTGCGTTCAAGCGGCAGTACACCACGACGGCCGGTCACCTCCTCGTCAACGACGAGCCGGTGTCAGCGGTTGCCGACGAGGAGATCGACCGCACGCAGATCAAGCGGGCGGTTCGGGGCTAGCCGACATGGGCGCACAACTGAGGGTCTACCGGCGGCGCATCCGCTCCGTCCAGTCGACCAAGAAGATCACGAAGGCGATGGAGCTCATCGCCTCCTCCCGCATCGTGAAGGCCCAGGCGCGCCTCGAGGCGTCCCTGCCGTACCTCACCCATCTCTACGCCGCCATCAGCGCGGCGGCCACTGGGGCCGCCGACGTCCGCAAGCACCCGCTGATGGCCAACGCCGAGAACCGTACGCGTGCGGCCGTGCTCATCGTCACGGCCGACCGTGGGCTCGCGGGTGCCTACAGCGCCAACGCACTCCGAGAGGGTGAGGCGCTTGCGGCGAACCTCCGTGAGAAGGGCATGACCGTCATTCCCTACGTGGTCGGACGCAAGGGCGTGTCGTACTACCGGTTCCGCAACCGCGAGATGGCGGGGGAGTACACCGGCTTCACCGACCAGCCGACGTACGCCGACGCGAAGCGCATCGGGGACGACCTCCTCAAGGCCTTCCAGACATCCGTCGAGGAGGGTGGAGTCGACGAGATCCACCTCGTCTACACGCACTTCGCGTCGATGATGACGCAGGAGGCCCGCATCCGGCGCCTGCTGCCCCTCGAGGTCGTCGACGAGGTCGTGGAGGTCAAGGAGGGCGAGCAGCCGTCAGCGCTCTACGAATTCGAGCCCGACGCGGAGTCGGTCCTCGACGGGCTGCTGCCCCGGTACATCGATCATTCGGTGTACTCGGCGCTCCTGATGTCCGCTGCGTCGGAGCACGCGGCGCGTCGTCGCGCCATGAAGTCCGCCACAGACAACGCCGAGGACATGATCAAGTCCTTGTCGCGGCAAGCCAACCAGGCCCGGCAGGGCGAGATCACCCAGGAAATCAGCGAGATCGTCGGCGGCGCCGACGCTTTGTCAGCTTCGCGCTAGGAGAGGGAACAAGACATGACCGCAACGACCGAGACCAAGACCGGCGTGGGCCGCGTGGCCCGTGTCACCGGCCCCGTGGTCGACGTGGAGTTCCCCGTCGAGGCCATGCCGGAGCTGTTCAACGCGCTCCACGTCGACGTCGACTTCGGCGACGGCGAGGAGGGTGGTGGCAAGCGACTGCTCACCCTCGAGGTCGCGCAGCACATCGGCGACAACATGGTGCGGGCCATCTCGATGCAGCCCACCGACGGGCTCGTGCGAGGCGCCGAGGTTCGCGATACGGGCGACTCCATCACGGTTCCCGTCGGCGACGTCACGGTGGGCCACGTCTGGAACACCCTGGGCATCCCGCTCGACGTCCCCGAGTCGTCCCTCGAGATCACGGAGCGCTGGAGCATCCACCGCCAGCCGCCGGCCTTCGACCAGCTCGAGTCCAAGACCGAGGTCTTCTGGACGGGCATCAAGGTCATCGACCTGCTGACGCCCTACGTCAAGGGCGGCAAGATCGGCCTGTTCGGCGGCGCCGGTGTCGGCAAGACGGTGCTCATCCAGGAGATGATCTACCGCGTCGCCGAGAACTTCAGCGGCGTCTCGGTGTTCGCCGGCGTCGGCGAGCGCACCCGCGAGGGCAACGACCTCTTCCTCGAGATGACCGAGTCCGGCGTCATCAGCAAGACCGCGCTGGTCTTCGGCCAGATGGACGAGCCGCCCGGCACCCGCCTTCGTGTGGCGCTGTCGGCGCTGACCATGGCGGAGTACTTCCGCGATGTGCAGAAGCAGGACGTCCTGCTGTTCATCGACAACATCTTCCGCTTCACCCAGGCCGGTTCCGAGGTGTCCACGCTCCTTGGTCGCATGCCGTCCGCGGTCGGCTACCAGCCGACGCTGGCCGACGAGATGGGGCAGCTGCAGGAGCGCATCACCTCGACCCGTGGTCACTCGATCACGTCGCTGCAGGCCATCTACGTGCCGGCCGACGACCTGACCGACCCGGCTCCCGCCACCACGTTCGCCCACCTCGACGCGACGACGACCCTCAGCCGGCCGATCTCCGAGCTGGGCATCTACCCGGCCGTCGATCCGCTCGACTCGATGTCTCGGATCCTCGACCCGCGCTACGTCGGCGACGAGCACTACGCCGTGGCCGCGCGCGTCAAGGAGATCCTGCAGCGCTACAAGGACCTCCAGGACATCATCGCCATCCTCGGCATCGACGAGCTGTCCGAGGAGGACAAGATCCTCGTCGGCCGCGCCCGTCGGATCCAGCGCTTCCTGTCCCAGAACATGTTCGTGGCAGAGGCGTTCACCGGCCAGGCCGGCTCGTTCGTGCCGGTCGAGGAGACCATCGCCTCCTTCAAGGCGCTGTGCGACGGCGAGTACGACCACATCCCCGAGCAGGCCTTCTTCATGTGCGGCGGCATCGAGGATGTCGAGAAGAACGCCGCCTCGCTGGCGAAGGGCTAGCCAGCGATGGCTGAGGACGACAAGGTGCTGAACGTGGCGGTTGTCTCGGCGGAGCGATCGCTGTGGTCGGGCCAGGCGAAGAGCATCGTCGCGAAGACGCCGGAGGGCGACATCGGGATCCTGCCCAGTCACGAGCCGGTGCTCGCGCTGCTGGTGGAGAGCGCTCCCTTGCGCGTGGAGGAACTCGACGGGTCGAAGCTCATCGTGGCCATCCACGGCGGGTTCTTCTCGGTGGCCGGCAACGAGGTCAACGTCATCGCCGAGGTGGCTGAGATGGGCGAGGACATCGACCTTGAGCGGGCGAAGGCCGCATTGGCACGTGCGCAGGACGGCGGCGTCACGGACGAGGAGATGCCGGCCGTGCGTCGAGCGGAGACGCGCATTCAGGTGGCGGAGATCGCCAAGGGCATCACCGCCCGGTAGAACCCCGCCGAGTGGCGGCTTGTGGCTGCTGAAACGTCAGTTTCAGCAGCCACAAGCCGCCACTCGGCAGTTATCTGTTGGCGCCTGGTTGCCAGAGAACGTCGCCGCCTGCTGCGGTGTTGGCTTCCCTTGCGAGGATGAACAGCAGATCGCTCAGGCGGTTGAGGTAGGTGGCCGTGAGCGGATTCATGCCGCCGTGGTACGTGTCGAGGGCCGCCCACGTCGACCGCTCCGCCCGGCGCACGACCGTGCGCGCGACGTGCAGGTGCGAGGCGCCCACGGTGCCTCCCGGCAGCACGAACGACCGGAGAGGCTCGAGCCGCTCGTTGTACGCGTCGCACGCCTTCTCGAGCCGCTCGATGTAGGCCTCGGTGACCCTCAGCGGGACGTGTGCGGGGTTCTCCACGACCGGCGTGCACAGGTCGGCCCCCACGTCGAAGAGGTCGTTCTGGATCGCCACGAGCAGCGTGGCGACGTCGGCGGGGAAGTCCGTCGACGCCAGGGCAAGGCCGATGCTGCAGTTCGCCTCGTCGACGTCGGCGTAGGCCTTGAGTCGTGGGTCGTTCTTCCCTGTTCGGCTCATGTCGCCAAGGGACGTGGTTCCATCGTCGCCGGTGCGGGTGTAGATGCGCGTGAGGTTCACCATGGCGCGACCCTACGCCACACCGAGCGGTCCCGCCGAGGACCGACCGGTCGTCGGCCGAGCCCGACTCGTACGATGCGGCCGTGGAGGTCTTGCGGGTCGTCGGGGGAAGCCCGTTGCGTGGCGAGGTGCGCCTGACGGGCGCCAAGAACTCCGTCCTGAAGCTCATGGCCGCGACACTCCTCGCACCGGGCACGAGCACGATCACGAATGTCCCGGACATCCTCGACGTGGAGATCATGGCCGAACTCCTGCGCCGGCTCGGGTGCGAGGTTGGCCACGACGTGCCGTCGTCGTCACTCGTGATCACCGTGCCCGAGCGCCCCGACCATCGCGCCGACTACGACCTCGTCAGGCGAATGCGCGCCTCGGTCTGCGTCCTAGGCCCCCTCGTCACGCGGCTCGGGGCTGCTGACGTCGCGCTGCCGGGCGGCGACAACATCGGCTCTCGCGGCCTGGACATGCACATCGACGGACTGCGCCGCATGGGCGCTCAGGTCACGAGCGAGCACGGCTACCTCCTGGCCCAGTCGGAAGGTCGACTGACGGGGGCCAGCGTCTGGCTGGACTTCCCGAGCGTCGGCGCGACGGAGACTCTCGTGATGGCGGCCGTGCTGGCCGATGGCGAGACGGTCATCGATAACGCGGCGCGCGAGCCCGAGATCATCGACATCTGCACCATGCTGCAGCAGATGGGCGCGGCCATCGATGGCGTCGGCACGTCGACGCTCACAGTGGTCGGAGTCGACGCACTGAACCCGGTGCAGCACGAGACCGTTCCCGACCGGATCGTTGCCGGGACCTGGGCCGCGGCCGCCGTCATGACCCGGGGCGACGTCACGGTGCGCAATGCCCATGCCGAGCACCTCAGCATCGCCCTGGAGAAGCTCGCGACGTGCGGGGCGGACATCGACGTGCTGCCGGACGGCTTTCGCGTCTCGATGGACCGTCGTCCGCAGTCGGTCGACATCGTCACGTTGCCGTACCCCGGATTCCCGACCGACCTCCAGCCCCAGTTCATCGCCCTCAACGCGATCGCCGACGGCGCTGCGCTCGTGACCGAGAACCTCTTCGAGGCGCGGTTCCGGTTCGTGCAGGAGCTCGCTCGACTCGGCGCCGACGTGCGCACCGATGGGCACCATGCGCTGGTTCGCGGCAGGTCCTGCCTGTCGGCCGCACCCGTCGAGGCCACGGACATCCGCGCCGGGGCCGGCCTGGTGCTCGCCGGCCTGGTGGCCGAGGGGGAGACGACGGTGTACGGAGTGGGGCACATCGACCGCGGGTATGCCGGATTCGTCCCGTCGCTGGAGGCGCTCGGTGCCGACGTGCGCCGCGACGTGGTCAGCGACCGCTAGCCAGCACCTGACGCGCATTCGCCTCATCGGCGGGCCACACCATCAGGCGCGGGCCGTCGAGCGTGGTCGCCAGGTTCGCCCGCACTCCTCGATCCTCCAGGAGGCGGCGCAGCAGCTCGCCCTCGACGTAGGAGGAGGGGGCCGCGACCGGCACGAGCAGGCCGTAGTCGCCGTCGGGTCCCGGGCGCGGAGGAGCGGCCACCACCGACGATCCGCGTCGGAAGGCCCACCTCAGGATGACGGCGAACACGCCCACCAGAACGACGGCCACGAGTGGACCGAAGGCGAAGGAGAATGAGTTCCAGGCCGGCACGGGTCCATCGTGCAGCCATCACCCGATCAGCGCTAGCCGGAAGGTAGCCTTCGAGCATGAGCGGCACATTGGATCCAATCGAATCTGCCATGTCACGCAGGGTGAAGGATGCTCCCTGGCTCATGCGGACGTACGCAGGGCACTCGTCTCCCTCCGAGTCGAACGCCCTCTACCGACGCAACCTGGCCAAGGGGCAGACCGGGCTGTCGGTGGCCTTCGACCTACCCACGCAGACCGGCTATGACCCCGACTCCGTGATGTCGCGCGGCGAGGTGGGGAAGGTAGGCGTTCCGGTGGCCCACGTCGGCGACATGCGCCGGTTGTTCGACGGGATCCCGCTGGGCGAGATGAACACGTCCATGACGATCAACGCCACCGCGATGTGGCTGCTGTCGCTCTACATCACCGTGGCGGAGGAGCAGGGCACGCCACTGTCCTCGCTCCAGGGCACCACGCAGAACGACATCATCAAGGAGTACCTGTCGCGCGGTACGTACGCCTTCCCGCCAGCGCCGTCCCTGCGCCTCATCACGGACATGATCGCCTTCACCGTGTCCGCCGTTCCCAAGTGGAACCCGATCAACATCTGCAGCTACCACCTCCAGGAGGCCGGGGCGACACCGATCCAGGAGATCGCCTACGCCATGGCCACCGCCATCGCCGTCCTGGACGCCGTCCGTGACTCGGGGCAGGTGCCGGAGGAGCGATTCGGCGAGGTGGTCGCCCGCATCTCGTTCTTCGTCAACGCCGGAGTGCGCTTCATCGAGGAGATGTGCAAGATGCGCGCGATGGCACGAATGTGGGACGAGATCGCCCGCATGCGCTACGGAGTCAACGATGCGCGGCAGCGCCGCTTCCGCTACGGGGTGCAGGTCAACTCGCTCGGACTGACGGAAGCGCAGCCGGAGAACAACGTCCAGCGCATCGTTCTGGAGATGCTCGCCGTCACGCTGTCGAAGGATGCGCGGGCGAGGGCGGTGCAGCTGCCGGCATGGAACGAGGCCCTGGGCCTGCCGCGGCCCTGGGACCAGCAGTGGGGCCTTCGGATGCAGCAGGTGCTGGCATTCGAGAGCGACCTGCTCGAGTACGACGACCTGTTCACCGGTTCCGTCGTGGTCGAACGCCTCGTCGACGAGCTCATGGACGGAGCCGCCGCGGAGCTGGAGCGTGTCCTGGAGATGGGCGGGGCGGTCGCGGCCGTCGAGAGCGGCTACATGAAGTCGGAGCTGGTGCGATCGCACACTCGTCGGCGGGCGCGGATCGAGTCGGGCGATGACATCGTCGTCGGCGTGAACGCCTTCACGACGAGCGAGGAGAATCCCCTGACGGCCGATCTGGAGGGGGCGATCCAGTCCGTCGATCCGGACGTGGAGCGACAGGCGATCGAGGACCTGGACCGGTGGCGGTCCACGCGCGACGCGAGCGAGGTCGCCTCGGCGCTCGCCGAACTCCGGTCCCAGGCGGCGGGGCAGGAGAACCTCATGCAGGTTTCGTTGCGCTGCGCCCGTGCAGGCGTGACCACCGGCGAGTGGGCCGGTGCCCTTCGCGACGTCTTCGGGGAGTTCCGCGCGCCGACCGGCGTGTCGGGGAGCATCGGGGTGGAGGCGTCGGGCGAGGGGCTCGCGGCAGCCCGCAGGGCAGTGCGCCAGACGGCCGATGACGTGGGGTCGAAGCTGCGGTTCCTCGTGGGCAAGCCCGGTCTCGACGGGCACTCGAACGGGGCCGAGCAGATCGCCGTGCGAGCGCGTGATGCCGGATTCGAGGTCGTGTACCAGGGCATCCGGCTCACTCCAGAGGAGATCGTCGCCGCCGCGGTTGCTGAGGATGTCGACGTCGTGGGGTTGTCGATCCTGTCGGGCTCGCATCGGGAACTCGTGCCCGCCGTGATCGAGGGGCTCCGGGCGGAGGGCCTTGACGACGTTCCTGTCGTGGTCGGTGGGATCATTCCCGACGCGGATGCGGTGTGGCTGCGCGCGCGCGGCGTCGCGGCGGTGTTCACACCGAAGGACTACGACGCCAACGCCATCATGGTCAGCGTGGTCAACGTCATTCGCGAGGCCCGCGGCATGGATCCGCTGAGCTGACACCCAGGTACAGGGCGATCAGGCGCGCGATCAGTTGGAGCCGCGAGGCGTCCAGCGGAAGACGGCGATCGACAGCACGAGTCCGATGATGACCCAGATGAACAGCATGAGGGCGCACATGCCGAGCTCCCAGCTGCCGGATGGCTCCAGAGCGGCGGCGGCCTCCGGCAGGAAGACACTGCGCATCGCCTGTGCCAGCCACTTGAGCGGGAAGAACGAGGCGAATACCTGCATCCAGTGGGGGAGCTGACTGAAGACGAAGAACACCCCTGAGGTGAACTGCAGCACCAGCACGATCGGCGACACCACCGCGGAGGCGCCGCGGCCCGTCTTCGGCACGACCGAGAAGGCGATCCCGAGAAGCGTGCAGGCGACCAGGCCGAGAACGCTGGCCCAGAAGAAGGTGAACCACTGCAGAGCCGTGCTCGGCAGCTTGATCCCATAGAAGAGGATGCCGACGGTGATGAGGATCGTGACCTGCGCGATGTAGGCGACGAAGACCGTGCCGATCTTGCCGATGAAGTACGACACTTTGGGCATCGGCGTACCGCGCAGCCGCTTGAGGGTGCCGTCCTCCCGCTCGAGCGGAATCGCGATGGCGAGGTTCTGGAACGACGTGTAGAGGACGCCGGAGGCGATCATCCCGGCCACGAAGTAGCGCGAGAACGTGATGTCCGGGCCGATCTGCTGGCCGCTGAAGACCGAGCCGAAGATGACCAGGAGGATCACCGGGAACGCGAAGTTCCATAGCGCGGAGTTCTTGTCGCGGAAGAACTGCTTGAGCTCGATGATGATCCGGCGGCGGCCGATCGACACGGTGCTGGGGATGTGCAGCCTGACGTCGGTGCTCATTCGCTGTCCCCTCCTTCCGCGTAGCGATCACCGTCGAGCAGTGCGAGGTAGACGTCCTCGAGGCGGGCGCGCTGGACGGTGAGGCCGGGGATCTCGCCATCGAAGCGCGCTGAGAGGTCGGACACGGCCTTGGTCGGCGCCATCGTCTGCAGCTCGCGGTGATGTCCGTTCTCGAGCCACGTCACCCGGGCGGTTCCCTTCTGCCGGTCGCCCAGTCGAGCGGGCGTGTCGCACTCGACCACCCGGCCACGGGAGATCACCGCCACTCGATCGGCCAGGTACTCCGCCTCCTCGAGGTAGTGCGTGGTCAGCAGGATCGTGGTGCCCTCGGACTTGAGGCCGTCGATGAGGTCCCAGAAGTCGCGCCGGGCCTCGGGGTCGAAGCCCGTCGTGGGCTCGTCGAGGAACAGCACGCTGGGACGGCCGATGATGCCGAGCGCGACATCGAGCCTGCGCCGCTGCCCGCCAGAGAGCTTCTCGTTGCGGGACTTCCTCTTCTCGGTCAGCCCGACGGCATCGATGACCTCGTCCGGGTTCCGTGGATTGGGGTAGTACCCGGCGAAGTGATGCACGGCCTCGGACACCGTGAGATCACCCAGATCCCGGTCCGACTGCAGGACGATGCCGACGCGCGACTTCCACTCACGGTCGGCGTGCGCTGGGTCGATGCCCAGCACCTCAGCGTCGCCGGCATCGCGGCTGCGATATCCCTCGAGGATCTCGGTGATCGTGGTCTTGCCCGCTCCGTTGGGGCCGAGCAGGGAGAAGCACTCACCGTAGGCGATGTCGAAACTCACTCCGTCGAGCGCCCAGAGGTCGCCATACCGCTTGCGGACGTCCTTCACCCGTATCGCGACGTCGCCCATCCGCCGATCATGGCACGGCGGGCCGGCCGAGTCAGGCCGGTACGGTAGCCGCGTGCGGATCATGGTGGCCCGGTGCTCGGTCGACTACGTCGGACGGCTGACCGCCCACCTGCCTGAGGCGACCAGGGTGATCATGGTGAAGGCGGACGGCTCCGTGCTCATCCACTCCGACGGTGGCTCGTACAAGCCGCTCAACTGGATGAGCCCGCCGTGCACCACGCGGATCGTCTCGTCCGACGCCGAGGAGACCGTGGAGGTCTGGACGGTCGAGAACAAGGCGGGTGAGCAACTGGTCATCAGCGTGCACGAGGTGCTGCACTCCGGTGAGCACGAGCTCGGCGTCGATCCCGGCCTCGTCAAGGACGGCGTCGAGGCGCACCTGCAGCGACTCCTCGCGATGCACGTCCACGTGCTGGGCGAGGGCTGGTCTCTCGTCCGGCGCGAGTACCCGACGGCGATCGGTCCGGTCGACCTGCTGTGCCGAGACCCGTACGGCCGGTCTGTCGCCGTCGAGATCAAGCGTCGGGGGGAGATCGACGGCGTCGAGCAGCTGACCCGCTACCTCGAGCTCCTCAACCGTGATCCCCTCCTGGCGCCGGTGGCGGGTGTCTTCGCCGCCCAGGAGATCAAGCCTCAGGCACGCGTGCTCGCCGAGGACCGGGGTATCAGGTGCGTGGTCCTCGACTACGAGGCGCTGAAGGGCAGCGACGACCCCGGTCTGCGGCTGTTCTAGGTTCTCGCGTCGACTGCCTCGCGGCGGAAGTCGTAGAACTGCAGCGACAGGCCGATGGCCGAGAACGGCAGGAGGACGGCACTGGCGAGGATCGCAACCGTGTTCGTGACCCAGAAGGGCCAGCCCGTGACGAGCAGGAGCAGCCCGCCGATCGCCCCCGGGAGGCTGAAGCCGATCCAGACGAGCAGGGCGCTGAGGAACACCGCTCGCCAGCGCCGTCCCTTGGTCAGGCCCGCGCTACGACGGAACGCGTCGATGAATCCGCGTCGCTCGATCACGGCCGCCGGCATGGCGACGGCCCAGAAGGCGATCAGGAGCAGGGCGATCGGAAGCAGGACGAGCGACGACGCCAGCAGCGTGACGACGAAGAACAGCACAAGCTGCACCAGGGCGCCTGCCGGCCGGCGGACGGCAAGGGCGATGGCGTCCCACGGCCGGGGCGCCTGATCGCGGGCGATGTCCTCGACCACGCGGCAGGTCGCGGCCAGCAGGACCGAGAGGATCGGGGCGACCGCGAAGGCGACGACGACCACGAGGATCGCCGCGATGGGGCTGCTGGCAACGCCATTCACATCGTTGATGTCGTCGCTGGGCCGACGGTGCAGCGCCAGTCGCTGCAGTGCGAGCGCACCGGCAGTGGTCAGGCCGACGGTCAGCAGGAGGGGCCAGAAACCGCGGGCGTGCCGCCGGAGCAACCCGAACGACGCGGTGACCACCTGACCAGCGCGGCGCTCGCGGTCTGGCTGCCGGTCGCCGCCGGACCGCCAGCGCGTGCCGCGCACGAGCAACGCCACGAGGAGCACGAAGGCCAGCAGTACGAGGCCCGTCGTCAGTGGCTGGTCGAGGGCCTGGATGAACAGCAGCGAACCGCCCTCTGTCAATGCGCAGAACGACTCGACGGCGGGACCGCCGACGACCGGCAGCGCCACCGCACCCTCGCGTCCCTCGTCGAACTGCCAGGAGACGGGGCGGTTCCACTGGGTCTTGGTATTCGGGCCCGTGGGCCCGTTGTTGAAGGAGGGGGCCTTCTCGCCCCAGCGCCCCGTGAAGTCGAGCCACTCGAAGCCGTCGGTCGGCGCGTCCGGGAGGATGACGACGTCGGGTCGCACCGTGACGCCCTCGGCGAGCGTGTTGTCGCAGCCGAAGCCGGCGGCCGCGCTCTTGCCGAACCACTGCGACTGCGTGAAGTAGGCCGCATGCGAGCCCTGGCCGGGATAGACGACCACGTGGTCGCCCTCCTTCAGGAGCTTCTCGTCGGCCCAGCCGCCGGTCTCCGATCCCTCATGCTGCGCGAACGCGGCGCTCGCGGGCGCGATGGCCAAAGCCTCCTCGGGTGTCGACGCGTCGAAGAGCAGCTGGAGCATCTCCCAGTCGCCCTCGTGCTTGTCGTTCCAGTCGTTGTAGGCCCAGAAGAACCAGTACTGCAGCGCCAGCGTGCCGAGGTGGTCAGGATCGGTCGCGACGCGTGCGTACACCGTCGGAGCCTTGCCTTTGCCCGCCACGTCGAACCAGCGCTCGTAGTCGCATCCCGGGTCCAGCGGGTTGCCGGGGAGGTCGAGGTACCAGCCGTCACCCTTGCCAGCCAGGTCCGCCGTCGTCGGGGCGGCGATCGTCTGTCCGCCGGGTCCTCGAAGCACGACGTCGGAGGCGCCGAGCACCGTCTCGACGGGCGTCGGCAGGAAGGGCTCGCCCGGACCGCACGGCTGCAACTGCTCTCGGATCACCACAACCGGGGCATAACGCGCGGCCAGTTCCGAGACCGCATCCGAGGCGCGAGCCGCGGGGGCGGTCAGGAGGCACCCGATCACGCCGAGCAGGGTCGCGGCCAGTAGGCCGCGCCTCATGGCTTCCGACTCCCGGGCACGGCGCCATTGTGCCGTTGATCGGGCCCCCGCAGGTGCCGTTGCCGTGGGATGTGGCCCCGTGTTCGGGGCAGATGGCCAGATAGGCTCGAAGGCGTCGCGCACGTGTCCGTGCGGTCCGGATTCGGGGAGGAATCGCCATGAGTATCGCGGTGGTAGGCGTCATCGGCCTGGGCACCATGGGAGCCGGAATCGCGGAGGTGCTCGCGCGCCATGGCTACGACGTGATCGCGATCGAGGAGACCGAAGCCGCCCTCGACCGCGGGCGTGGGTCGCTCGAGGGTTCGAGCGCGCGAGCGGTGTCGCGCTCCAAGATGACCGACGAGGATCGAATCGCTCTCCTCGGTCGCATCTCCTTCAGCGTCGACCTGGCGTCCCTCGCCAACGCGGACCTCGTGATCGAGGCGGTCTCGGAGAGCCTTGAGCTGAAGAAGGACCTCTTCGCGCGGCTCGACGCGATCGTGCCCGCGCATGCGATCCTCGCCACGAACACGTCGTCGCTGTCCGTCACCGACATCGCGGTGGCGACGTCACGGCCGTCCCATGTGATCGGAATCCACTTCTTCAACCCTGCACCGGTGCAGGCCTTCGTCGAGATCGTGCGCACCGTCGTCACCTCGCAGGAGGTTGTCGACCAGTCGGTCGCCTTCGCCAGCACGCTGGAGAAGGAGCCGGTCGTGGTCGGCGACAAGGCCGGCTTCATCGCGAACGCCCTGCTCTTCGGCTATCTGAACCACGCCGTGTCGATGTTCGAGTCGCGTTACGCGACGCGCGAGGACATCGATGCGGCCATGCGCCTCGGCTGCGGGTACCCGATGGGTCCCCTGATGCTGCTCGACCTCATCGGCCTCGACACCGCCTACGAGATCCTCGACACGATGTATCGCCAGGGCCGCGATCGCCTCCATGCGCCCAGCCCCATCCTCAAGCAGATGGTGACGGCGGGGCTGCGTGGCCGCAAGTCCGGCCGTGGCTTCTACGCCTACGAGTCGCCAGGCTCCCCGGTGGTGGTCGACGCGGCCGGTGCCGATGCCGGCGACACGGTCGGGCGTGGTCGTCCCGTCGCTCGGGTGGGGGTCGTCGGCTCCGGCACGATGGCGTCCGGCATCGTCGAGGTGTTCGCGAAGGGCGGCTTCGACGTCGTCTTCGTTGCCCGATCCGCTGACAAGGCGGACACGGTCCTCGCCCGCATCGGCAAGAGCCTGGCCAAGGGAGTCGAGCGGGGCAAGCTCTCGGCGGATGACCGCGACGCCGCCCTCGCCCGGGTGCAGGGAGCCACGGAGCTGTCCGCGTTGGCCGACGTCGATCTTGTCGTCGAGGCGGTCGTTGAGGACCTCGGGGTGAAGACGCAGCTCTTCATCGACCTCGACGCGATCTGCAAGCCCGGGGCCGTACTCGCGACCACCACCTCGAGCCTGCCGGTGATCGACATGGCAGCCGTGACGGACCGACCCCAGGACGTCGTCGGCCTGCACTTCTTCAACCCGGCCCCGCTCATGCGGCTCGTGGAGGTCGTCGGGACAGTGGCGACGTCCGACGACGTCGTGGCCACGGGCGTGCGTGTGTGCCGGGAGATCGGCAAGCACCCGGTCGAGTGCGGTGACCGTGCAGGCTTCATCGTCAACGCGCTGCTCTTCCCCTACCTCAACGACGCCATCCGCATGCTCGAGGCCAACTACGCGACGGCGGACGACATCGATCTGGCGATGAAGAAGGGCTGTGGCTACCCGATGGGGCCGTTCGAGCTGCTCGACGTCGTCGGACTTGACGTCTCGCTCGCGATCCAGGCCACGTTGTACCGGGAGTTCCGCGAGCCCGGGTTCGCGCCGGCTCCCCGGCTCGAGCATCTCGTCACCGCCGGCTACCTCGGTCGCAAGACGGGGCGGGGCTTCCGGGTCTACACCTGATGGGTCGCAAGAACCGTCGACGCCCTGACGAGGCGCGCGACCTGGGGCCGACCTATGCCAGTCGCACCACCGAGACCCATCCGGATGGTGCCTGGATCGTCCAGCGGACGACGGGAGCCGCCGCCACGAAGCCCTATCGATGCCCGGGCTGCGACCAGATGATCCCTCCGGCGACCCCCCACGTGGTGGCCTTCCGCGCCGATGACGAGCGTGACCTGGAGAACCGGCGCCACTGGCACACCCCCTGCTGGGCGGCGCGCGACCGGCGCGCCCCGAGGGCGGGCAGATGACCTCCGGCCCGCAGTCGATCGTCGCCAACTCCGTCCTCCCGGCTCGCCGCGACCCCCTTCGCCTGCACACGTCTGACGGCCTGTCGCTGGTGGGTGAGCTCGCCCTCCCCGTGGCCGTGGCGCCCGTGGCAACGATCGTGTGCGTCCATCCGCTGCCCACGCACGGGGGGATGATGGACAGCCACGTCTTTCGCAAGATGGCATGGCGTCTGCCGGCCCTTGCCGATACGGCGGTGCTGAGGTTCAACACGAGGGGTACCTCGAGCGCGGCGGGCACCAGTGAAGGGGCCTTCGACGAGGCGAGGGGCGAGGGCCTGACCTGGCGGCGGCGATCGCCGAGGTGACGCGGCGCTGGTTGCCCGATCCGTGGCTGGTCGGGTGGTCGTTCGGCACTGACGTCGTCCTTAAGCATGGTGATGTCGACCCCGTCCTCGGCGCGATCCTGCTCTCGCCCCCGCTGCGGCACGGCACCGACGCCGATCTCGCTGCCTGGGCCGCCGGGGGGCGCCCGGTGGTAGCGCTGGTACCCGAGTTCGACGACTACCTCGTGCCCGACGAGGCCCGGCGCCGATTCAGCGTGCTGGCGCAGGCACAGGTGCGCGCGATCGACGGCGCCAAGCACTTGTGGGTGGGCGAGCGTTTCGTCAAGATCGTTCTCGACTCCGTCGTGGGCATCATCTCGCCGGACAGGTCGCCGCTGCCCGGCGAATGGAGCGGACCGATGGACCGATGGAGTGACGTATGACGAGCATGCACGTGCGCGACGAGGGCGAGGGGCCCGTGGCTGTGCTCCTGCACGCCTTCCCCTGTGACGGCCGCATGTGGCAGCCGCAGGCGACGGTGCTCGTCGAGGCCGGATGGCGTGTGCTGGTGCCCGACCTGCCCGGCTTCGGCGCGTCGGATCCGGTGGCCGGTGAGCCGTCCTTGCTGCCGGTGGCCGAGGCCGTGATCGCCATGGTCGACGACAGGGGCATCGACCGGTGCGTCCTCGCGGGCGTCTCCCTGGGCGGATACGTCGCCATGTCGGTCCTGTCCAGCCGGCCGGACCTTGCCGCCGCTGTCGTCCTGTGCGACACGAAGGCCACTGCAGACGCGGCCGCAGCGCGAGACAACCGCGAGCGCCTGGCCCTGATGTGCGAGGAGGCGCCCGACCAGACCGCCCGGATCCTCGAGCAGTCCGTGCTGCCGGGGCTCCTCGGTGAGACCACCCGCGCGAGTCGTCCCGAGGTGGTGCTGCGGGTGCGGGACTGGCTCGCGTCGGCCCCGACCGCGACGGTGGCCTGGTACCAACGGGCGATGGCGGCGCGTCCCGATTCGCTGGATGTCCTGCAAGGCCTCGACGTGCCGGCGCTCGTGGTGTGGGGCGATGAGGACGCGCTCAGTGCGCGCGCCGAGCAGGATCTCATGCTCGAACGGCTCGTCTTTGGCGACCTGGCCGTGGTGAAGGCCGCGGGCCACCTCGCGAACGTCGAGTGTCCCGACGACGTTTCGCTGGCCCTGCGGCGGTTCGGCGAGGTCGTCAGAGGCCAGCAGACGTCCTAGTCGGGCGTCGTCAGAGGCCAGCCGACTTCTTGATCAATCGGGCGTAGGCGCGGGCGCCCTTCGCCGTGAGGTGAACCCCGTCTGACACGAAGTACTCGGGGTGGTCCTTGGACGCCGCGTACCAGTCGGCGAGCACGGCGTTCGGATAGTCGGGAACGACCGCGTCGATGGCCTCGTTGTTGGGGTCGCGCCAGGTGCGCGGCATGTTGTCGTTCACGACGACGACCCGGGGGGTGTCCTCGAGGATGTCGAGCATCTCGCGCATCATGCTCTCCGGCAGGACACCGTTGGTGCCCGGATGCAGGACGACGACATCGGCGAGCGCATCCTTGGCCACGTACTTCTTCAGGCGGCCGATGAAGGCCCCGGGGAATCGCGACACGGCGGCGTCCACCCTGGTGCCGGGAATGGTGTCCTTCAGCGTCGTGCGTGCTCCGAGCATGACGGAGTCGCCGATGGCGCTGAGGTTGCCGTTCTTGCCGACGGCGGGTGCGGCCGATGCGCTGGCCGCCGGCTGGCCGGAAGCCGAGGCACTAGCGGCGTCGGACGCCGTCACGGTCGCGGGAACGGGATCGGGATCCGTGAGGCTGACTTCGGTAGGGCCGCCGTCCGTGATCCCGATGGCTTGCGCGACGTCCGGCGCCAGGCCTGCGGTGGCACTGGGCGCGGGCGCAGCGGCGAGGGTGGCGCCGACGATGACCACGGCGAGCATCGCTGTGCCCAGGGCGAGGACGCCACTGCGAGTGCGGCGGGTGCGTTCCTGGCCCTTCGACTCGCGCCACGCCTTCACCCAGCGATCGATGGCCCCTCGACGGATAGGCATCTCGACGAACCGGAAGCTGAGCTCTGCGATGCCGAACGTGAGGGCCATGCGGAGCGCGAACAGGGCCGGTCCGTCGAGCGGGATGTCCAGCACGGGGCGGGTGAGCATGAAGATCGGCCAATGCCACAGGTAGAGGCCGTACGAGCGCTGCCCGATGTACCGGAAGGGCTGTGTGCCCATCCAGCCCCCCAGCGGTGAGGCTGGGTGCGTCGCGCCTGCGATGAGGAGAGCGACGACACCGGCGAGGAGCAGGAAGCCGCCGCGGTAGAGCCATGGCGTGAACTCGCCGACGAAGCAGAAGAAGTAGAGGACTCCGAGCAGCGCGGCGATCCCGGCGGCCGTGATGATGGCGACACCGCCGGGGGAGAGCGTCGCCTTGAGGCGACCCGGTCGCCAGGCTGTCGCGAGGGCGGCGCCGATGAGCAGTCCCATGGCGTGGGAGTCGGTGCCGAAGTAGGCGCGGCTGGGATCGGCGAAGTCGGGGTAGCCGTTGGCGACGGACAGCCACACCATCCAGGCGGTGGACAGCAGGGCCAGGACGAAGGCGGCACGGCGCAGGCCCTTTCGGGCGAACCGGGAGACGATCAGGAACGCGACGGCCGGCCAGATGAGGTAGAACTGCTCCTCGACCGCGAGTGACCACAGGTGCTTGAGGAGGGGAGGCCGGCCGATGAACTCGAAGTACGACTGGTCATTGAGGATGTACCACCAATTGTTGACATAGAAGATCGACGCCAGAGTGTCGGCGCGGACCTGTGAGGCGACGTCGCGGTACACGAACGCGGCAGCCACGGCGACGGCAGCAAGCATGAGCACCAGCGCTGGCAGTAGGCGTCGTGCTCGGCCGAGGTAGAACTTCGCGAAGTCGACGCGCCCAGAGCGATCGAACTCCTCGAGGATCAGCGTCGTGATGAGGAACCCGCTCAGCACGAAGAACACATCGACGCCGAGGAAGCCGCCCTTCATCCACGTGAGGTCCGCGTGGTAGAGCAGCACGCCGATCACAGCGAGGGCGCGAACCCCGTCGAGTCCGGGCAGGTAGCCCATCTCGCCCTTGCGCTTGCCCTTGTCCAGGGTCCACGGCACCTGCGCGGCGCTGGTGGGCGGAGCGGTCACGCGGCCATGCTACGTGAGCGGGCCCGAAACTCAGGTATCCCTGAATCGGTTGATCTCGTTGATGTGCAGGGCCCGCAGTTCCGGGTTGGTGACGCCGAGGCCCTCTTCGGGTGCCAGCGCGAGGACGCCGACCTTGCCCTGGTGCAGGTTGCGGTGCACCTCGTACGCGGCCTCGCCCGCCTCCTCCAGTGGGAAGGCCTTCGACAAGGTGGGGTGGATCATGCCGCGGCTGATGAGCCGGTTGGCCTCGAAGGCCTCGCGGTAGTTGGCGAAGTGGGAGCCGATGATGCGCTTGAGGTTCATCCACAGGTACCGGTTGTCGTACTCGTGCATGAACCCGCTGGTCGAAGCGCAGGTCACGATGGTGCCGCCCTTGCGGGCGACGTAGACGGATGCGCCGAAGGTCTCGCGGCCGGGGTGCTCGAAGACGATGTCGGCGTCGTCGCCGCCGGTGAGCTCTCGGATGCGCTTGCCCAGGCGCTGCCATTCCTTGGGATCCTGGGTGTGCTCGTCCTTCCAGAATCGGTAGCCCTCGGCGGAGCGGTCGATGACCAGGTCCGCACCCATGGACCGCACCAAGGCCGCCTTCTCCGGGCTGGACACCACGCAGACGGGGATCGCGCCGCCATTGACCGCGTACTGCGTGGCGTACGAGCCCAGGCCACCGGACGCGCCCCAGATGAGCACGACGTCACCCTGCTTCATCCCCGCGCCGTTGCGGGAGACCAGCTGCCGGTAGGCGGTGGAGTTGACCAGCCCCGGGGCCGCGGCCTCCTCCCACGTCAGGTGCTCCGGTTTGGGCATCAACTGGTTGCTCTTGACGATGGCCAGTTCGGCCAGGCCACCGAAGTTCGTCTCGAAGCCCCAGATCCGCTGCTCGGGATCCATCATCGTGTCGTTGTGGCCGGCCGGGGACTCCAGCTCCACGCTCAGGCAGTGCGCCACCACCTTGTCTCCCGGACGCCATGCGTTCACGCCCGGCCCCACGCGCAGCACGACGCCCGAGGCGTCCGACCCGATCACGTGGTACGGCAGATCGTGGCGTTTCGCGTCCGCATGGGTGCGGCCGTACCGCTCCAGGAACCCGAACGTCGACACCGGCTCGAAGATGCTCGACCACACGGTGTTGTAGTTCACGCTCGACGCCATCACGGCGATGAGGGCCTCGCCCGGCGCCAGCGCCGGCACCGGGACGTCATCAAGGTGCAGTGCCAGGCGCGGATCCTTCTCCCGGGACGGCACCCCGTCGAACATCGACTGCTCGTCCTTGTGGATCGTCACCGCTCGATAGGACTCCGGCACGGCCATGGTGGCGAACTCCTCGGCAGGAGCGCCACCCACGATCGCATCACGAATCCGGTCCATCGCTAACTCCCATCAGAGGCGAAAAAGCGTCTTCCCTGCAGTGTGCCAGACCACTCGTCGGTGACGCCGGGTCAGCGAACGAGGATCCACCAGGCGAGGGTGACGGCGATCGCCAGTGCGGCGGCGAGGACGGCGCGCCTGGCGCGTCGCCACAGGATCATGACCAGTCCGGCCGCCAGGGCGCCGATCGCGACGGCCGCGGCGGCCGTCCACTGGTCGTCCGTCGGGGTCCAGCCCAGGAGGGTGACGTCGGGGTAGTCCACGTCCCTCAGCACGGGTCAGGCATGCGGTGTCGGCGCCTGCACGAGCTCGACGAGCACGCCGCCACAGTCCTTCGGATGGCAGAAGTTTGTGAGGGATCCCGCGGTGCCGACCTGGGCTGTCTCGAAGAGCATCCGGACCCCCGCGGCCCGCAGCGTCTGTGCGGCGGCCTCGACGTCGTCGACACCGTAGGCGATCTGCTGGATGCCCGGCCCGGAACGGTCGAGGAACTTGGCGATCGTGGAGGTCTCGTTGAGCGGTGCGAGCAGCTGGATGCACGAGCCGGAGTCGCCGACCCCGAGCATGGCCTCCCGCACGCCCTGCCGCTCGTTCACCTCCTGGTGCACCACGGAGAGCCCGAAGGTGCGGGCGTAGAAGTCTATGGCGGCGTCGAGATCGGCAACGGCGATCCCGACGTGGTCGATGCGCGTCAGCAGGGAGTTCATGGGCATTATGTTGTCATCATCGAAGCTGGGGTTGGGAGATCGAATGTCATTCTCGAACGGATCGGTCATCGTTGCGGGCGCGCGGACCCCGATGGGCCGACTTCAAGGATCGTTGTCGTCGTTCAGCGGTGCGCAGCTTGGCGGTGTGGCCATCAAGTCCGCGCTCGAGCGCGCCGGGGTGTCGCCGGATCAGGTCGACTACGTGATCATGGGACAGGTCCTGCAGGCGGGAGCGGGACAAATCACCGCAAGGCAGGCGGCGGTGAACGCCGGAATCGGCATGGAGGTCCCGGCACTCACCATCAACAAGGTGTGCCTGTCCGGGATCGACGCCATCGCCCTCGCTGACCAGCTCATCCGGGCGGGCGAGTTCGAGATCGTTGTGGCCGGCGGCATGGAGTCGATGACGAATGCGCCGCACCTGCTCGTGGGCTCCCGGGCCGGCGTCAAGTACGGCGACTGGACCATGGTCGATTCGATGGCGTTCGACGCCCTCACCTGCGCCTTCGACCAGATGGGCATGGGCGACAGTACCGAGAGCTACAACGCGCGCTATGGGCTCACGCGCGAGGAGCAGGACGAGTTCAGCGCACTTTCACACCAGCGGGCAGCAGCGGCAGCAGCGAGCGGGATCTTCGCCGAGGAGATCGCGCCGGTGAGCGTCCCGCAGCGCAAGGGCGACCCGCTGATCGTCGATAGCGACGAGGGCATCCGCCCGGAGACGACCGCTCAGTCGCTCGGCAAGCTGCGGCCGGCTTTCGGCAAGGAGGGCACGATCACTGCTGGCAGTGCGTCGCAGATCTCCGACGGCGCCGCGGCGGTCGTCGTCATGAGCCGCGCGAAGGCCGAGGAGCTCGGGCTGACGTGGCTGGCGGAGATCGGCGCACACGGGGTGGTCGCCGGCCCGGACGCGTCGCTGCACGAGCAGCCGGCGAACGCCATCAAGCGCGCGTGCGAGAAGGAGGGCATCGCCGTCACCGACGTCGACCTCTTCGAGATCAATGAGGCGTTCGCCGCGGTAGGCATCGTCTCGATGAAGTCGCTGGGCGTGAGCAAGGAGATCGTCAACGTCAACGGCGGCGCGATCGCCCTCGGCCATCCGGTGGGCATGTCCGGCGCCCGCATCGTGCTGCACGCGGCCCTCGAGCTCCAGCGTCGAGGCGGGGGCATCGGTGCTGCCGCCCTGTGCGGCGGCGGAGGCCAGGGCGACGCCTTGCTCATCCGCGTTCCGTCGGCCTAGGCGCCTGGAGACCTCGTCGGTGGCAAGGGACCTCGGCACGTTGATCGACGGCGCGCGATCCGGGCGGACCCGTGACATCGCCCGCCTCATCTCGCTCGTCGAGGACGGATCGCCCGACGTGCCCGAGCTGATGCGCGCGGTCGCCCCGACGGTGGGCACCGCGCGCGTCATCGGCATCACGGGCTCGCCCGGAGTCGGGAAGTCCACGACGACCTCCGCCGTCATCACGTCGCTGCGGGCCCGGGGGGAGCGGGTCGGAGTGCTCGCCGTGGACCCGTCGTCGCCCTTCTCGGGTGGCGCGCTGCTCGGCGACCGCATCAGGATGCAGGCGCACGCCACCGACGACGGCGTGTTCATCCGATCGATGGCCTCGCGAGGTCATCTCGGCGGGCTCGCAGCGACGACGCCTCAGGCCTTGCGGGTATTCGAGGCTGCCGGCTTCGACGTGGTCCTCATCGAGACGGTGGGCGTCGGGCAGTCGGAGGTCGAGGTGGCGGCGGCCGCCGACACGACTCTCGTCCTCCTCGCACCGGGAATGGGCGACGGAATCCAGGCCGCGAAGGCGGGGATTCTCGAGATCGGCGACGTGTTCGTCGTCAACAAGGCCGATCGCGACGGCGCCGACTCGACCGTGCGCGAACTGCGCGCCATGATCTCGCTCGGCCAGGCGGCCGCCGGTGGATGGGTGCCGCCGGTGCTCAAGACGGTGGCCTCGACCGGGCAGGGCATCGACGGGCTGGTCGACGCCATCGACGCCCACACCGCCTGGCTGACCGAGTCTCGCCAACTGGAGGTGCGCCGACTCAAGCGGGCACAGGAGGAGGTCGAGGCGATCGCGCTCGGGATGCTCCGGCGGATGCTGGAGTCGGGCGAGCGGCTCGTCGACGTGGCCCACCTGTCTGCCGACGTGGCTGCCGGCCGGAACGACGCGTACACCGCGGCCAGCACCCTGGTGGCGGACCTGCTCGGCGGCACCGACTAGCGGCGCTGCCAGGCCCCGGGCTCGGACAGCAGGTTGGTGACCTCGGGGGGAAGGGTGCCGGTCGCGACGTCGGCCAGGCTGATGTGCTCCAGCACATGCCGCATCGACGCGCGCACGGCGATCCAGACCTCGCGCAGGTGCTCGGACGCCCCCTGGTACTCGAGGTCCTCGGGTCGCTGGCCCCGAACGGCCGCAAGCGGGCCATCCAGCGCTCGGACGACGTCGGCGATGGTGACGTCCTTGGGATCCCGGTCGAGGCGGTAGCCGCCCTCTGCGCCGCGCTGGCTGGTGACGATACCGGCCTGCCGAAGTTGCCGCAGGATGCCCTCGAGGAACTTCAACGGAACGTCCTGTGCCTTGGCGATGGCCTCGCCCTTGACCAACTGGCTGGGGTTGGCGTCGTACGAGGCGGCGAGCTCCATGAGGGCGCGCATGCCGTAGTCGGCCTTGGCGGAGACGTGCATCCTCGCATTGTCGCGGGTAGCGCGGGCGCGCCGGCGCACGACCCGCCGACGGCCGCATCCCATGTGGCCTCGCACCGGGATTTGCGGGTGCACCGTGAGGCTGACCCTGCCCGTGGGGGAGAATGCCCGCATGTCCTCCACCCCATTCTCCGCACGAGGTGCCGTCGATCTCGGAGCTCTCACCGCCGCTCGCCAGAACCAGCAGCGGGCCGAGGCGGCCCTGGCCAGCGCTCCGGCCGGCGTCGTCATCGACGTCACGACCGACTCCTTCCAGGCCGAGGTCATCGACAGGTCGATGACGGTTCCGGTCGTCCTCGACCTCTGGGCGGAATGGTGCGGACCGTGCAAGACGCTGTCGCCGGTACTGGAGCGGCTGGCGGCGGAGTACGGGGGCCGCTGGGTACTCGCCAAGGTCGACGTCGATGCCGAGCAGCAGATCGCCGCTGCCTTCCAGGTCCAGTCCATCCCGTCGGTGTTCGCCGTGGTGAAGGGCCAGCCCGTCCCGCTGTTCCAGGGCGCCTACCCCGAGACGCAGATCCGGCAGGTGCTCGACGAGTTGCTCAAGGTGGCGGCCGAGCAGGGCGTGTCGGGGGCCCTTGACGGCGAGCCGGCCGAGCAACTGGCTGACGAACCCTTGCCGGAGCCTCCCGCCGACCCGCGCTTTGACGCGGCCTACGACGCCATCGAAGCGGGCGACTGGATCGCGGCGGAACAGGCGTATCGAGCGGTGCTCGCAGCCGACCCCACGGATCCGGATGCGGCGGCCGGACTCGCGTTGGTGGGTCTGTATGGGCGCACCTCGCAGGTGAGCGAACCGGTGGGCGCTGACGACGCCGCCGGGCGACTGCTGCTGGCGGACTTCGCCGCGCTCCGAAACGACTGGCCGGCCGCCTTCGACCTGGCCATCGGCGTGGTTCGGCTCACCGCGGGCGAGGAGCGGGAGGCGGCCCGTCTGCGGGTCGTCGACTACTTCCTGCTGGCGGCGGACGATCCGTCGGTGCCCAAGGCCCGCTCGGCCCTGGCCAGCGCCCTCTTCTGAGGGGGCCGTAAGAGCACCCCCCCCGACCAACCCCGTCGAGTGGCGGCTCGTGGCGGCCTTGCTGACCAGCAAGGCCGCCACGAGCCGCCACTCGAGGGAAGGGGTGGGGTGGGGTGGTGGGGTGGCGTCAGCCGTCGTAGCGGAAGTAGCTGGTCGACATCGGCGGAAGGACGATCTCGGCCGATGCCGGTCGCCCGTGCCACGACGCCTCGGTCGCCTCGATCGCGCCGAAGTTGCCCATGCCCGATCCGCCGTACGCGACCGCGTCGGTGTTCATGACCTCCGACCACGTACCGGCGAACGGCAGGCCGAGACGGTAGCCCTCGCGGGGCACGGGGGACAGGTTCACCATGACCGCGACGCACCCGCCGTGGTCATCCCACCTGAGCCAGCTGAAGGCATTCGAGCCCGAGTCGTTGGCATCGATCCACTCGAAGCCACCGGGCTCGGAGTCACGCTGCCACAGAGCGGGCGTGCCGACGTACAGGGAGTTGAGGTCGGTGACGGTCTGCAGCACTCCCGCGTGCTCCGGGAACTGAAGCAACCACCAGTCGAGGCCCTTCTCGCTCGACCACTCGGCCGACTGGGCGAACTCCGACCCCATGAAGAGCAGCTTCTTGCCTGGGTGGGCCCACATGTAGGCGAGGTAGGCGCGCAGGTTCGCGAGTTCCTGCCAGCGGTCACCGGGCATGCGCTCGATGAGAGAACCCTTGCCGTGGACGACCTCGTCGTGGGAGATCGGCAGGATGAAGTGCTCGCTGTAGGCGTACACCATCGAGAAGGTCATCTCGTTGTGGTGGTACTGACGGTGGATGGGCTCGTGGGACATGTACTCGAGGGTGTCGTGCATCCAGCCCATGTTCCACTTGTATCCGAAGCCGAGGCCACCGAGGAAGGTAGGCCTCGTCACGCCCGGCCACGCCGTCGACTCCTCGGCAATGGTCATCGCGCCGGGGACCCGCTTGTAGACCGTGGCGTTCATCTCCTGAAGGAAGGCGACCGCCTCGAGGTTCTCCCGTCCGCCGTACTGGTTCGGGTACCACTCCCCGTCCTTGCGCGAGTAGTCCAGGTACAGCATCGACGCGACCGCGTCCACTCGAAGTCCGTCGACGTGGTACTCCTCCAGCCAGTACAAGGCATTGGCTACCAGGAAGTTGCGCACCTCGGTGCGGCCGAAGTCGAACACGTACGTCCCCCAGTCGGGCTGCTCGCCGCGGCGCGGATCGAAGTGCTCGTACAGCGGCGTGCCGTCGAAGCGGGCCAGCGCCCACTCGTCCTTGGGGAAGTGGGCCGGGACCCAGTCGACGATCACGCCGATGCCGGCCTGATGGAGAGCATCGATCAGGAAGCGAAGGTCGTCGGGCTTGCCGAAGCGCGACGTGGGGGCGAAGTACGACGTGACCTGGTAGCCCCACGACGGCCCGTAGGGATGCTCGGCGACGGGAAGCAGTTCCACGTGCGTGAATCCCGCGTCACGCACGTACTCGGTCAGCTCTACGGCCAGTTGGCGGTAGTCGAGCCCTGACCGCCATGAGCCCAGGTGCACCTCGTAGATCGACATCGGGCGCTTGTGCTGGTCGATGGTGAGGCGCTCCTCCAGCCATGCCTCGTCGTCCCACTCGTAGCCGGCCGTGTAGACGACGGAGCCGGTGGCGGGGGGCACCTCGGTGGCGAAGGCGAACGGGTCGGCCTTCTCCCGCCACACTCCGTCCCGGCCGAGGATGTGGAACTTGTAGATGGCCCCGTTGCCGATGTTGGGGATGTAGAGCTCCCAGATGCCCGTGGACCCCAGCGAGCGCATGGGGTGGGCGGTACCGTCCCAGAAGTTGAAGTCGCCTGAGACCCGCACGCCCTGGGCGTTGGGTGCCCAGACGGCGAACGACACCCCGCTCACGACACCGAGCGATGTCTGGTACGAGCGCACGTGCGCGCCGAGCACCTGCCACAACTGCTCGTGTCGTCCCTCGCCGATGAGGTGCAGGTCGATCTCGCCGAGGGTGGGCAGGAAGCGGTAGGGATCGTCGCCGGGCACGACGTTGCCGTCGTACTCCACGTCGACGGAGTAGTCGGGCACGTCCGTCGTGTCGAGTGCGGTGACCCACACGCCGCGGTGCTCATGCGTCAGCGGGATGCGGTCGGTGGGCGTGACCACCGTGACGGCCTCAGCGCCCGGCCGGAGCACGCGGATGGTGGTCGTGCCGTCCTCGACATGCGGCCCGAGGATCGAATGGGGGTCGTGGTGCCATCCATCGACAAGCCGGTCCAGGTCGAGCACCGACACGTCGCGCGGGGCCGGGCTGGAAGGTGACTGCGACATGCTCGCTCCGGGAGTGTTCGTCGTGCGTGGCTGGTGCGGGGGTAGTCGTTCTTTCAGATCTGTCGGACGTGCACGACGTGGGCGACGTGCTCCCACGGTCTCAGGTGGACGTAGGTGCTGCGTTCCCAGGTCCAGACGCTGTCGGTGATGAGGTCGTGGGCCACATACCGCTCGGTGTCCGACAAACCCAGAGAGGGAAGGTCCCACCAGATCGTCGCCTCATGGTCATGCGTCGGGTCGAGGGTGCACACGACGAGGATGACGTCGTCGCCGTCGCGCTTCGAGAAGGCGATGACGTCGTTGCTGTCGCTGCCGTGGAACCGCAGCGACCGGAGGTCCTGCAGTGCCGCGTGGCCGTGGCGGATGGCATTGAGCTGCGCGATGTACGGCGCCAGCGTGCGGCCCTGCTTGCGGGCCAGCTCCCAGTCGCGGGGACGGTACTGGTACTTCTCCGAGTCGAGGTACTCCTCGCTGCCCGGGCGCACCGCCACGTGCTCGTACAGCTCGAATCCGCTGTAGACCCCGTAGGTGGGGGACAACGTGGCGCCGAGAGTGGCACGGATCGCGAAGCCGGCCGGTCCCGAGTGCTGGAGGAACTCGGGGTTGATGTCGGGGGTGTTCACGAAGAAGTTCGGGCGCATGTAGGCACTGGCGGGGCCGGCGAGCTCGCTTGCGTACTCCTCGATCTCCTGGCGTGTGTTGCGCCACGTGAAGTACGTGTAGCTCTGCTGGAAGCCCACCTCTGCCAGCGCGCGCATCATGGGCGGCCGGGTGAACGCCTCGGCGAGGAACAGGACGTCGGGGTCGGTGGCGTAGATGCTGGTCATGAGGCGGTCCCACACCCACAGGGGCTTGGTGTGCGGATTGTCGACGCGGAAGATGCGCACTCCGTGATCCATCCAGTAGCGCACGATGCGCTCGACCTCGGCGTACAGCCCCTCGGGGTCATTGTCGAAGTTGAGGGGGTAGATGTCCTGGTACTTCTTGGGCGGGTTCTCGGCGTACGCGATGGTGCCGTCGGCTCGCGTGGTGAACCACTCGGGGTGCGCGGCGACCCAGGGGTGGTCGGGAGCGGCCTGGAGGGCGAGGTCGATCGCGATCTCGAGCCCGAGTTCGATGCAGCGGGCGACGAAGGCGTCGAAGTCGTCGATGGTGCCGAGGTCGGGATGAATGGCGTCATGGCCGCCCTCGGCCGACCCGATGGCCCACGGCGAGCCCGGGTCCTCCGGTCCCGGGGTGAGCGTGTTGTTCGGGCCCTTGCGGTTGATCCGGCCGATCGGGTGCACCGGCGGGACGTAGACGACATCGAAGCCCATCTCGGCGACGGCATCGAGTCGCTGCGCGGCGGTGGCGAAGGTGCCGGTGCGTGGCGGATCGAGGCTTGCGCCCTCGCTGCGCGGGAAGAACTCGTACCAGGCGCCGACGAGCGCCCGCCGGCGCTGGACCCGCAGAGGCCACGGTCCGCTGGCGGTCACCCCCTCGCGCAGGGGTCGTCGGTGCATCAGTTCCGTGATGACCGGGTCGGTGCCGGCCGCCAGGCGCACCGGCACGGGCAGTGCCGTGGCCACCAGGGTGCGGGCGGCGCTGACGAGCGTGGTGCGGTCATCCTCGGCCCCGGCCGGCAGACTGTCGGCAGCGCGCTCAAGCAGGAGGGATCCCTCGAGCAGTTCGAGGTCGACGTCCTGGTCGGCCGGGATCTTGATCAGCGCCCGATGCAGCCACGTGTCCCACGGGCTGCCCCACGCCTCGATGGTGAAGGACCAGTCGCCGACCGCATCCGGCCGAACGATGCCCATCCACGTGTCCAGCCCCGTCGCCTCGTCGTCCATGCGGACCGCTTGGGCCACCGACCCGTCGGGACGCGTGAGGATGACGGTGAGCCCCATGCTGTCGTGACCCTCGCGGAATGACGTCGCCCGGACTGGTACCGCCTCGCCGACGGCCGCGGTGGCGGGCCGCCGGCCGCCCACGCTCACGGGGGAGACCTGGGTGATGGGGAATCGGCCCGAGAGCTCCACGGGCGGGGTGAGGAGGCGCGGCGTCCACGGTGCGGGGGGGTTCGCCGGAACGACGGCACGTTCGTGGGGCGCGCGGGACCGGGACGTCGACGATCGGGCGCCGGCGGCGGACCGGCGAGATGGCTCACTCCCCATGACGGGCAGCCTAGCGGCGGCATGCACCGGCAGCGGGGTCATCATCGGGACGCGTGGGAAAGGACTTGCGTTGCATGCAAGAACACGTCATTTACATGCGAGAAGTAGATGCCCACGTGCCGTCCACCGAGGTCTTTGCCGCTAGCGTGTGCGCCGTGAGAGCCATTCGCCGATTCACCGTCCGCACCGTGCTGCCCGAGAACCTCGCCGCGTTGGAGGAGCTCGCCATCAATCTTCGGTGGTCCTGGGACCCCCGAACCCGCGACCTGTTCGCGGCCATCGACCAGGACCTCTGGGAGTCCGGCGGTCACGATCCGGTCCGCCTCCTGGGCGAGGTGTCGGCCGAGCGACTCGCGGAGCTGTCCGCCGACGCAGGCTTCGTCGACTGGGTCAACCGGAGCCGCGGTGACCTGCAGGACTACCTCACATCGGACCGCTGGTTCCAGTCGCTGGGCGACGAGGCCCCCGCCGGCATCGCCTACTTCTCGCCCGAGTACGGCATCGCCGCGGCGCTGCCTCAGTACTCCGGTGGCCTGGGCATCCTCGCCGGCGACCACCTCAAGACCGCCAGCGACCTCGGCGTGCCGATCATCGGCATCGGGCTGTTCTACCGCTCGGGCTACTTCCGCCAGTCCCTGTCCCGCGACGGGTGGCAGCAGGAGCGCTACCCCGTCCTCGATCCCGATGGCAGCCCGGTGTCGTTGCTGCGCGAGCCCGATGGATCCCCGGCGCGCATCGCCTTCGGCCTGCCTGGCGGGCGGTCCCTGTCCGCCCGCGTCTGGGTTGCGCAGGTCGGCCGCGTGCCCCTGCTGCTGCTGGACTCGGACGTGGAGGAGAACGGTCCCGCCGAGCGCGAGGTCACCGATCGCTTGTACGGCGGCGGCGGTGAGCACCGGCTCCAGCAGGAGATGCTCCTGGGCATCGGTGGCGTCCGAGCCATGCGCGCGTACTGCCGGATCTCGGGGCACAAGGCTCCCGAGGTGTTCCACACCAACGAGGGGCATGCCGGGTTCCTCGGGCTCGAGCGCATCCGCGAGTTCATCCAGGAGTCGCCGACGCTGTCGTTCGAGGATGCGCTGGAGGCGAGCCGGGCCGGCACCGTCTTCACCACGCACACCCCCGTTCCCGCCGGCATCGACCGCTTCCCGCGCGATCTCATCCACCAGTACTTCGGCGGCGACAACGCCACCCCGGGCTGCCGGTCGATCGCATCCTCGAGCTCGGCGCCGAGAACTTCGATGGCGGCGATCCGGCCGTGTTCAACATGGCGGTCATGGGGCTTCGCCTCGGCCAGCGCGCGAACGGTGTCAGCCTCCTGCACGGGCAGGTGTCGCGAGGGATGTTCTCGGGTCTGTGGAGCGGCTTCGACAACGAGGACGTGCCCATCACGTCGATCACCAACGGCGTCCACGCCCCCACGTGGGTCGCGCGTGAGGTGATCGACCTCGCGCACGGGGAGTCGATCGACGACGCGCCCGGCTGGGAGGCCATCGCCAACACCCCCGACGAGCAGTTGTGGGCAACGAAGCGCATTCTTCGCGAAGAGCTCGTCGAGATGGCGCGCACACGCCTTCGCGACTCCTGGGTCACCCGAGGCGCCAGCGATGCCGAGCTCGGCTGGATCGACTCGGTGCTCGATCCCGACGTGCTGACCATCGGGTTCGCCCGTCGCGTGCCCTCCTACAAGCGCCTCACCCTCATGCTGCGCAACCCCGAGCGGCTCAAGGCCCTCCTGACCGATCCCGACCGCCCCGTGCAGCTCGTGGTCGCGGGCAAGGCCCACCCGGCAGATGACGGTGGCAAGCGCCTCATCCAGGAGCTCGTGCACTTCGCCGACAAGGAGGACGTGCGCGAGCGCATCGTCTTCCTGCCGGACTACGACATCGCGATGGCCACCGTGCTCTACCCCGGGTGCGACGTGTGGCTCAACAACCCCATCAGGCCGCTCGAGGCGAGCGGTACGTCGGGTATGAAGGCGGCTCTGAACGGCGCCCTGAACCTGTCGATCCTTGACGGCTGGTGGGACGAGTGGTTCGACGGCGAGAACGGCTGGGCGATCCCCACGGCCGACGGTGTGGAGGACGCAGACCGGCGGGACGACATCGAGGCGGAGGCGCTCTACGCCCTCATCGAGAACTCGGTCGCGCCGGCGTTCTACACCCTCGACGAGCGGGGCCTGCCCACACGCTGGTTGGCCATGGTCCGGCACACCCTGCGGACGCTCGGGCCGAAGGTGCTCGCCAGCCGCATGCTCCGCGAGTACGTGTTGCGGCTGTACATGCCGGCCGCCCTCGCCTCCCGGGCCGTCGAAGGGGGTAACTTCGAGTCGGCCCGCAACCTCGCCACCTGGAAGAAGAAGGTGCGCGCGGCCTGGCCGTCGATCCGGATCGACCACGTGGAGGCGGACGGCGTCGGGGACGCCGTGAACCTCGGCACGCCGATCACGGTCCGGGCATTCGTGTCGCTCGGGGATCTCACTCCGGACGACGTCATCGTGGAGACCGTCTACGGGCGTGTCGACGCTGACGATCGCCTCTCGCATCCGCAGCACGCGGCAATGGAGCAGGTCGAGAAGTACGACGGTGGACGCTGGCAGTTCCGCCTGGTGGTGACACTCGACAAGAACGGTCCGTTCGGGTACACGGTGCGAGTGCTGCCGCGGCATCCCGGTCTGGCGACCCCGCAGGAGATGGGGCTGCAGGTGGTCCCGCCGCTGTCGGCCGGTTTCGCGGACGGCGTCCTGCGCTAGCTGAGGGGCGGCGTGTCGGCGCAGTAGATGCTGCCGGACCGCACGCCGCAACGAGCGAAGGTGCCGCCGAGGGGATCCTTCATCTGAAGGCGCCAGGCGCCGCCATCGGCCGACGGGGTTGCGATCGCGTAGCCGAAGCGGGGCGCCACCCAGGCCCAGGAGGGCGCGGGGTAGGTCTGTCCGGGGGCGCCGACCGGGCCAGTCGCCGGCAGTTCGTAGCCGACGGCGGGGTCGAGCAGCGTGCCGCCGTTGCCCAGCACCAACTGGCCGGGCTGCCCGGGGATCTGCACGGCCTGGGCCAGGTGCAGGTGCGAGGAGAACACCAGGTCGTAGGTGCCCAGGAGCCCGAACGAGGCGGCGGTCTGGTCGACGGACGACCACGGGTTGAAGGGCGCTCCCGGCTGGGCGAAGGTGCTCGTGACGTAGGCGTAGACGGGCCGGTGCGTCACCAGCCAGCTCTCGCGTCCGTGCCGTTGCTGGGTGAGCCGGGCCGCCGACTCGTAGGCGGGTCGCTGCACCGCCGCGAAAGCGTCGGCCTTGGTATCGCTCCCGCCGGCCGAGTCGACGATGGCAAGTCGCAGGGTGCGGGTCGCGGTGACCTGCAGGTCGATCGCATAGGTCGCCGAGGGAACGGTGGGGGCTGCCTCGAGGACGCCCGATGCGCCCGCAACTGGCGCGCACGTGCCTTCCGTGCCCGTGCGCGGATCGAAGAGGAGGAAGTAGCCGTTGCCGGCCCGGTTGCACTCCTCGTGATTCCCGCGCGTCACGATCAGGGGAGCCTTCGAGAGGATCGGTGTCATCGGCAGGAGGACGTCGGCCAGCCATCCATACGCGCTGTCGGTGAAGGGCAGCCCGCCCACCGGCGGCGGGCTCGAGCCGCACTCCGCCTGAGACGCGGTCGGGCAAGCGGCCTCGCGGTAGAAGAAGTCGCCGTTGAAGATGACGGCGTCAGGCTCCATCGTCGGCGATGCTCTGCGAGATCGAGGCCAGTGGCCAGGCCTCGACGGATGCGCAGTCCTGCACCTGCCACGACGCGATGCGGCAGCCGCTGTCACCGAAGAGTGCGAGGTGATCCGCACGTGCGGGCAGGCCGAGGGGATGGTCAGCCCCGCGATGCTTGCGGACACGGCGTTCAGCGGGATGCGTGCACTGCACACCGTGATGGAGTCGAAGGCGGGGACGTCGTGGCCGGTGCCTTGCGCGCGTACATCGTCAGCGACCGTCGCTCGACGCGTGCAGGCGCGGCGACGCGAACGTCGAGAAGAGGGCAGCTCGCCCCGGCCGGGACGACCGCGCGCGCCACAAGCCCCGAGGGTGACTCGCTCAGTGGGGCGGCGAGTGCGTAGGCGACGAGGACGCTGGTCGCTGCTCCGGGGGGTGCCAGAGCCACGGAGACCGTCCCGAGGAAGGCCGCCGACACCGCGACAGCGACGGCACGGGCGGCTCGGTTACGGCTCATGCTCGGACCCTACTGAGACTCGGCGCCTCGAGGCTCGTTCGCCGTGACGGCATGGAAGGCCATCAGGCTTCGCGGCGCCAGCGTGACCGCCGAACCGGCAAGATGCTCGGGGCCTGCCTCGATCGCCTGACCGGTGGACGTGTCCATGATGCGGTGGTAGGCGCGTGCGTACGGAGCGCCGGGCAGGACGAACTCCACTGGCTCGATGCCGGCGTGCAGGAGGATCAGGAAGGACTGGTCGCGGATCGGACGACCTTCGTCGTCGGCACCATGCACCTCCCCGGCCAGATACATGCCGAGCGTGCGACTGCTCGGATGATGCCAGTCGGCCTCCGCGATCTCGTGACCCTCGGGCGACAGCCAGGCGAGATCCTTGGGACCACCTTCATGCAGCGGTCGCCCGTCGAAGAAGTAGCGCTGGCGGAAGGCGCTGTGCAGACGGCGTAGGTGCAGCACCTGGCTCGCGAACACCTTGAGATCGGATTGCCAGGGCTCCCAGTTCCAGTCGTACCAGGAGATCTCGTTGTCCTGGCAGTACGCGTTGTTGTTGCCCTGCTGGGTACGGCCGAACTCGTCGCCGCCGTTGATCATGGGCACGCCGGTCGACAGCAGCAGGGTGCCGAGGAAGTTGCGCAACTGCTGGTGACGCACCCCGTTGATCTTCGGATCGGTGGTCTCGCCCTCCACGCCGTAGTTGGCGGAGCGGTTGTTGTCGGTGCCGTCGCGGTTGTTCTCGAGGTTGGCGACGTTGTTCTTGTTCGTGTAGGTGACGAGGTCGCGGAGAGTGAATCCGTCGTGGGCCGTGACGAAGTTGATCGAGGCGAACGGCCGACGACCCTCGCTGGCGTACAGGTCGGCCGAGCCGGACAGTCGCCAGCCGAGTTCGCCGATGCCCGCGTCGCCGCGCCAGAAGTCGCGGATGTTGTCGCGGTACTTGTCGTTCCACTCCGTCCACAGTGGCGGGAACTCGCCGACCTGGTATCCGCCCGGACCCACATCCCAGGGTTCCGCGATCAGCTTGACCCGCCTGAGGACGGGATCCTGCTGGATCGTCGTCATGAAGTTGCCGAGCATGTTCACGTCGTGGAACGAGCGGGCCAGCGCCGACGCGAGGTCGAACCGGAAGCCGTCGACGTGCATCTCCTCGACCCAGTAGCGAAGGGAGTCCATGACGAGTTGGAGGACGTGTGCCTTCGAGACGTCGAGAGTGTTGCCGCACCCTGTGTAGTCGGCGTAGTAGCGACCGCCGCCGCTCAAGTGGTAGTAGTCGTCGTTATCGATCCCGCGAAAGCACAGGGTGGGGCCGAGTTGGTTGCCCTCGGCCGTGTGGTTGTAGACGACGTCGAGGATCACCTCGAGGCCCGCGGCGTGCATCGCCTTGACCATGGCCTTGAATTCGGAGACCTGCCCGCCCCGGGCACCGGTGGAGGAGTAGGCCGCGTGCGGGGCGAAGTAGCCGATGGAGTTGTAACCCCAGTAGTTGGTCAGCCCGGTCTCGACCAGATGGACCTCGTCGAGGAAGTGATGCACGGGGAGCAGCTCGATTGCCGTGACGCCCAGAGTGGTGAGGTGCTCCAGCACCGCGGGATGAGTGAGACCGGCATACGTTCCCCGCTCGTGCTCGGGAATGGAGGGATGCAGTTTGGTGATGCCGCGTACGTGGGTCTCGTAGATGACGGTGTCGCCCCACGCGGTGCCCGGGGAGCGGTCGTCGCCCCAGTCGAAATGATCGTCCACCACGACGCTACGGGGGACGTAGGGAGCGGAGTCGATGGCGTTCAGTCTGAGGTCGTCGTCACCGACGTGTCCGTACACGGCCTTGTTGAGCCGGAACTCGCCGTCGATGGCCTTGGCGTAGGGATCGAGGAGGAGCTTGCTCGGGTTCCAGCGGTGGCCGGCGTGGGGATTCCAGTCCCCCGAGACGCGAAAGCCGTATCGCGTTCCGGCCGGCAGGTCGGTGATGTGCTTGTGGAAGACGTTGAAGACCCGCTCGGTCAACGGGATGCGCTCCTCGCGCCCCGCCTCGTCGAAGACGCAGAGGTCGATGGACGTGGCGCCCTGAGCCCAGATCGCGACGTTCGCGCCACCGTGCCGGTCGGGAGTCACGCCAAGCGGATCCCAGCCGGTGGACGCGTGGCCTGTCACCCTCACACGCTACAGGCGAAGGGTGCCGGTCGTGCGCGCGCCACTACGCTCCGAATTCACGGCGAACGGGCCGCGCTTGCCGACCGGGACGAGAGGGTGCGTCATGGCTGAATTCGTATCGATCGAGGTCACCGAGGGCGTTGCCACGATCCTCCTTCAACGGCCACCGATGAACGCGCTCTCACTGCAGATGCAGCGCGAGATCCGGCAGGCCGCCGAGGAGGTCGGGTCGCGCTCCGATGTCGGAGCGGTGGTCCTGTACGGAGGGCCGAAGGTGTTCGCGGCGGGAGCCGACATCAAGGAGATGGTCGGCATGTCCTACCAGGACATGCTGCGCGCGGGCGTCGGCCTCCAGGACGCCTTCACCTCGGTGGCCCGCATTCCCCAGCCCACGATCGCCGCCATCACGGGCTATGCGCTGGGCGGCGGATGCGAGCTGGCGCTGTGCTGCGACCTGCGGATCAGCGCCGACGACGCACAACTCGGGCAGCCCGAGATCCGGCTCGGCATCATCCCCGGAGCCGGCGGCACGCAGCGCCTGCCACGACTCGTCGGCGTATCCCGTGCGAAGGAGCTCATCCTCACCGGCCGATCGGTGGCTGCCGAGGAGGCGCTGAGCATCGGCCTGGTGAATCGCGTCGTGACGGCAGGAGACGTCTATGCCGCGGCATCGGAGCTCGGAGCGCGCCTGGCTCGGGGCCCGGCCCTGGCCCTCAGGGCGGCGAAGCAGGCGATCGACCTCGGTACTGAGGTCGATCTCGCCACCGGCCTGGAGATCGAGCGGATCTCGTTCGCGGCGCTGTTCGCGACCGACGATCGCACCATTGGTATGACGGCCTTCGTCGACAAGACGGTGCCTGCGTTCACCGGTCGCTAGCGCGGCCGCCCCGCGCTGCGGTCGCGCCGGGATGGGATATATTACCGACGAGTAACTAACGGTGGATGCGTCTCGTGGTAACTGGATACAATCCGCTAGGCAGTCGACAGCCGTATTGGCCGGTGCCGGTCAATCAGGACATCTCAGGAGGACGACCCCCATGAAGATCGCGGTGTGCGTGAAGCAGGTGCCGGACACGTGGGCGGAGAAGACGCTGCAGGCGTCGGATTCGACGTTGGATCGGGATGCGGCCGACGGGGTGATGAACGAGCTCGACGAGTACGCGGTCGAGGAGGCGCTGCAGCTGGCCGAGGCCCAGGGCGGTGAGGTCACGGTCGTGACCATGGGTCCGGAGCGAGCAGCCGAGACCGTACGCAAGGCGTTGAGCATGGGTGCGGACAACGGTATCCACCTCGTGGACGCCTCCCTCCATGGCTCGGACGCTCTCGCGACGAGCTACGCGCTGGCCGAGACGCTCAAGGGCCGCGGGTTCGACCTCGTGATCTTCGGCTCGGAGTCGACGGACGCGCGGATGTCCGTGGTTCCGGCGATGGTCGCCGAGCGCCTGGGCCTGCCGCAGTTGACGTTCGCGCAGAAGGTGGAGGTCGTGGGAGATCGGGTGACGATCCAGCGGGTGTCGGAGGCGGGTTACGACACCGTGGAGGCGTCGCTGCCAGCGCTCGTCAGCGTGGTGGAGAAGGTCAATGAGCCGCGATACCCCTCGTTCAAGGGGATCATGGCGGCCAAGAAGAAGCCGGTCGAGACGTTGAGCATCGCCGACGCGGGTCTGGATGCCGCGAAGCTGGGGCTGTCGGCGGCATGGTCGAGCGTGGAGGACTTCGCGGCGCGGCCGCCGAAGGCAGCCGGCACCGTGGTCACCGACGCCGGTGACGGCGGCGCGAAGATCGCCGACTACCTGTCCGAGCACAAGTTCATCTGAGCCGTTTCCGGCCGCGAGCGTAGAAGCCACGAGAGGGAGATAGACGTCATGGGTGAGGTTCTGGTACTGGTCGAGCAGTCCGACGGCGGCGTGAAGAAGGTCACGACGGAGCTGCTGACCCTGGCGCGCAGCCTCGGTGAGGCGAGCGCGGTCTGGGTCGGTCCCGGGTACTCCGACGCCGCTGCGGCGACGCTCGCGGAGTTCGGGGCGGGCACCGTCTACGTCGCCGGAGATGCCGCATATGCGGACCACCCGGTCGCCCCCAAGGCCGAGGTTCTGGCGCAGCTGGTGGCCGAGAAGGCCCCGATCGCGGTCCTGGTGGCCTCGACGGCCGACGGCAAGGAGTCGGCCGGCCGCCTCGCGGTCAAGACGAACTCGGGAGTCATCACCGACGCAGTCGCCGTCTCGCCCGACTTGATCGCGACGCAGTCCGTCTTCGGCGGATCCACGGTCGTCCACTCCAAGGTCACGGCCGGCACGCCGATCATCAGCGTCCGCCCGAACTCCATCGCCCCGGTGGCGGCGCCGGGGGCCGCGGCCCGCGTCGACGTCGCCGTCGACCTGTCCGATGCGGCGAAGAAGGCGACCGTCACGGGTCGCACGGTCGCAGCGAAGGGCGGACGACCCGACCTCGCAGAGGCGTCCATCGTCGTGTCCGGCGGGCGCGGGGTAGGCGGACCCGAGGGATTCGGCGTCATCGAGGCCCTCGCCGACTCGCTGAAGGCAGCCGTCGGCGCCTCGCGCGCCGCGACGGATGCGGGCTGGTACCCCCACCAGTTCCAGGTCGGCCAGACCGGCAAGACCGTCTCCCCGCAGCTCTACATCGCCAACGGCATCTCCGGTGCCATCCAGCATCGCGCAGGCATGCAGACGTCGAAGACCATCATCGTGGTCAACAAGGACCCGGAGGCGCCGATCTTCGAGCTCGCCGACTTCGGCGTCGTCGGCGATCTTTTTACGGTTGTCTTCCAGCTCACGGAAGAGATCGGCAAACGCGCGCACTGACGAGTTGACTACGATTGCCTTTTGTGGGCGATCGGGCGTATCTGGACCATGCGGCGACGACGCCGATGCTGCCCGCTGCGCGTGCGGCGTGGCTGCAGCAGTCTGAGCGCGTCGGCAACCCGTCATCGCTCCACGCGTCGGGACGCACCGCACGGCGCGTCGTCGAGGAGTCGCGAGAGAGCATCGCCGCGAGCCTGCGAACCCGTCCGAGCGCGGTGGTCTTCACCGCCGGTGGCACCGAGGCCGACAACCTCGCAGTGAAGGGCCTGTTCTGGGCCCGCAGATCCGTCACCGGGGCAACTCGGATCATCGCCTCCTCCATCGAGCATCATGCCGTGCTGGACCCTCTCGAGTGGCTGTCCGCCGAGCAGGGTGCGCAGATCCGTTGGGCAGGTGTCGACGAGCTGGGCCGGGTGAGTCTGGCCGAGGTGGCCGCCGGGCTGGGTGACGGCACCGACGTCGCCCTGTGCACCGTGATGTGGGCCAACAACGAGGTCGGCACGGTTCAGCCCGTGGCCGAGCTCGCGCGCCTGTGCCGTGAGGCGGGGGTGCCGTTCCACACGGACGCGGTGCAGGCCCTCGGGCAGCTGCCGATGGACCTGGGTGACCTGGGCGCCGACGCCGTCACGATCAGCAGCCACAAGATCGGGGGACCGTTCGGCGTCGGTGCCCTCATCGTCGATCCGAGGGCGAGGCTGACTCCGGTGCTGCACGGCGGCGGGCAGGAGAGGGAGATCCGCTCGGGCACCCTCGACGCCCCGGGCATCGCTGCTTTCGCCGTGGCGGTCGACTACGCGGTGACGACCCAGCGTGCACGTGCCATCCGCCTCGAGGCATTGCGCGACGAGCTCATCGCCGGTATCCGGGCTGCAGTTCCCGACGCGGTCATCAACGGCGACACCGAGCCCGGTGCCTCCCATCGGCTCCCGGGCAACGTCCATGCCTCGTTCCCCGGGTGCGAGGGAGACCTGCTCCTGATGCTGCTCGACGCCGCGGGTGTCGACTGTTCCACGGGCTCGGCCTGCACGGCCGGAATCCCTGAGCCGAGCCACGTTCTGCTGGCCATGGGTGTCGACCAGGCCCTGTCGCGCGCCTCCCTGCGGTTCAGCATGGGCGAGTCCACCACCCGAGCCGACGTCGACGCGGTCCTGACGGCCCTGCCGGGCGCCGTCGCCCGCGCGCGTCGCGCTGGCTCCCTCGCACCTCAGGCGAGCTGACATGCGGGTGCTCGTCGCCATGTCCGGCGGCGTCGACTCGTCGGTTGCGGCAGCCCGGATGGTCGACGCGGGCCACGAGGTCGTGGGGGTCCACCTGGCCCTCTCCCGCTCGCACAGCGTCACGGGCGGGCGGTCGAAGGGTTGCTGCACGCTCGACGATGCGCGTGACGCGCGGCGTGTGGCCGACATGCTGGGCATCGCCTACTACGTCTGGGACCTGTCCGAGCGATTCACCGCCGAGGTCATCGACGACTTCATCGACGAGTACCAGCAAGGCCGGACGCCGAATCCCTGCCTGCGATGCAACGAGCGCATCAAGTTCAGCGCCGTGCTGGACCGGGCGCTCGCCCTCGACTTCGACGTCGTCGCGACGGGTCACTACGCGCGCCTCGTCGCCGGACCGCAAGGCACCGAGCTGCACCGGGCCGTCGACCCGACGAAGGACCAGTCCTACGTTCTCGGGGTCCTGTCGGCCGATCAGCTGGCGCACGCGGCGTTCCCGCTGGGAGGCGACCTCAAGGACGAGGTCCGTGCCGAGGCCGAGCAGCGCGGCCTGCTGACGGCCCGCAAACCCGACAGCCATGACATCTGCTTCATCCCGGACGGGGACACGGCCGCCTACCTTCATCGCCGGCTGGGATCGCTGCCGGGCGACGTCGTCGACGCCGAGTCGGGGGACGTCGTTGCTCGACATGACGGCACCTTCGCCTTCACGATCGGGCAGCGTCGTGGGCTCAACCTGCGGATGCCCGCCGAGGATGGCGCACCGCGCTACGTGGTCGACGTCGACGTCGAGTCGCGCACGGTGACGGTCGGTCCGCCTGCACTGCTCGACGTCGACTCGATCGAGGGCATCCGACCGATCTGGTCCGGCCCCGCCCTCGGCGCCGTGCCGGTACCCGTCGAGGCGCAGGTGAGGGCGCATGGAGAACCGGTGCCGGGCACCGCCCGAGTGGTCGACGAGCGGCTGGTCGTCGACCTGACTGAGCCCGTGCGCGGACTGGCCGCCGGCCAGGCCGTCGTCATCTACCAGGGCACCCGCGTGCTCGGCTCGGCCACCGTCGATCGGACGCATCGGGTCGTGACCGCATGAGCGGCCCCAACGGCACGTCGATGCCCTGGCGAGCGGCGGCTGCGACGTCGGTGGGTTCGTTCCCCGGCACGTCGGCACTCGAGGCCGCGCGGATCGTCGCCGGAGAGCTGCCCGACTTCATCCATGTGGCGGAACTGCCGGCACGTGGTCCGGGCTCCGACATGATCGGACGATCGGGAGGACTGCTCGCAGGAGTGGCCACCGGACTCTCCTTGGAGACCACCCCCATGGGCTGGCGGATCGCTGGTGGACTGGGCCGCGACGCTCGCCGGGCGCAGTCGTTCCTCGGCGAGGACCTCGACGCCTTCGAGGAGTCGGCGATCGGCTATGCCGGCCCCGTCAAGTGCCAGGTGGTCGGTCCGTGGACGATGGCCGCGGCTGTCGAGCTGCCCGGCGGCGAGCGGGTCCTGCGCGACCCGTCCGCCGTCTGGGACATCGCCCAAGCGCTCGGGGAGGCGGTACGGCTGCACGTCGCCGATGTCCGGCGCCGCCTGCCGAAGGCTTCGGCCGTCGTCCTGCAGCTCGACGAGCCGTCGCTGCCTGCAGTGCTCGATGGCCGCATCGGAACGTCGAGCGGCCTGTCGTCCTACCGGGCAGTGGATGCACAGGAAGCAGAGCGCGTCCTCCGGCAGGTGCTCGACGTGGTCGGCGGCGAAGGGTTGTTCGGCGGGGTGCATTGCTGCGCCGCGGCGCCTCCTGTCGACCTGCTGCGCCGTTCGGGCGCCGACTTCGTAAGCCTGGACTTCACCCTCCTTCTCGACGATGCCGGCCTGGATGACGAGATCGGTACCGCGCTCGACAACGGCATCGGCGTGCTGGCGGGGTGTGTGCCGTCGGTCGACACTGAGAGGCTGACGGAGGCGCAGGCCAGCGCACCGCTGAGAAGGGTGCTGCATCGCCTCGGCCTCGAGGACTCCGCCGTCCTCGACCAGGTGGCCGTGACACCGACGTGCGGACTCGCGGGCTCGAGCCCGATGTGGGGGCGCGAGGCGTTGGCAGCCTGCCGCGCAGTCGGCAGGATCGTCCGCGACGACGAGTCGGAGGGACGAGGGGACGACGATGAGTAACGGCACCGACGCGCTTCCCGACGACACCAGGGCGCGGTGGGCCGACCTCGTCGATGCGGTCAATAGGGCGCGGGTCGAGTACTACCAAGCGGACGCGCCGACGATCTCCGACATCGAGTACGACGACCTCTACCGCGAACTGCAGGCGCTCGAGCAGCAGTGGCCGCAGCTGGTCAGCGGCGAGTCACCGACGCAGACTGTGGGGGGTCAGCGGGCGGAGATGTTCGACGCCGTCGAGCATCTGCAGCGGATGTACTCGCTCGACAACGCCTTCAGCGACGACGAGTTGCGCGCATGGCTCGATCGGGTGGAGAAGGGTCTCGGGCAGGTTCCTGAGTTGCTCTGCGAGCTGAAGATCGACGGCCTCGCCGTTGACGCGGTCTACGTCGACGGTCGCCTGCGGACGCTTGCCACGCGTGGCGACGGTCGGGTTGGCGAGGACGTCACGTACAACGCGGTGTTCATCGCCTCGGTTCCCCAGCTTCTGGTGTCGGCCTCTGGCGCCGCGGTGCCACGACTGCTCGAGGTGCGCGGCGAGGTGTTCTTGCCTGTGGCGGACTTCGAGCGGATCAACGTCGAGCAGCTTGACGCCGGTCTGCCCGCCTTCGCCAATCCCCGTAATGCCGCCGCTGGCGGACTGCGCCAGCGCGTCGACCGCAGGGAGACCGAGCTGGCGGCCGCTCGCTCGACCGCGAAGCAGGGTGGTCGGTCCGACGCCAAGATCGCCCGGATGGAGGCCGAACTCGGCCGCGCCCTGTCCAGGCTGAACGCGCTCCAGTTGACCGTGCACGGCATCGGCGCCGTCGACGGCGTCGCGATCACGAGGCAGAGCGAGGGCTATCAGGTGCTCGCCGACCTGGGGCTGCCCGTCAGCGCGCGTGCCAAGGTCCACTCCACTGCCGAGGGTGCCCTCGAGTTCATCGCCTACTACGGCGAGCATCGCCATGACGTCGAGCACGAGATCGACGGAGTGGTCATCAAGGTCGACCGGCTCGACCTGCAGGACCAGCTCGGCCAGACCTCTCGGGCCCCGCGATGGGCCATCGCCTTCAAGTATCCGCCGGAGGTCGTCCGCACCCGATTGTTGGATGTCCAGGTCAACGTCGGGCGCACCGGGCGGGTGACCCCGTTCGCCGTGATGCAGCCCGTGCGGGTGGCCGGGTCGACCGTGTCGATGGCCACGCTCCACAACGCGTTCGAAGTGGAGCGGAAGGGCGTCCTCATCGGCGACATGGTCTTCCTGCGCAAGGCGGGCGACGTCATCCCCGAGGTCCTCGGCCCTGTGGCCGACGCGCGAGATGGCAGCGAACGGCCTTTCGTCATGCCCACGCACTGCCCGGACTGCGGCACGGGGCTTCGCCCCGAGAAGGAAGGCGACAAGGACATCCGCTGCCCCAACACCCGCGCGTGCCCCGCGCAGTTGCGCGAACGCCTGTTCCATGTCGCCTCGCGAGGCGCCCTGGACATCGAGGGACTCGGATTCAAGGCGGCCGTCGCACTCCTCGACTGCGGCCTTGTCCGCGATGAGGGCGACGTGTTCCTGCTCGCCGACTCGGACCTGCTCGCGTGCCCGTTCTTCACCCGTGAGCCCGGCAAGGACGAGTCCGGGCCGCAACTGTCCGAGAACGCCAAGGGCATGCTTGCCAATCTCGACGCCGCGCGACGTCAGCCACTGTGGCGGGTTCTCGTCGCACTGTCGATCCGGCACGTGGGCCCGACGGCGGCGCAGGGGCTGGCTCGTCGGTTCGCGACGATCGACGCGGTGTCCGCCGCCACCGTCGACGAGCTGGCGGCGACTGACGGAGTGGGCCCGATCATCGCCGAGGCGGTGGTCGACTGGTTCTCGGTCGACTGGCACCGCGACATCGTCGAGAAGTGGCGACGTGGGGGAGTCCGCATGGCCGATGACGTGGTCGAGGTGGGGCCGCAACCTCTGGCAGCGATCACCGTCGTCATCACCGGCTCCCTCGACGGCTTCACGCGCGACTCAGCCGCCGCGGCCGTGACCGACTTGGGCGGCAAGGTGGCGTCGTCGGTCTCGAAGAAGACGCAGCTCGTGGTGGCCGGCGAGAACGCAGGATCCAAGCTCGACAAGGCGCTGAGCCTCGGCGTCCCCGTGGTCGGGCTCGACGGCTTCACCGCGCTCCTGGCGACTGGCCTCGACGCGGCGCTCACGCATACCTTGGAGGGCTGATGTCCGCGAGCTACCGGATCCTGCACGCCGGCTACGTCGGCGACGAGACCCCGGAGGGGATGCACGTCGGCTCGACGGTCACCTACGCCGAGTCGGGTGACGCTCGCGTCATCGTGGATCCGGGCCTCGTCGCGACGACGGGACTGATCCTGGATCCGCTTCGCGAGCTCGGCGTGGACCCCACGGGGATCACCGACGTGGTGTTCAGCCACCAGCACATCGACCACACCCTGAACGCGGCCCTGTTCCCGAATGCCCGCTTCCACGACTTCGCCGCGATCTACATGGGCGACCTGTGGTGCGACGGCGACGCTGAGGGCCGAGTGCTCGCGGACGGCATCCGGCTTATCCGCACCCCCGGCCACACCAATGAGGACATCTCGACGCTAATCGAGTCTGAGGCCGGCCTGGTCGTGTGCACGCATGCCTGGTGGTTCGAAGGCGGGCCGGTCGAGGACCCCTACGCCCCCGACGCCGAGGTGCTCGCGGCCGCTCGCGAGCGCATCCGCGGGCTTGCTCCCCGACTGGTCATCCCCGGTCACGGGCCGGCATTCGCCCCCTGACGTCGCATGCAGCGCCACGCGTGACATCGGGCGGGACGCTGGTAGTGGCGAGCCGTGACGGGGGGTCACGAAGGGGGCTTGACAGGCAGACGGCCACCACCGGGGTCGTCGGGTTTCGCGTCATGCTCGATGCCGGGCTGGAAGCCGCGCCTTCGCATCGCCTCGAGGGCTGAGCGAGCGCTACTGGCTCGGCGCTGCAGCCGCAGGCACCCTGACAGTCGGTCTCACGCCTGCGGCGGAGGGTGATGGTCGTACTGCCGGCCGTGGGGTGAGGTCCAGGTGCAGGATCCGTCGGGTCGGGAGTCGGTGATCCTCCAGCCGGCGTGGGTCTTGAGCTGGTGGTGCCGCACGCAGAGGGCGCCGAGGTTGCCTGGTGAGGTGTCGCCGCCGTCGTTCCAGGCTTGGGCGTGGTCGATCTGGGAGCGGGCGGCGGCGCGGCGGCAGCCGGGGAACCGGCAGACCCGGTCGCGAGCCACGACATACTCCCGCAGCCGCTGCGGCACCCGGTAGACCCGGCGGCCGTAGTCGAGCAGATGCCCGGTGACGGGGTCGGTGACCAGCCGCCGCATCGTCACGGCCACCTCGGGATCGGTGAGCAGGTCCCGGACCACGTCCGCGCTGACCGGCCCGGCACCCCGCAGCTCCACCTGACCAGCCGGACCGCCGGACTGCCCACCGCCGAGGGCATCGGCGAGGGCGAGCAGGGTGGGCAGGTCGATGACCAGGTCGAGGTGCGCCCGGACCTGCGGGGCCGGGACCACGCCGGATCCGATGCCGGCGCCAGTGGCATCGCGGGCGCCCAGGACCAGCGCGGCGAGGGCCTCGACGCGGCGCTCGCCCATCGTCGCCGCGGGGTCGGGGGTGAACCCGTCGTCGTGGGCCAGCGCCTCCACCGCGGTCATCACCGCGTGGGCGGCCTCGGTCGACATGCGGGCGATGAGGGTGGAGATGCCGTCGAGCTCATCGACGACGTACACGTCGCGGGTGCACTTGGCTTCGCGGCGGCGTCGGCGTTCCCCGGCCGCGTCGATCGCGAGCACCGCCCGCCGCGCCGCGGCGCGGGTCATCGACACCGTCGCCCGGGCAGCGGTCGGCAGCACCCGGCGTTCGAGGTCGACGCAGGCGGCGGTGAACGTGGCCCGTTCGGTGTCGGTGCGCATCGCCCGGCCCGGCAGCCGCCCCGCCGCCTCCACGATCACCGCGACGTGCCGGTCCGTGACCTCCCCCGCCGCGAGGGCCGCGGCGGTCGCCGCGAGGGGACCGGCCAGCAGCCGCGCGGTGTCGATGCGGTCCTGCGCCGTAGCGGCGGGCAGCCGCAGCGCCGCCCCGAGCTCCTCCCGGCGCACGTCCGCGATCCGGATCCTGCGCTCCTCCTCCGAACCCGGCACCAGGAGCGTGAACTCCTCCACCAGCGGCTCCGCCGCCGCCGCCGGGATCACCGCCTCCAGCCCCACCGACGCCCACCACGCCGCGACCCGCTGATGGACCTGCAGGAACGCCACCGCATCCACATCCGACAACGCGGCCCGGTCGATCGTCATCAGCGCGTCCAGCACCAGCGCGCTGGGCCGCATCCCCGCCAGCACCCCCAGCAGCTCACCAGGGGTCAGGCCATCGACGAAGTCGACCAGGACCGGGTCATCCACCACCCGATCCGGCGCCACACCCGCGACCCCAGCCCTCGACTCCATGCCCCCACACTACGAAGGGGGTCTGACACCGACGGGCTCGAAACATGCCCTCCTTCCCGCCCGGACAGTGCTCAATAGGATTGCCGCATGACTGCGATCACCCGCTCTGATGTTGAGCATCTGGCTCGGCTCGCTCGCCTCGACCTCAGCGAGGAGGAACTCGACCACTACGCCGGCCAGCTCGACGTGATCCTGCAGTCCGTGGCTCGGGTGTCCGAGGTCGCGGCCGACGACATACCCCCGACCTCGCATCCCATCCCGATGGAGAACGTGTTCCGCGAAGACGTCGCGAGGCCTGGGCTGGATCGCGACATCGTGGCCGCTGGAGCTCCCGCCTGGGAAGACGACCGCTTCCGCGTTCCGCGCATCCTGGACGAGGAGTAGTCGATGGCTGCCACCGCCAGTGCGATGGAGGGTGATCTCACCCGGCAGAACGCATCCGTGCTCGCTCGCTCCATCGCGGAGGGAGAGGTGTCGGCCGAGGAGGTCACGCAAGCCCACCTCGACCGGATCGCCGGAGTCGATGAGCGCGTCCACGCCTTCCTGCACGTGCGGGGGGATGACGCGATCGAGGCCGCTCGTGCGATCGATCGCAAGCGTGCCGCCGGTGTCGAGCTCGGTCCGCTGGCCGGAGTGCCGTTGGCGCTCAAGGACGTCCTCACGATGAAGGGGGTGCCGACTACCTGTGGCTCGCGCGTTCTCGAAGGCTGGCGGCCCCCGTACGACTCCACGGTGGTCGAGCGGCTGAAGGCCGCCGACGTCGTGATCCTCGGCAAGACGAACATGGACGAGTTCGCGATGGGGTCGTCCACCGAGCACAGCGCTTACGGCCCTACGCGCAACCCTTGGGACCTCGAGAGGATCCCGGGCGGCTCGGGCGGCGGCTCGGCTGCGGCCCTGGCGTCATTCGAGGCCCCGTTGGCCATCGGCTCGGACACCGGCGGCTCGATCCGCCAGCCGGCGGCCGTCACCGGCACGGTGGGGGTCAAGCCCACCTACGGCGGCGTCTCCCGCTACGGCCTCGTCGCCCTTGCCTCGTCGCTGGACCAGGCGGGCCCGTGCGCGCGCACCGTTCTCGACACGGCGCTGCTGCACGCCGCGATTGCCGGTCACGACCCACGCGATTCCACGTCGATCGACGCCTCGGTGCCGGATGTCGTCGGGGCCGCGCGTCGTGGCGACGTCCGCGGCCTTCGGGTCGGTCTCGTGAAGGAGCTCAGCGGCGAGGGGTACCAGGCCGGGGTGTCGCAGCGATTCGACGAGGCAGTTCGGATCCTCGAAGGCCTGGGCGCCGAGGTGGTCGAGGTCTCCTGCCCGCACTTCGAGTACGCCCTTGGCGCCTATTACCTCATCCTCCCGTCGGAGGCGTCGAGCAACCTCGCGAAGTTCGACGGCATGCGCTACGGACTGCGGGCGGGCGACGATGGACGTCACTCCGTCGAGGAGGTCATGGCCCTGACGCGCGAAGCCGGCTTCGGCGCCGAGGTGAAACGTCGCATCATGATCGGCACCTACGCGCTCTCGAGCGGCTACTACGACGCCTACTACGGACAGGCGCAGAAGGTGCGCACTCTCATCACGCGTGACTTCAATGCGGCGTTCGAGAAGGCGGACGTCCTCGTCTCGCCCACGGCGCCCACCACGGCCTTCAAGATCGGCGACAAGGTCGACGACCCGATCGCGATGTACCTGAACGACATCGCGACGATCCCCGTCAACCTGGCCGGCAACGCTGCCATGTCGCTGCCGATCGGCCTGGCTCCCGAGGACGGACTCCCGGTGGGACTCCAGATCATGGCGCCGCCCATGGCCGACGACCGCCTCTACCTCGTGGGATCGGCCCTCGAATCCGCCCTGCTGGACACGTGGGGCCACCTGCTGATCGAGGAGGTGCCGGCGCTGTGAGCACAGTCAGCACCGATCACGACACGATGAAGTACGACGACGTCATGGCGGTCTTCGAGCCCGTCATCGGCCTCGAGACCCATGTCGAGCTGGGCACGAACTCGAAGATGTTCTGCTCGTGCCCCACCGCGTTCGGCGCAGAGCCGAACACGCAGGTCTGCCCGGTGTGCCTGGGCATGCCCGGGTCGCTGCCCGTCGTCAACCGCATGGCCGTTGAGTCGACCATCCGCATGGGCTTGGCGCTGAACTGCAGCATCGCCCCGTGGTGCCGGTTCGCCCGGAAGAACTACTTCTACCCGGACATGCCGAAGGACTACCAGATCAGCCAGTACGACGAACCCCTCTGCTTCGACGGCTACCTTGACGTCCTGGTCGACACGGACGACGGGCCACGCCTGTTCCGCGTCGAGATTGAGCGAGTCCACATGGAGGAGGACACCGGAAAGCTCACCCACGCGGGTGGCGCCACCGGACGCATCCACGGCGCCGACTACTCCTTGGTCGACTACAACCGCGCAGGCATCCCGCTGATCGAGATCGTCACGAAGCCGATCGCCGGTACGGGGGCGCTGGCGCCCGCCGTGGCGAAGGCGTATGTCACCGAGCTCCGCGACCTCATGCGGTCGCTGGAGGTGTCGGACGTGCGGATGGAGGAAGGCTCCCTGCGCTGCGACGTGAACGTCTCCCTGAACCGCCCCGGTGACGAGTGGGGCACGCGAAGCGAGACGAAGAACGTGAACTCGCTGCGGTCCGTCGAGCGAGCCGTTCACTCGGAGATAGAGCGGCAGGGCGCACTGCTGGAGTCTGGTGGGCGCGTCATCCAGGAGACCCGCCACTTCCACGAGGACACGGGGCGGTCGACGTCGGGGCGGTCGAAGGAGCAGGCCGAGGACTACCGCTACTTCCCGGAACCGGATCTCGTGCCGGTGGCCGCTTCAGCGGAGTGGATCGAAGAGCTGCGCGGCACCCTCCCGGAGCTGCCCTCGCTGAAGAGGGCGCGGCTCCAGCTGGAGTGGGGGATCGGCGAGCACGAGCTCGCCACCATCGTCAACGCGGGTGCGCTCGAACTCGTGGAATCGGCCGTCGCCGCCGGAGTGACCCCCGACGCCGCACGCAAGTGGTGGACGGGCGAACTCCTGCGCGTGGCCAATGACCGCGAGGTGGAGCTGGCCGACCTGCCGGTCACGTCGGCGCAGATCCGCCGCGTCGAGGCCCTTGTCGCGGACGGCAGCCTCAACGACAAGCTCGCTCGCCAGGTGTTCGACGGCATCATCAGTGGCGAAGGGGATGTCGACGACGTCATCGCGGGTCGCGGGCTGGCCATCGTCAGCGACGACTCCTCCCTCATCGCTGCGATCGACGAGGCCCTGGCTGCCCAGCCGGACGTCGCGGACAAGATCCGCGGTGGCAAGGTGCAGGCGGCGGGTGCCATCGTCGGCGCGGTCATGAAGGCGACCCGTGGGCAGGCAGACGCAGCGAAGGTGCGTGCCCTGCTCCTCGAGCGGCTCGGCGTCGTCGAGTAGTGGGTCCGCTCGGCGCCCTGCTGCCGGAGTCCGTCGAGCCACCGACGGCCGCGGTGGCACTGTGGGTCGTTGATCAGGACGGCTCCTTCGCCGCCGATCCCGAATCCATTGGCTTCTACGTGCCCACCTACATGGGGCCGCCATCGTGCTACGAGGTGATCGCTCGCCTGCCGAACCTGCAGGTCGTCCAGCTGCTCACGGCCGGCTACGAGACGGCCCTGCCGTTCGTGCGACCGGGCGTGACGCTCTGCAATGCGGCCGGAGTGCACGACGCCAGCACGGCCGAACTCGCGGTCGGGCTGGTCCTCGCGTCGCTGCGGGGCATCGATGATTTCGCTCGGGCGATGCCTCAGGGGGAGTGGAGAGGCGGGCGCCGTGAGGCGCTGGCGGACAAGCACATCGTTGTGCTCGGTGCCGGGGGTGTTGGCCAAGCCGTCGGCAGGCGGCTGGCGCCGTTCGAGGTCGAGGTGAGTCTCGTCGGACGCACGGCCCGGCCCGGCGTGCTGGCCAGGGAGCACCTGCCAGAACTGCTCCCGACCGCGGACGTCGTCGTCCTCGCTGTCCCCCTCTCGACCGAGACGGCGGGGCTGGTGAATGACGCATTCTTGGCCGCGATGCCGGCCGGGTCACTGCTCGTGAACGTGTCGCGCGGTGCCGTCGTCGATACCGATGCACTCGTCGCGCACACGACATCCGGCCGCATCCGGGCGGCTCTAGACGTGACCGACCCCGAGCCACTGCCGCCCGATCACCCGCTCTGGCGCATGCCGGGCGTGCTGATCAGCCCGCACGTGGGGGGAAACACGTCGGCATTCCTGCCTCGGGCGCGCCGTCTGGTGGCCGAGCAGTTGGACCGATGGGCTGGCGGCAGGCCACTCCACCACGTAGTTTCCGGGTAACCGTCCAGGAGGTGATCCCATGTTGCGATCCCGAGCCGCAGCAGTCCTTGCCCTGTCCGTGCTCACCCTGGCCGGCGGGCTTCAGTCGCCCTCGTTCGCGGTCGATGCGAGCACGACGATCACCTTGAACGTGACCGGCTGCGACGGATGCGTGTTCCAAGCGCAGAACGCAACCGACGTGGCTAGCCCCTTCAACGGACCCAAGGCCAAGGTCACCAAGGGCGTCGCCGTGATGACCGTGCCGACCGCGCAGACCGTCGGCATGGTCCTCACCCTCCAGCCCTCGTGGACGTCCGAGTCGAATGCCGAACCACTGGTCGTCTTTCAATACAAGGGCGCGGCCCCTGGCCAGCGGATCACGAAGTCGCAGGCGATGACCTACAAGAAGGCCTCGCCCTGCTGGGCAGGCACGGACGCTGCTCAGGCACAGATCCGCATCACGGTGCGACGCGTGTGGGCGCCGGCGTTCGATCCGGGCAATGCGAATCCCGGGCGCACCCAGCTGCCCCTCGCGTGGGTGGTGCCGACTCAGGTAGCCCCGACGCCGTTCTGGCCGACCTACAAGGGCGTTCTGGCGACGCAGAACGTCGTGGAGTGCGGCGCGTAGCCGCCAGCGCGTCGACTCGGACGGGGCTTCAATAGGCTGCCTCCATGACCGATATGAAGCCGCGCAGCAAGGACGTCACCGAGGGACTGGAGCGGGCCGCTGCGCGCGGCATGCTCCGCGCCGTCGGTATGAGTGACGAGGACTTCCCGAAGCCGCAGATCGGGGTGGCGTCGAGCTGGAACGAGATCACCCCCTGCAACCTGTCGCTGGAGCGCCTGGCCCGATCGGCCAAGGAGGGCGTTCACGCGGCCGGCGGGTACCCGCTGCAGTTCGGGACGATATCGGTGTCCGACGGGATCTCGATGGGGCACGAGGGCATGCACTTCTCCCTGGTGTCACGCGAGATCATCGCCGACTCGGTCGAGGCGGTCATGCAGGCGGAACGCCTCGACGGGATGGTCACGTTCGCCGGCTGTGACAAGTCGCTGCCGGGCATGCTCATGGCTGCCGCGCGCATCGACGTCGCCTCGGTCTTCGTGTACGCGGGCTCGATCCTGCCGGGACGAGCGAAGCTGACGGACGGATCCGAGCGCGACGTGACCATCATCGACGCCTTCGAGGCGGTCGGTGCCTGTGCTCGCGGACTGATGTCTCGCGAGGACGTCGACATCATCGAGCGGGCCATCTGTCCCGGCGAAGGCGCGTGCGGTGGCATGTACACGGCCAACACCATGGCCAGCGCCGCCGAGGCCATGGGCATGTCCCTGCCCGGCTCGGCCGCCCCGCCCGCGACGGACCGGCGTCGTGACGGGTTCGCCCGGCGTTCGGGTGAGGCAGTCGTGGAGCTGATACGTCAGGGCCTGACGACGCGCGACATCATCACGAAGCGGTCGCTGGAGAACGCCATCGCCGTCGTCATGGCTTTCGGCGGGTCCACCAACGCAGTGCTCCACCTGCTCGCCATCGCGCACGAGGCTGATGTCGATCTCGAGATGGAGGATTTCCATCGCATCGGGTCGAAGGTGCCGCTGCTGGCCGATGTCAAGCCGTTCGGACGGTATGTGATGAGCGACGTCGACCGCGTTGGCGGCGTGCCGGTGATCATGCGAGCGCTGCTCGACGCCGGGCTCATGCACGGCGACTGCATGACCGTCACCGGCCGCACGATGGCTGAGAACCTGGCTGACATCGCGCCGCCGGACCCCGACGGCGACATCCTCCACGCTTCGAAGTCCGCTTTGGCCGCGAGCGGAGGCATCACGGTGCTGTCCGGTTCCCTCGCGCCGGAGGGCGCCGTGGTGAAGAACGCGGGGGTGGCGGTGGACGTGTTCGAGGGGGCCGCCCGAGTGTTCGAGCGTGAGCAGTCGGCCATGGCCGCCTTGGAGGACGGCACCATCCAGAAGGGTGACGTCGTCATCATCAGATATGAAGGACCCAAGGGTGGCCCGGGGATGCGCGAGATGCTGATGATCACGGGCGCCATCAAGGGTGCCGGCCTGGGCAAGGACGTCATGCTCATCACCGACGGGCGCTTCTCGGGCGGCACGACGGGCCTGTGTGTCGGGCACGTCGCACCCGAGGCCGTCGATGGTGGTCCGATCGGGTTGCTGCGCGACGGCGATCGGGTGCGCATCGACATCCCGAACCGGACGTTGGATGTGCTCGTCGATGCCGCTGAGCTCGCGGAGCGGCGGACCGCGTTCGTGCCATTGCCGCCGCGCTACACGCGAGGTGTCCTGGCCAAGTACGCGAAGCTCGTGGGATCGGCATCCAAGGGCGCCGTCTGCGACTGAGGCGGTGACGCCGATTCCTGCCGAGATCGTGGCGTGGACGGTGGCTAGCGTCCTTGCCAGGCGTCCCAGTCGGCGCCGCTGGTGATGCCTCCGTCGATCACGATCGACTGCCCCGTGATGTAGCTGGACGCGTCGCTGGCCAGGAAGATCACTGCTCCGACGATCTCCTCCGGCTGGGCGAGCCGACCGAGCGGCGTGTGCTCTGCGAACCAGGCTCCGCGCTGCGGGTCGTCCCACAGGGGCCTGGTGAAGTCGGTCTGGACGACCGACGGCTCAACGCAGTTGACCCGGATTCCATCGATCGCCCATTCACGTGCGAACGACCGGGTGAGTCCCGAGACAGCCGCCTTGGTGGCGCCATAGACCGAGATCGTCCGGTAGCTGTGACGCGCGCTGAGGGAGCTGAGATTGACGATTGCACCACCGCCTCGTGCGCGCATGAACGGGTGGACGGCCTGACTCAGGAAGAACACCGCACGCATGTTCACGCCGACGATCGCGTCGAAGTCGTCGATGGTGACGTCGTCGATGGGCTTGCGCCGGTTGATCCCCGCGCAGTTCACCAGAACATCGATGCCGCCGAGCAGCGCAGCGGCACCTTCGACCACCGTGACGCAGTTCGCCGCATCTGCGAGGTCGGCGCCCAGGGTGAAGGCCTCACCGCCGGCGGCCCGAATCGACTCGGCAGCACCAGAGACCTTCTCCTCGGTGAGGTCCTGCAGGACGACTCGCGCACCCGCGCCGGCGACCTCGACGGCCAGCAGCGACCCGATCGCCCCGCCGGATCCTGTGAGCAGCACGTTCTTGCCCGCAAGCGAGAAGCGCTCCAGTCCCGTCATGATCCCGCCTCTCCGGAGTCGATGATCTCAAGGCCGAATGGCCGGACCATCACCGTTGTCACTGTTGCAGGGAATCCGTCGATCCGCACCGGCACCTCGTGGTCGGCGAAACTCGCGAGAATCAGGCGTTGTCGGCCAATCTCATCCTCGATGATGAGCGCGTCGACGACGTGCGGAAGGTTCGACGAGCACGCGCGGACGTTCCGGAAGCCCGCGAGCGACTTAAGCGCGTCATAGACGGGGAAGGTCCCACCGGGCGCGGACGCGAAGTCCAGGGGCTGCGGGCTGCCCGCTGCGCGTTCCATCACTCCACGCCACCCCACGGTCTCGTAGTAGGTGACGGCGTCAACGGTTCCCGCCTCCGCAAGGTACTTGATCGAGATGGTCGTCCACGCGGCACACAGGTCCGAGGGTTGGCGTGCATCGACGTTGGCGGGAAGGGGCGTGCTGCTGACGTCCAGCTCCGGCGCCGTGGCATTGGGGTTGAAGCGTGGTCGCAGGGTGACGGGTCCCACGTGCAGGGGCGTGGTGCCCGCCAGACGTCGCGCGCTTCGTGCGATGACGCCCTGCGTGGCCAGGTTCTGAACGATGGTCTCGTTGTCGGAGGCGTGGACCTGCGGGTTGAAGGAGAACGCCACGACGTCGAGCGCTGACGTGTCCGGTGGCTCGCGGTTCAGTTCGGCGAAGTAGTGGTTCGTTCCACCCCCCACGCGACACCCCTCGCCGAACGCGATGCGCGCCGCGGATGCGAGCTCAGCACTGGTCACCTTGGCGGCGGCGTCGAATACCAGCCAGGAGTCGACCTCAACGCCGTCGACCGCCGTGGCGAACGAGGCGAGGCCGTCGGGGTCGGCGACGACGAGGGCGACGATCAACCGGGCTCCGATCGCCTCCGCCTGTGCGGAGGCGTCGGCAATCCGGCGAGCCGCCCGGGGGTCGGACATCTCGACATCGATCCGCAGGTGGGCAAGACCTAGCGCCCGTAGCCGATCGATCTCCTCCCGGGTGAGCGCCGAAGCGTCGCGGGCCACCTGCAGGCCGAGGCGTGGAAGTGCCAGGACCGGACCGTCGGAAGCCGCGGAGATCACGACCTCGTCGGCCACGGGCACGGGCGCGAATCCCTCGATGTCGACGGAGATCGTCAGCGACTGCCGGACGACGTCCTCAGGCGTCACCGCGACCGGAAACGGGAGGCTGATGGGCGTGCAGTAGGTCTTGAACGAGGCGTCGCCCCAATTGCGATGGTCCTCAGTCTCGAACGTCTCGCCGGTCAGGCTGAGCCTGGCCCAGGCGCCGGGCGCGAACTCGTGCGTGATCGCCCTGACGTCCATGAACGGCTGCCAGGGGGAGATCTCGACGGGGAAGGTGGTCTCCCGCCTGCCACCGGTCACTGACTCGATGATGCAGGCCACCCCGGCGGCCGCCGAGGGGTGCAGGGCGCAGAGGCCGAGCCTGTTGCGGAGGAAGGGTGCGCCGGCAGCGCCCTCCACCGAGTACGTGATGGTGCCCTCGTCGTCGCCGGTCAGCCTGGCGGTGAAGCTGAACGGGGCGGCATCGAACGTGCCGTGTGCGTCGAACGCGATCTCGAAGGCGTCGGGTCCGACCTGGATGTGCTCGTCGGTGATGGTCCAGGGGCGAGAACTCCAGTTGCGGTCCTGGAACACCATGTAGACACGGCGCAGCACCTCCTGGTTCCCGACCATCAGGTCGCGAAGATCCCCGTTCTCGTACGCCAGTGCCACCGGACCCGCGCGCAGCGGAATGCGCTCGGGGAGCGGCGTGGTGCTGCCGTACCACGTGGCGGGGTTCAGGACAGGCTCCCGACGCGGTACCTCTGGCCGCTGCCTGCGGACTCATAGGCGCCCAGCGTGATGTCCAGGAGGCGAAGTGTGTCGGGGCCGGACGTCTCGGGGGTTCTCCCGCTGGCCAGGCACTCGATCCAATGCCGCTGGATGCTGTGCACGCTGTCCTGGATGGCATTCCACGGCGACGACGCCCACTCGTGGTGGGGGATCACCAGATCCTCCTCGGAGGCCTCCCCACGGCTGACCACCTGCAGGTGGTAGTCGGCCGAGAGCGTGATGGTGCCCTCGGTGCCCTCCAGGGTCACCATCGTCTGGGGGTAGGTGTCGTGATCGGACGACGTCTCGTAGCTCGCGTCGACGATGCACGTGCCGTTGGACGGCTACATCGATGATGATCATGCGGGGGTTGTCGACCAGCCAGGGCTGGTTGGAGTACACGTCGAAGTCCGTGCGGAACGATATCCGGCCGAAGAAGGGTTGCCCGATGGTGCCGGCATCGAGAAGCGCCTTGATTCGTCGCATCGGGTACTGGAAGCGGAAGTTCTCGTGCACCATGAACGGAAGTCCGCGATCGGCCATCGCCTGCACCATGGCCGTGGCATCGGCCATCTCCCAGGCGAGGGGCTTCTGGCAGATGGCGGCGACGCCGTGCTCAGCTGCGAGCTCGACCAACGCGCGGTGCGTCGGGGCCGTGGTCGCGATGTCGACGAAGTCGAGGTCCTCGGCCGCCAGGAGCTCGGCGGCGTCGGTGTACGCCGAGCCACCGAATTGAGCGGCCGCGGCCGCAGCCCGGTCGGGAGCGACGTCGCAGACCGCGACGAGCTCGACCTCCGGGATCTCCGCCCAGGCGTGAAGATGGTTCTGTGCGAAGAAGCCGCAGCCGATGACGGCGAACCGGTAGGGCTCCTTCACAGCTCGATCTCCCTCGTCGCATCGGTGATCCACTCGCTCCACGAGCCCACGTACATGCGTGAGCCCGGCAGGCCGGCGTGCGTCATCGCCAGCACGTTCTGCGCCGCCGTCACCCCCGATCCGCAGTAGAAGATGACGCGATCGGCGGGAGTCTCGCCGATGAGCGCGTCGTAGTGACTCCGCAGGGTCTCCCGGTCGGCGAGGCCGCCGCCCTCCGCGATCGTCTCGGCGCGGTCGGCGAGGCCGGCTCCGGCGATGTGCCCCCGGACCGGGTCGTGATAGACGCCCCCGCCGTGGTAGCCCTCGGCCCCTCGGGAGTCGAAGACCCGATAGGCAGGGTCGCGTCGAACACGATCGACTTCGTCGGCGAAAGCGAGCATCTCGGGCCGCATCGAGACCGCGAAGTCGGACGCTTCTCGCTGCTCGACCGTCGAAGAGATCGGCCGGCCCTCGGCAATCCAGCGCGTCCATCCTCCATCGAGGACGGCAACGGAGTCGTGGCCCATCCACCTGAGCATGAACCAGAGGCGTGCAGCAGCCATGAGCCCGTTGTCGGCGTCGTACGTCACCACCTGGGTGTCGGGACCGATGCCCCATGCGGATAGCCGCTCGGCGAACGCATCGGGATCCGGGAACGGGCGCCGCCCGGTCACGCCCTCGATGATGGGGCCGGACATGTCGGTCGCGAGGTCCGCACGCAGCGCGCCAGGTACATGACTCTCGGCGTAGGCCGCGGTACCCCATGACTCGTCGTCGAGAGTGAACCGCGCGTCGAGGACGACCCACCCCGGATCACCGATGCGCGCGGCCAGATCGGAGGTCGACACCAGCGTTTCGAATGGCATGGGCGAGGCCTTTCGCTGCGTTCGGGTGCTCATCCGACCTAGGGTCGGTCCATGAGCATGAAGCCACGGAGCTTTGAGGTTACCGACGGTCGCGATCGAGCTCCTGCACGGGGCATGCTCCGCGCTCTGGGCATGGGTGATGACGACTTCCGCAAGCCGCAGATCGGCATAGCCTCGTCCTACAACACCATCACGCCGTGCAACATGTCGCTTCGAGACGTGGCGACCTCGGTTGGCCAGGGGGTCCACGCGGCCGGCGGATTCCCCCTGGAATTCGGCACGATCACCGTGTCCGACGTGATCTCCATGGGTCATGAGGGCATGCACTTCTCGCTTGTCAGTCGCGAGGTCATCGCGGACTCGATCGAGACCGTCATGCAGGCCGAGCGACTCGACGGGATGGTCACCCTCGCGGGCTGCGACAAGAGCATTCCGGCGATGATGATGGCCGCAGCACGCATCGATGTGGCCAGCGTGCTGATGTACGCCGGATCGTTGCTGCCGGGGCACGTGCGACTCAGTGACGGCATGGACCACACCGTCAACATCGTCACCGCGTTCGAGGCCGTGGGCGCCAACGCCCGCGGGCTGATGTCCGACGCCGACCTGGACCTGATCGAGCGCGCGGTGTGCCCCAGTGCTGGCACCTGCGGGGGCATGTACACGGCCAACACGATGGCCAGTGCCGCGGAGGCAATGGGCATCGCTCTGCCGGGTTCGTCGGCGCCGCCGGCCGTCGACAGTCGAAGGGATCTCCTCGGTCGTCAGGCAGGCGAGGCGGTCGTCAACTTGATCAGCCAGGGCATCACGACCCGGGACATCATCACCCGCCGATCCATCGAGAACGCGATCGCCGTTGTCATGGCCCTCGGTGGTTCGACCAACGCCGTTCTCCACCTGCCCGCTATCGCTCATGAGTGCGGGTTCGAGATCGACCTCGAGGACTTCCACCGGATCGGGTCCCGGGTGCCGCTGCTGGCAGACCTCAAGCCGTTCGGGGAGTACGTCATGTTCGACGTCGACCGGGTGGGAGGCATTCCGGTGGTCATGAAGGTCCTGCTCGAGGAGGGCCTCATCGACGGAGGCTGCCTGACGGTGACGGGCCGAACCGTTGCCGAGAATCTCGCCCATCTCGACCCGCCGGACCCGGATGGGCGCGTGCTCCGCTCGGCTCGAGCCCCGCTGGCGCCCAACGGTGGGATCACGATCTTGTCCGGTTCCCTCGCGCCGGAGGGCGCCGTGGTGAAGAACGCGGGGGTGGCGGTGGACGTGTTCGAAGGGGCGGCGCGCATCTTCGAGCGTGAGGAGGCGGCGATGGCTGCGTTGGAGGACGGCACGATCCAGGCAGGCGACGTGGTCGTCGTTCGCTACGAAGGCCCCAAGGGCGGCCCGGGGATGCGGGAGATGCTCGCGATCACCGGCGCCATCAAGGGGGCGGGACTCGGCAAGGACGTCCTGCTCATCACCGACGGGCGCTTCTCGGGCGGCACGACGGGCCCGTGCGTCGGGCATGTGTCTCCGGAGGCGGTCGACGGGGGACCGATCGGACTCGTTCGTGAAGGCGACAGGGTGCGCATCGACATCCCCAACCGAACCCTGGACCTGCTCGTCGACGAGGGCGAGCTGGTGGAGCGTCGAGCAGCGTTCGTGCCGCTGCCGCCCCGCTACACGCGCGGTGTCCTGGCCAAGTACGCGAGGCTGGTCGGGTCGGCCTCCAAGGGCGCCGTCTGCGACTGACCCGGTATACGGGTCCGCGGGGACAGTGGGGTAGGGTGTCTCCGTGGCAAGAATTCTCGTAGTAAGCAGGCGCGTGGGCTGACCTAGGTCACCCTCGCGCTCCCTCCGCTACCCGTATTGGGTCGGGGGGTTTTTCATTGCAGGAGTCGAGCGAAGAGGAACGGCAGACGATGGGCGAGAAGATCACGGGGGCACAGAGTCTCGTGTACGCGCTGGAGGCGGCGGGCGTCGACGTCGCGTTCGGCATTCCGGGAGGCGCCATCCTTCCCCTGTACGACCCTCTGATGGACTCCCCGAAGGTCCGGCACATCCTCGTACGGCACGAGCAGGGGGCGGGGCATGCCGCGGAGGGCTATGCCGCGGCCACGGGACGCGTAGGTGTCTGCATGGCAACGAGCGGTCCCGGAGCGACGAACCTCGTCACCCCGATCGCTGATGCCAACATGGACTCGGTCCCCATCGTCGCGATCACCGGTCAGGTACCGAGCGGCTCCATCGGAACGGACGCATTCCAAGAGGCGGACATCCGCGGCATCACGATGCCCATCACGAAGCACAACTTCCTGATCACGAACCCGGACGAGATCCCGCGGGCGATCGCGGAGGCGTTCCACCTTGCCTCGACCGGTCGGCCGGGCCCCGTGCTGGTCGACGTGTCGAAGGACGCGATGCAGGCCAAGACGGAGTTCATCTGGCCGACGAGCATCGACCTGCCCGGCTACCATCCCGTCACCAAGCCGCATGCCAAGCAGGTGCGCGAGGCGGCCCGGATGATCATGGCCGCCAAGCAGCCGGTGCTCTACGTCGGCGGTGGCGTCATCCGGGCCCGGGCGTCGGACACGCTTCGGCGCCTCGCCGACCTCACGGGCATCCCTGTCGTGACGACGCTCATGGCCAGGGGCGCGTTCCCCGACTCCCATCCTCAGCACCTGGGCATGCCCGGAATGCACGGCACGGTCGCAGCCGTCGGCGCCCTGCAGAAGTCCGACCTGCTCATCACCCTCGGGGCCCGGTTCGACGATCGCGTCACCGGGCACCTCGAGTCGTTCGCGCCGAACGCCGCCGTCATCCACGCGGACATCGACCCGGCCGAGATCGGCAAGAACCGTCAGGCCGACGTCCCCATCGTTGGTGACCTCGCGGAGATCATCCCCGAACTCATCCTCGCCATCGAGGCGGAGCAACTGGCGGGGAAGGTCGGTGAGTACGAGGCGTGGTGGGCGCTGCTGAACCGCATGCGGGCCACCTATCCGCTGGGCTACGAGTCCTTCGACGACGGCACCCTCGCCCCGCAGTACGTCATCGAGCGGCTCGGTCTGATCTCGGGACCCGAGTCGATCTACGCGTCGGGAGTGGGCCAGCACCAGATGTGGGCGTCGCAGTTCATCGGCTACGAGCATCCCAACACCTGGCTCAACTCCGGCGGGCTGGGCACCATGGGCTACGCCGTGCCAGCCGCGATGGGCGCCAAGGTCGGCTGCCCGGACAAGACGGTCTGGGCCATCGACGGCGACGGCTGCTTCCAGATGACCAACCAGGAGCTGGCCACCTGCGCGATCAACGACATCCCGATCAAGGTCGCGCTGATCAACAACGGCAACCTCGGAATGGTGCGTCAATGGCAGACCCTCTTCTACAACCAGCGCTACTCCAACACCAATCTCCAGACCAACCGCATCCCGGACTTCGTGAAGCTCGCCGAGGCCTATGGCTGCTACGGGCTGCGCTGCGAGTCGATGGAGCAGGTCGACGCCACCATCGAGAAGGCACTGGGAATGAACGACGCGTTCGTGGTCATCGACTTCGTGGTGCATCCGGACGCCATGGTGTGGCCGATGGTCGCGGCCGGAACCAGCAATGACGACATCATGGTCGCTCGGGCCATGGCACCAGATTGGGGAGACCACTGATGTCCCGGCACACACTCTCGGTCCTCGTCGAGGACAAGCCCGGAGTGCTGGCGCGTGTTGCCAGCCTGTTCTCACGACGAGGATTCAACATCGAGTCCCTGGCCGTCGGTCCAACCGAGGTGCCCGACATATCTCGCATGACGATCGTCGTCTCCGTCACCGGGTTGCCGCTCGAGCAGGTCACCAAGCAGCTCAACAAGCTGATCAACGTGCTCAAGATCGTCGAGCTCGACCCGGACGCGTCTGTGCAGCGCGAGATCATGCTCGTCAAGGTCAGGGCCGAGACGGACACGCGCTCCCACATCCTCGAGACTGCCCAGCTGTTCCGCGCCAAGGTCGTCGACGTCGCTGCCGATGCGGTCACCATCGAGGCGACCGGCAAGTCGGACAAGCTCGCGGCCCTGCTGAGGGTGCTGGAGCCGTACGGCATCAAGGAACTCGTCAAGTCGGGGATGGTCGCCGTGGGTCGCGGGCCGCGATCCATCAGCGACCGATCCATGCGCCCTGCGGAGCGCTCGGCCTGACCCGGTAGCTGTTCCGCCTCGCCTCACCGCACGAACCGACACATCACTCAACCGCTAGCCTTCGCTCACCACCGACCTCAAGAGGAGCGCCCACCGTGGCCGAACTGTTCTACGATGCTGATGCCGACCTGTCCATCATCCAGAATCGCGTCGTCGCGGTCATTGGGTTCGGCAGCCAGGGGCATGCGCACGCGATGTCCCTGCGTGACTCGGGGGTCGACGTTCGCGTAGGCCTCGCCGAGGGCTCCAAGAGCCGCGCCAAGGCCGAGGAGGCCGGCCTGCGGGTCGTCGATCCCGCGACGGCGGCGGCCGAGGCCGACGTCATCATGATCCTCGTCCCCGACCCCGTTCAGGCCAAGCTCTACACGGAGTCGATCGAACCCAACCTGCAGGAGGGCGATGCGCTGTTCTTCGCGCACGGCTTCAACATCCGATTCGGCTTCATCACGCCCCCTGACTTCGTCGACGTGTGCATGGTCGCTCCCAAGGGGCCCGGGCACCTGGTCCGCCGCGAGTACGTGAGCGGCCGCGGCGTGCCGGCGATCGTCGCGGTCGAGCAGGATGCCACCGGTGAGGCCTGGCCGCTGACGCTGTCCTACGCGCAGGCGATCGGCGCGCTGCGCGCCGGCGGGATCAAGACCACCTTCACGGAGGAGACCGAGACGGATCTCTTCGGCGAGCAGGCCGTTCTCTGCGGTGGCGCTTCTCAACTGGTGATGTACGGCTTCGAGACCCTCGTCGAGGCCGGGTACCAGCCGGAGGTGGCCTACTTCGAGTGCCTGCACGAGCTGAAGCTCATCGTCGACCTCATGTACGAGGGAGGCATCGCCAAGCAGCGTTGGAGTGTCTCGGACACGGCCGAGTACGGCGACTACGTCTCCGGCCCTCGGGTCATCGATCCCCACGTCAAGGAGAACATGCAGGCGGTCCTCGAGGACATCAAGAACGGCTCGTTCGCGAACCGCTTCATGGCGGACCAGGCCGCCGGTGGACCGGAGTTCAAGGAACTGCGCGAGAAGGGTGAGAAGCACCCGATCGAGGCAGTCGGCCGTGAGCTTCGCGGGCTCATGAGCTGGGTCGACACGAATGACGACGATTACGTGGAAGGCACCGCCGCCAGATAGGCCGGAACTGTCCGGGGCACGGTCTCGTGCCCCGGATATGTCCTGCCATACCCCGGTGCGGCGCGATAGAGGGCCCCCGCCCGATCCGATACAGATGATGAAGCGCATCGTCTGGGGGGTCCATGAAGCGGTTCATGATTCCCCTGCTCGCGGTGATGGTCTCCGCGGTCATCACCGGGCAGGCCCACGCCCAGGAGGCAGGGCCGGTTCTGGCGTTCGCTTCCTACAACGTGTGCAAGACCAACTGCAGCGCCCCCGCGCCCGGGTGGGACATCCGGCGCGAGCGGGTGGCGCGTGTGATCACGGAGTCCGGGGTCGACGTGATCGGCCTCCAGGAGGCCACCTGGCAGCCCACCGCGACGGCCAAGACCCAGATGCTCGACATCCAGCGCCTTGTAGCGCCGGCCGGCTACGTGGCGCCCCAGTTCAGCCAGACCTCGAACGAGTGCGCCTGGACGGCGGCGGACCCCCACAAGTGCACGCACACTGCCGCGCTCCTGTTCAGGTCGTCGACGGTCTCCCAGGTACCCACGCCCAACGGCACGCCGTCCGCGGGCGTGACCTTCGAGGGAGCCATCGTGCAGGGCCTGGATGAGGACTCAGCGTCGCGCGAGGTGGCCTGGGCCTACCTTCGGGGACTGGACGGGCCTGGTCCCTTCCTGGCCCTGTCGGTTCACACGACGACGTTCAAGGACGAGGCGCACGAGGCCTCACGGGTGGCCTTCGCGAACGCACTGACCGGGTGGACGCAGGCGTTCAACGACCAGCACGGCATGAGCGGCGTACCGGTGGTTCTCATGGCCGACCTGAACTCCTACGCCATGCGGCAGCCGATGGGCGGCCAGCGGGTGCTCATGGAGGCCGGGTGGGTCGACTCGGCGACGGCCCTGTCGCGAAGGAACACGACCTACTCGACCATCAACTACAACGCGCTCAGGGGTGACACCGGCTTCCCCCTGACCCCGTACGTCTTCCGGCGGGAGGCGACCAGGATCGACTACATCATGGCCCTCGGCGACGTCACGCCCCTCGACTACGAGGTCGTGCTCCACCTGACGGCTGATGGGCAGTTCGACCCGGCCTATCAGGGGTCTGACCACCAGATGATCCGCACCGTCCTGGCCTTCAGCGGGGACTGACCCGTGGGTGCGAGGTGACCTGCTTCACAGGCTGATCCAGGCGAGAAGGCGCGTGGACGGGCTTGGCTAGACTTCCGCGCGTGACCAAGCCTCGCGTGCTCATAGCCGAAGAACTGTCCCCCGCCACAGTCGAGGCCCTCGGTCCCGACTTCGAGATCGTCGAGTGCGACGGTGCCGACCGTGCTGCGCTGCTGCCGGCCATTGCCGATGTCGACGCCATCCTGGTTCGCTCCGCGACGCAGGTGGACGCCGAGGCGATCGCCGCCGCGAAGAAACTGAAGGTCATCGCCCGCGCGGGTGTGGGACTGGACAACGTCGACATCAAGGCCGCCACTCAGGCCGGTGTCATGGTCGTCAACGCGCCGACGTCGAACATCGTGAGCGCGGCGGAATTGGCTGTGGCGCTGCTGCTGGCATCGGCTCGACACGTGGTGCCTGCCAGCACGGCGCTGGCGAACGGCGAGTGGAAGCGCTCCAAGTACACCGGCGTCGAGGTGGCCGACAAGGTGGTCGGTGTCGTGGGGCTCGGGCGCATCGGGGTCCTCGTCGCCCAGCGACTGAGCGCCTTCGGCGTGAAGCTGATCGCCTACGACCCCTTCGTCCAGCCGGCGCGTGCGGCCCAGCTCGGGGTGCGCATGGTCACCCTCGATGAGCTGCTTGCGGAGAGCGACTTCATCACCGTCCACCTGCCGAAGACCGCGGAGACCATCGGTCTGATCGGTGACGCCGAGCTGCACAAGGTCAAGCCGACGGTGCACATCATCAACGCCGCCCGGGGCGGGATCGTCGACGAGAAGGCGTTGTTCGACGCCATCGTCGACGGCCGCGTCGCTGGTGCTGGTGTGGACGTCTATGCGAAGGAACCCTGCACCGACTCGCCCCTGTTCGGACTCGAGCAGGTCGTCGCCACGCCCCACCTGGGGGCATCGACCGACGAGGCTCAGGAGAAGGCGGGAATCGCCGTCGCCCGATCGGTTCGGCTCGCGCTCTCCGGTGAGCTCGTTCCCGACGCCGTCAACGTCCAGGGCGGCCAACTGGACGAGGTCATCAAGCCGATGCTGCCACTGGCCGAGCAGATCGGCTCCCTGGCATGCGGGCTTGCGGAGTCCGCGGTGTCCCGTATCGACGTCGAGGCCCTCGGCGAGATCGCCGAGCACGACGTCAGGGTGCTGGAGCTCTCAGCGCTCAAGGGGGTCTTCCAGATGCTGGTCCACGACCCCGTCTCCTTCGTGAACGCCCCCGTCCTCGCCGAGCAGCGGGGGGTCGAGGTGTCCCTGACCACCGATCGCACCAGCGAGGATCACCGCTCGCTGCTGCGCGTGACCCTCACCCAGACCGACGGGTCGAAGGTCAGCGTGGCGGGCACCGTCACTGGGTCCAAGGACACGGCCAAGGTGGTCGAGGTCGACACGTTCGACGTCGACGTGCCGGTCAGCGAGCACATGGCCTTCTTCCGCTACCACGACCGACCCGGCGTCGTCGGCGTCGTCGGTCGATCCCTCGGCGAGGCCAACGTCAACATCGGGGGCATGCAGGTCAGCCGGGATGACTCCGGCCATGCCCTGATCGTGCTCACGGTCGACTCGGCGATCCCCAGCGAGCGACTCGATGCGATCGTCGCCGAGATCGGTGCGCACTCGGGGAAAGCCGTCGACCTCAGGTGACCTCGCCAGTGGCATAGCCTTGGGGTCGGACGGGAGAGCGGAGGCGGGATGCGGGAGCTGCTCGTCACCTATCTTCGTCCCCATCGCAAGGTCCTGGTCCTCATCGCAGGACTCCTGCTGATCCAGGCCATCGCCAACCTGTACCTGCCGAGCCTGAATGCCGACATCATCAACAACGGCGTGGTGACGGGCGACACCGCCTACATCCTTCGCGTCGGCGGGCTCATGCTCCTGTTGTCGATCCTGCTGGGCTTGGCGTCGGTCGTCACTGTCTACTTCAGCGCCCGGACCTCCATGCGCTTCGGCCGCGAGGTTCGAGGCGACATCTTCCGCCACGTCGAGGGCTTCTCGCTCAGCCAGATGCACAACTTCGGCGTCCCGTCGCTCATCACGCGCAACACCAACGATGTGCAGCAGCTGCAGATGCTCGTGATGGTGGGTCTGACGATGATGGTGCTCGCGCCCATCACGGCCATCGGCGGCATCTTCATGGCGACGCGCGAGAATCTGCAGCTCTCCGCGCTCCTCATCGTCACGGTGCCACTCATGATCGCCGTGATCGGCTACATGGTCTTCAAGGCCGTGCCGCTGTTCAGGGCAATGCAGATCAAGATCGATCGGGTCAACGGGGTCCTCCGCGAGAACCTCGCCGGCATCCGCGTGATCCGCGCCTTCGTGCGAACGTCCCACGAGGAGGAGAGGTTCGCGGAGGCGAATGCCGACCTCACCGACACGGCCCTCAAGGTGACGCGGCTGTTCGCCCTCATCATGCCGACGCTGATGCTCATCATGAACCTGACGATCGTGGCGACCATCTGGTTCGGCGGCCACCTCATCTCGGACGGGAGCATGCCGATCGGCAACCTGTTCGCGTTCCAGTCCTACATCATGCAGATCCTGTTCTCCGTGATGATGGCCGTGATGACCATGATGATGGTCCCTCGCGCCGCCGCGTCGGCCGAGCGCATCCAGGCCGTGCTCAACGCGGTGCCGGAGATCGCCGAGCCGACGACCGCACTGGCCACGCCGCTCGCGCGGGTCGGGCGGATCGAGCTGCGCGACGTCGACTTCCGCTACCCGGGCGCTCAGGACCCTGTGCTGAACGACGTCACCTTCACCCTCGAGCCCGGGACGACGACGGCCATCGTCGGCGGTACCGGCTCCGGCAAGAGCACTCTGGTCAACCTGCTCCCCAGGCTCCTCGATGTCACGCAGGGAGCCGTCCTCATCGACGGCGTCGACGTCCGCGACATCCCACTGGAGCAGCTGTGGGACCTGTTCGGACTCGTGCCGCAGCGCGGCTTCCTCTTCGGCGGGACGATCGGGAGCAACGTGCGTTTCGGCAACCCCGAGGCCACCGACGAGGAGGTCTGGGACGCGCTGACGGTCGCGCAGGCGCGGGAATTCGTCGACCTCCTGCCCGAGGGCCTCGACGCGGAGATCGACCAGGGCGGAGTGAACCTCTCCGGCGGTCAGCGGCAGCGCCTCGCGATCGCCCGGTGCCTTGTGCGAGAGCCCCTGATCTACCTGTTCGACGACAGCTTCTCGGCGCTCGACTACACCACCGATGCCCGGCTGCGCGGCGCGCTGGCCGGCCGCACGCGCGATCGCACTGTCGTCATCGTGGCTCAGCGCGTGAGCACGATCATGGACGCCGACCGGATCGTCGTGCTGGACAGCGGACGCGTGGTCGGCATCGGTGTGCATGACGAGCTGATCGAGAGCTGTGAGGCGTATCGCGAGATCGTCGCTTCACAGGTGGCGCTGGAGGACGTGCGATGAGCCAGCGCACCGTGAACGCGCCTCCGCCGAGGTCCCATGGCCCCATGGGCGGTGGCCCGATGGGCGGGCTGGCGGGCGTCTCGGATGCCAAGGCCCAGGACTTCCGTGGATCGCTGAAGCGGTTCGCGGCACGTTTGCGGCCCGAGCGCATCGTCGTGGTCGTGGTCATCGTCCTGGCCTTCGCCAGCGTCTTCCTGGCAGTGCTCGGCCCCAAGCTCCTGGGCAATGCCACGAACATCATCTTCGACGGGTTCGTGAGCTCGAGACTGCCCGCCGGAGTCACCCAGGACGAAGCGGTGGCCGCACTCAGGGCATCGGGGGAGTCGGACCAGGCCGACATGGTCGCGTCGATGACGTTGACGCCCGGTGAAGGCGTCGACTTCACGGCGTTGGCGCGCGTCCTGGCCATCGTGACCATCGTGTACGTGCTGAGCTCGATCCTCAGCTGGGGCCAGAACTACCTGATGGCCGGCGTCACCCAGCGCACCATCTACCGTCTGCGCGAGGAGGTGGATGCCAAGCTCGGCCGGCTTCCCCTGCGCTACTTCGACGCCTCGTCGCGCGGTGACGTCCTCAGCCGGGTCACGAACGATATCGACAACATCTCCACAACGCTCCAGCAGACGCTGACGCAGCTCATCACGGCCGTGCTCACCGTCGTCGGAGTGCTGGCGATGATGGTCTGGATCAGCCCGATCCTCGCGCTGATCTCACTCCTCACGGTTCCCCTCTCCTTCGTCGTGACGATGGCCATCGCAAAGCGGTCGCAGCCGCACTTCATCGCGCAGTGGAAGTGGACCGGGGAGCTGAACGGGCACGTCGAGGAGACGTTCTCGGGCCACGACCTCGTGAAGGTCTTCGGCCATCGACAGGAGTCCATCGCCCAGTTCGACACGGCCAACGAGCGCATGTACGAGAGCAGCTTCAAGGCCCAGTTCATCTCGGGCATCATCCAGCCGGCACTCACCGTGATCGCCAACCTCAACTACGTCGCGATCGCCGTCATCGGCGGGCTCCGCGTGGCCAGCGGCACCATGTCCCTGGGCGACGTCCAGGCCTTCATCCAGTACTCGCGGCAGTTCACCATGCCGATCACGCAGATCGCCGGGGTCGCCAACATCCTGCAATCAGGCATCGCGTCGGCCGAACGCGTCTTCGAACTTCTCGACGAGGCCGAGGAATCGCCGGATGACGAGGACGACGTGGTCCTCACCGACATCACGGGGCGTATCGCTTTCGAGGACGTCTCCTTCAGGTATCTGGCCGACACCCCCCTGATCGAGGACTTCGACCTGGATGTGAGGCCGGGGGAGATCGTCGCGATCGTGGGCCCGACCGGAGCCGGGAAGACCACCCTCGTCAACCTGTTGATGCGGTTCTACGACGTCGACTCCGGTCGCATCCTCATCGATGGCGTGCCCACCATGTCGATGAGCCGGGACAACGTGCGACGAACGTTCGGGATGGTGCTGCAGGACACCTGGCTCTTCGAGGGCACCATCCGGGAGAACATCGCCTACGGAGACGCCACGGCGACTCCGGAACAGGTGGAGGCGGCCGCGCGCGCGGCCCGCGTTGACCACTTCGTCCGCACGCTGCCCGACGGCTACGAGACCGAGCTCACCGAGGGTGCCTCGAACATCAGTGCCGGCGAGCGGCAGCTGCTGACGATCGCGCGGGCCTTCCTCGCCGATCCGGCGGTGCTCATCCTCGATGAGGCAACCAGCTCGGTCGACACGCGCACGGAGGTCCTGATCCAGCAGGCCATGGCCGCACTGCGCAACGACCGCACGAGCTTCGTCATCGCGCACCGGCTGTCCACGATCCGGAATGCCGACGTGATCGTCGTCCTGGAGCAGGGCCGGATCGTCGAGCAGGGCACGCACGAGCGGCTCATCGAGGCGCGCGGCGCCTACTACCAGCTCTATCGCAGCCAGTTCGAGCACCCCGACGCCGCCACCACCACATAGTCGAGTGGCGGCTGGTGGCGGCCCTCCGTAGCCGGAGGGCCGCCACCAGCCGCCACTCGACGGCGGGGTTTAGGGCTGTCGTACCGCTCGGTTCACGGCGCTGATGATCGCCTTCAATGACGACGTGGTGATCGACGGGTCGATACCTACGCCCCACAGGACCTTGCCGTCGACCGCGCACTCGACGTAGGACGCCGCCTTCGCGTCGCCGCCCGCCGACATGGCGTGCTCCGCGTAGTCGAGAACCCGGACATCGATTCCATGCGTCGACAGGGCGTCACAGAATGCGGCGATCGGCCCGTTTCCGTGACCGCCGAGCTGGAACTCCTCGTTCCCGTCCTTGATGACCACGTCGACGCTCGTGTCGCCGTCGACGGCCGAGTCCTGCTTGACACCAATGAGCCGGAACCGGCCCCACGGCGCCGTGGGATCCGGCAGGTACTCGCCGGAGAACGCACCCCACATCTCGCCCGGGCCGACCTCGCCGACCTCGGATTCGGTCACCTGCTGGATGACCTGCGAGAACTCGATCTGGAGCCGGCGGGGGAGGTCGAGCTTGTGCTCGGTGCGCATGATGTAGGCGACGCCGCCCTTGCCGGACTGCGAGTTGACGCGGATCACCGCCTCGTAGGTGCGCCCGACGTCCTGTGGGTCGATCGGCAGGTACGGCACCGCCCACCGGAAGTCATCGACGTCCACGCCCGCCGCGAGCGCCTCCGTCTCCATCATCTTCAGGCCCTTGTTGATGGCGTCCTGGTGGGAGCCGGAGAACGCCGTGTAGACGAGATCACCGCCATAGGGGTGCCGCTCGTGCACGGGAATCTGGTTGCAGTACTCCACGGTGCGCCGGATCTCGTCGATGTCGCGGAAGTCGATCCGAGGGTCGACGCCCTGGCTGAAGAGGTTCATGCCGAGGGTGACCAGGCAGACGTTGCCCGTGCGCTCGCCGTTGCCGAACAGGCAGCCCTCGATGCGATCGGCGCCGGCCATGTAGCCAAGCTCGGCGGCGGCCACCGCGGTGCCGCGGTCGTTGTGCGGATGCAGCGACACCACGAGGGAGTCGCGGCGCGCCAGATTGCGGCACATCCACTCGATCGAGTCGGCATACACGTTCGGCGTGGCCATCTCGATGGTTGCGGGCAGGTTGACGATCACCTTGCGATCCGGGGTCGGCTGCCAGACGTCGTTGACGGCGTCGACGACCTCGACGGCGAACTCGAGCTCGGTGCCCGTGTAGGACTCCGGGGAGTACTCGAAGAACACGTCGGTCTCATTCGCGACCTGCTCCGCGTACTTGGCGCACAGCTGGGCACCGTGCACCGCGATGTCGACGATGCCGGCTCGGTCGAGGCCGAAGACCACACGTCGCTGCAGCGTCGACGTCGAGTTGTACAGGTGGACGATGGCCTGGGAGGCGCCCTTGATGGACTCGAACGTGCGCTCGATCAGGTGCTCGCGGGACTGCGTCAGCACCTGGACCACGACGTCGTCAGGGATGAGGTCGTCCTCGATCAGCATTCGAACGAAGTCGAAGTCCGTCTGCGATGCGGAGGGGAAGCCGACCTCGATCTCCTTGTACCCCATGGAGACCAGGAGATTGAACATCCGCAGCTTGCGACCCGGGGTCATGGGGTCGATCAGCGCCTGGTTGCCGTCGCGGAGGTCGACGGCGCACCACCTGGGTGCCTGCGTGATGACGGTGCTGGGCCACGTGCGGTCGGGCAGCGAGATGGGCGCGAAGGGCTCATACCGGCCGAAGGCCATGGCAGACGCCTGCTGGGCATTGCGCACGTCGTAGGCGATCGTGCGATCAAAACTGCTGGACATCGGGACTCCTTGGGTTCTCGTCTGGGGTGGTAGCCACTGCGGCTGTTACCGGCAAACGACGAAATCCCGCGACGAGGAGGCCGGTGGACTAGGCCTCGTCGCGGCAGCGAAGGAGCAGCGCTGACGTCATGGTGCAGGAATGGTAGCAGGTGGCAGGAGAGTGCCTCGGGTCTCCGTCGCCCAGACGAGCTGTGATTGCGCCGTGAGCTCGCCGGCCCGAATGGTCGCCTCCCAGTAGCGCCCGTGCTCCGGGTAGGCGGGGTCGCCGACGATCGCAGCCCGGATACCGGCGTACGTGGCCAGTCGTCCGGTGGCTTCGCTCACCACGTCGTCGAGGAGCGCGTCGAGGTCGGCCGGGGCCAGCGACTGGCCGAAGAAGACCCGCAGGAGCACTCCGTTGCGGGGTGGGGCGGCGCTGGGTGTCGTTGCGAGCAGTTCGCGCAACCGCTGGCGGCCGGCGGCGGTGATCTCGTACCGGTTCGAGCCGGACCGCTCGCCGGGTGTCGCGTGCACCAGTCCGTCGGCCTCGAGGTCGGCAAGGCAGGGGTAGATCTGCCCGAAGCTCTCGTGCCAGAAGTGCCCGAGGACGGTGGAGATGGCCTGCCGGATCTCGTAGCCGGTCAGAGACCCGATCGACAGCACGCCGAGCACCGCGGTGCTGGTCTGCGCCTGTCTTGCCACCGCAGCAGTATATCTGCTAGATATATGACATGGCTACCCCCGCGTCTCTCGACGTCCTCGGATCGGCGAAGTACATCTCCTTGACGACCTTCCGGTCGGACGGCACCGCCGTCGCGACACCGGTGTGGGTGGTGCGCGAGGCCGACACCCTTCGCGTCATCACCGATCCGATGTCGGGCAAGGCGAAGCGGCTGCGCAACAACCCGGACGTGCTCGTGTCGCCCTGCGACATGAGGGGACGGGTCACGCCGGGCGCCGTCTCGGTTACGGGAAAGGTCGCCTTCCAGGATGCCGACACGACGCGCGCGACCATGGCGACCATCACCAAGAAGTACGGCCTAATGGGGCGCGTCCTCACGTTCATGAACACTCGACGGGCGAAGAAGGCGGGCGGCGGGACGCCGGCGCACGTCGGCCTCACGGTGACTCTCGATGCCGCGGAATGACGATGTCGAGCGGAGGCTCGGCCTGATCGCGCAGAAGGTGGCGGCGGACCGCAGGACCGGTGAGGTCCTCCTCGCGGTCGCGTCGGGGGACCGGTCCCTCGACTACCGGTGGGGCCCAGCGGACCGGCCGTTCTTCATCGCGAGCGCGACGAAACTCTATGTGACCGCGCTCATGGCCCGCCTCATGGAACTCGGGCGCGTCGACTGGGACGCGCCTATGGCGTCGTACCTGCCGGACCTCGACCTTGACGGGTTGCTCGTCCTTGACGGCATCGACCACACCCGTGAGATCACCGTGCGGCACCTGCTCGCCCATACCTCGGGCCTGGCCGACTACTTCGAGCAGAAGCGGCACGACGGCACCACGACCTTCGGCCGGGCGATCGAGGCCGACGCTGGTTGGAACCTGAGCGACGTGGTCCGGTGGACGCGCGACGACCTCACGGGGCATTTCGTACCGGGCGCGCCCGGACGGGCCTTCTACTCGGACACCAACTACCAGCTTCTGGGCGGGATCATCGAGCGCCAGTTCGGAGCAGGGTTCGGCGAGGTGGTCAGGCAGGAGATCGTTGAGCCGCTCGGGCTCGACCGCACCTTCTGCTTCGACGCCTCGACGATCCACCTGTATGACGACGTGTGCACGATGCGTCGCGGTGCCACCGGCCTGCGCATACCGCAGGCCATGGCCTCGGTGGGGGCGGACGGGGGGATCGTGTCGACCCTCGACGACTCCGTCCGCTTTCTGCGGGCATTCATGGGCGCCGAGCTGTTCTCGGCGCGGACCCTGAAGCAGCTGCAGGGGGAGTGGCGACGGATCTTCTTCCCGCTCGAGTACGGAACGGGAGTGATGTCGTTCACGGTGCCGCGGGTGTTCTCACCGCTGCGCCGCTTCCCGAGGGTCGTGGGTCACTCCGGTGCCTCGGGCACCGTGCTGTTCTGGTGCCCCGAGTGGGACGTCTACGTCGCCGGCACGGTCAATCAGGTGGAGAAGCGCTCCCTGCCCTTCCAGATGATGATCAGGTCGCTTGCGGTCGTTCGGCCCTGACGGAGGCTGGTGCCCGGCCTCGCCCCCAGGCGAAGTAGGAGATGGGGCCGACGAAATTGACCGCGATCGCGGCCGCCCAGGCCACCTTGGGTCCTCGGACGAGCTCCCGAGGCCGTCGGGCCAGGTCGATCCACGCTGTTGCCGCGAGGGACAGCTGAACGGACGCGGCAACGAGGATCGCCGTCTTCTCCGTGTCGGACAGGTCGTTCCAGTGCTTGCGGGCCATGCCAACCTCCTGTCCCAACCATGCCGGATGCGCATGCGGGATGCCATGGGGAGGCAACTACTCTTCATGCCATGTCACGAACACTCTCCCTCGCCCTGATCCCCGGCGACGGCATCGGCACCGAGGTCGTCGCCGAGGCGATGAAGGTCCTCCAGGCCATAGCGCCGGCGGCCGACCTTGACGTGCAGACCACGGAGTACGACCTCGGTGCGCGGCGCTACAACGCCACCGGCGAACTCCTGCCCGACTCGGTGGTGGAGGAGCTTCGCGGCTACGACGCCATCCTGCTCGGTGCCATCGGTGATCCTTCGGTGGCGCCCGGCATCCTCGAGCGGGGCGTGCTCCTGCCGCTTCGGTTCGCCCTCCAGCAGTACGTCAACCTCCGTCCCGTGAAGCTCTATCCGGGGGTCAAGGGTCCGCTCGCGGACAAGGGGCCGAAGGAGATCGACTTCATCGTCTGCCGTGAGGGCACCGAGGGTCCCTACGCAGGTGCGGGCGGGGGCCTGCGGCTGGGCACGGCCGACGAGGTGTCCACCGAGGTGTCCATCAACACCTACCTCGGCGCCGAGCGGATCATCCGGGACGCCTTCGAGCGCGCGGCCAGGCGGCGCGGCAAGGTCTCGCTGGTCCACAAGACCAACGTCCTCGTCTACGCGGGCCAGACGTGGGCACGCGCATTCGCCGACGTCGCTCGCGACTACCCGAGCATCGAGACGGACTACTACCACGTCGATGCGGCGTCGATGTTCTTCCTGACCCAGCCCGAGCGGTTCGACGTCGTCGTGACGGACAACCTGTTCGGCGACATCATCACCGACATCGGCGCCGCGATCGTCGGGGGAATGGGCCTCGCGGCGAGCGGCAGCATCGATCCCACGGGCCGGAACGCCAGCACGTTCGAGCCGGTGCACGGCTCGGCCCCGGACATCGCCGGGCAGGGCAAGGCCGACCCGATCGCGCAGGTGCTCTCGCTGGCCATGCTCCTCGACCATGTCGGTGAACCAGCGGCTGCCGCGTGGGTCGAAGCCGCCGTGGCCGCCGACCTTGCGACCCGCGGAGAGTCCGTCCGCAGCACCTCAGCCATTGGGGATGCCCTGGCCGCAGGCGCGGTCGCCGAGGCCCGCTGAGCCTCATCGCCTGTACGCCCCCTGATTCGGAAGGTAACGTCCGCTCATGACCACGATGGAGACCGGCACGGCTCTCTGGCCGATCGACCTGCAACCGTCCGACCACCCCGCCAGCGCCGCAGACCGCGAGGCGGTCCTCGCTGACCCCGGCTTCGGTCGGTCGTTCACCGACAACCTCGTGCGCGCCACCTGGACCGCGGACGACGGGTGGCACGGCGCCCGACTCGAGGCGTACGGGCCTATCGCCCTGGATCCCGCCACGAACTTCATGCACTACGGGCAGGCGATCTTCGAGGGCCTCAAGGCATACCGCCACGCCGACGGCTCCATCAAGACGTTCCGGCCGGTGCAGAACGCCGAGCGTTTCGCGAACTCGGCCCGCCGGCTCGCCATGGCCGAGCTGCCCACCGAACTGTTCCTCGGGTCCATCGAGGCGCTCGTGCGGCAGGATCGCGAGTGGGTGCCGAGCGGCCAGGAGAAGTCGCTGTACCTGAGGCCGTTCATGATCTCCACGGAGATCGGCTTGGGAGTCCGCCCGGCGAATCGGTACGAGTACCTGCTCATCGCGTCTCCTGCAGGTGCCTACTTCCCCCGGGGGCTCAAGCCCGTGAGCGTCTGGCTGTCAGACGACTACGTGCGGGCGGCACCAGGTGGGACGGGCGAGGCGAAGTGCGCCGGCAACTACGCCGCGTCCCTCGTGGCGCAGGCCGAGGCCGCCCAGCACGGCTGCGACCAGGTCGTCTGGCTCGACGCGGTCGAGCGCCGGTGGATCGAGGAGATGGGGGGCATGAACCTGTACTTCGTGCTCGGCCATGGCGACTCCGCCCGCCTGCTCACCCCCGAGCTGACGGGCTCGCTGCTGCCGGGCATCACGCGCGCCTCCCTGCTCACCGTCGCGTCCGACCTCGGCATCCGCGCCGACGAGGGACGCATCAGCGTCGAGGATTGGCGAGAGGGCTGCGCGAGCGGCGAGATCTCCGAGGTCTTCGCGTGCGGTACCGCGGCGGTCATCACACCCGTGGGCGAGGTCAAGTCGCGCACGAGTGGTGCTTGGCAGGTGGGCGAGGGCGGCACCGGCACCGTCACCTCGCGACTGCGACAGGCGCTGCTGGACATCCAGACCGGCGAGGCTCCCGACACGCACAACTGGCTGCACACGATCTGCTGATCCGTCCTGCCGCTGGGCCGACGCTCTGAGCGGCAACAAACCCCATGTCGGGCCGAAACTCACGGCATGACTACTCGAAGGATTCTTGGTGCCCTGGGCGCGGCAGCCCTCGCGCTGAGCCTCACTGCGCCTGCCGCTGTTGCCGAAGACCAGGGGCCCATGGGTCCGCAAATGCTCCAGCAGACCGTGCTGCGAGCCCAGATGCCCACCACCTTGGGGACGTGGCAGCAGTACCTCTACCGCGTCGACAAGAACGAGGCGCCGACCATGTGCTGGTCGATGAAGGGTGCCGTCACTCTGCCGAAGGCGCCGAGGGTCGGCTCCGTCAACTACCAGGTCGACCAGGCGACCAACGGCTTGGTCTCGATATTCCAGTACGCGACCAAGGCCGCAGCCGATGCTGCGCTGGCGAAGCTGCGCAAGATGGGCTGCTCGGACGACGCCAAGCACCCGACCGAGGGCGAGACGATGGTGGCGGCCCAGCAGGGCTCGGACTTCATGGACGCTGCAGAGACCGCTGTCGGGTCGAACATCACCTTCATCGACGATGGCACGCGCCCCTACATCAGCACCATCTCGACCCAGCGCGGCCTCGCCATCGTGCAGACCCAGGTGCGGACCATTGCCCCGCTGCCCCAGAGCATGAAGCAGCAGCAGGACACAATCGATGCGCTCAGTGCCGTCAACAAGAAGTGGCACGCCAAGGTCGTGAAGGCCTACCAGTCCTTCGGAGTCGAAGGCTCTGCGAGCTGACGCCGTCAGAGTAGGTCGTGGCCGCGCGTCCCCTGGGAGGCGGCCACGACCTACCCGGCAGGGGGCATGTGGCAGGATGGGACACGTGTTCAGCACCGCCATCATCATTAACTAGCGCGTCGACACCCGTCGACGCGCAGCCCTTCGCACCCGCGGGGGGCTTTTTCGTTGGCAGGTCACACTCGCACCGACCGTAAGGACAGCCCATGCCGCGCCCCGACGCATTCCACGTCTACGACACCACGCTGCGCGACGGGGCCCAGCGCGAAGGCATTTCCTACTCGGTCGCGGACAAGCTCGTCGTGGCCCGCCTCCTCGACGAGTACGGCGTCGGCTTCATCGAAGGCGGCTGGCCGGGCGCCATGCCCAAGGACACCGAGTTCTTCCAGCGGGCGGCCACCGAGCTGACCCTGCGCAATGCCGAGCTGGTGGCCTTCGGTGCCACCCGCAAGGCGGGTGTGAAGGTGCAGGACGACCTGCAGGTGAAGGCCCTCCTCGATTCGCACGCTCCTGTCATCACGGTCGTGGCGAAGTCCGACGTCCGGCACGTGAAGGAGGCCCTCCGCACCACGAACGAGGAGAACCTCGCCATGGTCACGGATACGGTCGCCTACTTGGTGGCCGCGGGCCGCCGCGTGTTCGTCGACATGGAGCACTTCTTCGACGGGTACAAGCACGACCCCGACTACGGGATCCGGCTGCTCGTCGCCGCGGCTGAGGCGGGCGCATCCGTGGGGGTCATGTGCGACACGAACGGCGGAATGCTGCCCTACGGCATGTTCGAGATCGTCACCGACGTGAAGCAGCGGGCCGGGGTCCGTCTCGGCATCCACTGCCAGGACGACACGGGTTGCGCCGTCGCGAACTCGGTGACTGCCGTGCAGGCCGGCGTGACGCACGTGCAGTGCACGGCGAACGGCTACGGCGAGCGCACCGGCAACGCTGATCTCTTCGTCGTGGTGCCGAATCTCCAGCTGAAGCTGGGCATCGACTGCCTGCCTGAGGGTGCGCTGGCGGAGACGGTCCTGGTGTCGCGGGCCATCGCGGAGATCGCCAACATCGCCCCCAACACGCACCAGCCCTATGCCGGCTGGGCCTCGTTCGCGCACAAGGCCGGCCTGCACGCGAGCGCACTGAAGGTCAACGCCGAGCTGTACAACCACATCGATCCGGCCGTCGTGGGCAACGTGCAGAACGTGCTCGTGACCGAAATGGCGGGCAGGGCCTCAATCGAGCTGAAGGGCGCCGAGCTCGGCCATGACCTCTCGGGCAGCCCGGAGGTCATCTCCCGAGTGGTCGAGCAGGTGAAGGACCTGGAGTCGCAGGGATGGACGTTCGAGGCGGCCGATGCCTCCTTCGAGCTGCTCATCCTCGATGCCCAGGGCGTCGAGGTGTCCTTCGAGGTCGAGTCCTGGCGCACCATCGTCGAGCAGGATGCCGCCGGCGACGTCAAGTGCGAGGCGACCGTCAAACTCCACATCGACGGCGAGCGCATCATCTCGACGGCGGAGGGCAACGGACCCGTGAACGCGCTGGATCGCGCGGTCCGCCGTGCGATCGTCCGGGTCTACCCCGACTTGGACACGCTCCGCCTGACGGACTACAAGGTCCGCATCCTGGACGAGAAGGCGGGCACCGGGGCCAAGACGCGCGTGCTCATCGGTACCTCCGACGGCAGGGACACCTGGAGCACGGTCGGAGTCCACGAGAACGTTATCGCCGCCTCGTGGCGAGCGCTCGAGGACGCGGTCAAGTTCGGATTGCTCCGGCACGAGGCGCAGCAGCCGAAGGCCTGACGGCGGTCGCTAGGCTCGATGCGTGCGCATCTGCCGGGTTTCTGTCGACGACGACCTGTTCTTCGGGATCATCGAGGGTGAGGCGGTGGTCCTGTTGGCCGGGCACCCGTTCGGGGAGCTCGCACCGGAGGGTCGCGTCCTGCCGCTGACCGACGTACGGCTGGTGGCGCCGGTGATGCCGACGAAGATCATCGCCGTGGCCCGCAACTACGCCGACCACGCGAAGGAGCTGGGCAACGAGGTTCCCACGTCGCCGATGATCTTCCTCAAGCCGAGCACGTCCATCGTCGGTCCCGGCGACCCGATCAGGCTGCCGTGGCAATCGGAGCGCGTCGAGCACGAGGCGGAGCTCGCCGTGATCATCGGCCGCGTGGCGAGCGACGTTCCCGAGGAGCGCGTGCCGGAGGTCGTCTTCGGCTACACGTGCGCGAACGACGTGTCCGCCCGCGACCTCCAGCAGACCGACGGGCAGTGGGGGAGGGCCAAGGGCTTCGACACGTTCTGCCCGCTCGGCCCGTGGATCGAGACCCAGATCGACCTCGAGGACGCGGCCGTCACCGGCATGGTGAACGGCGAGCTGCGTCAGGACGGCGTCCTCGGTGACATGGTTCGAGGCGTCCCCGAGCTGGTCTCGTGGATCAGCTCGGTCATGACGCTTATCCCGGGCGACGTGATCCTCACAGGCACGCCGGCGGGGGTCGGTCCGCTTGTTGCGGGGGACACGGTCTCCGTCTCCATAGATGGCATTGGCACTCTGACGAATCCGGTGGTCGATCGTGTCTGACAGCGCAGTCCGCGTCCGCTTCTGCCCCTCGCCCACGGGCAATCCCCACGTCGGGATGGTGCGAACGGCCCTGTTCAACTGGGCCTACGCCCATCACACGGGCGGCACCTTCGTCTTCCGCATCGAGGACACCGACAGCGCTCGCGACAGCGAGGAGTCGTACGAGGCACTCCTGGGTGCGCTCGAGTGGCTCGGCCTCACCTGGGACGAGGGCCCGGTCGTGGGCGGTGCCTACGGGCCGTACCGGCAGTCCGAGCGCATGCGCGATGGCCTGTACGCGGGGGTGGCCGACCAGTTGCTCCGAGCCGGCTTCGCCTATCGCTGCTACTGCTCGCCGGAGGAGCTCGACGAGCGTCGCGAGCGGGCGATGGCCGAGAAGCGGGCGCCTGGCTACGACGGGCACTGTCGCGCCCTCACCGCGTTGCAGGTGGCCGACTACGAGGCGCAGGGACGCAAGCCCGTCGTGCGCTTTCGCATGCCGGAGACGGACTCGACCTGGGACGACCTGGTCCGCGGACCGATCACCTTCGCGGCCGACCAGGTGCCCGACTATGTCCTGGTGCGGGCGAACGGCGAGCCCCTCTACACGCTGGTCAACCCCGTCGACGACGCATTGATGCGCATCACGCACGTCCTGCGCGGCGAGGATCTCCTGTCGTCCACCCCGAGGCAGCTCGCGCTCTACGGAGCCCTGGCCCAGATCGGCGTCAGCGACGGTACGACGCCGCGCTTCGGCCACCTGCCCTACGTCATGGGCGAGGGCAACCGCAAGCTGTCCAAGCGGGACCCCGAGTCATCGCTTCAGTGGTATCGCGACGAGGGCTACCTGCCGGAGGCTCTGCTCAACTACCTGGCGCTGCTCGGCTGGTCGATGGGGGAGGACCGGGAGTTCTTCGGCAAGGACGAGATGGCCGCGGCGTTCACGCTCGATCGGGTGAGTCCCAACCCCGCGCGCTTCGACCTCAAGAAGTGCACGGCCATCAACGGCGACTGGATTCGGGCGCTGACCCCCGAGGATCTCGCCCAGCGCATCATCCCGTTCCTGGTACGCGCGGGCGCGATCCTCGATCCGCCCAGCGAGAGCGATCTCGAGGTGCTCACGGCGGCCGTGCCGCTGATCCAGGAACGGCTGGAGACCCTCGGCCAGGCCGTGGGGATGGTGGCGTTCCTTCTGGTGCCCGATGACCGTTTCGTGCGGGACGCTGCCGACGTCTCGGCTGTGCTCACGGCCGACGCGCAGCCGGTCCTCGCCGCCGCGCAGGCCGCCCTGGCCGCCCTTGACGACTGGCGGGCAGAGCACATCGAGCGCGAGTTGCGAGCGGCCCTGATCGAGGGGCTCGGGCTGAAGCCGAAGGTGGCGTTCGGCCCGGTGCGCGTCGCCGTGACGGGTCGTAGGATCTCGCCACCGCTCTTCGAGTCGCTGGAGATCCTCGGCAAGGGCAGGACGCTCGACCGCCTCGCCACGGCAGGCGCTTCGTAAGAGCCAGCAGGAGGCCGACGACGGGTGCATTCCGGCTCCGTCTATACTTCTCCAGCCAGCGAATGTCGCCGAGAAATCGGCAGCCTTGGGGTATGGGGTAATTGGCAGCCCAACTGATTCTGGTTCAGTTAGTCTAGGTTCGAGTCCTGGTACCCCAGCGACGCGCGGTCGCGCAAGCGGCCGTTTGTCATGTAGGAGCACGTCCGTTCGACAGTGTCACGGTAAGGCCCCGTTGTGTAGTGGCCTAGCACGCCGCCCTCTCAAGGCGGTAGCGCGGGTTCGAATCCCGTCGGGGCTACGTGAAGAGGGACCCCTCGATCTCGAGGGGTCCCTTTCTTCGTACCGCTGCGGCGAGTGGGCACGGACGTCGTCCCGGCCCTGCGCCGAGGCTGTCGGCCGCCGGGGTCAGGCATGGTCTTCGCCCAGTCGGTCCGCCGCGGCGAGGAGTGCGGCGACGTGTGCGCGCGTGGGACGTTCGAGGCGGTCCAGGGGGCCGGAGAGGCTGATCGCAGCCACGACGTCGCCCAGGGCATCGCGGATCGGCGCGGAGATCGACGCGACCCCGGGCTCGCGTTGGGCGATGCTGTGGGCCCATCCTCGATCGCGCGTGGCGGCCAGGTCGGCCGCAGTGAAGGCGGCCGACCTCAGCGCCTTGCGGATCAGGTCGGGCTCCGCCCAGGCGGTCAGGACCTGTGCCGCCGAACCCGCCCGCATCGTGAGGACGGCCCCCACCGGCACGCTGTCCCGAAGGCCCGCGGACGGCTCGGCGGCGGCGATGCACAGGCGGCTGTCCGACTGTCGGCGGTACACCTGGGCACTGACCTGGGTCTGGTCTCGAAGGTCGTTGACGGCTCTCTGCGCGGCCTGCAGGAGGGGGTCGATGTCGCCGCTCCAGCGCAGGAGGCGACGTCCGAGGCGAAAGCGACCGTCGTCGTCGCGCTCGAGCAGGTCGTGGAACTCCAAGGCCACGGCCAGGCGGTGGGCGGTGGGCCTGGGGATCCCCGTCAGGGACACCAGCTCGCCTAGGCTGACTGGCCCCTCGCTCGCTGCCTCGAGGATGGCCACGGACTTGTCAACGACGCCCACTCCGCTACTATTGTCCACAAGGTGATACTGGTATCTCACATAGTGAGATGTCAAGACCACACGCAGCGAGCGCAGGAGGCGGCATGGGACGCACATTGGCGGAGAAAGTCTGGGCGGATCACGTGGTCAGGCACGCCGAGGGCGAGCCCGACCTGCTCTACATCGATCTCCATCTGGTCCACGAGGTGACCAGCCCGCAGGCGTTCGACGGACTGCGCGCCGCCGGTCGCCCCGTGCGACGTCCCGACCTCACCCTGGCCACCGAGGACCACAACGTGCCGACGCAGAACATCGCTCTGCCGATCGCCGACCCGATCTCGCGCGCCCAGGTCGACGCACTGCGCACCAACTGCGCAGATTTCGGTGTGCCCGTCTACTCCCTCGGCAACATCGAGCAAGGCATCGTTCATGTGGTGGGTCCCCAACTCGGTCTCACCCAGCCCGGCATGACGGTCGTCTGTGGCGACTCGCACACGTCCACGCACGGCGCGTTCGGGGCGTTGGCCTTCGGTATCGGTACCAGCGAGGTCGAGCATGTGCTCGCCACGCAGACCCTGCCGCTCAAGCCCTTCAAGACCATGGCCATCACCGTCGAAGGGGAGTTGCCAGTCGGCGTGAGCGCCAAGGACATCACGCTCGCGGTGATCGCGAAGATCGGCACGGGCGGCGGCCAAGGCTACGTACTCGAGTATCGCGGATCCGCCATCCGGGCGTTGTCCATGGAAGGTCGCATGACCCTGTGCAACATGTCCATCGAGGCGGGAGCGCGCGCGGGCATGGTGGCTCCTGACGAGACGACGTTCGAATACCTCAAGGGTCGGCCGCACGCGCCGGAGGGGGCCCACTGGGATGCGGCTGTTGCGTACTGGCGGACGCTGCCCACGGATGCCGAGGCGACCTTCGATGCGGAGGTCGTCATCGATGCTTCGACCCTGAGCCCATTCGTCACCTGGGGCACGAATCCCGGGCAGGGCCTGCCCCTGACCGCCTCGGTGCCTTCGCCGGAGGATGCCCGCGACGAGGTGGACCGCGTGGCCATCGAGCGTGCGCTGGAGTACATGGCCCTCACGCCTGGAATGCCGCTGCGCGAGATCGCGGTCGACACGGTATTCGTGGGATCGTGCACCAACGGCCGCATCGAGGACCTGCGCGTCGTCGCCGACGTGCTTCGCGGCCGCAAGGTGGCGGCGTCCGTGCGGATGCTGATCGTGCCGGGGTCCGTTCGCGTCAAGATGCAGGCTGAAGACGAGGGGCTGCACAGCGTTTTCACTGACTCCGGGGCCGAGTGGCGGGAGGCCGGCTGCTCGATGTGCCTGGCCATGAACCCGGACAAGCTGGCGCCGGGGGAGCGCAGTGCCTCGACCTCGAACCGCAACTTCGAGGGAAGGCAGGGCCCCGGTGGCCGCACGCACCTGGTATCGCCGGCCGTCGCCGCGGCTACCGCCGTGGCCGGCCGACTCGCGGCGCCCGCCGATCTCACCCCTGTCGCCTGACCTGGAACGGAGAGAGCCATGGACAAGTTCACCGTGCATACCGGCACTGCGGTGCCGTTGCGCCGCAGCAATGTCGACACCGATCAGATCATCCCGGCCGAGTACCTGAAGCGCATCACGCGTCACGGCTTCGAGGACGGGCTGTTCTCGGCTTGGCGCAAGGATCCGGAGTTCGTGCTGAATCAGCCCCGGTACGACGGTGCGACCATCCTTGTGGCCGGGCCGGACTTCGGCACCGGGTCATCGCGCGAGCACGCTGTGTGGGCCCTCCAGGACTACGGATTCGCCGTCGTCGTGTCGTCCCGTTTCGCCGACATCTTCCGCGGCAACTCGGGCAAGGGCGGACTCCTGACCGCGCAGGTCCCGCAGGACGAGGTGGAGCGGATATGGGCCGCGATCGAGGCCGATCCGACCGCCGAGGTGACCGTGGACCTCGACCGTCGGCAGATCCGCGTGGGCGATCTTGTCGCCGACTTCGATGTGGACGACTACGTGCGGTGGCGCCTCATGGAGGGTCTCGACGACATCGGGATCACCCTGAAGCACGAATCGGACATCACCGCCTTCGAGGAGTCGCGGCCGGCCTACAAGCCGACGACCACAGCGGTGAACTAGCTGCCGGGCTCGTCCCACGCCGTGGATTCCCCTTGCAGGGCAACGGGAATCCACGGCGTGGCGTTTTCCTCGAGGCAGGGTGTCCCACTAGATTTGGACTACCGGTCAACCGACCGGCGAAGTTGACACCCTCCGGAGGGGTTTTCCTGTGAACAAGGCTGAACTTATTGATGCGGTGGCTGCACGATTCGACCACAGCAAGCGCGACGTCACCGAGATCGTCGAGGCCTTCCTTGACGAGACCAAGAAGGCCGTTGTGCGTGGCGAGAAGGTTGCGGTGAGCGGCTTCGGCGTCTTCGAGAGCCAGGCCCGCAAGGCGCGCCTCGGCCGCAACCCGCGTACTGGCGAGACCGTGAAGATCAAGGCCACCAAGCTGCCGAAGTTCCGCCCGGGCGCGGAGTTCAAGGCCGTGGTGTCGGGTGCGAAGAAGATCGTCGCGAAGGCGCCGGTCAAGAAGGCTGCTCCCGTGAAGAAGGCAGCGCCGGTCAAGAAGGCCGCTCCCGTGAAGAAGGCAGCGCCGGTCAAGAAGGCCGCTCCCGTGAAGAAGGCAGCGCCGGTCAAGAAGGCCGCTCCCGTGAAGAAGGCAGCGCCGGTCAAGAAGGCCGCTCCCGTGAAGAAGGCAGCGCCGGTCAAGAAGGCCGCTCCCGTGAAGAAGGCAGCGCCGGTCAAGAAGGCCGCCCCCGCCAAGAAGGCCGTGGCCAAGAAGTAGTCCCACCGCATCACTTCCCCGATGTTCCCGAGGCCCCCCGTCGTTGACGGGGGGCCTCGATCATCGGGCTAGGTCGGCCCCGGACTGTCACCGCGCGTGGCCGCCTGCGTGTGGGGACCCACGCCCATGGCCCGTGCCTGCGCCAGATCCGTCGCCGTGTCGACGTCACGACGGACCGCGCGCAGCCCCGGAAGGTCGCCGTGTCGGTCGACCAGGTCCGCTGCCCCAGCGATCCGATGGGCCGCGCGGGACGACGGCCCGAAGGCAGGCTCGGCCAAGCCGCCTCGGGCGGTCATCCACATCGTCGTGCCGGTCCCGTCGAGGTCGGCCAGGAACGACACGGGATAGCGGGCGGCGAGGTCGAGGGCCAGGCCCATGGCTGCCGGTGTCGCCGAAGGAAGGTCGGATACCACGACGGCGATCCCGGACTCACCGGCGAAGTGTCGCGCCGCGTGGGCAGCGGCCGCGTTGATGCCCGGGTGTCCGGCGTCGCTGACCACAGCGCACCCGTGGTCCGTTGCCCATGAGCCGACGAGCGGGTCGGATGTCGTGACGACGACCAGGGACACGCGGTCACAGGCGCGAGCCGCAAGCACCGTGTCCTGGAAGAACGCCAGGGCGAGGACGCCTGTGCCCCGCGACCCGTCAGCGCTCATGCGGGACTTGGCCGCCGCCAGCCCTTTCACCGGGATGACGATGGTCCATGACGACTGCTCCGGGCCGGTGATCGTCACTGTGCCATCCTTTCGCACCGTCGTGTCCGCGCGCCGGGTCAGGTTCCTTCAGGCGGGCCCGCAAGCCCGCGATTGGGGTTAGTCTCGCGGGGTCGGAGGGAGGCGGCCTGAGCATGACGACGTACGTGCATCGACGAATGCGTCTGGGGTTGTCCTATCGCGTGACCGTCGCGATCCTGTGGCCGCTGATGCGATCGATCGTCAGCTGGGAGTTCACCGGCACGGAGCGACTCACCCGGGCCGAAGGCGGCATCATCGTCGCACCCAACCACCTGTCGTGGTTCGATCCGCCCGTCGTGGCGTTCGCGTTGTGGGAGGCCGACCGTCCCCCTCGCTTCCTGGGCAAGGAGTCCGTCTTCCGCATCCCGGTCTTCGGGAAGATCATCAAGCATGCCGGTCAGATACCGGTGTACCGCAACACGCCCGAGGTGGCCGCCGCGATCAGGGACGCGCTTGCCGCGCTGGCGAAGGGGGAGTGCGTCGTCGTGTACCCCGAGGGCACGATCACCCGCGACGAGGGCCTGTGGCCCATGGCCGCCAAGACCGGTGCGGTGCGACTCGCCCTGACGTCGGGACGGCCGCTGTACCCGATGGCCCAGTGGGGAGCGCACGAGGTCATGCGTCCGTATGTCAAGGAGTTCAGGCTGTTGCCTCGCAAGCGGATCCGCATCGCCGTCGGCGAGCCCATCGACCTGTCGGATCTCGCCGATCGTCCGATCGACGCCGCGACCCTGGCCATCGGCGGGGATCGCCTCATGGACGCCATCACGGCGATGCTGGCGGTCATCCGTGACGAGAAGCCGCCCTCGACGCGGATGGTGTTCCGGCGCGAGGAACAATGAGCGGCTCGCCCATCCACTGCCAAAGGGAGTCCTGATGTCACGTGTCGCGATCATGGGAAGCGGCTCCTGGGGCACCTCGTTCGGCATGGTGCTGGCCGACGGCGGCAACGACGTCGTCATCTGGGGTCGCAATCCGGACGTGGCCGCCGACATCAACATCCGGCACCGCAACGACGCCTACCATCCCGACATCGACCTGCCGGAGCGGCTGACGGCCACTACCGTGCCTGCGCAGGCCCTCGCCGAGGCCGACATCGTCGTGCTCGCCGTTCCCGCCCAGGTGCTGCGTCAGAACCTCGCCACGTGGGGGGAGAGCATCGAGGCCGATGCCGTGCTGGTGAGCCTCATGAAGGGCATCGAGCTCGGGACCACCAAGCGGATGAGCGAGGTGATCGGCGAGGCGGCCGGCGCGCCGGAGAGTCGCGTTGCAGTCGTCTCCGGGCCGAACCTGGCTCGCGAGATCGCGCAACGCCAGCCAGCGGCCACCACCGTCGCCTGCTCCGACGAGCACAGTGCGCGCCGCCTCCAGGACGCATGCACGACCAACTACTTCCGCCCCTACTGGACGACGGACGTCATCGGGACCGAGATCGGCGGCGCCGTCAAGAACGTCATCGCCCTCGCCAACGGGATCGCGGCCGGCATGGGGCTCGGCGAGAACTCGCAGGCGTCACTGATCACCCGAGGCCTGGCCGAGATGGCCCGCCTCGGTGTCGCGCTCGGCGCCGACCCCCTCACCTTCCAGGGTCTGGCAGGCGTGGGTGACCTCGTCGCCACGTGCCAGTCGCCGCTGTCGCGTAATCGCACGTTCGGTTTCAACCTGGGCCAGGGGCTGTCGGTCGAGGAGACGATTGCGGCAACGAAGCAGACCTGCGAGGGGTTCAAGAGCTGCGAGCCGATTCTCGCGCTGGGGCGCGACAACGGGGTCGACATGCCCATCACTGAGCAAGTGGTCGAGGTCGTTCACCACGGCCGGTCCCCGAAGGAGATGGTGAGGGCGTTCATGTCGCGCGACACGAAGTCGGAGAGCCGGCTGAGCGACTAGCCACCCGCCCGAAGGGCATGATCGAGGTCGGTCCACAGGTCACCGGCGTCCTCAATGCCGAACGAGAGACGCACGAGCCCGACCGGCACCCGCTGGCTCTCCAGTGGCCACCGCCGTCTCCTCTCGAGCAGCGACTCCACCCCGCCGAGGCTGGTCGCGAACGTCCAGACCCGGACCTCGCGGCACAGGGCATCGGCAGCGTCAGCGCCGCCCGCGACGTCGATGGCGGCGATCGTCCCGAAGCCCGGGTAGCGGACCCTTTCGACGTTGGGATGGCCGGTCAGCCGATCGCTGACAAGGCGAGCCGTCTCCTGGCCGCGCGCGACCCGCAGTGCCAAGGTGCGCAGACCCCGCAGCGCGAGGTAGCAGTCGAAGGCACTGGGCACGGCGCCGAGGAGTACCCGCCGGCCCCGCAGCCGTTCGGCCAGACCCGCGTCGGCGGCCACGAGGGCCCCCAAGATCAGGTCGGAGTGGCCGCTGAGTGCCTTCGTCACGCTGTGCAGGACGATGTCGGCCCCGAGGTCGAGCGGCGTCTGGAGGATCGGCGTCGCGAACGTGTTGTCGACCAGGACCAGCGTGCCGGCGGCGTGGGCCCCCTCAATGCAGGCCGGCAGGTCGGCCACCTGCAGTGTGGGATTCGTCGGCGACTCCAGCCACAGCAGGCTCGCCCCCTGACATGCCGCCAGGACGGCTGCGGTGTCGTCGGCCTCCACGATCCTCAGGGCGATCCGGTCGATCGTGTCCAGTTCCCGCAAGCGTGCGGCGACGCCCGTGTAGGCGGCGCTCGGCGCGACCACCACTCCTCCGGGCGGCACGAGGTCCATCACCGCGTTTGCCGCCCCCATCCCCGAGGAGAACGCGATCGCCGTGCCGTGCTCGAGGGCGCCAAGCGCCTCCTCGAGGGCCGTCGTGGTGGGTGCCTCCTCGCGGGCGTACTCGATGCTGCCGCCGCCGTGAAAGGCCGACGCAGGGACGATCGGCTGGTTCAGTGGCTGGCCCGGTTCCGCCGGGGGACGGCCCGAGCGGACGACCACGGTGTCGATGGACAGGGATCTGTCGTCGGGGGATCCGGCGGGGTTCGGCGGGGCGTCGTCGGCACAGGCCGACCCTAGCCGCCGTCGAGGGCGTCGGGGGATACGGTCGTACCGTGAAGCCGATTCGCGTGGCCGTGCTGCTCGGTGGTAGGAGCAGCGAGCACTCCATCTCCTGCATCAGTGCGCGATCGATCGTCGACGCCCTCGATCCGGATCGGTATTCCGTCTCGGTGGTGGGCATCGGTCGAGACGGACGATGGGTGCGCGATGCGGATGGAGGGCTGGGGATCCTCTCGCAGGACGGACCGCTGCCCGAGGTGTCGGCCCACGCGCCGGCGGCCGACATCGCTGCCAGCCTCGACGTGGACGTCGTCTTCCCGGTCCTGCACGGTCCTTGGGGGGAGGACGGATCGATCCAGGGCCTGCTCGAGACGGTCGGCGTGCCCTACGTGGGCTCGGGCATCCTGTCCTCGGCGGTGTCGATGGACAAGGGCTTCATGAAGGGCGCGCTGGCCGGCTCAGGGCTCGACGTCGGTCGCTACGTCGTCGCTACCGACAAGGAATGGCGCACCGACCCGGCGCGAGTGCTGGCCCGCATCGAGGCGCTGGGACTGCCCGTTTTCGTCAAGCCGGCACGTGCAGGATCGTCGCTCGGCATCGTCAAGGTGGGTCATGCCGACGGTCTGCGCGCCGCCATCGAGTCGGCTCGCAAGCACGATCCGCGGATCATCGTCGAGGCGGCCGTTCTGGGCGCCCGCGAGATCGAGTGCGGCGTGCTGGTCGACGCCGACGGCATCCCGCACGCGAGTCGGTGCGCGGAGATCATCGTCAACGAGCGGCACGAGTTCTACGACTTCGAGGCGAAGTACCTGGACGACTCGGCCACCCTGGTCGTGCCCGCGCAGCTGCCTCCGGAGGTGGAGGAGCGGGTGCGAGGCATGGCCGTCACGGCCTTCGAGGCACTCGACTGCGACGGCCTGGCCCGCGCCGACTTCTTCGTCAGGGCCGACCACTCCGTCGTGATCAACGAGGTGAACACGATGCCGGGATTCACCTCGATCTCGATGTACCCGCGCATGTGGGAGGCCACCGGAGTGGCGTACCCCGACCTGGTCGACCGCCTGGTGTCGGATGCGCTGCGCAAGGGCACCGGCCTGCACTGACCGGCGGCCACGGTGGTGCTAGAGATTGACCACCGGGCACGTGAGAGTGCGCGTGATGCCGGCGACGGCCTGGATCCTGGCCACCACGAGCTTGCCCAACTCATCCATGGTGCGAGCCTCAGCACGCACGATCACGTCGTAGGGACCCGTGACGTCCTCGGCGAGGGTCACGCCCGGGATGTCGCGGATCGCCTGGACGACCGTCGCCGCCTTGCCGACCTCTGTCTGTATCAGCACGTACGCCTGAACCGTCATGCCTGCGAGACTAGCGATCATGACCAACGACAGTGGTGGAACCTTGCAGGATGTCGGAGAGTTCGCCCTCATCGATCGCATCATCGATCCGGGTGACAGCGGGGCCCCCTTCGTGCTGGTGGGGCCGGGTGACGACACCGCCGTGGTCCTCGCTCCCGACGGGCGCGTGGTGATCACCTGCGACATGCTGGTCGAGGGCAGGCACTTTCGTCGCGACTGGTCGACGGCCATCGACGTGGGTCGGAAGGCCGCGGCGGCCTCGTTGGCCGATGTGGCCGCCATGGGAGCCCGGGCGACGTCGCTGGTCGTCTCGTTCGGTGCGCCCGGCGACCTGCCGGCGGTCTGGGCGGTCAGCTGCACTGCCGGCATCCGCGAGGAGGCGGCCATCGTCGGTGCCGTGATCGTCGGCGGGGACGTGGTCGAGGCGGCCCAGGTGGTCATCAGCGTCACGGCCCTCGGGGACCTCGAGGGCCGTGCGCCCGTGCTGCGCTCGGGTGCACGACCTGGGGATGTGCTGGCGATCGCGGGGAGGTTCGGGTGGTCAGCGGCCGGGCTGGCCCTTCTTCAGCGGGGTTTCAAGTCCCCCAAGGTGCTCGTCGATGCGCACCGATACCCGCAGCCGCCGTATGCCCGGGGCCCGGAAGCCGCGATCGCCGGGGCCACGTCGATGATCGACGTGAGCGACGGACTCGTGGCCGATGCCCGCCACGTTGCCGTGGCCTCCGGGGTCGACATAGCCATCGATACGTCAGCGTGGGAGATCCCCGAGCCCATGCAGGCCGCAGCGGCCGCCTACAACGTCGACCCCCGCGGCTGGATGCTGGCGGGTGGCGAGGACCACGCGCTCCTGGCCACGTTCCCGGCGGATTCGCCGCTACCGACAGGGTTCGAGGCGATCGGGGCGGTACTGCCGTGCGCGGCGGAGCCGGCGGTCACGGTCGACGGGGTGCACCGCGACGAGGTGGGCGGCCACCGACACTTCTCCTAACCCCTCGTCGAGTGGTGAGTTGTCGGGCTGCGGGGGCGCCGTCAGACCCCGACGACTCACCACTCGACGGGGCGGGGGACAGGGAAGGGGCGCTGCCGATATGTCGGCAGCGCCCCTTCCCTTCGTCTGTGGGGCCGCTCAGGCGCGGGCGACCTTCCCGGCCTTGAGGCAGGATGCGCAGACGTTCAGGCGCTTGGGGGTCCGACCGACCATCGCGCGAACCCGCTGGATGTTCGGGTTCCAGCGACGCTTGGTGCGGCGGTGCGAATGCGAGATGTTGTGCCCGAAGCTGGGGCTCTTTCCGCAGACGTCGCAGTTGGCAGCCACGGTGCACTCCTTTGGATGATGGTGCGTGAGGGACGGATGACGTGCGGCTCGCCGCCCGATGGTGGGTGCCGCGAGGGTCAAGGGTAGCCGAGCGCCGGTCCGACTCCCAAATTGAGGGTACGGTCGGAGGGTTGACGCAACGGCAGGGAGGGAGCCATGGCCGCGTTCGCCTCGTCCTCCCTCGTGCGCGAGTGGGCGTATCAAGCCCTCAGCGGCCTGGGCGACGCCCGGGCCGAGATCGATGCGCTGAACGTCTTCCCCGTGCCCGACGGCGACACGGGGACCAACCTGTACCTGACGATGGAATCGGCCTGCGAATCGGTCGACCGCTGCTGGATGGAGGCGCCGGGCGGTTCGCCAGGCCTGTCGATCGCGGCCAAGGCCCTGTCCACGGGGGCCCTGCTCGGGGCGCGCGGCAACTCCGGCGTGATCTTGTCGCAGATGCTCCGGGGCACGAGTGACGTTCTGGGCGCGCTGCCCGAGGGCGAGGCGCTCGGGGCCGATGCGGTGCTGGCCCTGCTCCGGCGCGCCGCCGACCTGGGCTACGAGGCCGTCGCCCGGCCCGTCGAGGGCACCATCCTCACGGTGGCGCGTGCGGCGGCCGACGCCGCGCAGGCGAGCCTGCAGGCGGGAGCCGACGACGCGGCCACCGTGGTTCAGGCGGGGGTGCAAGGAGCCCGAGATGCGCTTGCGCTCACGCCGACGATGCTGGAGTCATTGCGCCTGGCGGGTGTCGTCGACGCCGGCGGACAGGGCCTGCTCGTGGTGCTCGATGCGCTTGCCGAGGTCGTGTCGGGCGTCCGACGGTCGGGCGCCTCGTCCACGACCGGGCTGCACCTGCCCGTGCCCCGTCCCGTGCACGCCGAGGTGGGCGCCCACTATGCCGGGCCGGCCTACGAGGTGATGTTCCTCCTGGAGGCGCAGGACGACGCGGTGGCGACGCTTCGGGTGGAGCTCGACACGCTCGGCGACAGCCTCGTCATGGTCGGCGGCGACGCGCTGTGGAACGTGCACGTGCATGTCGACGACGCGGGGGCCGCGGTGGAGGCAGCCATCCGCGCCGGACGGCCCTACCGTTTCCGGATCACGCACCTTCAGCCCGCGGGAGAGGCTGCGCGGCGGGTGGACATCCGCGCCATCGTCGCCGTGTCCCACGGCCCCGGGGTGGCCGAGCTCCTCGAGCGGTCCGGAGTGCATGTGGTGCCAGCCGCGCCGCGCCAGCGGCCCTCGACGGCCGAGATCCTCGGCGCCGTGCGGCTGTCCCACGCCACCGAGGTCGTGATCCTGCCCAGCGACAAGGACACCCGCGCCGTCGCCGAGGCTGCCGCGGAGCAGGCCCGCGGCGAAGGGGTTCGCGTATCGGTGGTGCCCACGCGGTCGGTCGTGCAGACGCTGGCGGCGGTGGCCGTTCACGACGCGTCGATGCGGTTCGACGACGACGTCGTGTCCATGACACGCGCCGCCGGCGCCACGAGGTACGCCGCCGTGACGATCGCCAGCCGTCGGGCCCTGACAACCGTCGGCCCATGCGAGGTCGGCGACGTCCTGGGCCTGGTCGACGGCGACATCTTCGTTGTCGGCTCCGACCTCGCCGAGGTCGCCCGCGAGATCCTCACCGCGATGCTCGCGATCGGCGGGGAGCTCGTGACCCTCGTCCCGGGACAGGACGCGGGCGACGACTTGCGCGTAGACCTGCCGGCCTGGGCAGCCGACCGGTTCCCCCTGACTGATGTGGTGGTGCACGATGGCGGGCAGCCGCTGTGGCCCCTGATCATGGGTGTCGAGTAGGCGTGGCGGCTGCGTGAGCCCCTCGTTCCTGCGCACGTCGCTGACGTCGCTGCTCGGCGGGAAGACCGCGTCCGTCCTCACGAAGGCGCTCGGGCTGACGACCGTCGAGGACCTGCTTCGGCACTATCCGCGCCGCTACGCGGAGCGTGCCGAGCTCACGCCCCTGTCGACGCTCGTGGACGGGGAGCGCGTCACCGTGCTCGCCGAGATCCGGAAGGTCACGGTGCGGCCGATGCGCCAACGTCGCGGCACCATCCTGGAGGCCGTGGTGACGGACGGCACCGATGTGATGTCGCTGACCTTCTTCAACCAGAAGTGGCGCGAGCACGACTTCACAGTCGGTCGGCGTGGATTATTCGCCGGGCAGGTCTCGACGTTCCGGGGCGTCCGGCAACTCGCGCATCCGGAGTTCAAGCTGTTCCCCGACGGTGTCGAGGACGATGCGCAGGCCGTGGCCGCCTTCGCCGGTGCGCTCATCCCGATCTACCCCGCTGCCGGGGCGATCACCACCTGGCAGATCCAGTCGGCCGTGGGCGTGCTGCTCGACCAGCTCCCCGAACTGCCCGACCCCCTGCCTGACGACGTCCTCGCCCGGCTGGGCATGTGCTCGCTGACGGACGCGCTTCGCCTCGTGCACCGCCCCTCGTCGAGGGCCGATGCCGACCGCGCCATCGAGCGGCTTCGATTCGAGGAGGCGTTCACCCTCCAGGTCGTGCTCGCGCTGCGCCGGGCCGAGGTGATGGCCCTGCCGGCCACCAGGCGAGTGCCGGCGACGTCTCCACTGCTGACGGCCTTCGACGCCCGACTGCCGTTCACCCTCACCGAGGGGCAGCGCGCCGTGGCCGAGACGATCGAGCACGACCTCGGCAACAGCCATCCCATGCACCGCCTGCTGCAGGGCGATGTCGGCAGCGGGAAGACGGTCGTGGCTCTTCGGGCGATGCTTCTCGTCGTCGACGCGGGGGGTCAGGCGGCGCTGCTCGCGCCGACGGAAGTCCTGGCCGCACAGCACTACCGCTCGATCACCGGGCTCCTGGGCCCGCTGGCGGGCCGGGGACAGCTCGGCGGAGCGGAGGTCGCGACCCGCGTGGCGCTGCTGACCGGCTCGCAGCGCAGCGCACAGCGGCGCCGCGAGCTCCTCGAGATCGTCTCCGGCGAAGCAGGGATCGTCGTGGGAACGCACGCCCTCATCCAGGAGAACGTCGACTTCCACGATCTCGCGCTCGTCGTCGTCGACGAGCAGCACCGCTTCGGCGTCGAGCAGCGTGCCGCGCTCGCAGCGAAGGCCCGCGACGGGTCGCGTCCGCACGTTCTGGTGATGACGGCGACGCCGATCCCGCGCACGGTGGCCATGACCGTGTTCGGCGATGTCGACGTGTCGACGCTCACGGAGCTGCCGGCCGGACGCGTCCCGGTCACCACTCACGTGGTCGTGCGCCAGGAGCATCCCGCACACGTGGCCCGGGCCTGGCAACGCGTGCGGGAGGAGGCGGCCCAGGGGCACCGGGTGTTCGTCGTCTGCCCGAGGATCGCCGACGACGACGCTGCGCACGAGGACACCCCCGATCTCGAGGTGCCGGACGAGGATGCACCAGCGGTCGAGATGGCGGGCGTGGTGCCGCTGGCGCGTCAGCTCTCCGATGGGGAGCTGGCCGGACTTCGCGTGGGCGTGCTGCACGGCCGCATGAGTGCCGACGACAAGGAAGACGTCATGCGTCGCTTCGCCGATGCGGGGAATGCCGACGGCATCGACGTGCTCGTCTCCACCACGGTGATCGAGGTGGGGGTCGATGTCGGGCAGGCGACGATGATGGTGATCATGGATGCCGATCGCTTCGGGATCTCGCAGCTGCACCAGTTGCGGGGCCGGGTCGGGCGGGCCGGGCTGCCGGGCCTGTGCCTGCTCGTGACGAGCGCGGAGCCGGGCTCGCCCGCCCGCCGCCGGCTCGAGGCCGTCGCCTCGACGACCGACGGCTTCGCCCTGTCGGCGCTCGATCTCGAGCTGCGGCGGGAGGGCGACGTGCTCGGCAGCATGCAGTCGGGGTTGCGCAGCTCACTGAGGCTCCTCGAGGTCAGCCGGCACGAGGACGTCATCCTCGCCGCCCGCGCGGCGGCGCTCGAGGTCGTGGGAGCCGATCCGGGGCTGGCGGAGCATCCGGCCCTGGCCGATGCGGTCGCGGTGCTCCGCAGCGACGAGCACGCCGAGTTCCTGGAGAAGGCATGACCGCGGCCGGTCCGGCATGACCCGGGTCATCGCCGGGGCGGCGCGGGGCCGTCGGCTCGCCGTGCCCCCCTCGGGCACCCGTCCGACGTCGGATCGGGTCCGCGAGGCGATGTTCTCCAGCATCGACAGCGACCTGCTCTCGCGCGACCTGCCCTGGTCGCGGGTGCGGGTCCTCGATCTCTTCGCCGGCACCGGTGCGTTCGGCCTCGAGGCGCTGAGCCGGGGGGCATTGACGGCCGTCATGGTGGAGAGTTCGCGCAGCGCGGTACGCGTGCTCACGGCGAATCAGGCGGTGGTGGGGTGCACTGGCGGGGTGATCGTGCCGCGTGACGTGCGTCAGTGGGCGGGTCAGCCGCCCACCCTCGCGGCGGACGTCTGCTTCGCCGACCCACCCTATGACTGGCCGGCCGCCGACCTGCGCACCGTGCTGGCGGCCCTCGCCGCCGGTGGCTGGCTTGGGGCAGGGGCACTGGTCGTCGCCGAGCGCCCGGTGAAGGACCCCGACAGCCCACTTCCCGACTCGTGCACGGATCAGCGCCGACGGACGTACGGGGACACCGCGCTTTGGTACGGTCGCTTCGCGGGGTCGGAGCAGCCGCAACCGCGTGCAGCCACGAGCCCGTTTCCCTAGAGGGGGCCCTCATGCGGACAGCGGTCTGCCCAGGTTCGTTCGACCCCGTCACCAACGGCCACCTCGATGTCTTCGCGCGGGCCTCGGTGCTGGCCGACGAGGTGGTCGTGGCCGTCCTCATCAACCACGCGAAGGAGGGACTGTTCAGCATCGAGGAGCGCATGGAGATTCTGCGCGAGGTGGTGTCGCCCTTCCCCAACGTGCGGGTCGATGCGTTCCACGGACTGCTCGTCGACTACTGCCGCAACCACTCGATCAAGGCGATCGTCAAGGGCCTGCGAGCCGTGAGCGATTTCGACTACGAGCTCCAGATGGCGCAGATGAACTACCGCCTCGCCAGCGTGGAGACCCTGTTCATCTCCACGAACCCGCTCTACAGCTTCCTGTCGTCGAGCCTGGTCAAGGAGGTCGCCAAGTTCGGGGGCGACGTGACCGACTTGGTGCCCGAGGCCGTGTTGGTCCGGCTCAACGAGAAACTCAAGGCCACAATGGGCACACAGCACTAGATCGGTCGGACAAGGAGCCTTAGGTGGACGTACAGGAACGACTCGACGAGCTTGCGGTCCTCATCGAGGACGCGAAGGCGATGCCGCTGTCGGCGTCATGCCTGGTCAACCGGTCCCAGGTGCTCGACCTCATCGAGGAGATCCGTCAGCTCCTCCCCGAGTCGGTGCACCGCGCCGACGAGCTGCTCGCCGACCGCGAGGCGGTCGTTCAGGACGGGCGCCGGGAGGCCGACCGGCTGCTCGAGCGGGCCCGCGCGGAGTCCGACCGGCTGGTGTCCGAGCACGAGGTCTACCTGGCGGCCGTCGACGAGGCAGATGCCCTCACCCGGCACACGCTGGACGAGACCGCCCGCATGCGCAAGGAGACGGACGACTACATCGACGCCAAGCTCGCCACCTTCGAGATCACCCTGCAGAAGACCCTGCAGACGGTGGATCGGGGCCGGGAGCGGTTGCGCAGCCAGATGTACCAGGAGCTGGCTCCCGAAGGTGAGCCGGTGTACGACGACTCGGCCTTCTCCGACACCGGCTTCATCGACACTGGAGCCGCAGACGGCGCCTTCGGCGAACGGCGCTGACCTTCGGGCACCCGGGCGTTTCGTCTTTCCGGACACGGCCCTGTAGCCTTTCGCCCGAGGCCTCTAGCGAGGCCACGGTTAGCCGTGCCGAAAGTGGAGGGTCCCAGTGACCGGCCTCGACCCGAGAAAGCCGCTCGTCATCGACGTGCGGACCCTGCAGCGCAGGCCCGGGTCGATGACCACACTGACCCGACGCGTTCCGGCCCCGGCTGGCCTTGGCGTCGCGATGGCTCGGGTGCCCGAGGGATCGCCGATCGACCTGGATCTGCGGTTGGAGTCCGTTCTCGAGGGTGTCCTGGTGACCGGCTCTGCCGACCTCCAGATCAGCGCGGAATGCTCGCGCTGCCTGGATCCGGTGGGATGGCACGAGGAGTTCGACCTCACCGAGCTGTTCCGATACCCGCCAACCGACGCCCATGGCGCCGTGGTGGAGGAGGAAGACGAGTCCGACGATCCGCTGCCGGAACTCCAGGACGATCTCATCGACCTGGAGCCGACGCTGCGGGACGCCGTGGTGCTTGACCTGCCACTCGCCCCGCTGTGCAGCGAGGACTGCCTGGGACTGTGCTCCGAGTGCGGAGCGCGGCTCGAGGACGATCCGCAGCACGCGCACGAGACGACCGACCCTCGATGGGCCGCCCTGGCGGCGCTTGCGGATCCGGACGCCACGTAAACTCGACGCCTCACCCGCACGCCACTGCGTGCGCAGCACCACACAGACCGAGCAAAGGAAGCACAGTGCCAGTTCCCAAGCGGAAGACGTCCCGCTCCAACACCCGTCACCGCCGCTCACAGTGGAAGACCACGGTGCCGACGCTCGTCACCTGCGCCCGATGCAAGGAGAAGCGCCTCGCGCACACCGCGTGCCCGACGTGCGGCACGTACGCCAAGCGCCGCGTCCTGGACGTCTAGGCCATTGGCCACAGTCGCCCTCGACCTCCTCGGGGGCGATGGCGCACCGGAGGTCGTGGCCGACGCCATCGCGCGCCTGTGTGATCCCGCGGGCGATCCGACGGACTCGTCGATCGATCTCATCGTGGTCGGTCCGGCCAGCATGGCACGTCGACTCCTGCTCGAGCGGGGCGTCGATCCTGACGCCGTCCGCATCGTCGATGCCGGCCGAGGTGCCTCGATGGCCGGCAACCCTCTGTCGACGCTCCGCGCCCACGACGACGTCACCGTCACCGTGGCGGTAGGCCTGGTCTCTGCCCGGCTGGCCGACGGCTGGGTGTCGGTGGGCCACACCGGGGCCGCCGTCGCGGCGGCCGTCCTCGGCCTGGGCCGACTCGCCGGGATGTCACGGCCGGCCCTGGCCGTCGTCGTCCCTTCGCTCGCCGGACCGGTGGTGCTCGTCGACGCCGGCGCGGCCACCGATGCCACTCCCGACGTCCTGCGCCAGTTCGCCCTCGCCGGCTGGGCCTACTCGACCTCGCTCGGCGTGGCCAGCCCACGAGTGGGCCTGCTGACCATCGGCAGCGAAGAGGGCAAGGGCGACCGACTCCGCAAGTCCGCGCACGACCTGCTCGCCGAGACCCTCCCCGCGGCCGGCGTTCGCTACGTCGGGCCGGTCGAGGGGCACGATGTCGCGCTGGGATCCCTGGCGGACGTCATCGTCACCGACGGATTCACCGGGAACGTCCTGCTCAAGGGCATCGAGGGGGCCGTGCGATGGTCCGCCCATCGCATGGGCCAGCTGTACGGTGACGCCGAGCCGGCCCGACGCATCGTCCGCGAGACCGCCACCAGCGAGTTCGCCGGTGGCATGCTGCTCGGCGTGAACGGCGTCACGGTGGTCGGGCATGGGGCGGGCACGGCCGACGAGATCTGCGCCTGCGTCCGCCTCGCCGACAAGGCGGCCCGGCTCGGACTGGTCACTGCCACGCAGCGCGCCCTCGCGGCGGTGTCCACGACATGACCGCGGGAATCGACCACAGCACGGCCGCCCTGATCGCGCAGGATGCGCTTCGGGCCGTCTTCGACGCTCAGGCGGTGGCCGCCCTACGCGAGGACTCACCCCTGTCCGCCCTCGGGATCGCCGATTCGGACGTCGTCTGCATCGCCGACGCGGTGGCGGTCGGCGCCGTCGCCCGCGGGCGGGAATGCCGGCTCGGCGACGCCGATCTGGACGGCGTCACGACGGTGGCCGATCTCGTCCGAACGATTTCCGAGCACGGTTCACGGCCGGGGGTCTCATGATCGCCGATACCACCGACCTGCTGGCGAGCCTCGGCGTCGAGATCGACCCCGACCTTTTGTCGCTCGCGCTGATGCATCGCTCGTTCGCGTACGAGAACGGCGCCCTTCCGACGAACGAGCGACTGGAGTTCCTCGGCGACTCGGTGCTGGGCATCGTCATCACCGACACGCTCTACCGCCGATACCCCGACTGCACGGAGGGGCAGCTCGCCAAGCTCCGGGCCGCCGTCGTCAACGCCACCGCTCTCGCCGACGTCGCGCGCACCATCGGCCTTGGCCAGTTCCTCTACCTCGGGCGGGGGGAGGAGACCACGGGCGGCCGGGACAAGTCATCGATCCTCGCCGACACGATGGAGGCCGTCTTCGGTGCGGTCTATCTCACCTCCGGGATCGGGACGTCGGCCGAGGTCATCCATCGGCTCTTCGATCCCCTGATCGAGCGGGCGGCCGAGCTCGGCGCCGGCCTGGACTGGAAGACCTCCCTGCAGGAGATCGCGGCCGCCGCTGACCTGGGCCTGCCCGAATACCACGTCACCGACGTCGGGCCCGACCACGCCAAGGAGTTCTCGGCGCGGGCGGTCGTCGGTGGGGAGGTGCTCGGCGAGGGGACCGGCCGGTCGAAGAAGGTCGCCGAGCAGCAGGCGGCCGCGGCGGCGTACGAAGCCATCCGATCCGCGCGAGCGGTGGCCGACCCGGCAGTCGAGTGACGGGCGCCGATGCCGGAGCTGCCTGAGGTTGAGGTGGTCCGCCGGGGCCTGGACACGTGGGTGCGGGGACGCACCGTGTGCGACGTGGAGGTGCGCCATCCGCGCTCCATCCGCAGGCATGAGGCCGGAGCGGCGGACTTCGCGGGCCGGATCGTCGGCCGGACCTTCACGGGTGCGAGCAGGCGGGGCAAGTACCTGTGGCTCCGTCTGGGGGAGCCCGACGAATGCCCCGAGCAGGAGCTCGCGGCACTGGTCGGACACCTGGGCATGAGCGGCCAGTTGCTCGTCGAGTCGTCCGACGCGCCCGACGAGCCGCATCTTCGGGTGCGCTTCCGGTTCGAGGACGAGGGGCCCGAGCTCAGGTTCGTCGATCAGCGCACGTTCGGCGGACTCGCCGTCGCCGACATGGTCGACGACGGGGCGGGCGGCCAGGTGCCGTGGCCGGTGGCTCATATCGCCCGGGACCCCCTCGACCCCCTGTTCGACGACGCCGCCTTCGTCCGCCGGGTGCGGGCCACGGACGCGGGAATCAAGCGGGTGCTCCTGGATCAGACCGTCGTGTCCGGCATCGGCAACATCTACGCCGACGAGGCCCTCTGGCGCGCCCGGATCCACGGTGAACGACCAGCGTCGCGCCTGTCCACGGCTGGGGTGCGGGACCTGCTGGACCACGCGCGAGCCGTCATGGCCGCCGCCCTCGCCGAGGGCGGTACGAGCTTCGACGCCCTGTACGTGAACGTGAACGGCCAGAGCGGCTACTTCGACCGGAGGCTCGCCGCCTACGGGCAGGAGGGTCTGCCATGCCCCCGGTGCGGGCGGCCGATCCGTCGTTCCGCCTTCATGAACCGGTCGTCGTACTTCTGCGGGACCTGCCAGCGCGCCCCGCGAGGTCGGCCCGCGCCCGAAAGGTAGAGTCCGGGCGTGCACCTGAAGAGCCTGACGCTGAAGGGTTTCAAGTCCTTCGCGTCGTCCACCACCTTCCACTTCGAGCCGGGTGTGACGTGCGTCGTCGGCCCCAACGGGTCGGGCAAGTCGAACGTCGTGGACGCGCTCGCGTGGGTCATGGGCGAGCAGGGCGCCAAGTCGCTTCGCGGCGGCAAGATGGAGGACGTCATCTTCTCGGGCACGGCGGGGCGGGCGCCCCTGGGCCGCGCCGAGGTGGCCCTGACCATCGACAACTCCGACGGGGCCCTCCCCATCGAGTACACCGAGGTGACGATCTCCCGCACGCTGTTCCGCAACGGCGGATCCGAGTACGCGATCAACTCGGAGCCGTGTCGCCTGCTCGACGTTCAGGAACTCCTCAGCGACTCGGGAATCGGGCGCGAGATGCACGTCATCGTCGGGCAGGGTCAGCTCGACACGATCCTGCAGGCGACGCCGGAGGACCGCCGGGGCTTCATTGAGGAGGCGGCCGGCGTCCTGAAGCACCGCAAGCGCAAGGAGAAGGCCCTGCGCAAGCTGGATGCGATGCAGGCGAACCTGACCCGCCTCCAGGACCTGACCGCCGAACTGCGCCGTCAACTCAAGCCGCTCGGCCGGCAGGCCGAGGTGGCGCGTCGTGCGGTGGTCATCCAGTCGGAGGTGCGGGACGCGAGGTTGCGCATCATGGCCGACGATCTCGTTCAGCTCCGAGGGGCGTTCGCCGCGGAGATCGCCGACGAGACCGCGCTGCGGGAGCGGCAGGCCGCCGTCGACGCCCAACTGTCCGCCCTACAGGCCGAGGAGCGGGCCGCCGAGCAGCAGGCGGCCCTCGACGCTCCCCGGCTCACGGCAGCCCAGGAGACTTGGTTCGCCTTGAACGGTCTCCGGGAGCGCTTCCATGGGCTGGTCCAGCTCGCGGCCGAGCGGGTCAAGCACCTGCAGCCCGAGCCCGAGGAGGACTCCGGGCGTGATCCGGAGCAGATCGAGTCCGACGCTCGGGCCCTGCGCAGCGAGGAGTTCGAGCTCGGCCGCCTGGTCGAGGAGTCCCGTGAGGTCCTTGCCACGTCCGAGGCGGCCCGAGCGGCCGCGGAGTCCGCGGCCGCGGCTGAGCAACGGCGGATCGCCGAGGCGGAGCGTGCGGCCGCCGACCGCCGCGAGGGGCTGGCCCGACTGACGGGGCAGGTCAACGCGATCCGCTCCCGGCTGGAGGCCCGAGAGGCGGAGATCGAGCGGCTGTCGGTGCAGATCGCGGAGGCGCGCCAGCGGGGTGCGTCGGCGCAGCAGGAGTTCCAGAGCATCGAGGTCGACGTCGCTGGACTGGATGCCGGGGAGCTCAGCCTCGACGCCGAGCACGAAGCGGCCGAGCGGGAGCTGGAGCAGGCCGACGGAGCCGTCGAGCAGCTGCGTTCCCGCGAGGCCGCCGCGGAGCGGGAGCGCGCCGCGCTGAGCGCCCGCTGCGATGCCTTGAGGATCGGTCTGGAGCGCAAGGATGCCGGCGCTCGCCTCGTGCAATCGGCCGACCGTGTCGCCGGGGTGCTGGGTCCGTTGGCGACCCTGATTCATGTCGATTCGGGCGCGCAGACCGCCGTGGCCGCTGCCCTCGGCGACGTTGCCGATGCCGTGGTCGTCTCGGGTGTCGAGTCGGCCATCCAGGCAGTTGTGCTGCTCAAGGACGAGGACGCGGGCCGCGCCGCCCTCGTCCTCGCGGACTCCGAACGCCCTCGCGCCGACCGCCCCCCCATCCGCGGAGCCGGTCGGCCACTCCTGGAGTTCGTCCACTGCGACGAGCTCCTGCGGCCCGTCGTCGATCACCTGCTGGAGCGATGGGCGCTCGTCGACGACCTACGAACGGCCGTCGACCTGCAGCATGCGCATCCCGGCCTCAGCTTCGTCACCCCGACCGGCGACGTGCTGGCGGCCGGTGTCGTGCATGGCGGTTCGGCGAGCGCTCCCAGCCTCCTCGAAGTGCAGGCCGCGTACGACGACACCGCACGGTCACTCGCCGAGGTCGGGCACGAGCTCGACCGCCTCCGCTTCGACATGTCGGCGGCGAAGGCGCGCCAGGCCAAGGCGGCCGATGGAGTCGAGAGGGCGCTGTCCCGCCTGCACGAGTCGGACGCCCGCATGGCGGCGGTCGCGGAGCAGCTCGGCCAGCTCGGCCAGGTGGCGCGCGCGGCTGGAGCCGAGGCGGACCGGCTGACGTCGGCACGGTCAGCGGCGCAGACGGCGGCGGCCGACGATCGCGAGCAGCTCACGCACCTTCAGCAGCGGCTCGAGGCGGCCGACGCTGCCCCGGACGAGGCTCCCGAGGGTGATCGGCGCGAGGAACTCTCGGCGGGGGCCGTCGCTGCGCGACGCCACGAGGTGGACGCGCGGCTCGCCCTGCGCACCGCAGAGGAGCGAGTGGCGGCGGTGTCGGCGAGGGCCCAGCAGCTGGAGCGGGCTGCGGCGATGGAGCGCCAGGCGCGTGCCGCGGCCCAGCACAGACGTGAGCGACGAGCGCGCGAACTCGTGGTGACGGTTGCCGTGCACTCAGGAGCCCGGGTCGCGCTGGAGCGCATCGACGTGTCCGTGGCCACGGCGGGGCGCGAGCGCACCCTCGTCGAGAGGGCGACCCGGGAGCGCGAGGCGCAGGTGACCCGCGTGCGAGCGGCGCTGCGCGAACTGGCTGCTGAGGCCGACCTGCTGAAGGACTCGGTGCACCGCGACGAGGTGGCGCGGGCCGAGCAGCGGATGCGCATCGAGCAGGTGGAGGACAAGGTCCTCGAGGACTTCGGCGTGGATGCCGATGTCCTGCTGGCCGAGTACGGTCCCGACCAGCCCGTGCCGCCGACGCCACCGTCGCCCGGAGACGATGTGCCCGAGGTCGAGCCGGAGCCCTATCCCTTCGTCCGCGCCGAGCAGGAGAAACGGCTGAGGGCCGCGGAGCGCGACCTTGCCCTTCTGGGCCGCGTGAACCCGCTCGCCCTCGAGGAGTACTCGGCGATGGAGGAGCGACACAACTTCCTCACCGAGCAGCTGGACGACCTGCGCAAGACGCGTGAGGACCTGCTCGACATCGTCAAGGAGGTCGACGCTCGCGTCATGCAGGTCTTCAGCGAGGCCTACGCGGAGGTCGAGCGAGAGTTCGAGTCGGTCTTCGCCCGACTCTTCCCCGGAGGCGAGGGGCGCCTGATCCTGACCGACCCCACGGACATGCTCAACACCGGAATCGACGTGGAGGCGCGGCCGCCCGGCAAGAAGGTCAAGCGGCTGTCCCTGCTGTCGGGCGGCGAGCGGTCGCTGACGGCCGTGGCGTTCCTCGTGGCGCTGTTCAAGGCGCGGCCCAGCCCGTTCTACGTCCTGGACGAGGTCGAGGCGGCCCTCGACGAGGTCAATCTCGGCCGACTGATCGACATCATCGAGGAGTTGCGGACGTCCTCGCAGCTCATCGTCATCACCCATCAGAAGCGCACGATGGAGATCGCCGACGCCCTGTACGGAGTCTCGATGCGCGGCGACGGTGTCACGCAGGTGATCGGGCAGCGGCTGCGGGACACCGCCTAGTCCGATCCGCCGACTGCAGCGCCCGGCGTCAGTGAGCCTCGGCTGAACGACGCGCGGTGATGCAGTCGGCGAATCCGGTGACGATCAGGGCCTGCGCGAGGATGTACGTCGACATGATCACGACCGATGTCGCGTTCGTCTCCGAGAGCGGTCCGAAGGCCGTCAGGGCGATGAGCGCATCCGACGCCACGAAAAGTCCCGCGCCGATGGCCACGCGCCACCCCAGCCGCTGCGGCACGCGGATGACGAGGTCGAGGCCGGCCAGGGCCATCGTGACGAGCACCGCGCTGTAGACCAGCACGGGGATGCGCAGATCGCCGACGCCCCCGCTGACCAGAACGTTCATCAGCACCCAGAACGCCACGTAGGGCAGCGCGGCCACCTTCCACGCCCGGACGAGCCCTGGACCCGGCACGCGAGTGAACGCGACGATGAAGCAGACCTGCATCACGAGGAAGGCAGCGATGCCGCCCATGAAGAAGAGGTCGCCGTCGCCGGACAGCAGCAGATCGCCGAACCAGGCGAACACGAGCCCGACAGCCAGCCAGATCAGCGCCCGGTCGTAGGAACCCGACTGCCGCATGCGCACCACCAGCCACGCCAGCAGCAGCGGCATCAGGAGAGCCTTGGTCACCGTCGTGAACGTGGTGGGTCCGACCGCCTCGGAGGCGACGTTGGCCACGCCGACGACGGCGTACGCGATGAGCAGGGCGCGGGCGGGCATGGGCTCATCCTGCCCTTTCGGGGGCGGCCGCGGAGCGTGACAGGATGCCGCCCATGGATTCCGCGCTCATCTATCTCGTCATCGCCATTGCCGTCCTGCTCGTCGGGGTCGTCGGGTTCGTCGCCCTGCGGCGGGGGGGCTCGGCGGTGGCCCCGGGCAAGCCGCGGCCCGGCATCGACTTCGCCCCCGGCGTCGGCGACGACGACTCCGTGCCGCGCGACACCCTCCGACGCTCGGTCGACGTCATCGAGGTGGGCGGGCCGCTGGCCGAGCCGATCCCCGAGACGGTCGGCCTGGACGAGGTCGCCGAGGCCGAGACGGTGTCGGCGGAGGATCTGGAGGGCCTGCTCGAGCTCGAGGTGCCGGAGCCCGCCGCGGGGCGCCTCCAGCGCCTGCGCGCGCGCCTCGCCCGGTCGCAGAACGCCCTCGGCCGGGGCCTGCTGGCGCTGCTCAGCGGCGAGAGCATCGACGAGGACACGTGGGACCAGGTCGAGGAGACGCTCCTGTCGGCCGATCTCGGCGTCGCGCCGACGCAGGAGCTGATCGCCCGGCTGCGCACCCGCGTGAAGGTGGAGGGCACGTCGGACCCCGTGAAAGTGCGGCAGATGCTTCGTGAGGAGCTGCTGGTCCTCGTGGACCCCACCATGGACCGCACCGTCCGCGCCGAGCGCGTCGATGGGCGTCCCGGCGTGGTTCTGGTCGTCGGCGTCAACGGCACCGGCAAGACCACCACGACGGGCAAGCTGGCCCGGCTCGCCGTGGCCCAGAACCAGACCGTCGTGCTGGGCGCTGCCGACACGTTCCGCGCCGCCGCCTCCCAGCAGCTGCAGACGTGGGGCGACCGCGTGGGCGCCGCGGTCGTGCGAGGTCCCGAGGGGGGCGATCCTGCAGCGGTCGCGTTCGACGCCGTCGCAACGGGAATGGCGGCCGACGTCGACACGGTCATCATCGACACGGCCGGCCGCCTGCACACGAAGACCGGCCTCATGGACGAGCTCGGAAAGGTGAAGCGGGTCATCGAGAAGCAGTCACCCATCGACGAGGTGCTGCTCGTGCTCGACGCCACGACGGGCCAGAACGGGCTCGTCCAGGCCCGGGTGTTCGCCGAGGTCGTCGCCGTGACGGGGATCGTGCTCACCAAGCTCGATGGCACCGCAAGGGGTGGAATCGTCGTCGCCGTGCAACGCGAGCTCGGCGTCCCCGTCAAGCTCGTGGGACTGGGGGAGGGGCCCGACGACCTCGCGCCGTTCGACGCCCGAGCCTTCGTCGACGCCCTGATCGAGGAATAGAACGTCGGAAACGCGCCGGTAACCTCCCAGGGTCCTACGTGACCCACTGTTAACGTCCGGGCCCTCCAGGACACGCACCGGTAACGCCGGGGCGTGTCCGGCGAAACCTCCTTCCGCGAATGTTCAGAACGCGAGGTGATCATCGCTAATGGAAGGAGATCTCGCATGGAATCTGCACTCAACTCAGGCGACACTGCCTGGTTGCTGACCTCAGCGGCCCTGGTGTTGCTCATGATCCCCGGGCTCGCCTTCTTCTACGGAGGCATGGTTCGGGTCAAGTCCGTTCTCAACATGCTCATGATGGTGATGGGCGCCCTGTTCATCGTCGGCGTCCTCTGGGTGCTGTTCGGCTACTCAATGTCGTTCGGGGACTCGTACGGCCAAGCGGGACTGCTGGGCAACGTGACGCAGTACGCCGGCCTGGAAGGCCTCATGACCGACAACCCTGAGGCGGTCTACCCGGCAATGGCGTTCGTCGCCTTCCAGGCGATGTTCGCCTGCCTCACCGTCGGCCTGATCGCCGGCGCCGTGGCGGACCGCATGAAGTACGCCGCCTGGCTCGTCTTCGCGGGCGTCTGGGCGATCCTCGTCTACTTCCCGGTCGCCCACTGGGTGTTCAACCTGGCCGGTGACAACGGTGGCTGGATCTACAAGTACGGCGTGATCGACTTCGCCGGCGGCACGGCCGTCCACATCAACGCCGGCATCGCCGGACTGGTGCTGGCGATCGTCGTGGGCAAGCGCCTCGGCTGGCCCAAGACGCCGATGCGTCCGCACAACCTCACGCTGGTGATGATCGGCGCCGGGCTCCTGTGGTTCGGCTGGTTCGGCTTCAATGCCGGCTCGGCCACCGCGGCGAACAACGCATCGGCGGTCGCCTTCCTCAACACCTTCGCGGCGACGTGCGCGGCAGCCATCGGCTGGCTGCTCACGGAGAAGTTCCGCGACGGGCATGCCACCTCCCTCGGTGCCGCCTCCGGCGTCGTGGCGGGCCTTGTGGCCATCACGCCTGCCTGTGCGGCCGTGAGTCCCATGGGCGCCCTGGCCATCGGACTCATCGCGGGTGTGCTGTGCGCGTTGGCCGTTGGGCTCAAGTACAAGTTCAAGTACGACGACTCGCTCGACGTCGTGGGCGTCCACCTCGTCGGCGGTCTCACCGGCACCCTGCTGATCGGGCTGTTCGCCACGGCGGCCTCCCCGACCGGCATCGACGGGCTCTTCTACGGCGGCGGCCTGGACCAGCTGGGCAAGCAGTTGGTCGGCGCGGGCGCTGTGCTTGGCTACTCACTGGTCATGACGGCGATCATCGCCCTCATCCTCAAGGCCGTCATGGGCGTTCGCGTCAGCGACGACGAGGAGATCGGCGGGATCGATCGCTCGGAGCACGCCGAGACCGCATACGAACTGGGCGACACTGGCGGTGGCGGCGTCTTCGCCGGCATCGGCCATGCTGCCCGTACCAACTCGGAGGTGGAGTAATGAAGCTCGTCACCGCAATCATCAAGCCCTTCAAGCTTGAAGACGTCAAGGGGGCCCTCGAGGGTCGCGGCGTGCACGGCCTGACTGTCTCCGAGGCCTCCGGGTACGGACGTCAGAAGGGGCACACGGAGGTCTACCGGGGGGCGGAGTACACCGTCGACCTCGTGCCGAAGGTGCGACTCGAGGTGGTCGTCGAGGACGACGTCGTCGGCGACGTGGTCGATGCCATCGTGGGGGCCGCGCAGACCGGCAAGATCGGCGATGGCAAGGTCTGGGTGATCCCGGTCGACACCATCGTCCGCGTCCGCACCGGCGAGCGCGGGACCGAAGCGCTCTAGTCAAGAGGGGAACTCGTGGAACCGTACCTCGCTTCGGCGACGTTCCCCGCAGCACGTGAAGAGGTGCAGCGTCGCCCCGGGCTCACCGGCCCGGGGCGACGCGCCGCACTCACCGCACTGACCGACGAATGGCTCGTGGACGGCTACGCGGCGGCGACGGTGTCGGCCAAGGATCCTTTCTGTCTGGTGGCCGTCGGGGGCTACGGACGCGCCGAGCTGTCGATGGGAAGCGACCTCGACCTACTTCTGCTGCACAAGGCGGGGATCGCTGAGGCCGCCCGCGTCGCCGAGTCGCTGTGGTACCCCATCTGGGACTCCGGTGTCCGCCTCGACCACAGCGTCCGTACGGTCAGCGAGGCCCGACGCCTGGCGAGTGAGGACATCAAGGTCGTCCTCGGCATGCTGGATGCTCGGGTCATCGCGGGCGATGCTTCGATCGCCGAGCAACTGCGTTCGGCCGTCCTCTCCGACTGGCGCGCCATGGCCGACCGCCGCCTCCCGGAGTTGCGGGAGATGGTCGCCGAACGACGCACGCGGTTCGGAGAGGCCTCACAACTGCTCGAACCCGACTTGAAGGAGTCCTACGGCGGCCTCCGCGACGCGGTGATCCTCAAGGGCGTGGCTGCGTCGTGGGTGACCGACGTCCCGCACAACGGCTGGCAGGACTCCGTGGGCTTCATCCTCGACGTCCGCGATTCGCTCCACCGCATCACGGGCAGGAGCGGCGACCGCCTGATCATGCAGGAGCAGGATGCCGTCGCCGAGGACCTCGTCGGCGTTCCGGACGCCGACGCACTCCTGCGCGCGGTGTACGACAGCACGCGCAGCATCGCCTATGCCAGCGACGTCACCTGGCACCGTGTCGATCGACTCACGCGCAATCGCCAGCGGGTCTCCTTTCGTCCCATCCGCCGCCGGACGCCGGCCCGGCTGCCGCTGGCAGAGGGGGTGGTCATGCAGGACGGCGAGGCCGTCCTCGCCCTCGAGGCCAAGCCCGCACGCGACGAGGGCCTGCTCCTTCGGGCCGCCGCGGCCGCCGCGCAGGCGGGGCTGCCCTTGTCGCCTCACACGGTCGACCGACTCGCGACGGAGGGCGTCGAGCCCAAGGTGCCGTGGACCCGTGACGTTCGGGAGTCCTTCGTCTCCCTCATCGGCGCGGGACCGGCGATGGTCGGCGTCTGGGAGGCCCTTGACCAGTGCGGGGTGGTCACTCGACTGCTGCCCGGGTGGGACGTCGTCCGGTCGGCGCCGCAGCGCAATGCCCTGCACCGCTTCACCGTTGATCGGCATCTCGTCGAGACGGCCGTGCAGGCGAGCGCCCTCACCCGCAACGTCGAACGTCCGGACCTTCTCCTCGTAGGCGCGCTGCTGCATGACATCGGCAAGGCGCGTGTGGGGGACCACAGCGAGGTGGGCGCCATAATCGCTGATGACCTCGCCGCCCGGATGGGCTTCGACGCCGACGACGTTGGGGTGATCGTCACGCTGGTTCGTCACCACCTGCTGCTGGCGGACACCGCCACCCGTCGCGACCTGGACGATCCGGCGGTCATCGCGCATGTCGCTGGCATCCTCGGCGACGTCTCCGTCCTCGACCTCCTGCACGAGCTGACCATCGCCGACTCGCTGGCGACCGGACCCACGGTGTGCACCGAGTGGCGATTCGGGCTGATCAACGACCTCGTCGAACGGGTCCGGGCCGCGATGGCGGGCCGGCCGATGCCCGAGCCGCCCGAGCTCACCGAGCATCAGGAGGTGGCCCTGGCCCAGGCAGGGGTATGGGTGCTGATGGACGTCCGGGACAGCACGAGCATCGTGACCGTCGGTGCCCCTGATCGGATCGGCCTGCTGGCCCTGGTGGCCGGAGTGCTCTCGCTCAACCGGCTGAACGTCCTGGCGGCCCGGGTGCTCACCGTCGGTGGTCGGGCCGTTCAGGAGTGGACCGTGCGGCCCGCCTTCGGCGATCCGCCCTCAGTGGAGCAGATGAGCGACGACATCCGTCGGGCGGTCGACGGAACCTACGACGTGGCGGAGCGGCTGGCCAAGCGCGCGGCCGACTATGCGGGTGCCCCTCGCATCGAGCGTCCCGAGCCCATCGTCTCGATAACCAACGCGGCCACGGGGACGACCACGGTCGTCGAGGTGCGGGCGCATGACGAGCCGGGCCTGCTCTACCGAGTCGCCACGGCGGTCGCGTCGGCGGACGCCACCATCGTCGGGGCGAAGGTGTCGACCCTGGGATCCGACGCCGTTGACGTGTTCTTCGTGACCGACAGGGACGGCGACCGGCTGGCCGAGGATCGGGCGCTGGCGCTCAGCGTCACCGTGCTGAACTCGCTCGGCTGATCCCCGTCCGGAATCCCCCTCTCACCCGACGGTTACGCTGACCACCGTGTTCGCCACCCTCTCCGACCGACTGTCCGCGACCTTCAAGGGACTGCGTGGCAAGGGGCGCCTTTCCGAGGCCGATGTCGACGAGACCGTCCGGGAGATCAGGACCGCGCTCCTCGAGGCCGATGTCGCCCTGCCCGTCGTGCGTCAGTTCACCGCGACCGTCAAGGAGCGGGCACTGTCGGCCGAGGTGTCGGGGGCCCTCAACCCAGCCCAGCAGGTCGTCAAGATCGTGCACGAGGAGCTCGTCAACGTCCTGGGCGGCGAGACGGCGCGCCTGACGTTCGCCAAGACCGGACCCACCGTGATCCTCCTTGCCGGCCTCCAGGGCGCCGGGAAGACGACGCTGGCCGGCAAGCTCGCCCTCCACCTTCGGGGCGAGGGGCATACGCCCTTGCTCGTCGCGGCCGATCTCCAGCGCCCCAACGCGGTCGACCAGCTCCAGGTCGTCGGGGAGCAGGCGGGGGTGGCCGTCTTCGCGCCCGAGCCCGGCAACGGCGTGGGCGATCCGGTCGCAGTCACCACCGCGGCTCGCCAGTACGCCGAGACCAAGCTGCACGACATCGTCATCGTCGACACGGCGGGACGGCTTGCCGTCGACGCGGATCTCATGCGACAGCTGCGTGACGTGCGCGACGCCGCCCGGCCCGACAACACCCTGCTCGTCGTCGACGCCATGATCGGCCAGGACGCCGTCCGCACTGCCGAGGAGTTCGAGGCGGGCGTCGGCTTCGACGCGGTCGTGCTCACGAAGCTGGACGGCGACGCTCGTGGCGGCGCGGCGTTGTCCGTGGTCACCGTTACCGGGCGGCCCATCATGTTCGCCTCGATCGGGGAGAAGCTCACCGACTTCGAGACGTTCCACCCCGACCGCATGGCCTCGCGCATCCTCGACATGGGCGACGTGCTCACGCTGATCGAGCAGGCCGAGAAGGCATTCGATGCCGATCAGGCCGAGCGCATGTCGAAGAAGGTCGCGGCCGGCGAGGACTTCACGCTCGACGACTTCCTCGAGCAGATGCAGGCCGTGAAGAAGATGGGTTCGCTCGGCAAGATCCTCGGGATGCTGCCCGGCATGGGCGAGATGAAGGCGCAGCTCGACCAGGTCGACGACCGCGACCTCGATCGGGTGGCGGCGATCATCCAGTCGATGACCCCGGCGGAGCGCCAGGACCCGAAGATCCTCAACGGCTCCCGCCGCGCACGGATAGCCAAGGGATCCGGCTCGTCGGTCGCCGATGTGAACGGGCTCATCGAGCGCTTCGCGGGGGCGCAGAAGATGATGCGCCAGATGGGCCAAGGGGGGATGCCGGGGATGCCGGGGATGCCGGGGTTCGGCGGTGGCAGCAAGAAGTCCAAGGGCAAGACGGCAAAGTCCGTGCGTCCCGCCAAGGGAAAGAGCCGAAGCGGCAACCCGGCGAAGCGCGCGGCCATCGCGTCGGGCGACGGCGCCACCGAAGTCGCGGCCGACGCGCCCCCGACTCCTTTCGACGTGTCGTCACTGCCACCCGAATTGAAGAACCTGCTCGGCTGACGCCGGACAGGTCTACGGAAGAGTCGCGTCTCGTGCGGATCCTTGTCGTCTCCGACCTCCACTACCGGCTGCCGCACTACGACTGGCTCGTCAAGGCCGCCGATGACGTGGATGTCGTCGCGCTGGTGGGCGACCTCGCCGACGTCGTGAACGCGGTGCCGTTCACCGTGCAGGTCGTGGTCCTCGAGAAGTACCTCTCCCTGCTCGCCCAGCGGGCTCAGGTCCTGGTGTCGTCCGGCAACCACGATCTCGACGGTCCGGGGCAGCACGGCGAGCAGACCGCGTCGTGGCTTCAGTCCGCGCGGGACGGCGATATCCACGTCGACGGCACCTCGCTCGACATCGACGGAACGCGGTTCACCATCTGCCCCTGGTGGGACGGACCCGTCACGAGGCAGCAGATCGCCGAGCAGCTGGCCGAGGCCGCCCGGGATCGCCCGGAGCGGTGGGTGTGGCTGTACCACTCGCCTCCGGCGGGCACCGTCTTGTGCCGAGACGGCCGACGGGAGTTCCCCGACCACGACCTGGCCCAGTGGATCTCGGAGTACGGGCCAGACCTCGTGCTCTGCGGCCACATCCACCAGGCGCCCTGGGTCGACGGCGGGTCGTGGTACGCCAGGCTCGGCGACACGATGGTGTTCAACGCCGGCAAGCAGATGGGTCCGGTACCGCCGCACATCACGATCGACACCGCCGCCGGGACCGCGGAGTGGTTCGGGGTCTTCGACGTGGAGACGATCGACCTCTGACGAGGCGGCAACGTCCGGTGCAGAAGCCAGGGGTCAGTGCTGGTGATCGCCTTCGGGATCGCGGGCGGAGCCGGTGCGTGCCGCCGGCACCTGATGATGCACGAGCGTGTCGAGGATCTGGTCCACCATGCCGAGGTGGCCCTCCGTCCCCGCGAACTGCGACTTGACGTCGACGAGGTACTGGGTGAGCCCGTCGAGCCGCGCGGCGGTCGTGCGCAGCACGTGGAGCGCCGCGCCGGGGCGTTCGATGAGGAAGCCCTCCGGATCGTCGATCACGCGCACCTCGACGTCGGTCGTGGCCCGTACCGTCGCGGTTGCGGGCTTGCCCAGGACCACGGACATCTCCCCGAACACCGACCCCGGCGTGTCCCCCCGGGCGAAGGCCACCCCGTCGCGCTCGATCGTCACCGCCCCGGACACCAGGATGAACATGCGGGTCGGATCGGTGCCCTCCGCAATGAGGATGTCACCGGCGTCGAGGCTCGCCAGGGGCAGATCGCTGGACAACGCGAGAAGGTCGCTCATCGGGCCATTGTGCCGGACGATTGTTACGAACGGCGGGCGCGTCATCAGGGAGTCAACCCGGCCGTGAAGACGGCCCGCACCGCATCGCGATCCCCAGAGACGTCGAGGTCGTCGATGGCCAGTCGACCCCACAACGCCCGCAAGACGTCGGCGGACGACCCGACGACCGTGGCGTCGGCGGGCCGGTCGAGTGTGTCGCCCAGGCCGTCGCCCGCGAGCACGAAGGACGCGCGGGATCCGTCCCTAAGGTCGATGCACACGACGTGGGCCAGCGGCGGGATGCGCCCGAGTCGCACCTGTCGCGGGAAGAACATCGTCGCGACCTCGTCGACGCCGTCGGCAGCTAGGTCGGCGTCGATCGGGCTCGGGACGTGGACCGTCCGTTGGGCGTCCCCTAGGTGGATGGCGGTCTCGAGTGCCTGGCGCCGGGCCCAGAAGGAGACCTCGCGCGGCGGAGGGCCGAAATGCCACGTCGGGGTGGTCGGATCGGTCGCTCGAAGGGCGGTCAGCAGCTCGGTCCGGCCCTCGTCGAGCCAGACGGCCAGGGTCTCGCGATCGGTCGGCCCCGTCGGCTCGTCGCCCTGACGCCCCGTGCGGATGGCGAACGCCGCCCAGCGGTGCACGGCGCCGAGGTGGCGGGCGAGGTGACGGAGCGTCCAGCCCGGGCAGGACGGGACCCCCAGCGAGAGGTCAGCAGATCGCACGATCTCGATGAAGGCGCCGGAATCACGCTCGAGGGACTCGTGGTACGTCGGGGCGGGCAGCATGGTCGCATCGTGCCTTTCGCGCGGGCGGTGTCCGTCAGGCCGGCCAGGGGCGGGTGCTGGTCAAGCGTCGGCCCGGCGTCTGGCAGAATACGGGGGCACTTGTCGCCCCGGTTGGCCCTCTATCCCTCCGACGGTGGCAGTCCGCAAGGTTTTCGCCGGAAACTGTGTCCCCACGCAGCCGACGGCGCGCACCGCCTCACCTAACAGGAGATAAGCCACCCGTGGCCGTCAAGATCAAGTTGAAGCGTCTGGGCAAGATCCACGCACCCCAGTACCGCATCGTCGTCGCCGACTCCAGCACCGCCCGCAACGGCCGTGCCATCGAGGAGATCGGCATCTATCAGCCCATGAACGACCCGAGCATCATCAAGGTCGACTCGGAGCGCGTGCAGTACTGGCTCGGCGTGGGCGCACAGCCCACGGAGGCGGTTGCCGCGATCCTCAAGGTCACCGGCGACTGGCAGAAGTTCAAGGGACTGCCTGGCGCTGAGGGCACCCTGCGGGTCGCCGAGCCCAAGCCGAGCAAGACCCTCGCCTTCGAGGCGGCCGTGCAGGACGCCGCGAAGGAGCCGAAGTCGGCCCCGAAGGCCAAGTTCGAGAAGGCCGTTGCGGCCATCGTCGTGGCCGAGGTGGCCGAGGAGGTTGCCGAGGAGGCGGCTGTCGAGGCAGTCGTCGCGGAGGCCGTCGCCGAGGAGGCGATCATCGAGGCTGAGGTCGCCGAGGCCCTGGCCGAGGACGCGGTCGTCATCGCCGAGGAGACGGGCAGCCCCGTCGACGCCGAGATCGCTGACGAGGCCGTCGTGGAGGCCGTCGAAGCCGAGGAGGTTGCCGAGGAGGCGATCATCGAGGCCGTCGTCGCCGAGGAGGTTGCCGAGGACGCCGCCATCGAAGCGGTCGTGGCGGAGGAGATCGCCGTCGAGGCTGTCGCCGAGGCCATCGCCGAGGCCGACGAGGCGAAGGCCTGATGCTCGAGGAGGCCCTGGGCCATCTGGTCCGCGGAATCGTGGACAACCCCGACGACGTCGAGGTTCGGATGCGCACGAATCGTCGTGGCAAGAGCCTCGATGTTCGCGTCCATCCGGACGACATGGGACGGGTCATCGGGCGCGCCGGACGCACGGCAACCGCACTGCGCACGGTGATCACCGCCCTCAACGACGACCGCGGTGTTCGCATCGACTTCCTCGACGTCGTCGAGCGCTAGTCACCCCACACGGCATCCGTGGCGAGGTGACGGTCGAGACGCGTACCGACGAGCCCGAGGAGCGCTTCGCCCCGGGTGCCGTGCTCTCGGTCGATGGGCCAGTGACGTCACTGGTCGTCGAGCGAACGCACTGGCACTCGGGGCGTCTTCTTGTCACGTTCGCGGGCATCGCCGACCGCAGCGAGGCCGAGAGCCTTCGCGGCCTGCTGCTGCACGTCGAACGGGCCGAGGACGAGACCCCGGACGACCCCGATGAGTACTACGACAGCACCCTGACCGGTTGCGTTGTCGTGCGGGACGACGGGACCGTGGTCGGACTCGTCGACGAGGTCGTGCACCTGCCCTCGCAGGACATGCTCGTCGTCCACACCGACGACGAGCGCGAGGTGATGGTGCCGTTCGTCTCCGCGATCGTGGTGTCGGTCGATGTCGCGACGCGGCGCATCGTCATCTCCCCGCCCGAGGGTCTGCTCGATCCCGAGGCCTGACATGCGCATCGACGTGGTGACGATCTTCCCCGACTACCTCGCCCCGGTGCGCCTGTCCCTGGTGGGCAAGGCGATCGACGCGGGCCGTGTCGACCTGCGCGTCCACGACCTGCGCGACTTCACGCATGATCGCCACCACACCGTCGACGACACCCCGTACGGCGGTGGCCCGGGCATGGTCATGAGCCCGGTGCCGTGGGGGGAGGCGCTCGATCAGATCCGGTCATCTGACGCCGATCACCGACCACTCCTCGTGGTCCCCACACCGTCCGGTGTCCCGTTCTCGCAGGGCAGTGCCCTGGCCTGGAGCGCCCACGACTGGCTGGTCTTCGCGTGCGGGCGCTACGAGGGCATCGACTCCCGGGTGGTCGAGCACTACGCGGGCCGAGGCGACTGGGCCGGCGTTCGCGAGGTGTCGATCGGCGACTACGTCCTCGCGGGAGGGGAGGCTGCGGCGCTGGTGATGATCGAGGCGGTCGTGCGACTGGTGCCCGGCGTCCTGGGCAACGCGGAGAGCGTGGTCGACGACTCGTTCGCTGACGGGGCCATGGCGGCCCTGCTGGAGGGTCCGGTGTACACGAAGCCGCCGGCCTGGCGGGGGATCGACGTGCCGGAGGTGCTGCTGAGCGGGCACCATGGGCGCATCGCCTCCTGGCGGCGGGAGCGGGCTCAGGAGCGGACGAGCCGGAACCGCCCCGACCTGCTGCCCTGAGCCCAGGGTCGGCACCCGGCGCCCGGCGCTGGGTTACGCGAGGGCGGCGTTGACGACCTCACGCGCGTCTTCCTGGATCTGCCGCAGGTGGTCCTCGCCGAGGAACGACTCGGCATAGATCTTGTACACGTCCTCTGTTCCCGACGGCCGTGCGGCGAACCAGCCGTTCTCCGTCGTCACCTTCAGCCCGCCGATGGGGGCGTCGTTTCCGGGCGCATTCGTGAGCCGGGCGGTGATGTGCTCGCCGGCCAGCTCCGTGGCCGTGACCTGATCGGGCGACAGCCTCCCCAGGGCGGCCTTCTGCTCGCGCGTCGCCGCCGCGTCCACACGGGCGTAGGCCGGATCGCCGAAGCGGCCGGTCAGCTCGCGGTAGCGAACGGACGGGGACCGGCCCGTGACGGCCAGGATCTCCGAGGCGAGCAGGGCTGCGATGATGCCGTCCTTGTCGGTGGTCCACACGGAGCCGTCGCGGCGCAGGAAGGACGCGCCCGCGCTCTCCTCACCTCCGAAGGCCACTGAGCCGTCGATGAGACCCGGAACGAACCACTTGAAGCCGACGGGCACCTCCCACAGTCGGCGGTCCAGGTCGGCTGTCACGCGGTCGATCATCGACGAACTGACGACGGTCTTGCCGACGGCGGCGGCCTGGCTCCACTGCGGTCGGTGCGACACGAGGTAGTCGATCGCGACGGCGAGGAAGTGATTGGGGTTCAGCAGACCGGCATCCGGGGTGACGATCCCGTGCCGGTCGGAGTCGGCGTCATTGCCCGTCGAGATGTCGAAGGCATCCCGCCGGCCGATGAGGGACGCCATCGCGTAAGGCGATGAGCAGTCCATGCGGATCTTGCCGTCCCAGTCGAGGGTCATGAACCGCCAGGCGGGATCCACGAGCGGGTTGACGACCGTGAGGTCGATGGAGTGGCGATCGGCGATGGCGGCCCAGTAGTCGACGCTCGCGCCGCCGAGTGGATCCGCGCCGATCCGCACCCCTGCCGACCTGATCGCATCGATGTCGACGACGTTGGGCAGGTCGTCTACGTAGGCGGCCAGGAAGTCGTGGCGCCCCGTCGTGTCGGCGGCCAAGGCTCGCGTGATCGGGATCCGGCGCACGCCGATCAGCGAATCGGCGAGGTAGGCGTTCGCACGGTCCTGGATGATCCCGGTGATGTCGCCGCCGGCGGGACCGCCGTCCGGGGGGTTGTACTTGAAGCCGCCGTCGCGAGGCGGGTTGTGCGACGGGGTGACGACGATGCCGTCGGCCCTCGCGGGGTCGTCGAGAGCGAGGCCGCGGTTGTGGGCGAGGATCGCATGGGACAGCGCGGGCGTGGGGGTGTACGCGTCGCGAGAGTCGACGAGGACACGCACCTCGTTGGCCGCCAGGACCTCCAGTGCCGTCGTCCAGGCGGGGTCGCTCAGCCCGTGCGTGTCCCTGGCCAGGTAGAGCGGACCGGCGATGCCGACGCCGGACCGGTAGTCGCAGATGGCCTGAGTCGTGGCGGCGATGTGGTCCTCGTTGAAGGCGAGGTCCAGCGATGAGCCGCGGTGACCGGACGTGCCGAAACTGACCCGCTGGCCGATCTCCGCGGGATCGGGATGCAGCGTGTAGTAGGCCGTCACCAGCGCGGGCACATCGATCAGGTCGGCCGGCGAAGCCGGCTGCCCGGCACGGGAATCGATCGGCATGTGGGCTCCTTGGCTCCGGTGACGGACGTGTCGTCGGCCCTGGTTTGGGGCCGGCGGGGCAATCGTGGCAGACTACGGGGGCTCGTAGATCGGTCCCCCTGAGAAGGACGGACCTCGGATCGCCCCGCCACAGGGGCAGCGATCCGAATGAGCATCCCGGCTTGCGCCGCGAAGCAGTACCCGACACCCCACGATACGTGGGCGACCTGTGGCGCCTGCAGGAAGCGATACGACATGAAGACACTCGACGCCGTCGATGCGGCCTCACTGAAGGCCGATCTCCCTGACTTCCGCGCCGGCGACACCCTCAAGGTGCACGTCAAGGTCGTCGAAGGCAACAAGACCCGCGTCCAGATCTTCCAGGGCGTCGTCATCGGCCGCTCCGGTTCCGGCGTGAGCGAGACGTTCACCGTCCGCAAGGTCTCCTACGGCGTCGGCGTCGAGCGCACCTTCCCGCTCCACACCCCGATCATCGAGAAGATCGAGGTCGTCACCCGGGGCGACGTGCGCCGCGCGAAGCTGTACTACCTGCGCGACCTCCGCGGCAAGAAGGCGAAGATCCGCGAGCGCCGCGAGAACGTCAAGACCGAGGGCTGATCGGATTGGCCGATTCGGATCGGCAGTCCTGGTGGGACATCCCCATCACCATCGCGATCGCGATCGGCCTCGTCCTGCTCGTCACCACGTTCCTGGCCAAGCCCTTCTCGATTCCGTCGGGATCCATGGAGAACACGCTGGAAGTGGGCGACCGGGTCGTGGTCAATCGCGCGGTGTACCACCTGCGCGACATCGAGCGCGGAGACGTCGTGGTGTTCGACGGCTCGGACTCGTTCGTCGCGGCCGACACTGTTCCGGCGCGTAATCCGCTCGCGGGCGCGCTTGTCTGGCTGGGCCAGTCGGTTGGCGTCGTCCAGCCCGATTCGACCGACTTCATCAAGCGCGTGATAGGTGTCGGGGGCGATCGCGTCACCTGCTGCGACGCCCAGGATCGGATCACCGTCAACGGGACCCCGCTCGAGGAGAGCGCCTACCTCTTCGCCGGCGACGCGCCGAGCACCCAAACCTTCGATGTGGAGGTCCCGCAGGGCATGCTGTGGGTCATGGGCGACCACCGCTCCAACTCAGCCGACTCGCGCGCCCACATGGGCGACCCGGGCGGCGGATTCGTGCCGGAGTCGAAGGTCGTCGGCCGGGCCATGACCGTCCTGTGGCCGCCGTCGAGGCTGGCGACCCTGCCGATCCCGGAGACCTTCAGCAGCGTCGCGCCAGCGGAAGTCCCGCAGTAGTGGCCGTTTCCGCGCGTGACCCCCGCGAGCCGCTTCCGGAGCTTCAGCCCGGCCGAGGTCGGCATGCGCGTGGGCAGTCGCCTCGCCCTCGGCACAGCGGCGCCGGGCGCTGGTTTCGCGAGACCGCGATCATCGTCATCTCGGCGCTCGTGCTGTCGGCCCTGGTGCGCGCTTTCCTCGTTCAGGCGTTCTACGTCCCCAGCGCGTCGATGGAGGACACCCTCCTGATCAGCGACCGCATCATCGCGTCGAAGATCACGCAGACGATGTCCGGCGTCGCGCGCGGCGAGGTGGTCGTGTTCAAGGATCCGGGGGGATGGCTGCCGGAGCCGGCGCCTCCGCCGGAGGGCGTGCGCGGCTTCGTCCGAACCGCGATGACGTTCGTGGGTCTGCTGCCGAGCGACTCGGGCCAGGACCTCGTGAAGAGGGCGGTCGGGATCAGCGGCGATCGCGTGGCGTGCTGCGACACGGACGGCCGCATCGTCCTCAACGGGGTGCCCCTGGTCGAGGACTACGTGAAGGGTCCGACCGACCAGGTGCGATTCGACATCGTCGTACCCCCCAACAGCATCTTCGTCATGGGCGACAACCGCGGCGACTCGCGCGACTCCCGCTACCACCTCGAGGTCGACAACGGCGCCGTACCCGAGACCGAGGCGGTCGGCCGGGTGGTGCTCGTGCTGTGGCCACTGGCTCGCTTCTCGACGGTGCCGATCCCCGACGTCTTCGGGGATCCGGCGATCGCCGACGGTCCGAGCGGCATCGGGCCGACCCGGCCACCGGCGACGACCGGCACGGTCGACGATGACGCTGCGGGCACCGATTCGGGACAGTAGGTCGTCGTGGTGACGCGTTCGGCGAAGGTCTCCCTGCGGGTCGAGCGCGAGATGTTGGACTCCGGAGTGCGGCTCCTGTGCTCGGTCGACGAGGTCGGCAGGGGCTCCCTCAGCGGCCCGGTCAGTGTCGGGATGGTCCTGGTCGACTCCTCGGTCCGCCGCTCCCTCGCCGGGGTCCGTGACAGCAAGCTGCTGACACCCCCCGCGCGGGAGGCGCTCGTACCCCGCATCCACCGCTGGGCCGTGGCATGTGCCGTGGGCCACGCGAGCGCGGCCGAGATCGACGACATGGGCATCATCGCCGCCCTGCGGCTCGCCGGGGTTCGAGCCCTGGCCTACCTGCCCGCGGTCCCGGACGCCGTCCTCCTCGACGGGAGTCACGACTGGCTGACGCCTCCGGAGCAGGGACTGCTCTTCGATGACGCGTCGACGTCGGCGGTGGTGGGGCTCCCCGTGACGACGCGGGTCAAGGCCGACCTCACCTGCGCGTCGGTCGCGGCGGCGAGCGTGATCGCGAAGACGGAGCGGGACGCCCACATGACCGCCCTTTCGCTGGGGCACCCGCACTACGGTTGGCACGAGAACAAGGGCTACGCGACGCCCGAGCACCTGGCTGCCATCCGGCGGTACGGGACGTGTGATGAGCATCGGCGCAGCTGGCGCCTTCCCGCACGGGACGACGCCCCGACCGACGAGGGGGCCAGCCATGGTTGACAAGCGTGACGCGCAGCTAGCCGCGTTCATCGAGCCACTTCGCGTCCCTCCGGGCAAGAAGATCGTGCTGTCCCGTGACTTCGATCCCCGCTACAAGGCCGACCTGCTGTCGAAGAAGGACGGCGTCGAGCTGCTGGCCAAGGGCGTGCAGCTTCTTGCGGAGTACCAGGAGCGGCTGGCCGCGCAGGACACCTACGGACTCCTGGTCTGCCTCCAGGCGCTGGATGCGGCCGGCAAGGACGGCGCCATCCGGCACGTCATGAGCGGTGTCAATCCGCAGGGGGTGTCCGTGCATTCCTTCAAGGCACCGTCGACGGAGGAGCTCGACCACGACTACCTGTGGCGCGCTGCGCGCAATCTGCCCGCACGCGGCGACATCGCCATCTTCAACCGTTCGCACTACGAGGAGGTCCTCGTCGTGCGGGTGCACCCCCAGATCCTGGAATCCCAGCGGCTGCCGAAGTCCGCCCGGGGCAAGGACGTGTGGAAGCGTCGCTACCGCGAGATCAACGACTGGGAGCGGTACCTGACCGACAACGGCTTCGTCGTCGTGAAGATCTTCCTCAACCTGTCCAAGGAGGAGCAGCGCAAGCGGTTCCTGGCCAGGGTCGACGAGGCGGACAAGAACTGGAAGTTCTCGGCCAGTGATGCCCGCGAGCGCAAGTACTGGGACGACTACCAGGTGGCGTACTCCGAGATGCTCTCGCATACGAGCACGGCGAACGCACCCTGGTACGTCGTGCCTGCGGATACGAAGTGGTTCGCCCGCATCTGCGTCATGGCGATCCTCGCGCACACCCTGATCGGGATCGACCCCCAGTTCCCGGTCCTTCCCGATGCGGCGAAGGCCGAGCTCGCCAACGTGCGGGTGGAACTCGAGGCTGAGGGCTCCTGACCGCTGGGGAGGCATCCCTCCCTCCACAGGCGGTGTCGTCGTGGGCGCCCGTCCACAGGCCGGGGTCCGGCACGCGTCGGCACGTCGCACCTGAAGCAGGCTCGCCGGCGGAGGTGAGTCGCGTGCGCGCAAAGGACGCATTGGGGCGGTTCGGCGAGGACCTGGCTGTGCAGTACCTCGAGGGCCAGGGGCTGGTCATCATGGACCGCAACTGGAGATGCTCGCTGGGTGAGCTCGACGTCGTCGCCCGTGACGGTGCCCGTCTGGTCGTCTGCGAGGTCAAGACTCGGCGCAGTGAGGCGTTCGGGAGTCCGTTCGAGGCGGTCGGCCCCCGGAAGGTACGCCGCCTGAGGCAGCTGGCCATCCGTTGGCTCGAGGAACGGCAGGTGCACGTTCCCGAGATCAGGTTCGACGTCATCGGCATCGTTGCGCCGCCCACCGGCCCGCCGACCCTGCAGCACCTTCGCGGGGTCGAGTAGCCCATGGCGCTGGCCCAGGTGCACGGCGTCGTGGTCTCGGGAGTCACCGGAGCGCTGGTGCAGGTCGAGGTCGACGTCGCGAGCGGCCTGCCGAGCGTGGGGGTGGTCGGCCTTCCGGACACGTCGGTGTCGGAGTCCCGCTGGAGGGCGCGATCGGCCCTGGGCAGCATCGGCGCGGCATGGCCGAACCGCCGCGTGACCATCAGCCTGTCCCCGGCCGAGGTACGCAAGAACGGTGCGGGACTCGACCTGCCGATCGCCATCGGCGTGCTCGCGGCAAGTGACCAACTGCCCGGCATCTCGCTCGCATCGACGACCTTCATCGGCGAGCTGGGCCTCGACGGGCGGTTGCGGCCGACCCGGGGTGCACTGGCCGGTGCGTTGGCCGCGCGAGACGCCGGACTCGACCGGATCGTCGTCCCGCCGGAGTGCGCCGACGAGGTGGCGCACCTGCCCGGCATCCGGGTGGTGCTGGCCGCCACCCTTGCCCAGGTGGTCGCCGTCCTCCGTGGGGAGGAGCCCGGCGAGGTGGCGGGGCCGCGGGCGCATGAGTCGACGACCGGGATCCTCGAGCACGATCTGCGCGACGTGCGGGGACACGAGTTCGGGAGGTTCGCCCTCGAGGTGGCGGCGGCCGGAGGTCACCACCTCGCCCTGGTCGGGCCGCCCGGCGTGGGCAAGACCATACACTAATATGGGGTCCATGAGCACACGAGCAACGATCTACACGAGGATCAGCGACGCCCGAGGGGACGACACCGCGGGCGTCGACCGCCAGCGCGAGGACTGCCTCGCGCTGTGCGCCGAGCGTGGCTGGGACGTCGTCGCCGTCCACGAGGACAACAACGTCAGCGCCATGAAGCGCAAGGTCCGGCCCGCCTACACGGCCATGCTGGAGGACGTCAGGGAAGGCCGCTGCGAAGTCGTCGTGTGCTGGGCCACCGACCGCCTGTACCGCCAGCCTCGCGACCTAGAGGGGCTCGTGGAGGCGCTCGGGTCGGTGCAGGTTGCCACCGTCAAGAGCGGCAAGGTCGACCTCTCCACGGCCGACGGCCGCATGGTTGCGAGGCTGCTCGGCAACGTCTCCGCTCACGAGTCGGAGAAGCGCGGGGAGCGCGTCGCCCGTGCTGCCGCCCAGCGGGCCAAGAACGGCGGCTACGGCGGTGGCCGTCGGCGCATGGGCTACACCGACACCGCCACCGAGCTCGTGCCCGACGAGGCCGAGGGGATTCGCTGGGCCTACGGAATCATCGCGGCGGGCGGCTCGCTGGAGTCGGTCGTGCGGGAATGGCGCACCCGGTTCGGCACCGGCTCGCTCGGCGGCAAGATCACCGGGGTGCAGGTGCGGGACATCCTGCTGCGACCCATGAACGCGGGGCTCGCGTTCTACAAGGGTGCCGAGGTTGGGCACACGTCGCTCCCGGTCATCATCGACGAGGAGACCTGGCGGGCGGTGCGGGCGATCCTGACCGACCCGTCGCGGCGCACCACCGTGGGACGCCCGCCGCTGACCATGCTGCCGCCCGTGCTGCGTTGCGGGACCTGCCAGGGCCGGGTCAGCGCGAGGTACCGCCTGCACCGAAGCAACGGCAAAGGCAGCGTCGGCAAGGACCCGATCTACGCGTGCCGCGATGGCCACGTCAGCCGCCATCGGACCTACCTCGACGATGCCATCGGCGGGCTCGTCGTGGCCTACCTGACGCGCCACGCCGACCGACTGCGGCGCCCGGTGCTGCCGACCACGTCCAAGGCCGCCACGGCCGCGACGGCCGAGGCCGAGAAACTGCGGACCCGACTGGAGTCGCTGACCCAACTCGTCGCCGCTGGCGATCTGGAGCCCGCGGACTTCGCCGCCGCTGCCCGTGAGGTCCGCAACCGCCTCGCCGCCGTCGAGCAACGGATCGTGCAAGCGGCTGGCACGCCGACGGCCGCCGCCCTCGTGTCATCGGGGGACGTCGGCACCGCGTGGGAGGCCGCGACCGTCGATACGCGGCGGGCAGTCGTCACCGAGGTGATCGACCGCATAGTCATCAATCCGGCCCGGCCGGGGCCGTTCTCCATGCAGGGCATCGACATCTCTTGGAAGGACCGCTAGCCATGAAGGACACGGACGTGCCGATTGGCACCGTAGTTTGCTTCGGCTGTGACGTGCCCGTTGTCCGCGCCTACTGGCGAGGCGGGCGCCGGAAGTACGAGTACGCGGCGCCGATCCCTGAGGCCACCTACGGGACGGGGCCGATGCCTCCCACGATCACCACTCACAAGGCATGGAGCGGCGCGTGGGATGTCGAGGACGACCTCGACGGAGCAGAGGGAACGTGGTTCGAAGTCGAGTGCAAGTGTCGGCGCGCTAACCTCGAACTCGGCCGCGTCGTGACCGCTCTCGCAGGCAGGCGGCGTGTCAGTTTGGCCGACGTCTCCTAGCGCGTAGTCTTTGACTGTTCGTAGATCGCTGGTCGGCTGACCCGCGCGGGTGGCGCCCGCTCCTAACGGAGCCGTGCCATGCCAAAGGACCCCATCGGTCAATGGATCGAAGCCGAACTAGACAAAGCCCCAACCCTCTCTGACGCCGCCGCGCGCCGCATCTCCGTCCTGCTGTTCGGGCGTGATGCCGCGTGACCGCCGACCTGACCGAGCGCGCCTTCGTCGGCGCGCTCATGCACCTGGCGCCCGAGCGAGTGATCCGGCTGGCCGGCCTCGTCCGCGCCACCGACCTCGCCGATCCGCGGTTGCAGATCGTCTACGCCGGGATCGTGCGGGTCGCCGCGACTGGCGCCCAGCCCGACCCTGCCGTCGTCGACGCGCACCTGCGGACCACCGGCTCGATCCGCACCACCGACCGGGCCGCCGTCGTCAGCCTCATCGTGGATCTGTTCACCGAAGTGCCGCTCCCGGCGGCCGCCGAGTCCTACGCCCGCGCCGTGGTCGAGGAGGCGGTGCGTCGCCGCGTCCTCGAGGCGTCCGAGCGGCTGCGGCAGGCTGCCGACGGCTCCGGCCTCGACACCCTCGCCGCCGTCGTGGAGATCGAGTCGGTCGCCCTGGCCGACGAGATCGCACGGCTCACCGTGGGACCGCTGGCAGGTGCCGCATGACGATCTGGGAAGAGCCCGCGGAGCAGACCGCAACCGTGGTTCCGGCACCCGAGGCGGACCCGTTCGCGGTTGGGCAGTCTGCCGTGGCCGAGCGCGTGGTCCGCGACAACCCCGGCCGCTTCATGTACGTCCCCGGCATCGGCTGGCACGCCTACGACGGCCGCCGCTGGGATCAGGGCAACGGCGCCGCCGAGCAGCAGATCCGGCAGGCCGTGGTCGCGTCCGCGCGCGGCATGATCGCCGACGCAGCCGCCATCACCGACCGCGCCGAGCGTGACGAACAGATGAAACTCGCCAGCCGCACCCTGTCGTCGTCGGCGCAGGTGGCCGGCGTCGTCGACTTCGTGCAGATCCACGGTGGCGTGCTGGTTCGCGCGGACCAACTCAACGCCGACCCGATGCTGCTCAACGTCACGAACGGCACGCTCGACCTGACCACCGGGCGGCTGCTGCCGCACGATCACCGCGACCGCATCACCCGCGTGGCCGGGACCGAGTACCGGGCCGACGCACACAGCCCACGGTGGGAGCAATTCCTCGCCGAGGCGCTCGACGACCCGGCACTCATCGCCGCCGTCGCGCGGTGCTTCGGCGGCGCCGGACTGCCCGGCATCGTCCGCGACCACCTGCTGCCGATCATCTACGGCCCAGGCGGCGCCGGTAAGGGGACGTTCTACGAGACCGTCAAGGCGGCGCTCGGCGACTACGCGATAGCGGCCGAGCCCGAGCTGCTCATGGCGAGCCGGAACGGGTCGACGCATCCGACCGGCAGCATGGATCTGCTCGGCGTCCGGCTCGCCTTCGTGTCCGAGACCGACGACGGGCGCCGGATGGCAGCGGCGACGATGAAGCGCCTCACGGGCGGCGACACGATCCGAGCCCGCAGGATGCGCCAGGACTTCATCGAATTCCGGCCGTCCCACCTGCTCGCACTCATCACCAATCACCTGCCCACGATGCCCGCAGGGGACGATCCGGCCGTCTGGCGCCGCGTCCGCGTCGTGCCCTTCACCCGCGTACCGGCAAAGCCCGACAAGCGGCTCGGCGAGCACCTCAAGGACGACCTGGCAGGCGTCCTTGCGTGGCTCGTGGCCGGGCACGCCGACTACGTCGAACGCGGCGACGACGTCGCCTGGCCTGAGTCGGTGGAGAGCGCCACCGCCGCGTACCGAGGGCAGTCCGACGTGCTCGGGACGTTCCTCGCGCAGGCGACCGAGCCCGACGAGAACGGCGCCATCCCTACCGGAGTGCTCTACGTCGCGTGGAAGGAATGGCTCGACGGCAACGCCCCGGACGTCAAGCCCGGCCGTACCGGCGACTTCGTCCGCAAGTTGCGAGAACGCGGCGAGCAGGTCGCCGAGAGCGGCTCCAAGGGTGCTCGGACGGTGGTCAAGGGAAGGCGTCTCGACGACGTCTCCGACGTCTCCGACGTCTCGTTGGCATTGCCCCTACGAAACGGCTCATCCTCGGTTCATACGCATAAGACGTCCGAGACGTCGGAGACGTGGGAATCCCCTCACGAATTCGACTTCGAGACGTCGCCGTCGATCGCGCGGTGCCAGCAGGACGGGTGCGTTTCCGCGTCCGGTGGCGGCCCCTACTGCCACGCGCACTGCGACGCGGAGGTGATGGCATGAAGCGCCGCGCCCTGACCCTGTACCGGCTGCGCATCTACGACGACGCCGGCAACATCTTCCGCTCCCAGATCTACGTCCAGCGCCCCGCCGTCGACCGGCAGGCGCTCTACTGGGCCGGACGCGGCTGCCGCGCCGTCATCGAGAAGTCCGACGAGCCCGTGTCCTTCCACGTCATCGCGGCGGTGATGCCGCTATGAGCGACCCCGTCACCTACTCCCGGTGCCCGTCCTGCGACGCCGTGGCTTGGCCCGGCTGGCCGATGACTCATCGACGCAACTGCCCCGACGCAACCGACCCCGAACGAAAGGACACGACGACATGAGCAACCTCGCGCCGTACCTGCTCCTCGGCGTCGCCATCGGCCTCGCCATGAACTACACCATCACCCGCCTCATCCGAAGGAGAAGCAAATGAAGGCCACCATTGACGTACCGCGCTCGGCCCTGCGCGCCCTGCACTCTGGCCTTGTCGACGCGCTCATCCCGATGCCGCCGCCCGTCCGTGACGCGCTGATAGGCCGCATGGGAGGACTCGACCACGATCACTTCGCCGCCGCCGTGTTCACTCGCCGCCTGCTCGTCAGCGCCCGCATCGTCGACGCCGAGGCGTACATCGGCATCGCGGTGCCGACCCAGGGCCGCACCGACTGGTCGCTGTTCGAGATCCCCGGCGCCGAGGGTGGTGTCGATGCCGCGTGGCTGATGACCGCAGGAACGCTCGGCCTCGACGACGACCTCGCCTCCGTGCTTGGCGGTGCGGCATGACCCGCCCAGGGGGATACGCCCCTAGGCACGCATCGCAGCGTCTCCCGGTCCCTAACCAAACAGGTGTGCGCGCAGGTCTGACGGATCCGCGGAACCCGCAGAAGCGCCCCCAGAGGCCGTGTGAGGGCATCCCCGTCGACCTAGGAGCCCCCGATGGCCGGTAGAGGCCCAGCGCCGAAGGCGCAGCGCATCCGGCCGCGCGACACCGTGCGCCGGCAGAGCGAGTTCACCACGATCCGCGCCGACGGTGTGCTGCGCGGCCCCGATCTGCCCGAGGTCATGGACTGGCCCGAGCAGACCCGCGAGTTCTGGAACGAACTGCGGCTCGACGCGGCCGCGCCGACGTGGACGCCCGTCGAGTGGCTGAACCTGCGGGATGTCTGTCTGCTTCACGCCGATCTGTGGAGCGGCAATCCGAAGGTGGCCGCGGAGATCCGGCTCAGGCTTTCTGCCTACGGGATAGGCCCAGACGCACGTCTACGCCTGCGCCTGCTCGTCGACACGGGCGAGGACGAGCCCGAGTCCACCCTCGACCGGCTCCAGCGCGAGCAGGCCGAGAAGGCCGCGAAGTCACGGCGGCGCCGAATCCTCGCGGCCGTCGAAGCCGACAACCGCACCACCAATCCGAAGGGAACGACATGACACAGGAACTGCGAGAGGAACTGACCGCGCAGATGGCCTACGAGCGGCCGATCGTCGACCGCTACGAGGACGTCTACAAGGCGGACACCCGTCAGGGATTCATGACCGAGGAGGTCCGACGCGCCTTCGGGTCGCGGGCGCTGCTGTGCCCGATCAACCTCGGGCCGATCGTCCTCCACCCGATCAACCAGCGGCTCCAGATCCCCGCATGGATGACCTCGCTCGGTGACCTGGCCGACGACGACGTCACGAGCGAATGGCGCAGGGCCGGAGGCGACCGTGTCAGTGCGCTGGCGCACCTTGAGGCGATGAAGGTCGGCTGGTCCTACGTCGGTGTCACCGTCACCGACGGCAGGCCCGTGATGACCGCGGAGAGCCCGAGGCAGGTCACCGTCAAGGTGGACCCCCTGACCGGGAAGAACCTCGCTGGCCTGAAGCGGTACCGGCGCGCAGACGGACGTACCTGCTCGATGGTCTGGCACGACGACGTGCTGGACACCTACGTCAGTGCTGCGGCCGTCGGCTTCCAGCCCGCCTGGGGCTCCACGCCGACCGTGCTGGCCGAGGACATGATCTTGGAGTCGAGCGAGTGGAGCCCGCTGGGCGTGCCGTTCGTGATGCTCTCCAACAATCCCCAGGTCGGCGAACTTCGGGGTCTGTCGGATCTGGCCGACATCGAGCCGCTCCTGCTCGCGTTGGCGAAGTTGGGCGCCGACATGATGCTGGCCTCCGAGGCTGCGGCTCTGCCGCGTCGGTGGCTGGCCACCCCGGCAAACGTGACCGAGGAGCAGGCGAAGGCCGTGCAGGAGGTCCTCAATCGCACCCTGACGCGCGTCGGTGGCACCACCACCGCGGTCATCGGTGGTGGAGCGACCCTCAGCGAGTTCGGAACTGCCTCGCTGGAGAATTTCGATACCGCCATCAGGCTGCTCATTTCGCAGGTGGCGGCGATCGGCTCGCTCCCGCCGTACTTCGTGTCCGGCGACGTGGCGAATCCGACCAGCGCCGACGCGATCAGGTCGAGCGAGTCGCGGCTGACGGCCAAGGCGCTCGAACGGCAGCGGTGGTTCGCGCCGTCGTGGGCCGATGTCATGCGGCTCGTGATGCTCGCGCGCGATGGTGTCGCCGACCCGCGACTCGACACCCTCATCCCAATTTTCATGGACCCAGCCCCGGCCTCCGTGGCTCAGGCCGCCGATGCCGCCGCCAAGCTCGTGAGCGCGAAGATCATCGATCAGCGCAACGCACTGGAAAGCCTCGGGCTGCCGCCGCTGGAGATCGAGCGCATCCTCGCCGCCCAGATCGTCGAGGATCCCGCCGACGGCAGCGCCCCCACGGGCACGGACGCCCCGGCCGCACCGGCCATCAACATGACCTTCGGCGACCGGCCACCGATGCGCAAGGTCATCGAGCGCGATGCCCAGGGCAACCTCGTTGCCGTCGTCGAAGTCCCCGCCTAACCCACGAAGGAGAGCCATGAACGACACGATCCAAGCCACGCCGAACGACCTAGCGCCCGAGCACGTCGCCGACGATCCTGCGCCCGCCGTCGAGCCCGCGCCGGAAGAGCCCGCGCCGGAGGACGCGGGGCCGGAAACGTACTCCGCGGAGTACGTCAAGGGGCTGCGCGAGGAGGCGGCTGCGCACCGCGTCCGGGCGAAGCGCATCGACGAGGCGAACGGGCGCCTAGTGGCCGCGTTCGCGGCCGCTGACGGCCGTCTGGTGCCCGACTACGCGCTGGAGGTATCCGACGACCTGCTCGACGACGGTGGCCTCGTGGACCCTGACGCGGTCACCGAGGCCATCGACGCGCTCATCACCAAGCATCCCTCCCTGCGCAGTCGCAGGCCCACGACGTCGCTACCGATGGGCGTGCAGCCGGAAGCGCCGACCGCGGTCGGATGGCTCGATGTGATCCGTGGCGAGGTCCGATGACGGCCCTCTCGCGGCACACTGTGTATGGCCTGAGGCCACCTTCACCGCTGGACGCCAGGCGCGTCGCGGATCCATCCGACACAAGCGAAAGTTGGCCTCATGACCATGACCACCAGCGCGAACGGGACGTTGTCGCAGGACATCGTCGCCCGAATCCTCGTCGACCCTCTGCAGCAGGAATCCAAGTTCCTCTCGCTCGGGATCCCCCTGTTCGTCAGCGACGGCAATCCCGTTCGCTTGCCCTCCTTGACGTCAATCGGCACAGCGACCGGCTTCGTCGCCGAGGGCGCCGAGATCGGCGAGGCGTCCGTCGCCACGTCCGAGATCGTCCTGCTCGAATCGAGCGTGTGGAGCATCAAGGACATCGTCAAGATGACCCGCGAGGCCGTCGAGACCTCCGCGATCAATCTCGAATCGGCGATGGCCGGCGCCATCACCGGGCGCATCGCCCAACTCGTCGACAACGCGCTGTTCAACGGCGGCACGGCCACCACGGGCTCGCCGATCGGCGTGTTCAACATGGCGGGCGTGAGTTCGGCAGGCACCACCGCGGGCACGAGCTTGGTGAGTTCCGACCTGTTCGAGATGCAGGAGGACTACTACACGAACTACGGCGTCGAGGCGAGCGCGCTGTGGATGATGAGTCCCCAGACCCACAAGTTCGTGCGCCTGATGTCGGACAATTACGGAGCGCGAGTTTTGGCTCCTAGCCTTGCCGCTGGCGCACCCTCGACCATCTTGGGGATGCCCTACGTCGTGTCCACGCACTGCCCGAACACCGCGCTGATCCTCGCCGACCGAAACCAACTCGCCGTCGGTCGAGCACCCGCATCGGTCACGATCCTTGACCAGGCGTTCGCGTCCGCGGACATCATCGGAATCCGCGTCTCATCGCGGTACGACGTCAAGCCGCTCAACCCGGCGGCGATCATCAAGAAGGTACTGACCTAGCAGACTCCGGGCGGCCGCTCGGCATGGCGGGCCGCTCGGGCGCATGACCTTCCTTTCAGGAGGGGATGGTTGGGAACGAGGGGCCGCGTCGGCTCACAGCCCTCGGGCTGCTGCTGCATAAGCAGGGCGCGGCCCCCTCGCCATGTCCGGGCATGACAACGGCCACCCGCTCCCCAGCGAGGTGGCCGTCGTCTGTCAGCCGAGGCTGACGGGTGGCGTACCCAGTGCTGGACGGTTGGAACCTCACAGGGGACGCGTGGGGGAAGGTGTACCCACAGCCGCGACGGCTCAAACATCGACGCGCACGACAACGGCCACCGTCGGGGGACGGTGGCCGTGTCTGTCATCGGGGGGCTGACGGGTCAGTCATTCCCGCCCCGGCGACGGGTCAAACCTGATCGGCGCGAATCCTTGCGACGAGCATTCCCGCGTCGGTCAGGGCGGTGACCAGGGCGTCGAGTGCGCCCGCGTCGAGAAGGGACGTCCCGCTGGTCTCGATGTAGACGCCGACGTCACGGGTGGGCAGGCCGTCGAGGCCGATCCGCTGGGTGACCGTGACGCCGACGCCTTCGATGCTGCCGAAGTCACAGGTATGCGCGAGGGTGTCGCCTTCGGCGTGCGGCGTGCCGTCGCACCATTCCGGGCAGAGTCGGTAGACATTGGCAAGGGTCGCCTTGAGGTCGACGTCGAGCCGTTCGGTGGTCGGTGCGTAGGTGGACATGATTCCTCCCGGAGGTTGGACGCCCCCTAATTAGGACGTCGTTAAGACCCTCCTCGCGGAGCGCCTGCCCGGGATCCTTCCCGACCTCGGCGACGAGCCGGCGCTGGAAGCGGCCGCGATCCACTCCGTGGCCGGGAGACCCCGAGGAGATGAGGCGTTCCGGCGGCCGCCGTTCCAGGCTCCGCACCACTCCGCCTCCAGCGCCGCGCTGCTCGGCGCGGTGCACGGCAGTCGTGTTGCGCCGGGGGCGGTGACCCTGGCCCACCGAGGGGTCCTGTTCCTCGACGAGGCCCCCGAGTTCTCCCGCCCCGCCCTGGAGGGACTCCGGCAGCCGATGGAGTCCGGGCGCATCTGGCTCAGCCGCAGCGGCTGGGCCGGGCGACTGCCGGCCGCCTTCCAGCTGGCGCTCGCGGCGAACCCCTGCCCGTGCGGGCTGCGCGTGGGTCGCGGAGCCGCGTGCTCGTGCCCACCGCAGGCGGTCCGCCGGTACGCGGCACGACTGTCCGGCCCGCTCGTCGACCGCATCGACATCAGGGTCGTCCTGGTCCGGCCTCCGGAGGCGGAACTCGATCGCGGGGACCTCGAAGAGTGCTCCGACGATGTACGCGGGCGCGTCACCGAGGCCCGGGCCCGGGCCTCGGCCCGGTTCTCGGGCCAGCCCTGGCAGGTGAACGCCCAGGTCCCGGCCGGGGAGATGCGGCGGCGGTGGGCACCCGATCCCGAAGGCGCGGACCTCCTGCGGCAGCTCGAGAGGGGCTCGGCCAACCTGCGTGGCCCCGATCGCGTCCTGCGGGTCGCCTGGACGCTCGCTGACCTGCGTGGCGGCGACCGACCGGGCCGTGACGATGTGGGCAGGGCGATCGGCCTGCGTGGCGCGGCAGCGCAGTGGTCGGCGTGACCGGCGGCGCGGACGAGCCCGACATCACGGCGCTTCGCTCGGCATTCATCGAGCTGGCCCACTGCGTCGAGCCGGCCGACAGCGCCGTCGGCCGACTCGTCGAGCGACGTGGCGCCCCGCAGACCATCCACATGGTCAGAGGGGGCAGCACCGGTCTGCGGCACGGGGAGGGCATCGGCGCTCGACTGGGGGAGCTTCGGGCCGTCGACGCCGAGCGGCGCGCGGCGAAGGCCGGCGCGCGCATCGTCACCCGCGTCGATTCTGAGTGGCCCACCCAACTGGGTGACCTCGGCCACGAGGAGCCGTTCGCGCTGTGGGTGACGGGCGCCGCCGACCTGCGCCTGCTCGCGCTGCGCAGCGTGGCGGTGGTGGGAGCCCGGGCCTGCACGGCCTACGGAGAGGAGGTGGCGCGCGGATGGTCGGCGGAGCTCGCGGCGCAGGGCTGGTGCGTCGTGTCGGGCGGTGCGTACGGCATCGACGCTGCGGCCCATCGCGGTGCGCTCGCGGCTGGCGGATCGTCGGTCTGTGTCCTGGCCGGGGGCGTCGACGTGCCGTATCCGCGTGCCCACGATGCGCTCATCGCTCGCATCGCGGACGAGGGCCTCGTCATCTCCAAGACTCCGTTGGGGGAGTCCGTGCGTCGGCAGAGGTTCCTGTCGCGCAACCGCATCATCGCTGCGATGACTCGGGCGACGCTGGTGGTCGAGGCCGCTGTGCGATCGGGCACGGGCGCCACGGCTCGATCGGCCCACCGCATGAACCGGCCGGTGCTCGCCGTTCCCGGCCCGGTGACGTCGCCCGCCTCGGCCGGCTGTCACCGGATGATCCGCGATGCGGAGGCGATCTTGGCCTGCGAGCCGTCGGAGGTCATGGACCTGCTGGACTTCGCCCGTCGGGCGGAACATGAGCCGTCGACGAGCACCGTCAGGTGCGCTCGCGACCAGCTCGGCACGCGCGAGTGCCGGGTGCTCGATGCCTTCCCGAGCAGGGGGATGGTCGGGCCCGATCGGCTCCTGGCAGGGGCCGGCCTTGCGTCCGGCGACGTGTGGGCTGCCGTGGGCATCCTGGAGTCCGCCGGGTGGATCGAAGCCGCCGACGGCGGCTGGCGGCTTGTTCGGCGGTGATCGCGGGCGCGCCTGCGACGAGCGGGGGGCCCGGGTTGCGACCATGGTGGGGTGAGCCCCTCGAACGCCCCGTCCGCACCCGAACGGGTCGATCTGCCGGTCGCTCTGGCCGATGCCTGGGCCGGGTTCGTGTCCCACGTTCGCGATGAGCGGGGCCGAAGCGTCCACACCGTCCGCGCGTACTCGGGCGACGTCCACGACTTCCTGTCGTTCAGTGCGGACCGGGGGGTCAGGGCGCCGGCCGAGCTCACCCTCGCGGGAGTGCGCGCCTGGTTGGCGGAGCAGGGTGCGCGGGGTCGGTCACGCGCGACGGTCGCCCGCCGGGCGGCCTCCGTTCGCTCGTTCACCGCCTGGTGCCAGCGCCGGGGCCTGATCGCCGCCGATGTGGGCGAACGCCTGTCCAGCCCGCAGGTGTTCCGCACTCTGCCGACCGTGCTCGACACCGCAGAGGCTGAGGGCCTCATGGTGCATGCGGGCGTGGTTGCCGACGACGGCGATCCGAGGTCGAGCCGTGATCGGGCCATCGTGGAAGTCCTCTACGCCACGGGGATCAGGGTCGCTGAGCTCTGCGCCGGCGACGTGGCCGACCTCGACCGCGATCGACGGACCATCACCGTCATGGGCAAGGGCGGCAAGGAACGCACGGTCCCCTACGGACTGCCGGCCGACCGCGCGCTGGCCGACTGGCTGGCTCGTCGCCCCGCCTTGGCCCCGGCCACGGAACCGGCGCTGTTCGTCGGGGTGAGAGGCCGCCGGATCGACCAGCGGGGTGTGCGCACCGTCGTGCACCGGCTCTCGGCGCAGTCGGGCGGCCCCGAGATCGCACCCCACGGGTTGCGGCACACGGCCGCAACGCACGTCCTCGAGGGGGGAGCGGACCTGCGCACCGTGCAGGAACTGCTCGGGCATTCGTCGTTGGCCACCACGCAGCGGTACACCCACGTCTCGGTGGAACGACTGCGCGCAACGTTCGCCCAGGCCCATCCGCGCGCTGCCGTCGACCCTGGCTAGGCGCAGGTGCCACCTCCACCGGATGAGCGCTCGTGAAGGCCACCGCGGGGCGGCCGCGCATGGCGAAGATCGCATGGTCCGCCAGGGAACGGCCGGAATCCGCGCTGCGGCGCAGGTAGTCGACCTCCCCGGCGTCGTTGAAGTAGTCCGCTCCGTTGAAGACCACAAGCTCGACCCTGGCCCCCGCATGGAGCAGCCGAGCCACCTGCAGGAGCACGACGACGTTGCGGGCACGGCCAGGCCAGCGCCGGGCCTCCAGCGTCTCGTCGACGTGACGACCGACCCAGGTCAGCAGCCGGTCCGCGTCGTCACCTGAAACGTCGGCGACAGGGATGGGGAAGTCGCCGTCCTCGACGAAGGCGAAGGGATCGATAGCGCCGCAGAGGTCGGGCATCACTCCCGTGATCGACACGATGGCCGTGGGCGCCGCCTCGAGGAGGCGGGAGCGGAGTCGATCGTGCCCCTCCATGGAGTAGAACGGGTACGCAGCCGGTGTCAACGGTTCGCGGGTCCCGGGAGTCAATTCGAGTGGCGCATGCCGTCACCAGGGCTTGAGCACGGCGGGCCGCCGTGCGATCAAGGACCGGGGGTCGAGGTAGTGGTCGTCGGTACGCAGCCCGACGTGCAGGCAGCCGACTGCCCCGCCGCAGTGGCCGCCGGCCACCGCCACGGTGCCGATCGGCTGGCCCTGTGCGACAACCTCGCCGACCGCGACCCCCGCGACGACCGGCTCGTAGGTGGACCTCAGGTGCTCGGGTCCCGGGTAGGCGATCGTGACGACGGGCTTGCCGGCCAGCACCCCGGCGAAGGCCACCGTGCCGGCCGCCAT
>JADKGE010000002.1 GCA_016717115.1 Actinomycetota bacterium
CGAACATCTCCAATCGATCGTCCGGATTCGCGCCGAAGAACGCTTTCAGGCCCTCGCTACGGTCCAGCGCCGACTCCACGAGAAGCGCGGGCATCCGCATCCCGCCGGGAGTTCGCGACCATCGATCGCGCGTTCGCGTCCCAACGAGACACGCGTAAAGGCAATCAAGAATCCACGACTTGCCCGCACCGTTTCGCCCATACAAGACGGTCAAACCAGCCGGATTGGAAGTGAGGTCCTGAAGAGCGGCCCGCCCGAGGCACGTAGGCCGAGGATACGAAAGTCAGCGTTCTCCGACACGTGGGACCCTCGCTGGCCACCCACCGCAGCAAGCATTCACCTCTCCAGGGACCTACACCACCGACTGCCCAGATGCCACACTGCACCGACACAAAGTCCGATGGAGAGCGGCGGGTCAAATCCGTCAGCCCGCTGTCCTTCAAGCGGTCACCGAATGCACGGTGGAGCGGGACCCAGTCACTTCGTGCGCGGTTCTGTCCGCTGCGAATCCTGGAGGCGGTCATGCGTTCGGCGACGAGCCCGAGACGGCGTTGGTGAGGGCGTTGTCGTCCAGGGCCAGCAGGGCCTGAGTTCGGCCCGTCGGCGATGTCGCACACGTTCACGACCTGCGAAGGACTCGTCCTGGCTGCGGGTAAACGCGACGTAGGCGCTGGACAGGTCCCGGTCACCGCCGAGGTCGATGGTCAGGACTTCATGGTCTGGCCCTGGAGCTTGTGCGTGGTCGTCGCGTATCCGTGCTTGCTGTGGGTGACGGCCTGCTCGACGCTGAGCTGGTCGGCGTGCTGGCCGTCCGCATCCCAGTAGGTGAGCTCAAGGCCGTGCTGGCCGACGGAGGTGACGAGGGCGCGGGTACCGTTGTTGAGATCGCGTTGATCACCGGCTCGCTTGATGTTGCGGGTGATCTGGAGATGGTCGCCGACGGCATACGTGCGTTCTGTACCGGCATGCTTGAAAGTGACATCGTCCCCGGTGAGCCAGCCGCTGCTGCGGGCCCAGTGGCGAGCGAGGTGATTGAGAACGTCGACCTGGTCGTTGCGGTCGGCATCGAGCCCGGTAAGTCTCATCCGGTCGGCAGCCGTCGGCATCGCGGCTGCCTTCTGCAGCCAGGATTCGATCAGGAGACGGTTCTTGTCGACCTCGCTGCGCGCGACACGGAACTTATCCGCGGCGGCGAGGATCTCCAGCGCGTCGCGGGGCTTCTCGTCGCGCAGGAAGGCCGCGCAGTCGCGGCCAAGGGGGGTCTTCTGGCGCAGGTTCTCGGTCATCTCGACCGCTCCGCGCACCTTGATCATCTCGGCGAACAGCGAGCTGGGACCGATGGCCTTGAGCTGCTTGTGGTCGCCGACGAGGGTGACGCGGACGCGTGCGCGCTGGGCCCATTCCATGATCTGGGCCTTCTCGGTGACGGCGAGCATGGATGCCTCGTCGACGACGAGGTGGTCCATGGGCGGAAGGGCGTAGGCGTCACGAATCGCGGCTGCACGGCGGCGGTCGTGCTCGCTGCCGCTGGACTCGAGCTGGTCGATGCGCTGGCGGGCGGGATGCGCCGGGTCGGTCGCGAAGGCGATGCGTCCGAGGAGCCGGGCGACGGTGCTGCCGTCGATGCGGGCGGCGTCCTTCAATCCCTGGGTGGCGATGGCGGATGTCGATACCCCGTAGACGGTGATGCCGCGCCGGCCGAGGGCGTGCCGGACGGCGTCGAGGGCGGTGGTCTTGCCGCTGCCGGCGGAGCCGACCACCAACGCGATGAGGTCGGTGCCGGTGGTCATCTCCCGGTACATGGCCAGCTGCCCGTCGGTGAGGGACTGACCGTCGCCGAGTCGCCCGGAGTGCTGCATCCAGTCCTGGAGGAGTTCGTCGGCGTCGGTGGGGTCGAGGCGGTGGCGGTTGCGGTCGAAGCCGGCGGTGAACGCGTCCATCACGGCCTTCTCGGCTTTCAGGACGCGGATGGAAGCAATTCCCGGGCGCGCCGACGCGCCCGCGCCGGGAGGGTTCACCGGTGTCCTTTCCGGGCAGGAAGGCGAGGGCCTTGACGGTCTCGGTAGTGGCGTGGATGCGGGCGTCGTCCCAGTCGTTGGGGGCGAACGCCCGCACAGCGGCCTCGATCTGGACGTCGAGGGCGTAGGACTTGTGCTCGCACACGTGCTCGTCGATCGCGACGGCCCAGGTCGCGGCGTCCCACTGCGCCGGCTGCGTGTAGCCCGGCTGCGCCGGGGCGGTGAAGGCGCCGGCGAGGTCGATGCTGTCGTCGGCCGCGCGGGTGGTCATGTGCTGACGGATCTCGGCCCAGGTGCGAGTCTGGTCGTCCTTGGTGGCGGTGACGGTGCGCTTGGCGCGGCCGTCCAGGACGCGGCGCCGGCGGGGGGTGAGGCCGTCAGTCTCGTCCTCGAGGAGGGCGTCGAGTTCGTCCTGGACGTCAGCGTTTCCCTGGGAGTACAGGGCGCGAACGATGGGGTCGGAGCCGATCACTTCGTATTGCTGGTCGCCGGCGTGGAACTCCCACCCGGGCACGAGTCCCCGCTCGACGGACAGCGCGCGCAGGTGGCGCTCGAACTCGGCCTGGAACCACGGGGCGTGGTTGATGAGGTCGCGGCCGCCGTTGGCGATGCCACGCTCGACACCGTCGACGCAGACGATCCGGTTGGGCATCAGCACGTGCCCGTGCAGGTGCGGGTCCAGGGACCGTGAGTAGGACTCGATGCTGACGGTCGCGGCGTAGCCGTCGCCGTCGATCAGGTCGGCGGTCTGCCCGTCGCCCTCGTGCCCGGTGCGGGCGTTGCCGACCCGGCGCATGAGCCCGTCGGTCGCCGCGACGGTGGCATCGTGCACCAGGTCAAGCCAGTTCTCCCGGGTGACGTCGGCGGCGAGGAACGCGGCGACGCTGAGGGACTTCGGGCTGGTCAGGGTCTGCTCGTAGCCGGCGTTGCCGTACGGGACGCGCCGCTCCCAGTCGGCCTCGACCGCCGCGTGTATCGCTGCCCCGAGCTGCGGATCGGTCAGCGTCAGGTCCAGGGCGCGGCCGGGAGCTTGTCGGCGCCGGCCTCGGCGAGGCGGCGGTAGTGCGCGCCGAGCCGGGCCATGATCCTGCCCCGATCGAAGCGGACCGGGGGCCGGCGGTGGGTGACTCCGCGGCGGGACGGGCCGCGGTCGTGCAGCTCCCAGGCGGCCTCGTTGCCGCGCAGCAGCGCCTCGGCGGTGCGGAACACCACGGTGCCGCCGGGCAGCCGTGCGGCCGTCTTCGCCAGGGACCGCCAGCGGGCCGCGCTCGCGATCCCGGTGTACAGGTCCGCGGGGGCAACACCCGCGTTGGAGCAGGCGTCGATGATCTCCTGGGCGTACGGCCGGGCGGCGATCTGGGCGTGCGGATTGTGCCGGGTATTGATGGTGATGCGCTCCCCGGTGCGCCGGTCGATGCCGAACATCGCGTCCCGGACAACCTGCCCGTCGGATGCTCTGAGCAGCTCCCCGGGCCGGTACTCCAGGCGACATGCGGTGGCCCCGGATCCGAGGAACCAGACCCGGCGGGAGTCCACCGCGCCGACCCCGATGCGGTAGTCGACCTGACGCTCCTGGCGTGCATGCGAGAACGATTTCTCGGGCTGAATCCCGGACAGTCGGTAGTTCACCTGAGCCGCGAGGCCGGTCCCGTGCTTGATCGGTTGGACGTGCCCGCTACGCGCCACAGCGCCCCCCGCCGCAGTCAAAGACGCGCACCCGAATCAGCGTCCGGGTGGTCGCTGGCAGGTGTCGCGCGGCGACGACCAGCATCGTGATGCCAGCCCGGTTGTGGATTCGGCTCGTTGCCTGCAGGGCGCAGCCCGTCGTGGTGGGTCCATCAGGGATGCGTCCCGTGCCGGGGGTGTTGCTCGGGGCCGGCTGGCGGCTCGAGGAGCCGGGGTCCCTGGTCGTCGTGCGGGTGTTGGTCACGGTGGGTGTCCTAGTCGTCTGGCTGGTCGGGGCGATGGGTTCCTTACCCCTGTCAACGACGCCCACCCCGCGGTGCCTCGGATTCCCTCACCCGACAGCCCGCGACGACACCCAATGCGAGGCACCGAGGCGGCTCGCGTCGTTGACCTATGTAGGGGCCGCAATCGCGCGGCACGACGTGAAGGGCGAGGTTCCCGTGAGCAATGACTTCCTGACAGCATCCGCCGAGGCCGCCGCCCGGCTCCAGGCCGCGCAGCGCAAGCACGCCGCGATGAAGACCAAGGCCGACCGGCGCCTCCACACCGCGCAGGAGCGCCACGGGGCAGACCTCGCTGACGCGGCCGCAGTCGAAGCCGGCGGATGGCGCCAGCTCTTGGACGTGCCGGGGATGACCGTCGTCACGGCCGCCCGCATCGGCGGCACCAGCGAGTCGACGGTCAGCCGCTGGCTCGCTAGGGCGAAGGACCCGTCATGCACCTGACCCCGCGATCGCTCGGCCTGGTCGCGGCAGCCGCGTTCACCGGCTGCACCCTGTTCGGCATCCTGACCAGCATCGACCTGGTGCCGTCCGCGACAGCCGGCACACCGTCGGCCCGCGACCGCGACCGCGAGCGCACCTGCCTCTCTGCCGACCGCAGCGACAGTGCCGCCAACCCCGCTCTCGACACCCGCAACAGGTCCGGCCGTCACCGCGCCGACGCCGCCGAGCGAGCCCACTGCGGCGGCGACGTCATCACCGCTCCCACGACCGGCCGCCCGGAGCACGTCGGCCACGACGACGCCGACGGCCCCCGAGACTCGCGCCCCGTCGCGACCCCGGCCGAGTCACCGGACATCAACGCCGGCCCCAGAGCAACGGCTCGTGGCGCAAACGCCTGCGCCACGTCCCGGGCCGAGACCTACGGCCCGGAGCACCTCGGTCACGGGAGCATGGGCGGCGCCGGTGCTGCGCGTGGGTGCCACCACCATCACCACTCCGCGGCTGACCTCCGGCGCGAAGGTGTCGGTGACGGTGGGCTGCAGCCCCAGCGCCGGGTGCGCCATGACCGGGTCGACGCTGACGATTGCGCCGGGCACATCGGTGACAGTCACCTGGTCGGCGCCGGCACGGTCGACCTACACGCCGTGGTCGGTGTCCCGTGCTCTGTGACGTGCGCAGTGACGGGCGGTCACGTTGCGAGCATCGGCCATGCCCGGTCCAGCGCCCAGTCGCCGAGCGCCGCACCCTTGGGCATCGGGTGCATCCCCGTCAGGTGGTCGATCGCCTGCCCGGTGAGCATCGCAGCAACCAGGACAGGGTCGACCTCAGGGCGGATCTCCCCTGTCCGCTGCCCGTACTCGATCAGTCGGCGGACGACCGCCTCCCTCGGCTCGAGCACGTGGGCGCGCAACTGGGCGAGCAGCTCTGGGACGGTCGATCGATGCACGATCGCCGTCGCGAGGACCGCCGCGAAGTACTTGTGGTGCGCGGCACCGATGTCCATCGCCCGCCGAATCCGGCTCGGCAGGTCGTCATCGCCATCTGTCCAGCCCTGGAACGTCGGGAGCTGACCGATGGCGGCCACCGCGAGGTCGACCTTGGTGGGGTAGTGCCTGTACACGGTGCGCTTGGACATCCCCGCTTGGTCGGCGACGTCGTCCATCTTCATGTCGGCGTAGCCCACCTCCGCGAGCAGGTGCAGTGCCTGCTCCGCCAGGACCAGGTGCACCTGCTCCCACGCCTCGCCGCCCTCGCGGATCCCGAGTGGGACCCGCCGGCGCCCGCCCGGAGTCCGCTCGATCGCCTCGTCATCACGCTGTCCCATCCGCCCAACCTATCGCCACCTGTCAGTCACCCGTATACGCATGCTCGCCGTGCCCGCGACGGCAACTAGCACACGAGGAGTCCTCATGAAGATCACGTCCCTCGCCTCCGGCGTCTAGCCGTCGGCATCGTCCTGGCCACCACCGCGCTCGGCGCCACGCCTGCCATCGCCGACACGGGACCTGGCGAGGTTGTCGCCGCCGACCTGGCCGCGCCCCCCGCCCAGCCAGCAACGGCTCGCATGGTGGGCGTCGACGCCAACCTCGTTGCCGGTCTGACCGTCACCGGTGCCGGCGGCCGCAAGGTCACGGTCGCCGCGAAGGGTGAGCGGCCGCGCAGCCTCGCTCCGGCCGCCGGAGACTCGGCGGTCTTCCGCCGACTCAAGCCCGGCCGGGTCTACACGATCACCGTTGCGGGCACGCGCATCGGCACGGCTGTGCCGCTGGGCGACGTCGGTCCGGCGTTCGGCCTGACCGTGTCCACCACCGGAACCCCCGACGAGGTCCTGCTGCGGTGGAGCCACCGGCCCGCCAATGCGCAGGGTCCTGCGATCAGCTACACCGTCACCGCCACGCCGGTCGGCGTCATCGGCCCAATCAGCGACGGGCCAGCCGAGATCACCGGGACCACGGCCGCGACCACCACGCGGATGGTCGTCGACCCGACCACTCGATACACGTTCACCGTCACCCCCGCAATCCCGTCAGCAGCGGGCATCCCACGACGGCGACGATGACGCGCACGCTGCGCGAGATGACGGGCACCACCGAGGTCGTCCCCACCACCCCAGCACCCGCGCCCGCCGTCGTGGTGATCCCCGCGGCCGCACCGCCTGCCCCCTCACCTGCATCGCCGCCGCCGGCAACGACGCCGAGCGCGAAGACCATCTACGTGTGCCCGGACGGATACACCCGAGACGCCTGGCGGCCTGTGCCAGATGACGCTCGCATACACCTACGGCACGAAGGCGTACACGTTCCACCAGGAAAAACCGGATCCACGCCTGTCACGTGGGCGCTGCGACGCGGTCCGCACCGCTTGGGACGGGGTTCAGCTGGAACGTCGAGCATTATTCCTACTCCTGTGCTCAGGGCGGACTGCCCATCTACTCCCAGGTCAAGGACGCCACCCCCGACGGATACACCGACACCGGCAGCGCCTGGACCGAAGAAGGAGCGCCCCTGACGGCTACAGCGACGACGGAGCGCAATGGGTCAAGACCGCCGCCAAGGTCACCCGGTGGTCCCCGCATGACGGCGACCCGCGGCCACGCGCATCTCACGGTGAAACGCGCACCCTCCTGTACTCCGACCGATCAAATTCCCACCGCCCCGAGTCGAAGGAACCTGCCATGACTGTCCGCACCCTCACCATTCCCGTCATCGCGGCGACCGCGCTGGCGATGATGGCTCTGGCGACGCCGGCCTCCGCCGACACCATCGCCCAGGACACGCCCCCTGTCGTCGTCGCGCAGTCTCAGACACCGCCTCCCGCTCCCGTCGCATCGGCCCGGGTCATCGGGGTCGACGCGAACATCGTCGGCGGCGTGACCATCACCGGTCACGGCGGCAAGACCGTCGCCGCTGTTGCCCGTGGTCACGCCACCCGCACCGGTCGAACCACGGCTGACCGGCCACTGATCCTCAAGGGCCTGACGCCCGGGGTGCGCTACTCCATCCGCATCGATGGCCGCAAGGTCGCCACCGCCATGCCCGTCGCCCAGGTGAGTCCGGCAACCGGACTGCGCGTGGAATCGACCAACACCCCCGGAACAGTCCTGGTCACCTGGACGCACACCCCGGCGCCGGCCCAAGGTCCGGTCACCTTCGAGGTCGTCGCGACCCCCCTAAACCCCGATGGCACGCTCGGGACAGATGTCGTGTCGATCACCTCCCCCGAGGGCGTCGCCACGCTGACGGGGCTGAACCCGGCCTTCCGCTACCAGTTCACCGTGACCCCGCGCAACGGCGCAGGACCCGGAAGGCCCATCTCGGCCACGATGGCCAAGACCCTCGCCGAGGTCGCCGGAAGCGGCGTCCCGACCATACCCGCGGTGCCGAAACCAACGCCCCCTGTCGCGCCCACTCCCGCCCCGGCATCGGCCCCGGCCCCGGCCCCGGCTCCGGCACCCGCGCCGAGCCCCCCAGCGCCGACGACGAAGGTCATCTGGGTCTGTCCCGACGGCTACACCGAGACGCAGACGGGCGTGTGCGAGAAGAAGACCCCGTACACCTTCCACAAGACGACCGAGACCCTCGCCTACACCTACCACCAGGAATCACAGATGAACACGATCAGCGTCCCGGCCACCTTCAACGGGACCGTCTGGACGTGGAGCTGCCCGTCGGGGTACGACGCAGGCGGAGGCCAGTGGGGCGTCGGCATCTGCAAGGGGCACCGTCCAGGTCCAGGTCAGGACTACCCGCCCACCGGCTGGTACGACAACGGCTCCACCTACGCCCACGACATCGACGTCAAGGATCCGATACCCACCGGATACACCGACAACGGGACCGAATGGGTCGCCACGGCGGCGAAGATCTCGAAGGTCGTGCCCGCCTGACGAAGTGGGTGGGGTTCAGGCCCGCACCCCTGAACTCCACCAACTATCTTTTTAGGTATTTTGTATGTACTCTCGACTCCTCAGGAGCACAAGGAGGCCGCCATGCCGCTGTTCATCGTCATCGCCAGCGTCTTCGCGCTGATCTGTACCGCAGGTCTCGCGCTGCCGCTGGTCATCCTCGTGATCGTCGCTCTGGCTTGCCGACGACCTCCCCAGCCGCAGGACCTGCTCGCAATCGCGACACTGCCAGGTCCACGGTGCACGCCGGTGGAGGTGCTGCTGCCATGACCCACGGCGACTCGGAACTCAGCCGCTCTGAGGAAGCTCAGTGGGATGCCATCGTGTCGAGTGAATGGCCCATCGAATCCGCCATCCTGACGACGCAACTGTCCGGCACGTCCGTTCCCTCCAACGGAGTTAGCGATACCTCTGGACAGCTCTTTGTCACGGTGTACCAGCCACGACGGCCGAGGCTCGCCCCACTGGCTGTAGGTGTCCTCATGCTCGCTGCAAGTGCGTGGCTGACCATCCAAGTCCTGGCCCGCCTATCACGCGCCAGCCTGGCGGGTATCTCCCCGTTCCGACCGGGCCGTTGACGTGCACGCCCTCACCGTCAGGGCGGTGCTCGTCGCGATCACCCTCGTTCTGGCTGCCTGCTGCTTCGCCATCTGGGTCATCGCTACTGCCCGATACCGGCTTCGGCGCTCGTCATGTCGACTCGTTGCCAGCCCACCGAATCCGGTGACCGTAAACGTCGTCCCACCAAACCCCGCCACCGCGGCAACGTGGATCCTGCTCCTCCTCGGCGCGACCGCCGCGGCCGGCTGGTGGATCCCGCTGCAACTCTAGCCAGTGGCAGCACCCCCGACGCTATTGACGCTCTTCACCTCGCTGCACTGGGTGGATCAGTCTGGCTCGCAGTCTTCCTGCTGTGCATGTTCGGCCTGACGACCTGGGCAGCCCGAGAGGCGCGCCACCGCGTACGCCGCAAGGCCGCGCAAGGTACCCGCCCTGGTGATCATGCGATCCCGGTTCGGTCGCGGCCTGATCCTTGCGCCGGAGGATTCTGATCCAGCAGATCCGCCAGGATGATGGTCTCAGCGCTTCGACTGGATCTGCATAGTCGACTTGTCGGTGACTCGATGGATTCTTGAAGAGCCCGATGCGCCCTTGAACAGGTCCATGAGGCCACCGCTTCCCCGCCATGCATCCGCGGATCCCAGAGTGGCTTTCCCTCACCGAGGGCCTCCTTGATCAGCGTCACGCCAATTCGGTCACCTGATAATCCAGCGGATTCGCGCACGGCAATTTCCACCTGGCGCATTGCGGCGAACACCGCGATGTCGAACTCTCCGCGGAGGAAGTGAGGCCCGGGCTGCTGTTCAATCTCGGGAACCAGCTCGACTTCCAACCAGGCTGTTGCGCGCAGCCAGGGAAGCCCCGTTGAGGCACCTCATGCCCGCGTCGCGACACAGCAATTGCCTCAGTCGCTGACTGACCGCTGTTTCGGACAACGAGGCCGTGTGCATAGAGCCAAGCCCACGCCTCGTCCAGGCGCGCAGGGTGTCAGGTCGTGACCGGTAGTCAGGAGCTTGCCGTGCGAATTGCATCCAGTTGCAGGAGTTCCACTCCTCGTTTGCCACGACGTCGACGAGAACTCGTAGGGCAAGATCATCGACAGAAAGGAGCACGATCTCGTCTGCAGTCAGAACCCAATCAAGCAAGAGCGATCTCCCTAGACGCGAGTAGCAGGGGGCTGGTCAGTCCGACTCGAAGGCGGACTGGTCGAACTTCAAGGTGCGGGCGTTCTCGAGGATGACTCTTGCCTTGTCATCACGGGAAGCCTTCGGGTCGTCAGGCGTGGATTTCTACGGTGACCTGCAGGTCGACTCCATCGAGCGCCGCGATGTGCTGCAGGATCTCCTGGCTCAACCTGGTTAGGTCCCGGCTGTACCGCTCAGGGTCGACGGAGTACACGCCGAAGAACCGCGTTCTTCACGGGGGTCGTCGCGCACGGGCCGTCATGCGCGAGTTCGCCGCACTTCGCGCAGAGCGCCGGCGGAGCGGCGTCACTTGCCTGGGTGCGCGGGGCCTCCCGCACCGAGGCACAAGACCTCCGGCGGCGAGCCAGGTTCTTGGGCGAGCGCGACGTCCGGGCGCACGATCAGGGTTGAGTCTGTGATCATCCCGAACCTTGCATCTCCACCAGGGATCACGAGTCCCTCGTACCTGCCGGTCGCCTCGTCGAGCCGGTCCGCAAGTGCGAACCCGTCCGCTTCCCAGGTGAACTCGGCGATGGTCGAGGCGATCGCGTTGGCGAGCACTTCGCGGTTCTTCATGCGCGTGAGGTATGGGTAGGCGCAGTAGTAGCTCCAGAGGGTTCCGACACTGAGGTGGCCCGATTCCCAGGCCTTGGCGAGGCGCTGGTCGAGATCCATGCGCACCGTCCGTGGAGCCGCCACGTCCGTCAACAGGCCCGCTCGGGAGAGCTTCTCTGTTGTGCGGACGGCGAGTCGGGATTCTTGGCCGTCGGCCTTCTCCACGCTCCACGTGATGGGCTTCGTGGGGTCCGGCTGTTCGGGCACGATGGCGTGCACGTAGGTCTGGGCGATGCGCAGTTGGACGCTCTCGTTCGCCTGCTCCTGTCGGTTGGATGCCTGCTTGGCTTGCTGGGGGGAAAGGTTCGGCCCTCGACCCGCCCCGCGATGTCGTCCCAGGCCAGGAAGTCTCGAACACTGTCCATCAGTTCGTCCAGCCTCTTGGCGTCGGGGCCAGGAAGACGAGCATGTTGCGGATGACCCGCTGCGACGCTCCACGCTTGTCCAGCGCTTGCTGAGCGAACTGCAGTGCGGGTGTGTCCTCGGATCCCTTGGTGTGCGGCATGGACGGGTGAAGAATCACCAGGCGTGCCGCGTCCTCGTCAGGGATGTCGCCGGTTGAGTCAGGTGCCGCGTGCACGCCGACGAAACCCGCCCCGGCTCTTGGGCTCCGTCGCACGCAGGCGATCGACGATCTCCAGCCACACTTGGTCCGGTCGCTCCCGCAGCCGGTCTGCCAGGTCGGCAGCGGTCCTGGTCACGGATGCGCAGGTGTCGAACCAATACCGCTGGCCCTCGGCGTACAGATAGGTGGCCCGCTGGGAGAGCATGTCGAGCGCTGACCCGAAGTTGCCCACGGTGTCCCCTGGGATCGCGACCCCGAGCCAGACTCGGGGCCGCTCAGGCCGACATGCGCGCTTCGCAATGTCGGAGCGGCACCGATGAAGATGGCGCGTGCCAGGCGACGCGTCAGGGCCCGCTGCCCGAACAGGGGTCGCTCCGCGTCGATCTTCACCGGGGTCGCGGCCGGCCCGTCGATATCCGTGTCGATGATCGGCTTCCACGAATCCGGGAGGTACTGGGTGATCTCGCTCAGAACCGCAGGGACGTCGAGGGCACCGACCCGGGCATGATCAGAGGGCCAGCGTCCTGGGACACCCAGAGTGCGTGAACGACCGAACTCATCAGGCGGAGAACGCCGCGGGTCCGCTGGAAGCGCTCCAGTGTCGACCAATCCTCGTAGAGGCGATCGAAGAGCTCGGGGTGAATGGGATACGCCGCCTTGATCCGGGCCTCGTAGGCGACCTCAGAGCACTCGCGAGGAATTCACCCTGATGCTTGCCGTAGAACTGGACGAACTGGCGAGCGACGGCCGAAATGTCCGACAGCGCGGAAGCATCGGGTTCGACGAACAGACGACGACGCACGATCTCGAAAGACTCCTGGGCCGAGGCCGGCCGCCACTGATCGGCCACCCGGCGAACGACGTTCTGAAGCCTCTGCAGCGCCTCCTGCCCGTTCGGGCCACCCACTTCCAGCGCTGCCACCCGACTGCCATCACGCTCCGGGTCGTGCGAAGCGGGAATGGATATCACCAGCATCGCCCCGGAGACGGTCTTCACGACTTCAGTCAGCGACTGCGCGAACGTGAACTGCGTGTCGAAGGTTCCACCTGGCAGGTCCTCGCGCTCCCACAGCTGGCGTGCGTAGGCCACCCACTCATCGACAAGGATCAGGCAGGGCGCGTATGACTCGATCAGGGTCGAAGTGATTCCCCGGGATTGGTCCTGGTGGCGTCGGCTGCCGATACGAGCTCGAAGGCCTTGGCGCCGCCGAGCCGCCAAGCGAAAGTTCGCCCCAAATCGTGTTGACCTTCGTACCATCCGGCTTCTCGCTCGCAGCCCCCGGTGAAAGGTGCGTGCCGACGAGGGCGACGCGGTTCACCTTGATGGGGATCTTCGGATCTGGCGACCACTTCTTGGACGTCCTGCGGCAGTGATGCCACCGGGGTGCCCCCGAACAGGTGCCACAGGGCGAGCATGGAGTGCGTCTTGCCACCACCGAAGTTGGTCTGGAGATTGATGATCGGCGACGCGTTGTCGTCACCCGTCATGCGCCGCACGCCTCGATCGACGAGCTCGCGCAGGCCTTCAGTCAAATAGGTGCGACGGAAGAACTCGACCGGTTCGACGTACTCAGAGGAGCCCTCCCCCATGGCGACCATGTGCAGATCGGCGGCGAACTCACTGGCCGAGAAGTTGCCCGTCGCCACGTCGTCGTGCGGTCGAAGCACCTCACGCCAAGGCTTCACCCCAGCACCAGCCACCGCTGCTGCCACTTCGGACTGCTGCACGGCCTTCTTCGTGTCAGCCTCGAAGCTCGTCCTCTGGTGATCCATGCGCAGCTGCCGGACCGTCTCGGCCTCGTGAGGCGCGCCCACAGCCGTCAGAAGGCGTTCCATGGTGTCCAACGCGCGGTAGGTGTCATCACCCGAGAACTTCTCGTTGTGCGCCCACTTGTTGCGGGTGTCGCGAAGCTCACTCGCCAGAGACTGCTGCGCTCTACTCAAGACCTTGCTGAATACCCGCCACTCATCGGTGATCATCCGGAGCTGCACGGCCGGATCATTCTTGTCGTATGCCTTCTTGACCCCGTTCTTAACCTCATCACGCGCCTCCATGAGCGCTATCCAGTTGCCGCCAGCTTCTTGGGCGGCTGCACTCATGCGCTCATTTACGAAGGGGCCCACCCCCTCTGCGAGGACTTCGAACCCACGACCCACTCGATCCCGATTACTCGTCGCCACCGCTCTGCACCCCGTCAATCACTCGTCGCCGTCAAGATCCAGCTCACCTTGCGCCGGTCCAGGCTCGTATCTTGTGCGCGCTACGGTGCTCAGTTCGGACCATGAAGTACCGAGCGCGTTGAACAGCAGAGCCGTATCCGTCCAGCCCTTCTTCTCACAGATGCTGTATAGAAGGTATGCGAGTTCCTTGACTGCATCCACATCAACGCGAGATGCGGCGGCGCTGATCCAATCGGCCGCCTGGGCCGCGCCATCTTCCTGAAGCGCGTGAGAAACGCGAAGGGCGACTTCCCAGACGCTGATCGCCTTGTCTTGATGTGGATTCCACGCATCCGACATTTCACTCGGTTCAAGCAGCCTCGCCCGTCCGGCCGCCGAACGAAAGACGCCACCCCTTGCCAATGCACTGACGGAGGTATTGACCGCCCGCGAAAGGACATCCGCTTCGCCTGAGGCAGCGTCGTTCCATCCAAACTGAGAGAACCACTTGACGCAGAAGCGCGTCTCCGAATCAAAGTCACCCTCCTGTTCCGCCAATACTTCGTCAAGCACCTGGTTGATGAGAGCGAGGGCTGTCGGACGGTCATGTCTGAGCCATCAGCCTCGACCACTCGCGCGTACCTCGAGAACACTGCCATTCCCGGGCCAATCGAGGCTTGCGCCAAGTCCACTAGACGATGGATCCTTGCTGGAGATCTCTCAACGCGACGGGAAGCTCAGCCTTAAGTTGCCCAATGAAGGAACGGCGCGTCAAGGCTTCAGCTGTCGCTGGACGAGGACGCAGTGCAAGCACGATCGAGGAGGCCAATGCGTTTGAATCCTGGCCACGAACGCGGTTGCTCAATTCTGTCCGCATCGGCCAAGTGGCAGTCACTTCCCAGCCACTCAGAAGCATGCCTTCCAGAGGGTCTGCCATCCAGTACTTGTTGTTCCGGCTGAATCGGATTCGGTCTGCTTGAACGCGTAGAACACCGTGATCGGAAAGTCAGCGGGAGTTCCTTTCGAACATTTGCAAAGACGGCAGAGAATCCTTGTTCGAAGAAGTCCGGGCCTGCGCCCGACCTCCCTTGCGCTGAACGTCCGCAACGAGTTCATCTTCCTTGGGGTGTAAGCACCGTGCCCATTAGTTGCGGCAGGACGTCTTTGAGTGAACGGCGCAACCACACATAGAAGAAGTCCGCAAGATCCGAATAGGGGACGTTGTCGTAGTAGGGCGGGTCCGTTGAAACAAGGCACGACTCGTAGGTGCGCGTCGCGGCGTCTGCCTGAATTGCCGTCGCAGACCCGTGCGCCGGCAGACGTTCCAGCGCTTTTGCGAGGTTGGCGACACTGGTCACGAAGCTCCCAGCTGCCGAGTCACCGAGTGGAGGGGCTTCGGCGAAGTCCCAGACCATCGAGATCGCCTGACGATTGAACAGGTTGCGCACCTGCGTCTTAGTGTTCTCCCATCGACAGAGCGCGTTGTTGATATCAGTAGATCGTCCTACGCCTAGGGACAAGTAGATGGCAACGGCATCTGCATACGCTCGAGCACCCGGACCACCCTCCTCCAGCGAGATGCCATCGTCTGCTAAGCCAGCAGCCAGCGCATCTCTTTGCACGCGCGTACGGGCCTCACCCACGAGTCCGCTGAGGGTGGTGAGCGTTACAAGTTGGCGGTTGGTGAATAGGTCGGCATGATGCGTCAACCCGTAGCGGGGAGTGCCCATGTATTGGGGGTGCGTGGATAGTTCGGTGTCGGGCACTTCATCGGGACGTGAGATGTTGGCGGCAGCCTCCTGTTCCGGGGTCGGAGCCAAATAGTTGCGGCCTCGGGGGCCCTCCGCGACGATGGCCATTAACTGACTGCCGAGTCGGCTCGCTTGCCCTTCCTCTCGAACATAAGGCAATGGCGCGGTGGTTCCGCACGAGACGCAAATGGCGCCGCTCCTGGTGACAGTGCCGTCACGCTCTTTAGTCGGCGATCCGTCCCGGCCATGTCCGATCTCGAAGGCGATCCGTCGTTCGCTTTCCGGTTCGGAGACGAAGTGGCACAACGAAAGCTCCGCCCCAACCCTCTTGCTAAGCCACCACGAGCGAGGGTTCGGGCAGTCGATGGTGCGAGCCCACAGCCATGCCACCATTACTGCTGTTGATCCATCGGGAAGCGCCGCCGAGGGATACATGAAGCCGATACGTCTCTCGGCCTCGTCTCGCATCCAACCCCCATAGCGTCGCGCGTCCTCCGCCAATCCGGTGGCCCGCGGCCCAGGATTCGCTGATCCGAAGCTCCGGGAAGGCCGGCCTCGCCCCGTCCACTTCGGGGGAACTCAACCAAAGCCTTATCGATCAAAACCGCCACCGGATTGAGGTCCGAAGCCTGAACGCCTCAGACCTAACCGTTGCGCTTCAAGAGGGATCGAGCCTCCGCCCGCAAATGGGTCCACGATCTTGGGCGGGTTACCGCCCGTCGACCTCAGAATCTCTTCGTATGCCTGTCGATATAGCGCTTCGTCGGTGATGTTCTCCAGACAACAAGACGTTCGATGATGTTGAACAACCGCTGTCGTTCAGCAGCCTGTTCCGCCTCACTCGGGAAACAACTCCGGATGGGAGGAAGGGTCGTCGACGAGTTGAGCGAAGAGAACGGCACGGCATGCCGCTAGCGGCCGACGAGCCCACCATAGTGCAGCGTCGACGGGTGGCCCTGACGAATCGACTTCTCGCGGGCAGACTCACGGTTGATCGCCTCAAGCGGCAGCGCTACTTCTCGATCAGCTTGCGCTTGATGACGGTCACAGCGGCGGTCCTCCCTGGTTCCAGCGTGCCGCCCAATCTATGGTGAAGCGGGTAACGCTGAAGTCGTCGGTTCCCGTGAGGTCGAACGGGCGAGTGAGATAGCGCAGTTCGTCGTGATCCGACCCGTCCTGGCTGACCTTCACGATGGCGAGTCGGTAGGCATCTCCGAGGTTCTTGGCTGTCAGCACTTCGCGCCGGGTTATCTGGAAGTCCTCTGCGCCGTCGATCCGCCCCTTGACCTCGATGCGGATGACCTGTCCTTCGAGGTCGGTCGATCTGATGTCGAACCCGGGGTTGTTGTGTGGCATCTCCGTGGGTGTGCGGCCCAGGGATCGCTCTGCGGCCATGACGGCAGCGACGGCACGACGGTCCACTTCGGCGGTGTCCTTGGCGTATGTGGCGGCCGGCATCGTCCGCTTGCCGGTGAGTCGGTCGAGGAGACCTTGGGGGATCACGAGTGCCATTCCCGCCATGGTCGGCGGATGAGCGCGTAGTTGCGCGTCCAGCGTGAGGTCTGCCATGCGTGCGTCTAGGCGGCGCTCGAGATCGCGTGCGCGCTTCAACGCGGTCTCGGGGCGCGTCTTGAGCTGGCGACCGGCTGCTTCCTGGTCGAGGAGCTCGGCGTATCGCGCATCCTGGAAGTTGATCTCCGAGGTGAGCCGATGTCGCACTTGCTGCCGCGCTCGCTCGGTGGCGGGAAGGATCTGGTTCGACACCTCGGCCAGGTGCTCTGGAAGGGAGTTGACGATGGCCCGCGGTGATGGCGCTCTGTTCGGGATCGGCGACCGCCCACGGCTGCACGGTTTGCTGACGGAGCAGGTCGCGAACCTCTGAGGTGGCGGGCAGGTAGTCAAGGTAGGGGGCCTGACCGACTCCGGCTGCAGTGCCGTCGGGGGTGATCTCAACGAAGTCGAAGCGCTTTGACACGGTGTGGGCGGGGTCGTGCCCGTCGATGATCGACTGGGTCATCGCTACCAGGAGGCGTGGAGTTTCGCCTACGTCTTCAGCGTCCACCAGGACGGCGCCGTGCTTGAGCGTGGATCGGTTGGCATCAATGGTTAAGGCAAGGACGGCATCCAGCAACGGGTGACCGGGGGCGACGAGGTCGGCCTTGGGCTCGCCTGTGACATTCACGTGTTCACGTTCGAACGTGACTCGCTCATAGACGTGCAGAACGGGTGCGCCAACGCCGCCCTGACGGTCGCGGTCCCTGATCGCTGCGGGCACGTTCGTGATCTCGTACCGGCCCGCTTCGCGAGGGGTGATACGACCGCCCAAGCGCTGGAAGGCAGCCAGGAAGAAGGCCTGAATGTAGTGCGGCTGAAGGCGGCGTGCCTGGGCATCCTCGAGGCGATGCCGGATCTCGTCGATGTCCATCTCAGCCAGGATCTGGGTGTGGAGGCACGCTCCGCGATGAGCCGGTCAAGTCCTCTCCGACCGTCGCGTCGATGACCTCGTCGAGCCGCGCTCGAACCTCGGGCTGGTCGTACCGGATGGCTTCCATGAGGAGCTTGCGCAGGGCTGCTCGGCGAACGCGTCACCGAGGACGTCGAAGACCTTGCCCTGATAGGCCGCACGCTGCTCCTCGATCTTGTCGAGCAGTCGCTTGAAGACCTCGCCCTCGCGGGTGTTCGCCGCGAGGAGGTTCCACAGGTGGCAGACCTCGGTCTGGCCGATGCGGTGGATGCGCCCGAACCGCTGCTCGATGCGGTTGGGGTTCCACGGCAGGTCGTAGTTGACCATGAGATGGGCGCGCTGCAGGTTGAGGCCCTCGCCGGCGGCGTCGGTCGCGATGAGGACGCGCGTCTCCTTGTCCTGCGTGAAGATGGCCTGGATCTTGCGTCGATCCTCCCGCCTGACGCCGCCGTGGATGGCGACGACCGCCTCGTCGCGGCCGATCATCGTCCGGGTCTGGTCGACGAGGTAGTTCAAGGTGTCGCGGTGCTCGGTGAACACGATGATCTTGCGGGGGTTGCCTGCCTCGTCACTGAGGGCCTCGTCCGCGAGGATCGTGCGAAGCTCGGTCCACTTGCGGTCATGGCCGGAGAACCGCACCCGGCGGGCGAGCTCCGCCAGATCATTGAGAATGGCGATCTCGGTCTCGAGTTCGGCCACCGTCTTGGCTGCGGTGGCGGCGTCGACCACGTCTTCTTCGAGTTCTTCGAGTTCGTCTCCGGCGAGTCCTCGATGTCGTCGATGGCTTCGTCGTCGAGGTCGCGCTGCCCGAGCAGGAAGTCGAGCCGCTGCCGCAGGGGCTGGTCGTCGGGGTCCTGATTGGCGATGCGAGCATCTCCAGTCGGCGCTTCTCGAGCCGGTCGCGGCGCTCGAGGACTTCCAGATGGCCTCCGGGCTGGAGGCCAGACGGCGCTGGAGGACGGTCAGCGCGAATCCAACGGTGTTGCCGCGCCGCCCCTCTCCTTCGGCCTTCAGGCGGTCGGCCCGGTTCATCTCTTCCCGCACATACTCCGAGACCGCTTCGTAAAGCTCGGTCTCCTCAGCGGATAGTTCGTACGGGACGGTGTAGGCACGACGCTCAGGGAACAGGGGGGTCCCCTCCATCGTGAGGAGATCCTCCTTGACCATGCGGCGCATGAGATCCCCCGGATCGACGGAGTGGACCCCGTCGCGGTACTTCCCCTCGAAGCGATCCCCGTCCAGCAGGGCCAGGAAGAGCTGGAAGTCCTCCTGCTTGCCAGCGTGGGGGGTCGCGGTCATCAGGAGCAGGTGGCGGCAGACGCGCCCGAGGAGTTGGCCCAGCACGTAACGCTTGGTCAGCTTGAGCTCGGCGCCGAAGTAGTGGGCGGACATGCGGTGGGCCTCGTCGACCACGATGAGGATCCCAGTCGCTCCGCTCAAGATTGGCCTGGAGGTCCAGATCGCGAGAGAGCATGTCCATACGCGCGATCAGCATGGGGTGACTTGCGAAGACGTTGCCGTCAGGCTCCGCATCAATCATCGACCGCGTAAGCAGCTCGAAACGCAGGCCGAACTTCTCGAGGAGCTCGTCCTGCCACTGCTCGACGAGGCTGCCCGGCGCGACGATCAGGCATCGCGCCAAGTCCCCGCGAAGGATGAGCTCCTTGATGCAGAGGCCAGCCATGATGGTCTTGCCCGCTCCGGGGTCATCGGCCAGCAGGAAGCGCAGCGGGAGTCCGCGGAAGGAGTTCGCCGTACACGGCCGTGATCTGATGCGGCAGGGCCTGCAGGTCGCTGGTCGAGATGGCCAGCATCGGGTCGAACAGGGCGGCGTAGTGGATACGAAGCGCCTCTGCGGCCAGCCCCACGCCCCGGGATCGCCGTCGAACGCCGGGCCTCCGCCACGAGACGCGACCACAAGCGCAGACTGCTGGTCTCGCCCGAGCACCGCTTGGTCGGTTCGTCCGTGCTCGTCCGTGTAGGTAACGGTGACGAAGTTGGCTCCGTGCCACTGGCACTGACCACGGTCACGGCACCGGAGCCGGCGATACCCAGGACTTGGGTGCCTGGGGTCAAGTCCTCAAGACAAGTGGCAACGGCGCGCTCAACGCTCGACTCCTCCTGCGCCACACGTCCCCCATGGTTATCTCGGCGTCGATCGCCACCAATCTATCCGTCACCACTGACGGACCGGCGCAAACTGATCTTTGTCCCCGGCGGAGCGCCGTGCGGCTTCGAAGTAGGGGCCACGCTGCCTCTCAATGGAACGCCTACCACCCGGGGTAGCGCTCCAACCAAGCCTCGGACGTGGAATCGTCACCGCTAAACAATTGGACCGAGCGATCCATGGCGATGACCAGGTCACCGGCAAGCTCGAGGATGGTCCTCGTCCTTCGAGTTGAACCTCCGTTGGCCGGTAGCGCGCTCTGGCCATGAAGGCTCCGAGGATATTGCCGGAGATCGCACCGGGGGAGTGGCTGTCGCCGGAGTGCGAGACGGCGAGGGCGAGGGCGTCAAGCACCTGGCCGGCATCCGGATAGGCCGCGGCGCAGTAGATGGCGATGGCGAGCGCTTCCTCGGCCACCCACCCTCCCCCCGAGCGTCCAACCACCCGCTCGGTCGATGGCCTGCCGCGAGCGCAAGCGCGCTCCGGATGGCCCGGTCTTCTGCTCCCAGGGACCATCTCTTCGAGGTACGAGTGCCGGAATGGCGCTGTGGAGGTTCGCCCCGACGACGTTGCGCACGATCAGGCTAGCGCGCCGGAAGCGTGCTGGCCGGTCGGATGGCCGTGGGTGTAGCCCGCCGCTGTCGCCGCCATTTCGTAGGCAAAGCGATCGCTCGGCTCGTAGCACGTCACCAGCCCGAACGGAGCCGACCTCATGACGCCGCCGCATCCCTTGGAGTCATTCACAGCAGGATCACCAAAGGAATCGCCACCGGAGGCAGTCAGCGCTGACAGGCACGTGTTCCCCGGTGCCCGACGTGAGTACAGCCAGTGCTCGGACTGTAGCCAGCCATCTCGCAACCCCGACGGCTCAGGGAGTTGCTGGGTGTCCAGCCATCGAAGGTACGCGTGATGCAGCACACCCGCCGTGAACCCCAACCCCTTCGTGCGCTCACGGCTGATCGCCCGGATGATGCCGTCGACCGTGAACAGCGTCATCTGCGTGTCGTCGGTGATTAGGCCTCGGGACTTGATCGAGCCGAACTGGGCAGGCAGGAAATCACGGACTCCGGAGCCGCCCACGAGAGACTCGACCTGGACGGCGGACATGAACTCGACGGGCGCTCCGAGCGCATCCCCGATCGCCCCACCGAGCAAACAGCCTCGAACTCGGGACGCGTAGTCGATCACGAGGGCACTATCGCACCCCGCCCCGACGGCGGACCTGGTGATGCGGGGCATAACCGGGGCAGTTCGATTGGCGACCGTGCTCCGGCGACGACGCGGACATCTCTCACAGCCGAAAACTGCTTGTGATTCCGGGGGCATTCCGGGGCATTTGCCCTTCAGAATGTCCGTTTTGTCTGGAGCCGCCTCGGGGATTTGAACCCCGGACCTACGCATTACGAGTGCGTTGCTCTACCACTGAGCTAAGGCGGCACGCTTCCCACGTGGTTCCTGATCGGCCTTCGTCGGAAGCCTGCCAATGCTACAAGGTCGGCGGGGCCGGCCTTGACCGGCCTTCCCACGGCCCCGGAACGGCACGCCGAGATCAGCGCCGCCGGGTGGAGCCCGACGGTAGTGTCCTTCGGATGACCACCCCTGGCGTGCTGGCATTCGTGGAGGGACTGCCGAAGGCCGAGCTGCACGTGCACATGCTTGGCGCCGCCTCCGTGGAGACGGTGCTCGGCCTGTCGCGCCGGTACCCCGAGATCGGACTGCCGCAAGAGGAGGCGGCTATGAGGGACTTCTACCGGTTCACGGACTTCGCCCACTTCATCGAGGTCTACGACGCGATCAACCGCCTCGTGCGGACAGCGGACGACGTCCACGAGCTTTCCGTCGGCCTGGGGCACGACCTCGCCGCGGTCGGCGTGCGCTACGCCGAGGTCACCGTCACGGCCGACAGCCACCTGCGGGTGGGCATCCCACCCGACGCCCTGTCGGACGCACTCGCCCGCGGCCGCGCCGACGTGCTGTCGGCGACCGGCGTCGAGCTTGCCTGGGTGTTCGATATCGACGGTGATCACGGGATCGCGTCGGGCGAGCGCACGCTCGCGTGGGCGCAGCAGCACGCCCCGAAGGGCAGCATCGGTTTCGGCCTTGGCGGATCGGAGGCTGGCGTGCCCCGCAGTGCGTTCGCCGACATCTTCCGTCGGGCCAGGGAGATCGGCCTGCACAGCGTGCCTCATGCGGGCGAAACCGTTGGGCCCGAACAGGTCTGGGCCAGCCTGGACCACCTCGGCGCAGAGCGGATCGGGCACGGCATTGCAGCGGCCCAGGACCTCCGATTGATGGAGGCGCTGGTCGAACGCGACGTCGCCCTCGAGGTGTGCCCGACGTCGAACGTGAGCACCAAGGCCGTGCGGACCCTCGAGGATCATGCGTTCCCCGTGCTACGAGAGGCCGGCGTCCGACTGACCGTGAACACCGATGACCCTGGCATGTTCGCCACTGATCTGAATACCGAGTACCTCATCGCGCACGAGGTGTTCGGGCTCGATGTGAACGAGATCTCCGATCTCGCCAGGGAATCTGTTCGGGCATCGTTCGCGCCCGACGAGACCCGCGCGCGGATCCTCGCGGAGATCGACGCCTACGCAGAGCAGCACCGCAACACCCCCGACCGAGTCTGACCGGACAAGGGGGCCATGCAAGGGCTCTGGGCAGGTCGATCCGACATGGCTGGTGCGACACTGGAGGTGCACGGTCCGCCTGCGAGGTGACCACATGTCTTGGTACTGGTGGATCGTCCTACTGATCGTCATGTACGGGCTCGGCATGGCGGGCGCGAAGTACTTCGAGAAGACGCATCCGCCGGATCGCCGCACCGGAGAGCGCCGGTCCGGACGCGATCGACGAGCCGACGCCCGTGCGGCCGCTGCACGGCGGGCGGCCACCCACGGCGACGACGCCCACCCGCGACGTCGGGCTTCCGATGCGGCGCCCGCCGAGCCCCCGACAAAAGCGGTCCTACCGCTACGCCTGCCCCTGCGGGCGCGGCACGCCATGGTCGACCCCCCGGCGGGCGGCCGACGTCGGGGTGATCGCCGCAAGCCCAAGCCGGTCTGGCAGCTGAGCGTCATCGTCGGATCGGTCGCCCTGCTGACCGTCGTGGGAGTCGTCTCCTACGCCGAGTCGCAAGTCGAGTCGATCTTCACCGAGAGCCGTCCCGAACTCACCGGGAGCGGTTGGGCCGACTGCGAGGTCCCCATCACCTGGAGCCTGGACACGACGCGCCTGACCCCTGCTGAGACGAAGGTCGCCGTCGAACAGCTGACCGGCGACTTCGCGAAGTGGGGTGCCGCCTCCGGCCTGACGTTCGAGTACGTCGGCGAAGTACCGGTCGTCTACAACGACACCAACTTCGTCGTCACCAGCGAGCAGCACCCCAGCGACCGTCACCTGTACGTCGCCTTCCTGCACGACTCCGACTCCTCGCTGCTGGACGCCCGCACAGTGGGGTTCGCCTCACCGTCGAAGGTCTTCGTGAACAGCCGTCAGATCGTCGAGGGCAGCGTGGTGCTGCAGATCGAGTACGTCCAGAAGGTCAACAAGCTGCATTCGAGCAGCCTGTACCTGCACGAGCTGGGGCACGCGCTGGGCCTTGGCCATGGCGAGGACGACGTGACCGTGATGTATCCCATCGTCGACACGACGAACGAGCTCAGCCCAGCGGACATCGCCGGGATCCGAGCGCTGACCAAGGTCTGCGAGCCGTCGTCGTGACCGGCCGCGCCCTCGCCCTCAGTGGGTGACGGCCGGCACCGCGTCGTTGGACGCCATGTCCTTCTTCGTCATGGTGACGAGGACCACCCACACGAGTCCGGCGAACATCATGATGCCGACGCTCCACATGAACGACGTGGTGAATCCGTGAACGAGCGCGTCCGGCGTCGGTCCTTGCAGCTGGTTGGCGACGATGTAGGCGGTCGTGGCCGAGGCGGCGATCGTGTTCAGGAACGCGATGCCGATCGAGCCGCCGATCTGCTGGGCGGTGTTGAGCACCGCCGAGGCGACACCCGCGTCGTGGTTGCCCACGCCGAACAAGGCGGTGGCCGACAGCGGAACGAAGATCAGGCCCATGCCCAGGCTCATGAGGATGATCGACGGCAGGATGTTCGCGACGTAGGTCGAGTCGGCGGCCAGCCGCAGGTACAGCGACATGCCCGCCGTCGCCAGCAGGAATCCGCCGAATGTCACCCAGCGCGGCCCGAAGCGGGGCAGCAGCTGGCTGGCGATCCCGGCGCTGATGATGACGCCGGCCGAGAACGGCAGGAAGAGCAGTCCCGACGTCAGGGGTGAGTAGCCGAGCACGGCCTGGAAGAAGTACGAGATGAACAGGAACATCGAGAACATGCCGATGCCGACGAAGAACGACGCGAGGTAGGCGCCGCCGCGGTTGCGGTCGAGCACGATCCGCAGCGGGAGCAGCGGGTGGCTCGAGCGGTACTCGATGAACAGGAAGACGAACAGCAGCAGGACGGAGATCCCCAGGAATGTGACGGTCGACTGGCCTCCCCATCCGTCGGTCTCGGCCCTGGTGATGCCGAACACCAGGCAGAACAGGCCCGACGTGGCGGCGATCGCCCCCGGGATGTCGTAGCGGGTGTCGCCCGTCGCTCGGGAGTCGCGGACGTAGGGAATGGCGAGGGCGACCGCGATCAGCGCGATCGGCACGTTCACGAGCAGCGTCCAGTGCCAGGACGCGTACTGAGTGAGCAGCCCACCGAGGACGAGGCCGATGGCAGCGCCGCCGCCGGAGATCGCGCCGTAGACGCCGAAGGCCTTGGCCCGCTCCTTGGAGTCGGTGAACGTCACCGTGATGAGCGACAGCGCCGCCGGGGCAAGCAGGGCGGCGAACAGGCCCTGAAGCCCTCGGGCGGCGAACAGGAGGCCAGCGGAGTGGGCGATGCCGCCGAGCGCCGAGGCGCCGGCGAATCCGAGCAGTCCGATGATGAAGACCTTCTTGCGGCCCGCGTAGTCGGCGATCCGCCCACCCAGCAGCAGCAGGCTGCCGAACGTCAGGGTGTAGGCGGTGACGATCCACTGGCGATCGGCGTCGCTGATGCCCAGGTCGGCCTGCATGGACGGCATTGCGATGTTCACGATCGACGCGTCGAGCACGACCATCAGCTGGGCGATCGCAATGACGACCAGCGCCTTCCAGCGCCGGGGGTCTACCTCGGAGACTGTTCCGGGGGCCAGGGATTCGGTCGTCGTCATCGGTACTCCAGTTGTGCGATTTGCGGTTTTTGTCCGGAAAGCGTACCAGCGGGGTCGGACACGCGGGTAAGGGGAACCTAACGATAATTTGTTGAAGCGTCAAACAAAGCGGTCCGGATTCCGCTAGGAGCAGACGGTCCCTTCCTCGGGCAGGGTGCCCTTCAACAGGTAGGCGTCGACCGCCGACGCGATGCACTCCGAACCGCGCATGTAGGCGGTGTGGCTGTGGCTGTCCCACGTGATCAGGTGGCCGTTCTGCAACTCCTCGGCCACCTGGACGCCCCACTGGTACGGAGTGGCAGGGTCGTTCGTCGTCGACACCACCAGGATCGGATTGGACCCCTCGGCCGTCGTCGTCGCGATGCCGTCAGCGGATGCCGGCCAGTCCTTGCACGGCAGGAGGCCCCACGCGAGAGCCGGGCCGAACGTGGGCGCAGACACCGCCCACTCCTTCGCATACCGCTTCACGTCGTCGACCGAGCCGGTGAAGGGGCGGTCGAGGCAGGTCACTCCGTAGAACGCATCGGTCGAGTTACTCGTGAAGCGACCGTCGGGCGCGCGGTCGGTGCGGGAGTCGAGCAGCGCCAGGAGGGGGCGCGGGTCGTCGTCGGTCATCGCCGCCTTCAGGGCCGAGCGAAGCTGGGGGTAGTCGTTCGACGGGAAGTACAGGTAGGACAGCACGGCGTACGCGGCGAGCGGCTCAGTTAGGTCACGCTCGTCGCCGAGGGCATCGAGCGGCCGACCGTCGAGCTTGAGGAACCACTGGCGCAACTGCTCGACGGCGCCCTCAACGGACCCGCTCAGCGGGCAGTCCGAGTGGCTCAGGCAGTCCTCGGCGAAGTCCGCCACCGCGACCTCGAACGCGTCGGCCTGGCCCTTGGTCACCTCGACGAGATCGAGGCTCGCGGGCAGCACGCCGTCGAGCACCATCCGCCCGACCCGGTCCGGGAACAGTTCGGCATATGTGGCGCCCAGCATCGTCCCGTACGACTTGCCCAAGTAGTTGAACGTCTCGTCCTTGACGACAGCGCGCGCGATGTCGAGGTCGCGGGCCGCATCGACGGTGCCCATGTGCTCGTACACGGGGCTGGCGAGCTCTTCGCAGCCCATGCCGGGAAGAGCGGAATCCTCGATCGTCTGCTGCTCCTCGGCGGCCGAGTCGGGCGTGCCGTCGGCCGCAAGCAGGGCGTCGAGCTGGGCGTCCGTCAGGCACTTCACCGGCTCGCTCTGCCCGACTCCGCGCGGGTCGAGCCCGACGACGTCGTAGTGCTGACGCACCTGCGAGCTGACGATCCGATCGGCGGCCTTCGCGTAGTCCACGGCGCTGCCGCCGGGGCCGCCCGGGTCGACGAAGAGCGAGCCCACGGCGTCGCCGGTTGCCTTGACCCGTGAGATCGCCAGGTCGATCGTGCGGCCCGTGGGGTCGGAGTAATCGAGCGGGACCTTGATGACGGCGCAGTCGGCGTTTCCGCAGTTCGTCCACGTGACCTTCTGGTCGTAGAACGCGCTGAGCTCGGCTGCGGAAGCGGGCGAGGGTGCGGGCGATGCGGACGACGACGCACCCGACGCGGGGGGCGTTGTTGCTGCTGGGGAGGACTCCAGCGGCGCCGGCCGGGAGGGCGCGACCACCTCCGGCTCGCTGCCCAGTCCGCAGGAGGCGAGCAGAAGGACACCCGCCATGCCGATGCCGAACTGACGCCATGCCCTCATGAGCCGTACCGTATATCGGTGACCAAGTCCCGCCGTGACCCAGCCGAGCTGGCTGCGCTCATCGAGCAGGGCGTCGCCAAGGGCCTCGACCTCGTCGACGCCTTCAAGTCGGTCACGGGCAAGGGCCCTCGCGGGACGAGCCGAGCACTGGAAATCGAGCATCGCAAGGCGCTGGCGGCGAACCGGAAGCTGGTCAGCCAGCACCGGAGCAAGGTGAACGGGCTGAAGACGGAGATGACCGGCGGCGCGGTCGTCGCCGGAGTGGGCGGCTCGATCGGACTCGTCGACGTGGCAGCCAATCTCGGCGGCGGAGACGTCTTCCTGCCCACGTGGCTGTGGTTCGGGTCGGCGGCCATCGGCCTGATCGTGTCCGTACGGGCCCGCCGGCGGCTCAAGACCGTGGGGCCGGCGCCGGCCCCCATCGCTCCCGTCGCACCGCCGCCGGCGTTGCCCCGCGGCGCTGTCGGGGCGGCGGAGGTGGCGAGGTTCACGTCGGTACGCGTGCAGGTGTTCTCCATGGCGCCGGCGCTCGAGCGGCTCTACCCGGGTTCGGGCGACGAGTTGCGGCGCGCTGATGCCGAGGCCGCCGCCCCCCTGACGGCACTGTGCGAGCGGTTGGCCGTACTCGACCAGTTGCAGCGTGAGTTGCCGGGCACGTCCGCGGCCATCACGGCGGCTCGCTCCACGGAGTTGGTGCGCGGCCGGCTAGCGGAGGGGTGCGCCACGTATGACGAACTGCTCGCGGCGGCGGCCCGTCTGCTGGCCTCGCCTGACATGACGCGCAGCACCCACGACATCCTCGGGCCCGCGGTCACCGCGATGCTGGCCTACGCGCACGGGCTGCAACGCGCCGCCGACCTGTAACCGCCGACTGCAGCGCCCGGCGTCAGTGCCGGCGCCCTCAATGACGCGCGGCGCTGCAGTCGACGGGGGTCAGGCGCGGCGGACGGACGGCATCCCTGTTGCCACGGCACGGCGCAGGATCTCGGCGAGGTCCTCGAACTCCTCCGTGCGCGTCGACGAGCGTCGATGCACGAGCACGATCGAGCGACCGGGGGCGGGATCGGCGAAGCGCGCGACGCCGAGATGGGCGCCGCGGGTCTCGACCTTGACGGCGCTGTCGGGCAGGAACGTCATGCCCAGTCCCGCCGAGACCAGTTGCACGATCGTCGACAGCGACGCCGCCCGCGCGTTCGCGTCGCCCGCGTTCGTCACCCCCGACTGAAGGCACACCTCCACGGCCTGGTCGCGCAGGCAGTGCCCCTCCTCGAGGAACAGCAGCTCCTCATCGCGCAGTTGCGACGGCTGCACGTCGTCGGCACCCGCCCACGGATGGTCGGCCGGCACCGCGAGCACGAAGTCCTCGTCGTAGAGGACCTCCGAGCGCACCCGGGGATCCGTGACCGGCAGCGCCATGATCGCGACGTCGATGGCGCCGGTGGCGAGCGCCGCCAGCAGCCGGTCGGTCTGGTCCTCATGCACGTTCAGCTGCAGATCGGGCGCCTCCTGATGGATGGCCGGCAGCAACGACGGCAGCAGGTAGGGAGCGACGGTGGGGATGACGCCCAGGTGCAGCGGGCCGGTGAGCCAGGTGTCGGGCAGCGCAGTGGTTCGGAACGCGTCCACCGCCTCGACGGCGTGACGGGCGAGCGGCAGCAGGAACCGCCCCTCGGCCGTGACCATGACCTTGCGCGGGTTGCGCTCGATGAGGCGCACGCCGAGGCGTGTCTCCATCGCGGCAAGCGATTGGCTCAGCGTCGGCTGGGAGACGCCGAGCGAGGCGGCCGCGTCCTTGAAGTGCTGGATCTCGGCCACCGCGACAAACGCCCGCAGTTGGGCCACGGTAGGGGTGGATCTCATGACCCCTCCAAGGGGAGATCTAGCGATAGGCAAAGGCTATTGTGAAGTGAAGAATACACGATTTGCCTTATGGATACGGCCTGCCTACCGTTGAGGACAACCGAACCCGGCCCACCACACCACGAGGAAGTCACCACATGTCATTGATCAACACCGAGATCCTCCCGTTCACGGCCAAGGCCTACCACGACAACGACTTCGTCGATGTGTCTGATGCCGACCTGCGCGGCAAGTGGTCCGTCGTGTTCTTCTACCCCGCGGACTTCACCTTCGTCTGCCCGACCGAGCTCGAGGACATGGCCGACCTGTACAGCGAGTTCCAGAAGCTCGGTGTGGAGATCTACTCCGTGTCGACCGACACGCACCACGTCCACAAGGCGTGGCACGGCAGCTCCGACAAGGTCGGCAAGATCCAGTACTACATGGTCGCCGACCCGGCGGGCGTCGTCACCCGCAACTTCGACAACATGCGCGAGGACGAGGGCCTGGCCGATCGCGGCACGTTCCTCGTCGATCCCGACGGCATCATCCAGTACCTCGAGGTCACCCCTGAGGGCGTGGGCCGCAATGCCACCGAGCTGCTCCGCAAGATCAAGGCGGCCCAGTACGTGCGCAATCACCCGGGCGAGGTCTGCCCGGCCAAGTGGGAAGAGGGCGAGGCCACCTTGGCCCCGTCGTTCGACCTCTCGGGCAAGATCTGACGCTCGACAGACGTGGTGGGGGCCCGTCCCTGCGGGTCCCCATCACCCCGAGCCGCCGCCACACGTGACCCAGCACCGCCGTTCGCGAACCCGATGCACGACCACCTCCGGGAGCCATCACCATGCTTGACGCCGCCGCCACCGCCCAGCTGAAGTCGTACCTCGAGAGGGTGCAGGTGCCGATCGAGCTGATCGCCTCCGTCGACGACGGGGCCAAGTCACGCGAACTGCTCGAACTGCTGAACGAGACCGCTGCGCTGTCGGAGAAGATCACGGTCCGCGCCGACGGCGAGGACGCCCGGCGCCCCTCGTTCATCGTCAGCCGCATCGGCACCGACGTCGCCGTGACCTTCGCCGGCATCCCCATGGGCCACGAGTTCCCTTCGTACGTGCTCGCCCTGCTTCAGGTCGGCGGACATCCTGCCAAGGCGCTGGACGAGACCATCAGCGCGATCGAGGGCCTCGACGGCCAGTACCACTTCGAGACCTACTTCTCCCTGACCTGCCAGAACTGCCCCGACGTCGTGCAGGCACTGAACCTGATGAGCATCATCAATCCGCGCATCACGCACACCGCGATCGACGGTGCCCTCTTCCAGGGCGAGGTCGAGGCGCGCGAGGTGCTCGCGGTGCCGACGGTCTTCCTCAACGGCGAGGTGTTCGACCAAGGCCGGATGAGCCTGGAGCAGATCGTCGCCAAGCTCGACACCGGTGCCGTCGCCAAGGCCGCCGAGCGGATAGCGGCCAAGGCGCCGTTCGAGGTGCTCGTCGTCGGCGGCGGTCCGGCCGGCGCGGCGGCCGCCATCTACGCCGCGCGCAAGGGCATTCGGACCGGCGTCGCCACTGAGCGCTTCGGCGGCCAGGTCCTCGACACGATGGCCATCGAGAACTTCGTGTCGGTGCCCCACACCGAGGGCCCGAAGCTGGCCACCGCGCTGGAGCAGCACGTACTCGAGTACGACGTCGACATCATGAACCTGCAGCAGGCCAAGCGCCTCGTGGCGCCGACCGAGCCGGGGGGCCTGATCGAGATCCAGCTCGGCAACGGCGCCTCACTGACGTCGAAGACGGTCGTGCTGTCGACGGGGGCGCGCTGGCGGTCGATGAACGTCCCCGGCGAGACCGAGTACCGGAACAAGGGCGTCACCTACTGCCCCCACTGCGACGGCCCGCTGTTCAAAGGCAAGCGCGTCGCCGTGATCGGCGGCGGCAACTCGGGCGTCGAGGCGGCGATCGACCTTGCTGGCGTCGTCGCCCATGTGACGCTGATCGAGTTCGACGACCAACTGCGTGCCGACGATGTGCTGCAGCGCAAGCTGCGCAGCCTGCCGAACGTCGACGTCATCGTCAGCGCCCTGTCGACCGAGGTGCTCGGCGACGGCAGCAAGGTCATTGGCCTCGTCTACGACGACCGCGTCACCGGCGACGAGCACCGGATCGAGCTCGACGGCATCTTCGTCCAGATCGGCCTGCTGCCGAACACGGAGTGGCTGCAGGGCTCGGTCGAGCTCTCACCACGCGGCGAGGTCGTCATCGACGACCACGGCCGTACATCGGTGCCAGGGGTGTTCGCCGCGGGCGACTGCACCACGGTGCCGTTCAAGCAGATCGTCATCGCCCTCGGCGCGGGGGCGACCGCAGCCCTCAGCGCCTTCGACCACCTCATCCGCACGTCTGCCCCGGAAGCGGCCAAGACGCCAGCCTTGGTGTAGCCCCTTGCGCCGACTGCAGCGCCCCGCGTCGTTCAGCGCGCGCTCAGTGACGCCGGGCGCTGCAGTCGGCGCTAGAGGGCCACGCGGATCCAGGGGTCCTTCAGCTCGACCATGAGCGACTCGAGCGCCAGCAGCGGCGTCACCCTCGCCACGAGTTGTTGGCGCGCATAGGCGAGAGCCTGCAGCCTCCTGCCCGTGTCGTTCGGGGTGCTCCGCTCAGCCAGTTGGCTGAGCTGCGGACGCATCTCCTCGTTGATGAGCGGCACGTCGCCGTCGACCTGGATGACGAGCACGTCGCGGTACAGGCCCATGAGGTCGACCAGCGCCCGATCGACCTGGTCACGGACCACGCGCGTGACCCTCGCCTTCTGCTTCTTGACCAAGTCCTTGGTGGCGGCATCGACCATGCGCTTGACGCGGCTGCGCGTCGACCCGTCGGAGCCGGCGGTGTCGCCGAACTGGGCGCGCAGGTTGAGGTTCTCGGCATCGTCGATGGGGTCGGTGATCGCCTTCGCGTCGTCGGTGGCGGCGCCGAGGAGGTTCCCGGCGTTGGCGAAGCATGACGGCACATCGTGCAGGTTCAGCGGGATGCGCATCACCTCCTGACGACGCATGCGCGCATGCTCGTCGCGCGCAAGTGCACGTGCCCGCCCGATGTGACCCTGCGAGGCGCGCGCCGCGAACGAGGCCATGGCCGCGTCGACGGAGTAGTTGTCGATGAGCAGTTGCGCCACGTCGGCGCTCGACGGCGTGCGCAGGGGAACCAGCCGCGTCCGCGACGCGATCGTGGGAAGCACGTCCTCGACGCTCGGCGCGCACAGGATCCAGACCGTGTGCGGAGGGGGCTCCTCGAGCGACTTCAGCAGGACATTGACGGCGAAGTCGTTCATCCGGTCGGCGTCCTCGACCACGATGACGTGCCACGGGCTCTTGATCGGCGACATCTCCGAGCGGCGGACGAGGTCGCGGGCCTCGTCGACCTTGAACTCCACCCCCTCCGTGGCCACGATGTCGACGTCGGCGTGTCCGCCGAATGGCGCAGTGCGGCATGCCTCGCATACTCCGCAGCCGTCCTCGGGGCACACCAGTGCGGCCGCGAAGCAGGTGGCCGCCGTCGATCGGCCCGACCCGGGCGGGCCCGTGATGAGCCAGGCGTGCGTCATGCCGGGGCCGTGCTCCCCGCGGCGGATGTGCTCGGCGTCGGCGACCGCACGGGACAGTTCGGTGACGACCAGGTCCTGGCCCACGAGCTTGTCCCAGATCGGACGCGGTGCCGTCATCGTCCGTCCAGTTCGGCGAGCACCCGCTCGAGGATCGCGGCGGCGAGGACGGCGACGCCGAGAGTGGCGTCCAGGACCAGGTAGCGATCCGGCTCGTCGGCGGCGATGAGGAGGAACGCGTTGCGCACCCGCTGGTGGTACAGCAGCGGCTCCGCCTCGAGGCGATCGCGGTTCGAGAGGCGGGCCAGGCCCACCTCGGGGTTCACGTCGAGCACGATCGTCAGGTCGGGCAGCAGGTCGCCGGTGGCCCACATGCTCAGGTCGCGCACACGCTTGGTGCCCAGGTCGCGGCCCAGGCCCTGGTACGCGACGGACGAGTCGATGTAGCGATCGCAGATGACGACGTCGCCGCGTTCGAGCGCCGGCCGGATGACCCGGGCCGCGTGCTCGCCCCGCGCGGCCGCGAAGAGCAGCGCCTCCGCTCGCGGCTCGAGGCCCTCGAACTCGGGGCTCAGCACGACGTGCCGGATCGCCTCGCCCGCGGGCGTGCCCCCGGGCTCCCGCGTGCGCACGACACGGTGTCCGAGATCGGCGAGCGAGGCCGCGAGCAACGCCTCCTGGGTCGACTTGCCCGCCCCTTCGCCGCCCTCGAACGCGATGAACATGCCGCTATCTCGTCCCGGCTGCTGCAGTCTTCTTCGCCGGGGCCTTCGTGGCGGTGGCCTTCGCCGGCGCCTTCTTGGCCGCGGTCTTCTTGGCGGCCGACTTCTTCACCACGCGACGCGTCGTCTTCTTGGGGGCGCCGCCCTCGAGCGACTCCTTGACGCGGCGCTCGGAGAGCAGGTCGCTCGCCCGCTCGACGGAGACCGTCGCCGGGTCGTCGGCGGTGCGCAGCGAGGCGTTCGTGACGCCGTCGGTGACATAGGGGCCGAAGCGGCCGTCCTTGACCACGATCGCCAGGCCCGTGGTCGGGTCGTTGCCGACCTCGCGCAGCGGGGGCTTCGCCTCTCCCCGGCCCCGACGTGGCTTCGGCTGCGCGAACAGGGCCAGCGCCTCGTCGAGCGTCACGGCGAAGATGGCGTCCTCGCTCGCCAGGGAGCGGGAGTCCTTGTCCTTCGTCAGGTAGGGCCCGTACCGGCCGTTCTGCGCGGTGATCTGCACGCCGTCGGCCGGGTCGGTGCCCACGACGCGCGGAAGGCTGAGCAGGCGCAGGGCCTCCTCGAGCGTGATCGTCGACAGGGTCATGTCGGTGAACAGCGACCCGGTGCGCGGCTTGGCCGACTTCGGAGAGCCCTCGGGCAGTACCTCGGTGACGTAGGGGCCGTAACGCCCCGACTTCGCGACGATGGCCAGGCCGGAGTCCGGATCGACACCCAGCTCGCGATCGCCCGACGGCTCCAGCAGCAGCTTCTCGGCCAGTTCGGCTGTGAGCTCGTCGGGGGCGAGGCCGATAGGGATGTTCGCCCGCTCCTCGCCGCGCTCGACGTAGGCGCCGTAGCGGCCGACGCGGAGTGTGGCGTCGGTGCCGGCGATCGGGAACGTCGCGAGCTCACGCGAGTTGATCGAGCCCAGGTCGTCGGTGAGGGGCTTCACGCCAGGGAAGTCGCCGCTGACGCTCTGGCCGCCGCGCCAGAACGCCTCCAGCTGCGCGACGCGATCGGTCTGGCCGGTGGCGATGAGGTCGAGGACGTCCTCCATGTTGGCGGTGAACTGGTAGTCGACGAGCGCGGTGAAGTGCTCCTCGAGCAGCCGGATCACGGCGAAGGCGGTGAAGCTCGGTACGAGGGCCGAGCCCTTCTTCCACACATAGCCCCGGTCGACGATCGTGGCCATGATCGACGCGTACGTCGACGGCCGGCCGATGCCGAGCTCCTCGAGACGGGCGACGAGCTTGGCCTCGGTGAAGCGGGCCGGCGGCGACGTGGTGTGACCCTCGGGATCCAACGAGACCGCGGTGACGGGCTGACCCTCGAACAGGTTGGGCAGCTCGCGCTCCCGGTCGGCATCGTCGGACTCCTCGGTGATGTCCTTGAGCGCGGCGTAGAAACCGGCGAACACCGTGACGGTGCCGGACGCGGTGAACTCCGCGTCCCGGCCCGTGGACGACGTCGCGCCGAGCTTCACGGTCGTGGTGGCGACCTGGGCGTTGACCATCTGCGAGGCGACCGTGCGCTTCCAGATGAGGTCGTAGAGCGCGAACTCGTCGGGGTTCAGCTCGCCGGAGACCTCTCCAGGGGTGCGGAACACGTCGCCCGCCGGGCGGATCGCCTCATGGGCCTCCTGCGCGTTCTTGACCTTGCTGGCGTACCGGCGCGGCGCGTCGCCGACGTACTCCGGGCCGTAGAGCTCGCGAGCCTGGCTGCGTGCCGCGTTGACGGCCTGGTCGGACAGGTGCACCGAGTCGGTGCGCATGTAGGTGATGTAGCCGTTCTCGTACAGGCTCTGCGCGACACGCATCGTGCGCTGGCCGCCCCAGCGCAGACGGTTGGACGCCTCCTGCTGAAGCGTCGACGTCATGAACGGCGCCTTGGGCTGGCGTTGCCCCGGCTTCTGCACGACCGAACGCACCGTGAAGGACGCGCCGGCCAGGCCGTCGACGAGTGAGCGAGCCGCCGCCTCGTCGAGGACGACGACGGTGTCCTTCTTCAGTGCACCCTGCTGGTCGAAGTCGCCGGAACCGGCGACGCGCACCCCGTCGACCATTGCAAGGCGGGCGTCGAAGCGGTCGGGATCGAAGACGCCCTGAACGTCCCAGTAGCCGGCGGACCGGAACGCGATGCGCTCCTTCTCGCGATCGACCACGAGCCGAACCGCCACCGACTGCACACGACCGGCCGACTTGGCCTCGCGACCCAGCTTCATCCACAGCACCTGCGACACCGGGAAGCCGAACAGTCGGTCCACGACGCGGCGGGTCTCCTGCGCCTCGACCAGGTTCATGTCGATATCGCGCGGGTGGGCAACGGCCTCGCGGATGGCCTCCGGCGTGATCTCGTTGAAGACCATGCGCTGAACGGGCACCTTGGGTCGCAGCACCTCGAGCAGATGCCACGAGATGGCCTCGCCCTCGCGGTCCTCGTCCGTGGCGAGCAGGAGTTCGTCGGCGTCCTTGAGAGCCCGCTTGAGGTCGGCGATGGTCTTCTTCTTGGAGTCGTGCACGACGTAGTAGGGCTGGAACGCGTCGTCGACGTTGACCGCGTACTTGGCCCAGGGCTGCTTGCGGTCTGCCTCGGGCAACTCGGATGCCTTCGAGGCGAGGTCGCGCACATGACCCACCGAGGCCATGACCGTGTAGTCAGGGCCGAGGTATCCGGCGATCTTCTTCGCCTTCGCGGGCGACTCGACGATCACGAGGGTCTTGTCTGCCACTGCCGTGCTCTCCCATCGTGCGGGCAGCGAGCCGGGCGACCGGGTGGTCGACCGAGCCTCGTACTGCTCCGGCGGAGTCTGACGCTATGCCAGTGGTGTCTGTCAACTCGACGCCACCCCTCATCGCGCCCGCCGACGGCCGGTCCCCCCTTAGGGGGACCGATGACCAGACCCCCCGTTCCGCATGCCGGAACGGGGGGTCTGGTCGCACAGCCCTAGAGCTCGGCGGCCACCTGCTGGTCGCCCACCGCGATCGGCCGGCGCTTCGTGACGATCACCGAAGCGACGACGATGAGCACGGCCGTGATGGCCACGGCCCAGCGCAGCGGGCCGTTCGCCCGGTCGCCGATGCTCATCCCGACGACCGCCGGCGCGATGAGCAGCGCGACGAGGTTCATGACCTTGATGAGCGGGTTGATGGCCGGGCCGGCGGTGTCCTTGAAGGGGTCGCCGACGGTGTCGCCGATGACCGTGGCGGAGTGCGCGTCGGAGCCCTTGCCGCCGAAGTTGCCGTCCTCCACGAACTTCTTGGCGTTGTCCCAGGCCCCGCCCGAGTTCGACAGGAAGACCGCCATGAGCACGCCGGTCGCGATGGTGCCGGCGAGGTAGGCCCCCAACGGGCCGATGCCCAGGCCGAAGCCGACCGCGATCGGCGTGAGCACGGCGAGCAGACCGGGCGTGACCAGTTCGCGCAGCGAGTCCCTGGTCACGATGTCGACGACCTTGGAGTACTCGGGCTTCTCCGTGTAGTCCATGATCCCGGGGTGCTCGCGGAACTGGCGACGCACCTCGAAGATGACCGATCCGGCCGCACGAGAGACCGCGTTGATGGCGAGCCCGGAGAACAGGAAGACGACTGCGGCGCCGATGATCAGGCCGACAAGGTTCGATGGATTGGCGACGTCGAGGACGCCGAGGTACTGCAGCGACTCCTGGATGTTGACCACTCCCTCGGGCATCCCCCCACTGGCCGTCGTGGCCGCCACGACGGCGTCGCGGAAGGCACCGAAGAGCGCCGTTGCAGCGAGGACGGCGGTAGCGATCGCGATGCCCTTGGTGATGGCCTTGGTGGAGTTGCCGACCGCGTCGAGTCGCGTGAGCACCGCGGCACCCTCGCCCTGGACGTCGCCCGACATCTCGGCGATGCCCTGCGCGTTGTCCGACACCGGGCCGAAGGTGTCCATCGAGACGATGACGCCGACCGTGGTCAGCAGGCCGGTGCCGGCGAGCGCAATGGCGAACAGCGACAGAACCACCGATCCGCCGCCGAGCATGAACGCCGCGTAGACGGCCGTACCGATGAGGAGGGCCGAGTAGACCGCCGACTCGAGGCCGAGCGAGATACCCGCGAGGATGACCGTGGCCGGGCCGGTGAGCGAGCTCTTCGCCACGTCGTCGACGGGACGCCGGTTGGTCTCCGTGAAGTAGGCCGTGAGCTGCTGGATGACGGCGGCCAGGATGATGCCGATGAGGACGGCACCGATGGCGAACAGGCGCGGATTGAAGGTGTCGATCGCGACGCCCAGGCCGAGGTTGTCCAGGACAACGCCCTTGAAGTCCACCATGCGAGCCGGCAGCAGGAGGAACGTCGCGATGGCGACGAGCACCGCTGAGATCGCCGCGGAGATGAAGAAGCCGCGGTTGATCGCCGACATGCCGGACCGGTCGGTGGCCCGCGGCGACACCGCGAAGATGCCGATCACTGCCGTGACGACGCCGATGGCCGGCACGACGAGCGGGTACACCAGGCCGATCTCGCCGAAGGCCACCTTTCCGAGGATGAGGGCCGCCACCAGCGTGACGGCGTAGGACTCGAACAGGTCGGCAGCCATGCCGGCGCAGTCACCGACGTTGTCGCCCACGTTGTCGGCGATGGTCGCGGCGTTGCGAGGGTCGTCCTCGGGGATGCCCTTCTCCACCTTGCCGACGAGATCGGCGCCGACGTCGGCCGCCTTGGTGAAGATGCCGCCGCCGACGCGCATGAACATCGCGAGCAGCGCCGCCCCGAACCCGAAGCCCTCGAGGACCTTGGGGGCATCGCCCTTGTAGACGAGCACGACGAGGGCGGCCCCGAACAGGCCGAGGCCGACGGTGAACATGCCGGCCACGCCGCCGGTCCGGAAGGCGATCTTCATGGCGATCTGCTCGCCACCGGGCTCGCGTGCCGCGGAGGCCACGCGTACGTTCCCGCGCACGGCGAGCCACATGCCCATGTATCCGGTGGTCGCGGAGAACACCGCCCCGACGAGGAAGAAGACGCTTCGGCCGATGCGCTCGCCGTTGGAGTCGGCGGGCAGCAGGAAGAGCATGAAGAAGACGATGACGGCGAAGACCGAGAGGGTCCTGAACTGACGGCTCAGGTATGCCGCGGCGCCCTCCTGCACGGCGCCGGCGATCTCCTGCATCTTCTCCGTGCCCGGATCGGCCGACAGGACCTGGCGCACCAGGACCGCCGCCACACCGAGGGCGCACAGCGCGACCACCGCGATCACCGCGACGATCACCAGGTTGCTCCCGCTCAAGTCGATCATGCGTCTCCTCTATATGGACCCGACCCTGACAGCGGGCCGAGACGGTGGAAACCGCAACGCCGAACGGGTGCCGGGCACGGTAGGTTCCGCGGAGTCTACGCAGACGAACAGGGGGTCCCACGTGAGGCCCGGGATGACAGCCCTTACACGGTTGTGAGTTACGTCACGGTCCGGAGCGGCATCGTTCAGTGAGCCGCGAGCGCCGCGTCCAGCGTCGCATGCAGGGGGATCACGGCGTCGAGGCCGGTGATCGCGAAAACCTTCAGCACGCGGGGGGCAACAGCGACGACGTCGAGCGTTCCACCGGCCTCACGCACATGCTTCAGGGTGGCTACCAGCACGCCCAGCCCCGTCGAATCGATGAACCCGACGTCACTGAGGTCGACGACCAGCGACGCCGCCGGCCGCTGCGAGGCCGGATCGACCTGGGCCTGCAGTGCCGGTGCCGAGTAGGCGTCGAGCTCGCCCGATGCCGTGACGATGGTGCGCTCGCCGACCCGCTCAGAGGCCACAGTGAAGTCCACGTCCCTACTGTGGCACAGCGTGTCGGGGGACCGCCTCACAATGGGGGCATGACGTCGGTGGTCGCAGGGGGGCTCCTCGGCCGCCTCGCCCACGGGCGCGATGGTCGGCTGCTGCACGTGCACGACATCCCCGAGCGCGCGCCGGACGTGTCCGCCTGGCCGGACTGGCTGCCCGCCGACGTCGTGGTCGCCTACGCGTCGAGCGGTATCGAGGCACCGTGGGTCCACCAGGTGCTCGCGGCCGAGGTCGCGCACGCCGGGAACCATGTTGCGCTTGCCACCGGCACGGCTTCCGGCAAGAGCATCGCGTTCGGGATGACGGCGCTCGCACGAATTCACACCGGGGCACTCGCGCCCGACGGACGCGGCGCAACCGTTCTGTACGTCTCCCCGACCAAGGCCCTCGCGAACGACCAGCTGCGCTCGCTGCAGAACCTCGGCCTCCCGTGGCTTCGTTCGGCCACCTACGACGGTGACACCCCGCAGGACGAGCGCGCATGGGTGCGCCAGCACGGCAACTACGTCCTCACCAACCCCGACCTGCTGCACCACTCTCTCCTGCCCGGGCATACCGCGTGGGCGCCGTTCCTGCGACGACTCCAACTCGTCGTGGTCGACGAGGCGCACACGTACCGCGGCGTTCTGGGCTCGCACGTCGCGGCCGTGCTCCGCCGGCTGCGCCGAGTCGCCGCCCACCACGGGGCGCAGCCCATCCTCATCGTCGCCTCGGCCACGATGGCCAATCCCGAGGAGGCCGCCGGGCGCCTCATCGGCGCGCCCGTGCGGGCCGTCACCGACGACTGCTCCCCACGGCCGGCGATGACGATCGGCTTCTGGCAACCCCCGTTGCTCGCGTCGACCGATGCGAGCGGAGACGACCCCCGACGACGCAGCGCGCTGGCCGAGACCGCCGACCTGCTGGCCGACTGCGTGGTCGAGGGCACGCAGGCACTGGCGTTCATCCGCAGCAGGCGGGGTGCCGAGACGACGGCCGCCATGACACGCGATCTGCTCACCGATGTCGACCCCGCGCTCACTTCGCAGGTGGCTGCCTACCGAGGCGGCTACCTGCCCGAGGAGCGACGCGAGCTCGAGCGGCGCCTTCGCGACGGAAGCATTCGTGCGATGTCGACCACCAGCGCGCTGGAGATGGGCATCGACGTGAGCGGTCTGGACGTCGTCATCACGGCGGGATGGCCCGGGACGCGAGCCAGCCTCTGGCAGCAGTTCGGCCGGGCGGGGCGGGCGGGAACGCCGGCGCTCGGACTCTTCGTGGCACGCGACGACCCGCTTGACGCGTATCTCGTGCACCACCCTCACGTCCTGCTCGATCGCGAGGTTGAGGCCAGCGTCTTCGACCCGGCGAATCCGTACGTGCTCGCCCCGCACCTGTGCGCAGCCGCCGCCGAGGTGCCGCTCACCGAGGACGACCTCGAGGCCTGGTTCGGGACCACCGCTCGGACGATCGTCGACGCCCTTGTGGCGGACGGACTGCTGCGTCGACGGCCCGGGGGCTGGTTCTGGACCCGGCGCGAGCGCGCCACCGACCTCACCGACCTTCGCGGCACGGGCGGCGCCCCGGTGCGCGTGGTGGAGGACGGCACCGGTCGGCTGCTCGGCACCGTCGACGCGGCCTCCGCTCCTGCGGTCGTGCACCGGGGGGCGGTCTACGTCCATCAGGGGGTGACGCACGTGGTCACGGCACTCGACCTCGATGATGCCGTGGCGACGGTGCTCGAGGAGGTCGTCGACTACTCCACGATCGCCCGGTCGATCAGCGACATCCGCGTCGTCGACGTTGTGGAGTCTCGAGTGTTCGGCGATCTGCGCCTCGTGCTGGGCACCGTGGACGTGAGCTCGCAGGTGGTGTCCTTCCAGCGACGCCGACCGAATGGCGAGTCTCTCGGCGAGGAGATGCTCGACCTGCCCGTGCGCGAGCTTCGCACCACGGCGGTCTGGTGGACCCTGCCCGAGAAGGCGCTCGCCCACGTCGGCATCGCCGCTTCGGACATCCCCGGCGCGGCGCACGCCGCGGAGCACGCCTCGATCGGGCTCCTCCCGCTGTTCGCCACCTGCGACAGGTGGGACCTCGGCGGCGTGTCGACCGCCTGTCACCCGGATACGGGGCAGCCGACGGTCTTCGTGTACGACGGCTACCCCGGCGGCGCCGGCTTCTCCGAGCACGGCTTCCGCACCGCGAGGGCCTGGCTCTCGGCCACCCGCACAGCGATCGCCGACTGCACGTGCGACGACGGGTGCCCGGCCTGCGTGCAGTCGCCCAAGTGCGGCAACGGCAACAACCCCCTCGACAAGCAGCTCGCGGTGGCGCTGCTCGACGTGGTGCTGTCGCGGCTCGGCACCGATGCCGATGACGCCTAGGGCGGTGCGGCTCTCGCGACGCCGTCAGTGGTTCTCGGTGACGGTGACCGTCAGCGACGACGTCCAGGTGTTGTCATCTCCCTGGGTTTCGGTGTTCCTGAAGGTCTGCGGGCCGACGCTCGAGCCCGCGCCAGCGCGGGTCACCGTGACCATCGTCTGACCGGTGGCCATGACCGCCCCCGAGATGAAGACGGGCACGGCGACATCCAGACAACCCCCGCCGTCACCCGGCAGCGAGATCCACAGGTTGATGGCGCTCGTGACGAACACGGTGTAACTGCCATCGTCCTTCTTGTGAGCCAGGACAGACGGCGCGAACATGGGCGGGCCCGGGTCCACCCGCTCGACGACGGCCCGGCACTCCGGATCCGTCGCCGTTGCCGCGGTGCTGGAGACCTGCCAGGTCGCCGGCTCCGTCGGGCTGAAGTTGGTCTCGTCACCCTTGATGGGAGCGGCGTCGTACTGCAGCGCCACGTCCGCGGAGGCGTTCACCGGAGCCGAGGCAAGGGTCAACCGACCGGTGATGGTCACCCGCAGCGGCGCAACCGGCTTGCAGAGCTCGCGCATGACGTCCGCAGGGAGCGTGTCGGACAGGCCGAAGAACCCGTCGCCGGTGGCTGGCACCGTGTAGGTCTTCGTCCATTGGGTCTTGCCGGTCTTGGTGTTCACCAGGCTCGCCGTGGCCGTGAAGGTGTCACCGGACTGCGACATGTGGCCGACGAGCCGGTGCGTGGGTGCCCATGCCTTGATGTTCACGGTCGCCCGCTTGGCCATCGCGCGGAACTCCGGGTCCGCGTAGCGGGACATCCCGAGCTTGATCTCGCGCAGGACATCGCGCCAACGGTGGCCCTGTCGGTCCTCAACCACCGCCACGCCCCTGCCACCACTGGCCGTGTTGCACTTCTCCGCCCCGGTGACCAGGTCATTGATCATCAAGTCGCCGATCCCCCCGGTGATCTCGGGCTCGGCGAGTCCTGACGACGTCCACTCAGCGGCGGAGATCCTGATCGGCGGTGGAGCGTCTGCTCGCGCCCTGACGGCGACAGTGCGGCCGCCCGCAACCGGCACCACCTGCGATGCCGGATCCAGCACGCCGTTCACCCAGCGCGGCGTCTGAACTGCCCACAGTCCTGCGGGCACCTTGAGCCGGTACGTGGCACCCGGGGAGGGATCGACGGTCCGGACGTCGCCCGGCTGGTCCAGCCGGTAGGCCACGACTGCGGGACGGTAGTAGGTGGCCAGCTGCGGGGACGGCGCCGCGGGCACCGTTCCGGTCAGTGACCCGTTCGCTGCCTGTGCTGGTGTGGGTGTCATGACGACCGCCGCTGTCGCGATTGCCGTGACTGCCACGAATGACAGGCGACCGAGACTTGGCCTGCGGTCGAGGCGCCGCCGTCCGCGGCCGTTCACTGAGCGCCCTCGGTGTGTGCCACGACTGATGCGAGCATTCGTGTCCTCCCCCGTGCGATCACCTTCTTGAGTCGACACCGCTCGGCACTCCTGCCTCAGCAGGAGGTTCGAGTCGACTCGATCCATCGAAGGGCGAACCCCATTCCCCGTGGGTACTCAAGCACTATCGCGTGACGCGGTCAACGACGAGGTGGTGCCGCTGGTCGACGGGCGAGTCGCCACGCCACTGCGCCGGGCGTCATGGTGGTGGAGGGCCGGCCCGAGCCGCGCCGATCACGTCGCCAGGCGTCTGACCGACGAGGGCGAACACTCGACGCACCAAGGGGGGCGCAGGGACGCTGACCTGGACGATCACGTCGTCGCCGTCGATGCCGCATGCCAGCAGTGAGGCGTCGTTCGCCGAGGCCATGCGGTCGGCCTCCGCGCACTGACTGGAGCCTGACTGCGCGGCAGCGAGGGCTGCCAGGTCGGCCGCCGTCGCTGCCCGCTGCCGCGCGATGGCCTGCTGCGCGACAGCTGAGACGAGGAGGGCGCCGAGCAGGATGACCGAGAGCAGGGCCAGCGACCAGACGGTGGCCGCGCCCCGATCCTCGCCCGACCCGCCTGGACCCGTGGTCACGACGATTCCCGGGGGACGGCCACGCGCGACGTGAGGGTGATCGATAGGCCCCTCAGGATCGGCACGGGCGCCGTCACGTCCTCGTCGACGACGACCGCGACGGCATCCCCCGCACCCATGATGCTGACGCGGGCGGCCGGTACCGCGGCCCGGGCGCGCGCCAGCACGTCGGACGGCGGCTCGCCACGGGCCAGGCCGCGTGCGGCCGTTCGCGCGGCGTCGCCCAGCGCCAGACTCGTGCCGGCCAGGGACAGCCCCCACGCCAGGGCCACGGTCACGGCGACGAGCAGCGGAATCGCCAGTGCGGTTTCGAGCAGAACGCTTCCTCGGGTTGAGCGAAGGGCCGTGCGTGATGGGAAGGAGCCCCCCATCCTCCCCACCACGCCGGCTCGCTCGCCTGTGCGAGCCATCGCCTGACTAGCCGAACATCGACTTGAATGCCTGGCTCAGGACACCCCAGATGAGCTCTCGCACCTCGGGGCTGGTGAGCAGCTTGATCAGCACCCCTCCGAGCCCGGCCGCAGCCACCGTGCCGACCGCGTACTCGGCCGTGGACAGTCCGTCGTCCTGCTTCATGATCCTCGCGACAACCGTGCGCATCGATCCCCCTCCCGCGAGCCGCCGGAGCGGCTGTGCCGACCATCGGCACCGACGTTCGCATCGCCGTGCACCAAGGCTCGCGCCGTCGGACGCCCGGCAACAGGAACCGTCTGCCGTCTGGGGGCGCAAGCCCACGACGGGACACGCCTGTGGAGGAACGCCGGCGGCACTCATCCGCCCGACGCCAATCCGGTGGCCAGGGAGACGACGACGGGCACGACGCCGAGGAGCAGGAAGGCCGGCAGGAAGCATGCTGCGAGCGGCACCACCGCCTTCACACCGGCCGACTGCGCCGCCACCTCGACGGCGATGCGGCGCTCGCGGCGCAGGTCGTCGGCGATTCGGGCAAGCATGGCCGCCAGCGGCGCTCCCGTGCGAGCGGACCTGATCACGGCGGTGGCCACCGGCCCGAGCACCGGATCGGCGACCAAAGCCTGCCAGGCGACCTCAGGGTCGGCGCCGAGCCCGACCGCCGACTGGACTGGCTGCAGTGCGCCGCGGGCCGGCTCCCCCAGCGCACCTGCGACTGCCGCAAGTGCGGCGCTCATCGGGGAGCCCGCGGCGACGGTGGCCGACAGCAGGTCGGCCACCACTGGTGCCTGTCGCCCCAGCGCGTCACGACGCTGCCGCTCTGCACGCGTCTCCAACCGACCCGTCGCCCGCGGCACCACCAGGCAGCATGCGACAGCCAAGGCGACGCCCACGAACCCGCCGGCCAGCAGCAGGCAGCCGAGAGCGGCCGCTCCGGTGGCCAGCCAGGTGGCCCCGTTGCGCGTGCCGCGTTGTCCCTCATCCGTCGAGTGCGGGCTCGGCATCAGGTGAGCGAGTCGCGGCTCCGGCGAAGGCGCGATGGCCAGCCACGCGGCCAGCGCCAGCACGAGCGCGCTGGCCAGGATCACAGCATCCGCTCGACGCCTGCGGCGATGCGGCCCGTCCACCAGGTGCCCAGCCCCGTCAGCGAAAGCCCCGCCGCGAGACAGCCCATGCCGAACGGACTGGTCAGTAGCCACGTGACGGGGTCGGCCCCGAGCATGATCCCGAAGCCGAGACCGACGAAAGGCAGCACGGCGAGCATCCTCGCGGTGGCTCGAGGACCCGCGAGCTCGGCCTCGAGGTGAACGCGTACATCCTCGGCGGAGCGAGCGGAGGCCGCGAGCTGCGTGACTGCAGGGGCAAGGCCCGAGCCCGAGTCGGCCGCCACCTGCCAACAGGCGGCGAGGTGATGCAGTGCTGGGTGGTGTGCCGCGTCCACGACGAGAGCCACGCTGACGTCCTCGCCCAGCCGCACCGCCGCGACCGTGGCCGGCCAGACCGAGGGCTGTCCGCCGGCGCTGGTCAAGGCGGCAACGGGCGGCTGACCAGCCTGCAGCTCGGCCGCCAGCGCCCCAAGCGCCTGGATGACCCGCATCCGCTCGTGCGCGCGGCGTCGCCGGGATGCCGACCCCAGACCGATGCGGTCTCGGGCCTTGGTCCACAAGCGACGAAAGCGCTCCCCTCGATCCACGGATGCGGACCCCGAATCGTGAGTGGCGGCGATGACGCGGGCCCGCTCCGCTGGCCACGCCGGCATCGCCAGCCACACACTGGTCGCCACGAGCAGGGCAGCCACGACGGTGATCACGACAGACCGAGACGGTCGCGCAACCGAGGCAGTCCCGCGTCGGGCACGAGTTCGTGCCCACGGCACGTGAGGGCGGGCATCGTGTGCACAAATCCCGCCTCGTCGCGGGTCAGCACATGCACGCCGGCCACGAAGCGCCGGCCGACCGCAGACCGTTGCAGATGAAGCACCACGTCGATGCCGGCCGCGACCAGCGCGTGCACCGCCAACCGGTCCAGGCCGGCCATCAGGCCGAGCGCCTCCAGGCGGGCCGGCACATCGCCCGCCGAGTTCGCGTGGATGGTGCCGCATCCGCCCTCGTGCCCGGTGTTCATCGCGGCCAGCAGGTCGACCACCTCGGCTCCCCGCACCTCACCTACGACGATGCGATCGGGACGCATGCGCAGTGCCTGGCGAACCAGGTCGCGTAGCGTCACGACGCCAGCGCCCTCGACGTTCGCCGTACGGGCCTGCATCCGAACGCAATGGGGATGGTCAGGGACGAGCTCCGAGGAGTCCTCCACGACCACGATTCGCTCGCGCGACGGGACCAGCCCCAAGAGCGACGACAGGATCGTGGTCTTGCCCGAGCCGGTGCCGCCGCAGATGAGGAACGCCAGCCGCCCGGCGACGATGTCGCGCAGCCACTGCGCGCCCACGGCGTCCACGGTGCCACGCTCGACCAGTTCGTCGAGAGTGAACACGGACCTGTTGGGGATGCGCAGGGACAGGAGGGTCCCGGCGGTGGCGATCGGAGGGATGACGCTGTGCAGGCGAGTGCCGTCAGGCATGCGGGCGTCGACGAACGGGCTCGCCTCGTCGAGGCGACGCCCTGCACCAGCGGCCAGCCGCTGCGCAAGCCGTCGCACCTCCGTCTCCGAGCCGAAGCGCACGTCAGCGCGCTCGAGACCCGAGCCACGATCCACCCAGACGTCGGCCGGGCCGTTGACGATGACGTCGGTGATGCCCGGTTCGCGTAGCAGCGGCTCAAGCGGTCCGGCACCCACAAGATCCTGACGAAGCGACTGCACGAGGTCGAGGACCGCGTCGTCGCCCAGCACCAGCCCCTCGGCGCGGAGCGCCGCGACGACCCGGGCCGGGGTCGCGTCCGCCTGGTGAGCAACCAGCCGGCCCCGTACCCGCTCCAGGAGCGACGAGGTCATGCCACGCGCCCGGCGCCCGCCGCGACCGTTCGCAGCGCGGATGCGCACGCCCTGCCATAGGCATCCCGCAGACCGGGAGGCTCCCCGTCGTCGGCTCGGCTGGCCAGCGCGGCCACCCTCGGCAGTCGCGCGATCACCGGCACATTGAGCGCGGCTTCCACCGCTTCGCCGAGCAGGCCCCTCGGCTCCATGCGCAGCACGATCCGGAGCGCTCCGCACCGGCCGTCGAGGACGGTGACGATGCGCGCGGCGGCAGCCGTAGCCCGAACCCGATTGCTCGTCACCAGCATCGTCAGCTCGGCCCGGGCCAGCACAAGTTCGGTCGCCGCGTCGATGTGGCGGGGGAGGTCGACGATCACCATGTCGAACCCCCGGCCCGCGGCATCGAGGACTGCACTCATCGCCTCGGCTGACAGACTCCCCGGACCGCTCCTCCCCCACGACAAGACGGTGAGTCCATGCGCCGTGGGCAGTGATGCGGCGAGCGGCTCAGTGCCCAGACGGCCCCGCGTCTCGGCGAGATCCGTCCACCGGATGCCCGGCAAGTCCTCGATGCCCAGAAGGACGTCGAGGCCGCCGCCCAGCGGGTCCGCGTCGACGAGGAGCACACGGAGAGAACGATCGGCCGCGGCCAGGGCCAGGGTCGCGGCGAACGTGGAGGCGCCGGCCCCGGCGCCGGCACCCATCACCGCCACGACGCGCCCGTCGCGGGCCGGCCCCTCGGCGCAGTCCGCGAGCCGGTCGATCAGCCAGCGTTCCGCCTCGGGCAGGGACACCACGTGCTCCGCCCCCAATGCCACCGCGTTCTGCCAGGTGTCGGGCGTCGGGTCACGGGTGACGAGGACGACGTCGCGTCGGCGAGGCAGTCGGCCGCTCGCGATCATGAGGCTCGCGTCCGCCCCGACAAGCACGAGCGGAGCGATCTGCCATCGGCCGCGTGCGCCCTCCGCATCCGTGGCGAGGTGGATCTCCACTGCATTGGCCGCCGCGAGCCGAAGGACGTCGTCGAACAGGTCACTGTCGGAACTGATGAGCAGGGGTCGTTGTGCGTTCATGCGATGTCCACCTCAGCAGCCGTCGATTCGGCCTCGAGGATGGCCCAGCACGGCTCCGCGTTGGCCCCCGGACAGGGGCCTTGTGGAGAGGAGCCCGCCTCGCTCCGACCTGTGGACACTCCGCACGAGGTACCGTCTGCATGTGACTGACAACGTGTCGAGCGGCGCCGCCTTCTTCGACCTCGACAAGACGATTCTCGCCAAGTCGAGTTCCTTCGCCTTCGCTCGGCCGCTCTATCGCGAGGGTCTCCTCGGTCGCAGCGACGTCGTCCGCAGCGCCTACGCCCAGTTCGTCTACCTGGCGTCGGGCGCCGACCACGACCAGATGGAGACGATGCGCGAGTACATGTCGAAACTCGTCACCGGCTGGGACGTAGAGAAGGTCTCGACCATCGTCGCCGAGACACTCGATGACATCGTCGATCCCATCGTCTTCGACGAGGCCGTCCAGCTCATCGCCGAGCACAAGGCCGCGGGCCGCGACGTCATCATCATCTCCTCGTCGGGCACGGAGATCGTCGAGCCGATCGGCGCCCGACTCGGCGCCGACCTCGCCATCGGCACCCAGGTCGCCATCGAGAACGGCGAGTACACGGGCGAGATCCTGTTCTACGCCTACGGCGAGGGCAAGGCGGAGGCGATGCGCTCGCTGGCCGAGGAACGCGGCTACGACCTATCCGCGTCGTACGCCTACAGCGACTCCTTCACCGATCTGCCCATGCTCGATGCCGTCGGCCACCCGTTCGCCGTCAATCCCGATACCGAACTGCGCAAGCTGGCGATCGAGCGTGAGTGGCCGATCCTCGACTTCGAGAAGCCGGTAGCCATGCGCACCCAGATCGACAGGAAGCAGGCAGTCGCCGCCGGCGGCGCCGTCGCGCTCGGCGCGGTCGCTCTCGGCCTGACCTGGTACGCGCGCAGGCGCGGGCTGCGCACCTGACCGTGCGCGCCGTCGTCTACACCGAGTACGGCGGCGCCGCTGCCGTCGAGTCGATCGACGCACCGGTGGCCGGCCGTGCGGGCGCCGTGATCCGCGTCGAGGCGACAGGGCTGTGCCGTAGCGACTGGCATGGCTGGATGGGGCACGACCCCGACATCACGCTGCCGCACGTGCCCGGCCACGAGTTCGCAGGAGTCGTCGACAGCGTCGGCGGCCAGGTGACCCGCTGGCGCCCGGGCGATCGGGTGACCGTGCCGTTCGTGTGCGCATGCGGCGAGTGCGAGGCCTGTCTGGCCGGTGACCAGCAGGTCTGCGAGCACCAGACCCAGCCGGGCTTCACGCACCACGGCTCCTTCGCCGAGTACGTGCGCATCGACCACGCTGACGTCAACCTCGTGCGGCTGCCCGATTCCGCCGACTTCGTCGCGGCCGCCGCCCTTGGGTGCCGGTTCGCCACGGCCTTCCGCGCGGTGCGCGACCACGGCCGGGTCGCACCCGGGCAGTGGGTCGCGGTCCACGGCTGCGGTGGCGTGGGCCTGTCGGCGATCATGATCGCGACGGCACTGGGAGCGAAAGTGGTGGCGATCGACGTGTCCCGGGGAGCGCTGGACCTGGCCAGGCAGTTCGGCGCCGTGGCGGTCGTCGACGCCGCGTCCACCCTCGACGTCGGAGCCGCGATCATCAACGTCACCGATGGGGGTGCCCACGTGTCGATCGACGCGTTCGGCAGCGAGGGCTCGTGCGCCGCCTCGATCGAGAGCCTGCGCCGCCGCGGCCGGCACGTGCAGGTCGGCCTCCTGCCCGAGGCGGTCGGTCGTCCGGCGGTGCCGATGGCCCGTGTCATCGCCCTCGAGTTGTCGCTGCACGGCTCGCACGGCATGGCCGCCCACGACTACGGCCCCATGCTCGACCTCGTGGCCAGCGGCGCGCTGCGACCAGAGCTCCTGGTGACCCGCACCCTCACGCTGGACGACGCCCCGACGGCCCTGACGACGATGGCCTCCGCGCAACTCGTCGGCACCTCGGTGATCCGTCCCTAGCCCACCGAGGCCTGCCCGAGACGTCGCAAGGATGCGTGGTTGCGACGTACCGGGCAGGCCTCGACGATCAGGTGAGTTCGCGTCGCAGCCGCTTCGCGAGACGGGCGTCCCTCAGGTCCTGCCACCCCCACCGCACGACCCGGTGTCCCTCCGCGCGGAGGGCGTCCTCGCGCCGCTTCTCCGCGTAGAGCGTTGCCGGGGAGCCGTACTTCAGGCGACCATCGCACTCCCCGATCACGCCGGCCCGTTCCCAGTAGAAGTCCACCCGACCGATCAGGCGCCCAGTGGGATCTCGGAACTCGACCTGCATGCGCGGCAGGGGGAGCCGGTATTCGACGAAGTACGCCCACGACCCCGACTCGAGAGGCGTCTCGCGCGCCCCGGTGACGTGGCGGAGGGCCAGGTCCGCCCGACGGCAGCCGCGACCGGACCCGAATCGCTCGAGTGCCTGGCTCAGGTCCGTCCCCTCGAAACGACCCAGACGGAGGCCGCCGTCACCCACCGAGAGGGCGTCAGCGAGGCGACCGGTCCGAGCCACATCGACCCAGGTGCGCGCGGGAACCGTGACCCGAATGCCCTGGCCGGCGACGTCCTCGGGCCGAAGGCTGCCGCGTCGAATGAGCAGTCCGGGCCTGCGGCCGTACCAGTGACCGGGTGGCGCCACGAGGACGACGTGGTCCGGCAAGGGCGCGAACAGGGGAAGCTGATGCATCACCGCGGCACTGTGGAAGCCGATCACAGCACCGGGGTTGGTGCGAGCGGCGGCCACCGCACGGTGCGCATGGTCGATCCTGGCCCGAGCGAACTCGTCCAGACCCGGTTCCGGTGCCCAGTCCGAGCGCCGGTACATCCCCTGACCGATCACCACCCAGCGACCGGACCTCACTCGATGACGGATCTGGTCACGCGTGAGCCCCGCAGACAGCGCGCGCTCGGCCGAGATCAGGGTCGGCAACGGCGGGTCCGGGTCGGCGCGTCGGGGCACGAGGCCAGCCTGCGGAGGCGAAGGCGACGGGACAAGCCGAAGGCACCACCCTGTGGATACGTCGATGCCTGCCTGATACGTCACACAACAGCGACCTTGCGACGTATCAGGCAGGTGTCGGCGCGCTGACGGCCTTCGCGCCCATGGCCAGCGCGGTCGAGTGCCACACGACGTAGTCGCTCACCCCCGTCGGTGTCCCTGTCGCGTAGGCCCTCATCGCGGCCACGTACGCGGGGCGGCCCATCTCGAACATCCCGTGCTCGGGGATGCTGAACATCGACGGGTCGACGCCACGGGCGGCCAGCACGAGCCGAACCGACGCCCTCGCGAGGAGGCCGGAGCCCCAAGCGAAGGGCCGCACCGATGCCAGCTCCGCGTGCACGACGGCGGCGACGAGCAGAGCGGGCGCCTCCGTTCGGCGCGTGAGCAGGTCCGCGAGCCCGGCGAGCCGGTCGGCTGCCACCCCTGCCGGCGGAAGTGGGCCTAGGTGCAGCGGGTCGTCAGCCGCCTCGAACGCCCTCGGCCGTCCGAGCTGATCGTCGGCGACGAAGCCGTGCGCCACGACCGCGTGAAGATGCGCCCAGGCCTGCAGCGGGGCGCTGGTGAACACCTCCACCTGAGCGGGCACGGCTGCCGTCAGCCTCAGTGATGCATCCAGCACGCGGCCCATGGGTGAGGAGTCGACCACCACGACGTCCGCCCCGTCGATCGCGGCCGAGTCACGGGCACCCCGCTCGACGGACGCCGCCGCCACCTGGGCGGCGGCCGCGCGCACGTCGCGCCGCCACAGCAGCGCATCGATCTCGGAGAGGGCAGCGCTCAGCGCCGCAGCCACGTCCGGAGCGCCCGCCAGCACGGCAAGCGGATCGGATCGGTCGGTGGCGCCCACGGCCCGACGCTATACGGCAGGCGTTCCGACCCCACACCCCGTCGCGATTTGGTTAAGTGGAGCCTTCGCATCGAGCAGGGAGAACCGTGAGCCAAGAAGCGCTTGAGAACCTGATGCACGAGGATCGCATCTTCCCGCCGTCCCCGGAGTTCGCGGCCCGGGCCAACGCCACCTCCGCCATGTACGACGAGGCGTCGGCGGATCGGCTCGCCTTCTGGGCCGATCAGGCTCGGCACCTGGACTGGGCACAGCCGTTCGAGCAGGTTCTCGACTGGTCGAGCGCCCCGTTCGCGCAGTGGTTCACCGGAGGCACCCTCAACGTCGCGTACAACTGCGTCGACCGCCATGTCGAGGCAGGGTTCGGCGAGCAGGTCGCGATCAGGTTCGAGGGAGAGCCCGGCGACCGCCGCGACGTCACGTACGCGCAGCTCCAGGTCGAGGTGTCCAAGGCGGCGCACGCGCTGACGGAACTCGGCGTCGAGGCGGGCGACCGCGTGGCCATCTACCTGCCGATGATCCCCGAGGCGATCATCGCCATGCTGGCCTGCGCACGCATCGGCGCGCCGCACTCGGTCGTCTTCGCCGGCTTCTCTGCCGAGGCGCTGCGCAGCCGCATCGACGACGCGCAGGCGAAGCTCGTCATCACCGCCGACGGACAGAACCGCCGCGGATCGACGATGCCGCTGAAGCCGGCCGTGGACGAGGCGGTAGCCGAGACCCCGTCGGTGACCAACGTGCTCGTCGTCAAGCGCACCGGCGGCGACGTCGAATGGGTCGAGGGCCGCGACGTCTGGTGGCACGACATCGTCGACCGCCAGTCGGAGGTCCATGCGCCGCAGGCGTTCGACAGCGAGCACCCGCTGTTCATCCTGTACACATCCGGCACCACCGGAAAGCCCAAGGGGATCCTGCACACGACCGGCGGGTACCTCACGCAGACCGCCTTCACCCACCGCAACGTCTTCGACCTCAAGCCCGAGTCCGACGTCTACTGGTGCACGGCCGACATCGGCTGGGTCACCGGCCACTCGTACATCGTCTACGGACCGCTGGCCAACCGCGTGACGCAGGTGGTCTACGAGGGCACGCCGGACACCCCCACGAAGGACCGATGGTGGGACATCGTCGAGCGACACGGCGTCACGATCCTGTATACGGCTCCGACGGCGATCCGCACCTTCATGAAGTGGGGAGACGACCTGCCGAACGGCAAGGACCTGTCGTCGCTTCGACTGCTCGGGTCGGTCGGCGAGCCCATCAACCCCGAGGCGTGGATGTGGTACCGAAGCGTCATCGGCGGCGACCACTGCCCGATCGTCGACACCTGGTGGCAGACCGAGACCGGCGCCATCATGATCTCCCCGCTGCCCGGGGTTACGGCGACCAAGCCGGGCTCGGCGATGGGGCCGCTGCCGGGCATCGGGGCGGCGATCGTCGACGACCACGGCGACCCGGTCGGCAACGGTGGCGGTGGCTACCTGGTGCTGACCGAGCCGTGGCCGGCCATGCTCCGGGGGATCTGGGGCGACAACGAGCGCTACGTCGACACGTACTGGTCGCGCTGGCCGCAGTACTACTTCGCCGGGGACGGCGCTAAGTGGGACGAGGAGGGGGCGATCTGGCTGCTCGGTCGGGTGGACGACGTCATGAACATCTCCGGTCACCGCATCTCGACGACGGAGGTCGAGTCGGCCCTCGTCTCGCACCCCAAGGTGGCGGAGGCGGCCGTGGTCGGCGCCACCGACGAGACCACGGGCCAGGGCATCGTCGCCTTCGTCATCCTCCGTGCTGAGGTCGCCGACGAAGGCGGACCGGACATCGTCAAGGAGCTGCGCGACCACGTGGCCCATGAGATCGGCCCGATCGCCAAGCCGCGACAGATCCTGATCGTCCAGGAGCTGCCCAAAACCCGGTCGGGCAAGATCATGCGCCGGCTGCTGCGCGACGTGGCCGAGAACCGGAGCATCGGCGACTCCACCACCCTCGCCGACCCGGCGGTGATGGGCCTGATCTCCAGCGGCCTGCAGGCGTCGACCTCCGAGGACTGACGCACGCCGGACTCAAGGGCGCGCGGCTAGGGTTGACGCGTGACCGACGCCTCGCGGCAGCTGCTCTCTCGACCCTCGCTGTCGCAGCGAGGATGGCTGCGCGAGCAGCTGCGCGACGAGACCGTGGGCGGCATCCTCCTGCTCGCCGCCGCGGCGATCGCCCTCATCTGGGCGAACTCACCCTGGGGCGCGAGCTACGAGGCCCTGGTCGACCTCCAGGTCGGGCCTATCTCGCTGCACCTCGACCTGCCGCTGGGGGTGTGGGCGGCCGACGGGCTCCTCGCCGTGTTCTTCTTCGTCGTTGGCCTCGAGCTGAAGCACGAGCTCGTGCTCGGGTCGCTCTCGAAGCCTGCCGAGGCCGTCGTTCCCGTCGCCGCGGCGATCGGCGGGATGGCGATCCCGGCCATCATCTTCTTCGTCATCAACTCCACGATGGCCGACGGATCCGTGGTGGGCTGGGGCATCCCCATGGCGACCGACATCGCGTTCGCGCTGGCCGTGCTCGCCGTCGTCGGCCGACGCCTTCCCGTTGCGCTGCGCGCCTTCCTGCTCACCCTCGCCGTGGTCGACGACCTGGGCGCGATCACGGTGATCGCCGTGTTCTACTCCGACCACTTCTCCGCCATCTGGTTCCTGGCGGCCCTCGCGACCTTCGGCTGCTACGCGTGGGCACAACGTCAGCGCATCCGGAGCCCCTGGATCTACGTCCCCCTCGTGCTGCTCGGCTGGTACTTCATGCACGAGAGCGGTGTCCACGCCACCATCGCCGGCGTCGTCTTCGGCTTCCTCACCCGCGTGCGAGCCGACCCAGGAGAGGCGAAGGCACCCGCCGATCGGCTGTCGCACCGCATCCACCCGATCAGCGCAGGGGTCTGCGTGCCGCTGTTCGCCTTCTTCTCGGCAGGGGTCGACGTACGCAGCGTCGGCTTCGCCGAGGCCCTGAGCAGCCCTGTGGCCATCGGCATCATCGTCGGCCTGGTGATCGGCAAGCCGATCGGGGTGTTCTGCCTGGCGTGGCTCACCGCCAGGTTCACCCGGGCCAGCCTGAGTCCCGACATCGCCTGGCGAGACGTCGCCGCCGTCGGCCTGCTTGCCGGGATCGGCTTCACCGTGGCACTGCTCATCACCGAACTCGCATACGAGGACGACGCCAGCCGGCTCGACTCGGCGAAGATCGCGGTCCTGACGGCGTCGGTCATCGCCGCCGTGCTGGCCTCGATCGCCCTGCTCGCCCGCAACCGCCACTACGACGCCGTGTACGCCATCGAGGAGGCCGACGCCGACGGCGACGGAATCCCGGACGTGTACGGCACATCCGATGCCCGATAACCTGACCACCTGACCACTCGGAGGTAGGCATGCCCCCCCAACCGCAGCCGTCCATCAAGGACCTGGTGCAAAAGGCCGTCGCAGACGCCAAGCGCCTGGCCAACGCTCAGATGGCGCTGGCCAAGGCAGAGCTCGGCGAGAGCGGCCAGAAGGCCGGCATCGGTGCCGGTCTCGGCATCGCCACGCTCGGCATCGCGATCTTCGCGATCTTGTTCCTGCTCGTGACGCTCGCCCTCGTGATCGTGCAGCTGGGCCTCCAACCGTGGGCGGGATTCCTCATCGTGGCGGTCCTCCTCATCATCACGGGCGCCATCACCGGGCTCCTTGCCCGCAAGCAGTTCACGGAGGCGAAGCCGCCGAGCCTCGCCCTGGCCGAGTTCGAGAAGACGAAGGCTGCGCTGTCGGGCTCACCGGTGGCCGCGTCGACGGTCGTCGACCCGGTGTCGGCCGTCGATCCTTCGACGATCGCGGGTGCCTAGCACGTGCCCTTACCCGACCCCGACGTAGCGATCAGGGCGCCCGGTCCGTGGACGCACCGCGACGTCCCCGCCAATGGCGCGCGCTTCCACGTCGTCGACATCGGTGACGGGCCGGCCGTCGTCCTGCTGCACGGCTTCCCCACCTTCTGGTGGACATGGCGACGCCAGCTGACCGCCCTTGCCGAGGCCGGGTATCGCGCCGTCGCCATGGACCTGCGCGGCTACGGTGGCTCCGATCACCCACCGCACGGTTACGACCCGCGCACCCTGGCGGCCGATGTCAGCAGCGTCATCCGCTCGCTGGGGGAGTCGGACGCCGTCATCGTCGGGCATGGCTGGGGTGGCCTGGCCGCCTGGTCGACGGCCGTCCTCGAGCCCGATACCGTGCGCGCCATCGTGCCGGTCTCGATGCCGCACCCCCGCCAGCTGCGGCGGGCGATCCTGCGTCATCGCCAGCAGCGGTCCGCCCTCCGATACGCGCTGGGCTTCCAGCTCCCGTTCGCCCCCGAGCGATCCCTGTCGGCACACGATGCCCAGCGGGTGGCCGACCTCATCGGCCAGTGGTCGCACGATCCCACGTGGCTCGACGACGCGACGGCGAGCGCCTACCGCTGCGCCTTCCTGCGCTGGCCGACGCCGCACACCGCGGTGGAGTACCACCGCTGGGCCGTGCGCTCGGTGCTGCGTCCCGACGGCCTGTCGTTCATGTCGCTCATGGAGGCCCCCATCCAGCAGCGCGTGCTCCAGCTGCATGGCGCACACGACCCGATGGTGCTGGCCGGCTCCGTCGACGGGAGCGAAGCATACGTCCGTGGCGCCTACACGCGTATCGATCTCGAGGCCGGCCACTTCCCGCACGAGGAGCGGCCCGAGGAGTTCACGGCCGCCCTCGTCGGCTGGCTCGACGACCTGCCCGAGCAGTAGGCGCGCCCGTGGTCGATGAGCGCCCTCGAGACGGCCTGGGCCGTCCGCTCCCCCGCGAAGCGGACCCTTCGCAGGCGGTCCCGGGCGTCCCGCCCCGCCGGCAGATCTCCGACGAGGAGGCGTGGGCAGCAGCCCTCGCCTATCTCGACAACGACATGCCGTTCCACGCGCACGAGGTGTTCGAGATGCGCTGGCGCCAGGCGCCGGAGCCCGACCGGGCCGCCTGGCAGTCGCTCGCGCAATGGGGCGCCGCCCTCACCCACCGGGCCCGCGGGAACCCGGTCGGCGCGAGGAGGGTCGCCGCCCGCGCCGCGCTCGTCCTTGCCCAGGCGCCGCATATCCCGTCATGCATCGACGTCGATCGCGTCACGTCGTCCTGCGGCCAGCTCATGCGGGACTCCAGCGACTGACCGCACCACCGGTCAGTCGACGATGCGACAGGTGCCGGTGTCGACCGAAGCGGTCGCCGACTTCCCCGCCGCGATCGCGGGGCGCAGCTCCTGCGAGGTCATGGCGTAGCCCACCTGCTCGTCGGTGAGATCGGCGCCGAAGACCATGCCGAGCACCAGTCCGTCGGGGCGCAGGAGCGGGCCGCCCGAGTTCCCGGGCTGAACGGTGCCCCGGAGGACGTAGACCTCCCGATCGACCCCGGCGGCGCCGTAGATATCGTCGCCCCGCGCTGTCAGCGAGGTGCGGACGCGCGCGGGGTCCTGTCGGAACGGGCCCGCGAGGGGGTAGCCGGCCACCACGGCGTCGTCGCCTGGCTCGGCGAGCTGGTCCGTCAGCTTCAGTGGACGCGACGTAGCGTCGGAGACGGCGAGGACGGCGATGTCCTTCGCCGGGTCGAAGTACACGACCGTCGCGGCCAGGCTCTGGGTGCCGTCGCCGACGAACACCACGGGGGAGTCGACGCCCGCTACAACGTGGGCGTTGGTGATGACCCGGTCACGAGTGACGAAGAACCCCGAACCGTCGACCCGGCCGCCGCACTCGGGCGTAGCCCCGTCCACGCGGACGATCGAGTCGCGCTCGCCCTTGACGAGCTCCGTGACCGCCTCGGGATCCGGGGCGGCCACGTCGGGACCCGTCAGGTGCGAGAAGCCGGAGAAGATGCGGGGCACGTCGGTGGTGCCCACGAGATCGCTGAGGTTGTCGAAGGCGTCACGGGCCTGGGCCGGCACGATCGCGTCCAGGGCCGTCAGCACCCGCGACTGGGACACCTGCTTCGAGACCGTGCTGACGGGTAGGTAGGCAAGTGCGCTCGCGACGATCCACGTGACCACGGCCAGCACCATGACGTTCAGCGCCGCGCCGCCGAGGTTGTCGACGAACCGCGCCGGACGCCAGGTGATGCCGCCGTGCAGGACGTTCCCGAGCATGGAGGCCAGCAGCTGACCGCTTACGGCGCAGATGAGGACTCCGGCGACCACCGCGAGGCTGCACACGACCTCGGACACCCCGATCGCCTCGAGCAGCCTGGGCAGGATGAACACCGCCGCAAGACCACCGCCGAGGAAGCCCACGAAGGACAGCAGGCCCGCCACGAACCCGCGCTGCCAGCCCGCGAGCGCGAACACGACGATCGCGCCGACGAGCACCCAGTCGACGAGGTTCACGATGTGGCGCCGTCGTCGGGCAGGGCGACGATCCGGGTCTCGTCCCAGGGCAGTGCCCATCCGAGCCGGTCGAACAGCACCGACAGCACCCCCGCGGTGAATCCCCACACGAGCATGCCCTGCACCTCGAAACCGTGGCCGACGTAGCCCGACGGGTGATGCACCCTGCAGCGGTTCGCCGGATCGACGAGCTCGGCGATCGGCACCCGGTGGACGCTCTCCACCTCGGCCACGTCCTGGGCCCACACCGGCGAAGGAGTCCGCCACCAGCCGAGCACCGGGGTGACGACGAAGTTCGTGACCGGCACCCACAGGTCGGGAAGTGCGCCGAAGACGACGACGCCGCCGGGATCCAGGCCCGTCTCCTCATGCGCCTCGCGAAGGGCCGCACTGGCCGCGTCCGTGTCGTCGTCGTCGACCGCGCCGCCCGGGAAGGCCGGCTGGCCGGCGTGGGAGCGCATGGTGCTGGCCCGCTGGATGAGCAGAACGTCACGCTCGTCGCTGAACAGGACGAGCACCGCGGAGTGCCGACCCTCGTCGTGCGGGGGGACGAATCTGGTGATCTCGTCGGCGGTGACGCTCAGCGCCGTGTGCGCGACCGGCAGCAGCCAGTGGGGCAGCTGCGCGACCGCCTCCGGATCGACGGATCCCTCTCGCGACCAGCCCATCTCAGGCCCGCCCCGCGTCCTTGACCAGGCGCGCGGCCTGGGCCGGGTCGGTGGGTCCCTCGCCGAACGCCGGGCACCAGCGCGCGACCGGGCAGGCGCCGCAGGCCGGTCGGAGCGCGTGGCAGCGGCGGCGCCCGTGCCAGATCACGCGATGCGACATCAGGGTCCAGTCCTTGCGCGGGAAGAGGGCCTGCAGGTCGGCCTCGACCTTCTCCGGGTCCGCATTCTCGGACCAGCCGAACCGGCGGGCGAGCCGGCCGAGGTGGGTGTCGACGGTGATCCCCGGCACCCCGAAGGCATCACCGAGCACGACGTTGGCCGTCTTGCGGCCGACTCCGGGCAGCGTGACGAGGTCCGTCAGCCGCCCCGGCACCTCGCCGCCGTATCGATCGCAGAGGCGCTGGCCGATGTGCTGCAGGGTCTTGGCCTTCTGACGGAAGAAGCCCGTCGGGGTGATCAGGGCCTCCAGTTCCCCCAGATCGGCAGAGGCGTATGCGGCGGCCGTCGGGTACGTCGCGAAGAGCCGGGGCGTGACCTTGTTGACCCTCTGGTCGGTGCACTGGGCGCTGAGGACGGTGGCCACCAGAAGTTCAAGGGGAGTGGTGAAGTCGAGCTCGCAATGGGCATCGGGGTAGGTCTCGCCCAGGACGGCGACGATCCTGCGCGCTCGCCGCTTGAGCGCGAGGGGGCTCTCCTGCGCGGTCAGGGCGGCGGCGGGGCACATGTCGCAAGAGTATGTCGGCGGGTCACGCCCGTGGTTGACCACGGATCCCGATGCGACAGAATGCCCCTAGCAACTCGGCATCTCGGGAGGAATACGCGTGGACGACGCTTTCATGCAAGCGCCGCTGTTCGCAGCACTCGACGCCGAGGGTGCGGCCGCGCTCCGAGCGACTCTCAGGGAGACCGTGGTCGCCAAGGGCGACCTGCTGTTCCACGAGGCGGAGCCGGGCGACCGGATGTACGTCATCCTCGAGGGCAAGGTCAAGCTGGGCCAGACGTCGAACGACGGTCGCGAGAGCCTGATGGCGGTGCTGGGCCCCGGCGAGATGTTCGGCGAACTGAGCCTGTTCGATCCCGGCATGCGCACCTCCACCGCGACCGCCCTCACCGATGCCGTCGTCCTCGGCATGGGCAACGAGCAGTTGCGCCCCTGGCTGGCCGGGCGTCCCGAGGTGGCCGCCGCACTCCTGCAGGCTCTGGCGCGCCGGCTGAGACGCACCAACGAGGCCATGGCCGATCTGGTCTTCTCCGACGTGCCCGGCCGCGTGGCCAAGGCCCTGATGGACCTCGGCGAGAAGTTCGGCACGGTGACCCCCGACGGCCTCATGGTCACCCACGACATGACTCAGGAGGAGCTCGCGCAGCTCGTCGGCGCTTCTCGGGAGACCGTGAACAAGGCCCTGGCCGACTTCACCCAGCGGGGCTGGATCCGTCTGGAGTCACGTCAGGTGCTCATCCTCGACGTCGAGCGCCTCGGTCGCCGCGCGCGCTAGAGCCCGCGCGGCTGGGTCAGATCAGGTGTTCGCGAGGTAGTGCAGCTGCGCCCGCACCGTCAGTTCGGCGGCCGGCCATACCTGCCGGGGCACGTCCGCGTAGACCACTGCAACGATCGCCTCGGGCGACGTGACCCCTGAGGCCATCACCTCGCGGACCTCGTCAAGCCGTGCCAGCCGGTGCTCGAGGTAGGCGCCGACCACTCCCGATGGGTCGTCGAGCACCGGCCCGTGGCCGGGCAGGAGGACCCGCACATCCTCGGTCTCGCACAGCCGGCGCAGGCTGCGCAGGCTGTCGAGGTACTCACCCAGCAGCCCGTCGGGCCAGGCCACCAGCGAGGTGCCGCGCCCCAGCACCGTGTCGCCCGTGAGCACGGAGTGGTCGTGCGGCACCGACAGGCAGACGCTGTCGCCGCTGTGCCCCGGCGTGGCGACGACGTCGATCCGCCACTCGCCCATGTCGACGACGTCTCCCCCAGCCAGGCCCTCCGCGCCCAACCGATGCGCGGGATCAAGCGCCCGGACCCCGGCGCCGGTCGCCTCCGCGAGGGAGCGGGCACCCTCCGCATGGTCGACGTGGCCGTGCGTCAGGATGATGGCGCCGATGACCACGTCTCGTTCGTCGGCCACTCGCTGGACGGCGGACAGGTGCGCGGGGTCGTCCGGACCGGGATCGACAACGACGGCCGACGACGATCCCGGCGCGGTGAGCAGCCAGGTGTTCGTGCCATCGAGTGTCCACGGCGAGGCATTGGGAGCCAGGACGCAGTAGGCCGATGGGGACGCCGCGCCGCTCGACCATGGACCGGTCGAACCCACGACCGGAAGCACCCGACCGCTCATGACCGATCCCGGAAGCCGAGGACGCCCTCAACCTCCGACGCGTGCGGAGCCCTGGCGTCAGCGACCAGCACCTCGTCGGTGCGTGCGTTGACCATCACCCAGCGGACGCCGCCGTCTGCGTCGACGATTCGGCGTGGCAGGAGCGGCACGATCGGGCGGCCATCGGCAGACGCCACAACTGCGGTCGAGGAGGAGAAGTCCTCGAGGTAGTGGAGCACCGCCAGAGTGGGCGGGAGCATCGGCAGCTCACCGGAGGTGAATCCGCGGAGCGCTTCAGCCGGCGTGAGCCACGTCGCCAGGTCGGCCTCGGTGGTCACCAATCGCGGCCGCGAAGCGGGCGGAAGCTCGGCCACGAAGAACCGCACGTCGTAGCGCTTGGTCTCCACGTCCGGCGTGACCCAGTGGTCCAGGAGGGGCAGTCGCGCCGGGTCGATGACGAGTCGTCCGTCGTCACTCAGTGGAGCCAGATCGACATCGACCTCTTCCAGGGTTTCTCGGACGGCGCAGGAATACAGGGCGGCGATCCCGGCCGCATCGCTGCTCGCGCGCGCTGCCAGCCGGTGCGCGTCGTCCGCGACGAACTCCACCACCCGCGCATAGTCGCCCTCGTCGACCCGGCCGCCCGGGAACACGTACATCCCGGGGGCGAAGGCCATCGTCAGGGCCCGGCGGATCAGCAGGGTCTCGATCCCGCCCGGCCCGTCGCGAAGCAGGACGACGGTGGCGGCGTCCCGCGGCCCCGGTGCCACCTAGTCGGCGATCTCGACGATCACTTCGACCTCGACGGGTGAGTCGAGGGGCAAGGAGGCGACGCCGACGGCGGACCGCGCGTGTGCTCCAGCCTCGCCGAAGGCCTCGAGAAGGAGGTTGCTCGCTCCGTTGACGACGGCGGGGTGCGCCGTGAACCCGGGTGCGCAGGCCACGAAGCCGACGACCTTGACGACGCGCACGACCGACTCAAGTGGCACCACGGACTTGATCGCCGCGATGGCGTTGAGAGCGCAGATGGCCGCGAGCTCCGCTCCGCGCTCAGGCGTCACCTCGGCGCCGACCTTGCCGGTGTCGGGCAGGGCTCCGTCGATGAAGGGCAGCTGGCCGGCGGTGTAGACGTACCGTCCGCTGACCACGGCCGGGACGTACGCGGCGAGCGGCGGGATCACCTCGTGCACGACCAGACCCATCTCGGCAAGGCGCTCTTCGACGGTAGGCATGATCAGCCGTTCCCCTTCGGTCGCTTCAAGTACGCCACCATGTTCTCCGAGTTCGGTCCGGGCACGACCTGCACGAGCTCCCAGCCGTCGGCGCCCCACGTGTCGAGGATCTGCTTGGTGGCGTGCACGAGGAGCGGGACGGTGACGTACTCCCAGGTGGTCATGGGCCGACCCTAGCCCGTCCGGCCTAGGCGCCCACATCGGAATAGGCTGAATGGATGACCTCCTCGGCGATGCCCACACCGGACGCCGCCGTCACGTCAGGCGCCTCAGCGAGCTGGCCCGAGGTGAACCTTCACGTGGTCTCCGGCAAGGGCGGCACCGGCAAGACCACCGTCGCGGCCGCGCTGGCCCTCGAGCTGGCCCGTCACGGCCGCCGCACGCTTCTCGTCGAGGTGGAAGGGCGCCAGGGAATCGCCCAGCTGTTCGACACCCCACCATTGCCCTACGAGGAGCGCAAGGTCGCGGTGGCACCGGGCGGCGGCGAGGTGTACGCCCTCGCCATCGACGCGCAGGACGCGCTGCTGGACTACCTCGAGAGCTTCTACAACCTGCGGCGGGCCGGTTCGGCGCTGCGTCGGATGGGGGCCGTCGACTTCGTCACCACGATCGCTCCCGGACTTCGCGACGTGCTCCTGACCGGCAAGGCCATCGAAGTCGTGCGCCGCAAGGAGAAGCACGCGTCCGATGCCTACGACGCGGTCATCCTCGACGCGCCGCCCACCGGTCGCATCACGAAGTTCCTCAACGTGAACTCGGAGATGTCCGGACTCGCCAAGGCCGGACCGATCCACAAGCACGCCGACCTCGTCATGAGCGTGATCGCCTCCCCGCAGACCGCCGTCCACATCGTCACGCTGCTGGAGGAGATGCCGGTTCAGGAGACCATCGACGGCATCGCCGACCTGCGGGACAACTCGCTGCCCGTGGGCGGTGTCATTGTCAACATGACCCGGCCTCCGGTGCTGACCGACCGCGAGCTGGCGATGGCTGCCAAGGGGACTCTGCCGCCCGCCGCCATCCGCTCGTCGCTCGAACGGGCCGGCCTGGCGGCGCACGAGAACGAGATCCTGCCGGCGCTCATGCGCGAGGCATCCGACCATTCCCAGCGGGTCGCGCTCGAGCGGCGCGAGATGACGCGCATCGAGGAGCTGGGGCTGCCCACCGCGGTGCTTCCCCTCCTGGCCGACGGGGTAGACCTCGGCGGGCTCTACGAACTGGCCGAGCTCCTCGGCGAGGCGGGGCTGCGATGAAGCCGTCCACGTTCGCGAAGGCACCGAGCCTGGAGATCGACGACATCCTCGGCAATCTCGACCTCCACATCATCGTCTGCACCGGTGCGGGCGGCGTCGGGAAGACCACGACCGCGGCCGCGCTCGGCCTTCGGGCCGCGGAGATGGGCCGTGATGTCTGCGTCCTGACGATCGACCCTGCGAAGCGCCTGGCTCAGGCCATGGGCCTGTCCTCGCTGGACAACACACCACGTCAGGTGCCGGGGGTGTGCGCGCCCGACGGCTCCGGCTCGCTGTTCGCGATGATGCTGGACATGAAGCGCACCTTCGACGAGGTCGTCGAGGGTCATGCCGACCCGGAGCGCGCGCAGCAGATCCTCAACAACCCCTTCTACCAGACCCTGTCGTCCTCCTTCGCCGGCACGCAGGAGTACATGGCGATGGAGAAGCTCGGCCAGTTGCGTGTGCGCGCGATGGACGAGGGAACGTGGGACCTCATCGTCGTCGACACACCGCCGTCACGCAGTGCGCTGGACTTCCTCGATGCCCCGGCACGACTCGGCTCGTTCCTCGATGGCCGCTTCATCCGCATCCTCACCGCCCCCGCGCGGGGCGCAGGCAAGGGGCTGGGCCGGCTGGCCGCCATGGGCTTCGGCCTGTTCACGAACGTGCTCAGCAAGATCCTCGGCGCGCAGGTGCTCACCGACGTCGGTACCTTCGTGGCCGCCATCGACACCACGTTCGGCGGATTCCGGGAGCGGGCGGACGAGACCTATGCGCTGCTCAAGGACTCCGGCACGCTCTTCGTGGTCGTGGCTGCACCCGAGCGAGACGCCCTGCGCGAGGCCGCGTACTTCGTCGAACGCCTGCGCACCGACGGCATGCCGCTCGCCGGTCTCGTCCTGAACCGGGTGCAGGCCGTCGACGATCCCGACCTCACGAGCGAGCAGGCGGCGGCGGGTGCCCAGACGCTCACGGAGTTGGCCGGGGACGGCAGCGACGCGGCCGCCAAGGAGGCCCGGCTGACCGCAGCCCTGCTGACCTTGCACGCACAGCGGATGAGCCTCGCAGCGCGCCAGAAGCACCTTGCGGATCGATTCACGGCGGCGCACCCGGGGGTGCCCGTGAGCGCGGTACCTGCGCTCGCGGAGGACGTGCACGACCTCGAGGGCCTGCGCACGGTGGGGACGCTGCTAGCTGGCTCTCTCTGACGTTCCGGTCAGGATGCGCTGGCGCTCGTACTCGTCCTGCGCGGTCTGGAGCAGATGCCGCCACGACGTGACGTTCGGGCGGCGGCGCAGCAGGGCGCGACGTTCGCGCTCGGTCATTCCGCCCCAGACACCGAACTCGACGCGATTGTCGAGAGCGTCGGCCAGGCACTCGGTGCGCACGGTGCAGCCCACGCAGATGGCCTTGGCTCTGTTCTGGGCGGCGCCCTGGACGAACAGGGAATCCGGATCGGTCGTGCGGCATGCAGCCTGGGTGGCCCAATCGGTGTCAAACGTCATGCTGGTGTACACCCCTCACCTCGTCACGTGTCGCCGGACGCTACGCCCTCACGATACCGGCTGAAAGGCTATATAGAACTAGGCGAACATAGTTATATTGAGCCTAATTGCGGACAATTCGCCCCGACTCCTCCCTCGAGCGGGCTCGGCTGTACCGCGAGGGGAACCGGGCGGCTTACCCTGATCGTCTGATGAGCATGCACCTACCGCCGGGAGACCGGCCAGGGCCGATCGGAATCCTGCTCCGCATCGGCGGTATCGCCGTGACCGCCGTCATCGCCGGACTCCTCGTCGGACTCATGTTCATGCCCTTCGTGGGGGGCATGGGCGTGGTGACGCGCGACGTCGTCAAGAGCTTCGAGAACCTCCCCGACTCCCTCAGCACCCCGCCCTTGCCGCAGCGGTCTCTCATCCTCGCGTCCGATGGATCCATCCTCGCTTCGCTGTATTACCAGAACCGGGTCGAGGTGCCGCTGTCCAGCATCTCTCCCCTCATGCGACAGGCGACAGTGGCGATCGAGGACTCCCGGTTCCTCGACCACCACGGAGTCGACCTACGCGGCGTGATCCGAACGGTGGCCACCAACGCCAGCGCTGGCGGCATCCAGCAGGGCAGCTCGACGTTGACGATGCAGTACGTCAAGAACGTGCTGGTCAACCAGGCGACCAACGCCGAGGAGCTCGATGCCGCGCGGGGTGACAGTGCCACCCGAAAGCTCCGCGAGGTCCGGTACGCCCTGGGCCTGGAGAAGATCTTCAGCAAGGGGGACATCCTCGAGCGCTACCTCAACATCGCCTACTTCGGTGCGGGCGCGTACGGCGTCGAGGCGGCCGCCCGACGCTACTTCTCCAAGCCCGCCGCGGATCTCACCCTCGCCGAGGCAGCCACGCTCGCCGGCATCGTGCAGCAGCCCACCGCCTACGACCCGCTCCGCAACCCCGAGCTCAGCACGACGCGTCGCAACGTCGTGCTGCGACGCATGGCCGAACTCGGGTACATCTCCCCGAACGAGGCCGATCGCGCCGCCCTGACCCCCATGACGAGCCTGCTCAATCCGTCCCTCACCACGAACGGATGCACGTCGTCCTACGCGCCCTACTTCTGCGACTACGTCGTGCAGACCATCCGCGCCGACGCCGCCTTCGGTGCGACTCCGCAGGAGCGCGAGGCCTTCCTGCGCCGCGGCGGCTACACCATCCGCACGACGCTCGACCCCAAGGCGCAGAGCGCTGCCTTCGACTCGGCCACCAACGCGATTCCCACCAACGATCCGAGCCGCCGCGCGGCAGCCATCTCGATGGTGCAGCCGGGCACCGGCAACGTCCTCGCGATGGCCCAGAATCGCGAGTGGGGCACGCAAGGCCGGGGGAAGACCACCTACAACTACAACGTCGGCACCGACATGGGTGGCACCATCGGCATGCAGGCGGGCTCGACGTTCAAGGTGTTCGCGCTGGCCGCCGCGCTCGAGGCCGGCATCTCACCGTTCGAGTACATCCCGGCCTACAGCCCGAAGACCTTCGAGAACTTCAAGAACTGCACCACGGGCAAGAAGTACGAGCCCGTGACGATCCGCAACTCGACGACGTCGGGAACGCTCGACATGGCGCGCGCGACCGCCTACTCGACCAACACGTACTTCATGACGATCGAGGAGCGCACGGGCATTTGCCGACCCGCGGAGATCGCCGAGTCGATGGGGGTGACCCTCGGCAACGGTGATCCCCTCCTGCGCGTACCCACGCTGACCCTCGGCACCATGGAGGTCACGCCGCTGGCGATGGCCAACGCCTATGCGACCTTCGCGGCGCATGGCACCTACTGCAAGCCCGTGGTCATCCTCGACATCGTCGACCGCGACGGCGTGAAGCTGCCCGTACCGGACGGCGACTGCAAGCGCGTGATCAAGCGGGAGATCGCCGACACGGTGACCGTCATGCTGAACGGCGTTGTCGACGGGACGATCCCGGGCCGCACCGGGCAGGCGATGTCACTGGAGGAGCGCCAGGTCGCAGGGAAGACCGGCACGACCAACGACTCGGCCGCCGTCTGGTTCGCCGGCTACACGCCGCAGCTGGCCGCCGCCGTGTGGGTGGGCGATCCCCGCGGCGGCTACGCGCATCCGATGAAGGCCGTCACCATCAAGGGCACCTACTACGCGCAGGTGTTCGGCGGCACCCTGCCCGGACCGATCTGGCACGACGCCATGGAGGCCACCCTCGCCGGCACCGAGCCCGAGCCCTTCGTCATCAAGAGCAAGTACGGGCTGACGACCAAGGATCCGACGACTTACGTGTACGTGCCGCCGCCGGCGCCCTCGTCGTCGAGCCCGAAGCCCTTGGAGCCGCCGACCTTCGAGAACGTGGCGCCCGGCACCGACCAGCCGGCGGATCCACCGGCCGACCAGGCGCCGCCGGCCGAACCCGCCCCCGCGCCTGAGCCGGCCCCCGCCACCGGTCCGCCCACCTCCGGCTGAGGCGCCGCTACATCCCTAGAGCGGCCCGGACGAGGCCCGCCACCACGGCGCCGTCGGCCCGCCCCTTCACCTGGGGTTGCACCAGCTTCATCACGGCTCCCATCGCCTGGCCGCCGGTGGCCCCCGTCAGCGCTGCCTCGGCCACCGCCGCGTCGACGATGGCCTGTACGTCGTCCGGTGACAGGGGCTGCGGCAGGTAGCGCGCGATCACCGCGAGCTCGTCTCGCTCGCGGGTGGCCAGTTCCGGCCGGTCGGCAGCGTCATACGCCTCGGCGGACTCACGGCGCTTCTTCGCCTCGCGGCCGAGCACCGTCATGACGTCCTCGTCGGTCAGCTCTCGGGCCTGCTTTCCGGAGACCTCCTCGTTGGTGACCGCCGTCAGGACCATGCGGATGGTCGCCGCCGTCACCTCGTCGCGGCCCTTGATCGCGGTCGTGAGGTCGGCCTTCAGCTGGTCCTTCAGTGCGCTCATGTCGTCATCCTCCCACCGGGCGTGTGCGACCATGGGTGCCATGCGTCCTCCCGTTGCCGCCGCGCTAGGCGTCGTCGCGGCGGGTGCGGCCGGACTGGCCTACGCCCGCTGGGAGACGCAGGCCTTCACGCTGCGACGGGTCACGGTGCCCGTGCTGCCCGACGGCCAGCCGCCGATGCGGATCCTGCACCTGTCCGACCTGCATCTGGTGCCGGGGCAGCGCAGGAAGCAGGATTGGGTGCGCTCCCTTCGAGACCTGCGCCCCGATGCCGTCGTCGTCACCGGCGACTTCATGTCGCACATGGACGCGGTGCCGCACGTACTCGACACCCTCGACCCGCTGTTCGACGTTCCGGGCGCGTTCGTCCTGGGTAGCAACGACTACTACGCACCCAAGCCGCTCAATCCGGCCCGCTACCTGCAGGGTCCCTCGCAGGTCGAGCCGCTGCGCAGGCCGATGCTGCCGTGGGGCGACCTCGTCGACGGACTGACCACCAACGGCTGGCTCGACCTGGGCAACGCCCGCGCGACCATGAAGATCGACGGCCGCGAGGTCGATGTCCGCGGCGTCGACGACCCGCACATCAGTCGCGACCACTACGACGAGGTGGCCGGTCCCTTCGACGCCGACGCCGACCTCACCTTGGGGGTCACGCACGCCCCCTACCTGCGAGTGCTCGACGCCATGGCCGCGGACGGGGCCGACCTCGTCCTCGCCGGGCACACGCACGGCGGGCAGCTGTGCGTGCCGGGCGTCGGCGCTCTGGTCACGAACTGCGACCTCCCACGCAAGCAGGCGAAGGGGCTGTCCAGCCACGGCGGATCGGCGCTACACGTGTCGGCCGGCCTGGGCACCTCGCCCTACGCGCCGGTGCGGTTCGCCTGTCGACCCGAGGCCACGCTGCTGACCCTCGTCGCCCGGGCCTAGGCGCGGAACAGGGCACTGTAGGCGTTGATCGCCGGCTGGCCGCCGAGGTGTGCGTAGAGAACGGTGCTGTCCTTGGGGATCTCCCCACTGGTCACCAGATCGACGAGGCCGGCCATCGACTTGCCCTCGTACACGGGGTCGATGATCATGCCTTCCAGGCTGCCGGTGAGGCGGATGGCGTCGAGGGTCGATGAGACCGGGATCCCGTAGTAGTCGCCCGCCCAGCCCTCCAGCACGGTGATCTCGTCATCGCGCAGGTCCCGGCCGAGGTCGATGAGCTCAGCGGTGTTCCGGGCGATTCGGGCCACCTGGTCGCGGGTCGCGTCGATCTTGGCGGACGCGTCGATGCCGATGACACGACGTGGACGGTCCTGCCCGGCGAAGCCGGCGATCATGCCCGCGTGGGTGCTGCCCGTGACGCTGCACACCACGATCGTGTCGAAGAAGATGCCCATGTCCTTCTCCTGCTGCTGCACCTCGTAGGCCCAGTTGGCGAAGCCGAGTCCGCCCAGCCGATGGTCCGATGCGCCCGCAGGGATGCCGTACGGCCTGCCCCCCCGGGCGCGAACGTCGTCGAGGGCCTGATTCCAGCTGTCGCGGAAGCCGATGTCGAACCCCGACGGGTCGAGCCGCACCTCCGCGCCCATGATGCGCGACAGCATGATGTTGCCGACGCGATCGTTGACGGCGTCGGGCCAGTTCACCCACGCCTCCTGCACCAGGACGGCCTTGAGTCCGAGCTTCGCGGCGACGGCCGCTACCTGACGCGTGTGGTTCGACTGCACTCCCCCGATGGACACCAGCGTGTCCGCGCCCTGCGCCAGGGCATCGGGCACGATGTACTCGAGCTTGCGCGTCTTGTTCCCGCCGAAGGCCAGGCCGCTGTTGCAGTCCTCCCGCTTGGCCCAGATCTGCGCCCCGCCGAGGTGCTCGCTGAGTCGTGGCAGGGGATGGACGGGGCTGGGGCCGAATATGAGCGGATAGCGGGGGAAATCCTCGAGTGACATCGTGTGCCTCCACGGGCATGCAGCGGGCCTGAGGACCCGGCGCCCCAGAGGACCGACTGTAACGATCGAGACCCAGCCAGCGGGGCGGCAATCCCCCGGCGGCGTGAACCGGCACCGACCTCCGTTAGACTCCGCAAGGCCCTCGGGGTGTGGCGCAGCTTGGTAGCGCGCTTCGTTCGGGACGAAGAGGCCGTGGGTTCGAATCCCGCCACCCCGACGCATGGTCGGGGGCCGATGTCATCGGCCCCCGACCTCGTTTCCGTCAGGAGCCCAAGTGGACGATCGCCGCCCGAAGAGGGCAGATCTCGGCCCAGTGACCCGTGCCTACGTGACGGACATGGGCTGGCGCTCGGTCAACCTCCATACCCACATCTCCCTGGTGAACCGCTACGTCTATGTCGAGGTCCCCAAGGCGGGCTGCGGCACCATGAAGGCCACCCTCGGCGGCATGGAGGCTGCACGGATGGGGCCGGCGATGGTGGCGCGCGTCCAGGAGAACCCACACGACCGGATGAAGGCCACGCCGTTCGTCAAGCCCTTCCAGCTCCCGCCGGCGATGCTCGAGGACGTCTTCACGTCGGCCGACTTCCGGCGCTTCGCCGTCGTTCGCGACCCGGCCTCGAGGCTGCTGTCGGGCTATATCGAGAAGATCGGGCAGGGCCTGAAGCAGAGCGCACCCATCGTCGCCGCGATCAAGGATTCCACCGGAGTCGACATCGCTCCCGCGGACATCACCCTCGACCAGTTCCTCGACGTCGTCACCGCCCAGCCGTCGCGCGACCAGGATCCGCACTGGCGCCGTCAGGCCGACCACCTCGGCATCGGCATTATCGAGTACGACGACGTCGTTCACCTCGAGAGCCTCGATGCCTCCTGGCCGCGCATCGGCGAGCTCACCAGGACCCCCGACCTCCAGGAGCAGTTCTTCTGCCGCAACTCGACAGGGGCGCGAACGAAGATCGCCGACTACTACACCCCCAGGCTCCTCGAGCGGGTCGCCGAGACCTACGCCCGCGACTACGCGGAGTTCGACTACCCGCTCCCCACCCGTTGAGTGGCGGCGTGTGGCGGTTCTGCCGGGAGGCAGAACCGCCACACGCCGCCACTCGGCCGGGGAATGGTGGGATATCTTCGCCCTTATGGCCGTCGCCCCCCGCTGGTTCACCGAGACCGACGACGGACATTCGCAGTGGTACATCGAGCGCTTCCGGACGATGGCGGCGGAAGGAGCCGATCTCGCCGGCGAGGCCCGGCTGATCGACGCCATGGCGCCTCCGCAGTCGAGGATCCTCGATGCCGGCTGCGGTCCCGGCCGGGTCGGGGCCGTCCTTCACGCTCGTGGCCACGAGGTGGTTGGGGTCGACGCCGACCCCGAGCTCATCGCCGCGGCCATCGAGGACCATCCCGGGCCGACATGGTTGGTCGCCGACCTGTCCGAGCTCGACCTGGGCTCCCTGGGTCAGCCCGAGCCGTTCGACGCGGCCGTCGTCGCGGGCAACGTCCTCGCCTTCGTCGCCGAGGGCACCGAGCAGCGGGTGCTCGAGCGCATCCGCGCCCACCTCAAGCCGGACGGGTTCGCCGTCGTCGGCTTCCACACCGATCGATACGACATGGCGGCGTTCGACCGCCACGTCCAAGGCGCCGGCTTCAGCCTGGAGCACCGGTTCGCCACCTGGGACCTGCGTCCCTGGCACGACGACGCCGACTTCGCCGTCAGCGTCCTGCGCACGCCACGAGGAGACGATGATGACTGACGACCCATCACCCACGATGACCGACCTGGCCGACGTCGCCTCACTGGTGGCCGTCGCCGAGGACAGCACGGTGTCCCGCACCGTGCTCAAGGGCGAGGGCACCCGACTCGTGCTCTTCGCCTTCGACACCGGTCAGGAGCTCACCGAGCACACGGCGTCCGTACCCGTGCTCCTCCAGACGCTTGTCGGCCATGTCGAGATCACCGCCGACGGCCGCACGGTCGACCTGCGACCCGGGGACGTCATCCACCTCGGGGCTCGCCTTCCGCACGCCGTGGTGGCGAAGGAGCCGAGTCGACTCCTGCTGACGATGCTCGATCCCCGCCAGCCCCGTGCGCTGAAGCCCACCCACTAGTCCAGGCCGGGGCAGGGCTTCTCCTCCTCGGCCGACTCCAGCTCGAAGCGCAGCGAGGGGTCGTCGCGGAGCATGATCACGCGGCGGCTGTAGTACCAGTCGTCGGGGATCAGGTACCAGACGCCGGCTACGTGGTTGAGCAGTCGCAGGCAGCCGTACCGGTAGGCGTACTGAGCGTCGTTGCCGGTCAGCGGCAGCACGGACGCATTGGGGCCCAGCCCGAGCTCCTTCTCCGCGAACACCACGACGGCCGGGTAATAGCCGTAGCCGGCTTCCACGAGCTGCGCGTCCTGCCGGCCCCGCACACTCGCGTAGTTGCCGACGGCCCAGAACAGGCTGAGCGCGGCGATGCCCATCAGCATCCCCGCCGCGAAGGCGCGCTGCCAGACCGGCAGACGCACGCCCGGTCCGCGGCGCACCTGGGACCGCAGCCACCCGCCGTACGCCACGAGCAGGACCCCGATGCCGAGGGACAGGGGACCGGTGACGTCCATCCACGCGTTCTGCTGCTCGAAGAGCACGAAGGTGTAGAGCACTCCGTAGCACAGCAGCGCGAGACCGAGGCCGATGAGGATGCGAGCGGCCGGCACCGCCCACCCGGCACCGCCGTCGCGCAACGCCCGCTGCACCCGTTCGTGGGCGAGCAGTGCCAGCAGCGCCGACGCCGTGAGGACGAGCAGCGGGAAGAACAGGCTGCTCACGCTGCGCAGGACGTAGTCGGTCGTGGAGAACTCGAAGATGCTCGGGTCCTGGCCGAGCGCTTGCGCGTTCGCGGCGGTGCGCACCCAGCCGAAGTAGAACAGCAACCCGACGATCAGCGTGACCGGCGGGAGCAGCGCGAGTGCGGTGCGGGCGACGTCGATCCCGATGGGCGTCTCGTCACGGGCCGGCTCAGGGGGCGGACCCTCGCTCATGGACTGGTGCCGGCGATCGGCGCGCAGAGGTCCTCATCGAGGCTCAGCACGTCGTCTGGGGTGAGGGTCGGTCCGACGATCCAGGTCGACGTCGGCGTCCGGTAGCCGTTGCCACGCACGCGCACGGTCACCGTCGACCCTGTCGCCGGTGGCGTGAACCCCAGCACGGCCACCTGCGCGCACTCCGTGCCGTCGATCGCGTTTCGGCTCGTGGCCGGATGCCACACCCCATCGACGCGAACGCCGTTCGCCTCGAAGAGCCGCAGGCCCAGCACGATCAGCGCGGCGGGCGCGTCCGGGGAGTCCTGGACGAGGCCGACGAAGGTGGGTTGGGGTTCGCACGCCGTCCCGGTGGGTGGGGGACGGAAGTCCGGTCGGGCCGACCCCGTCTCGTCGCGGTTGGCCAGGGCCCGCCTCAATCCGTCCCTGGCGGCCACCGACAGGCAGTCGTCGAGGCCGGCGCTGGCCTCGTAGGCACGCTGGGCGACAACCCAGTCTGACTGGTAGGCCTTGGATCTGGCGCCCAGGCAGAGGTCGGCCAGCGAGGAGAACAGCAGGACGACGGGGTCGGGATCTTGGGCCTGCTCCAGCTGCGGGCGCAGGGCGGCGAGCAGGTCGGCGCATTGGCCGTGCTGCAGCCTGAAGAAGTAGCTGTCGACCTCCGGGCTGAGCGGCGATGCCGGCCCCGCCTGCACCACCCTGGTGCGCCCCGGACGGGGGCGTCGATCGGGCGAGAGCACCGACACCGACTGCACGAAGCTCGCGCCACCGACCTCGGGTGCGACTCCGGCCGCGGCGCCCGCGACACTCGATCCGGCCGCGACCGGGGCCGTCAGCGTCGAGAGCACCAACGCTGCACCCACACCAGCCGTCAACACGCGTGCCGTGAGCCACCGGTCCATGACGCCACCGCCCCTGAGGAGTCGTTGGCGTCAGCGTACGACTGTCGGACATATCCGACTAGTCCGTTATCGCGGCTCTACCCCTCGGAGGACGGATCCCGGGCCGCGGTCAGGCTGCGCAACTGCTCGGCGACGACCTCGCGATTAGCCTCGTCGGGCTCCCGGTCGAGCACCAGGCGGGCGATGCTCGCATAGCGGTCGCAGAGGGCCGTGTCGCCCAGCGCCGCGTGCGCGCGGGCCAGGCCCTCGAAGACACTCGCGCGCAGCCAGGCCGGGTGCGCGCCCCTCTGCACCGCGTCCAGCGCCCGTTCGGCGAATCGCACCGCGAGGTCCGCCTGCCCGATCGCCGCGGCGGCCCGGCTCACCATCCAGTCGGCCACCACGCGCTGCTCGTCGCCGCCGCAGCGCTGCCAGTGGTAGCGCGACGTCAGCGCGCACATGAGGAGGTCGGCGTCGTCCTCGGGAGAACGCTGCTCGGACTCGAGGAGGTCCCAGCAGCGGTTGTACGTCGCCACGGCCACGGAGCGATCGTCGAGCACGTCGCGGGTCACGCGCCCGAGTGTAGGTACACGGCGGGTCGTCCATACCGATGTTGGCCTTTCGCCACGATCGCCGCAAGCCGTCGACCCGGGTCTACCCTGAATGACGCACTAGAGCGACGGGGGGTCGTTGCGGTGTCTCATGAACGGCGCACGGGGGCGCCCGATCGCAGGGGGGCGAACCGTCCGGCGGCCCTTGCCGTCGAGGTCGGCGAGGCCCTGTACGTCGTGCGCCTCGAGCCCGACCTGGAGCTCGAGTACATCTCCCCCGCCGTCGAGTCGATCTCCGGTATCGCGCCGGCCGAGCACTACGCCGCCTCCCACGCGGGCCTCGGACTCATCGACCCGCGGGACGCTGGCGTCCTCGGTGCCGCCTTCGCGGCCGGCCTGGGCGAGACGGCCACCTGCACGGTCCGATGGCTGAGCCGGGACGGCCGCGAGTCCTGGGCGGAGCACCGGTGCCGGAGGGTGCTGCGCGCCGACGGCAGCGTCGTCGTCTACGGGGCGGCCCGCGACGTCACTCGTGCTCATGCGGAGGCGATGGCACTGGCCGCCAGCGAGGAGAGGTACCGGCGCCTCGCCGAGAACTCCTCAGACATCGTCTTCCGCGTCCGCCCCGACGGACTTCTCGAATGGGTGTCGCCCTCCATCGAGTCGATCCTCGGCTGGGACCCGGCAGCACTGATCGGCACGAGACCGTGGGAACTGGTGCATCCCGACGATCGGGCACGAGCTGCCGATGCCTTCGCCGCGGCCGCGCACCCGAACGGCGAAGGGCGGTTCCTGGAGTTCCGCGGGCGGCACAAGGACGGCGGCTACCGGTGGATGTCCGCCCATGGCCGGCCGGAACTGTCCGAGGGGTACGTCAATGGTTTCGTCGTCGCCCTTCGCGACGTCGACGATCAGGTCCACGCTCGGGCCGCCCTCGCCCGATCCGAGCGCGACTTCCGCCTGCTGGCCTCCAACGCGACCGACCTCGTTGTCCGCACGGGTCCGGACCAGCGCATCACGTGGGCGTCCCCCACGGTGACGCGCACGCTCGGCTGGGAGCCAGGGGACCTCGAGGGCCTGCTCCTCGCCGACCTCGTCCACCCCGACGACCAGGCCACGTCCGAGGACTTGCGTTCACGCGTCCACACCGATGAGCGCACCGTCGCTCCGGCGGATGGCTACCTGATCCGCATGCGATCGAAGTCGGGCACCTACCACTGGATGTCCGGTACCTACACCCCGGTGGTGAACGACGACGGTCGTCCCGACGGGGCCATCACCGGGCTCAGGCATGTCGACGACCTTGTCGAGGCGCGGCAGGCCGCGGAGAAGGACCGGATGCGGATGCGCGCCACGCTCGACTCCCTCCTCGACCCGCACCTGCTGATCCGCGCCGTGCGCGACGACCGTGGCCGCATCATCGACTTCACCGTCGTCGATGCCAACAGTGCGGCCTGCGACTACAAGCAGGTGACCCATGAGCACTTGGTCGGCACGACGCTTCTCCAGTCGTTCCCCGGCGTGGTCGCCTCCGGGCTCCTCGACCGACTGGTGGAGTCGATGGCGTCGGGCGACCCACTGGTCCTCGACGACTTCGCCTACCTGGCTCGTGAGGTCACCCACTCCGACCGCTGGTACGACTTCCGCGGCGTCAGGTTCGATGACGGCTTGAGCTTCACGTGGCGCGACGTCACCGACCGGCACCTGGCGGTCGTGGATCTAGCCTCGTCGGAGGAGCAGTACCGACTGCTCGCCGAGAACGCCTCCGATGTGGTCATCCGCGTGGAGGACGGAACGATCGTGTGGGTGTCTCCCTCCCTTGCCGACGCCGTGGGCTGGACGGCCCTGGACTGGATCGGGCACCTCGTCTCGGAGTTCGTCTACCCCGACGACCTGGACCAGGTCACCGCCGAGCATGCCCGGCTCCCGCTGGGCCACACCCGGGTGGCACGGCTCAGGGTGTGATCGAGGGAGGGGTCCTACCACTGGACCGAGACGCACTCACGTCCCTACGTCGACGCCTCGGGCGCGAGACGAGGCCTCGTGATCGCCGCCCGAATCGTGGACAGCGAGGTCGCCGCGGAGGAGGAGCCTGGAACGGCGAGCCACCCACGACGCCCTAACGGGCGCCCTCAATCGCAGCGAGGTGTTCCACCGCCTCGGCCTCGTGCGCGGCAGGCGACGCCGCCGCGGGGATGCCTACGCCGTGGTGTTCCTCGACCTAGACGAGCTGAAGGCGGTCAATGACGGCTTCGGCCACGCCGCCGGCGACGAGGTTCTACGGATGTACGCGCGACGGATCCGACAATCCGTGCGCCGCCGCGATCTTGTCGCGCGCGTGGGCGGGGACGAGTTCCTCACCGTGCTCGACGGGGTCCACGACATCGAGGAGGCGAGGACGCTGGCCGACAAGATCCGCCTCAACGTGGCCGCCCCGGTGACGATCCCGGGCGGAACAGTGGCATCGACGGCAAGCGTCGGCGTCGCGCTGGCCGCGACGGATGAGTCCGTCGAGGCCGTCGTTGCGCGGGCGGATCGGGCCATGTACCAGGTCAAGCGCTCAGGCGGTGATCGCGTGGTCGCCTTGGCTAAGTCGGGCAGGGCCGCCGATGCGGCGACGAGCCTTCCCGGTGATCAGCGACCGACGGGGAACTAGAGGGTCGCAGCGACCAGTTCGGCGATCTGCACGGCGTTCAGCGCCGCGCCCTTGCGGAGGTTGTCGTTGCTGACGAACAGCGCGACGCCACGCCCGTCGGGCACTCCCGGATCCTGCCGGATGCGGCCCACGAACGACGGGTCGGCACCCGCCGCCTGCAGCGGCGTGGGCACGTCGGACAGCTCGACTCCGGTGGCGGCGGCGAGCAGCTCGGTGGCCCGCTCGACCGACAGCGGACGGTCGAACTCGGCGTTGATCGACAGCGAGTGCCCGGTGAACACCGGCACTCGCACGCACGTGCCGGAGACCAGGAGCTCGGGGATCTCGAGGATCTTGCGGCTCTCGTTGCGGAGCTTCTGCTCTTCGTCGGTCTCGAACGATCCGTCGTCGACGATGCTGCCGGCCAGAGGCACCACATCGAAGGCGATGGTGCGTACGTACTTGTGGGGCGGCGGGAACGTGACGGCGCCCCCGTCGTGCGTCAGCTCCGCGATGTCCTGAGTGACCGCAGCGCGGATCTGCCCGTCGAGCTCTTCGACACCGGTCAGGCCACTGCCGGACACCGCCTGGAAGGTCGTGACGACGAGGCGACGGAGTCCGGCCTCGGCATGCAGCGGCTTGAGGACGGGCATCGCGGCCATCGTGGTGCAGTTCGGGTTGGCGATGATCCCCTTGCGCATCCCGGTCAGCGCGTGCGGGTTCACCTCGCTGACGATGAGCGGCACGTCAGGATCCATGCGCCAGGCGGAGGAGTTGTCGATGACGACCGCACCGGCCGCGGCGTACTTCGGCGCGAGGGCCTTCGACGTAGCACCGCCGGCGGAGAACAGGGCGATGTCGATGCCCGCTAGGTCGGCGGTCGAGGCGTCCTCGACCTGGATGCCGGTGCCGCGCCACAGCAGTGTGCTGCCGGCCGAGCGTGCGGAGGCGAAGAACCGGACCTGCTCGAGCGGGAAGTCACGCTCGAGGAGCAACCGGCGCATGACGGCGCCGACCTGGCCGGTGGCGCCGACCACGGCGACGACGGGTTTGCGGCTCATCGTCCGCTCCCCCCGTACACCACGGCCTCGCCGTCGGCATCGAGTCCGAACGCCGTGTGCAGGGCCCGCACCGCTCGCTGAGCGTCGTCAACGCGCGTCACGACCGAGATGCGGATCTCCGACGTGGAGATCATCTCCACGTTGATGCTCGCGTCCGCGAGCGCCTCGAAGAAGGTCGCGGACACTCCGGGGTGCGAGCGCATGCCCGCCCCGACGAGGGAGACCTTCGCGATCTGGTCGTCGACGCGCAGCGACTCGAATCCGATCGCCTCGCGCTGGCTGTCAAGGGCCTTCATCGCGGGCGTCGCCGAGCCCTGGGGGCAGGTGAAGGTGACGTCGGTGCGGCCCGTGGAGGCGGCCGACACGTTCTGCACGATCATGTCGACGTTGATGCCCGCACCGGCGAGGGCCTTGAAGATGGCGGCGGCCTGGCCCGGCTTGTCGGCGACGCCGACCACCGTGATCTTGGCGTCGTTCACGTCGGCGGCGACACCGGAGATGATCGGCTGCTCCATTGCTCTTCCTTCATCGATAGCGGTGGCGATGGCTTGGGGTGACATGACGAAGGTTCCCTCGCGCTGCGAGAACGACGAGCGCACGTGGATGGGCATGTCGAATCGGCGGGCGTACTCGACGCAGCGCAGGTGCAGCACCTTGGCCCCGACCGCGGCCAGTTCGAGCATCTCCTCGTAGGTGATGAACGGCACCTGTCGGGCCGCGGGCACCACCCGGGGATCGGCACTGAACACGCCGTCGACGTCGGTGTAGATCTCGCAGACCGAGGCGTCGAGCGCGGCGGCCAGCGCCACCGCGGTGGTGTCGGAGCCACCACGGCCGAGCGTCGTGATGTCCTTGGTGTCGTGGGCGACGCCCTGGAAGCCGGCCACGATCGGGATGGCGCCCTCCTCGAGCGCGCTGCGGATGCGGCCCGGGGTCACGTCGATGATGCGGGCCGCGCCGTGCGCGGAATCGGTGATGAGCCCGGCCTGCGACCCGGTGTACGACCGTGCCTCCGCGCCGAGGTCGGAGATCGCCATGGCGAGAAGTGCCATGGAGATGCGCTCACCCGCCGTGAGAAGCATGTCGAGCTCGCGGGCCGGCGGCAGCGGGGACACCTGCTCCGCGAGGTCGAGCAGTTCGTCGGTGGAGTCACCCATCGCAGAAACCACCACGACAACGTCGTGGCCCGCCTTCTTGGTGTCGACGATGCGCCGGGCGACGCGCTTGATGCTCGCGGCGTCGGCGACGCTGGATCCGCCGTACTTCTGGACAATCAGGGACACGACGGAGGAGTCTACCCGCAGCGAGAAGCTCCCCTGCACGTGGCATTTTGCCGTGCTTCGATGGTGGCGTGGACCGTCGCACCCTCCTTCGAGCCGCCCTGCTGGGGGCGGCGGCCACTGCCCTGCCCGCCCGATCCGCCGGGGCCGCTGGCCGCCCTGGGCCGTTGCGCTCGGTTCCCCGACCCACCGGCGCACTCGTCACGCGCTGGGACTCGGACCCCTGGGCCCGCGGCGCCTACTCGGCCCTGCCGCCGGGGGTCGCTCCGAACGTTCGGCGGCTGCTGGCGGATGCCGTCATCGGCGGACGGATCGTGCTGGCGGGCGAGTACGCCAGCTCCGGGCGACCGTCGACGACGACCGGGGCGCACGACTCGGGCCGCCTGGCCGGACGCCTGATCGCGGAGTCGGCCCAGCCGGGCCGGGCCATCGTCATCGGGGCGGGCCTTGCCGGCGCAACGGCCGCGGCCGAACTGACCGCCCGTGGAGTCGACGTCGTCGTGCTGGAGGCTCGCGACCGCGTGGGCGGGCGCATCCGAACCGATCGCTCCTGGGGAGTGCCGATCGAACTCGGGGCCTCGTGGATCCATGGACTGCGGGGCAACTCCATGGTGCCGCTCGCCGCGCAGACGGGACTCAGCCTGGCCCGGACCGACGTCGAGGACGCTGTCGCTCGGGACACCGCGACCGGACGCCACTCGCCCGAGGCAGAGCGCCGGTGGAGCCGACTCGATGCCCTGCTGGGTGAACTGTCCGAGTCAGCGGCACCTCGTGGGCAGGACGTCGGCTCGTGGCTGGCCTCCCGGGGCTGGGGAGACGGCCGCTTCGACTCCTGGGCGGCCCAGGTCGAGGTCGCCCAGGAGTACGGCCGCGATCCGGATCGGCTGGGCGTCCGGGCAGCTCAGGAGGGCGACGAGTACCGCGGCGGGGACTCGATGGTGGTCGGGGGCTACGCCCGGATTCCCGAGGCCCTGCTCGAAGGGATCGACGTGCGGCTCAGGTCGCCCGTGGCCGCCGTCACCGCCGAGCGCTCGGGTGTCGACGTGACGATGGCTGATGGGTCGGTCCAACGCACCGACGCGGTGGTGGTCGCCGTCCCGTTGGAGGTGCTGCGAGCCGGGGTGGTCATCGTGGCACCGTTGCCCAGCAGGGTGCGGGCGGCGCTGGGCTCGTTGCGCACCGGCGACCTCGAGAAGGTCGTGCTCCGCTATGCCGAGCCCTGGTGGGGCGAGGAGCAGGTGATAGGTGTCGTCGGGGGTGGAGTGCCGGGTGCGCCCGCAGGGGGTTCCGCAGCGTTGAGGTGGACGGAGTTCTACTCGCTGACGGAGGTCATCGGTGAGCCGGCGCTCATGGGCCTGTCGGGAGGTTCGGCGGCCCGTCGGCGCCCCCGGTCGGACGCTGCCTGCGCTGCCGAGGCAGCGGCCGCTCTGGCTGCCGCCTTCTCCCGCTAGTCAGAAGCCGTCGCCCTTGGAGCGGGCCGCTCACACCCGCCGACGGCCCTCGAATGCCCGGCCCAACGTCACCTCGTCGGCGTACTCGAGATCGCCACCCACCGGCAGCCCGCTCGCCAGGCGCGAGACGGCGACGCCCAGCGGGCTGATCATCCGAGCGAGGTAGGTCGCCGTGGCCTCGCCCTCCAGGTTGGGGTCCGTGGCCAGGATGACCTCGACGATCGTGCCGTCGGCCAGCCTCGCCACGAGTTCGCGGATGCGCAGGTCGTCGGGGCCGATGCCCTCGATCGGGCTGATGGCGCCGCCGAGCACGTGGTAGCGGCCGCGGAACTCCCGGGTCTTCTCGATGGCGACGACATCCTTGGGCTCCTCGACCACGCACAGGATGGTCTGGTCGCGCCGCGGATCACGGCAGATCCGGCAGGTCTGCTCCTCCGTGACGTTGCCGCAGATCGAGCAGAAGCGGACCTTCTCCTTGACCTCGCTGAGCGCGTGCGCGAGGCGCGCCACGTCGGCGGGGTCGGCGGCGAGGATGTGGAAGGCGATGCGCTGAGCACCCTTCGGCCCGACGCCGGGCAGGCGGCCGAGCTCGTCAATGAGGTCCTGCACGATGCCTTCGTACATCAGTGCTCGATCTCCCCGATCTGGGTCGCGCCGAGCTCACGCAGCGCGAGGTCGACACCGCTGGAACCGTCGACGGTCGGGTCGTCGAGGCTCGGTGCGTCGGTATCCGCAGACGGCGCCGAACCGGCGGCGCCGGACGCCGGCATCGCGCCGGCACGATCCGGGGCCAGGATGATGTCGATGCGCAGATCGGTCTTGAGCACCGACAAGATCCCCTGCCGCAGTCGCTCGTCATGCCCGCCGGCCTTGATGTTGTTGGCCTTGCCGGCGTCGGTGACGGCCACGGCCAGCACCCCGTCGCTCAGGGAGAGCGGGGCGGACTCGCTGAACAGCATCCAGCCGACCTTGGAGATGCTCTTGACGACATCAAGGACGGCGGGCCACATCGACCTGATCTGGTCGAGGGTCACGGTGACGTTCGAACCGGCGGGTGGCGTTGCCGGTGATGAGGGCTCGGAGGCGGCCGGCGCCGGGCGCTCCGCTCCCGTTCCTGGGCGCTGGCGAGGCCGCGAAGCCGTGGTGGGCGCCGGCTCGGCCGACGGAGACGGACGCGGCACGCGTGGGCGACTGGCCGGCTCGCCGGCCGGAACCGTCTCGGGTTCGGCCTCTTGGCCGGCGCTGGGTGCGGCCCCGGCCGCAGGAGCGGCGGTCGAGGGAGCCACGTCGGACAGCTTCCGCGGCGGGGCGGAGGGCGGTGGTTCGGCCTGAGCGGGGCGCTCGATGACGACCGTCATCTGGTCGTCCGTGCCGACGAAGGCGTGCCCCATGACCGATCCGGAGGCGACGCGGCGCTCGAGCTGGTCGAGCCTGGCGCGCATGCTCGCCTCGTCGGTGTCCGATGCCGGGAGAAGGAGTCGGGCGACCATCAGCTCGAGGTGCAAACGCGGGGCGGTGGCGCCGCGCAGCTCGCTGAGCGCGTTGCTCGTGACGTCGGCAGCCCGGGTGAGCTCGGCCGGGCCGAAGCGCTGCGCCTGCGCCACCTCCCGGGCGACCTGATCCTCGGGCGCGTCGATGAGCCCGAGCTCGGCGGCATTGGGCACGTTGGTGAGCACGATGAGGTCGCGGAAGCGCTCGAGGACATCGGTGACGAAGCGGCGCGGATCGTGGCCCGCATCGATCACCTGGTCGATGACCCGGAACAGCGCTGCCCCGTCGTGATCGGCGAGGGCATCGACCGTGGCGTCGAGCAGATTGGCGTCGGTCATGCCCAGCTGGGCGACGGCCTCCGCATAGGTGACGCCCTCGGGACCCGAGCCCGAGATCACCTGGCCGAGCACCGACAGGCTGTCGCGCACGCTGCCGGCACCCGCGCGGGCGACGAGGGCCAGGGCCGTGGGCTCCGCCTTCACGCCCTCGGACTCGCAGATGGAGGCCAGGTGCTGCTGCAGGATGCGCGACGATACGAGACGGAACGTGTAGTTGTGGGTGCGCGACCTGATGGTGGGCAGGACCTTGTCGGCCTCGGTGGTCGCGAAGATGAACCGCACGTGCGGGGGCGGCTCCTCGACGAGCTTGAGGAGCGAGTTGAAGCCGGCGGTGGAGACCATGTGGGCCTCGTCGATGATGTAGACCTTGTAGCGCGACGATGCCGGCGCGAACATCGCGCGCTCTCGCAGGTCGCGGGTCTGCTCGACGCCGCCATGGCTGGCCGCATCGAGCTCGATGACGTCGAGGGAACCGGGCCCGTCGGCCGCCAGGTCGCGGCAGCTCTGGCACACCCCGCACGGATCGGGCGTGGGGCCCTCGTCGCAGTTCAGCGACCGGGCGAGGATGCGGGCGGTCGACGTCTTGCCGCAGCCCCGCGGGCCCGAGAACAGGTAGGCGTGGTGCACGCGATCGTTCTCCAGAGCCCGGCGCAGCGGGCCCGTGACATGCTCCTGCCCCACGACGTCGTCCAGGCGGGCCGGACGGTAGGTGCGGTACAGGGCCATGGACACAGGTGCACCCTAGCGCCGCAGGGCGACGACGACTCCCGCCGATCGGCCGACGGTCCGGTCAAGGAAAGGGACCCCCCGCACACCCGCCAGAGCGCGCTTATCCTTGCTGCCTTCCGGCCCTGGGGAGGTTCACGCGATGACGCCGCACGAGGGGTCGCGACAACTCTACGGGGCGACCTGCCCGGCGAACCACCTCGGGCGGCATGGGGCGGCCACAGCCGGCTCGCCAACTCCGTATAGCCTCCTCCGCGGAGGATTCGCATAGTGGCCTAGTGCGCACGCTTGGAAAGCGTGTTGGGGGAAACCCCTCACGGGTTCAAATCCCGTATCCTCCGCGGATCTCGCTTCCGTGCGAGACGTCACCGAGGCCCTGCGGTGCCCGCGCGCGAGCGCGGCGCCCGGGGTCTCGCGTGTTTGCGCCCCTCGATGCCGGTGGGCTGCCATAGTCACGCGAGTGAGGCACCCCTTCGCCCAGGCTCGTGTCGCTACCTCCGTCGCCTACGCCGGACAGGGCCTGTGCTTCGCCGCCCTGGTCACCCGCATCCCCACCATCCAGGACCGCTTCAGCCTGACGGACACCTCCCTTGCCCTGCTGCTCGGCCTCGTGCCCGTCGTGGCCGGTGTCGGCAGTCTCGTCGCCGGCAGCGCGCTCGCCCGTGTGGGCAGTGCGCCGGTGCTGCGCGTGCTCGGTCCGCTCACACCGCTGGCCCTGGTCGGCGCCGGTTTCAGCTCATCGCTGCCCCTTCTGGTCGGGTCCCTCACGGTGATCGGCTTCGCCCTCGGCGCCGTGGACGCGGCGATGAACGCGCAGGCCGTCTCCATAGAGGTGAAGTACGGACGCAGCCTCATGGGCTCGTTCTTCGCCGTGTTCAGCTTCGCCGGGATCCTCGGCGCCACGCTTGCCGCGGTGGCAGCGGGCTCGTCGATCCCACTCGGCGTGTTCTTCGCGATCATCGCGGTCGCGGTCATCCCGGGCCAGCTCGTCGTGGGTCCCTGGCTGCTGCGCGGGCGCGTCGAGCTCACCGGCCAGATGGACGACGTCTCCCCCGGGCATCCGAGTGCTGCCAAGCCGCAGGTGCCGTGGGCACCCATCGTCGTGATCGGCATCGCGCTGACGTGCGTGTACGTCGCCGACTCGGCCGCGTCGAACTGGAGCGCGGTCTACCTGACGGAGGGACTCGGCTCGAGCGAGTCGCTCGCGGCTCTCGCCTACGGGGTCTACGCCCTGACGACTCTGCTCGCCCGCGCGTTCGTCGACCGCGGCGTCATGTCACGCGGCCCGGTGCTGCTCGTGCGCCTCGGCGCGTCGGTCGCCGTGGTCGCCTCGCTTCTCATCGCCCTTGCCCCATCACCCGCGTGGGGGCTGGTGGCCTTCGGCCTCCTCGGCCTCGGCGCCGCGCCGATCATCCCGTTGGCCTTCACGGCCGCGGCGCAGCACGATGAGCTCGGCACCGGTCTGGCGATCGCCCGCGTGAACGTCTTCAACTACGTGGGCTTCGTCCTCGGAGCCCCCCTGATCGGGATCGTCGCCGACCTGTCGAGCCTGCGGTGGGCGTTCGCCCTGCTCGCGCCGATCCTCCTGGTCGTCGTTGCGCTCGCCCCGGCCTTCCGGGTAACGACTCGTCGCTCCGTGGGATCGGCCAGCCTCGAAGGGTGATTCGGAATCCCGTGGAGCGGCTTGTACTCTTCTCCACGGTGGCGTGTCCGAGCGGCCAAAGGAGCACGCCTCGAAAGCGTGTGTGGGGGCAACCTCACCGTGGGTTCAAATCCCACCGCCACCGCCAGGAAGAAGAGAGGGCCCCCGCGTGCGGGGGCCCTCTCTTCTTGGTGTCAGGAAATCTCCGGTGGCGTTCCTTCTCCTCGAAGACGGCGACCGAGATGGCGCTGGCCGTCGCGGTCATCACGTGGCTTCGCTGGTGGCCCGCCGTCCTCCACGGGCGCCCCCGCGTGTCCGGGGGCATCATCCTGCCGAAAGCGGCCCACGCCGTCTGGGACTTCGCCGTCTACAGCGGCTACCTCGGGCCCGACCCGGGCTCCTCGTCCACGGCCAGCCAGGTCCTCTTCCTGCTCTCACTGGGCCTGGTCATCGTGCTCGCCGTGACCCACCGCTGGTGGCGTATCACGTCGACTAATGCGCCGCCAGCACCTTCTTGAAGTATCGACGGACGCTCGGTGTCCGTCCAACAACGTCGACGTCGGCCGCTAGCCGAGGCAGTCTGGCCTACGCGCTAGGCGAGGAGAACGGCGGTGCCGTACGCGAGGATCTCCGCCATTCCCTGAGTCGAACCCATGTCGGTGGAGTCGAAGCGAAGGCCGACGACAGCGTTGGCACCTTGCGCGACGGCGTGATCCACCAGCCGTTCAAGCGCGACGTGACGGGCCTCCTCCAAGGAGGCGCTGAACTCGACGACCTCGCCCTGCTTGAAACCCTTGAACGTGTTTTTGAGGTTTCCGCCCGCGTTCGTAGACCGCACGATGAGTCCGAACGCAGGTCCAACGTAGGACGCGAGGCTGCACCCGGGGATCTCGGGGGTCGTCGACACCGGAATGGCAAGGGCAGTCTGCAAGTCGGTCACGGTCGCTCCAAGATTCTCGCTGGTAGGTGGCCGGAAGGGTACATGCCGTCGCTCCACGAGGGCGGGCCGTGTGCACGATTCCGCGAATGCGCGTGCGGGCCCCGAATCGGACACACCATCAAGGCCGGATCCGTGAGGGGCCCCGGAGTTGCGTGGGCAGACCGCCACTGTTGAAGTGGTCCCGACGGGGCGCCCCGTCAACGACTCTGGAGTCGCGCGAGAACCGTAGGCGGACTGTCGGGGTCTGGTGGTTCAGGCCCACCCTCGAAGGTTCGGCCGTTCGGTGACCTCCACCTGCAGGTCCCGTCGGGCCTGGTCTTGGTGATATCCCAGCCGGCGAGGGTCTTCAGTTGATGGTGCCTGGTGCAGAGAGCTCCGAGATTCGCGGGATTGGTCTCGCCGCCGTCGCCGTAGGGGATCGCATGATCGATCTGCGAGAGGTCGGCCCGCCTGTTGCAGCCGGGGAACCTGCACGTCCGGTCCCGGGCGATGATGTAGTCGCGCAGCCGCGACGGGACGTCATACGTCTTCCGTCCGTAATCGAGGAGATGCCCCGTGATCGGGTCGGTCACCAGGCGGCGCATCGTGACGGCGCAGGCCGGGTCCTGCAGGAGCTCTCGGATGACGGTTCCCGGGACGGGTCCTTCACCGGCAAGGTCCGCTTGGCCGTCGACGAGATCGACCTGCAGGCCGAGCAGCATGGGCAGCGGGATCGTGACATTGATGTGTGCCGTCACCGGTGCGCTTCCTCCGTCGGCACCTTCGCCGCCGAGGATCATCGCGGCGAGCGCCTCGATGCGGTGCTCGCCAATGGTCAGCCCAGGTCGTGCATCCACGGAGTAGGCGCGGTCGAACCCGGCGGCGTCGATCTGGGTCTTCAGGGCGTGGGCATGCTCGGTGGTCATCCGAGCGATCAGCAGGCTCATCCCGTCCACGTCACCTGAGATCCACACGTCCCGCGTGCACTTGGCCTCCCGGCGGCGCCTCGCCTCACCCTCCGCATCGATCGCGAGTGCCGCTCGTCTGGCGCACGCCCGGACGATGACCATGCTGGCCCGCGCTGCGACCGGCAGCACCCGACGCTGGAGTTGCTCGCAGGCAGCGGTGAACTCGGCCGTCTCCCCGGCATCCCGCATTTGCCACCCCGGCAGGCGATGAGCGGCACCCGTGATGACGTTCACGTGGTCCATCCGGATCACCCCGTCATGGAGCGCATCGCGCGTGGCCGCGAGCGGCCCGGCGAGCAGCCGCGCGGTGTCGATCAAGGCCTGCATGTGCGCTGGCGATCGCCGCAGAGCGCACGCAAGTTCCTCGCGGACGATGTCAGCGATCCGCAGGCGCTTCTCCTCATCACTTCCGGGAGTCAGCACCCAGAACTCATCGATCCGCGGGCGCGGGTCTGCGACCTTCACCAGGAGTTGAGTGCGCAGCGCATGAACGCGTGCCTCGATTCGATCGAGCTCCTGCAGGCACGCGATCGCATCGTCGCCATCAGCGCGGGTCTCATCGAACTCGATCAACATGACCACACACTAGAACGCCCATCTGACATTCCCGATGGCCCAAGAACCGTTTATCCCCAAGCACTTTCGTCCTTCGAATCAGTCAGCGAGGTCGATATCACGGCGGGATGAGCGTGCCCTGAGGGAAGACCATCTGCGGTGCCGGCCTTCTGTTCCTGCGGACCTCCGCAAAGGGCCGCGGAGATAGATGCCGGAGACTCGCGACGTCCGGTTGCCTTTGCCACTACCGTCGTACGCAGAACCTGAGATCAAGTGCAGTCCCGGACTGGGGAGTCGCAGTGACAGCAGAAGACCGTTCCCACGCCATGGATCACGTGGTTGTCGTGCTCTTCGAGAACCGCTCCCTGGACAATCTCCTGGGGCACCTATACGGGCCGGGTGATGGCAAGACGTTCGAAGGCGTGATCGGCAGGGAGCTGAGCAACCCCGTACCGCCGTGGGCCGAGCATCAGCCGCCGGACGGCAGCGGCCGGGTCGCGGTGTACGTGGGCGACAACATGGATGCGCCGAACCCGGACTCGGGCGAGGAGTACTGCCATACGAACACCCAGCTGTTCGGGATCCTGGACGAGCACAACCGCTTCGTCGGCGGGGACGACGTGAAGGCTCCCTACAACGCTCCGCCGGAGGGCGCGACCCCGACGATGGACGGCTTCGTCACCGACTACATCTCCTTCTTCACGTGCGAGATGGGCCGTCAGCCGACCTTCGACGAGTACGCGCAGATCATGCAGTGCTTCACACCTGAGCAGGTGCCCGTGCTCAACGGCCTCGCCCGGGAGTTCGGGGTGTTCGACCACTGGTTCTGCGAGGTACCGTCCCAGACCTTCATGAACCGGTCGTTCTGGACGGCGGCCACGTGCACCCCCCTGCCGACCGGCGGAACCACCAACACGCCACTCGGACACTGGGTCCACGACAACACCGCAGAGACGATCTTCAACCGCCTGGAGGCCCATGGCCGCACGTGGAAGGTCTACGTCGAGGGTGACTCGGGCGCCTCGCTAACCGGCCTGATCCACTGGCCGCAGCTCCACGCCCGCTTCGCCACCCACTTCGTGCCCTTCACCGAGTTCGAGAAGGACGCCGCATCCGGCAACCTCCCGGACTTCGCCATGATCGAGCCGAATCTGCTGGTGGGGCACGGCGACTACCATCCGGCGGCCGGCGCTGCACTGGTCAAGGGCCTTCACCTCGACGTTGACGTGCCGTCGTCGATCCTGTCCGGCGAAGCCTTCCTGCAGCGGGTCTTCGACGCCTACCGTGGCATGCGCTCTCCCACCGGCGCGAACGTGTGGAACACGACGCTCCTGATCGGCTGGGACGAACCCGGGGGCACCTACGACCACGTGCCTCCCGGCCCTGTCCCGGCACCGGACCCCGCTGCCCCTGCCGGACAATGCGGCTTCCGGTTCGACCGGTCCGGGTACCGGGTTCCGGCCATCGTCGTGTCCCCGTGGGTGGAGCCCGGCTCGGTCTACAACGACGAGCACCGGCACACCTCGCTGATCGCGACGCTGCGCGCGCTATGGGACATCGGGGACGCCTTCACGGAGCGCGACAAGGCGGCCAAGCCGATCGACTATGTGTTCAGCCGCGAGACACCGACGGACCCCGACGACTGGGATGTCCCGCGGGCCAACCCGGTGCCGCAGTGGCAGATCGACTGGGAGGCCAGCGATCGGACACTGAGCAACCTCGGCAAGGTCGCCATCCCCGGGCTCGTCAAGACGGCCAAGGCGAAGGGGTGGCCGGTCCCGCCGCAGCTGGAGGATCCGAACTTCCACCTCACGACGGCCGTCGCGTTCCATGCCCAACAGCTGCTGTTCAGGCGCATCTGGCCCCTGCTGGGTCCGCAGGATGAGGACCTGGAGCAGTTGAAGGCAATCGTCGCGCAGGACCTCACGGACGCGGTCAAGCCCGAGGGGTAGGACCGCGGGCAATGCCGGTCAGCGTGCCTCGATGCGCTGGAGCCGCATGGCGAGCAGCAGGGTCAGCGCTATGCCACCCGCGACAGCGAACACCCATGCAGCACCGGCGAGCGTGTCCATGGCGTTGGGCGCGACGATCATCGTCAGGGCAAGGGTCACCAGGAACGAGCCGGCCAGGATCTTGAGCAGCCGGCCATGTCGCTCCTGGAGCTTGGTGGCCCGAAGCGTCACGACGGCGATGCCGAACACCACCAGTTCGTCCAGCAGGAACACGGTCATGTAGACCGCGAACAACGCGACGGCCGCCCCGAGGCCCACGTCACGCTCGGTCAGGATGCTCGTCCACAGCAGCGGGAGTCCCGCGGTGCACGGCGTCTCCAGAAGCGACACCCCGATGGCGAGCCCGACGGTGCCGACCAGCGTGGCCGCCAGCCGCCGGTCCGGTGCCGCGACCATGCGCATGCGCTCGTAGATCCGCGGTCGCGCCGACGGGGCGATCGACAGCGAGGGGCCGACCCCCGGCCGGATCCCGTCCTTCAGCTGGAGCACGCCGAACGTCATAGCGATGGCGGCCACGAAGTATCGGATCCATGACAGGCCGCCCACGTAGTCCAGGGCGCTGTAGAAGCCGAAGATGTAGAGGGCGTACATCGCAGCTGTGACCGCGAGGAACGTCGAACCGACGATCAGCACCCGCCCGCGGGATCCGCGGTTCAGGACCATGGCCAGCAGGAGCGAGAGCACCCACAAGGAGCACGGATTGACTCCGTCGACGAACCCGATCACCAGGGTCGTGACGAGAAGCGACGACGACGACACGTCCACCGCGCCCAGGACGGGCACGTCAACCACCGTCTCGCTCGCGTTGACAGGGGGCGGTTCGACCGCGGCCGCACCCGACGGAGACGGCGCCGTGCTCGACGCCCTGAGGCCCGCTTCGACCGCAGCGGTGATCTCCTCACCGATGCTGTCGGCGTACCCGATCCACACCTCGTCACCGATCACCGTCACCGGTACGCCGCTCGGATCGAAGCCGAGCCGGGCCGCCGTCTGCATGAGCAGGTCGCGGTTCGCGGCGTCGTTCCAGACCTCGTACTGCTCGATCACCAGGTCCGGATAGGCCGCGCTCAGCTCCGTGAGGAACTCGCGTTCGGCTGCACAGTGCGGACAGCCCTCGCCATGGAAGAGGATCAGGGTCACCGGCGCTGGCGGGCCGCTTGGTCCAGCATCGACTCCGAGGGCGGTACCCGGGAACAGCACGCCCAGCACCGCCACGAGGAGAACGAGCAGCGACCCGCGAGCGACCTTCCACACGGCCTCATCGTCGGACGCCAGCGCTCAGCAGGACAGAGCCGTTCGTCCCTCGCCCTTCCGGCCGTGGGCGTTAAGGGCCCGACGCCGTCCTTGGGGGTGTCCGTTACCTGGCGCGCGACAGGAGACTGGTCGGGTCGTCGCGGAGGCCGAAGACGAGAACGGTCGCGCGTGACGTGCCCCCGGTGAAGTCGACCCACTGCTGGAAGGGCCAGTTGCCGGAGGCGACGGTCGCGACGTAGCGGTCGCCGGACCAGTGCGTCAACGGCATCGCGACACGGTCGGGACCCATGGTGAGCACCAGCCCCCGGCCGACCTTCCTAACCGTCGCGCGACCGTAGAAGCCATTGGAGTACGAGCCGGTCAACGCGGACGCCGGACGCGACGCGTTGGGGGTCTTCGGTCGGTTCGCCGGGTCGAACTCCGGATCCGCTTGGTAGGGCGCCATCAGGATCGGCGCGGTGACGCTGAGCCAATCACGGGAGATGAAGCCCGTCTCGACCAGGTCCACGAAGGACAGGGAGATCGCCTCGGAGACACCGCTCATGCCGTTGGCGAGGACGACGATCCCCAGTCCGGCGGACGGGATCATCGTCACGGTCGTGCCCGCACCCGCCGTGAACGCGCCCGAGTGATTCAGCTGCACCCGCCCGGTGCCGTCGACGGCCACGTTCATCCCATACCCGTAGAACTGGGGCAGCGAGGCGGGGTCACCGACCGGACTCCGGCGGTTCTGCGCGGTGTTGGCTGCGGCGAGCGTCTGGGCGTCCACGACCTGCCGACCCTGGTAGGCGCCGTTCGCCAGCTCCATCTGCATCCACGCGGCGAGGTCGAGCACGGTGCTGCTCACTCCCCCGGCGGGTGCCTGAGCGTCCGGCTGACGCTGGTATAGCGACTGCCAGGCGCCGTCCACCGGCACGTGCAGGGCGGTGCGGTCCGGCTGAGCGAGGAAGTTGGCGTACCGGGAGGACGTCGAGGTCATGCCGAGGGGCTCGTAGATGAGCTCCTGTGCCAGGTCGGCCCACGGCCTGTGGGCCGCGGCGGCCGTCGCCTGCGCTCCGGTGGTCAGGCTGAAGTTGGCGTAGCCGTACGAGTCACGGAAGGGCTCGAGCGGCTCGTAGCGCAGGCGGCGCAGGATCTGGGTCCGGTCGTAGCCCAGCAGCTCCAGCATGTCTCCGGCCTCGCCGGGTAGCCCGCTGCGCATGGCGAACATGTCCGCGATGGTCACGTGCTCGCCGACATACGGATCGGACAATGTGAACCAGGGCAGGTGCTGGCGCACGGGATCGTCCCAGGCCACGATGCCGCGGCCGGCCGCCCCTGCCACGACGGAGGCCGCGATGGTCTTCGAGAGCGAGGCGATCTGGAACACGGTGGCCGCGGTGACGGGCGCGCCCGTGTCCACGTCGCGCACGCCGAATCCCTTGGCATACAGCACCTGATCTCCGTGGACCACGGCAACGGCGACGCCTGGCACGCCCGACCGGCTCATGGCCTCGGCGACGACGCGGTCGAGCTGGTCCACCGCGGCCGAGATCTCGGGGTCCGTAATCGGATCGGACGCGAGGGCCGGGGGCGACGCCACCACGACGAGGGCAACGACGAGGGCCGCTGCTCCTACGGACACGAGCGAGTGACGCAGGACGCCGGCCATGATCGCTCCTCGAGTCGAGTGGATCCCACCCCGACCCTCCACGCTACGGCGCGGGCCCGCGAGATGGCCATTCGTGGACGCCTTGTGTGGAACTATGCCCACAGCGCGCACGGCGACGACGAGGATGTGGACGTGACAGGGGACGACGCGGTTCGAGGCCACATCGTGGTCTTCGGATTCCAGGGCGTCGGCCGGCGTATCGTGCGCCAGCTCTCCGACACCGGGCATCGCATCGTCGTCGTGGATCCCGACGCCGACGCCACGCAGCAGGAGGACCTCCAGCGCTGGGGCGTCCAGTTCCTCGCGGGGTACGGCCATAGCGAGGACACCCTGGAGGCGGCCGGCGTCGAGCAAGCGCTTGCCGTCCTCTGCGTCACCGATGACGACGTGATGAACATCCGGCTCGCACTCCTCGTGCGCGACGTCTCCGCCAGGGTCCGCATCGTCGTGCGCATGGCGAACGCCTCCGTGGGCACGGCCCTCCATGAGATCGCGCTGCCCGGCGCCGTGCTGAACGTGGCGCAGCTGGCCTCCCAGTCGTTCGTGGAGGTCGCGGTCAACCGCACGACGCACGCCATCGACCTCGGCGGCACGGAGTTCCTGATAGCGACGCTGTCGAACACGGAGACCGGGACCTTCCGCTCCACCTGGGGCGACCTGGCCCCCATCGCCGTCCAGCCGGCGGACGGATCGCCCCTGGAGTCCTGCCCAGGCCGGGACCATCCCGTGGAGCCCGGCGACGTGGTCACACTCGTCGGCACCTCCCGCGAGTTCGGCCGGCTCGGCCTGCAGCCGGCCACGGAGCAGGCGACGGCAACGGGGCCCTCACTGCGCCGGCGCATGCGCGAGGCCCTAGCCGCGATGTCGGACGCCGTGGATCGGCCCTTCCGCGTGGCCTTCGCCGTGCTCTCCGCCCTGGCCATCATCTCTATCGTCATCCTGACCTCGGGCTACCAGGAGCCCGACGGCACGAAGATGGACGTGCTCGACGCCGTCTACTTCACCTCAGAGACCATCGCCACCGTCAACTTCGGCGACTTCTACTTCCGTGACCAGTCCACCTGGCTGCGCGTCTGGGCGATCCTCCTGATCCTCCTCGGTGCGACCCTGGTCGCCCTGGCCACCGCGCTGCTCACCAACGCCCTCGTCTCCCGCCGATTGGCCCAGTCCCTCGGCCGCCAGCGGCTCACGGGCATGAAGGACCACATCGTGGTCATCGGCCTGGGCGCCGTCGGCAGCAAGGTCGCGATCGACCTCCACGACGCTGGCTATGACGTCGCCATCATCGACGGAGGCGATGGTCAGCGGTTCATTCCACAGATGCGGGCCGCGCGCATTCCCGTGCTCATCGGCGAAGCCACCCTGCCGGAGACGCAGGCGGCCGCTGGCGTTCACCGTGCCGCCGGCGTCGCCGTGCTCACGAGCGACGACCTGGTCAACATCGAGACCGGCCTCGCCGTGCGCAGCGTGGTGGGGGATCGGCCGGTGCCTATCGCCCTGCGGGTGTTCAGCCGCAACCTCGCGCGGGTGATCGGTGCCGGACTCGATGCGGGGATCGCCCGCTCGATCGCCGAGCTCGCATCCCCTTGGTTCGTCGGTGCGGCCCTCGGCCTAGACGTCCTCGGCACCTTCTATGTCGGTTCGGTGCCCTTCATGGCGGCCCGGCTCACGGTGCACGAAGGTGGCGGCCTCGACGGGATCACGCTGCAGGATCTCGGTGCCCGAGCCCGCGTCGTCGCCATCGAGCGCTCGGCAGGGCCCGGCGGCCTGGAGTACCCGCCTCGTCGGGACACCCGCCTGCTGGCGGGCGACTCCGCTTTCCTCGTCGGGCAGTACGGCGACCTCCTCGACCTCCTGCAGAGGGCGTGAGCCGGCTTACGTGCGCGTGCGCGCGATGGCCTTGCCCGCCTCCCACAGGACGAGGAGCGCGACGGCAGGTGCGATCGCGATCGCCCACTGCTCCGCGGACAGCGACTCTGTGCCGAGCATGTGGCGCAGCACATCCCATTCGGTGACGAGATAGGCAAGCGCGAGCTCCGCGACGACGACCATGTTCAGTGTCTTGTTGTCGAACGTCGAGACCGACAGGCACGTCAGCGTCTCGCTGCGGCTCTCGTAGGCGCCGACGACACGGAAGAGCGCGAAGGCCGTGATGGCCAGGGTCGAGCCGACCGCGACACTCCCGTACCGGTTCTCGCCCAGCTGGATGAGCAGGAGCAGCGCGGCCGCCATGAACAGGCCCACGAGTCCCACGGTGATGACGACGCTCCTCGTGAGGATCCCCTGATCCCGCGGCCGCGGCTTGAGCTGCATCAGCCCGGGCGTCTCCTTGTCGAAACCGAGGGCCATCCCCAGTGCGGCATCGATGAGGAAGTTGATCCACAGGATCTGGACCGGCGTGAACGGCTGCCCTGCCGCGATGTTGAGCAGGCTCGCGCCCAGGAACGTCAGCACGAACACGATGAGGGTGATGAGCACGAACCGGATGAACTTGTCGAGGTTGTCGTAGAGCTTGCGGCCCTGCTCGATGGCGAAGACGATCGTGGAGAAGTTGTCGTCCGTCAGGATCATCCGGCCGGCGTTCTTCGCGACCTGCGTGCCGGTGCCCATGGCGATGCCGATGTCGGCGGCCTTGATGGCCGGCGCGTCATTGACGCCGTCGCCGGTCATCGCGACGACGTCGCCCTTCTTCTTCAGGGTCTCGGCGATGAGCACCTTGTGCTCTGGCGCCACCCGCCCGACGACGCCGATGTCGTCGATCCTCTTCATGCGCTCGTCCTCGCTGAGCGCTGCGAAGTCCGACCCCAGGATCGCCTCGCCAGGGATGCCCAACTGCTGGGCGATCGCCGCACCGGTGACGACGTCGTCGCCGGTGACCATGCGGACTCGGATGTGCGCCTCCTGGGCCTTCTGCACCGCCGACTTCGACTCCGCACGCGGCGGGTCGACCATCCCCACCACGCTTGTCACGGTCAGGTCGGTGAGGTGGGCGAGCAGGTCACCGTCGGCGTCGAACTGGCCCGGGTCGATGTCGGTGTACGCGGCGGCCATCACCCGCAGGCCCTGTCCTCCGAGCCGGGCGATGCCGGCCTTCGCCTTCTCCGTCAGCTCGGCCGAGAAGGGCACGGCGGCGCCGTCGGTCAAGGCCGTCGACGATCGTCCGATCACGGCGGGCGCCGCGCCCTTGACGTACGCGCGCACCACGGCCTTCCCAGAACCATCCACGACGTTGACGAAGACCGCCATCAGCTTGTACGTGGGGTCGAAGGGCAGCGTCGCCAGGCGCGGGAACTTGTCGCGGGTCGCCTCGATGCTCAGGCCCGCCTTGTGGGCGAGGACGAGGAGGGCGCCCTCCGTCGGGTCTCCGACGACCTTGCCGTCCTCGAGCTTCGCGTCGTTGGCGATGAGGAACGGCAGGATCGCGTCCTCGATCGAGGGCGACGTGCCGGCAGGGTGCGCGACCTTGCCGTCGAGGCTGTAGCCCGTGCCGCTCACGGTGTACCGGTCCGTGGGGTCGAGCACCTCGACGACGGTCATCTGGTTCATCGTCAGGGTGCCGGTCTTGTCGGAGTTGATCGCGGAGGTCGACCCCAGCGTCTCGACCGAACCGAGATCCTTGACGATGGCGTTCGCCTTAGCGAGGGCGACCGCACCGGACGACAAGATGACGTCGGTGACGGTGGGCAGCGCCTCGGGGATCGAGGCGATCGCGAGGGCCACGGCGGAGATGAAGAGGACGTCCCACGCCTCGCCTCGGGCAAGGCCCGTGACGAACATGACGATCATGGTCACTCCGGCCAGGGCGGCGATCCACAGCGTCATGGCGTTGATCTGCCGGTCGAGCGGCGTCTTCTCCTGCTTCGTCGTCGACAGCATGGCGGAGATCTTCCCGACCTCCGTCTGCGCTCCGGTTCCCACCACGATCATCACCCCGCTGCCGTGCGTGACGGGGGTGTTCATGAAGGCCATGTCCGACTGGTCGCCAGGGCTCAGTGCGTCGCCCGTCACCGCCGTCGCGTCCTTGGAGGCGGGAACGCTCTCCCCGGTGAGCGATGACTCGTCGATCTGCAGCGAGCTCGCGGACACGATGCGACCATCGGCCGCGACCTGGTCACCGGCAGCGATGAGCACCACGTCGCCGACGACGACCTGATCGGCCGGGATCTGCGCCTCGGCTCCGTCGCGTCGCACGCGCGCCGATGCCATGAGCATCGACTTGAGCGCGTTCATGGCGCTCTCCGCCTTGCCCTTCTGCTTCAGGCCGATGGTCGCGTTGAGGACCGTCAGGAGGATGAGCACGAGGCCCGTGCGCAACTCGCCGATCACGATCGAGAGCAATCCAGCGGCGAGAAGGATGAGCTGCATGTAGCTGCTGTATTCCTTGAGGAACCGGCGCCAACCGGGGACCGGCTTCTCCACTGCAAGGGCATTCGGCCCGTTCTTGGCCAGCCGGGTAGCGGCCTCCGCCGAGGTCAGGCCCACGGCTGGATCGACGCCCAGTTGCTTCGCCGCATCGTCGGTGGAGATCCCGTACCAGTTCGTCATGTCGCGCCCCCTTGCCGCCACCACCATCGGCCCGCGAATGACCCTGGGGCCGATCGTCACGGTAGTCCGAATCTGCGGCGGACGCGCCTCACGGGTCAGCGGCAGCGGCCTACTTGGGTTCGCCGTACAGCCGCGCTCGGTACGACGCGTACGCCGGCTTGCCGAACTGCTCCCAGCCGGCCTGGCCTTCGGGAGGCATAGAGCCGATGATCAGCTCGCCGAGCTCGGGACTGGTGTCGGCGAGGATCGTGCCCAGCGCCAGGCCGAGCTGCTCCGGCGCCAGCGCCGCCCGCGAATGCACGCCGACGGCGGCCCATTCCTCCTGGGTCATCGTGCGCGCCATGATCGGCATGAACTCGCTCTCCTCCTGCGCGAGGTGGGCCCGCAGCACCTGGTCGAGCGCCGCGAGGGCGCCGGCCAGCTCGCCTGCCTCGGCCTGCCCGCAGGTGGCCATCCATGCGGTCGCGTCCTCGCGGGCGGCATCGATCAGCGGGTGGATCTGCAGGTGCTGCGCCTCCAGCGCAGCGACGAGGTCCACCGCCTCGGGAGCCCTCTCGCGGACAAGAGGCCACACGAGGACGTCTTCACCGTCGTGGTGCGCCTCGAGCATGCTGAGCACCAGCAGGGTGTGCTCACCGACGATCCCCGTCCTCTCCGAGTCGCCCGGGGTCACGGCGAGGACGAGGTCGGGTAGTTCGGCGAGCTCGGCTCGGAAGGCGTCGTGGACCGCGAGCATGTCGCGGATATCGGACTCGTCGGACGTTCCTTGCACGGCAGGTCCTCTCATCGACAAACCGGACAATCCGGATCGTGCCGGTCGCGAGTGACCACCGCAAGCATTTCGGCCGATCCTGTGGTGCTCAGACGGCCTTGAGTCGCGCCTGCCGTGGGACCTGGCCGAACCGCCCCGCATGGAAGTCGCGGTACGCGGCCTCGATCTCCGCCTTCGAGTTCATGACGAAGGGTCCACCCATCGCGACCGGCTCCCGCAGCGGCTGTCCGCTGTAGGCCAGCACGCGCGTGGTTGCGTCACGGCTCGCCGAGCCCACCCGCAGGGACGACGACGCGCCCCTGACCGGGTCCGACCAGGCCACCTGCCCCTCGCCGACCCGGCGACCGCCGATCGTCGCGACGCCCTCGAGGATGTAGAGGAACGCTCGATGAGCGGCGGGCAGGGCGTAGTCGGTCACCTGACCGGGTTCGAGGGTGATGATGCTGCCCTGGATCGGGTGCTGGTTCACGGCCGGCCCGGCGACGCCGGCGACAGTGCCGGAGATGACGTCGATCGACGCCCCGGCCGCGGTGACCCCGGGGCGAGCCGCACCGCGCAGGTCCTGGTAACCGGTGGCAACGAGCTTCTTGCGTGCCGGCAGGTTGATCCACAGTTGAAGGGTGTGGGCGTGCTCGTTCTTGAAGGCCAGCTCCCGGTGGATGATGCCCCGCCCAGCCGTCATCCACTGCACGTCGCCGGGCAGCAGGGCCCCGGAATGGCCCGCGTTGTCGCCGTGCTCGAGCACGCCGTCGAGCACCATCGTCACGGTCTCGATCCCCCGATGCGGGTGCCACTCGAACCCCGGCTCGGAGAACCAGTCCTCGGCGAGTGCGAGGAACGGATCGGTCGCGCGGGGGTCGCGCGGGGCGATGATGATGGCCTTGTCGTCGACCTGAGCGTCCGGGCCCAGCCGCACCTTGTCCTCGACCCGCACGACGGTCCGGTCGGTCGAGGTCATCCACAGAGTCTGACACGCCGTCGCTTCGCGACCGCCACCCTGCTACCGTCACCGGCAACTGATCCAGCCATGCCTGAAGGGTTCTTCCATGCTCACCACCCGCGCCAAGCGCATCGCGGCCATCGCCATCATGTCCTGCTCGCTGTTCGCGGGCGCGACCGTGGCCCCCGCGGCGGCCACTCCAGGCCAGGAGGCCCTCTATCTCGGCGCCCTGAAGAAGGAGTGGGTCAAGCAGGCCGCGACGAGCCAGACCGCGACATGCATGGGCTACAAGGCGAGCCCCACGGCCGTCATCACGTTGTCGATCGCCGAGATCTGGAAGAACGCCGCGTCACGCCAGGCGCTCACCAAGCCGGCCTGGAAGCGCGTCATCACCAAGTACCTCGCCTGGGCCTGCTCCGGCCCCGGCACCACCCCTCGCTGACTCAGGGCGAGCTGGGCGGGCACGCCGGCCCCGATGCGATCGGCTTGGGCGACGCCATGAGGGCATCGATGCCCTGCTGCGGCGCCAGCCCGCTGTACGTGTTGCCGATGGCCACGTCAACCGTCGCACCCTTGCGGCCGGTGCGCACCAGATCGGCGCCGGGCACGTAGAACAGCAGGAGCTGGGCGGCCTGCTCGCCCTTGGCGCCGTAGCGGATCTGCGCCACCCCCTTGATCGTCTTCTTCTTCGGGTCGTTCGCCACCTTGCCGATAAGGAACGAGCGTGCCTTCAGCTCCTTGGCCGTGTCCATGGCCAGCCCGGACTTCGGCGTGGAGTTGTAGACGTTCACCGTGACTGTGCTGGGTTCGGGCAGCACCTGCGACGGTGCGACCAGCTCGGTCACGCACGGACTCGGCGCAGCCGATGCCGGACTGGCCGTGTCCGACGACGAGCCACGCACCAGGCTCACCAACGCGAAGACGACGCCGATAACGACAAGGGCGCCCACGGCGATGAGCACCGGCAGCAACCACGGTGGGCGCGGTGGAGTGCCTCGACGGATCGGGCTGTCCCGCAGCGACATCATCGGTCCTCCTGCACCGGGCGCCTGGTCATCAGGAACTCACGCACCATCGCACCACATTCCGACGCCTTGACCCCCGACATCACCTCGGTTCGGTGGTTGAGTCGCCGATCGCGCACCAGGTCCCAGCGGGAACCGGCGGCACCGTAGTCGTCGTTCCAGGCCCCGAAGACGAGTCTCGGCACCCGCGACATGACGATCGCACCGGCGCACATCGGGCACGGCTCGAGGGTGACGACGAGGGTGCAGTCGTTCAGGCGTTACCGGTTGAGGATTCGGGCCGCTTCGCGCAGGGCGATCACCTCGGCATGCGCGGTCGGGTTTTTGAGTCCCTCACGGCGGTTGTGCGCCCGCGCGAGGATGCTGCCATCCGCCGCCAACACCACGGCGCCGATGGGGATCTCCCCCTCGGCTTCGCCGAGTCGCGCCTCGGCCAGGGCCGCCGCCATCGCGACCTCGTCGGCCGTGGCCACCGGAGTCATCGCGACCGGAGCGCGGTGGCGAGCTCCTTCGAGAATCCGAGGCGCTTGGCGATCTGCCGAACCTGCTCGTCGGGATAGAGCTCCTCGTCCTGGCAGATCATCACGAGCTCGGCCTCGTCAAGGCCGAAGTCGGCACACAGGCTGACGTCGCCCGCCGCCTCGAACTCCTCGACGTCGGCCTCCTCCCACTCCAGACCGATGAGCTCGGCGGCCTCACGGGCGATCGACCAGTCGAGCAGGGCGATGGCGTCACTGATCATCAGTCGCACGCCGTCGCGCACCGTGTGGGCGAGGATGAAGAAGTCATCGGAGATGCAGACCACCCCGAAGACGCCGCCCTCTCCGGGCAACTGGCGCAGCGAGGAGACGAAGCCCTCCGCGGTGACCACAGCCTTGGCAGGCAACGCGACGACAGTCCATTGACCCTCCTCGCGGTAGGCCGCGATGGCGAAGTCGATGTTGTCCGCAGATACCTCCTCGGTGCTCACCCGTAGATGGTGTCATGCAAAGAGCCACGACGGGGACCAGACCACTACTCTCGGCTGCATGCGCACCCTGGTCATCGATCATCCCCTCGTCGCCCACAAGCTCACGCGTCTGCGCCGTCACGAGACGTCGTCGGCGACGTTCCGCCTCCTGGCCGAGGAACTCGTCACCCTCCTGGCCTACGAGGCGACCGACAACCTCCAGGTGCGGCCAGTGCAGATCACGACGCCCGTCGCGGAGTGCATGGGTGTCGAGATGGCCGAGCCCACCCCTCTCGTCGTTCCGATCCTGCGGGCCGGCCTGGGCATGCTGAACGGCATGGTCAAGCTGATGCCGACAGCTGAGGTCGGCTTCCTCGGCATGGTGCGCGACGAGACGTCACTGGTGGCGACCACCTACGCCGACCGCCTGCCCCTCCAGCTGAACAACCGCCAGGTCTTCGTGCTCGACCCGATGCTGGCCACTGGCGGCACCCTCGTGGCCGCCATCAACCTTCTGCTCGAGCGCGGTGCCAGGGATGTCACCGCCATCTGCCTGCTCGCCGCACCGGAGGGCCTGCGGCACCTCGAGGAGTCGTTTGCCGGTCGAGACGTCGAGGTCACCGTCGTGACCGCGGCGCTCGACGACCACCTCAACGAGAAGGGCTACATCGTGCCCGGCCTCGGCGACGCGGGCGATCGCCTCTACGGCGTGGTCTGACCCTTGCTGGTACCGCCCCGCGTCAGGCCGGGCGACCGGGTCGCGGTCGTCTCGCCCTCGTGGGCCGGACCGGGGCTGTTCCCAGACGTGCACGAGATCAGCATGGCCGTGCTCCGGGACGATCTCGGGCTCGAGCCGGTGGAGTACCCGACGACCCGAGCGGTCGACTCCACGCCGCAGGCCAGGGCCGACGACCTCATGGCCGCGTTCGCGGATCCCACGATTCGCGCCGTGCTCGCCACGATCGGGGGCGACGACCAGCTCACCGTCCTTCCGCACCTCGACCCGGCCGTGTTCGTGGCGGATCCTAAGCCGTTCGTCGGGTACAGCGACAACACGAACCTGCTGAACTGGCTGTGGAACCTCGGCATCGTCGGGTACCACGGTGGCTCGACCATGGTGCACCTCGCCCGAGCTGGCGGCCCTCATCCGGTCTCGCTGGCCTCCCTGCGCGACGCTCTGTTCACCACCGGCGAGGTGGAGATCCGGCCGGTCGCGTCGTTCACCGACCTGCACCCCGACTGGGACGACCGCAGCACGCTGCTCGAGGCCCTGCCCGTCACGTCCGAGCCGGGCTGGACCTGGCACCGGGCCGATCGCGTCGTCACGGGACAGACGTGGGGCGGCAATCTCGAGATCCTCCACTGGAACCTCGCCGCTGACCGATGGATCAGGCCCGTCACCGACTACGAAGGCTGCGTGCTGCTCCTGGAGACCTCGGAGGAGATGCCCGCCGCGGACGACGTCTTCCGCATGCTGCGCAACGCCGGCGAGCGCGGACTGCTTCGCCAGTTCCCGGCCATCGTGGTCGCCAAGCCCAAGGCCTGGGGCCCGGACCTCACCCGGTCCGAGGCCGAGCGCGAGATATTCAGGGCCGAGCAGAGGGAGGCGGTCCTTCGGGCCGTCGAGACGTACGCCCCGGAGGCGATGGTCGTGTTCGGACCCGACTTCGGGCATACCGATCCCCAGTACGTCCTGCCGTACGGCGGGCTCATGACCGTCGACGGTCGCGCGCGCCGGATCACCGTGAGGTACTGAACCGGGGTCCGTCCGGGGGTGATACTGGCGGCATGGTCGGCAGACTCATCAGCGCCGGGGCCGCCCTCGCGCTCGCGTTCGCGACGTGCGGACCCGCCGCAGCACTGACTGATCCGAGTCCACTGGCGTCCCGTTCCACCACCGGCGGCCTGTGCCGGGCGGGACCCTGCGCATCACGCCTCGTCATCCGGACGAACGGGACGTGGACGATGACATCTACCGGTGCGACCGCGGCGCGCGAGAAGGGGACTCTGACCACGCGGCAGTTGCGGCAACTGCGGGCGGCCGTTGCCGGCACCCGCCTGTCGTCGTCCACCCCGTTCACCGGGACATGCCCTACCGCGTACGACGGGACCGAGGTGACATACGGGTGGCGGGCCGGCGATGCCTGGCGGCACGTGTCGTCCTGCGAGCGAGTGATCCCACCCGCCGATCCCCTCGTCAGGTTCCTTGCCGGCATGGCCGGCGACCTGGGCTGAGGTCTCGGGACTACATCGCCTTGAGGATGTCCTCGACCCGCTCCTTCGCATCTCCGAACAGCATCGAGCTGTTGTCCTTGAAGAACAACGGGTTCTGGACCCCGGCGTAGCCGACCGCCATCGAGCGCTTGAACACGATGACGTTCTTGGCCCCCCACACGCGCAGCACCGGCATGCCGGCGATCGGCGACGTGGGATCGTCCTCGGCCGCCGGGTTGACGGTGTCGTTGGCACCGATGACCAGCACGACGTCGGTGTCCGGGAAGTCGTCGTTGAGCTCGTCCATCTCGAGGACGATGTCGTACGGCACCTTCGCCTCGGCAAGGAGGACGTTCATGTGCCCGGGCAGGCGCCCGGCGACGGGGTGGATGCCGAACCGGACGTTGACGCCACGCTCCCGCAGCTGCCGGGTGAGCTCGGCAACGGGGTACTGCGCCTGCGCGACGGCCATGCCGTATCCCGGCGTGATGATGACAGAGGACGCATCCTTCAGCAGGTCGGCGGTGTCTTCGGCGTTGATCTCGTGGTGCTCGCCGTAGTCCACGTCGCCGGACGTGGGCGCCTCGATGCCGAATCCTCCGGCGATCACCGAGATGAAGGATCGGTTCATCGCCTCGCACATGATGTAGCTCAGGTAGGCACCGGAGGAGCCGACGAGGGCACCGGTGATGATCAGCAGGTTGTTGCCCAGCAGGAAGCCTGAGGCCGCGGCCGCCCAACCGGAGTAGCTGTTGAGCATCGAGACGACGACGGGCATGTCGCCGCCCCCGATGGAGGCCACGAGGTGCCAGCCGAGGAGAAGGGCGAGGACGGTGCCGGCGATCAGGATGCCGATGTTCGGCTGGAGCACGAACCACACGGTCAGCACGCCGAACAGCACCAGAGCGCCGATGTTGAGGGCGTTCTTCCCCGGGAGCATCATCGGCTTGGAGTCGATCCGGGCCGACAACTTGAGGAACGCGACGATGGAGCCGGTGAAGGTGACCGCGCCGATGAAGACGCCGACGATCACCTCGCCGTGGTGGATGCCCAGCAGGTCGGGATTGACCTCGGTCTGCGCGCCACCCAGGGCCTCGACGGTGTAGAAGCCGGCCCAGCCGACCAGCACCGCTGCGAGGCCGACGAAGCTGTGCAGGAGGGCGATGAGCTCGGGCATGCCGGTCATCTGCACGACCCGGGCCCGCCACAGGCCTATGGCTGCGCCCACCACGATGGCGATCCCCATGAGGACGGCGCCGATGGTGGTGATCTCTTCCGCGAAGGCCAGCCCGATGGTCGCCAGCACCGCGATGGCCATGCCGACGATGCCGAACCAGATGCCCTGCTTCGCCGACTCGTGCTTGGACAGCCCGGCGAGGCTCATGATGAACAGCAGTGCTGCTACGAGGTATGCCGCAATGGCGACGGATTCCATGGTCATCTCTGGAACATCCCCAGCATGCGGCGGGTGACGGCGAAGCCACCGAAGATGTTGATGCTCGCGAGCAGCGTCGCCACGAAGGCCAACACCGTGACGATGGTGTCACCCTTGCCGATCTGCAGGAGCGATCCCACGACGATGATGCCCGAGATCGCGTTCGTGATCGACATCAGCGGGGTGTGCAGCGCGTGGTGCACGTGCCCGATGACGTAGTAGCCGATGACGATCGCGAGCACGAAGACCGTGATGTTGACCGTCAGCTCCTCTGGCGCGACCGCGGTGACGAGGAAGAGCAGCGCGGCCCCGATGCCGGTGATCACGTACTTGCGTGACGCCGGTGCGGGCGCCTTCTCCTGCTTGACGGCGATCGCGGCGGGCTTGGCCGCCGCCGGCGCGGCCGACACTTGGACGGGTGGTGGTGGCCAGGTCTTCTCGCGGGCACGGGCGACCGTCATCGACCGCTGCACGACGTCGTCCCAGTCGAGCACGAGCTCGCCGTCCTTGCCCGGAGTCATGAGCTTCATGAGGTTGACGAGGTTCGTGCCGTACAGCTGCGAGGCCTGGGTGGGCAGACGGCCCGCGAGGTCGGTGTATCCGAGGATGGTCACGCCGTTGCCGGTGACGACTGCCTCGCCGGGACGCGATCCCTCGACGTTCCCGCCGTTGGAGGCAGCCATGTCGACGATCACGGAGCCGGCCTTCATCGTGGCGACCATCTCGGCGGTGATCAGGCGTGGTGCAGGCTTGCCGGGGATGAGCGCGGTGGTGATGATGATGTCGACGTCCTTGGTCTGCTCGGCGTACATCTTGGCCTCGCGCGCCTTGTAGTCGTCGCCCATCTCCTTGGCATATCCCGTGGCGCTGACCTCGACCTCGGGAGACTCGATGGCCATGTACTCGCCGCCCAGCGACTTGACCTGGTCGGCGACCTCCGGTCGAGGATCCGTGGCGCGGACGATCGCGCCGAGGGAGCTCGCCGTGCCGATGGCCGCCAGCCCGGCCACGCCTACGCCCGCCACGAGGACCTTGGCCGGGGGGACCTTGCCGGCCGCGGTGACCTGGCCCGTGAAGAAGCGACCGAAGACGTTGGCGGCCTCGATGACCGCCCGGTAGCCGGCGATGTTGGCCATGGAGCTCAGCACGTCGAGCGACTGAGCGCGGGAGATGCGCGGCACGGCGTCCATCGCCATGGCGGTCACGTCGCGAGCCGCCAGCTTGTCCACCAGTTCCGGGGACAGCGCCGGGCTCATGATGCTGATGAGCGTGGCGCCGTCGCTGAGCGCGGCGATCTCCTCATCGGAGGGCGCATTGACGTGGAAGACGATCTGGGCTCCCCAGGCCTCCTGCGCCGAGCCCACGGAGGCGCCGGCCGCCCGGAAGGCGTCGTCGGTGAAGGCGGACGCCGCGCCGGCGCCCGCCTCGACCAGCACGTCGTAGCCGAGTCCGATCAACTGTTCCACCGTCTTGGGCGTCGCGGCCACCCGCGTCTCGCCGGGACGGGATTCACGAGGCACTCCGATGAGCAACGCACTCTCCAAACGTGGGGTATCCGCCAAACGATCGATATCCGTCCGGTCTCACGCAGCACCAGCCGGGCCTCGCGTCGGTCAGCCTAGGGCTCCCGCCCCACCCCGGAACGAGGCCAAAGGTCCCAATCGTCCCTCGATGCTCCGCAATGCTCCCGAAACACGCGTTGTCTAGGGTGCAGGTGGCGGATTGTGTGGAAGATCACGTCCGGAGCAGAGGCGAAGGAGGGCATGTGTCGGTCACGCCGTTCGACGAGATGCTGCTGCCCGACGGTCGCCCCCGAGATGGCCATGAGGGCATGCACGAGACCCTGGCCGAGCTCGGCTCTTCCGGCCTCGCCGAACGTGCCCGTCAGCGCGACGCCTACCTCGACCGGCACGGCATCACCTTCACTCTGGGTGAGCGCGAGCGACCCCTGCCGATGGATCTCGTCCCCCGACTGCTGACGCCGCCCGAGTGGAAGCACATCGAGGCCGGGGTCATCCAGAGGCTTCGCGCGCTGGAAGCCTTCCTCGCCGACGTGTACGGGCCAGGCATCGCCCTGAAGGACGGCCTCATCCCGCGCCGGCTCGTCACGACCTCCACGCACTTCCACCGCCAGGCGTGGGGCATCGAGACACCGAACAACGTGCGCATCCACGTCTCCGGCATCGACCTGATCCGCGACGAGTCCGGTGACTTCCGCGTGCTCGAGGACAATCTGCGTAACCCGTCGGGCGTCTCCTACGTGCTGGAGAACCGGCGGACCCTGGCGCACGTGCTTCCGGAGATCTTCACTCACCACCGCGTTCGGGCCGTGAACGAGTATCCCGAGCGGCTCCTCGACGCCTTGAAGGCCGCGGCGCCGCCGGACATCAAGGTGCCAACGGTCGTCGTCCTCACTCCCGGGGTGCACAACTCCGCGCACTACGAGCACGCGTTCCTCGCCCGCCACATGGGCGTCGAACTGGTCGAGGGTCGCGACCTGTACTGCCGCGACTCCACCGTGTGGATGCGCACCACGTCAGGCCCCGAGCCCGTCCACGTCATCTACCGTCGGATCGACGACGACTTCCTCGACCCGGTCCACCTGCTGCCCGACAGCGTGCTGGGCATCCCCGGCGTCGTGAACGCCGCGCGTGCGGGCCGCGTGACGATCGCCAACGCGATCGGCAACGGCGTCGCCGACGACAAGGCCGTCTACCCCTACGTCCCTGCGTTCATCCGGTACTACCTGAACGAAGAGCCGATCCTGCCCAACGTGGACACCTTCGACCTGTCCGATGCGGACCAGCGCGAGTGGGTGCTCGGACGACTGGACCGGATGGTGGTCAAGCCCAGCGACGCTTCAGGCGGGTACGGACTGATGATGGGTCCCTGGGCCAGCGACGAGCAACTTGCCCTGACCAAGGCCGCGGTGCTCCAGAACTCTCGCGGCTGGATTGCCCAGCCCGTCGTCACGTTCTCCACCTGCCCGACGGTCGTAAAGGAGGGACGCATCGCGCCGCGACACGTCGACCTACGGCCGTTCGCCGTCAACGACGGCACCAACGTGTTCGTGCTGCCGGGCGGGCTGAGCCGCGTGGCCCTGCCCGAGGGCAGTCTCGTCGTGAACTCGAGCCAGGGCGGCGGCTCGAAGGACACCTGGGTGATCGACGACGGCACGCTCGACGAGGCGCCCCCGGAGTCGGCCTCGCCGGAGCCGGCCGAGCGTTCCCTGTCGCACGCCGTGGCTGCCAACTTCTCGAAGCGCTACAACTCCCCGACCAGCCACGAGGACCGCATGGTGCAGCAGCAGCGTCAGCAGCAGCAGCAGTCCGGCCCGTCGCCCGCGCGCGGGACCGACGAGGGCGAGCCCCCGTGCTGAGCCGCATCGCCGAGTCGTTCTTCTGGCTCGGGCGGTACGTCGAGCGCGCAGAGGCCACGGCACGCCTGCTGTCCGAGCACCATCAACTGCTCGTCGAGGATCGCTCGGTCCCCGAGGCGATGGGCTGCGCCCTCCTGCTCGACGCGCTCACCATGCCCTCCGCCGGGGTCGAGACCGCGCAGGACCTCGTCCGCGTCGTCGTCGGCAGCGAGCTCGACTCGTCGACGATCTCGGGGGCGGTGTCCGCGGCCCGGGCCAACGCTCGCGCCGTGCGCGACTCCCTGTCCCAGGACACGTTCGAGGCGCTCAACTCGGCCCACCTGGCCCTGTCCCGCGGGATCGCCTTCACCGCGAGCCCCGGCGTGGCCCTGCACCGCGTGCTGGAGCGACTGCTCGTCGTCAACGGCGTCGTCGACTGGACCATGCCGCGCGACGAGGCCTACCACTTCATGGTCCTCGGGCGTGAGCTCGAACGCATCGACATGGTCGGGCGGCTCCTGGCCATCCGGCACGACGAGATGTGGCCGTCGTCCGGTCCAGCAGCCGCCCTGCGCGCCGCAGGCGCACTGTCGCCGTACCTGCGCACGGGCCGGCCGCTCAACGCGATCGACGTGCGCCGCTTCCTCGTGCTCGATGCAACCTTCCCCCGCTCGATGCGGTCGTGCGCAGCCGACGCCGAGGAGGCCGTGCGCGGCCTCCAACGCCAGGGCGTGAGCGACAGCGGCTCGCTGCTACGCGAAGTGGGCATGCTGCGGTCAGAGCTCGAGTACGCCCGCGTGCCCTCGCCCGACGACATCGAGCAGTTCATCGACGAGGCACGGCAGGCGTCGGTCCGCGCCTCGGACGAGGTCAACCGCGCCTTCTTCCGCCAGCACGGGACGATCGTGTGGAGCCACTGATGCAGCCCAGGACCGGACGTCGCCTCCACATCACGCACCGCACGGGCTACCGGTATGCCGACGTCGTCGACGCGTCGTTCAACGAGGTGCGCATGACCCCCCTCAGCGAGGACGGCCAGCTGCTCCTCAACCACACCCTCGGCGTGCATCCGGTGGCGTCCGTGCAGACCTACGAGGACTACTGGGGTGCGCACGTCGAGGCGTTCGACGTGCACGGTCCCCACCGGGTGCTGGAGATCGTCGCCATCAGCACTGTCGACACCCCGCCTATGCCCGCTCCCGTCCCGGGAATGGCCTGGGACGTCGTGCTCGATGCGGACGTGCAGGACATGTACTCGGAGTTCCTGGCACCGACCGACTACGTCGACGACGCCCTGGCCGACGAGCACCGTGCCGAGATCGTCGCCGAGATGGCCAGCAGCCCGACGCCGTGGTACGCCGGAACGCTCGCGGTGGCTGCCGTCCGCGAACGCCTGACCTACACCTCCGGCATCACCGACGTGTCGACGACCGCGGCACAGGCCTGGGCGTCACGGCACGGCGTGTGCCAGGACTTCACCCACGCCACACTGTCGCTGCTGCGCGCCGCCCGCATCCCGGCCCGCTACGTCAGCGGCTACCTGCACACCGAGGAGCCGGCCCCGGGCCAGACCGTCACCGGCGAGTCGCACGCCTGGGTGGAGTACTGGGACGGACGGTGGCAGGCCGTCGACCCCACGAACGACCGCTCCGTCGGGTCGGCGCACGTCATCGTGGCGCGCGGCCGTGACTATGCCGACGTGCCGCCCCTCAAGGGCATCTACGCGGGCGGACAGAGCGAGGCCCTCGGCGTGAGCGTCGAGATCACCCAGCTCTGATCCGAGGAGTGGGCCAGCCCCCCATCGTGGGTTATCGTGGCCTCTCCCGTTACCGCACCAAGGAGCCTCATGCGCCTGCGCCGCCCCGCCACGGCCGTCCTTCTGGCGTCGTCCGCGCTCGTCGTCTCGGGCCTGACGCTGCCGACGCCGGCGACCGCCGCTCCGCTTCCGGGCGCGTGCTACTCCTACCCGGCTTCGACGATAGGGAAGACCTCCACCGCCGCGCCCGCCATCGGCTGCGAGTCACCCCACACGGCCGAGACCTACTTCGTGGGCACCCTGGCCGAGGCCTTCGGGCTCCCGTCGGGCTCGACGCAGCCCGCGCGGCTGTCCGCTGGTCGGCCATGCACGGTGGCCGCGATGAACGCGCACCTCGGCCTCACCGAGCAGAAGCTGCCGAGCCGGTTCCGCACGGTGGTGCTGTTCCCCACCGACGATCAGTGGAATGCGGGCGAGCGCTGGATGAGGTGCGACGTGGTGCTGCAGGGCGGCCTGGAGCTGAAGTCCTTCAGCGGCACCGCGGCCGCGCTGGTCGCCGCCACGCCCCGGGACATCTTCAACTTCTGCACGCCGGCCGAGCCCAACGCCGTCAAGACGGCCGCGTACCCGTGCCTGGACCGCAAGAAGAACTGGATCAAGGTGCTCGACCAGGAGCTCGGCGGACCGGGCTCGAAGTTCCCCGGCACGACATCGGTCGAGCGGAGCACGCGCAGGCTCTGCGAGAAGATGGGCAAGAAGTACGACGGGAAGGTGACCTACCCGGGCTGGTGGGCGATCTGGCCCACCTCGCGCGGTTGGAAGGAGGGCCGGCGCTCGGCCCAGTGCTTCGTCCCCTACGCGCAGTACCTCAAGGAGCTCGCGCAGAACGCCCCCCGGCCGACGCCCAGCCCCACGCCCACACCGACACCTACGCCGGAAACCCCGCCCCCGCTCGCTCCCGCAGCCGCACCGGAGGCGAGTCCCGCCGCGTCGCCGTCTCCCTGACGACAGCGCCGCGCCGTCGTCAGTCGATCACCGTGCGCCGGGGCCCCACTCCCCAGGCAACGTAGTTCCAGAACCAGTCGGCGATGACGCTGACGCGCTGTCGACCGCCGGCAAGGTAGAACACGTGCAGGCCCAGCCAGGCGAACCAGGCCGGCGTGCCGTGCAGCTTCAGGCCGCTCGGCATCTCCACCACGGCTCGTCGCCGCCCGATCGTCGCCATCTGTCCCTTGTCCTTGTAGGCGAAGGGCTTCAGCGGTTCACCGGCCAGCCGCCGCGTGATCGCGCGGGCCACGTACCGACCCATCTGCATGGCGACCGAGGCGACCATCGGCAGTGGCCGCCCGTCGGCGCCCGCGACGTGGGCGATGTCGCCGATGACCCAGATGTCATCGCCGAGCTGGAGGGTCGGTGAGACCTCGAGACGATTCGCGCGGTCGGTGGCGCCGAGGTCCTTCCAGTCCGCAGGCGCGGCAACGCCGGCAGCCCACACGATGGTCCCCGCGGTCAGGACATCGCCCGAGGTGAGGTGCACATCAGTCGGGTACATGCGGTCGACGGCGCTGTCGACCTTGACGACGACTCCCAACTGCTCGAGCTCCGCCTTCGCGTGCGCGCTCGACTTCTCGGTGAAGGACGGCAGGAGCCTGGGTCCGGCCTCGATGAGCGTCACCGATGCAAGGCCGTGGAGGTCGGCGAACTCGCGGCGCATGGCCCGCTGCAGCTCCGCAACGGCGCCGGAGATCTCCACACCCGTCGGTCCGCCCCCGACGACGACGACGCGCAGTGCCTCCTTGGGCCGCCGGCCGAGCTCGACGTCCTCGTAGGTCTGAAGCAGACGGTGCCGGATCGCCCTCGCCTGCTGGATCGTCTTCATCTGCATCGCGTACTCGGCGACGCCTGGGATCCCGAAGGTCGTCCCTGTGCTGCCGACCGCAAGGACGAGCTCGTCCCACGGCAGCACCGCGCCGTCCCCGAGGCGAACCGTCTTCGCCTCCGCGTTGATCTTGACCACATCACCGCGACGGAAGCTCGCGCCGGGCACCGCCGCGCGCACCGAGTAGGCGATGTCGTCCTCGGGCAGTCCTCCGGTCGCGACCTGATACAGCAGCGGGGCGAACACCTGGTAGGGATGCCGATCCACGATCGTCACCTCGATGCCCGGCTGCCGCGCCAGCTTCCGGGCGCAGCTGAGGCCGCCGAAGCCGGCCCCGACGATCAGGACGCGGTGGGCGGGCGGTGTGGACTCGGGCATGTCCGGGCTCAACGCAGCGGGCTGCGTGGCTGGTCCTCGGGGTACATCGACCCGTGCGCAGGCACGGTGTCCTGCAGGCGGGCGAACTGCCCGACGCTCAAGGACACCGACAGGGACCGAACGATGGAGTCGACGGTTGCCGGCCGGGTGGCGCCGGGGATCGGGATGATCACCGGGCTCAGCGCCAGCAGCCACGCCAGCACGGTCTCCTGAGGCGAGGCGCCCACGTCGGCCCCCACCTCGCTGAACGCGGAGTAGTGCGAGCCCACCTCCTGGGCCTGGCCCGCGCCGCCCAGCGGAGACCACGGGAGGAACGCGATGCCCAGTTCGGAGCAGCGGTCGAGCACGTCGGCGTTACCTCGATATCGGGGGGAGTACTCGTTCTGCACCGAGACGATCCCCCCGTCCGCGGGCCCGCCGAGCACATCCAGGGCCACGTCGAGTTCGGGGCCCGTGACGTTCGACAGGCCGATCCGCAGGATCAGGCCGGCGTCCTTCAGTGCGCCCATCGCGTGCATCTGATCGGCATAGCTCATGGCGGGGTCGTGCCGGTGGTGCTGGTAGAGGGAGATGACCGAGACCCCCATCTGCGCGAGGCTGTCCTCGCAGGCCCGGCGCAGCGCGTCGGGGCTGGAGTCGCGGCCCCATGTCTCCCCCTCGCCACGGACGATGCCGCCCTTGGTGGTGAACACCAGGTCGGTGAGGTCCGACGGATCGGCGTATGTCTGGATGGCCTCCGCGATCAGCGCCTCGTTGTGCCCGACGCTGTCCCACGTGGGTGCGTAGATGTTCGACGTGTCGAGCAGGGTGATGCCGAGGTCGAGCGCGCGGTGGACCGTGGCCAACGCCCGCTCGCGCTCCGTGAGCATGCGCGGATCCGACAGCGGCATGCAGCCGAGACCGACGGCCGAGACGGACAGGTCACCGATGCGGCGCGTAGGCAGGCTCATGACCTGAGTCTAGGAAGGACCACGGTTCAGGCGAGCAGGGCCAGCCACTCCTCCTCGAGGGCTTCCCTCTGCGTCTGGATCACCCTGAGCTCCTCGTTGAGCGTGGTCACCCGAGCGAAATCCGTGGCATGCTCGGCGAGCTGCGCGTGCAGCACGCTCTCCCGGTCGCGGAGCTTGTCGAGTTGGCGCTCTAGGCGGGCCTGCGCCTTCTGCGTCTCCCGGTCAATCGCGCTGGCCGACTTCGTCGGGACGACGGCGGCCACGACTCCGGCGGCCGCAGCGATCCGCCGTCGGCGCTCGAGGTAGTCGTCGATGCCGCCCGGCAGCTCGCGCACCTGCTCGTCGCCCAGCAGCGCGACGAAGTCGTCGCACACCCGCTCGAGGAAGTACCGGTCGTGCGAGACGATGAGGAGGGTGCCCGCGAACCCGTCGAGCAGGTCCTCCAGTGCGGCGAGCGTCTCGACGTCGAAGTCGTTGGTGGGCTCGTCGAGGATGAGCACGTTGGGCGCACCCATGAGCAGCCGCGTCAGCTGAAGGCGGCGGCGCTCTCCGCCGGACAGGTCGCCCACCGGCGTCCATTGCCCGTCGGCACCGAAGCCGAGCCGCTCGCACAGCTGCGAGGCGGTCAGCTCGCGGCCCTTTCCGAGGTCGACGCGCTGGGCGACGTCCTCCACCGACTCCAGCACGCGCCACGTGGGATCGAGTTCCTCGAGGTGCTGCGAGAGGTACGCCGGCTTGACGGTCATCCCGGTGACCACCCGGCCGTGCGACGGCCGCACCTCCCCCAGGATCATCCGGATCAGCGACGTCTTGCCGGCGCCGTTCGCCCCGAGGATGCCGATCCGCTGGCCGGGGCCGATGTTCCATGTCAGGTGCTCGAAGAGGTGCTTGCTGCCCATGAACAGCGAGGCGTCGTGGATCTCGAACACCGTCTTGCCGAGCCTGGCGTCGGCGAAGGACAGCAGCTCGACGCTGTCGCGCGGAGGGGGCTCGGCCCCGATGAGGTCGTTGGCCGCGTCGACGCGGAACTTGGGTTTCGACGTGCGGGCCGGCGCCCCGCGCCGCAGCCACGCGAGCTCCTTGCGCAGCAGGTTGTTGCGTCGCGCCTCGGATGCCGCGCTCTGCCGTTGACGTTCGGCCTTCGCCAGCACGTAGGCCGAGTAGCCGCCGTCGTACTCCTCGACGCTGCCGCCGACGACCTCCCCACGTGCGGTCGCAGACCTCGTCGAGGAACCAGCGATCATGCGTCACGACGACGATCGCCGCCGGGCCGGGCCTTCAGGTAGGCGGCGAGCCAGGCCACGATCTCGACGTCGAGGTGGTTCGTCGGCTCGTCGAGGAGGAGCAGGTCGAGGTCCGCGACGAGCAGGCGGGCCAGTTCGACCCGCCGTCGCTCTCCCCCCGAGAGGTCGCCGAGTCTGCGGTCGAGGAGGGCATCGTCGAACCCGCCGAGGAGGCCCTCGAGCACCTCGCGCACAGTCGGCTTGGCCGCCCACTCATGCGTCGCACCCGAGCCCACGACGGCCTCGAGGATCGTGACGCGCGAATCGAAGGCGGGGTTCTGGCGCAGGTAGCCGACGTGGACGTCCGAGCCGATGCTCACCCGGCCGCTGTCGAGCGGCTCCGACGCGTCGAGGCAGGCGAGCAGGGTGCTCTTCCCTGCGCCGTTGCGCCCGACCACCCCGATGCGGTCGCCGGCATTGACGCCGGTCGACACGTCGGCGAGGAGGGGACGATCGCCGAAGGACTTGCTGGCCGACTCCAGATTGACGAGATTCCTCTTCGGGGCGGCCACGACGCCATTCTCTCGGTAGCGCGATTCACACCATCGGGCTGGTCACCCTCCGCACGGTCGTGGCCCCGTCTATCCGCCACTGACCTTCCTCGCGCACGAACCGATAGGCGAGATCGACCGTGACGTTGTCCGCTCCTGTGACGCTGACGATGGCCGCCACTGCTCCGGGCGCGATTCTTCGGCACTCGATCAGCTCGTGGGACACCGAGTTCGCCACCTGCGGGTAGTCGGTCGTGATGATCGCCCGGAAGCCCGGTAGGTCCGTGGACGTCCGGAAGGAGCGCGAGGCGAGGGCGAATGCGGCGCGGTAGTCGTCGCGCGAGAACGCCTCGAGCTGGCGTCCGACCACGCGGTCGACCGCCCGTTCCTCCTCTGCGCACGGCGGCGGGGCTGTTGCGGGGGAGTCCGGGACGACGGGAGCGGGGGGCGGGGAAGGCGTGGATGGTGCCGCCGACGGCGGGCTCACGGGGGTCGACAGGATCGGTGCGGACGACGGCACATTGAGCGAGCAAGCCGACAGCACCAGCCCCGCCATGGTGCACGCGACGGCCGGCGACCTCGGCCACGTGAAGGGGAGCATCGCCACCACCCCTCCCGGACGCGCCACGCCGTGGCACAACTATGCCCGGATTCGACGATGGCGCATCCTGTCCTCATGACCGATGGCGAGATGCACGGTAGCGAGGCCCTCCCGGCGGCGGACTTCTCCGTTTGGCTGGTCGGCATGCAGGCCGCCATCAGGGGCGAGGGCGAGTCCGACGTGCCGTGCGGCACCTGCGCCGCCTGCTGCACGTCGTCGCAGTTCATCCACATCGGGCCGGACGAGACCGAGGCGCTGGCCAGCATCCCCTCGGCGCTCCTGTTCCCCGCGCCGGGGATGCCGGACGGCCACGTGCTGATGGGCTACGACGCGCGCGGCCACTGTCCGATGCTCGTCGATGGCGCCTGCTCGATCTACGCTGCGCGGCCCTCGACCTGCCGCACCTACGACTGCCGCGTCTTCGCTGCCGCGCGGACGCACGACACCGACCCGAGCAAGGCCGAAATCACGGCGCGTGTGCAGCGCTGGCACTTCTCGTACGCCTCACCGGTGGGGACCGCGCAGCACGAGGCGGTCGCCGCGGCCGCCGCGTTCCTGGCCGCACACGAGGCGCTGCTGCCGCCGGGGATCGCGCCGGCCAACGCGACGCAACTGGCCGTCCTGGCAGTGGTGCTCCACGACTGCTTCCTCGAAGGGGAGACCGACGGTCCGTGGCGGATCATCGACCCGGACCCAGGGGTGGTGCTCGCCGCCGCGCTGCGCCGATCAGCGTGACCGGGTGATGTATCGCAGGTGCGAGGCGTTGAGCCCGAGGCTGGCGGCTCGTTCGGCCGCGTCCGCAGCGTCGTCCGGACGGCCCAGCCTCGTCAGCAGTTCAGCCTTCGAGGCATGGAACCAGGGGTAGTCGTCGAGTCCATGGATCCCGTCCATGCACATCAGACCGGCCTCGGCACCATCCCGCTCGGCCACGGCGGCCGCGCGAGCCAACCGGGCGACCGGCGTGCCCTGCACCGTCAGGAGCACGTCGTACCAAGAGATGATCGCGCTCCAGTCGGTGTCCCCGTAGGTCGGCGCGAGCGCGTGACAGGCCGCGATCGCCGCCTGCACCGCGTAGGGGTCCGGCTCGTTCGGGGTGCGTCGAAGGGCCTCGCCGACCAGTTCGACGCCTCGCCGGATCTCCTCGGCGTTCCACCGAGCGCGGTCCTGGTCGGCCAGCAGCACGACCGACCCGTCGTCGTGGGCACGGGTGTCGCGTCGTGAGTCGTGGAGCAACATCAGGGCGAGCAGGCCCGTCACCGACGCCTCGTCCGGCATGAGGTCGTACAGAAGCTCGCCGAGTCTGAGCGCCTCGTCGACGAGCTGGGGCCGCAGGACGTCGTCACCCGAGCCGGCCGCGTACCCCTCGTTGAACATCAGGTAGACCGTCGACAGCACGCCGGCCAGGCGCCTGGGCAGCTCGTCGTCCGGTGGGACACGGTACGGAATACCGGCCTGCCGGATCTTCTGCTTGGCGCGCGTCAGCCGCTTGGCCATCGTGGCCTCTGGGACGAGCAGCGCCCGCGCCACCTCGGTGGTGCTCAATCCCCCGAGCGTGCGCAGGCTCAGCGCCACCTGCGCGTCCATCGACAAGGTCGGGTGGCAGCAGGTGAACACCAGCCGAAGCAGATCGTCCCGCACGACGGAGTCGGGCGGCGGCGGCGGTTCATCGTCGAGGAGCCACATCGCCTCGCCCTCCTTGCGGTCACGCGCAGCGTCACGTCGGATGCCGTCGATCGCGCAGCGTCTGGCCACCACCGTCAACCACGCACGTGGCTCGTCGGGGACGCCGTCCCTCGGCCAGGTCTGCAGCGCGCGGAGCACCGCTTCCTGCACGGCGTCCTGCGCCGTGTCGACGTCGCCGGTGACGCGGATGAGGGTGGCCAGGATGCGCGGATACTCCGCGCGCACCACCCGCTCAGCCGCGTCCACCGGCGGCGCCGAGCCGCTCGGCACGAAGGTCACATCCTCGGAATGACCGGGCGCACCTCGACCGCGCCGCTCCATGCGCCGGGGATGCCGGCCGCCGTGGCGACGGCCTCGTCGAGGTCCGCGCACTCCAGGATGTAGAAGCCGGTGAGGACTTCCTTCGTCTCGGCGTAGGGGCCGTCAGTGGTGAGGACGTCGCCGCCCTTGCCGCCGGAGACCCGGACCGTGGTCGCGGTGGCGGTCGGGTAGAGGACGGCGCCGCCGCGGATGACTGCTGCGGCCGCCTCGCCGAACGCGCCGTACTCGGCCATCATGGCCTGCTGACCCTCGTCCGGCTGCGACCAGTCGACGTCAGCGCTGTAGATGAATGCAACGTATTGGGGCATCACGACCTCCTTGGGCATCGGCGCCGATCGCCGACTTCATACTAAGGACGAAGGGGGCCGCCCCGAATGGACAATTGCGGAAGACCGACTTCTGCCGGACACCGCTACACCCGCTCGAGCACCGCTTCGGCGTCGCGGGCGACGGAGTAGCGAGCCGACGTCTCCATCCCGATGATCGCCAGCGTGGTGACCAATCCCACGGAGCAGGCGACGAGGACGGGCAGGTCCGCAGCGAGGATCCCGTAGGCGAGCCAGCTCGACGTGGAGGCGATCTTCACCGACCACGTCGTCAGCGATAGGCCCGACTCGCCGCCCGTGCGCCAGTTGCCGTACGACTCGAACAACTGGGGCCAGGCGGAGACCATGCTGATGGCGAAAGCGACGTACCCCACCGTCTGCGCCGGCACGACCGTGTTCACCAGGAGGAGCAGGCCAGCGGCCGCGGCCAGGCCCAGAGCGCGGCGCGAACGGGAGACGACGCTGGGCACGAGGATCACGACCGCCACAGCACCGGAGATGAGCAGCACGTTGCCCGGGATCTGCGGGACGCTGGAGATCCGCAGCCCGTACAGCAGCCAGCCGAGGCAGCCCACCGCGGTGAGTGCCCACGACAGGGCCGATACGCCCGGCAGGTGGGGGTGGCGGATGGTGCGGGTCAGCTGGGGCAGCACCATCGCGACGCTGAGAAGGGCGCCGACGTAGGCGAGGGGCAGAGCCAGGGAATGGAGGTTCACGACGATCTCACTGTGAGTTCTGTATGGATACAGACTGTAACGATACAGGGCTGGTATGGCACACTCCCCTCGACCCCCCGATGAGACGGGACCCGCAGGTGGAACGACCGACGCTCGACACCGTGGCCACGGCCGCCGGCGTCTCCCGCATGACCGTCTCGAATGCCTACAACCGACCCGACCAGTTGTCTGCGACCACGCGGGCCCGCGTTCTCGCGGTCGCGGCCGAACTCGGCTACCCGGGGCCGGACCCCGCCGGGCGCTCGCTGCGGCGCGGCCGGTCCGGCGCCGTCGGAGTCCTCCTGGCAGAGGGCCTGGCCTACGCGTTCACCGATCCCGGGCTGGTGTCCTTCATGCGCGGCTTGGCGAGCGAGCTCGGCCTGGCCGGCCAGGCCATGCTCATGATCCCCGCCGAGGCCGACACGGACGGCTCGCTCGTGCGCTGCGCGATCGTGGATGCGTTCATCATGTGCGCCATGGATGATCGCGACCCGGCAGTCGATGCGGTCATGGCCCGTCGCCTGCCCGTCGTCACGGCAGGCAGCCCCCGCCTGGCGGCCGTGCCCTTCGTCGGCGTCGACAACCGGGCCGCCGGGGTGGCCGTGGCCCAGTACCTGCTCGGTCTCGGTCACGAGCGTTTCGGCATCGTGACACGACCGGCGCGCGAGGACCCCGACGGAAGCTGGCGGGGAGGGGCGCCACGGCTCGGCATCCGTCAGCGGGTCGAGGGGTTCACGCACGCACTTCGGGAGGCGGGGATCCATGAGTCGGCCGTGTCCGTGGTGACGGCCCAGGAGAACACGGCGGACGCGGCATCCGATGCAGTGGGCGACCTGCTCGCCCGTTCGTCCCGCGATTCACCCACCGCGGTCTTCGCCGTCACCGACGTGCTCGCCCTCGGAGTCCTCGCCGCGGCCGCTGCGGCCGGCCGGCCCGTACCGCAGAGCCTGTCGGTCGTCGGGTTCGACGACATCGTGGAGGCGGGCCGCAGCTCGCCGGCCCTGACCACGGTCGCCCAGTCGCTGTTCGATCAGGGCCGGCAGGCGGCCCGGCTCGCGCTGGGACTCATGGCCGGGGAGCACGTGCGATCGCCGAGGATCCGCGCCGAGCTTGTCGTGCGGGACAGCACCGGTCCGGTCAGCGAACGACCTTGATGTTGAACATCCCCGTACCGAGCGTTCCCATCAGACGCAGCCACAGGGGCATGAGCATCTCGGTGCCCCGGCAGGTGCTGATGTCGCCGAGGTCGATGACATCCGTATGACCGAAGCTGCGCAGCAGATCCGTGACCAGCGCCTTCGCCTCTGCATCGTTGCCGCTCACGAAGACGGAGTGATCTCCGTCGGCCAGTTGGCGGGGATTCACCATGAGTGCCGCCGTCAGCGTGTTCAGCGACTTCACGACCTTGGCAGCGGGGAACGCCGCCTGGATCTGCTCCCCGAGCGAGTCGGAGTCCTTCACGAACAGGGTCGGCGGGAAGCCGCGCGAGAAGTCGAGCGGGTTGCTGATGTCGAGGACGACCGTGCCGGCCAGCCGATCGGCGCCCGCCTCCCCGAGAGCCGCCAGCGCGACCGCGCCGGAGGTGGCGTTCACGACGAGGTCCGTACCCTCGACGGCGTCGGCCATCGACGCGATCCGTACCGAGGGGTGGGCCGCGGCCCACTCCCCGAACGCCGGGGTGCCCATGGCGTCCGGATCGGTGCGGGCCATCGTCACCACCGGGTCGCGGGTGCCGACGGCCACGTCGTGGCCGAGCTCGTCGAGACGCCCGGCTAGCGCCTGGCCGACCATTCCCGTGCCGAGTACCGCGATGCGCATGGTTCCTCCTCGGTGTCGTTCGGTCAGTCACTATCGGCCGATCCGTCGTCTCGCCACAGGGCCGTGGACTCATCCATGGCGCGGGCGTGGTGATCGTCGCTGCCGGTCACGGCTGTCAGGAAGGCGGACGACGTGATCGCGAGGAGGCGGCCATCGGTCGCGGCGACGACCGACGCGGTGCGAGGAACATCGTGCAGAAGGGCGATCTCCCCGAACGACTGGCCCGCCATCAGGAATCCGGGGCGGGGCACGCCGTTCACGACAACGGAGAACTCGCCCTCGGCGATGGCGTAGAACGTCGTGCCCTTCTCACCTTGGGTGATGACGTACTGCCCCGCAGCGACATCAAGCCAGGCCGAGCGGCCGGCCATCCTCTCCAGCTCGTAGGGCGGCAGGCCGGCGAACGTGGGCAGGGGGCGCAGTAGGGACACGGCACGGGGGCGCAGGTCGGCACGAGCGTCGAGCTGTCGCACAAGCAGGAAGGCGGCGAGGGCGAGGGTCACCGCGCCAGCGCCGAAGATGGCGAAGGCGGTGCCGGCCGACGTCCAGGACACGAACACCGGCACCAGTGCCGCACCCAGCGCAAGGCCGAGCAGCGAGGTCGCCTCCTGCACGGCGAACACGCGGGCCAGCACCCCGTCGTCCGTGGTGCGCTGGAGCAGCGTCCGGCCGGAGACCAGCAGCAGCGCGCCGCCGATGCCCGAGAGGAGGAGGAACGCCATGGCAGGGATGAGGCTGCCCACCAGCGCCACCGCGGCGAAGCCGGCGCCCTCGATCACGCCGCCGAGGACGACAATCGGGACGAGCCGGCCTCTCGTGGAGAGGCTGGCGGCAACCACTGCACCGATGAGCGCGCCGATGCCCGACGCACCGATCACCAGACCCGCGGCGGAGTCGCCCAGCCCGAGGGCCTCGACGGCGTACGGGGCGCCGAGGACGTCGGCCGCGCCACCGAGCACGAAGGTGATCGTCATGACGAGCAGCAGGCTGAGCGCCGCCCAGTCCCCCCACAGGGTCTGTACTCCCCTCAGGGCGACCCGCCAACCGGTCGGCTCATCGTCGTCATCGGGGTTCACGCCGGCGTCAAGGTGCAGTCGCAGGCACAGCACCGCAGCAGCACTCGCGGCGACGAACGCGCCCAGGAACACCAACCACGGCCCGCTGGCCGCGACGGCGATGCCCGCCAGGGCCGGGCCGACGAACAGGCCGATGCCGTCGAGCATCGACGAGAGCGAGTTGGCCGACACCAGCTCCTTGGCGGTCCTCGCCAGCTGGGGAAGGGCCGCGAAGTGGATCGGCCGCACGATGGCCACGGCGACGGTGGTCGTCGTCGACGCCAGGATCACGATGGGAACCGGAGCTTCCAGCACCAGAGCCGTCAGCGTGAGCGCGGTCGAGGCGGCGACGATGGCGTGGGCCAGCACGAGCGCCGCACCCCTGGGCAGCCGGTCGCCGAAGCCGGACAGCATCGGGGCGAGAAGCGAGGCCGGCAGCAGCTGGACCACCGCCACCACGCCTGCCAGCGTCGCGCCACCCTCGGCGTAGGCGTAGAGGATGATCGCCACCCAGGCGGAGAACTCGACGAGGTCGTAGAGCCCGTAGGCGACGAGCACTCGGCGCAGCCCCGACGTGGACGACAGCGCGCTCATGCTCGCCCCGAGGGCGCTCATGGGCGCGCCTCGACAGTCCGCCCCCGTCTCACGGCCCCAGCCTAGGGCGCAACTCCGCGTACCGGCCGAAATCCGGCATATCGAACAGCCCTCTGCCCCGGCGAGATCACTGCTACCTTGACCTCGATTCGGGCGTACGGGTCGGGTTGACCCCGAGAGCCGATTGGGGCACAAGGGTCTGGTCGACCCAGAGAGCAGGTATGGCCGTGAAGGTGCATGAGTCCCTCGCCGGCGTCGACATGTTCGCCGCGCTGCCGAGCGGCATCATCGACGAACTCGTCCAGCGCGGGAGCACGCACTCCGTGGGGGCCGGCAAGGTCATCGTCCAGCAGGGCAGCCCAGATTCCGGGCTGCAGGTGATCCTCGACGGCACCGCCACCGTGTCGGTCGGCGGCGTCGAGGTGTCCACGCTCGCCGCCGGCGACTACTTCGGCGAGATCTCGCTCATCGACGCGGCGCCCCGCTCGGCAACGGTCGTCGCAGGCGCCGAGGGCGCCCGTACGTTCAGCGTCTCGCCGCTCGCGTTCTCCGAGCTGCTCGACGCCCACCCGGGCATCTCGCGCACGCTGCTCTCGGTGCTGACGGCCCGCATCCGCCGCATCGAGGCCGAGCGGGCCTAGTAACTGCTGACCAGTCGAAGGGACGCCGAGATGGCAGAGGGTGCCGGCACCAAAGACGACCCGTGGCTGCTCACCACGGCCCCCGGCTCGTCGCACTACTCGATGTACCGCGACGAGGAAGCCGACCCTCCGGCCCTGGTGTGCCAAGTGGGCTCGACCACGCTGAAGTACCACCTCCAGGCCATCGACGACCTGCACGCATGGCTGGTCGCTCAGGGCGACTGGGTCGACCTGGGCGCCGCTGACGAGAAGAAGCCGACCGTTGACGGCACGGTAGAGGCCTTCGGCCGGGCCGCGGACAACCCGGTCGGCGGCTGGTACGGCCTGCGCAACGGCTATCGCGGCCGCTTCGGCATGTATCTGCCGCCGCTGCTCGAGGCACTGGGGCTCGTCGAGCTCACCCACGACCCCCGCAACAACAAGGTCCGCGCCCGTTAGTCGCAGCCTCCTCCGCGCCGCTCGGACACGTGGCGCAGCAGGGCGGAGATCGACCTCAGGGAGATCGGCTCGCGCGCGGCCAGGATCCACTCGAGCTGGTGCGCCGCGAAGGACCGTTCCTCGGGCGTCGCCGATGCGTCGAGCCACCGCAAGGCGTACTGGCGGATGAGCTGCTCGGCACGGATGGAGACGGCGGAGAAGTCCGAAAGGTCGCGAATCCGGGCCGGTCCCCCCGCCGTGACGTAGGCGTCATACAGATCGATCGCGCGCTCGATCTGGCCGCCGAGGGTCTGCACGACGAGCAGTTCGGCCAGCTCTCGGGCAGGGTCCATCGGACCGACGTTGTCCCAGTCCAGCACGACGACGGCACCCGACCGACTCCGGCGCACGTTGACGACATTGAGGTCTCGGTGACACGTGCGCACTCGCGCGGGGTCGAGCTCGGTCACGACACCCCGAAGCTCGCGCAAGGTCGGCAGCATCTCCACCAGCAGCTCCCGCCAGGGCGCGCCGCCCCGTTCGGCGGCGGCCACGAGATGCTGCCAGTCGTCGTCGCTCAGGCCGGTCGCCACCCACGGCTCGACAGCAGTGTCGGGGAGAAGATCGACGAGGTGGAGGGCGGCCGCCGCCCGCCCCACCTCGAACGGCGTCGTCGCCGCGTCGGAATCGAGATCCAGCCATGCGAAGGCGAGGAAGCCGCTGCCGGCCGCGCCCACCGGCGAGCCGTCCAGGATCGCCCGACCATCCGTCGTTCGCACCGGCGTCGGAACGGTGACGCGGAGCGCGGCCAACTCCCGGAAGCGGATGCAGCGGTCGGCGCGAACCTCATCGAGCGGGCCTGGGACCTCCTTGACGGCCCACCGGCCGCGCCCCGTGGTGACGCGCCAGATGCGCCCTTGCTCACCGGCGTCGGCGAGCTGGGGAAGACCGACCAGTTCCCCGAGCGCGAACGCCTCGGCGACCGCCGCGGCCGTCGACGCATCCATGGCGGTCACCTGCGGATTGTGCCGGTGAACGGTGGTCCCCACTCGAGATTTCGCGACAGCGCGCCCGGACTCGGGGCCGCGGCCGGTCGTCAGCCGGCCGGATCCTCGCCGATCGAGCACGCGTCCGCCTGCAGCCGCGTCCAGGTCTGCGGCCCCACCAGCGCGTCCACCGTCAAGCCGGCATCCGTCTGGAACGCGCGCACCGCAGCCTTCGACACTCGCCCGTACCGGCCATCGATCTCACCGGGCTGGTATCCGATCTGCGTCAGCGCCGTCTGGAGCACCGCGACCGCGAACGGGTCGGCCGACGAGGACGTCACGGCCGGCAACTCGTCGACCCCGACCGAGCACAGGTACCCCATCGCCTCGTCTGCCGTGGGCAGCGGCGCGGCCGGCGCGCGACTCGGCGTCGGCGTCGCGGCCGCCGACGGCGCGTCGGTGGCGGCCCGCGGTCGGAAGAAGCAGTTGTCGGGAGAGGTGTCCGGCGGCAGCGTCGCGATGCATCCCGGTCCGAGATCGAGGGCCACGGCGTTGCGGGCGTCGGGATCAAGCCTCAGCGTCCCGTCCCGCTCGGCCCCGTCCGGCCACTGCACCCGCATCGTCGAAGGGTTCGTCACCCGCAGAGTCAGGAACGAGGACTCCTGAACCGCGCCGTCCTCCTCCTGGAAGGTCAATCGCGCGTCGAAGACGTCCGGATCCGACGTGCCGTCGACCACCAAGGCGTATCCCGCCCGATCCCTCACGAGCGCCATACTGTTCCAGCTCGAGCCGATCGACACGCCGACCGGCTCGTCCGATCGCGCGGCTGAGGCCGACGTATTGGTGTCGATCTCTGGAGTCGACCCGGCGGTCGACGCGGACGGGCTCGACGAGCAGCCGGCCAGGAGCAGCGCGGCCGCCACGGCCAGCACGAAGGGCGTCTTCACCACTTCACAAGAGTCGCACACGGTGCTGACGAAACCCGTGAACGATCGAGCGGCGCCGCGTAGCCGTTCGACGGACACCCCGCGCCCGGTGACGCCCCGCCTAAACTGGCGGCGATGTCATCGCCGGGCCAGGCCCCCGAGGCACCGAGCCGACTTCGGCTCGGTGCTGCCTTCGCCGCGAGCGAAGTCCTCGTGCTGCTGGCGCTCCTCGGACCCCTCATCGGTCGACCCTTCTGGCAGGGGTTCCGGGCCTACGCCTACCCCGACCAGTTGACCTACGCGTCCATCGCCACCAACTGGGCAATGGGCGACAGTCGCTTCGTCGAACCGTTCACGCAGACGGGCACCTCGCACTACCCGAGCCTGTGGTACCAGGCCATGGGGCTGGTGGCCCGCCTCACCGGCGCGCCCGTGCACGTCATCTGGACGCTCTTCGGCGTGCTGATCGTCAGTGCCGCGGTGCTGTCGACCGGGCTCCTCGCCTACCGCATGAGCGGTCGCGCGTGGGCTCCCGTACTGCCCGCCCTGGCCCTCTTCACGGGCGTGCTCGCCGGCGTGACAGCCGGGCAGTGGGGCCTGGAACTCCTCAACCACGCCATCCTGTGGGGGCCCCTCGCGTCGCTGTTCACTCTCAATGCCGAGGCTGCCGGGACCTGCCTCGTCATCATTGCCATGGTCTTGCTGCTCGGTGCCGATCCCGGGAACGGCGGCACGTACCGGCGTCGTTCGCTCGTGATCGCCGCGGCGATCCTCGGCGCGATCGCCAACGTCCATACGTACGCGTTCTTCTCGGGACTGGTCCTCGCTGTGTGCTTCGCCGCCGTCCTGTCTCTGCTCCGCTCGCGATCTCGGCCGCTCGTCGTCGTGACCGTCGCGCTCCTCGCGATCGTTCTGGTCGCCGGTGCCCCGCTGGCGCGCGTCATCGGTCCCCTCCCCGTGCTCGCCCTGCTGCTCCTCGCCTTCGCCCCCGCGGCCGTGGCCCTCGCGAGAGGCCACGCCGTGACGGCCGTCCTCGTCGTGCTCGCCTTCGGCTTAGCGGCGGCTCCGCAACTCGTCCGCACCGCCTGGGGCCTTGCCGAGGGCGACCCGTTCCTGGTGTTCCGCCAGGTGTCGTCGCGTGGTCTCGGGGTGGCGATCCCCACCGGGCTCCTGGCGGCGGCTCCACTCATCCTCGTGGGAGCCGCGTGCGCCGTCGCGCTGTGGGGCCGCCGGCAGGACACCAAGTCGGCGCTCCTGCTGTCGCTGCTCGTGGGCATGGGGATCATGTCGCAGAACGACCGGTGGGGCTTCAACCAGGAGCCGTACCGCTTCTGGATCCTGTTCGGGATCCTCGCCGGGGTGCTGATGACTCCCGTGCTCGCCTGGTCCCTCGCCCAGCACGCGTGGATGCGTGACCGGCGCCGACTCGCGTACACCGTGGTCGCCGTCGGCGCCGGCGCGATCTGGGCCGTGAGCCTCATCGACACCCTGAGCTTCTGGCACTACGCGAATGTCGAGGGCGTGTTCTCGATGGAGGACCAGCGGGCGCAGGCCGTCCGCAGCCTCACCGGGGAGCGGGACGGCCTTGTGCTCACGAGCGAGTGCCTGCCGCCGCAGGTGCTCAAGGTCATGACGGGCGCACGGATCGCCCACTACAACCGCGGACTGGCGTGGCCGGACAACGCCAAGGAGCTCAACGCCTTCCTCGACAAGGAGCGCCGCGCCGCCGAGGACCCGGCGCAGTTGCAGAGGGCCGGCGTGGCATACGTCCTGACGGACACGGGCTGTCCCACGGACTGGGACTTCGCCGGCGATCCCCGGGTGCGGCCCGAGGCCACGCGTGAGTATGCGGACGCGGACGGCCGACGGACGTTGACGCTGTGGCGGGTCGATCCGGCCTGAGCGGATCGCCAGGACCCGGAATGTGCTTATTGTGCCGCCGCCCTGCTGCCCCTAGCCTGACGAGCGTGCTCCTCACGATCGAGCGTGTCGCGGTCCTTCGCCGCGTCGACCTGTTCGCGGACACCCCCGATCGCGTCCTCGCCGGCGTGGCACAGGTGCTCGAGGAGGTGGAGGTGCCGGCCGGCGCCCTGGTCATCGAGGCGGGCGCCGTTGAGGACTGGCTGTACGTCGTCGCCGACGGACAGCTCGAGGTGCTCCGCGGCGACCATCGTGCCGTCGTCGAGGCCGGCGGTGTCGTCGGCGAGTTCGCGGTGATCGATCCGCGGCCGCGATCGGCGGACGTCGTCGCCCGCACGCCGGCCCTTCTCCTCCTGCTGCGCAAGCAGGCGTTCGACGAGGTGCTGGAGACGCGGCCCGAAGTGGCGCGTGGCGTCCTTCGCGAACTGGTCCGTCGCCTCCGTGAACCGCACGACGCGGAGCACGCCGGCCACGCCCCCGTGCCGACGTGAGGCCGCGCCTGCTGCTGCTCGGCGGCCAGACCATCGCCCTCGGTCTGGCCATGGCGTTCCTCGTTGTGCCGGCCAGTTCGGTCTTCCTCGCCACCTACGGCGCGCAGGCACTTCCCTACGTCTACCTGTGCGTCGCCGCCGCTGGTGTCGTCGTGTCGGCACTCATGGCCAGGGCCCAGCGTCGCTGGTCGCTGGCGCACGTGACCAGCGTCGTGCTGGCGAGCTACTGCCTTCTCGTGGGCGCCGCTTGGGCTGCCCTGAGTCTCGCCGACGCCTCGTGGGTCACCTTCCCGCTCGTGGTGCTGTTCCCGCTGGCGATGCCGGTCGGCTTCGTCCTCATCGGGACCCAGGCCGGACGCCTGCTCGACGTTCGCCAGATGAAGTCGCACTTCCCGCGGGTCGTCGCCGGCTTCTCCGTGGGCTTCGCCATCGGGGGCCTGGCCGCCGCGCGCCTCGTCGCACCCCTGGGGGGGCCGGCGAACCTCCTCGGCCTCGGCGTGGCGGCGGGGCTGCTCATGCTGGGCCTCTCCGTGCTCACCGCGCGCCGCTACCCGACCGAGTTGGCGACCCACCCCCCGCAACGGCAGGCACGCCGGCTGGGCGATGGCGCAGCGCCCTCCGTCAGCGCGCGCACCCTCTTCCGCAACCGCATGGTCGTCCTCATCTTCGGGTACCAGCTCCTGTCCGCGGCCGTCACCCAGCTGCTCGACTACCTCGTCTGGGAACGAGCCGCCGCCCGGTACCCCGACCCAACAGACCTCGCGCGTTTCCTCGGCGCCTTCGGTGCGGTGATCAACGTCGTCAGTGTCGCCTTCGTCGTGCTGGTCGCCGGACGGCTCCTCACCCGGTACGGCATCCGCCTCGGCCTCGCGGCCAACCCGGCCGGCGTTCTCCTGCTCCTCGTCACCGGTGCCGTCGTCGGGTATGCGGCCGGACCGGCGTCGACGGCGTTCTTCGTGCTGGTCTGCGCCCAACAGGTGACCGACATCGCCCTGACCGACGGCACGACGAGAACGTCCATCAACGCTACGTACCAGGCCCTGCCGCTGTCGCAGCGGGTCGCTGCCCAGACCTGGGTCGAGGGCGTGGGCTTCCCGCTGGCGCTGGGATTCGTCGGGGTGCTCCTGCTCGTGACAAACGCACTCAGGGTCAGCGTCGTATCCGTGGTCGTCATCACTGCCGTCCTGACAGCCCTCTGGCTGACGCTGGGCCTGTTCGCCTACTCCGAGTACGGCGCCAACCTGCGACGTACGTTGACCCGACGGGCGTGGGATCCGATCTCGCTCCGCCTCGACGACGGTTCGCGCGACGCGGTCGAGCGGATGATCTCGGGCGACGACCTCGGCGGCGTACGCCTGGGCCTCGATGTCCTGGCGGACACGGATGATCCGGCATTGGCGGCGCACGTTCGTGCCCTCCTCACCGATCCCGACCCGGCTCGCCGGCTCGTGGCCGTGTCCGCGTCCGGGCACGCGACCCGGACGGCTGTCGACTGCTCCTGGGTGGCCGCCGCCCTTGCCCCGATGACGGACGACCCGGACGACGACGTGCGCACGGCGGCGCAGATCGCTCTCGCCGCCGCCTCGGGGGACAGGGAGCGGAGCGCCGCAGCTCGTCTCTGGGCGGCCGCCCTTCTGGGGGACGACCCGCCCCGTCGACGCTCGGCGCTCCTGGCCGCGACGACCGTTCCCGATCCCTCCTACTCCGGCCCGCTTGTCGCCCTCGCCGAGTCCAGCATCCCGCCGGTTGGTCTCGCCGACGCCCTCGCGGCCAACGCGGACTCGCTCGCACCGACGACGGACGCGGCCCTCAGGGGTGACTCGGTCCTGGCCTGGCGGGCCACCCGTCGCCTCATCGGAGCGCTCGGCGAGTCCTCCTCGCCGCTGGCGCGCGCGACGCTCCTGGCGCACGTCGACCACGGCAACCCGCAGGTGGCTGACGCCGTGCTCGAGGCCCTCGTGGCCGGGGGGCCCGCGCCCGCCGAGGCCCGGCCCGCTCTGCGCCGTTCACTGCGACGGGAGGCCGAGCGCACCTCCCGCCTGCTGGAGGCACTCGCGGCCCTCGACGCCCTGCCGGCGGTGGCCCATGTCGTGCGCGGACTGCGCGACGAGGTCACGAGATCCCGTGACCGGGCAGCGGGGCTGCTCGGCCTGCTGCACGACCCGACCGCTGTGGCCCGCACTGCACACATGCTCGCTGCGGATGGCGGGAACCGTCCGCTGGCCTTGGAGACGCTGGAGGTCACCGTCGGTCGCGGCGCCTATCCCCAGGCGCTGGCCCTCCTCGATCCCGACCTGGACGACGCGACGCGGCGGGGGCTCCTGCCCCGCACCGCCGGCGCGCCCCCCACGGCCACTCCAGTCGACGTGCTCAACCAACTGGTCGTCGATCCGCAGAAGTACTGGAACGATCCCTGGCTGCGCGCCTGCGCACTGCACGCTCTGGCGTTCGTCGATGCAGCCGATGCGCAGACCGCCGCCCCGGCCCTGGCCGGAGACCGGGACCCATGCGTCGCGGAGACCGCTCTCTGGGTGATCGGGGCGCGAGCCGACCTTCGAGACACCGCCGAGGCGCCGACCACAAGGGCTACCGCAGAACCCCGAAAACAAGGAAGTCTCGAGACATCCGATAACGATGTCTCGAGACTTCACAAAGTGCGCCCGAAGGGATTCGAACCCCCAACCTTCTGATCCGTAGTCAGATGCTCTATCCGTTGAGCTACGGGCGCGTGGTCGCTGACAACCGTCCGGAAGTCTAGCGGCCCGATTACTCCGTCATGAACCACCCACCCGACGCGGTCCCGCGCAGCACGAGCGCTTGCGGGACGTGACGCACCACGCGATCGACGCCGAACGACGCCAGTCGTCGCAGTAGACTCGCGTGCGACCTGCCGCCGGGCTCATCGACGGCCCTCGCGAAAGGCGCAGACGGGGTGACCACGCCGAGCGATCCGGAAGCCAGGGCTGCAGTGGGCGACTGTTTGATGTGCGGGGCAGGCGGCGCACGCAGCCACTACCCCGCCCAGGATGATCGGCGCAGCGACGACACCTCGGCCTACCGATGCACCACAACGACCCGCTTCCGACCCGAGGTCTTCCGGTGTGGGCAGTGCGAGCACTGGTTCACCGACCCGAACTCCTGGCCCGCGTCGCTCGGTGGCGAGTACGAGTCGTTGGTCGACGCGGAGTACCTCAGGATGATCGGCGTCAAACGCCGCACCTTCAAGAAGGCCGCCGACGTGGTCTGCAGGTACGCCCGACCCCCGGCAGCCATCCTCGAGGTCGGCTCATACGCAGGCATCTTCCTGGACGAGATGGCCGCCCGTGGCTTCCCGATCACGGGAATAGAGCCCTCCACCTGGGGGGCTCAGATGGCACAAGAGCGAGGCCACACCGTTCACCAGGGCACCGCGGAGGACGTGCTAGCGGCGCAGGACTCCGAGCAGTGGGATGTCGTGGTCAGTTGGGACGTCATCGAACACGTTCCTGATCCGCGACAATTCGTGCGCCTGCTCTCCCGGGCAGCGAAGCCCGGTGGCCTCGTCGTCTTCTCGACTCTGGACCGAGGCAACTGGTTCCCGCGCCTGGTGGGCAGACGATGGCCCTGGATCATCCCCATGCACCTTCACTACTTCGACCAGGAGGCGATCCGGCGGATCAGCAGCGAAGCCGCACTGGAGTTCGTCGACACGAAACCCCACGTGCACTACACCACCCCTTCGTATGCCCTCAATCGACTCGTACGCATGGCCCGCCCCCTTCCGGTGCGTCACACCGAGAGCAGCCATCTGATCGTGCCGATCGCCTTTGGAGACGTGCGCACCTTCGTCTTTCGCAGGGTCCCCGCCGACACGTGAACGCTCCTCAACAAGCACCCGAATCGGTACTCGTCTTCACGGCCACGTACTGCGAGGCCGGCAACATCGACGAGTGGCACTCACGCGTCCGTAGAGTGCTTCCCGCGGCTCGACTGCTCGTGATCGACGACAGTTCACCCGACGGGACGGCCGAGCACCTGGCGCGGATCGCGGCAGCCGATCCGGAGTTCGAGTACATCGTGCGGGCAGGCAAGCTTGGCCTGGGCTCGGCGCATCGACGCGCAATGCAGCATGGATGGGACGCTGGCTACGAGACGCTGGTCACCATGGACGCCGACCTGTCGCACCAGCCGGAGCAGATACCACGACTCCTCGCTGCCCTGCCCGGTCACGACTTCGTCATCGGAACGCGCTCGGGTCAGGGATCGTGCGACTACACCGGTTTCCGGCGCCTCGCCTTCGTGGGAGGTAACTCCATGGCCCGTCTGCTGATCCCCACCGGTCTCACCGAATTCACGACGTCGATGCGCGCCTTCAACAGGTCGGCCCTGGACCTGCTCCTCACTACCGGGGAGCGAGACGACGGCTACGCCTACTTCATGGAGGTGGTCTATCGCCTCAACGACGCGGGGCTGCGGTTGACGGAGGTGCCGATCGACTTCGCGGACCGTACTCGGGGCACATCGAAGATCCCTCGGGCGCAGATCGCCATGAGCGCCAAGGTGCTCCTGCAGTTGACCGGCCACCGCCTTGCCAAGAAGTACCTCGGCGCCCACACGTCCGGTCGTTGACCACGAGATTCCCGCTCACCTCCTGTCTCGCTACTTCGCAAGTCGGACCACGAGGAAGGTCTCCTCTGCGAGCACCGCTTCGATCGGCTCCTCGAGGACGTCAAAGCCGTCGGGAGGAGTGCGCAACAAGCTCAGCACCGCAATCGAGCCCGGCCCTTTCTCGAGCAGCGCTGCCTGGACAAGCCCCCACGTGGGTGGGCGTTGGGCCACCAGGCCGGGATCCCAGCGGGTGAAGCTCGCCCAGCGACTTGAGTTCACGTGGTACAGCGACTGGCCCCCGAGGTAGGCGGAAACCCCCGTAGCCACCACGTCGTCGTCGGTGATGACCGCGCATCCCGACGGGCAGTACTGCGTCACGACGCGCGCTGCTTCCTTGCTCCCTGACAGCGGCTGACTCCCCCACAGCGCGTCCCCGGGGGCTCCGAACAGCGCGAGGATCTGTGCCGCGAGAACCGCCCACCACGCGATCGTCTGCCAGAGCAACGGCGTGACGAACCAGGTAGGCCCTGCGATGTCCCGCGTCATCAATACGATCAGCATCAGAGCGACGACGATCACCCCCCAGTGCCACCAGAAGGGCCCGTACCAGAACACACCGTTGACCACCAGCAAGGACAGGCCGGTGATCGGCGCGAGAAGTCGAATCCGGCCGCACAGGAGAGCCACGATGACGATGGCCAGCAGGGGCGCCGCCCAGACAAGCGTGCGCACGGTGGGGGAATCGGTGAGCACGTCGAAGCTCGGGGGGCGAACGGCGTCGCTGGCATACTCGATCAGTCGCCACGGGGCCTCGCTCCAGGGCACGTCGTGTGCGGTCTGGTAGCTGTAGTCAACCGGTGGCACCACGAGCCACGCGCTCCAAGCGAAGACCACGGCCGACGCGGCCGCCGCGCCTCCTGCCCACCATCGTCGGGCCGCTCCGATCGTCCGCCACTGCCTCAACAACGCAATGGTGGTCAGCGCCCACAGAGGCGCCGCCAGCAGCAGGAACAGGCCGTGCACCGACGCCATCAGGGCAGCGACGACAAACTGCCCGGCCAGGCTTCCACGGGAGAAGGCCAAGAACCACAACAACGTCAGCAGCGTGCCGACGACATAGCCGGTGCTCATCGTCGAGTAGCCGAGCAGGAACAGGAAGCCACTCAGGACGACGACCTGCTCGATCCGCGCAAGCGGCAGGAACCGCGTGACGAGGACGGCCACCCCTGCCGAGGCCAGCCACGAGAGAAGCTTCACGGCGTCCGGGTTGGCAGTGAGTCGCGCCACGGGCCAGATCAACAGGAACCACAGGATCGGGCGGTTCTCGTAGTTCATGTTGGACAGCAACTCACCCAGACTGCCGCTCGCCCGGGCGACGAGCCACAGCTGAGCCTCATCGCGCCAGAGCACGTGCCGAACCAGGATCCAGGCCTCGAAGACCAGGTAGCTGCCAGCGACGCCCACCACCCACCACAGCGCGGGAATGCGCTGCAGATCGGATTCGAGGTCACGCAAGGGCCGGAAAAGGCGAATGCTGCCACCCTCCTGCGTGCTCGGCGGCGCGGCCACAGGCGAGATCTCGCGACTGGCCACGGTGCCCCCAAGCGGCTCGGCAGGTGCAATCGTCAGCGTATGTGACGGGGCGCGGCGGAGGCTGCGGGAGGCTTCGGCTTCTCTTCCTCTTGGAGCGCAGTCGTGCCGCCCGCTGAGGAAGGGCACCCCCGATGTTCGGGGGTGCCCTTAGCGGCGGAGGCGGAGGGATTTGAACCCTCGATGGGCGTTAAACCCAAACCGCATTAGCAGTGCGGCGCCATAGACCGGACTAGGCGACGCCTCCCCGCGCCCCGGAATCCGGGGCAGCCCGGAAAGAATACCGATCCCCCGCACGGCAGAATGCAGCGCATGACGACTCTGGCGATCGACTGCGGCGGCGGCGGGATCAAGGGATCGGTGCTCGACGAGGCCGGCACCATGCGCGCTCACCCGATCAGGGTGCCCACCCCCTACCCGCTGCCTACCGACCTGTTCGTCAAGACGCTCGTCGACCTCGCCGGCCGGCTGCCCAAGGCCGAACGGGCCACCGTCGGACTCCCGGGCATGATCCGTCACGGCGTCGTCGTCACGACTCCGCACTACGTCACCCGCTCGGGTCCGCGTACGCGGGTCGTGCCCGAGTTGGTCGAGCAGTGGGAGGGCTTCGACGCGCAGACCGCCATCTCCGACGCCCTTGGCATCCCGACCCGTGTCCTGAACGATGCCGAGGTGCACGGCGCCGGCGTCATCGCCGGCCAGGGCCTCGAGGTTGTCATGACCCTGGGCACCGGCCTAGGCTGCGCGATCTTCGACGGCAGCCGTTTGGCTCCCCACCTCGAGTTGTCCCAGGCGCCGGTGCGCTGGGGCCTGTCGTACGACACCTACATCGGAGAGCACGAGCACCGACGCCTGGGTGATGCACTGTGGTCACGGCGCGTGGGGCGGATGGTCGAGGGCCTGCGCCCGGTGTTCCTGTGGGATCGGCTGTACCTCGGCGGCGGGAACTCCCGGCACATCACGCCGACGGTGCTCGCCAAGCTGGGCGACGACGTGGTGATCGTTCCCAACTCGGCGGCACTGGTCGGCGGCGCGCGAGTCTGGCAACTACTCATCGACTGAAGACCCCAACCCACCCCGTCGAGTGGCGGCTTGTGGCGGCCAAACCGGTCGGTTTGGCCGCCACAAGCCGCCACTCGACGCAGGGTGGGGGTGCGGGTGGGGTGTGCTCCGCTGGGCTCAGGAGGATTGCGTCGCCGTGATCTCCCCTGAACCCCTGGGGATCAGACGCGACGGCACGATGTGGACATTGGTGGGCTCGTGGGAATTGCCCATCCGGCGGAACATCAGGTCGGCAGCCAAGTGGCCGATCGCCCGCGCGTCCTGGGCGACCACCGTGATGGCGGGATCCAGAAGGTCGGCCAGGCCGAAGTCATCGAACCCGACGAGGGCCACGCGGTGCTCGAGACCCACCTCCCGCAGCGCCCGAACGGTGCCCATCGTGATGAGGTTCTGGCCGCTGAAGATGGCGGTAGGGGCGTCACCCGACGCCAGCACCCGGCGCGCCACGGCCAAGGCGTCGTCGGCGTCCTGCGCGCCGTGGTGCACCCATGCCGGGTTGATCACGGCGCCCGCGGCCGCCATGGCATCGACGTAGCCGGCGAAGCGCTCCTGCTCGGTGATCAGCGCCGACTGTCCCCCGATGAACGCCACACGCCGATGGCCACGGTCGAGCATGTGCTTGACCCCACGAGCCGCGCCCAGGCGGTTGTCGGTGACCACCGCATCGAGCTCCACGCCACGCGGCTGGCGGTCGATGCACACCATCGGCCATCCGCTTCGCAACTCGGTCGTCAGGTAACCCTGCTCGGGGGCCGTCGGCGCCAGGATCAGGCCATCCACCCGCCGCGAGGCGAACGCCGCGACCAGATCCCGCTCAAGGGCGGGATCGCGGTCGAGGCTCGCCGCGATCACCGCTACGCCACGCTGGCGGGCCACCTCCTCCACCCCTCGATGGATGGACGCGAAGAACTCGTTGGCAACGTCCTCCACAAGGAGTCCGACGGTGGCCGTGCGCTGATCAGAGCGGCGCAGGTTGCTCGCGGTGAGATTCGGGCGATAGTCGAGCTGCTCGGCGGCTCGCTCGACGCGCGCGATCAGCTCACCACTGACGCCCGCCTCGTGGTTGACGACGCGCGACACCGTCTTGAGGCTGACGCTGGCCAGTGCCGCGACGTCGCGCATCGTGGCGCGCGAGCGAGCTCCGCCGGCGCCGTCAATGGGGTTAGATAACGTTGTCATTACGAATGGGGAGTATTACAGACCAAGGTCTTGACGGTAAATCCCCCGACCGATACAAATTGCAGACAACGTTGTCAGGCACCAGCCGACCAACGTCGGAGCGCATTCGGCATCCTGTGCCGGGCCATTCGCGGTCGACCACCGTAACGGTTCGGTATCAAGGTCATGACCTGCCTCGCCAACAGCGAGGCTGGGCAATAGACATGGCGAATGGCCTCCGGGTCACCATCACCCACCCTTCGAAGGGACACCACATGACTCACCGCTTGACACGCGGTCGCCTCGTCGCTGCCGTTGCAGTGACCGGCGCGCTCTCCGTCACCCTGGCGGCGTGCAGCTCCAGCACGACGTCCGATGCCACGTCGTCGGCGGCGGCAGCTGCCACCTCTGCGGCAGCCGTTGCCTCGTCGGCAGCAGCTTCAGCAGCCCCGGCCTCGTCGGCCGCGGCCGGTGGCGGCGGGCCCGTCGCTGTCTCCTTGATCACCAAGGACTCGACCAACCCGTTCTTCGTCGCCATGCAGGCCGGCGCGAAGGAAGCAGCCGCTGCCAGCGGCGTCGACCTGACCGTCGGCTCCGGCAAGGAGGAGGGTGACGACGCGGGCCAGATCGAGCTGATCGAGAACGCCATCGCGCAGGGCCAGGCAGGCATCCTCATCACGCCGATGTCCGTCAACGTCAACGACGCCATCAAGAAGGCTCGCGACGCCGGTCTCTACGTCATCGCACTCGACACCCCGACCGACCCGCCGGACGCGGTCGACATCACCTTCGCCACGGACAACTGCCTCGCGGGCGAGGCCATCGGTCAGTGGGCCGCGGGCAAGCTCGGCGGCGAGAAGGCGACGATCGCCCAGCTGGTCATCTTCAACGACCGCGTGGTGTCCGTCGACTACTGCCGCGCCAATGGCTTCCTCAAGGGCATGGGCATCGAGGTGCCGACTCTCGAGGACATGGCCGGCTCGGCTACGACCGGCAAGTACACCACCGGCAAGGGTGGCGACTACGAGATCGTCTGCCTTGAGGCCACCGGCGCCAACGAGGCCGGCGGCAAGACCGGCATGGAGAACTGCCTGGCGAAGAACCCCGACATCAACGTGGTCTACACGATCAACGAGCCCACCGCCTTCGGCGCCGTTTCGGCCCTCGAGGCAGCGGGCAAGAAGATCGGTGAAGACGTCTACGTGGTGTCCGTCGACGGCGGCCTCGCCGGCGTCGAGGGTGTCAAGGCGGGCCAGATCCAGGCCACGTCGCAGCAGTACCCGCTGAAGATGGCGGCCCTCGGCGTTGAGGCCATCAAGACGATCGCAGACGGGGGCGCACCGCCCACGAACACGTCGGCTAACGGCCAGTTCTTCGACACCGGCGTCACGCTGTGCACCGAGGATCCTCAGGACACCGTCACGGCGGCCCCGCAGGAGACCGCGCAGTACTGCATCGACAACGCCTGGGGCTAAACCCTCTGCGTTGAGCCATACCAAGGCGGGGCGGCAATCCTCGGATTGCCGCCCCGCGCTGGTCTTCGTTCGATAACGTCCCAACCAACCACGTCGCCTAGCGTCGGGAGGCCAGTGAAGTGAGCAGTCCATCCACAACCGTGGACCTCGCGGAAGAGTTCATGGAGCGCCGCACGCCCCTGCAGCGCATCCAGGGCATCCTCCACAAGTACCCGTACCTCAGCCCGTTGATCGTCTTGCTGGTCTGCGTCGTGGTCTTCTACCTCTTGAACGACCGGTTCCTGCTGCCGCAGAACCTGTCCTTCGTCACCCAGCAGACCGTCGTTGTCGGCACGCTCGCGATCGCCCAGACGCTGGTCATCCTGACCGCGGGCATCGACCTGAGCATCGGCGCGGCGGCGACCCTGGCCCAGATGATGATGGCGAACCTCGCGGTGTTCGCGACCGCCTCCAACGTGCTGCCCTTCGCGGGGCAGAACCCCTACCTGGCGATCGTCGCTGGCATCGGCGTCGGCGTGCTGACCGGCGTCGTCAACGGCCTACTCATCGTCCGGCTCAATCTGCCGCCCTTCATCGTGACCTTGGGCACGCTCTCGATCTTCACGGCCTTGACGCTCATCTTCTTCAAGGCACGGACCATCCAGAACAAGGAGATGCCCGACCCGATGAAGTGGTTGGGAAACACCTTCCACATCGGCGACTTCCAGCTGCTCTACGGCGTGGTCGTCATGATCATCATGTACGCGGTCTTCGGCTACATCCTGAAGAACACCGCATGGGGCCTGCACGTCTATGCGGTCGGAGACGACCCCAACGCCGCCGAGCTCTCCGGTATCTCCACGAAGCGCGTCATCTTCAGCGTGTACGTCGTCTCAGGACTCATCATCGGCATCGCGGCCTGGCTCACGATCGGCCGAGTCGGCTCGGCGAGCCCCAACCCGGACCCCCTGCTCAACCTCGACACCATCACGGCCGTCGTCATCGGCGGAACATCCCTGTTCGGTGGCCGTGGCACACTGCTCGGCACCCTCATCGGTGCGTTGATCATCACCGTGGTTCAGAACGGCCTCTCTTTGGCAGGCCTCGACCAGGCCTACCGCGTTCTCGCGGTAGGCATCCTCGTCATCGCCGCCGTAGCCATCGACCAGTGGATCAGGAAGGTTAAAGCATGACCGCCGCCACGACAGTCACCCCCGTCGTTCAAGGGATCGACCTGGTCAAGACGTTCGGCCGCGTCGTCGCGCTCGACGGAATGAACTTCGAGCTCTACTCGGGCGAGGTGCTCGCCGTGGTCGGTGACAACGGCGCCGGCAAGTCCACGCTGATCAAGTGCTTCTCCGGCGCCCAAAGCCCAGACGCGGGCGAGATGTTCATCAACGGCGAGCACGCGGAGTTCAAGAGCACCAGCGAGGCCAGGCGCCACGGCGTCGAGACGGTATTCCAGACCCTTGCGGTGTCGCCGGCACTCGATATCGCCAGCAACCTCTATCTGGGCCGCGAGGTGCGCAAGCCCGGCTTCGTGGGCAAGGTCTTCCGGACCCTGGACAAGAAGCGCATGCGCTCGGAGTCGTCGGCTCACCTGAAGAACCTCGGCATCAGCACCCTGCAGAACATCACGCAGGCGGTCGAGACACTCTCTGGCGGGCAGCGGCAAGCGGTCGCCGTCGCGAGAGCGGCGGCCTTCGGCAGCCAGGTCATCATCCTCGACGAGCCCACGGCCGCCCTCGGCGTCAACGAGTCGGCCCGCGTGCTCAAGATGATCCAGGACCTGCGCGACCGCGGGCTCTCCGTCATCCTCATCTCGCACAACATGCCGCAGGTGTTCGAGGTGGCCAACCGCATCCACGTCGCACGCCTCGGCAAGCGGGCCGCCGTCGTCACACCCCAAACGGCGTCGATGAACGATGTCGTGGCCATCATGACGGGAGCCATGACGGTTCCCGAGGAGGAGCAGCAGCTCGCTCCGGCCCCCTAACCGCTCTCGTCGAAGGGCCAGTGGTGGTCGATACCCCGCAGCCGGGGGCGACCACCACTGGCCCTTCGCGCGCCGGGGTTAGGTGTACAGCGGCGGTCGCTCGGGAAGATCAACCCCGATCCGCACCCCGGAGCGCAGGGCCTGGATGGCCCGGTTCGCCACGATGGTGGCGACATACCCGTCCCACGCGCTGGCCCCCGCCGGGCGACCACGTCCGCTGAGCTGGTCGATCCACGACTGCAGCTGCAGCCGATAGGCGTCCGCGAACCGGCCCAGCCACAGTTCCGGCACCGCCTGCCCGCGGTGGCCTCTCGCCGACCGGGTGACGTAGCTGCCGTCGCCCATGACGGCCGACCCCTCGCTGCCGGTCACCCGGCAGATCACCTCGTACCCGTACCGCGCGTTCACGAACGCCTCGATCTCGACAAGGACGCCTGACGTCGTCTGAAGAATGACGAGGAGTGGATCGCGCTCTCCGTCGGGGGTGTACGGCCCAGATCGTCCGGTGAGCACCTGGACGCTCGCGTACTCCTCATCGAGCAGCCACCGGTTGATATCGAACTCGTGGATGACCATGTTCGTCAGCGTCCGCTCGCTGGCCAAGCCGTACGGCGCCGACATGTTGCGGTGGATGTTGTTGACGATCAACGGTTCCCCGATACCGGAGGCGCCAAGTTCCGCCTTCAACGACGAATAGCCTGGATCGAATCGGCGCATGAAGCCCATCATGATCAGCCGCCGGCCACCGGCCACCTCCGCCTCGACGACCCGCAAGGCGTCCGACTCCTCGGGCGCCAAGGGCTTCTCGCACAGGGTCGGCTTGCCGGCGGCCAGGCAGGCCAGCGCCTGTTCCGCGTGGGCGTCGTCCGGCGATGCGATCAGCACCGCGTCGACATCGGGCGACCCAATGAGGTCGTCCGCTCGAGCGAAGGGGATGGCCCCCACCTCGCTCGCCAGGTCATGGGCTCGCTCGGCGTCGGCGTCGAAGACAGCCGACACGGCCGCGCCGGAGACGGCGAAAGCGAGGTCCCGTGCGTGCGACGTGCCGATGTTCCCCGCGCCGATGAGGCCTACTCGAATCGTCATGCCGTCATTGTGGTGCAACGGATGCCCGATCGTTCGGCCCATGACTAGGCTCGCTGAGCACGCTCATCACACCGGAGGACCCATGCCCGAGCCCACGTTCCTCAGTCGCCTCACCGGCTCCTTCGCCACATCGGCCGCGCAGAACCCCACCGTCGCCATCATGGAAGCGGCGTTCGTCGATGCCGGCCTGGACTGTCGCTACATCAACTGCGAGGTCGGCCCCGACCGCCTAGAGGCAGCGGTGCGCGGCGCTGTGGGTATGGGGTGGATGGGCTTCAATTGCTCGATCCCTCACAAGGTCGCAGTTCTCTCCTATCTCGACGAGCTCGCACCGTCGGCGCAGATCATCGGAGCGGTCAATACCGTCGTCATCTCGGGGGGACGGCTGATCGGTGAGAACACTGACGGGCAGGGGTTCGTGGCCTCCCTGCGCACCGTCGCCGATCCGACGGGCCTGGACGTCGTGGTTCTGGGCGCCGGGGGCGCCGCACGCGCCATCGCCGTCGAGACGGCCCTCGCGGGGGCGCGCAGCATCACGATCGTCAATCGCACGGCCGAACGCGGCGAGGCCCTCGCGCGGCTCATCGGCGAGCGCACGCCTGCGACAGGCACCTACGCGCCGTGGACACCCCGGTTCGGCATCGACCCGTCCACGGGAGTGGTCATCAACGCGACGTCGATCGGCTTCCACCCCGACACGGGCTCGACCCCCGATGTGGACATGACCACTCTCCAGCCGGGGATGGTCGTCGCCGACGTGGTCGCCAACCCCCCTCGCACCCGATTCCTGCAGGAGGCAGATGACCGCGGGTGCGTCACCCTCGAGGGCCTCGGCATGCTCGTCAATCAGGCCCTCATCGCCGTCCGGCTGTGGACGGGGGAGGATGTCAGCGGAGATGTCATGCGGGCGGTCCTGGAGGATCTCTTCAGCGCCTGACCCCCTGCCCTGCCTGCCAGACTCTGACCGTCCCCACCACGTAAGGAACCCCGATGGATACTCGCACCTACGCCGCCCTCGCCCCCGCCGCCCTCCTCGAGCCGTTCACCGTGCAGCGGCGCGACGTCCGGCCGCATGACGTACTGATCGACATCAAGTACGCGGGGATCTGCCACTCCGACATCCATCAGGCTCGCGAGGAGTGGGGCGGCTCGATCTTCCCGATGGTGCCCGGGCACGAGATCGCCGGTGTGGTCAGCGCGATCGGCAGCGCCGTGACGAAGCACGCCGTCGGCGACCGGGTCGGCGTGGGCTGCTACGTCGACTCGTGCCGGACGTGCCCGAACTGCCTGGCCGGCCTCCAGAACTACTGCCTCGGCCACGTCGCGGCGACGTACAACGGGTACGAGATGGATGAGGTCACGCCGACGTACGGCGGCTACTCCACGCACGTCGTGGTCGACGAGAACTACGTCCTCCACATCCCGGATTCGCTGAGCCTCGACGTGGCTGCCCCGCTCCTCTGTGCCGGCATCACCTGCTACCAGCCGCTCGCCGAGTGGAAGGCGGGCCCGGGCATGAGCGTCGGAATCGTCGGCCTTGGTGGCCTCGGCCACATGGGCGTGAAGATCGCAGCAGCCATGGGCGCCGACGTCACCCTGGTCAGCCACTCCCCGGGCAAGGAGGACGACGGTTATCGCCTCGGCGCGACGCGGTTCCTGCTCTCCAGCGACAAGGCGGCGATGCGCGCCGCGGCTGGCTCCATGGACCTCATCATCAACACAGCCAGCGCAGTGACGCGACTCGATCCGTACATGCGCCTGCTCGCCCTCGACGGCACCATGGTCACCGTCGGTCTGCCCACCGAGGCGTTCACGATCAGCCCTTTCACCCTCATCGGTCAGCGACGGCGCCTGGCGGGCACGAACAACGGCGGTATCCCTCAGACACAGGAGATGCTGGACTTCTGCGGCGAGCACGCACTCGGATGCGACGTCGAGATCATCGCGATCCAGCAGGTGAACGAGGCCTGGGATCGCGTCGTCGCGAGCGACGTGAAGTACCGCTTCGTCATCGACACGGCGAGCCTGGACGCCTGACGATCACTCCGGCGTCGAGGCCTCTGCGGAGGATGCCTCATCCCGCTCGCCGCTTCGACGGCGCAGCCACACGGATGCGAGCAGCGGACCGCCGGTGTACACGAAGACGCCCGCAAGGATGTATGTGAACAGGGCGAACGTCACCCCGATCGGGCCGAACTGATCGGCCTGCTCGGACAACGACCTCGGCATGTAGATCGCGCCCCACGCGGCTAGGCCCACCCTGCCCACACCGGTGAGGATCGCCGAGGGCACGAGCACGCTTCGTGGGATGCTCGGCACGAGCAGGCGCAGGCCCGCCATGTCTCCGAGGAACCACACCGCGAGCAGGACGACGATGGCGACCGCGGCCAGGATCACGCCGCTGTCGCGGCGCACGCCGCGCAACTGCGACGCGGCCGCGAACAGGATCAGCTGGAGACCGATCCACACCAGTCCCCGCCATACCTCGCTGCGCGCCATGGAGGGCAGGCCGAAGATCGATCCGTACACCCTGGAGAGCCGTCGGGACAGCGCGAAGGCGGAGAGCAGCGACATGGTCACGGCCAGCCAGGAGATCGTGACGATCTCGGCGGGCGCCTGGAAGAGGGCTCGCACGGCAAGCTCGGCGGCGCCGACGAGGCCGAACCTCTCGTTCATCGACGTGGCGAGCAGATCCTGCTTGCCGCCCATGAACAGGGAGACCACGACGATGAGCAGGGGCAGCATGGAGACGAACGCCTGGGCGGCGAGCCCGAAGCAGCGGTCGAGGAGCTCGAGCTCGAAGAATCGCCGGACCACCGCTGCCGGATAGCTCGCCAGCGCGCGGTCCTTCAGACTGGCGTCCACGTCACCCTCGAAGGAGCGGACGGGTCAGGCACGTCGGCCCGCCTTCGCCCTTGTTGATCTCGCTCGCCTCGTAGACATGCACCTCGACACCGTGGTCACGCAGGGCCTTCACGGTCGCGTCGTTGCCCTGGGCGATGACCACAACACCAGGGCTCACGGCGAGGACGTTGCAGCCAAGGGATGCGTAGTCCTGCTCGGGCACCGGGATCCGTTCGATGCCCCGGTCCTGCAGGGCCTGGAGGAGTGCCACCGGGGCCAGCCGCTCGTAGACGACGGCGAGGTTCTCGCGCACGAGCGAGACCACCGACATCAGGTGGAGGCAGTACTCCGGCCCCTGGTCATGGGCCAGATCGAACGTCTCGACGGACACGCCCATGGGTGCCAGCAGAGCCCTCAGCTGGTCATGGGCCGCCTGGTTGGTGCGGTAGGTGCGGCCCACGGCCAACGTGGCGTCGTCGAGCCAGAACATGTCGCCGCCGTCCGCCGTGGCAGGGGCGGTGAGGCGGCCGACCACGGGGATGCCCAACTCCGCGAGTTCGGCCGTCAGCAGTGGTGGCTCCCCCTGACGGACTGCCTTGGCGCCCCGAAGCTCGATGGTGCCCTCGGGCACCACGAAGGCCGGGTCGTACGTGAAGCAGGAGTCCGGCATGTCGTCGGCACACGGCAGGATCTCCACGAAGCACCCCAGCCGCTCGAGAAGGGCGACGAAGCGTGCGTGCTGCATCTGCAGGAGTTCACGGTCCAAGGGCTGGGACCAATGGGCCACGGTGTAATCGCCCCGCGGTGACGGGGGGCGGACGGCTACGCGACGAAGTGGGGCGACGGTTGAACGGACCCCGTAGGCGTGGTCACTCCCGAACGTGGTCATGTGCGGTTCTCGTTTCTCGCGATGATCGCGCGGGTCCTGCGCCGATTATTGCGAAGGACGAGGATGAATGGGAGGTTGCCCAGCGCCACGACGACCAGGAACACGAGCGCCAGCCACCAGGGATTGAAGAGGAAGAGAACGAGCGGCGACGCCGTCGACACCCAGTGAACCCACTCGGCCCTCCTGAGCTCGCGAAGGTACAACTCGAGGTCCGCGGCGGAGAGGCCGGGCAGGGCCGACTTGCTCTGCCCGCCGAACGCTGCGCCCAACTCCGGCAGGATCCGGGCGAGTCGGGAGACCCCGATGCGTCGGTACGCGGCTGGCGTCTCCCACCCCATCAAGGCCAAGGGGACCCGGTCGCGCGACAGCCATCGCGACGGCCATCGAGGCGCGATGGCGCCCACACCGATCGACACCCCGGCCACGACGAGGATGTCGATGGTGATCAGTGCCACCAGACCGCTCATCCCCACCGCCGTCCCTGCCGCACCGCTGACGCGGCGAGGGAGGGAACCGTCGGGATGGGCTGGACTTGCCCGACGGACCCCGCCGCACCGCTGACGCGGCGAGGGAGGGATTTGAACCCCCGGAGGGTTTCCCCTCGGGCGCTTTCAAGGCGCCTGCAATCGGCCGCTCTGCCACCTCGCCTGAGCGGCACCACCGTACTGTCAGGGCGCCGGAGAATCCGAGGTCGGGTACGGCTGGTCGACGAAGTCGACGTCAGCACTGGTCACGGCGATGAGGGACCATCGGCTCCCGTCATCGCCGGTGAGTTCGTAGGCCGGCAGGATGAGCAGGTCGCCGTCGGGCTGCCGGAACTGGGCGAGCCCGAGTTCGGCCTCCGTCACCAGGATGTCGGACATGGTGACGCGCAAGGGCACGCGCCCATTCGGGGCGAGGGCTCCCGCGGATGCCGCAGCTGGCGAGGCTGCAGCGCCTTCGTCTGACGTCGAGGCGGGGATGGGCGTGGGGCCGATCGCCGCCCAGGTCGGCAGGGCAGCGCGGCGTACCGCGGTCGAGGCGCCCACCACCGGATACCCGGGCACCTCCTCCAGACCAGCCGAGAATCCCGACGCGTTGGTCACCTCGCCGTTGATGCCGAAGCGCATCAGCCATCCGAGGTTCGTCCGGGCGCCGGCAACCACCTGCCACGCGACGACGGACGTACCGTCGGCATATCGGTCGACCTGCCAGTCGACGGACGAGACATCGACCCCCAGGGAGCCGAGCATGGTCGCCGCCAGGTCCTTCGTTCCGTCACCGGCGATCGCGGCGCCCGCCTGCGCGCGAGCCTGCGCCGCGGGGTCCTCGAACGACCAGGACAGCAAAGGATCGTCAGAGACGGTCATGGTGGGGGTCGATCCGTCGAGAGTGCCGACCACCCAACCCGCATCGGTCGCGGCCACCTCGCCCGCCAGTCCGAAGGATCGCGCGAGCGAGGTCGTGAGCGCCGCGCCATCCAGGCCGGCACGCGAGAGCCGGTAGCCGGACGCCGTCCCCGGGTCGTTCGGCAGGTCGGCCGCCGGGGAGAAGATCGCCGACCACTGCCCGGCCGCGTACGTGCTCACCTGGAGGTCGGGCCGCACGGGCGTCACGACGTCGGGTCCTGGCGACGCGCCGACTCCCTCGCCTGCCGCGACCGGCAACTGGCTGACTTCCGGGCTCTCCTCCACGACCGGACCGGGAGCCACGACGATGGTCGGCCCGGGGGCCGTGCCACGACCGATCAGCCCACCCACGAGGGCCGCAGCGACCAGCGCGGCGACTCCGGCGACGACGAGGGCAGGGGTGCGCCATCGCTGAGTTCGTACGGGGAGGACGTCGGAGTCCGGAGGTTCGTCATACGACACCGTGGCCTCCCCCTCACTCACTAACGTTGCCAGTATGAGGCTTCATCGAACGATCTCCCCGGACCGGCCCCTGCTCGTCGTCGCAACCGAGGAGGAGGCCGCGCACCTGCACGTCAGCGACCTGCCCGTCCTCGTCACGGGTATGGGCAAGGTCAACGCAGCCGTGGCCGTCGCCACCATTCTCGGTGAGCACTCCCCCAGCCACGTGGTCAACATCGGAACGGCCGGCGCGCTCCACCCCGGCATGAGCGGCACCCACGTCATCGGCCGGGTTATCCAGCACGATTTCGACGACGAGGCACTGTTCGGCCTGGCGGGGCTGCACTTCAGCGAGCCCGTGCACCTGTCGGCCGTCGGGCCAACGCTCGCCACGGGCGATGCCTTCGTGTCCGACCCCATCACCCGCGACCGGCTAGCGCAACTCGCCGACCTCGTCGACATGGAGGGCTATGCGGTTGCGCGCGCGGCACTCGCCGCGGATGTGCCGATCACTCTCGTCAAGCAGGTGAGCGACGACGCCGACGACACTGCTAGCCGGTCCTGGCAAGAGAACGTCGACGCGTGCGCCGAGGTGCTCGGGGAGTGGGTGCGCGACAACTGGCCTCTGACGCGAAGTGACGACTGAACTGCGCGTTGAGCGAGAGGCCGGGAGTCACTCCGCCGATTCGACCGGGATGGGAATGCTGGGCGCCTGTCGTCTGTCCATGAACAGGCCCACGACGGTGAGCACCAGCGAAACCGCGACGACGGTGGTGACGATCTCGGCCACCGAGTTGTGCCGCCAACCGGCCACCACGACCACCAGGACGACGAGCGCGACCCAGACGGCGAGCACGGCGCTTCGATCCTGCGTGGCAAGCCGGGCGTAGAGGAGCACCTGAACAAGCGCGAAGGCAGAACCCTCCAGGGCGAAGAGCCAGGCCTCAGACCCGAGATCGGCGTACTGCGCGCCGCCGAGGATACGGATCACGAGACTGCCGAAGAAGAAGCTGAACACGGTGATGACCAGACCCACGGCTGCGGTCAGGCCGGTGGCGACGTAGACGGCTCGGCGGGAGTTGCCTGACGTCATCTTCGGGAACAGCACGATGATGATCGCGTTCGGCAGGAAGAAGGCGATCTTCGCCAGCAGCACTCCGACGGAATACTCGCCCGACTGGTCCTCCGTGAGGAACACGCGGGCAAGGAGGACGTCGACGTTGGTGAGGGTGAACAGGACGAACAGGGCGTGCAGGATGTGGACGAACTCGCCGCTCATCCCACCCGACAGGTGCGTGCTCCACGTCCGCGGGCAGATGATCCGGTAGGCGATCGCCGCGCCCACCGCGCAGCCCACGAGCACGCCGATGCCCACGCCGGTGACACTGCCCAGGACCAGAACCCCGATGACGCCGCCCAGCGCTCGACCCATGCCGTTCGCGATGAACGCCCAGGACAGGCGTACGTGCTCCTCGCGGCCCTGGGCCACCCCCATCGCCGCAGATCCGAAGACGACGAAGCCGATCGACGCGATGCCGGTGCCGACAGCCAGGACAGGAATGGCGAACAACTGCCCCAGCGGCCAGGCCAGGACCACGCCACCGGCGACGATGGCCGCGCCGACCCATGCCGACAGTCGGATGGCCTCGCCCTCGACCTCGAGCCGACTGTCGGTGGCCACGGCGACCCGTCTCGCGGTCAGCGCCTGAGTGGAGATGGCGACCGTGGAGATGATGACGAGCAGGCCCAACAGTGCGCCGAGGGCACCGAAGTCCGCGGGGCTCAGTACGCGTGCCGAGACCATGCTCAGCAGGTAGGCGGCCCCGTTGCCGATGAGGGTTGCCGCGCCGACGAAGACCAGCCCCTTGGCCAAGGCTGCGCGCTCGGGAGGCTGACTCACGGCGCCACCCTACCTATCCGTGGCCGCCTCACCGTCGAGGCGGAAGGGCGACGCTCAGCCCACCACCTGCGGAAGCGTGGTGAGCGCCTCCGCCAGCCGGGCGTCGGTCAGCTCCTCGTCGACCATGTTCCCGCTGAGGTAGCTGTCGTAGGCAGCGAGGTCGAAGTGGCCGTGCCCGCACAGCGCCGTGAGGATGACGGTCTCCTCACCCGTCTCCTTGGCCTTCAGCGCTTCGCGGACAGCCATCGCGAGGGCGTGCGTCGGCTCGGGGGCCGGCACGATGCCCTCCGTGCGGGCGAACTGCACGGCAGCCGCGAAGCACTCCGTCTGCGGAACGGCGATGGCCTCCATGAGGCCCAGCTCGTACAGGTGCGAGATGAGCGGGGCCATCCCGTGGTAGCGAAGGCCGCCGGCATGAATCGGGTCGGGGATGAAGTCGTGGCCGAGCGTGTGCATCTTCATCAAGGGGGTCATCCCGGCGGTGTCGCCGAAGTCATAGGCGTAGACGCCCTTGGTCAGTGACGGGCAGGAGGCCGGCTCCACGGCGAGGATCCGGGGGTTCATGCGGCCCTCAAGCTTCTCCTTGAGGAACGGGAACGACAGCCCGGCGAAGTTGGAGCCGCCGCCGGTGCATCCCACGATGAGGGTCGGGGTGTCGCCCGCCATCTCCATCTGGAGCAGCGCCTCCTGGCCGATGATCGTCTGGTGCAGCAGCACGTGGTTGAGCACCGAGCCCAGTGCGTATCGCGTGGTGGGGTCCTTGGCGGCCACCTCGACGGCCTCGGAGATCGCGATGCCCAGCGACCCTGACCAGTTCTTGGGATCGGCGGCGAGCGCCCTGCCGATGTCCGTCAGGTCGGAGGGCGAGCGATGAACACGAGCACCGAAGGCCTCGATCATCAGCCGGCGGTAGGGCTTCGCGTCGTAGGACGCACCCACCTGCCACACCTCGCAGTCGATGTCGTACAGGGCGCATGCGAACGACAGGGCCGTGCCCCACTGACCGGCACCGGTCTCCGTCGTGAGCTTGGTCGTGCCTTCCTTCTTGTTGTAGTACGCCTGCGGCACCGACGTGTTCGTCTTGTGCGAACCGGCCGGCGACACACCCTCGTACTTGTAGTAGATGCGGGCGGGGGTGCCGAGGGCCTTCTCGAGGCGATGGGCGCGGAAGAGCGGGGACGGCCGCCACTGCCGGTACACGTCGAGCACGCCGCCCGGGATATCGATGTACCTCTCGGTCGAGACCTCTTGCATGATCAGGTCCATCGGGAAGAGCGGGGCGAGGTCATCGGGGCCCACCGGATCCATGCGGCCGGGGTGCTGAGGAGGGGGTGGGGGCACCGGGAGGTCGGCCATGATGTTGTACCAAGTGGTCGGCATCTGACTCTCGTCGAGGAGGTACTTGTGCTGCCGAACGGTGTCGTCCATGGGTGGGTTCCTTCCCGAGAGCCGGTTGCTGCGGACGCTAGCGCCGCCCGCTCGGGGCGGGAGCAGATTCGGCAAAGACGTTACGGATGTGACTGAAGTGACGTATGGGACACCATGTGAGAGATCCCACACCCGCCCCCAACAGTCGTCCGGTCAGCGGACGGCGAGGTTTCGACCCGGAAACTCCGACTTACCTTCGAATCGCTGACGGCCTCGACACGGCAACCGCTGTGCCTCGTCAGCCCGCCGAATCGACGGTGAGCACGGTCCAGACCCCGCACGGGGCCTCGCCCACGCTCGCCATTCGTACCGGGGACCCACTCGGGCTCGTACGTAGAGCCCACGGGGCGAATCCGATCCTGCTGCCCGCGACCCGGGCTGCCAGGTGACGTAGGGCGACCTTCACGCCCGAGCCCGTCAGCTCACCTGGGAGGCGGCGATCGAAGGAGCACTTCTGTGCGTTCGTCCCTGCGCGCCCTGTTCACGTCCGCCGACCGACCATCCCGCACTTTCACGCTGCGACTGACCGCTCTCGTCGTGGCGATCGTCACCGCCGCCGTCACCGCCCTCGCCGTCATCGGCGTCTCCACCACGGCGCAGGCCCAGCCGCCCGTGGTGACCATCGACCCCTTCGTCAATGCGGCGCCCCTCACGGGCGCAGAGAAGGCGGCGCGCATGCTCGCCGTCGACCGACAGGTCGGCCGCGCTCTCGTCGCCGAGCAGGCACGGATCAAGGTCGTCAAGGCCCAGCAGGTTCGCGCCCGAGTCGTCCAGCTGGCCAAGGCCCAGATCGGCGACTCCTACGTCGCCGGCGCGGCCGGTCCGAGCCGCTTCGACTGCTCGGGCCTGACCCGCTACGTGTTCCAGAAGGCCGCCGGCAAGAGCCTCCCGCACCAGTCGCACGCCCAGTACGCCCAGGTCAAGAAGATCCGCTTCGCCGACGCCGAGCCCGGCGATCTCGTCTTCTTCTTCCGCGGCGGGGCGCACCATGTGGGCGTCTACATCGGCAACAAGAAGATGGTCGACGCCGCAGGGTACGGAGAGGGCGTGCGCATCAGCCCCATCACCGGGTCGTGGTGGTCGCGGACATACAGCGGAATGGGACGCATCCTGCCCGCGTAGTCCCTAGCGGGCGAAGATGCCGTCCACCACGTGCTGCGCGACGGCGAGGGCAGTCGTCCACGCCGGCGAGACGGCATTCAGGACGTGGGTCGATCGATCGTCGCCCCGCACCACGAAGTCCATCTCGAGTCGCCCGGTGGGCAGGTGCAGCAACTGGGCACGGACACCCGGTCGGCCCTTGGTCGTGAAGTCGTCGGGCCTGACGGACGGCACCAGCGCCTGCGCCTGGCGCACCAGGTGGGCGCGGTAGTACTTGGGCAGCTCGGATCTCATCAGCGCCGGCACATCATGGTGCGCACTTGTCAGGAAGCGGGGGTACTGGCGGGCGATCTGCCACGCCTGCCCGGCATCGAACCCCGACAAGCCACCGTAGTTCTCCCTCCACAACGTCGGGATCGCCGTCGGCCCGACCTTCACGCGCCCGTCGACGGTCACGGTGAGGTGCACCCCGAGGAAGGGGTTGCGGGGATCGGGCACCGGGTAGACGTGACGCTGCAACGTGCCAGGCGCCCACGATCCGTACCAGTACAGGCCCTTGAACGGCATCATCCGGTACTCCTCGCCCACGCCGAACCAGTGGGCGACGGTGTCGGCATGGAGCCCCGCCGCGTTGATGACGTGGCCCGCACTCATGAACCCACCAGTCCTGGATACGACCCAGCCAGGTCCCGCCGCGGTCACCTCTGACGACATGGCGATCCGACCACCCCGCTCGCGCACCCGTGCGGCCAGGGCCTCCACCACCGTCACAGGGTCGGCCACGGCGGTCGTCGGCGACCACAGCGCACGTCCGTGCGTCCGTGCGAGCGGCTCCAACTCCGCGAGTGCCGGCTCGTCAAGCATCTCGAGCTCGACGCCGTTCTCGCGGCCACGTCGGAACAACTCGTCGAGTGCATCCATCTGCGCGTCGTCGCTCACTACGACGACCTTGCCGGTCTCCCGCACCGGCACCGATCGCTCGGCACAGAAGTCGCGGAGCATCCGGTTCCCCTGGCGAGTCAAGCGGGCCTTCAACGAGTCGGGCGCGTAGTAGAACCCCGCATGCAGGACTCCGCTGTTACGACCCGACGCGTGCGCGCCAAGGTGGTCCTCCTTGTCGTGCACCACGACACTCGCGGCCGGGTCACGTGCGAGCCAGGCATCCGCCAGGGCGAGCCCGACGATGCCACCGCCGATGATGGCGACGTCAGCACGCGGATCCACTCGCTCAGCCAAGCGTCGGGATGGACCTGACCGGCGCGGCCGAAGGAATGCGCACCGTCACGTCGAGACCCCCCCCACCTCGACTCGGTGGCCTTCGCGCTCCCGCCAATGCCGGTCACGGACTCTCGCACCAGCGCGAGGCCGAGGCCGCTTCCTCCCGGCACCGAGGTGGAACCGCGGGTGAAGCGGTCGAACACCGCATCGCGCTCACCGCGTGGAACGCCCAGCCCGTCGTCGGCGACGGACAGCATCGCATCACCCGTCGTCTGTCGAAGCGTCACGTGCACGCGGCCCTTCGCGTACTGGAGCGCGTTGCCCAGGAGCTCGTCGACGATGCGCGCGATGACGCCCGTAGGGGCCGCGACGAAGACAGCCTCGTCGATGCTCTCGGTCAAGGCGACGTCCTTCTCGACGAACATGGCACTCGCCGCCGCGACACGATCGCGAACGACGTGCGAAGCGTCCTGTGCCTCAACCGGAGCCACGCCGGCATCGCTTCTGGCCAGGGCGAGCACCTGGTCGATGCGATGGTTGAGCCGGTCGACCTCCGCGGTCGCGGCCCTGGCCTCCGACTGGACCCGGCTGTCGTCGCTGATGTCCTCGATCGCCTCGAGTCGCAGGCGAACGCCCGTCAATGGCGTGCGCAGGTGGTGGGACGCGTCGGCGGCCACCCGCTGCGTGCGCTGCAGGATTCCCGAGAGTCGGTCAGCGGTGCTGTTCAGCGCCCTGGCGACGGCGCGCACCTCACCCGGGCCGTGTCCGGCGTCCGCCCGCAGGGCAAGGTCCTCGGGCAGGTCGGAGGCCACCCGCGCTAGACGTCGCAGTGGCGAGGCGATCGAGCGCGCGAGGAGCCAGGCCACCAGTGCAGCGGTGATGACGACGCTCACGACGAACAGCACCAACCAGCGCGCCGTGCGCTGCACCTGTTCGTTGACGCTGGCCTCAGGGAGCGACAGCCGGACGGCCGCGTCGACGGCGTAGTTCTGCACCACGGGTGCCGCGACATACCGCAGGTCGCCGCCGATCGTCGAGGAGTAGCGCACGTCCGACGTCAACGCCCCGGCCAGGGCGCTGTTGATCTCCGGTCGGTCGAAGAGCCGATCGAGCGAGGAGTTGTCACTGTCCGCGATGAGGTTGCGCTGTGAGTCGACCACCACGACTCGAGCGCCGGTGCGCTGCGCAGTGTCGACGGCCGTCCCCTGCCAGTCGAACACCGGCTGGGACGACAGGAGGGAGGCGGCGGCCAGCGTGTCGACCTCGAGGCTCGAGACGAACGCAGCCCGCTGGTCGTTGGCCACAACGATGGCCAACGGGATGGCCAGGGCCGCCGCCACAACCGCCACCAGCACGGTCATGGCCAGCACCAGCCGTCGGGTCACGCGCTCTCCACGGCCAGCCGGTACCCCACTCCCCGAACCGTCTCGATCAGCTCTGCATCTCCGAGCTTCTTGCGGAGGGACGCCACGTGCACATCGAGCGTCTTCCCTGTTCCGATCCAGACCGGATCCCAGACGCGGGCGAAGAGCTCCTGTCGGGTGACCGCACGTCCCGGTTCCTCGGCCAGGACCGCCAGGAGGTCGAACTCCTTGGCGGTCAGCTCGACCGGCTCGCCATCGACAGTGACGAGATGGCGGGTGCGGTCGACGACGAGGCGTCCCGACTCCAGGTTCGACTCGATCCGACGACGACGGGCCACGGCGCGCACCCGGGCGGCGAGCTCACGCACCGAGAAGGGCTTGACCACGTAGTCGTCCGCGCCGAGCTCAAGGCCGACGATCCGGTCGGTCTCGTCGCCGCGCGCCGTGGCGATGATCACCGGGATGTCGGAATTGCGACGCAGTTCGCGGAGCACCTCGAGCCCGTCGCCATCGGGCAGTCCGAGGTCGAGCAGCACCACATCGACATTCTGGGCCGCGGCGATCACCTGCGACGCGTAGACCACGTGATCGACCTCGATACCGTTGCGCTGCAGGCCGGCGAGAAGGGGCTCAGCAACGGCGGGGTCGTCCTCGACGACGAGCACTCTCATGCGGGTCATGGTGTCACGTTGCGGCACCGTCGCGCAGCCCGTGGCTCGCGCCACGGAGGTGAGCCAACCTCCTTACTCGTGTTTAACCTCGACGTGGTGCGACCTTGTTACCGCCTGCCTACCTTCATACTCATGAGCAATCAGCGCCACATCGCCTCCCCTCTCCGCTCGCGCCGTCGCAGCACCGCCGACAAGATCGTGTCGGCCGGGCTCGCCACCGCAGCGTGCGCCGGACTCGTCGGTGTCATCGGAGTCCGCACGATCGAGCAGAGCGTCGCCACGCAGAACGACGCGGCTGCCTCCACGACTACGCCCGGGGCAGCGATCCCGGACTCGATCCCCACATCGGCGTCCGGCCTGACCGAGGCCGACCTCGACGCGTACGCCGCCCAGCTCGCAGCGGAGAGCACCAAGCTCGACGCCTACCGCACCAAGCTCGTCAAGACGGCCAAGAAGCTTCAGGCGGCGCAGAACGCTGCTTCGCAGGCCGTGGTCGTCGTGCCGAGTACGTCATCCTCGGGCGGCACCTCGTCCGGCGGCTCGTCGAGCAGCACGGTCACGTCGTCGAAGCCAGTCGCGAAGCCGGTCGCCAAGCCCGCGCCCAAGCCGGTCGCCAAGCCCGCTCCCCAACCGGCCGCCAAGCCGCAGTCGAACACCAAGTCCAGCTGACCTGACGATGCACATTGCCGAGCGCACGTTCCGCGCGATGGGCAGCGACGGGCACATCTTCGTCGTGGCAGACGAACCGCTCGGCGAGGAGCTCGTCCAGTTGGCGATCGACCGCGCGGAACTGCTCGAGGCCTGCTGGTCGCGCTTTCGTCCAGCGAGTGAGCTGAACCGCCTCAACTCGACAGCGGGCCACGGCCCCCTCCATGTCTCCGACGACCTGTTCCTCCTCGTCGACCGCATGAAGCAGGCGTGGGAACTCTCGGGCGGCCTCTTCGACCCCACGGTGCTCGGCTCCATGACCGCGCTCGGCTATGACGCCGACTTCGCGACGGTGTCTTCTCGATCATCTGCGTCGTCGCTCGACGACATCGCGTTCTCGGCCGCCCCCGGCATGGCCGGGGTCGTGCTCGACGCGGAGGCCGCAACGATCACGCTTCCGATGGGCGTGGCCATCGATCCGGGGGCCATCGGCAAGGGCCTGGCCAGTGACGTGATCGCCCGCGAACTGACGACGGCCGGCGCGCATGGGGTGCTGGTGAACCTCGGCGGCGACCTCGTTTTCACCGGGAGCACCGAGGACGGGTCGGGCTGGGCCATCGGGGTGGAGGACGAGCGCCTGCCCGTCGACGACCCCGACCGGCTAGTGCGCCTTCTGGAGTTCCCGACCGGCCCGATCACTGCCGGCGTAGCGACGTCGACGACGCTCAAGCGTCGTTGGGCGCAGGGTCGTCGCCACCACGTGATCGACCCCCGCACAGGGGCGATGAGCGTCAGCGACCTCGTGCAGGTGACCGTCGTGGCCGACACCGCCTGGGAGGCTGAGGTCACCGCCACCACCGCGCTGCTGATGACGGCCGATGACGCCGAGCGATGGCTGCGCCAGCGCGACACCACCGCCATACTGATGACCATCGACCGCATCGTCGTCACGAGCGACGAGCTCGAGAGCCGCGACGAAGGGGTGCAGCATGGCTGACATCGCCTGGACCTGGCTGGGCATCCGCGCCAGCGGTGTCACGGCCTGGGCGCTCCTCACTGCCGTTGTGCTCTGGGGGATTCTGCTCAAGACACAGCTCCTGGGCCGGCTGGCTTCGCCCATGCGGCTCCTCGATCTGCACCGCTGGCTCGGCGTCGTCGCCGTTCTGTTCCTCGCCGTTCACATGGTGCTCCTCATGTTCGACTCGTTCATGCGGTTCTCCATCTGGCAGGTCCTCGTTCCCGGGATCGCCCCGAACGAGCCGCTCGCCTACGGCCTAGGCGTCCTCGCCTTCTGGCTGCTCATCCCGGTCACGTTCCTCGGCCGGATCCGGGCCAAGATGGGCCTCGTCGGCAACGCCTGGTTCAAGCGTGCCCACCTGATCGCCTACGCAGCCTGGCCGTTCGCCACGGCCCACTACGTCCTCGCTGGCACCGACGCGCTGGCGGACTGGTCCCTGGGCCTGCTCTTCACCGGCACCGCTCTCATCGTCATGGCGCTGCTCGCGCGCGGTTTCGTGCCCGCACCCGGTCCCAGTCGTCCGGTGAAAGGTGAGCCGACCCTTACCTCCTCTTAACCGACGTCTGGTGCGCTATTAGGGCGCCCTTGCCTACCGTTGCCTCAGAGCGATGGACGCGAGTCGACCGCTCGAACGCCCCGAACTTGCACACACCAGGGAGAATCCATGCAGCGCTCGAGCATCATCGCGGCGGTCGTCGCCGCCGGCGGGATCCTGGTGGCCGGATCGGCAGCCAGCGTCGCGGTGATCAATGCTGCGTCCAGCAACGCCCCCCGCAGCAGTCAGACTGTCGCCCTCGTCTCCGAGAACGTCCCGGAGTCGGCGGCCATCGTCGCGGCGCCCCCCACCGCCGTGCCTGTCGTCGAGGCATCCCCTGAGGCGACGATCGACACCACCGATGTCGGTGCTCCCCCCCTCCCGGCCATTCCCAAGGTGGCCTCGAAGCCCAAGCCAGCGGCCAACGTCGCCACCCCGGCACAGCCAGCCCCCGCGGCGGTCAAGCAGCCGGCAGCCAAGCCCAGCGCGAAGCCCGTGAAGAAGCCCGCCAAGCCGTCTCCCAAGCCCTCGAAGTCGGCCAAGCCCGCCCCGGCTGAAATCTCGGGGGATGACGCGCGCGGCATCGTCCTGGCCTCCACTGGCGGGGGCACCGTGCGCTCCGTGGCCCGTGAGCAGCACGGGGCCTACACCGCCTGGGCCGTGCAGCTCACCCGCGCCGACGCATCGGTGATCACCGGCTACGTCGATGTGCGTTCAGGAACGATCTACGACTGGGTCGTCAACCAGGCCGCAGTCACCGCCTCCCCGTCCCCCAGTTCCGACGACGACTCGTCCGAGTCGGGCGACGATAACGGCGGGAACAGCAACAGCGGCAAGGGCGGTCACGACGGAGACAGCGATGACGACTAGCGATCGGCGACACAACCGCGCACCGCTGCGTCGATCGTCCGCGCCGGAGAAGATCCTGTCGGCCGGCCTGGCTGCGGCAACCTGCGTAGGCATCGTCGGCGTCATCGGCGTCCGCACCATCGACGCCAATGCCTCGTCGGCGACCAATGCTCCCGCCGCCGAACCCGCCGCGGGCACCATCGATGTGGCAGCCACCACGGTCGCGCCGATCGCCACGACCACCGGCGGTCTGACTCGTGAGCAACTCGACGCCTACGCCGCATCGCTCGCCGCCGAGAAGGAGCGTCTCGACGCCTACCGCGCCAAGCTGATCAAGACGGCGAAGAGGCTCCAGGCTCGCGCAACCGCCTTCGCCCAAGGGGCGGGCGCCCAGCAGGCCAGCAGCTCCTCGACCGCATCGCGTTCGTCGTCTGCCTCCTCCTCGACCTCGGCCTCTCGACCGTCCTCGTCGCAGGGCGCGAGCAAGCCCACGGTGGCAAAGCCCAAGAAGCCGGCTGCTGCCCCGGCCCAGCAGGCCGCGGCTCCCGCTGCTCAGGCCCCCGCTCCCGCCCCGGCTCCCGCGCCGCAGCAGCAGTCCGGTGGCGGTCAGTCCACCACCAAGTCCAGCTAGCTGTCGATTCCCTCACGTCGGTCGACCCGACCACGACCTCGGCATGCCAGCATGGGCGCGTGAGCACCTTCGGCCTCGATGGCATCCTGTCGTGGCCGCAGGCCCGACTCGTCGCCGGCTCCGCGGCCCGATCACTGCCCCCCGTGCCAGCCCGGCTCGACGAGGCTGGGGGAAACGTCCTCTCGTCGCCCCTCGCCACCGTCCAGGACGACCCCCCCTGCGACAGCGCGGCGCTTGACGGCTTCGCCGTCTGCGGCGAGGGACCTTGGCTGCTCCATCACGACCTCGACGTGCTGACGCCGGCGACCGCCACCCCGGTGGAGGCCGGCCAGCCGGTGCCCCGCCACGCCGATGCGGTTCTCGGCATCGATGCCGCAGCCACCGGCCAGCGCCCCGACGGACGCGTCCAGGTGCTGGCGCGAGACCCGCTGACCGCGATCCCCGACGAGCGCGTGCGGCCGGACTTCGGCGCCGGCATCGTCCGTCAGGCCGATGTCTCCGAGGCGGGGCACCACCTCGTCCCGCAGGGGGCAGCGGTCACGGCGGCAGTCGTCTCGCTCGCCGCCGCCGCTGGGTGCGACGAGATCGACATCGTTCGCCCGCCCGTCGTGGGCGTGCTCGTGCTCGGCTCCTCGCTGCTGGACCGTGGGCTCCCTCGGCATGGCAGGGTTCGCGATGCACTCGGCATGGCCATCCCGACGTTCGTCGGAGCCCTCGGCGCCCGAGGCAATCCGGCCGTCCGCGCGCCCGACACCGAGGAGTTGCTGCTGCGCGAGATCGACGACGCGGCCGTCGACGTCCTCATCACGACCGGTTCCACTGCCCCCGGGCCCGAGAATCATCTTCGCCGCGTGCTGCGCGACCTGGACGCCCGCTGGCTCGTCGATGGCGTCAGCGTGACGCCCGGGGCCCAGATGCTGCTGGCCCGCCTGCAGGACGGCCGGTTCCTCATCGGCCTGCCCGGTGAACCCACCTCGGCGATGGCCGGCCTGGTGACGTTGGCCAGTCCCCTCATCCGAAGCCTGCGGGGTGATCCCGTCGACGGACGGCGCCGAGCCGCGGTGCTCATGGACGACTCCCCGGCGGCCGACTACGCCGACGACACGGCGCTGGTGCCCGTGCGGCTGGAGATCTCCGCGGCGGCCACGCAGGCGCGCCCACTGCCCGCGCACGGCCCCGCCGGCCTCGCAGGGTGGGCGACGGCCGACGCCATCGCGATCGTGCCGCCGGGCGCCGGCCTGCGCGGCGACGTCGTGGAGATCCTCGACCTGCTGGGGCGTGAACTCCCGCCACCGACCGCTACCGTTGCGCCGTGACATTCGGCGACATCGACCTGGCCCTCTCGCTCGGCGGTCTCGTCGCCGGCCTGATGGTGGGACTCACCGGAATGGGCGGCGCCGCACTTGTCACCCCGATGCTCGTCCTCCTCTTCGGGATCCCCCCAGCGGCGGCGGTATCGAGCGACGTGGTCGCCTCGGCCTTCATGAAGCCCGTGGGTGCCTGGGTGCACGTGCGTGCCAAGACCGTCCACTGGGGCCTCGTGGCCTGGCTGTCGGCCGGCTCCGTGCCCGGTGTGCTGCTCGGCACGGTGGTCTTCGCCCGGGTCCTCACCACCGACGAGGCCAGCGAGACCATCCGCACGTGGATCGGCTACGTGCTGCTCCTCGCTCTCGCCGCAATGCTCGCCAAGGTCTGGGTGGCGCGACGGGCCTCGCACCTACGCGAGGTTCAGGTGCCGATGGGCACCGACATGCCGGTGCGCCCGCTGCCGACCATGATGCTCGGTCTCGGGGTCGGCATCCTCGTCGGCATGACCAGCGTGGGCTCGGGGTCGCTCATCGTCACCACCCTGCTGCTGCTCTACCCCCTGCTGCGCCCGTCGATCCTCGTCGGCACCGACCTGACGCAAGCGGTGCCCATGCTGGTCGCGGGCGCCATCGCGCACGCCGGCTTCGGTGACATCAGCGTGGCCGTCGTCGTCTCGCTCCTCATCGGCCAGATCCCCGGCGTCTGGATCGGCGCACGAATGTCCTCCCGGTACGACGGCCACGCCCTTAGGTGGCTGCTCATGGTGGTCCTCGCGGCCACGGCACTCAAACTCCTGGGCGTGTCCAGCCTGATTGCTGGCATGATCGCCATCGTGGGTGTCCTCGTCGTGAGCACGTTGTACGTCCGGGAACGCATTCATGCCACCACGTAGCGGCCGCCCCTCCCTCAGGTCCGACGACGGAGACAGCAGCGCACTCCTGCACTTCCCGGAGCGCCGGTTCAGTCCGATGCGCAACATCGGCGTGCGGGTCGGTGTCGCCGTGCTGGCGCTCGCCGTCACCACGGTCATCGTCTACGCCGAGCAGGACTGCTACCAGGACCGTGGCGCGTTCACCGGCCTGTCATGGATCGACGCGTTCTACTACGCCACCGTCTCCCTCTCGACCACGGGCTACGGTGACATCACGCCGGTGTGCGAATCGTCGCGACTCGTCAACGCGCTGGTCATCACGCCGCTGCGCTTCCTGTTCCTCATCGTCCTGGTCGGAACGACCATCGAGGTGCTCACGCGCCGCACGCGTGAGCAGTTTCGTTCGAATCGCTGGAGGTCCCACGTGAACGAGCACACCGTGATCGTCGGCTACGGCGTCAAGGGCCGTTCCGCCGCGAAGGCGCTCGTCGATTCGGGCACGCCGACCAACGACATCGTGGTCGTCGCGCAGGACAGGGCCGCCATCGACGAGGCCGCACGCGACGGCTTCGTCGGGGTCGTCGGAGATGGCCGCCGCGAAGAGGTCCTGCTCGACGCCGCCATCGACCGTGCCGCCCGCGTCGTCGTCGCCACCGATGAGGACGACACCTCGATCCTCGTGACGCTGACCGCCCGGCGCCTGTCGCCGGCCGCGACGATCGTCGCGGCCGTCCGGGAGTCGCAGAACGCCGACATCCTCAAGCAGTCGGGGGCGAACACCGTCATCCCGACAGCCGAGTCGGCAGGCCGCCTGATGAGCCTCTCCCTCATGTCGACCACGGCCGGCGAGATCATGGAGGACCTGCTCGACTCGGGCGGCGGACTCGAGGTCGTCGAACGGGACATCACACGCGAGGAACTCGGCAAGTCGCCGCAGGACCTTGACGCCCATGGGCAGATCGTCTTGGCTGTGATCCGCAAGGGGACGTCGCACCGCTTCGACACGGACACCATCCGTCATCTGGACAGTGGCGATCGGCTCGTGGTGATCCGGCAGAACCCGGGGGGGAGTTAGCCATGCACGCGATCACGATCTCCGCGCCGGGCGGGCCCGAGGTCATGTCGTGGCAGCGGGTGCCCGATCCGACGCCGGGGCCCGGAGAAGTGATCGTCGACGTCGTCGCGACCGCGGTGAATCGCGCCGACCTCCTCCAGCGACAGGGCCACTATCCACCGCCCGCGGGTGCCTCGGAGATCCTCGGCCTCGAGTGCTCCGGCACCATCAGCTCGGTCGGCGCCGCCATAGGCCTCGACCGCATCGGCGAGAAGGTCACCGCGCTGCTCACCGGCGGTGGCTACGCGCAGAAGGTCGCGGTGCCGATCGGGCAGATCATGAGCGTGCCGCCCGGCATCAGCCTGATCGAGGCGGCCGCACTCCCCGAGGTCGTCTGCACGGTGTGGAGCAACCTCGACATGACCGCGAACATCAGCGAGGGCGAATGGCTCCTCGTCCACGGCGGCGGCTCGGGCGTCGGCACGGCCGCCATTCAGATCGGGCGCGCGCTCGGGGCGCGGGTCGCGGTGACGGCAGGCAGTGCCGAGAAGCTGCAGCGCTGCTCTCACCTTGGTGCCGACGTCCTCATCAACTACCACGATCAGGACTTCGTCGACGTGATGATGGCCGAGACCGGTGGTCGGGGCGTGAACGTCATCCTCGACAACATGGGTGCCAGCTACCTCGATCGCAATGTGCGGGCGCTCGCCCGCGACGGTCGCCTCTTGGTCATCGGCCTGCAGGGCGGCATCAAGGCGGAACTCGACATCAGCATGCTCCTGCGCAAGAACGCCTCGGTGCATGCCACGTCGCTCCGCGGTCGCCCCGAGTCGGAGAAGGCGGCGATCTGCGCGCAGGTCGAACGCACGGTATGGCCGTGGGTGCATGCCGGCGTCGTGCACCCGATCATCGACCGAGTGCTGCCGCTGAAGGACGCCGCCTACGCCCACCAACTCCTTGCCGACGGACAGGTCACCGGCAAGGTCGTGCTGTCGAACACATGAGGCCCGGCCGAGTGGCCGTGGCTGCTGTCGTCGGCGCGTGCGCTCTGCTTGGACCCGGTGCGCTGCCACCGCCAGCCGGCGCCGTCGCTACGGCTGCCACCTCCGTCACCTGTCCGGGGGTGGTGGCGCCTCTCACCCCAGCGCAGTCCGACCAGGTCTGGAGTACGGCGTCGCGACGGCTCTCGGCGCTGACTGGACCGGCATCATTGCCGTTCGGGGCCACCGGTCGCTCGCGCTACGTGCGGACGAATGCCTACGCCTGGACGTCCGGCTTCTTCCCGTCGTCGTTGTGGCTGATGTACGCACGCACCAAGGACAGAGTGTGGCTCGATCGCGCTCGACGTTACACAGCCCGCGTGCTGCCGGTGGCCACGTGGACCGGTACTCACGACCTTGGCTTCATGGTCGGCCTGCCGGCTCGCCTGGGCATGGGCCTTGATCCGTCGTCAGCCCGGCAGGAGGCCTACGCCCGGGCCATCCTCACGGCGGCCCGAAGCCTGTCCACCCGCTGGAGTGATCAGGTGCGCGCGCTGAGGTCGGGCACCTACGGCGGCAAGTGGGGCGTCATCATCGACTCGGCGATGAATGCCTCGCTCCTGATCGACGCAGCGCTGATCCTTGGCGGCGCAGAGGGCAGAGAACTGACCTCGCGGGGAACCGAGCATCTGCTTACCCTGGCGCGGGTGTTCGTGCGTCCCGACGGGTCCACCGTGCATCGCATGGCCTTCGACCCGGTGTCCGGCAAGGCGATTGGCCCGGTGCCGGGCCAGGGCCTGAGCACAGCCAGCACGTGGGCCCGCGGACAGGCCTGGGCGGTCAACGGATTCGCCCGCGGCTACCGCCTGACCCGCAACGAGCAGTTGCTTGACGCAGCTCGCCGAACGGCCGACTTCTGGATCGCGCGGGTTCCGAGCGGCTGCATTCCCGCGTGGGACCTCGACATCGCCGATTCGGCCGCTCCCCGGGATTCCTCGGCCGCCGCGATCATGGCTGACGGGCTGCTCGGGCTGGCCGAGGTCGATCCCGACAGAACCCGAGCCACGGCATACCGCGACTACGCCAACGCGACGCTTGGCACCCTCGCGTCTGCGCCCTGGGTTCCCACGGGTCCGGGCACGCGCGGCCTGCTGCAGCGGCAGGCGTACAGCATCCCCGGCGACCGGCGTGAGGGAACCTACGTGTGGGGCGACACCTACCTGCTGGGCGCGCTGTCGACGATCGGGTAGCAGTACACGTCGATCTCCTGACGTATGGCATAACCGGCCGACTCGTACAGGGCCGTCGCGCCCGTCGTGTTGGCACCGTCCACGGCCAAGGCGATGGCCGATCGACCTCGCCGCACGGCATCGGCGGCACCGCACTGCAGCAGCCAGCGGCCGATCCCGTTCCCGCGCGCGTGCGCCAGCACGCCCAGGGTCCGCACGTAGCCTTCGCCGAAGGCGGCCTTCGAGTCATCGAGGATGCACATGCCCGCCGGCGCGCCGTCGAGCATGGCAATCCACCAGCGCCCGGGATCGTTACCAGGACTGGCCTCGACGCGGGTGATCCACTCGTCGAAAGGCTCGTGGGCCCCGCTCCCGAAGTGATCGGCGAACGCCTCCTCATACAGCGAGTGCAGCAGCCGGCGATCGTCCGGCCCATCCACCACCCGCCTCGTCACCCCACGTGGCGGCCCAGGCTCGTCCCCGGTCACCGCGGACAGGCCGCACACCATCCGCCAGAACCGCCTGATCGGCCGGAAGCCGAGGGACTCAAGCACCCGGATGTGCGGCTCGTCCTGGGAGTGCGCACCCGACAGCACCTGCCACAGGTCGGGAGACATCTCGTACGGGTCCATGTCGGCGGCCACTAGCGGGCCGGGGTCGGTGGTCGCGATTCGCTTGGCACTGCGCAGGCCGTCCTCCAGGAGCGCATGCTCGATACGGTCGCGAAGGGGCCCTAACGCGAAGGCGTCGAGGAAGAGCTCCCGCCCGTGGCGGTCGAGCTCCACCTCGAGGAGCCCCACCGGCCGGTCGCCCTCGAAGGCGAGCCGGTGCGCCTCCGTGAGTCCGAGCGGACCACGGATTGTGGCGCTCACCTGTTCGGGCGTCTCCTGGGTCCACCCGATGCTCGCCAGTTCACAGGTGGACGCGACCTCGAAGGCCGCGTCAAGGTCGGCGTCGTCGTCGACGTCGATCCCACGCATGAGAATCCCGTCGGGCAGGCTCATGAGCCAGACGCTACATCGACACCCGCCGTCGGCGTCATCGAGCGGGAAGAGCCGCGATCCGCTTGTTCAGGTAGGGCGAGAACCAGCCCGAGTACTTGGCCTGCAGCACTTCGTCGCGCCAGTCGGCACCGGTGACGATCTGCCGGCAGGTGGGCTGCCCACACATGCACGAGAACTCGTCGTAGTCGCTGGCATCGCACATGGCGTAGTCGAACGTGATCTCCTCGCCGACCGCGATATCGCGCATCGCGACGAGAAGGGCCGAGCCGGACAGGCCGCAGTTCGGCTCGCAGGAATGGTTGAGCATGTCACCGGGCTCCGGCGTCTCGTCCGAGACCAGGTAGAGGTCGTCGTCGACCTGGATAGACCTCGACTGGCGGTCGTGCGACATCTCCGACAGAGTCTCGCGGTTGACAACCCACCCACCGAACGCGGCCACTGTCTCGCCGGCGTCAATCGGCTGCAGCGCGAACGAACCCCAGCCCTTGTCGCCCGCTGGACTCGCCTGCGCCTTGGGCGTCAGCCAGTTGTAGTCCACTCGCGTGCGGTCCTTCCCGGCCGGCCCCCGTCGGACACGGGAGAAGCGACGGAAAGTGTGCCATACGAAGGTGATCGCGGGCCAACGAGCGCATGCCCCTAGTCTTGAGGCGTGATCGATCCTGCCATCCTGCGCACCGACCCCGACCGGCTTCGCGAATCCCAACGCCGACGAGGCGAGGACGTGTCGCTCGTCGACGATCTCGTCGCAGCTGACATCGCGCAGCGGGCGGCGCAACAGCGATTCGACGAGTTGCGCAACCAGCAGAACCGACTCAGCAAGCAGATCGGTCCACTGCAGGGTGCTCTGAAGAAGGCGGTGGACGACGACGCGCGGGCTGCAGCACGGGCCGAGCTGGACGCCCTCCTGGCGCAGGCTCAAGGCCTGTCCGAATCGGTGAAGGAGGCCGAGAAGGCCGCGGGATCAGCCGGCGAGACTGTCGACGCCCTCTGGCTGACGGTCTCGAATCTCGTCAACCTGGACTCCCCCGTCGGCGGCGAGGAGGACTTCGCTGTCCTCGAGCACGTCGGCACGCCTCGCGACTTCGCGGCTGAAGGTTTCGCGCCGCGCGATCATCTCGAGCTCGGCGAGCTCCTCGGAGCCATCGACGTGGAGCGGGGCGCCAAGGTCTCCGGCTCCCGGTTCTACTACCTGAAGGGTCCGGGTGCGCTGCTCGAGTTCGCGCTGCTGAATCTGGCGATGCAGCAGGCGGTGGCACACGGCCTCACCCCCATGATCACGCCGAGCCTCGTCCTGCCCAGCGCGATGGAGGGCACGGGCTTCCTCGGCCAGGCGGCCGAGAACGTCTACCGCGTCGAGGCCGACGACCTGTACCTCGTCGGTACCTCCGAAGTGGCGCTCGCGGGCTACCACTCCGACGAGATCATCGATGCCGACGAGCTCCCGCTGCGGTACGCGGGATGGTCCAGCTGCTACCGCCGCGAGGCGGGGTCGTACGGCCGGGACACGCGAGGAATCATCCGGGTCCACCAGTTCGACAAGGTCGAGATGTTCGTGTTCTGCCGGCCCGAGCTGGCCGAGGCCGAGCACGCGCAGCTCCTCGCGTGGGAGCGGGAGTTCGTCGACGCGCTCGAGATCCCCTACCGAGTGATAGACGTGGCCACCGGCGACCTCGGCTCGAGCGCGGCCCGCAAGTTCGACATGGAGGCATGGATTCCCACACAGGGCACCTATCGCGAGATCACCTCGACGTCCAACACCACCGAGTTCCAGGCGCGCCGCCTTCGCATCCGCATGCGCGACGGCGACCGGACTCGCCCCCTGGCCACACTGAACGGCACCCTGTGCGCGATGCCGCGCATCATCGTCGCTCTGCTCGAGAACCATCAGCAGGCCGACGGCAGCGTGCGCATTCCTGCTGCGCTGCAGCCCCTTCTCGGTGGCCGAACGGAGTTCACGCCCCTCTCATGACACCCATACCGCAGATCCCCGAGGGCTTCGTGCCCGACCTCATCGCCGTCGACGTCGACGACACCCTCGTCCAGCACCTGGGCGGTGTTACCGAGCGGGTCGTCCGATCGATCGAACGCGTCCGCGAGGCCGGAGTCGCCGTCGCGATCGCGACCGGACGCACGCCGTCGACCACCATCCCCGTGGCGCGGGCCGCCGGGATCGATGACCTCATCGTCTGCAGCAACGGCGCGCTGCTCGTCAGCGTCGAGACCGAGGCCACGATCGAATACGTGACGTTCGATCCCCGTCCCGTGCTCGAGGAGCTGCGCGAGCACCTCCCCCACGCGGTCTACGCGGTCGAGGACGTCCACGGGATGTTCCGCACCACCAAGATGTTCCCCACCGGCCCGCTGGCGATGTCCATCCGAGAGGTGCCGTTCGAGCACCTGCTCGAAGAGCCGATCGTGCGTCTGGTCGTGCGCAGCGAGGCGCACACCGATGGCGGCTTCGGCCCGATCGTGGAGAAGCTGGGCTACCAGTCGGTGATCTACGGCATCGCCGAGGTGGCTTGGCTGGACGTCGGTCCGAAGGGCGTCAACAAGGCCACGATGCTGCAACGCCTGTGCGAGCGGCGCGGCTACGACCCGGCGAAGACCATCACGATCGGCGACTCCTGGAACGACACGGCCATGCTCGAGTGGGCGGGGGTCGGCGTCGCCATGGACACGGCCCCTGATCAGGTCAAGGCCTACGCCGACACGATCACCAGCGGAGTGCCCGGCGACGGCGTGGCCGACGTCCTCGATGCACTCCAGTTCTAGCCCCTGGGTCGTGGCGCCTCAGTCCTAGTTCCCGGATGGGTCGCTGGCCGGCCCTGTTCGACGCCTCAGCCCGTGATTCCGTCGGCGAAGGCCGCGGCTATAGCCTCGCGCCAGTCGCGCATCTCCGGAATGCCCGCCTCAGCCCAGCGCTCATGACCGAGCACGGAGTATGCGGGCCGTGGCGCGGGGCGGACGAAGTCGGCCGAGGTGGTCGGCAGAACGCGGTCGGGGTCGGCTCCCGCCAGCCGGAAGATCTCGCGCGTGAACTCGAACCAGGTGGTCTCGCCGGAGTTGGTGCCGTGGAACGTCCCCGCGTCGGGATGGCGCTCCATGAGCAGCACGATCTGCGCCGCCAGGTCCCGCGAGTACGTGGGCTGGCCCCGCTGGTCGTCGACGACCGACACGGTCTCGCGCTCCTTCTCCAGGCGCAGCATCGTCCGCACGAAGTTGTTGCCGTTGCGCCCGTAGAGCCATGCGGTCCGAACGAGGTAGTGCGAATCGGGCAGCACCTCGCGGACGGCGATCTCGCCAACCAGCTTGGTGCGGCCGTAAGCCGACGCCGGATCAGGCTCGACGTCCTCCCCGTAGGGAGACGACGCCTGCCCGTCGAAGACGTAATCGGTCGATATGTGCACGAGCCAGGCGGACGCCTTCCGGCACTCCTCCGCAATGACCCGGGGGCCGACGCCGTTGACCAGCAGGGCCGCCGGTTCGTTCGCCTCCGCGTCGTCGACCGCCGTCCACGCTGCGCAGTTGATGACGAAGTCGGGATCGAAACCGCCGAAGACGAGTTCTACGGACATGGGGTCGGTGATGTCGATGTCAGGGAGGTCCAAACCCAGGACCGCGAGGCCGTGGTGCTCCGACAGGAGCTCGACTAGATCCGTTCCCAGCTGGCCGTTGCTGCCGATCACGAGAACGCGCATACCCCCACCCTCTCAGTCGAGCGGTGAGTTGTTGGGCTCAAACGGCGCGTTTTGAGCGCGACAACTCACCGCTCGGCGGGGGATGTCAGGTGAGTTTGGCCTTTTCCTTGAGGGGGCGCCACCAATCCTCGTTGTCCTGGTACCACGCCACGGTCTCCGCCAAGCCGTCTTCGAAGCGGTGTTGGGGTGCGTAGCCGAGAGCGCGCAGCTTCCCGTCGTTCACCGAATACCGACGATCGTGACCCTTGCGATCCTCGACCGGCTGCACCGAGCTCCAGTCGGCGCCCATGGCCTCCAGCACGCGCTCGGTCAGCTCGCGGTTGGTGAGCTCGAGCCCGCCACCGATGTTGTAGCTCTCGCCCGGCTGGCCCTTCTCGACGACCAGCGCAATACCGCGGCAGTGATCGTCGACGTGCAGCCAGTCGCGCACGTTCATGCCGTCGCCGTACAGCGGCACGGTGCCACCGTCGATGAGGTTGGTGACGAACAGGGGGATGACCTTCTCCGGGAACTGGTAGGGCCCGTAGTTGTTCGAGCAGCGTGTGCTCGACACGTTGAGCCCGTAGGTGACGAAGTAGGCGCGTACGAGCAGTTCGGCTGCCGCCTTGGCCGCGGAGTAGGGCGAGTTCGGCTTCAACGGCTCGTTCTCGTCCCACGAGCCCTCGTCGATCGACCCGTACACCTCGTCCGTTCCGATGTGCACCGTGCGGGGGATGCCGTGGCGCAGGCAGGCGTCGAGCAGGGTCTGGGTGCCCACGACATTGGTGACGACGAAGTCCTGGGGGCCGTGAATCGAGCGGTCCACGTGCGTCTCAGCGGCGAAGTTCACCACGATGTCGTGGCCGGGCAGCACGTCGTCGAGCAACGGTCCATCGCAGATATCCCCCTGGACGAACGTGAACCGCGGGTCGGACGACACCGAGGCGAGGTTCTCGAGGTTGCCTGCGTAGGTGAGCTTGTCGTAGACGGTGACGCCGGTGGGATCGACGCCGTAGGCGCCGGACATGAGCTGGCGCACGAAGTGGGAGCCGATGAAACCGGCCGCTCCGGTGACGAAGTACCTCACTGGGTGTTTCCCTTCAGCTTGTCGAGCCACGTGCTCGCATCGGCGAAATCGGAGTCGGTGACGCCCGGCCTGATGATCGGTTGCTTGCCGTCGTGCCGCGGGTAGGAGCCGAGGAAGCGCACGTCGAGACACACGCGATGTAGTCCCATCAGCGCCTCGGACACCCGCGAGTCGGCCACGTGGCCCTCGATATCGACGCTGAAGAAGTAGTCGCCGAGCGCCTTGCGGGTCGGACGAGACTCGATTCGGGTGAGGTTCACGCCACGGACCGCGAACTCGTTCAGGATGGCCATGAGGGCGCCGGGCTGGTCCAGCCGCATGAACAGGCTCAGCGTCGTCTTATCGGCGCCGGTCGGCGCCGGGATCTCGCCGGGCAGGCGTACGAGGACGAACCGGGTCGTGGCCTCCTCGGTGTCGCCGATGTTGTCGGCCAGCACGTCGAGGTCGTACCGGTCGGCCGCCAGCCGCGGTGCGACGGCGGCATCGAAGGGCGGCGGGTCCTGCAGCAGCGCCGCGGCGGCGCCGGCGGTCGACGTCGCCGGGATCACGACGGCGTCCGGCAGGGCCTCGGCCAGGTAGCGCCGCACCTGGGCCAGGGCATGGGGATGCGACGCCAGGCTGCGCACTGCGCCCATTCCGGTGCCGCGACGGGCCATCAGCGCGAAGCGCACGGGCAGGGCGACCTCGTCGACGATCACCAGCCGCTTGCCGTTCGCCAGCTCGTCGAGCGTGACGGAGACGGAACCCTCCACGGAGTTCTCGATCGGGATCAGTGCCTCATCGACCTCGCCCGCCCGGACCGTGTCGATGGCGGCCTGCACGGTCTGCGCTGGTACGTGGTCGGCGCCCTGGTAGGCCGTCATGGTGAGGAGCGCGGCCTCGCAGAAGGTGCCGGGCGGGCCGAGGTAGGCGATGCGGCGCGTCACGAGTCGGCCCCCCGAGCCAGACGAACAGCCTGCATCTCCTCCGGGGACAAGGTGATGTCGCTGTCGCCTGCGGACAGGCCCTTGAGGTAGGTGCGGGTCTCGCTGCGCGCATGGATGGACGTGATGACCAGCCCGTCGCCCGCGTCATCCAGGAGGGCGGCGGAGAACGAGAATCGTCCACCCCTGTCGCCGAAGGCGTCGTATCGCACCACCGAGACGTGCCGCAGCGCCATGGCGAGGTCGCGACGAGTGGCCGCGAGCCTGCTCTCCAGCGTGAGCACCTCGTCGCGGAGGTCGGCGAACTCGTCATCGTGCGCCCCATGACGTCGACGATCGTCTCCCGGCCCTCGGCGACCTGCAGCAACTCGTAGGCGTGGTAGATCCGGGACAGCTTCATGAGCGCGTAGACGGCCAGGGACACCCCAACGACGCCGACCACAATGCCGACGAGCGCCACGATGAGCGCCGACTGGGGATCGGATGTCACGCCCTGAGCGTAGTCGTCCGGTGTGGGAGCATTCGCGGGTGTCGCAAGTGATGACCGACCTCTTGTCACGGGGCGGAGCCAGCATCGTCGGGTTCCTTCTCGTGTTGGCGACCACCATCAGCCTCATGCGCACCGTGGTCATCCCCCGTGCGTTGCACTCCCTGATCAGCGACACCGTCTCCAAGGTGGTCACCTCGACGGCCCTGATCCTGTCCCGCATGCGCAGGACATACGCCAAGCGTGACGGCGTGCTGGCCTGGGCTGGGGGCACGATCATCGTCCTTCAGCTGCTCACCTGGCTCGCGCTCTACCTCGTCGGCTACGGCCTGCTCATCTACGGCGTCAGCGGCATGGGCATGGGCGATGCGATGCGAGAGTCGGGATCCAGCCTGCTCACGCTTGGCTTCGCTTCCCAGAACACGGAGGACCAGACGATCATCGACTTCCTGGCCGCCGCCACGGGACCGATCGTGATCGCGATGCTCATCGGCTTCCTGCCCACGATCTACTCCGTGTACATCGAGCGCGAGGTCAACGTCACGATGCTCGGCACGGCGGGCGGCGAGCCGGTGTGGGGTCCGGAGATGCTCGCACGCTACTCGTTGGCCGACGCCGTCGATGACCTCGAGGACACCTTCGCCGAGTGGTCGCGGTGGGCGGCGGCATTGCGCATGACCCACGTGACCTACCCCGTGCTCGTCTGGGTGCGCTCCGCCCGCGCGTCACGGCACTACATCACCTCGCTGCTGGCCGTCATGGACGCGGCGGCGCTGATGCTCTCGCTCAATTCCTCTCGCAAGCACCCAAAAGCCTTCACGATGCTCCTTCAGGGCGGCCAGGCACTCGAGGTGATGTACGTCTTCCTCTTCCGCAAGGCTCCTTGGCGTGACCGACGCCTCTTCGCGGGCATGTTCACGGATCGGTCCCCCGAGCTGCAGGGTCTCTCCGAAGCCATGCCCGTGTGGAACAAGCGCATGATGGCCACCGAGCTCGCCTCCGACGCCGACGCTGCTCAGGGTCTGGACGCCGACGCCGTTGCGGCCCTCGAGCGAGGCGACATCCATCCGCTCTCCATCACCCGGGCCGACTTCGACGAGGCCGTCGAGATGCTGCGGCGGGCGCACTTCCCGATCGATCGCGACCTCGACGACGCATGGGACCACTTCCGCGTCATGCGCTCGCGCTACGAGTTTCCCGCTTACCAGATCGCGTACCGTCTCGACGCCACGCCGACTCCGTGGTCCGGTGACCGCCGGATCCCGACACCGGTCGCCTGGCCCACGCCCGCCGTGACCCTGATCCCGCGCCACTCGAGCACCGACGATCCCGAAGCGGCCGGCGCGTGATCGACCTCGCCATCGTCTTGACCACGTTCGCGTTGATCTTCCCCGCGGAGCTTCCCGACAAGACGTTCATCGCCACGCTGGTGCTCGCCACGCGCTTTCGACACCTGTGGGTGTGGCTCGGCGTCATCAGCGCCTTCTTCGTGCAGGTGCTCATCGCCGTCACGGCCGGCGGGCTGCTGGCGCTCGCGCCACAGCGACTCGTCCTCGCGATCACCTTCACGCTCTTCGCGGTCGGTGCCTTCGTCATGATCAAGGGCGGACTCAGCAGCCGGGCCGCTGAGCAGGCTGAGGAGGCCGACGAGGAGGCCGAGGTCTCGAGCAAGGCCGCCACCCAGAACCCGACGTCCGCGACGCGCGTGTTCATCACGAGCTTCGTCATCCTCTTCACGGCGGAGTGGGGCGACCTGAGCCAGCTCCTGACGGCGGGCCTGGCCGCGCGCACCGGCGAGCCGTTGTCGGTGTTCCTTGGCTCCTGGCTCGCCCTGGCAACGGTTTCCGGCATCGCCGTCCTGGTCGGCAGCTGGCTGCGGACGCGTGTGCCGATCTGGCGCATCCGCCTCGTCTCGGGCGGCATCCTCACCGTCCTGGCGATCTGGACCGCGGTCGAGTTCGTGAGAGGCTAGGCCGGTGCAGGGTCGGATCGGATCGGTGTCGTTCACCGTGATGACGCTGGCCGCGGCGGCTCGCCTCGTGCTGGAGCGGGCAGCCGGTTTGGCCGCCGACGGCTCGTCGGGCACGGGCGGCCAACCAGGGTGCGCCATCCACTTCGCGAATGCCTACAACGTCGCGCTGGCCCGCAAGGACCCCGCGTACGCGAGCATCCTCGAGCGAGGCGACTTCGTCTTCAGCGACGGCGTGCCCGTCACCTGGGTAGGGCGCCGCGCCTACCCGCCGCTGGCCGCCGACTGGGAGCGCGTCTACGGGCCCGACGTGATGCAGGCTGTCTTGAGCGCGTCGACGGTAGCCGGGCCGAGCCACTACCTCCTGGGCGGATCACCATCGACGCTCGCCTCGCTCTGCGAGACGATCGCGGCCCGGTATCCCGATGCCAGCGTGGTCGGTGCCGAGAGCCCCGCCTTCCGGGAGACGACGCCCGACGAACTGACCGAGCGCGACGGCCGGATCCGGCGATCAGGGGCGACGGTGGTGTGGGTGGGGCTGGGCACGCCCAAGCAGGACACGGAAGTCATGCGCCTTGCCGGCTCACTGCCCGTCGTCGCCCTGGGTGTCGGTGCGGCCTTCGACTTCCTCGCCGGCACCAAGCCGCAGGCGCCCGGCTGGATGCAGCGGGGCGGCCTTGAATGGGCCTTCCGCCTGGCCAGCGAGCCCCGACGGCTCGGCAGGCGCTACCTGTGGGGTAACACCGTCTTCGTGGCGGAGGCCGTCAGGACTCTGAGGTCGGCGAGGCAGCAGCCCTCACCCATCGGTGCTAGCGGAGGGTGACCTGGCGGGTCGTCAGTCCGGCCCTGGCCCGGCGCTGGGCGCTCGACAGCGGGGAGCCGTCGGCCAGCGCGGCATCGAGCCGCTCACCGAAGGCGGCCGCCGCGCCCTCGACGGCCTCGGCGCCCATACCCAGCGGCAGGTCCCACACCGGGCACACGAGGCCCTGCGAGCGGAACATCCCGACAAAGCGCGTGCCCTCGCCCAGGGAGTCCTCTCCGGTGGCGTGCAGGCGGGCCAGCGCGTCGAGCAGCGGCTCCTCGTCGTGGGGCATGATCCAGCGCAGGTGTTCCTTCTCGCCGATCTGGGTCCAGTACGCCGACGGCACGGAGGAGAGCTTGACCGTCGGATGCGCGTACGCGCTCGCGCGCTCGATCGAGGCCCGCACGTCGTCCGAGAGATCGGCTGCGCCGTCTATCCAGAAGTCGAAGGTGTCGTGCACGGTGATCTCGAGCGGCACGGCGGGGTCGATGAGGTCCTGCAGCCGTGGCGAGTCCGAGGTCACGCGGCCGACCGCGACGGGTTCTCCCGGCTCGGCGGCGAGGGCGAAGAGAAGCGCGTCCGCGACATCGCGGCTGGCGTCCCCCGAGCCCACGTTCGTCTGCAGGGCCAGCAGCACCTGCCCGTCGGCGCGCACGATGGCCGGCCAGGCCATGGGCAGGACAGTGACGAGAAGGACGTCTCGGCCGGCGTGCTCGCCGACGAGGACGAGCGGCGCAGTCGCCGCGGGGACGATCTCCCTCAGTGCCACGAGGTCGCATTCAGACGCGATGCCTTCGAAGGGCCGCGCCGGACCGGTGAACACGGCGGACGCCGCCTTGCCGTGGCAGGCCTTGTAGCGGCGACCGGATCCGCAGGGGCACGCCTCGCGCATGCCGACGACGGGAACGTCCGCATCCTCAACCGTGGTAGCCGGGCCGCTGCTCTTCCTCGTCGAACTCTTCTTGGACATGCCCGAAACCTATCTGCCCATCATCTTCAGAACCCGCCGCGGTCGGTTGGTGATGATGGCATCGACGCCAGCCTCGAGGCAGAGCTCGACGTCGCTCTTCTCGTCGACGGTCCACACGTGCACCGCTCCACCGCGCGCCTGCACCTTCGAGGCGTAGCGCGGGTGGGCGCGGATGATCTCGATCGACGGTCCGACGATCCGCACGCCTGTCGGGAGGGAGCCGTCACGGTAGCGCCGCGGGATGTCGTCCATGAGAAGCACCGTCGGTGTGCGAGGTGAGCGCTCCCTCACCCGGGCCACCGCACTGCGACTGAACGACATGACCCGAGCGCGGGGGGCTGCTGCCCCGTGCGCCCGGGTCAGGCCGAATCGTCGAAGCATGTCGAGCAGTGAACGCTCCACGTACTTGCCGTACCGAACGGGATGCTTCGTCTCGATGGCGAACTCGATCGTCTTCGAGGCATCCAGCATGGTCGCGAGCAGCGTCTCCAGGGTGAGCACCGCGGTCCGCGTCTCGTCGGCCGGCGGGTCCTCGAAATCGAGCCAGGCGCTGGCTCCGCCGCTGTAGTCGTACTCCGTCAGCTGCTTGAGCGTCTTCGAGCTGACGGCCCCCCGCCCCGTGCTGGTGCGGTCGATCCGCCGGTCGTGGAAGCACACCAGGGTGCCGTCGGCCGTCAGGCGGACATCGCACTCGACGGCGTCAGCACCCTGCTCGACGGCCTTCAGGAAGGCGGCAAGGGAGTGCTCGGGTTCCTCGTCGTTGGCCCCGCGATGTGCGATGACCTGGATGCCCCGACTCACGCGCCCAGCCTAGGCGCGGCGCCTCGGAATCGTTGGATATGCCATCCTCCAGCCGTGGCTCGTTCCAGCAGATTCCCGGTCATCCTGTTCGACCTCGACGGCACGCTCACCGACTCCGCGGCCGGAATCATCAACGGCGTGCGCTACGCACTCGACGCACTCGGCATCGCCCATCCGGACGACGCGACGATGCGCACCTTCCTCGGGCCGCCCCTGGCCGACACCTTCAGTACGCACTTCGGCATGTCCGGCGCTCAGATCGACGAGGCGATCGCCCTCTACCGAGTGCAGTATCACGACGTGGGGCTGTTCGAGAACGACGTGTACGACGGCATCCCGGAACTGCTCACCGCGCTGGACGACACCGACGCAGTACTTGCCGTAGCCACGTCGAAGCCGACCTACTCGGCCACCCGCATCCTCGAGCATTTCGACCTCGCGCGGCACTTCGCCTTCGTCGGCGGCGCCGAGCTGGACGGCACGCGTCATCACAAGGCCGACGTCATCGCCCACACGCTCGACGAGCTGACGGCACTGCGGCTGGTGCCCGCCGGCGGCGGCATCGTCATGGTCGGCGACCGCGAGCACGATGTCCGCGGGGCCCGCGCACACGGAATCCCCACCATCGGCGTTCTCTGGGGCTACGGCACCGAGCCCGAGCTCGTGGCGGCCGGCGCCATCGACATCGCCTCGACGCCGGGCCATCTCACCCGACTGCTTACCGCGTGAGCCAGTGGCTGCGCTCGACGACGTCCTCGTCGTCCTCCCCCATGAACCACCCCGCAACACTGTGTGACTCGGGAACCGGTTCCCTCACTCGGCCGCGAAGATCACGCCCGGGTTCATGAGGCCGTCGGGGTCCCAGGCGGCCTTGATCGCGCGCATCGCCGAGATCTCGGCAGGCGAGCGCGTGAGGTGCAGCTCGGCGGCCTTCGCCCGACCGACACCATGCTCGGCGGAGATCGAGCCGCCGTACCGGGCGACGCACTCGAGGATGGCGAGGTCGGCCGCGTCGTCCTCGGCCGTCGGGCCGTAGATCTCGACGTGGATGTTGCCGTCGGCAAGGTGCCCGAACACGCCGAACACCTCCACGGCGGGGAACGCGCCCACGATGTCGCGCAGCTCGTCGGCGCACGCGGCGAGCACCGGCAGCGGCACGGACACGTCGAGCTTGTGGGTGACTCCCAACGACGAGAAGGCCTCTCCCTGGCTCTCGCGGTAGGCCCACAGGCGGGCCTTCTCCGACGCGTCGAGGCCCACGACCACATCGGCGTCGTCGAGCCCGACGAGGCCAGACGCGTCGCCGCCGTCGACCACCTCGAGCAGGGTCAGCACGCGGTGCCGCTGCTCAAGAGGCCAGGCCGCCCCCAGGACGGCGCAGGCGAGGTCCATCCCGGCCTCGTCGATGACCTCGGCGGCCAGGAGTCGCGCCTCGGGGGCCACGGCACTCACCATGAGCGACAGGGCCTCGTCGTAGGTGTCGCAGCCGATCAGGGCGACGCTCGTGCGGGCGACGGGACGGTGAAGGCGCAGCCGCACCGCGGTGATCACCGCAAGCGTGCCCTCCGACCCGCACAGCAGGGCGCCCAGGTCGTACCCGGTGTTGTCCTTGAGCAGCCCTGACAGGTGCGACACGACGGTGCCGTCGGGCAGCACCGCCTCGATGCCGACCACCTGGGCGCGAGTCATCCCGTAGGCGATGACGTGGATGCCGCCGGCATTCGTGGCGACGGTGCCGCCGATCGTGGCGGAGTCGCGCGCCGCGAGATCGACGCCGTAGACCCATCCGGCGGAGGCGGCGGCGCGACGCACGCCGCCGAGCGTTGCGCCCGCTCCGGCCGTGAACTGCCCGGAGAGGTGGTCAACCGCACCGATGTGGTCGAGGCGGCGCAGGGAAATGATGACGGGGACGCGTCCTTCGGGCGCCTTCTCGGCCGGCACGGAGCCGCCGACAAGGCCGGTGTTGCCGCCCTGGGGGATCACCGGCACGCCGAGCCGGGCGCACAGACGCATGATGGCGCTCACCTCGGCCGTCGAGCCGGGCCGCACGACCGCCCGCGCTGGTCCCCTGAAGCGACGCGCCCAGTCGACCACGTACTGCTCCATCAGGGCCGGATCGTCGATGACGTGTCCCGGCCCCACGATGTCGCGCATCGCCGGCACCAGATCGTCGCGCGGATTCCGGATGTCGGTCACGGGGTTATCCTTGCCGATACGCGGGGGCACGGACGAGGGAGGCACGGATGCGACGACGAGTCGTCATCGCCGTCTGCGCGATCACGGTCGCGCTCACCGGCGCTGCTCTGCCCGCCACGGCCGCGACCACCGACACCATCCCGGCGGGTGGCACGTTCTCCTTCACCACCGGCAACGGCATCCTGCCCACCTGGACGGCCGACGACATCGTCATCATCGGTGTGAGCCCGGGTTCGGTCACCACCGCGCCGTCGAACCTGTTCTCCCGCATCTCGATGCCCATCGTGGCCAAGACCGGCTCGGCCAATGCCGCCGCCGGCGGCTTCCGCCTGTACAACTCGACGACGGGCCAGAGCGTGCGCTGCTCGACGCCGACGATCGACACGCGGGCCCGCGTCATCGACTGCGTCCTGCCAGGTGGCAAGAACGCCGCGCTGTTCTCGATGAAGTCGATCCGCACGCGCTCGGTCATCACGGGCAGTTCTACGGTCACCACGATCTACCGGGGCATCGTCCTGCGCATCAACGGCCAGGCCATGGCCGACCTGCTCAACGACAGCCTGAGCATCAGCACCTTCAGCCCCTACGTCACGGTGGGCACCGGCGACCTGATCGTCACCGTCGACCGCTGACCGTCACCCCAGCTCGGGGTCCCGTGCTCGCGGCCACGTCCAGGGGCCGAACCGACTGACGCGCGATCCCAGGACTCGAGCTCGACACAGCGGACCGTGGTTATCCACAGGAACCGAAGTGACCGTTTTCCTCAGCGGCCCTCGGGCATGACCATCCTCGTAGCGGCCAGCCGTGGTCGCGCAAGGAGACCGCATCATGACCATCTCGACCACCACCCAAGCGACAGGACGCATCGTCATCGCTGCGATAACCGCCATCGTCGCCCTCAGCCTGGTGGCGCCACCCGCCGTCGCCGAGGACATCATCGCCACCGACCCGGGTCCGACGACGGTGGCCGCGGCCACGGTGCCCTCCGCGCCGCGCGCCGCCGCGAGCATCCCGCGGGGCATCGTCGTCACGCATCCCGGATCCCAGCCGGTAGTCCTCTTCGCCAAGGGCCAACCCACACAGCGCAGGCCCAGGCCCGGCAACGCCCCGGCCACGTTCACCGGCCTGCGGGCGGGGGTCACCTACACGGTCGCCGTCGGCGGGAAGGTGATCGGCCGCGTGACGGCGGTCGATCGTCCGACGGCCGCGACCCGCCTCGTCGTCTCGACCACGGGCAAGGCGGGGTCCGTCGCGCTCGCGTGGCAGCACACGCCGACCACCGCCACGGGCGGTCGGTCCATTGCCTACGAGGTCGCCGCCGTGCCCCGCACCGGAAAGCCGCTCACCGTGGACGTCACAGGCAAGCGGACGACGACCCTCGCCGGTCTCGACACGGCGGCGCTCTACACGTTCACGGTCACGCCGCGGAACTCCGCGGGCAAGGGCAAGCCCACCACCGCCGCCATGCGCCGCTCGCTCGCCGACATCTCCGGCGTCGTGCCGACGGTTCCGGAGGAGCCCACGCCCGCCGCTCCCGCAGTCCTGCCGGACGCCAGGCCGGCGACGACACCGGCTCCCGCTCCCGCTGCGGCAACTGCCCCCGCGCCGGCACCTGCACCCGCACCCGGCCCAGCGCCAGCCCCGGCGACGAAGACCATCTACGTGTGCCCCGACGGCTTCACCGAAGCCGGCAGCGTCTGCCAGAAGACGACCCCGTACACGAATGACGTCATGACCTACACGTACCACGCGGAGAACGTCTACGGATGGGGCCAGACCGGCTGGGACTACTCGTACGGCCACTGCACCGGCACCGGCAACAGCGGCACCTGGCCCAACGGCGACCCGTACTGCCAGATCCCCGTCTACGGCAACACGGTCGTCGGCACGCAGTACGTCAGGGACGCGGCGCCCGCCGGCTACACCGACACCGGCAGCAACTGGACCAAGCGCAGCACGCCACCGGCCGGCTACCTCGACGACGGGACGCAGTGGGTCCTGACGGTGGGCAAGGAAGCCAGGGTCGTGCCCGCGTAAGGCAGGTCAGTCGAGGATGGCCGGCAGCCGGCGACGGCGCAGGCCATCCTCGATGCCGCCCCAGAAGCTCACCACATTGAGGGAGCGGGCGCGTGCGCGTCCCGCCGCCTGTGCCCGTGCCAGCCGGTCCGGATCGCGCAGGAACGACTCAACGAGGGTGGGCACGTCCCTCGGCGTCGCGAAGTACCCGTACTCCTCGCCAGGGATCCAGAAGCGGTCGGCGCGGTCGACGTCGTCGGTGAGCACGAGGCAGCCGACGGCGGCCGCCTCGAGGATGCGCGTCTTCAGCTGTTGGAAGTTCCCCGCGCTCGACTGCGAGAAGTTGATCGTCATCTCGCTCTGGAACAGGCCGGCCATGTAGTCGAGGTACGTCGGCTGGTTGGCGCGGCTCTCGGCGAAGTTGTGCGTCACGTCGGTGCGATGCGGGTTCACCGCCACCCGCACCCCCTTGGCTTCGAGGGCCTCGATCATCTCGACCCGGTACGGGTACAGGGTGCCGATGAACGACACGTCGTACGCCTTCTCCAGGCCCGCCGTGTACTCATCGACCGCGGCGAGGGAGAGGTTCGAGACCGGCATGTTCACCGGACCCACCTCGGGGCGGCCCTTCACCATGACGCCGTCCATCGGCATGCAGATGTCGACGAGCATGAACCGCGGCGAGATGCGCGCGATCCGACGGGTGTGGATGGTGATCCACCGGAACGCCGAGTCGAAGACGACGCCGAGGAAGACACCGTCCCAGCGTGGGCTCAACTGCGACCAGAGGATGTCCCACGTCCAGTCGGACGGCCGGTTGGGGTCGCTCTCGACCTGGGCGATGACGTGGGTCGCGCCCGAGTCGATGAGGTAGCGGATCAGCCGCTCGTGCCACTGCGCGGGCTCGTCGGCCTTGTCGACCGCGAAGATCGAGACCTTCTCGGCGCCGGCGTACTCGCGGGCGGCCTGGGCGATCTCGTAGAAGAAGTTGCCGCCCGCGACCTTCCAGGAATCGTTGTCCGGGCCGTCCATGGGGATGACGACGACGTGACCGGGACGATCCGTTGCCCCGCGGGACGGAGCCACGTCGGCCAGGGCTGCGGCGTATCCGCCCGCTTCGACGGCTGCGGCGCACTCCGCGTCGCGGGCGCGGTTCCACAGCCGCTCGTCGAGACCGGGCCACACTCGCCCGGGAACGGTCCTCAGGCGCTGCACAAGGCCGCCGGACGAGGACACGGAGCCAGCGTAACAACGCGGTGTAGGTTCGCCGCGTGGTCCTGCTGTGGCATCGGGTGCGCGAACCCGTGATCGTCATGGCCATCACTGTGTTCACCGGCCTGCTGTCCACGTCCCAGCGGTGGGCCGGCCTGGACACCCCCGACTCGTCGTTCTATGCCTCGCTGTCGCTCTTCGGCGACGAGGTCACCGACAGGGCCCCGGAGACCTCCTACTACTGGACCCGCCTCGGCGTCATCGTCCCGAACCGCCTCCTGACGACGCTGTTCGGCACCTGGCCCGGATTCGGCCTGTACCGGATGCTCCTGCTTCTCCTCATCGTCGCCGCCACGTACGTCACGCTGCGCCGATTCACCAGCATCGCGAGTGCGGCCTTCCTCGCCACGATCACCTCGCTGAGCACGGTCGTGCTCAGCTACCTGGGCAACCCTTACCTCACCGGAACTGTTCTGGCCGGCACCGCCGTGCTCATCGCCTGCGCGATGTTCGACAGCAGGTGGGCGGCGGCAATCGCCGGCGTCACGCTGGGCTGGCTGGTCATGGTCAACCCGCCCGGCGTGCTCCTCGCCGGGACGATCTGGCTCGTACTGCGCCTTCTCGCCCGGACGGGCATCGTCCACCTCCTCATCGCGGCGGGCACCACCGTCGTGACCTTCGGCCTGTTCCTCGGCGCAGGCCGCATCGTCTTCCCGCGCATGGACTGGCTCGGCACCTACCTGGACTCCAACGCGCGACTCGTCTACTCCGACTTCGCCAGCAAGGACGCCGTCTGGCTACGGGACATCTCGCTGATCGTCCCCGTCGCGATTCTCGTCACCGTCTTCGCGGTCTGGCTCACGCACCGCGACTCCGTCGCCGCCCAGCGGGCCTTCGCGATCAGTGCGTCGAGCATCGCCTTCATGCTCGTGTTCTCCCCGCTGATGGGCGGCATCCCGCTCGAGGCGCCGATGTACCAGGCGATGCTCTGGCCGCCGGCGCTCATCGCCCTGGCCATAGCCGCCACCCACGCGATGCCCGATACCGGCTGGACCCGACGACAGGCAGCGGTCGGCGTTCTCGCGGTCGTCGTCGTCATCGCCACCGGGCACCTCGCGCCCGGGCTCGGTCTCGTCTGGGGCTGGCTGCTGGCCGGGGTCGTCCTCGCCGTGTGCCTGTTCGCGTCCTACAAGGGCACCGTCGGCGCGATCGCCGGGATGGCGCTGCTGCTGTCCGCCGCGCAGGTGCTGCAGAACTCGCGCGGCGACGTCGGCCTGTACTACCTCAGCCCGTACGACTGGGCCTACTCCGCGAACCCCATCTCCGACCGCATCCACACCGCCGTCAACTCCCAGGGAGTGGCTGCTCGCGAACACCTCGCGCGATGACCAGATCCTCTCCTGGGTGCAGGGCGACTGGGTGGGCGGCGATCGCGAGCTCTACGTCGTCGCCGGCATGCAGTTGTGGGGCGAGAACCGCGTCACCCTCGAGCCGACCCTCACCCCTGACGACGTCGCGCGCCTCGAGCAGATCAGGCCTAGCGTGATCGCCATGTTCGGGCAGACGATGGACGGCGTGCTCGATTTCTGGTCGAGCATCCCCGCCGCGAACACACCGACCCCGCCGGAGTGCTACGACTTCGCCTGGGCCCCGAACCCCGCGAGCGCCTTCCAGGTGACCCAGGGCCACACCTGCCTGACGCGCCTCACCTGGAACGCGCCGTGAGCCGCGGGCGTCGCATCGCCCTCGAGGCCGGCATTGCCGCGGCCCTCGGGTTCGTGATCTCGCTCATCGTGTTCGGACCGTTGCTATCGCGGATGGACGTCGGCTGGTCCGGCGGCGACATGCTCAGCACCTACGTGAACTCCGTCAACTGGGGTGGCTTCAGCTACACCGTCACCACCCAGTTCGGCTTCCCCCTCGGGATGAACCTCAACTACTTCCCCGGCATCGACATCACCGAGAACATGTTCGCGCTCGTCGTCAACGCGATCGCGGGCACCACGTTCCTCGGCATCAACCTGCTCATCGTCGTCTCGTTCCCGCTGGTCGCGGCCCTGGCGTACCTCGTCATCCGGCTCACCGGGCTCCAGGGGCCGCTGGCCATCGCCCTCGCTGTGGCGTTCACGTTCATCCCGTTCCACTGGGGTCGTGCCCTCGGCCACACGTACCTGTCCACGCTGTACTCGGCCGTCATCGGGCTCGCACTGGTGCTGATCGTCGGCAGCGGCCTGTTCGAGCGGCTCGTCCGCACCGGCAGCCGACGACGCCGAGTCGGCTTCATCGTCGCCGTCGTGGTGATGGTCGTGACGGTGGCCTGGACCGGTGTCTACTACGTGGCCTTCACCCTCATCCTCGGAGCCGCCGCTCTGCTGTGGCGGTTCGCTCAGCGGGCCCGCTGGCAGTCGATCGCGCTGGAGGCGGTGCCGTTCGCCGGCATCGGCTTCTTCGCCGCCCTCGGGTTCATTCCCGCCCTGCTCACCCTGCGCGCCGACCCGCCGCTGGCCAGCCTCGGCGAGCGACTGCCGTACGAGTCCGTCGTCTTCGCCGGCAACCTCGCCATGGCACTCATGCCGCTGCCGCAGAGCGAGCTGCCGGGCATGGGCTTCTACAACCGCTCCGTCGTCGAGGCGTTCGCCGCGGCACCGTATGGAGAGAGCACGGTCATCACCAACCACGGCACGTGGATCACCGCGCTGGCCCTGCTGGTGTTCCTTGGCGCCCTCCTCCTGCGCACTCGGCGCGGCCTCGTCGTGCCGCCACCCAAGCCGAAGCCGTCACCGCCGGTCACCCTGGGCTTCATCAGTTACCTCATCGTCGTCGTGCTGCTGTTCTTCATCCCCTGGGGGCTGAACTACCTCCTCGCGGGAACGGTCACCGCCCAGATCCGCGCCTGGAACCGGCTGCTGCCCGTGCTGCTCCTGCTCTTCCTTCTCGGCGCGGCGGCCGCGCTTCACCGCTCGCGGATCGCTCGACGGCTCGTCTACTCAGTGCCGATCGCGGTCGCCGTGCTTGCCCTCGTCGCGGTCGACTCCGTACTGCCCTTCAAGCAGGCCTATGCGGCCAGCGTCAACGAGGCGGGCGAGGCCACCCAGGCGGCCCGCGCCTACGCGGGCAAGGTGAACGCGGCCGTGCCGCTGAACTGCGGGGTGCTCCAGCTGCCCTACATGGCGTATCCGGAGTTCGGCCTCATGCGGGCCATGAACGACTACGACCACTTCTGGACGTCGATCACCAACGATGCCAAGCAGTGGAGCTACGGATCCGTCAAGTACACCGACGCGTCCATCTGGGCCGCGCAGCTGCCGCAGGTGCCGACCGACGCACAGGTCGACCTGCTGCGCCAGGCCGGGTTCTGCGCCATCCACCTCGACACCCGCGGATACGTCACCGAGCAGCTGGCGCCGATCCGTGCCGACCTCGCGGAGCGGTTCGGCGCCCCTGTCGCCACCGGCTTCAAGGACCAGTGGGAGTTCTACGTGATCGGCGAGGGTGCCCCGAGCCCTCCCGAGCAGTGGTCGCCAGAGGTCGATGCGTTCTTCCACCAGCCGTTGATCACGATCGATCCGCTCACGGTCATGGAGCGCGAGTCGGAGATGGAGAGCTCGTGGTGGTGGACGAAGGAGCCGCGCGCCACCTTCACGCTGACGCCGACCCGGGCGGAGAACCCCCTGCAGACCGTCAGTGGCGCCATCGGCGCGCCGCCCTGCGCAACACGTCCCGCCACCGTCACTCTGACCGCCGGCAACCAGACGCAGTCGGCCACCGTGATCGCCAAGCCCGGCGAGACGGCACCCTTCACCCTCACGTTGCCGTCGCCCTCCGCCGATCAGGCCACGCTCGTGATCGACGCGCCCGGCGAGGGCTGCGCGGTGAACGGCCCGAAGGACCTCAGGTACGCACAGGTGGTCGACCTGACCGCGAGGTAGAACGGACAGATCGCACGATCAGGGGCACGGACAGGCCGAAGGCGAAGCCGGCGGCGATCACGCCCGAGAGGGTGGACAGCACCGTGTTCCACACGACGACCGACTGGACGGCGATCAGGGCGAGCACGGCGACGGACGAAGCCACCAGCACCCACCTCGTCGACCTCGTGAGGGCGGCAACCAGCGGTACGCACAGCAGCAGGAAGGCGGCCTTGTAGCCCCAGCCGAAGCCCGCTACGAGGACGCTCGAGAGGAACAGCGAGCTGCCCGAGATCGCCAGCATCGCCGGGTGCACGAGGCTTCGGCCGGTCGCGAGGCCGACGGCAACTCCCCACCCGACGGCAACCAGCGCGAGGGCGTAGACGATGAGGTCGCCGGTCTGCAGGCCACCCTGGCCAACGACCGTGCCGAGCATCCGGGCCACCACGGGAACGCGGCCCAGGACGACGAAGTCTCCGTAGTCGATCATGTTCGAGTTCGACTGCGAGCTGAACCGGAAGTTGTCCCAGGTCAGGATCATGAATGCCGATGTCGCGAGCGCGAAGCCGGCGAGCACCGTCCACCCCCGGCGCAGGCGCACTACGGGCACGAGCATGAGTCCCATGGCGAACGGGTAGTACTTCCACGTGCCGACCAGCCAGATGATGGCGGCGGCGATGCCCCACACCCACAGCCGATCCCATCGGCGCACGAGGATGACGACCGCGCAGGCGACCCAGAGCACGACGGCATCGATGTTGCCCCGCTCGAGCAGGAGCTGCCATGGAGCGGCCGCCGCGGCCACCAGAAGCACGAGCTGGCCGGGGCCTGCGCTGTTGCGCGCCAGCCACACGAGGACGAGGCTCGAGACGAGCATGACGCCGACACCGAGGACGGTAACGTTCTTCTCGGAGAACACGTCGAACGGCACGTACTTCAGCCACAGCATGCCGGGCGCGTAGATCGCGGGATCCTGCAGGCAGCCGTTGTTGGCAGCGAACACGTCGAATCCCCATGACGAGCAGTCGACGCTCTTCATCACGAGGGTCATGTCCCAGAAGGCGAAGGGGCCCTTGGGCACGCGAATGCCCGCGTAGATGGTCGCGGCTAGATCGTTGTTGCCCACCGCCAGCACCCACCAGGTGCCGACGCTGATGAGCGCGGACACGGCTCCGACCAGCCAGGGGAACCATCGGCCCATCGACAGGTCGAGACGGCGCACGAAGGCAGCCACGACGAAGACGACGAGCAGGATCGCCGTCGCGGAGTACGCCAGCGGCAGATACCCCGGTGCCGACGTATTGGCCGGGTCGGTGCCGCTGCGCAGCACCTGAAGCAGGGCGACGGCCAGGACGAGTGCAGTGGCGGCGAATCCCGCAGCCACGGCACGGCGCGTCGAGACCCGTGTCGCGCCACCAGTGCTCACACGCGGATACTAACTGCCGTGAGTCCACTCGTTTCGGTCGTCGTGCCGGTGTTCAACGGGCTGCCGCACTTGCGCGACCTCACCGAGTCGCTGCTCGCCCAGACGTACCCCGACCTCGAGATCGTGTTCAGCGAGGGCGGCTCCTCCGACGAGTCTCCTTCCTTCCTCGCATCGCTCACCGACCCGCGGGTGCGGGTCATCACCGCGCCTCCGGGTACGGGGGCGGCCGGCAACTGGACGGCTGTCAGCGAGGCCGCCACCGGTGACCTGGTCAAGCTCGTGTGCCAGGACGATCTGCTGGAACCCGACGCGATCGCCAAGCAGGTCAGCGACCTGGCTCGCTACCCGCAGGCAGCGATGGCCGTCGCCCAGCGCGACGTCGTCGATGCCAACGGCAATCTGCTCTACCCCCGCCGCGGCTGCGCGGGGCTGACGGCGGGCCTCATGTCCGGAGCCGACGTCATCCGTGCCGCCTACCTGACCGGCACGAACGTGCTCGGAGAGCCGCTGGCCGTGCTCTTCCGCCGGCAGGCATTGTTCGATGCCCTGCCCTGGATCGACACCGATCCGTTCATGCTCGACCTCGACCTCTACACCCGAGCGGCCCGCGACGCGCAGGTGGTCGTGCGCAAGGAGTCCATCGGAGGGTTCCGGGTGAGCACCAGCTCCTGGTCCACACGACTCGTGGGAGAGCAGGTGCGGCAGTTCGAGCGCTGGCAGGACGCCTACGCGGCGAGCCTGCCTACGCCGCCGAGCACCACAGATCGGCTGAGGGCAAAGGCGGGCCTGCACACACAAGCCCTGCTCCGCAGGGGCGCCTACCGCTGGCTCGCGTTGAAGGGATCGATGAAGTCGTCGCACTAGGATCACGTGCGTGAGCAGCCAGCACGAGGCAGCGCCTCTGGAGGTGAGCGTCGTCATCCCCGTCTACCGGGGTGAGGAGACGCTGCCGAACCTGCTGGCGGAGCTGGCGAGGCTGCACGAGGTGCAGTCCAGCCCCGCAGGCCGGACCTACCGGATCGCCGAGGTGCTGCTCGTCTGGGACAGGGGGCCGGGGCGCAGCGACGACGTCATCCGTCAGCTGCAGGGCACCTACGACTGGGTGCGTCCCATCTGGCTCTCGCGAAACTTCGGACAGCACGCCGCGACCCTCGCCGGCATGACCTCGTCCGGCGGCGACTGGATCGTCACGATGGACGAGGATGGCCAGCAGGACCCCGCCTTCATCGGGCAGATGCTGGACACCGCCTACGCCAACGGCTCGCAACTGGTGTACGGCCGCCCGACCAATCCGCCGCCGCACAGCACGGTACGCAACTTCGGGTCGCGGATGGCCAAGGGCATCTTCGTCCGATTCCTGGCCGACCAGAAGTTCGAGGAGTTCAACAGCTACCGACTCGTGCTCGGCGAGGTCGGCCGCAGCGTCGCCGCGTACACCGGTACCGGGGTGTACCTCGACGTCGCCCTGTCCTGGGTCGTCGCAGATGTGTCCACGTGCCCCGTCACTGCTCGCGACGAGGGCCGGCCCGCCGGCAACTACAACTACGGGCGGCTCTTCTCGCACTTCGGGCGCCTAGTCATCTCCTCGGGCACGAAGCCGCTCATCTTCGTGTCCATGCTGGGCATCGTCTTTGTGGTGCTCGGCGCCCTGGTGTCGTTGTGGGTGCTGTACGGCCGCTTCGTCGGCAACCTGCCCGTCAGCGGATGGGCGTCGATGGTCGTGGCCCTGATGATCGTGGGCGGGGCGATCCTGCTGTCTCTCGGCATCATCGCCCAGTACATCGGAGCCGCCACCAACATGTCGCTCGGCAAGCCGCTGTACGTCGTCGTGCGCGATCCCGATGCGACGTTCGGCCACGATCCGGACGCTGACCCTCGGCCTTGATTACCTGGACGATCGGCGCAGGGGGGCTCCTAGGCAACGCGATCCGGCGACGCCGCGCCCGGCCCTTCGACGGCTCGCCCGTTCCCTGGTCCGACGAGGACGCCTCGGCCCGGGTGCTCGCCGCTGATCTGGCCCGGTTCCGGGACGAGGCGGGAGACGAGGCGTGGGGCATCGTCTGGGCCGCCGGCGCCGCAACGGTCGCGTCCAGCGCCGAGCAGGCGGCCGCCGAGGTGCACACGCTCGAGGCCCTGCTGTCGGCGCTGCGCGCCCATCCACCGTCAGGTCCGGGAGCCTTCTTCCTCACCTCGTCGGCCGGCGGGGTCTACGCGGGCTCTGCGGATCCGCCGTTCGACGCCGACACGCTGCCCGTGGCACTGGGCGCCTACGGGGAGCTCAAGCTGGGCCAGGAGGCCGCCGCGCGCGAGGCACTCGCGGGCGTCTGTCCCCTGGTCATCGGGCGCTTCAGCAACCTGTACGGCCCCGGGCAGAACCTCGACAAGCTGCAAGGCCTCATCTCCCGCCTGGCACAGGCGGCCGCGACGCAGCAGCCACTCAACATCTTCGTGTCACTCGACACGCTGCGCGACTACATCTACGTCGACGATGCCGCGCTGCGCGCCGTGCTGTGGCTCGACAAGGCGGTCGGAGATCAGTCCCTCGAGCCACGTGTGCGCGTCATCGCCTCAGGAGAGTCCGTCACCGTGGGGCAACTGATCCGCACGATGAACCAGGTCACGAAGCGCCGCATCCCGACAGCTCTCGGCAGCCACGCCAGCGCACGCAACCAGGTGCTCGACCTGCGCCTCGTCCCCTCGGCCGCAGACGAGCTTGCCGACCTGCCCCTGACGCCGCTGCCAGCCGGCGCCAAGCGGGTCTACCTCGACATCCTCCGGAGGCTGCAGGCGCCCACGGTCACTGCGCCGCCTTCTCCGCGTTGATCACGGCCATCTCCTCCGGTGTCTTCCCGGCGTACTGCGGGTAGCGGGCGAGCAGGGTGCGCACGGTCTCAAGACCCACGACGTTGCTGCCCTCATCGAGAAGGATCACGGGCTTGTCCTGCACCGACTCGGGCATGGCCTGCAACTGCGTGTAGACCTCGGCCCAGGCGGGTGTGTTCGTGAGCCACTCGCGTCGCAGCCAGTCGACCAGAGGCTGCGCGGTCGCGTCGGCGCCAGCCAGTCCGGAGATGATCCGCGTGCACGAGTAGACGCGCTGGGCGTCCGACAGGCCGCTGGGCACGAGCGCCGACGGCACCTTGGCACCGGGCGGCAGGTACACGCAGGCAACCGGATTCGTGGCAACGGGCTGGTCTGCCGACTCCTTGACGTCAGCCGGCCACCAGTAGCTCGCCGGATTGTCGAACGGGATCGGGGGCGACCACTGCTGTGGTCGCAGCGCGGCGACCGACCGCGGCAGCACCGTGTCCATGACGAGCAACAGGAGGACGGCGCCCACTCCCGCCCACCGCAGGGGGGACATGCCCTTCGACCCGCGGTCGAGCTGCATAAGAGAGAAGGGGATCGTCGTCCCCAGGACGACCACGGCCGTCATGAAGGTGAACTTCACCGAGCCGTAGTGCGGGCCTGATCCGGTGGTCCACAGGTCGAGGAAGGTGATGGCGATGGAGAAGAATGCGAGCAGGCCGATCGGCGCGAACCTCGCGTACGTGGCCAGGCTTGACCGCGCGGGCTGCCGCGCCAGGACGATGACGGCAACCAGTAGCGACCCCACAGCGAGGATTCCCAGGATCGGCTCGGTCTGCTCGGTGCCGCCCGTGCTGGCGAACAGCGATCCTTCGTCCAGGCCGAGGAGGCGCACGACCGCGGACGGACCGGCCGCCAGGACCGAAACGGCGGCGGAGACTCCTCGCACGCCCGCGGAGACGCCGTCGTCGACGGGGCCGGACGCGACCGGAGCGCCGATCAGGTACAGGAGGCTGCTGCGGATCGGCTGCCACACGGAGATCGTCACGATGAGCGTCAGGGCGAGGCCGACAGTGTCTAGGCGCGCGAAGCCGCCCCGCACTGCTCGGCCGATCAGGATCACGAGCCAGCCGACCAGGATCATCACGGCGAGGACATTGAGCGGGAGCCAGACGGTCATGGCCGCGGCGACGATCAGCGAGGTCAGCAGACGGGCCCGCGGCACCTTCGCGTTCACGAGGAACGTCACCGACCACAGCGCCATGATGAGGAAGGTGAACTGGAGGGTGAGGTGCCCGTACTCGGTGACGAGCAGGGTGACCGAGCCGATGACGATCGCCGCAAGCCAGATGAACGGCAGGGGGATCAGAGTGCGCACCACGCGCTTCGCCGCTTGCTCCGTGCGCAGCCGGAAGTCGAGCAGCGGCGCGAGGGCCAGCGGCACGAGCATCACCATGAAGAACTCGCCGAAGACCACCGTGTTCGCCGCGACCGCGACCTGGTTGACCCCCCCGAGAACGACCATCGACACGACCGACATTGCCGTCGCCACGATGACGAGCAGGAGCTGGAGCGGTCCGCCCAAGGGAACGGTCTGGACGATCGGGGCGCCGGACGCCAGCTGCGAGGAGAAGTCGAGCCACTTGGCGTTGTCCTCGGCGACCGCATGGCCGATGAGGTAGCTCACCGGTGTCATGAAGGCGGGCTTCTGCGTCATGAAGGTGGTCACCACGAACACGACCAGACCGACCAGCGCCATCGGCGCAAGGACACCCAGCACCTGGCGACGCATCGGGACCGAGCCCGGCACCGGGCGAAGCCACGCCAGTGCCGTCACGACCAGCAGGGAGGCGAGAGTGACCCACTGGAGCTCGACCATCGTCCAGGAGTGCCCGAGGTCGCGGGCAAGCCCGACCAGCACTCCTGCGACGGAGATGGAAGCACCGAGGTAGATCGCCAGCCAGCCGAGATTCCGTGACCGCACATAGGCGAGGACCGGGAGGGCGAGGAAGGCGACGAGGAACGCCGCATCCAAGCTGCCTCACCTCCTCACACGCGCGGAGTACCGTGGGCGGGTGCCGCCCAGCGTCCTCCATCTAAGCACCTACGACTCGAACGGTGGCGCTGCGCGGGCGGCGTACGCACTGCATCGCGCAATGGTGGAGGAGGGCCTCGCCTCGACCATGCGGGTGGCGCACAAAACCATCGACGATCCCACGATCATCGGCCCTGAGGGCCTCGCTGAGACTCACACCACGATCGCGCAGATCCTGGACCAGCAGGCGTGGCGCCTGCAGCGGTCGCCGACCACGACGTGGCGTTCACCGGCCGTCTTCGGCGCCCTGAGCGCCCGCCGGATCAACGCGTCGGACGCCGACATCGTCCACCTCCACTGGGTGACCGACGGGTTCTTGTCCATCCGCGAGATCGGGCGCATCACCAAGCCGGTCGTGTGGTCGCTCGTCGACATGTGGCCCTTCGCGGGCACCGAGCACTACGGCTCCGACACCCCCAACGCACGGTGGCGCACGGGCTACACCAAGGCCAACCGACCGCCCGGCGACCACGGCCTCGACATGGACCGCATCGCCTGGCAGAGCAAGCGCCGATCGTGGCGACGACCGATGCATATCGTCACATCCAATGCCTGGATGCGCGACCGCGTCACGGCCAGCGCGCTCTTCCGCGGCTGGCCCGTGCACCAGATCCCGCACGTCATCGACACGGACGCGTTCCAGCCTGCCGATGCGGCGGTCGCGCGTGCGCGACTGAGCTTGCCGATGGACGCGCCCCTCATCCTCTTCGTCAGTTCCGGCGGCATCTCTGACGCGCGCAAGGGCTGGGACCTCCTGGAACGTGCGCTGCCCACCGTGCGGGAGCATCACCCCGACGTGGAGGTCGTCGTCGCGGGTCCGCCTACGCCCGGGTACCGGTCGGCGTCGGGGGTGCCCATCCGCTGGCAGGGCCACGTCGCCGGCGACGCGGCCCTCGCGACGCTCTACTGCGCCGTCGACGTCAGCGCGGTGCCGAGCCGCGAGGACAACATGCCGCTCGCAGCGATGGAGGCGCAAACGTGCGGGCGACCGGTGGTGGCCTTCCGCATCGGCGGACTGCCCGACATCGTCGAGCACCTGGCCACCGGCTATCTGGCCCAGCCGTTCGACAGCGACGACCTGGCGAAGGGCCTCATCCAGGCGCTGGACGACTCGCGGCACGACGGCACCTGGTCGAGCGCCGCCCGCCGGCACGCCCTGGACCACTGGTCGACGCCCGGCATCATCGCGAGCTATCTCGACGTGTACCGGGAAGCGCTCGCATGACCATCCCACGCCGGCCGCTGCAGCCGATCCTCGTCGTGCTCGTCTACCGCGGTGGCGCCCGCTTCGTACGCGCTCTCAAGTCGATCGACGCGTCCGAGCATCACTTCCGGCGCATCATCATCAGCGTCACCGGGCCGCACACCGGCAACGACATGCAGACCGTCGAGAGATACATGCGCGAGCGCGCGGAGGCCGGCAATCCGAGCAAGCTGGAGCTCATCTGCTCGGGCGTGGAACTGCCGACGATGGAGCACCAGAAGTTCTGGATCGACTACGTGGAGCGCACCGGGGGACGCGGCAACGACTGGATCTACTGGCTCGCCTACGACGACGAGGTGCGCGCACGAGGCCTCGACGATCTCGTCGACGCTGACGGCAACTGGCCACTCACTCCCGGAACCGCCTATTTCGGCCCCTGGGCGATGCGGCACGAGAAGGCAGAGCTCCTCTACGACGGCCCGAGGGACGCACCCTTGGAGAGCTGGACGTCGTTCCCCGTCCCCGGGCCGACGCGCCTGCCCGTCGCTGAATGGGTTGCGGAGCAGCTCCGGCAGCCGACCTACATGCAGATGAGTGGCTCGGTCGTCTCGTTCCGGAGCCACCAGCGACTTGCCAAGACGGTCCTTCACAAGCGCGGACCGATGCGGATCGAGATGGCGACCGCCGCTGATCCGGACAACCTCTTCGTCGCGGAGTTCCCGGATCCGTTGTGCATCATCTACGGTCGACCGAACTCCGACCGGGCGAGCTACGGCAAGTCGGCTCGCATCGAGGACTTCCAGCTTGCCGCCTGGCTGGCCCGCTACACGTCACGGCATCCCTCCGCCTTCCCCGTCATCACACGCGGGATGGGGCACGTCGCGACGGCCTACGCCAAGATGGCGGCCACCCGGAGCGCGCTGCCGCCCGAGGAGTGGCGCGTCAGGGGAGTCACCAGCCCGTGACAAGCCATGCGCCCTGGCGCACCTGGCGCACCTGGCGCGCCCCGCGTCACGTCGCCTGGCGCTCATGGGGCGCGGCCCTGATCACGGCCCAGGTGAGGGCCGCCAGGTAGACGGTCCAGTACACCCAGCTGTAGATGGTCTCCACGAAGCCGGCGGCGATGACGAATGACGCCACCGCCAGTGGTCCCGGTCCCACCGCCTTCAGTCCCCGGATGGCGACGGTGACAGCGACCGCATAGATGACGAGGGTGAGGGCGGCCAAGGGCACGCCCCAGCGCACGAGCATGTCGAGAAAGACGCTGTGGGCATGATCAACGGTGACGAGACCGGCCACACCCGCCCGGCTCTCGACGTACGCACGGATGCCGGAATCGCCGACGCCCACTAGCGGCGCCGACCGCCACAGGGCCAGGAAGTCGCCCCAGATCCCCGTTCTCCCGTTGAGAGTGGGATCGATGAAGACCAGGTAGAGCATGAAGCCCACACCCAGCGCGCTCAGCGCGGCCGCACGGATGGCGGCCGCATGCCGTGAGGCCGTGACGCGGGCGCCCCACAGCAGCAGGACCGTCAACCCGATCAGCAGCGCGAACAGGGCGCTTCGACCCTGACTCAGGACGAGGATGCCGCACCCAGTGGCGATCAGGAACCATGCGTGCCGGCGACGCTGGGCGGCGCCGAACACGATCAGCAAGCCGCCGATGGGTGCGGAGTAGTTGACGCTCCCAAAAGGCCCACCCCAACGGTCCAGGCCGCCGGTCAGGTCGCAGATGATGGGTGTCCGGCACAGCGCGCTGTCCGAGGCGTCGAAGCCGTTGGGCATCCAGCCGAGTGCCCCCAGCGGGATGCTGACAATCGCCACAAGGGCCAGCGAGTACATGAGGGCAAGTCCCGCACCCACGATGTCGGCCGCACTGGGAGGCTTGGTGACGAGCAGGATGACGATCACCGGCACGCAGAACGCGGTCACGTTGAACAGGGAGCCGTCGGCCTGGAAGCGAGCGACTTCAACTGCCCAGGCGACTGCGACGGTCACCAGGAACGCGGTGGGCAGCGCCGGGAGTCGAGGGGTTCGCGCGTACGGGAGCCACGCGAGAGCGGCAGCAAGGGTGCAGACCAGGGCCGCCCACACCCCGAGGTCCTGCCCCTTGTAGACCGCCTGCCCCGGCGCCAGTGCGTGCCCGAAGATGCTGATGGGAGGCGTGGCGAAGGCGATCCAGGAGTAGACGGCGCGAACCCGAAACAGGTTCAGCGTCGACGTGACGGCGCTTGCCATGGACAGACCCTCAGAGCCCCAGTTCGTCGAGCATGGCCACCAGTTCGGGAACGCCCAGCCACAGGTCGTTGGTCTCGGACGTGTAGGAGAAGCCGTCCGGCACGGGCTCGCCCCAGGTGTTGGTGAAGCCCCACTCGGCCAGCGTGGGCTGGACGACGTACCGATCATCGCGCCGGACAGCCCTACGGGAGTCCTCGGCGGAGATCATCTCCTCGTGCAACTTCTCTCCGGGACGGATGCCTACCTCGACGAAGGGCGCGCCCGGTGCGACGGCTTCCGCAAGATCGGTCACTCGCATGCTGGGGATGCGGGGGACGTAGAGCTCGCCTCCGGTCATGTCCTCGAAGCTCGAGATGACGAAGTCGACCGCCTGGGGCAGGGTGATCCAGAAGCGAGTCATTCGCCTGTCGGTGATCGGCAGGGGTGCGCCCTCTTCGGCCAGGCGTCGAAAGAGCGGGATCACCGATCCGCGGCTGCCCATGACGTTTCCGTAGCGAACGACGGCGAAGGCGGTGCCCCACGCTGCGGCGTAGTGGTTGCTCGAGATGAAGAGCTTGTCGGCCGTGAGCTTGGTCGCGCCATAGAGGTTGACCGGTGACGACGCCTTGTCGGTCGACAGCGCCACGACCTTCTTCACTCCGGCGCTCATGGCCGCCTGGATGACGTTCTCGGATCCGAGGATGTTGGTCTTCACGTACTCCGTCGGGTTGTACTCGGCCGTGTCCACCTGCTTCAGCGCCGCCGCATGAACCACGTAGTCGACCCCGTGCAGCGCGAGCCTCAGCCGCTCGATGTCGCGGATGTCGCCGAGGAAGAACCGAACCCGCGGGTCATCTCCGATCGTCTGCTTCATCTCGTACTGCTTGAGCTCGTCGCGGGAGAAGATGACGACGCGTCGAGGATCGTGCTCCTTGAGGACGTGCTCGAGGAACGCCTTGCCGAAGGATCCCGTGCCCCCCGTGATGAGGATGGAGGAGTTCTCGAGAATGCTCACTTCTGCTCCCAGCTCGCGGTGGACACCGGTTCAGCGCCGCTTCAGATGGACGATTGCGCAGCCGGTTGCGAAGGGCCGCAACGCACTGGTCTGATCCGTCAGCTGACGGAACTCGGTCACAGGCTGCCACCCCTCCACTTCGTCGTGACGGAAGTAGGCCTCCTCCACCACCGAGAAGTCCTCATCGTCCACCAGCGCGCGCCACGACGCCTCGTCGTACTCGAACTGGTGGGTGAACAACCCGAGGGAGTCCCGGTGGAGGATCGGCACGCCGTGTCCGGCGGGCACCGAGATCAGGAGCGAACCCCCGGGCTCGAGCAGTCGCGCTGCGGCTTCGAGGAAACGGCGATCGGTCTGCGGATCGCGCACGCTGATCGCCTCCTCCGGCGTCTTCCCGCGCACGAAGGCGGTGTCTGTCACGTCCGCGGGGGACGCGATGTCGAAGCCGATGTGCTCCAGTGTCGAGACGCAGGAAATCGCGTCGAACAGTCCGTCGACGGGCTGCGCGTCGAGAATGCTCTCCACGCGGACGGGCACTGCCAGGACCCTGTCGACAAGGTCGGCCGGGTAGCGGGTACGAACGCGCTCCGGGTCGATGATGTCGATGCCGGTGAGCGAGGTGCCCCGATCCTCGACCGCGAGCAGCACTCCGAGCCACTCCGGCGGCGACATCGCCCAACCCACGTCAAGCAGGCGGCTGACGCCGTGAAGGTGAGCGGCAGTCCACGGCACCTCGACGCAGCGCTCCGAGTAGTGAGCCGTCTGCGGACCGGTCATGAAGTCCGCGATACCGGATCGCAGGCAGTCGAGCGCGCGCGCCAGGACAGCGGGGGCCTCGTCGGTGGTGCCGGGGGTCATGTCGTCTCCTGAGCGCGGGATTCCTGCATGTCCTGAATCTATCGGGATACGTGAGACGTGAAACGATGGACCAATGACCGAACTCGTGCTGGGCACCGCCCAGTGGGGTGCGGGGTACGGAGTCACCAACCTGATCGGCCGCCTGGGGGATGCACAGATCGATGCGATCGCGGCCGTCGCTCAGGAAGCCGGCATCGCCGCCGTCGACACGGCTGCAGGCTACGGCGATGCGCAACGACGCCTCAGGCCGTGGTCCCACGCCTTCGCCGTCCGGACCAAGCTGTCCGGAGCGGAGCCCACGGAACTCGCTTCCGGCGTCGACGAGGCGCTCGCTGAACTGGACCTCGCCCGACTCGACGGCTGCCTGATCCACGACTGGGACGCGCTTGACCCCCGAACCGCGACGACGGCGGCCGGCGAGCTAGAGCGTCTGCGCGACCGGGGTCTGTCCCGGTGCGTGGGCGTGTCGGTCTACGACGAGGCGGCACTCGGTCTCGCGCGGGACGCCTTCGAGCATCTCGACATGGTCCAGGTGCCGGCCAACGCGCTCGACCGCCGGCTCGACGGTTCGAGCCTGCTCGGGGCACTGGCAGACAGCGGCACGATCATCCAGGTGCGCAGTGCCTTCCTGCAGGGCCTCCTGGCCGGTCCGAGCGACGTCGCTCTGGGCCAGCACCCGCATGTTCTGAGGTTTCTCGCGGCAGCGTCGGATTCAGGGCACTCTCCCCTGGCGATGACGCTTGCCCATGTTCGGGCGCTTCCGTGGGCCTCGGAGATCGTCATCGGTGTTGCCAGTGCCGACGAGCTGACGCAGATCTTGAGCGCTTGGTCGGCCACTGTGCCGGTGTTGCTCTCCGATGACCTGGCCAGCGACGACCTCTCCCTCATCGACCCGCGAACGTGGGGCAGCGCCACCGCCTCTGTGAGGATGGGCCCGTGAGCACGCTTGCCATCGTCCAGGCGCGGATGACGTCCACACGATTCCCCGGGAAGGTGCTCGCTCCGCTCGTCGGCCAGCCGATGGTGCTTCGCCAGCTTGAGCGGGTCCGGCGGGCGACGACGCTCGACGGCGTCATCGTGGCCACGTCGACGGACCCGACGGACGACGAGCTCACTGGAGTGGTCGAAGCCTCCGGGGTGCCCGTGGTTCGGGGCTCCCTCGACGACGTGCTCGACCGGTTCATCACCGCCATGGACGTCTTCGAGCCCGAGGTCGTCGTGCGGCTGACCGCCGACTGCCCCCTCATCTCCCCCTTCGTCATCGATCAGGTCGTCGAGGCGTTCCGGGCGTCGAATGCGGACTACGTGTCGAACACGATGACGCCCACGTACCCCGATGGCCTCGACGTGGAGGTCGTCAGAGCGAGCGTCCTGCGTGAGGTCGCGCGCTCCGCCACCGATCCACCGGAACGCGAACACGTCACTCTCGGTGTCTACCGTCGGCACGACCGCTACCGGGTCGAGAACGTGATCGGCAGCCGCGACCTGTCGCACCTACGATGGACAGTCGACACGCCTGCTGACTTCGCGTTCGTCACGCGCGTCTACGAGGCCCTGCTCCCCGTGACGGCAGACTTCGATCTCGAGGACGTCCTGGCGTACCTTGAGCAGCACCCGGAGTTCAGCCGAACGGACGCCGACGCAGCGCGCAACGCCGCCCTGACGGGCCTCGACACCGGAGCGATGAATGCCTAGCCTCGCCAGCCGCTACGCGGCTTCCCTCGAGTACCTGGCGCGTGCCGAGCGGGTGATCCCGTTGGCCTCGCAGACGTTCAGCAAGTCCCGTACGCAGTATCCGGTCGGTGCGGCCCCGCTGTTCGCCACCCGCTCGAAGGGCAGTCGGACGTGGGACATCGACGGCAACGAGTACGTCGACCTCGTGAGCTCCCTCGGGGCCGTGGCGCTGGGCTACGGGGACGAGGAGATCAATGAGGCCGTCATCAAGCAGCTGCATGACGGAGTGACCCTCTCCCTCGCTCACCCCATCGAGGCCGAAGTGGCGGAGCGGATGGTCGATCTGATCCCCTGCGCGGAGATGGTCCGGTTCGCCAAGAACGGCACCGACGCCACGTCGGGGTCGATCCGGCTCGCGCGCGCCGCAACGGGACGCGAGCACGTCATCGTCTGCGGCTACCACGGCTGGCAGGACTGGTACATCGGCAGCACGACCATGAATCGTGGAGTGCCCGACCGTACGCGTTCCCTGACCCATGTCGTGCCCTACAACGACCTCGCTGCCCTGCATGCCGCGATCGACGACCTTCCGGGCCAGGTAGCGGCGGTGATCATGGAGCCGATGACGTCCGCATGGCCGCTTGAGGGCTACCTCGCCGGGGTACGGCGGCTGACCGAGGACAGCGGCATCGTCCTGGTGTTCGACGAGATGCTCACCGGATTCCGCTTCGCACCCGGTGGGGCGCAGGAGTACTTCGGCGTCATTCCGGACCTGGCCTGCTTCGGCAAGGCCCTCGCCAACGGCTTCCCGCTTTCGGCGATAGCTGGCCGCCGGGAGATCCTGGACCTGATGCCGACCATCTTCTTCTCGGGGACCTTCGGCGGCGAGACGCTCTCGCTCACTGCCGCGCGCGTGGTGCTCGACCGCATGGCAACGGGAGTCCCGACCGCGACCCTTGCCTCGACGGGGGCGCGACTCCTCGAGAGGGTCGAGGCCGCCCGCCCAGAGGCATCTCGCGCCTTCCTGGGCTTCAGCGGCCACCCCGCCTGGGTGTTCCAGCAGTGGAGCATCGACGACCCCGAGACCCTGGCGCAGGCCAAGACCCTCTTCCTCCAGGAGATGCTCCGTCGTGGGGTGCTCGTGCTCAACACGCACGATGTCACCGTCGCGTTCACCGACGAGGACCTCGACGTCGCCGCCGAGGCGTATGCCGCGGCGCTGACAATCGTGGCGGCGGGTCTCGCGGACGACACCCTCCTCGACCAGCTCGAGTGCGAGCCCATCCGGCCGCTGTTCAGGGTGCGTTCGTGACCTGGATCCGCCGATAGTGTCCGCGCTCACGGATCAGGCCGCTAACCCGAAGGGAGGAGTCCGGAAGCCGGCCCTTTCGGCATCGACACTCGGCTTCCTCTGTCTCGTGCCCGTCGCGCTGCTACTGGTGGCTCAGGCGCTCCAGTTGGGCTTCTTCCTCACGGTGGGCAGTTCGATTCCAGCTTCCGACAGCAACCTCTGGGCATCATGCGCGAGTGCATTCGCCAACGGGAACGAGTCCTACAACCTCGCCTGGTGCCTACGCCGCCCGTTGACGATTCTGGCGCAGGCGCCCTTCTTCGCCCTGGCCCCGGACAGCATGGCTGCCGTTCTCGTGCTCCAACTCCTTGTGGTGAGTCTGGCGTTCTGGTGGTTCCTGATCAGCATCACCCGGACGCTGCCCGTCGGCCGCGTAGGAATCTTGATCGTCTACGCCCTGGGGCTGTTCCCGCTGCTCTGGTACGGCTCCTATCTGGGCCCAGAGGCACTCGCCCTCGCACTATCGCTCGTATCAGCGGGCGCAATCGTGCGCTTCGCGTCGACCCGGCGTGCCGTATGGGGCGTGGTGGCTGCGGGCACGGCGATCGTGGTCCTGCAGATCCGACCCGGAAACTTCCTGCTGACGGGCGTGCTGGCCGTCGGAGTACTCGTTGCACTCCGGATGGCTGGCCGAAGGTGGGTTGCCGTATTCGCTGTGGCTGCTGCCCTGCTGGCGGTGTGGCTGCTCCCGACGAGGGTGCTCGGTGTCGTGGGATGGCCCGCCGCCGGTCACGCGTCGAACTTCTGGTCGACGGCCTACTCGGCTGCCACGCCCGAGGATGACACGTGGGTCGTCGCCTACGACAAGTTCGCCCCCGAGCTCGGTTGCCCGGTGACCGCCGACTGGACACCGGACCCCTGCCTTGCGTTGGAGTCCGAGGCTTTCGGGCTGCTCCTGCGCGACTCGGCGCTGGATCTGATGCGCCAGGATCCAGCCGCCGTGCCGCGGCAGATGGCGACGAACGTCGGCACGCTCCTGGGCGACGGCTATCTCAACCAGATGTGGGGGCACCCCTACTCGCCTGCCTGGCAGCTGTGGCAGCAGGAGCAGCGCGACCGCCTGACCGCGGGATGGAGCGGCGTCGGGACCGCCGCTGCAACAGCGCTCTGGATCGCCTCATGGGTTCTCGTCGGCCTGATGGCGGTCCGGGTCGTTCGCATGGGCCGCCGCGGATCCCCCTTCGCGTCGGACGGTCAGCCATCCGATCGCGCAGTCGGCGCGAGCCTGTGGATCGGGCTGGTCACCGTGGCGGGTGCGGCAGCATCGTTCGCACTGGTGGGCCACGACGAACCGCAACGACACTTGGTACAGAACATCCCCTACGTGCTGCTCGCCGTGGGAGGTCTTGCCGCCGCCGCACCGCGCTCCGACCAGTCCCCCTCGCCAGCCATCGCTGCCGATGGCCGTTCACGTCGGTGGCCGCTGGTGCTCGTCTGGGTCCTGATCTCCATGACCGTGCTCACGGGGATCGTCGAGGGGCACGCGACTGGGCCCACCATCAGAGTCGCTCGCGACTGCAGCAGCGGCGCGAGCGAGGCAGAGGCCTACGACGTCATTGCGTCGGCGGCGCTCGGGACCGGGCGACCCCTTCCCGGCCCATCAGACTGGCGACGACTGGAGGGCGTCGACACGAGCGTGGCGTTCAGTGACATCTCGTGGATCCAGCAGATGCTCAGGCAACTGCCTCCGGGTCAGATACTGGATCTGCGGTCCACGTCCACGGGTGAGGTGATCCCGGTCTTCCTCTCCGATGACGATCTGATCGACGTGGGCGGCGACTGGCAGGCGACTGCCTGGTGCACGAGCTCACCTTCGGAATCCGGTGTCATGATCGTGCATGACCTCGTCCCGATCCCCTGACGGTCGTCAGCGAGGCAGCCGATGAACCTCGATCAAGGCGAACATGGCGCCCTTCTCACGCAGGACTCGACGCTCGGCAGCCCGGACGAACGGATAGGCGGATCCAGGCAGCAGGGAGCGCATGGAGACGCCGCCTGAGACGAGGTACGCCACAGGCATCAGCGGCTCGATCGACGCAATCGCCAACTCGGGATTCTGCGCTTCGAAGAGGCGCCGATCGCGTGAGAACACCATCCAGGGAAGTGCACCGTTGGCCATGCTCAGGGGACCCCCCGGGGGGAGCTTCCATTCATCGGCGTCAGGGCGGAACGGCTCATGGTGCAGGTTCCGGTAGACCCAGTCGGACCAGGGCGTCCGCCACGGCTCGATCATCACGAGGCGGCCACCGGACCTCAGGGTGCGGCTCGCCTCGCGCAGGAACTGGGCAACGTCGGGGATGTGATGGAGGACGTCGGTCATGACGATCGCATCTAGTGACTCGTCCGCGAACGTGAGGGCTGTCGCGTCCTCGACACGGTCGACGCCCTCGAGGGGAAACACCTCGCTCGTGATGACCTGCGGGAGCATTTCATCGAGGTGGCCGGCCCCTGAGCCGATCTCCAGCACTGCCTCGCACGAGGCCGGCAGCCTCGAGCAGATGAGCGCGTACCACTCGTCGTAGAGCCGCTTGAGAAACCGCTTCTCTCGGATGATCCGACGCCGCAGCAGGGTATTGCGAGGGTCGTCGAGGTCAATGCCTCGGGTCAACGGGTGGTCAAGAATGCTCACGATCGCCTCGGAGCTCTAGCCGACGAACTTGAGCTTCGAGGCTGCAACGGCGGACATCCGGAGCAGCAGGGCGCCGTGGCTGAACCGGGAGATGTTGGTCGCGCCGTATCGACGCTCCTTGTAGTGCACGGGGATGTCCCGAATACGCAGGCCGAGGAGTGATGCCCCGAACAAGAGGTCGAAGTCACCGAACGGATCGAAATCACCGATGATCCCGCGGTTGGCTGCCACTCGGTCGTAGTCCGATCGGCGAAGCACCTTGGTACCGCAGAGCGTGTCGCGGACTGGCTGTCCCAGCAGGTAGCTGAACAAGTTGCCGAAGAACTTGTTGCCGAGCAGGTTCAAGAAGCGCATCGCCTTGGCGTCCATCGGATACACCAGTCGCGAGCCGTTCGCGAACTCGCAGCTGTCGTCTCTCAGTGCCTCCACGAATCGAGGCAGTTCCTCTGGCGGCACGGAAAGGTCGGCATCCAGGATCATGAGCACGTCTCCCGAGGCCGCGTCGAACCCTGTCCGGACAGCGTCGCCCTTCCCCTTTCCGGGCTGCTGAAGCGCGTGAAGGGTCATGCGGGGGTCGCCGTCATAGTCGCGCACGGCCTCCTGGATAACTCCCCAGGTGTCATCTGTGGAGTTGCCCTCGACGAAGATCAGTTCCTGTCGCTCGGCCATCACTGGCACACGATCGATCAGTTCGCGAATATGGCCGGACTCGTTTCGAGCAGCAACCACCACGCTCACGGAGGTGAGCGGCTCCGGCTGGTCCTGAATCGGCCGCGCCACCGTGACCCGAATGAGCGACAGGGCGCGTACCAAAGGGAGTGGGGCGACCCAGCGGTTGACGACCATGGATAGTGCCGGAATGTAGACAGGCAGGAGCACCCCGTCGACGCGCTTGGTCACTTCGAAGCCTTCGAGGGCGAGCATGTTCTCGACCTCGATCCAGGGCACGTAGTTCTCCCCCTCGGCGCGTGACTTGAGCCGCATGACCTCGGTGAGGCGAATCAGGGGCCTCCACAGACGGCTGTAGGACACGAGCACAACTCGTGTCTTGCGCTCGGACCAGTTGTGAACCTGGCGCAGGATCTCTTGTATGTCGTACACCTCGTCGAGCAGCATGCTCATCACGAAGTAGTCCGGATCGGCTATCGGTGCGCCGTCCAGCTCCTCGATCGTTGTCTCGATGAAGGTCATCCCTGGATTGGTCTGTCGGGCCCGCTCGAGAGCTAGGCCATCGAGGTCAACGCCGACACCGAGCGACGGCTGGCAAGCCTGAAGGGTCGAACCATCCGCGCACCCGAGATCGACGACTCTGGACCCAGGCACCACCTGTGAGGCGACGAGCCGGTCGACAAGGCTGTGGAAGAAGCGGTTCCGGCTCCGCCGCCTGGCCGCTGACGGCCCATGGACGCTCGTCCATGCTCGACGACGCACCATGTGCTCCGTCAAGTGCTGGTTCACGTGCGTCTCCCTCTCTCGATCTGCCGGAGCTGTGATCCCGGCCGTGACAGCTCCGTGAGTCGGATGGTTCAGGCTATCCAACCCCACCACACCACGAAGCCCCTAAGCCAGGCTCCGGCCTACAGATCTCGGATCACTCGCGGCACGAGATCGGCATCGACATTCGCCAACCACCGAACGAGGTTGCTCCCGCCAAGAGCTTCGGCGGCACCCGGGCTCGTGCGTTCGGCGAGCTGGTCCAGGGTCGCGTGAACCTGCCGGTAGGTCCACTCGGGGCCATCGGAACCCAAGCACAAGGACCGGGGCATGCGTTCGATGAGGCGCATCAGGTGGGGCCAGACCTCGTCGGGGTACTTGAGCAGCGACAGGCTGAAATCCAGCAGCATCCGTTCGCTGCCGGCCGCAACAGCCGCGAAGGGTTCGGGATCGAGGACTCCCGTATGGAGCGTCATGAAGTGGCCCTCGCTGTGGTGGGCGAGCGCGCTCGCCATGACCGCTCGGGCGGACCGGGCCGATACCTGCGACCGGTACTCCGGATACGTGCACAGCAGCACCGCCAACCGGCGTTCGATGCATTCCCCGAGCAAGTACGGCAACTGAGCGAGGGTCCGCTCGTACCCGAGGAGCCGCGGATGGATCTTGACGAGTCGGTAGCCGAGACGGGCGATCTCGTCCAGGTCGCGCTCCACGCTGGGCCTGCCGTCGACGACCGTCAACGCGGCAACTGGGACCAGCCGCGGATGCTCCATCGTCAGCTCGAGGAAGCGCTCATGCTCGTATCCGCCGACACCCGGCAGCCCAACAGCCAAGGCGGTCAGCACGCCGTTCGCGTCGAGATCGTCCATCACCTCGGCGTGGGTCATACCCGGCCTGCCGCCGATCCACAGGCCGTCGCAGGTGGGATGCGCCGAAGGGTCCATCAGCATGCGCTGTCACACTCCCGCGCTGTAGCCCAAGCTGCGCAATGCCGCCTGCTCAGCGTCAACGGCCGCAGCCTCGCTGGCCGCCCCCAGCACGACGAATCCGGCCCGATCGTCGCTGGAGGTGGGAGTCCCCTCCGCCAACGGGTTCGTGATCACAAGAGTGAGCCAACCCTCGATGGTCGAGTCGCGGCGAGGGACAGTGGTGGGCAGCGACAGGGCTGGCAGGAAGCGGAGGATCGCCGCCCTCTCGCGGAAGTCCCTCGGCGGCGGCGGACTCGACAGGGACAGCAAGTCGCGCAGCAGAGCCTCGGCCGGATCGAAGGAGGTGAGGAACGGCACGACAACACTGCTGATGGCGGAACCACCACCGCGAAGGGCGATCTCCACCAACGTGACATCCATGCCATCGGCGAACAGCTCGGCATGGATGATCCCGAACGAGATGCCCAAGGCCGCGACGATCCGCCGCACGGCCGCGACCAGCGGCCCCTCAGCGTCGGCATAGAGCGACGGCAGGAAGTCGAGTCGCTCATCCAGGCATTCATTGCCGAGGTACTGCGATTTCGCCGAGATGGCGAGGGGAAGCAGTGTGCCATTCGAGACATAGCCGTCAACGGAATACTCGCGCCCGAAGACCGCCTGCTCGACGAGGACACCCCGACCGTCCGACAACGAGAACGAGCGCTCCACGAGTTCACGCTCCGAGCCCGGCCGCAGGAGCCCCACTCCGCGACTGCCCTGGGACTGCACCGGCTTGACTACCTGAGGTGAAGTCTGGATGAGAGCGTACGAGACCGCGGCGTCCGGGTCGTCGAAGTGACGGAACGGGGGGATCAGGTCAGGAACAGGGCCCAGCAATCGCCTGCGCATCGCGTACTTGTTCGTGCAGGTATCGATGAGGTCGAGGTCCTGGCCCTTGAGCCCGAGGGCCACAGCCAGGGCCGCGGACGCACGAGCCGTGTAGTCCGACTGGTCACTGACGACCGCATCAACCGAAGTCCCACCCAGAGCAAGGACGATCTCTGGAGTAGCGGCGGCATCGAGTTCGATCCAGTGTTCCGCCGCCCACCGCCCCGGAACGTCCGGACGCGGATCCACCACCGTCACGTCGGCACCCAGGCGATGGGCAGCATCTATGCACCCCATCTGGTTCTCGGCTCCCCCGAGGACAACGACCCTCACCCGGGATCGCTCCCGCTCCTGTTGAAGCTCGACCCCGTGTCCTGAGCGATCACCCCGGCAGGCCTGCGGCCGGTCGTCTTGATGAGCGATCCAAGGTAGAAGCCCAGGATGCCGGTGCTCAGCAGGATCGTGCCGGACATGAAGAGCAGGGCCACCATGAGGCCGGCGAATCCGGCCGTGACGATGACCCCGGTGAAGCGAAGCACCACGATGACCACGCCCAGAAGGAGCGAGAAGGCGCACACGATCAACCCGGCTACCGCGGCGAGCTTGAGGGGGATCGTCGAGAAGGACACGAGCGCACTCGTGGCCAAAGACAGTCGTCGTCGGAAGGAGTAGCCCGACTCCCCGTGCTCGCGCTCGTGTCGCACGACGGTGATGGTGGTCATGGGGAATCCGAACCAGGCGACCATCCCGCCGAAGAACTCCGTTCGATCCGGGAGGGCCAGGAAGTGGTCGACCACCCGCCGAGACATGATGCGGAAGGTGCCCGTCCCCCGCGGCAGCGAGACCCCCGTCAGGCGATTGAAGAAGCCGTAGAACAGCCACGACGACCAGCGGGCGCTGAACGATCCCACGGGGTCGTCCCACTGCGCGAGCACGATGTCCGCGCCGGCCTTGGCCGTGTCCAGCAAGAGCGGGAGGTATGCGGGGTCGTCCTGCAGGTCGGCGTCCATGGTGACCACCCAGTCACCCGTGCTGGCCTCAAGGCCCACACCGAGGGCGGCCTGCTGCCCGAAATTGCGGGTCAGCCGGATGCCACGAAGCGCGGGGAACCGGGCGAGCAGCCCCTCGACGACCGCCCACGTGTTGTCGCCGCTTCCGTCGTCGACCACGATGACCTCGTGGGCGATGCCCCGTTCCTCGAGAGCGGCGCAGACCCGCTCAACCAGTTGTCCGATGGTGGCTGCCGACCAGTACAGCGGCACCACGACACTCACCTCGGGGTGCGCGGGGCCGCGGCGGTCGATCGGTTCGCTCGTGGGCATGGACTGGTCCTGACTGGAGGGGGTCACCGCATGCTACCGATCCCACCGCTCCGCCCCGGAGTCGTCAGTGGGACCCGCCGGCCACGGACGGCGGACTGCCCTTCTCCTTGACCGCCACGACGAGGAAGCCGGTGGAGATGTTCTCCGACCCCGGCATCCGCCGGAACAGGACGTCGAGGAACTTCAGTGGGGACAGCAGGGTCTGGAAGAGCAACGCCAGAACCCGCTGGAGCGGGGCGATGCCCAGACTCAGCGGGATGGCCAGCCATTCGCCGAGCACCCAGACCAGCCCGCTCGTAGGCCCGAAGCTCTCGGTGCGGATCACCCTGAGACCACGAAGCGCCCTCTCGAGGCCCGGTCGAGTGAAACGCTGGTAGTCGTGCGGTGCCGCATGGAACCCCTGCATGAAGGGGACGAAGACATAGGCATGGCCCCCCGGACGCAGGACCCTGACCAGTTCGGCGACCGCCGCGTGCGGGTCGGGCACGTGCTCGAGCACGGCGATGCTGAAGACGATGTCGACACTGTCGCTCGCGAACGGAAGGCGGTCGGCGTCGGACACCACGTCAACGTTCGGATACGGCATCAGATCGACGTTGACGACGCCGTCCATGATGCGGGTGTTGCCAGAGCCGATGTCGACGGCGAGCACCGACGGCGTGATGCGGCCACGCAGCCGACGCCTTTCGGAGATCCAGTGGGGGTAGACCGGGCTGATGAGGTCGATGAGGGTCGTGTACAGCTTCGGATGGAGCTTGAGGCGTGACTTGAAACTGTCCGTCGCGTCGCCGGTCACGACCGACGTCTCGCCGCCGAACCACCACTTGCCCTGCGACATCTGCCAGGACCGGTCGCAACGAGGGCAGGTCCGCGTCGCGGTGCCGATGCCTTCGAGCAGGTCGCCGCAGGACGGGCACTCGAGTGGCAGCCTGAGCAGGTCAGCCTTCACAGTCCTGCCCCGCCTCTCGAGGTGTCGACACCGGCCGCCAGAGCACGAAATCACCCGCGGCGACGCAAGCATACGAATCCGGGAACGGCCGCCCCGCGACGGCGGCAAGCTTCTGCATCGTGAGGTCGACGGCAAGATGACCGGTCGGATCCTCGATCGAAGACTCCCGGCTGGTCAGGAACCATGACCGGTCGAACGGGAAGTCCAAGAACGGCTCGGACAAGTGGAAGTCCACGATGTCGTGCGCCGCCGAGTAGCCGAAGATGGTGAGCGCCAGGAAATCGGGCACCCGCGCACCCAGCGCGTACGGCACCGCTGGATTCCACGTGTACGAGACATCCGCCAAGGGGGTGCCCGCGGCCCAGCCCACCGACTCGGCTCGGTCGCGCAACCCAGTGATCCCCTCGCTCAGGGCAGGTTCCAGAAGGAGTCTCGCGTCATGGGTACCGATGAGCGTCGATACCGTCTGCTCGGCCAGCGGAGCCGCGCGGAAGGGTGCCCGCCACCCGCTTCCCACTGCCGCGCCGGCCAGGATGCATGCCGCGACCAGGACAGCCGCGCCGATGACGACTCGATCCCGAGTCATGCTCCGTCGAGCAACGCCCGCTACCGCTGCGACGAAAGACAGACCCGCCGCCAAGGACGCCTGCGCATAGATCCCGTTGCCCGAGCCGAACGAGAACACGAACGGCAGCACTGCGATCAGGGCCACGCTCGACCACCGGCCGAGGGAGTCATCGCGGTCGTCGCCGTCGTCCTTCGTGCCCAAGCGCGCGCCTGCCAGCAGAGCGGCCACGAGAATCACAAGGCAGGCCGTGGTGACGCCTGCACTCGCGATTCCGAACGCCTCGCCGGCCGGGCGCAGCACAGGCACGGGTGCCCCCGCGATCGCCAGCGCCGACACACCCACCAGTCCGAAGCCCACGAGCCGCAGAGCCAGCCAGCGGCGAGCGGGGATGACTGCCACGAGAAGGCAGGCCAACCCTGCCATCATCGTCAGCACCGGATAGTCCGGCGCCGCCGCAAGCCCGGCTGCCACGTCGCGCGGCAGGAGCACGGCAGCACGGATCGCGGACGACGTCGTCTGAAGCGGGTCCGGGGCCGGCATCTGCAGCGCCAGCCGGAACACCGACAGGAAGTCGGTCGGCCACAGCCGAGCCAGGACGGCGACGCCCACCCAGACAGGCAGGAGAAGGACGTTCCACAGCACCCACCAGCCGGCGAGGCGCCAGCCGACGGCCACCAGGACGAGCACCGCCGTCAGGACAAGCACGAGCGGAAGAGTTGTGGGCTTGGCCGGGAACGTCATGAACAGGGCAGCTGATGACACACCGGCCAGGACCGCCGTGATGAGTCTGCGACCGTCGAGCGCCCGAGCTCGGCCGGCTGACACCACCGTGAGAGCCGACGCCACCGAGATCGTCAGTCCGACGAGGTTCAACCAGTTGTAGCTCGGAGTGCGAAGCATCGGCGCATAGAACAGGAGCGAGCCCGTGGCACCGGTCAAGGCCGCGATGACCGCGAACCATCGGGCTGCCCGGGCGCCACTGGTGGTGTCTCGCGTGACGGCACGAGCGGCAGCCCAGCCCAGCCAGGCCGAGGAGAGCACCAGGAGCAGCGCGCCCAGTGTCCTGAAGGCGGCTATGTCATAGCCGACCAGAGCGAACACCGGCCGCGTGTGCCAGCCGAAGGGGAAGCCCCAAGCGGCATTCAGGGACGGCGGTTCGGCACCGAGCAGGTACAGGCCCTCGTCGCTCAGATCGAGCCCGCGATCGGTCGCGAGGATTCGACCGAGGCCCCACCACGAAACGGCAAGTCCGGCCACAACGACGAACAAGATGGCGGCCCAACGCCACGAGAAGCGTCTGCGCTGGGCGGTGGCCCCAGCTTCCTCCGGCAGACGCACGCTCGAATCATGCCACCTGTCGGAGCCGAGGCGCGGCACGCCGCCTGACGTACTATCCACGAGTGCAAGCCAAGAGCCCCATCGTGTCCGTGGTGCTGCCGATGCACAACGGCGAACGCTGGGCCGGCGAGGCAATCCGGTCGGTGCTCGCGCAGACCGTCGACAACCTCGAACTCGTGATCGTCGACGACGCATCCACCGACAGCAGCCTCGAGGTGGCCTCCTCCTTCACCGATCCTCGGATCTCCATCCTTGAACTGAAGGAGAACGTCGGGCTGGCCGCAGCGCTCAATCGAGGCATCCACCAGACGCGAGCGGGCATCATCGCGCGCCACGATCAGGACGATATTTCGGCTCCCGACCGACTCGAGAAGCAATTGAGCCTCCTTGGCGTCCAGGCAGACGTGGTGCTGGTCGGAACGTGGGCCACCGTCATCCGCCCGACCCCGCATGGCGACTGGGAGGTAGCCGGCCACCATCGACACCCCACGACGGATGCGGAGCTGAGACTGAGGCTCCTGTGGAACAACCCCTTCGTCCACAGTTCCGCCGTGTTTCGTCGGGACGCGTTCGAGGCAGCGGGCGGGTACGGAACCGACCCCGTGAACAATTGGCCCGAGGACTACGACCTGTGGTCCCGAATGATGCACCACGGCCACCTCGCGAACGTCCCGGAGGAGCTGGTCATCTACCGGGAGACAGCGGGCGGGATGTCCCATGCCTACAGGGATCGGATCGCAGAGGGGGTCGTCCGGATCGCCTCCCGCAACCTGGGGCAAGCAACCGGCCGCAGCCCCGACGATCCCACCGTCAGGGCCGTCGCGCGATCCCTGAACAGCCAGCCCACTTCCCGAGTGGGCGCCGCAGAGTCGTTGCAGCGGCTGTCGCTGTTCTCGAAGGCGGTTCAGCAGACGTGCCCTCGCTCGGGCATCGGCCTGGTGGGCGCACGGCTTCGCTGGAGCGGCAAGTTGCTCGTGCGCTCGCTCGCGCCGGTGCGCGGTAGCCTCGTGCCGTGACGGTCTGGACGGATCCCCACTGTGTAGGCGATGCAGTCACGCTGGGTGTGCGCGCATGAAAGGCTGGGAAGCGGCCTCCCAGAGCCTCACCCTCCTTCCTCCCGCCGACCGACGCAAGCTCGGGTTAGTCACCGCGATCCAGATGCTGAGCGCGCTGCTCGATGCAGCAGGAGTGGCCCTGTTCGGGATCGTGGCCGCCCTGGCCACATCGACGGTTTCCGGCAGCCCACTGCCCAGCGCCGCGTCGAAGGCCCTGAGCGTCCTGGGCATCGATTCGGCCGACATGACCACAGCGGTCATCCAGCTGAGCGTTCTGGCGGGCCTGCTCCTCATCGGCAAGAGCATTCTCAGCATGATTCTCACGAGGAGGGTGCTGAGATTCCTGGCGCATCGTCAGGCCATCGTCTCTGGACAACTGGCGACCTCGTTGCTGTCTCGGCCGTTGGTGCAGATCCAACGTCGGCAAAGTCAGGAGACCGCGTTCGCTCTCACCACCGGTGTCAACGCCGCCATGCTGGGCGTGCTCGGGCAGAGCATCACCGTGCTGTCCGAACTGAGCCTGCTCGGCGTCCTGGCGATCGGCCTGCTGGCGCTGGATCCACTCGTGGCGATCTTCGCCGTCGGGTTCTTCCTGGCGATAGCCCTGGTCCTCCAGAGGATCATGTCCAGTCGCGCCCAGCGACTTGGGCAGACGAGCTCGAATGCGGAGGTCGCCAGCACCGCGTTGGTGCAGGAGTCGATCTCGGGATACCGAGAGGTGCTGGTCTCCAACCGACGCGGCCTGTACGTCGACCGCTTCCAGGCCCTGCGCTGGCAGGCGGCCTCCGTCCAGGCCGATCTGAACCTGATGGCGCTCATTCCCAAGTACGTCTTCGAGATCGCGCTGATCGTCGGCGCCGGACTGCTGGCGTACACACAGTTCCTGTTCAAGGACGCCGCTGCTGCCATGGCCACCATCGCGGTGTTCCTCGCCGCCGGTTCCCGCGTGGTGCCTTCGATGCTGCGCCTTCAGGGGGCGGCCCTAGGTGTGCGAGTCACGAGTGGCATGTCGCAGCCCACCATCGAACTGGCGCAGGAGCTGGCGGCAACAGAGGAGGCGCCGACCGGGAGTGAGCCGGCGAACCTGCTGAGTGGGGCTGAGCTCGCACGGACGATCCAGTCCGGGTATGCCGACTTCGCGGCCACGATCGAGCTGAGCGACGTGACCTTCGCCTACGAGCCCGGTGAGCGCTCGGCACTGCACCATGTCGACCTGAACGTCGCAGCAGGATCGTCCGTCGCACTCGTCGGCCCGACGGGCGCCGGCAAGTCCACACTTGCTGACGTCATCCTCGGCGTCGTCCAGCCCGACTCTGGGACGGTCCTCGTCGGCGGCCGTCATCCGCTGGAGGCGATCTCGACGTGGCCGGGCAGCATGGCCTACGTCCCTCAGGAAGTGGCCATGGCAACGGGCTCCATTCGGGAGAATGTCGCGCTGGGCCTGTCCCGCGACCTCATCGACGATGACCTTGTCTGGGACGCTCTTCGCCGCGCGAAGTTGGCGGACTTCCTCCGCCGGAGCAGGGAGGGCCTCGACACCATCGTGGGCGAGCACGGCGTGCGCCTCAGCGGTGGGCAGCGTCAACGGCTTGGCATTGCCCGCGCGCTCTACACCCGGCCGCTCCTCCTGGTGCTCGATGAGGCGACGAGCGCGCTGGACGCCGAGACCGAGTGGGCGGTGGTCGAGACCCTGCAGGAACTGGAGGGGAACGTCACCACCGTGACCGTGGCCCATCGCCTCGCCACTGTCCGGCACTGCGACGTCGTCGTGTACTTGGAGAACGGGAAGTTGGTGTCGCAGGGATCGTTCGATGAGGTGGTCGCCGACGTGCCGAACTTCGCCGCCCAGGCCAGACTGCTCGGCCTCGCCTGACCGTTCCCCTCTAGACGAGGGGCCTCGGGCCCAGGCTCGTGGGTGCAGTCCGCGGGGCCGTCGCCATCGCCCAGCGGCCAGCAGCGAGCGCTGCATAGCCCTTCGCCCCGTCGCGTCGACCCAGCACGAAGCGGGGCAGCGAACGGGCGAGCGCTGCACCTGCATCCGCCAGCGCCCGAGTCCGGTATCGAGCTGTCGGGAGGCCGGCACGAAGGCGGATGATCGTTGCGACGCGACCGTTCCATCTCGCGACCCGAAGCTGCGCGGCCAGCGGCAGGGGTGCCACGCGTTGCTCCTCGAGCACCACGGTGTCGGCCAGCACCTCGGTCACGCCCGCGCGGCCGAGTCGGAGGAGCAGGTCCATGTCCTCGCCACCCGAGCGGTCGTAGTACCCGTCGAACCGCGTGTCTCCCAGGACTCCCATGGGAAGCAACAGCCCGCTCGTGCCGGCCGGCTGACGTGCCTTGAGGTCTCCCAGCCCGTCGATCGCCTCGACCATCCCCGGAGGGTCATCGGGGAGCGTCGGGACGTGGGCGTAGCGGGAGCGGACGATGGAGTCGGGATGCTGAAGGAACGTGTCATTCATCTGCCGAATCCAGTCCGGCGGCACCATCGCGTCGTCATCGAGGAAGCAGACGGCCAGGGACGAACTGGCTGCGTCGAGCGCGCGATTGCGCACGGTCGCATAGCCCGGTCGCGGCTCCATGACGTACTCGGTCACTACCGGAAAGGAGTCCAAGGCATCGACCACCGGCCGGGCCGAACAATCCGGATCGTTGTCGACAACGAGCAGCGTGGCCCCCTGCGGCCACTCTTGCTCACCCAACGAGTCGATCAGGCGCGCCAGCACAGCAGGTCGATTGCGCGTGCAGACCGCGATGGTCAACGAGGGTCTCATGTGCCATCACGTTGAATCGAGCGAAGGATCTGCGGCACTGACCAGACCGCCTGGCGCACCTGCGCCATGAGCAACGACTCTCGCCTACTGCGCGCCAGCGCGCGTCGCGACCTCGCCACGACCACTCGCGTCGCGTGCGGGACCGCCTTGGCCCGGGACACCTGCTCGGAGTGCACCCGGTAGCGCAGCAGCGGCTCGGGCAGGTTGTCGAGATTCCCGAGGGCCGCGAGCCGGAGCCAGAGCTCGTAGTCCTCGGCATGCGTGGCCCGGGGGTCATACCCCCCGGCCTCGACCACCGAGGCTCTCCGGAACATCACGCTGGGGTGTACGAGCGCGCTCTTCCATCGAAGGCGCTTCAGCACCTGCGCCCCCACCGGCAGACGACGAATGCCGACCATGCCCCCTCGCTCGTCGATGACGGTCGCGGCGGAGCCGACCGCCAGCACCGCGGGATGTTCGTCCAGGAAGGCCCGTTGAGCTGCGAGCCTCGTCGGCTCGGGGATGTCGTCGTGGTCCTGACGGGCGACGTAGGTCGCGGTGCAGGCGTCGAGGCCCGCGTTGAGGAGGTCCTGGAGCCTGGCATCGGGCGGCATCGGCACGACCACGGCATCGGGAACCTTCGCGAGGATGAGCGGCGCGAGCCCGCTCGCATCCCCGTGGACAACGGCGATCAGCCGCCAGCTGCAGCCGACCTGGGCGTTCAGGCCGTCCAGGGTCTCGGCCAGCCACGGGGCCGGCGCCCGGGTTGGCAGGAGGACGTCCACGGCGACGCGGTCGGCCTGCGAGCTCATCGGCCAGAGAACGAGGTCGCGGCGGCGATGACCGCCGCTTGGTCGGAGTCGGACATGTCGGTGAAGAGGGGGAGCCTCACGAGCCGACGGGCGGCGGCACTGGCGACGGGGCAGTCCTCCTGTTCACCGAGGGAACGGCCCACCGGGGACTCGTGAAGTGCCTGGTAGTGGAAGACAGCCATGATGTCGTTGTCCCGCATGTGCGCAATGAAGGCGTCGCGCTGGGAACCCTCAGGGAAGCGGACGAAGTACATGTGGCCCGTGTGCGTGGTTCCTTCAGGGGTGACGGGAAGCTCGGCCCCGACATCGCGCGCCCAGCCGGCCAGCTCGGCGTCGTACCGCTCCCACAGCCGGATCCGGCGGTCCTGGATCGCGTCGAATCGCTCAAGCTGACCGACGAGGACGGCAGCCAGCAGGTCGGACAGCACCCAGCTCGAGCCGATGTCGACCCACGTGTACTTGTCGACCTGACCGCGCAGAAAGCGCGAGCGATCGGTGCCCTTCTCGCGAAGGATCTCGGCCCGCTCGATGAGCCGAGGGTCGTTGATGACCAGGGCTCCGCCTTCCCCGCAGGTGATGTTCTTCGTTTCATGGAAGCTCAGCGTCGACATCGCCCCGAACGTTCCGAGGGTCTGGCCGTTGAACGATCCGCCCAGGCCGTGGGCGTTGTCCTCGATGAGTGCCAGCCCATGGTGCTCAGCGAGGGCGCTGAAGCGATCAGGATCCGCCCCTACGCCGGCGTAGTGGACGATGCAGATCGCCCTGGTCCGCGGGGTGATCAGTCGCTCCACATGGTCAGGGTCGATGTTCAGCGTGTCGGGCCGACTGTCGGCGAACACCGGTCGAGCCCCGTTCCAGATGAAGGCACTGGCCGTCGAGACAAAGGTGTACGACGGGACGATGACCTCGTCGCCGGGCTGCAGGTCCAGCAGCCTGGCTGACATCTCCAGGGCATGAGTGCAACTGGTGGTCAGGAGTGCCGCCGCGCCGTCGTGCATCTCGGACAGGGCCTTCTCGGCCTGCTTCGTGAACGGCCCGTTGCCCGAGATGAACCCGTTGTTGACGGCCTGGACGAGGTAGGCGATCTCGGCGCCCTCGAGCGACGCTCGATTGAAGGGGATCATGGGGATTCGGGGGACGGCTCGTTCCGCATTGCTGTCTCCACCTATGCCTAACGTCACGAGAGCCCGTCCCGAAAGAGCCCGGTCGACGCAGTATAGAAGCCCGAGGTAGCCGGTCTGAGGAGTGTCGCGCTCATCGACACGGCCTATCCGGACGTGAAGCCGGCGTCGATGCTGACCCATCCGGGAGGTCGCAGGTCGCTCTCGTCAGTCGCCGCGTGGGAAAGCCACGGAACGGGGCACACGACGGTGGACGAGGCCGGGTCCGCAATCCAGGCAGCCCACCAGCTGAACGAGCTGTTCGCGGTCACGACGGCCTGCGCCCGCGACATCAGGAGAATGCTCTCCGCGGGGTTCGAGTCGGCCGGCGGGCGGACGACGTCCACCCTCGATGTCCGGCTGCCGAGGAGGTCCCTCGCGGCGTCGGGCTCGTCAGAGAACACGACGATCCGGTGGTCCAGACCGCGTCGGGTCAGGTGCGCCAGGGCCGCCCGATAGTAGGACTGTCCGAGCAGTCCGTGGTAGGCGGAGTTGTGCGGCTTCAGGTAGTCACCGCGCCTGACGTGCACAGCTATCCACGGACCACCCGCAGACAGCTTCTCCTCGATTCCCGTGCCCCACGGCGAGCGGGGGATGGCCTCAAGGAGACTTGTGCGCAGGGGACCCTCGATCGCCTCGAAGTAGCGCCACGACTGGAAGTAGCCGTCCAGCGTCGTGCCGGGCTGCACCGCGTCAATGCGGTCGTCGTACGCGAACGACGCCTCTGTGAAGGTCTTGGGTCCCATGGCGAAAGGCGCCTTCCTGGCCACCCGACGCAGGAGACGGAGCGACCGGCCTAGCGTCGCCCCGGTCAGCACGTGATCTGGCTCCACGATCCAGTCGAGTTCGAAGGCGCGTGGTGTGTCGCCGGGAAGGACCGCGCCCAGATCACCGGTCTCGACGAGCAGCGGGCAGGCCAGACGAGCGGCCACGGCCGTGCCCGCCGCGTACTGGAACAGCTGGTTGCCGAGCCCACCTCGGAGCCTGACCGTCACTCCTTCGCCCCGACGGTCAGCGTGTCCGATCATCGGCCTTGTCCACGGCGATGATTTTCGGATTGAGGTCCTTGACGCTCTGGAATCCTGGGGCGAAGCAGTACTCGCTGCCCAGAACGGCGGTCCGATGACCAGCCGCGTACCAGTTCAGATGGCTCTCGTCATGCCACACCGCGATGGTGCCCTCCTCGAGGTCCGCACGGGTACGCACTGCAAGTTCGTGGACCATCGACAAGAACGCCGGCCTCACGCCGAACCACGTTCCGCCGCACACGTACGTCCTTCGACTCCGTCGGGGCACGAAGGCGCGGGAACGGGTATCGGTCTCCCAGCTGCCGATCCCACCGATCTTCGCGTAGGCGTACGCATCGCTCAGCGCCAGCCGAGGCTCTGCGGCATACAGGGAGAGGCGCCGCCCCAGGCTCGGCCGGCGGTATCCCGGATGACGGACCAGGGCGATCCCCCCGGGCCAGGCAGCGGGTTCCAGTTCTGGCCCCACGTCCTGAGCCACCAGCATGTCCGCATCCAGGTGCATGAGCAGGTCCTGCTGCAGGTCGCTGCCGTGGGAGTCGAACACCTCGTATCTCAGGAGGGTGGCCTTCGGCCAGCCCAAAGCCTCGATGGGCACCGGGTTGACCACGACGTTCGTGAGGTCACCGGCCATGGCGCGGGCATCCGACGCTCGATCCGTGAACACGTGCAGCACGACGGGGTGTCCGGGGAACAGGTGCCGGTCGGCACTGAGCGCCATCTCGTGCCAGTAGTCGATGTAGCGGTTGGTGGCGACCGTGACCACACCGATGGAGTGCGGGCCAGACTCGATGCTGCCGGCGCCTTCCACGAGCCCAGTCTCCCACGGCCCTACTCGCCCTGCGATAGCTCCTTCAGCAGTGCCCTGGGGTCGTGACCGGAAACCAGGTCCGCTGCCTGATGCAGCGGTGTGCCCTGGACCGACGTGTGCGAGATCAGGGGATGGAGGGGACGATCGGCCGACTCGGCCGACGCCACGAGGACCTCGTCGAGCTTCTCGCCGGGGCGCAGCCCCGTGAACCTGATGTCTATGTCACGCCCGGATCGCTGAATCATGTGCCGCGCGATCTCCACGATCGCCAGCGGCGAACCCATGTCGAGGATGAGCGTCTCTCCGTGACGGCCGAGCACTGACGCCTGCAGCACGAGGTGCACGGCTTCGCTCACGGTCATGAAGTAGCGCGTGACGCGCTCGTCCGTGACGGTGACCGGGCCTCCGTGGGAGATCTGGTAGCGGAACGTCTCGATCACCGAGCCGCGCGATCCGAGGACGTTGCCGAACCGGACGGAGACGTACTTCGCCGCGCCGTTGCTCGGCATACCGGCCGTGACTCGCTCGGTGATCAGCTTGCTGTAGCCAAGGACGCTGGTCGGATCTGCTGCCTTGTCGGTGGAGATGTTGACGAAGACGGACACGTCTGCACCCTGGGCGGCCGCGAGGACGTTCTCCGTGCCGCACACGTTCGTCTTGAGCGCCTCCTCAGGGAAGCGTTCAAGCAGGGGTAGGTGCTTCAGGGCGGCCGCGTGGAAGACGATCTCGGGCGCGACTTCGCTGAAGACCTCGCGAACGCGGGGGGCGTCCCTGATGTCGGCGAGGTAGAGGTCTTGGGACGTCAGGGTTCCCGAGCCGTCCAGCGTGAGTTGCACGGCATGCAGCGCCGACTCGTCCCGGTCGAGCAGGACGAGGCGGCTTGGCGCGTAGCGCGCCAACTGGCGGGCCAGCTCCGATCCGATCGACCCGCCCGCGCCGGTCACCAGGACGCGGCGCCCCCGGATGAAGTCGGTGATCTGGCCTTCGTCGGTGTGGATCGGGCGTCTGCCCATCAGGTCCTCTTCGGTGACATCGGAGATGTCGCCGAGCTTCACGGCACCACCGACGATCTCGGAGGCCGTCGGGATGACCTGCACGCGGACACCGAGGAGGTTGCACTGCCGATCGAGGTCAAGCAGCCGGGGCGCGGTGATGTTGGCGATCGCGACGAGCACGGTGTCGACCGCGTAGCTGGAGACCAGGTCGTCGAGGTCCGCCACGGTACCGAGCACCCTGATCCCGTAGCGCCTGAGGTGCTGCTTGTTGTGATCGTCGTCGATGAAGCCCACCGGCTGGAACTTGCCCGAGCGATCCGCGAGCATCAGGTTGACGATCTGTGATCCGGCATCCCCGGCGCCGTAGATCAGCGTGCGCGAACCCTCTCGGCGAAGGGCAGACTGCTGTCGGGCACCCCGCCAGAAGAACCGAGCACCCAGCATGCTCCCCGTGGCGATCCCCGTGGCGAGGATGAAGGTCGACCGGGGGAACTCGGTCGCGGGAAGCACGAAGAAGACGATGCTTCCGACTGCTCCGACGAAGAGTGTCGTCATCGTGACGCCGAACACCTCGTCGAAGGACCCCACGACGTAGCGACCGCGATACAGGTGGAACACGGAACCCGTGAGCAGATGGAGGGCAGCGGCGGCAGCGCCAGCGACGAGCCCGATGAGCAGCGCATTTCGCGGCGGCTCGAAGTCGTATCGCAGCAGCAGGGCAACCGGAACCGCAACGATCCACGAGAACGCGTCCCAGGAGGCCTGCAGCAGGCGCCGACCAGCCCAGGTGTCCGATCTCACGTGCCCTCCCTGACTCCCTCGTGCCCGGCTGCCGCGGACGTGCCCGCCTCGTCACCCAAGATACGGGTCGCCCAGCTGCCGCTTCCGCACCACGCGGGCCGGGGTGCCATAGGCCACCACGCCTGACGGGATGTCGGCGTTCACATAGCTGACGGCGCCGACCACGGTGTCGCTGCCGATCATCAGTCCGTGTCGAACGACGGCGCCGATGCAGACGGCTGAGCCCCGACCGATGGAGACCCGTCCACCGGTCACGGCGCCCGGCGCGAGGGACGAGAAGTCGGCCATCGTGCTCTCATGGTCGAGCACGGATCCTGAGTTGAGCAGGCAGCCCGTTCCCACATGGGCGGCACTTCCCACAATCGCTCCCTGAAGGATCACCGTTCCCGGGCCGACCGTGGCGAGCGCGGACACACTCGCAGACGGGTGGATGAGCGCGGGACACTGATCCATCGGCACGGTTGACATCAAGGCTCGCCAGGCGGCCTCCCGTGCCGAGTTGTCGCCAATCGCAACGACCACCAACCCGCCCGAGTCCAGATGATCCTGCGGGATCGCGTCGAGCACCGGCCGATCGAGCAGCGTCTCGCCCGACCCGCGATCGCTGGTGAAGGCGACGAGCTCATAGCCCGCGGCTTGGACGCTCTCGGCAACGCTCACTGCATGGCCGCCAGCACCGACCACGACGACCGGTCGTGCACTCACCTGACGCCTCCTCGAGTCTGACCCGACACTACCGCCGGGCCACGGCGGCCGAGGCTCTCGACTGCCACAGCCGTCACGCCGCTCGAGCCTTGGCACCGGCCCACAAGCCCGCCAAGTAGCCGACGAACCGCTGGCGTACCTCGACCTGGTCGTACTCGTGAATGACGCGTTCACGTGCCGCGACACCCATCCGATGTGCCCGGGCGGGATCGGCCGCGAGGGCTTGGATGGCCACACGGAGCTCGTCGGCAGATCCGGGAGACACGGCAAGGCCCGTGTCTCCGGGTGAGATGGAGTCGATGCACCCTGTCGCCGTGGTGGTGATGACCGGCAGTCCGCAGGCCTGGGCCTCCAGCGGCGAGATGGGAAAGCCCTCCCGATGGCTCGGCAGGCAGAACAGATCGAAGGCCCAGTAGGCCGGGAGAGGATCGGGGAAGGAACCCGGGGCCGCGGCCCAGTCGGACGCGTTGAGCCGTTCGATATCCCGACCCAGCGCGGCGGAGTCCTCCATGGGCCCGACGAGCACCAGGCGGAGCCGCGGATTGGCCCGGTGGGCGCTCTCCGCCGCTTCGATCAGTTCGGGGATCCCCTTGTCGACGGCGAGTCGCCCCACGAAGCCCACGACGAGGTCACCCTCGCCCAGTCCGAACGACTCCCGCGCCTGCTGGCGCTCCGACGGGCTGGGAGGCCTGAAGCGACTCGTGTCGACGCCGCAGCAGCTGCCTGCTCCCAGCACGACCCCCTTGCCGCTCGGGAGGAGGCCGAGCTGGATGAGTGCGGACTGGAGGCTGAGGCTGTCACAGAGGACATCGGTCGAACAGGCGATCGCCAGCCTCTCCGAGGCGAGACTGATACGGGCCGCGAGGCCGGACAGGCCCTCGGCCCGCAGGCCTCGAATGTGGTAGAGCCGCACCGGCACTCGAGCCCGTCGCGCGGCAACCATGCCGAGAAGGCCTGCCTTCGGCGTGCTGGCGACCACGACATCGGGCTCGAGATCCCGCATGAGCCGCCGCCAGGCGACGAGGCTCCTCGCATCGTGCAGCGGCGCTGGCGGGCGGCGCATGGGTATCGCGTGCACGGTGACGCCGGGGAGGTCGGCGAGGAGGTCGTAGCCGTCGTCCGGCGACGTGACCAGGTGCACGTCCCAGCCCAGCCCGGCCAGGTCGGTCAACTGGTCCCGGAGGAAGGACTGCGCGGTGACCGGCACGGTGACGCCGAAGAGGACCCGAGGCACGTGGGCAGCCTAGTTGGTGGCGGTCCGGTGCCGGGATCCTCAATATGCTGCACGTGTGGAATCGCCGAGGGAACGCATCTACCTGTCGCCGCCCCGCGCCACCGAGGCTGACATCGAGGCGGTCACCGCTGCGATGCGCTCCGGCTGGCTCGCGCCGGTCGGTCCGGATCTCGCGCGTTTCGAGGAGGACATGGCGCAGTTCCTCGGCATTCGGCACGCCGTCGGGCTGGCGTCCGGCACCGCGGCGCTCCATCTCGGAATGCGCTACCTGGGTGTCGCAGCGGGCGATGCCGTTCTGGTCCCGACCGTCACCTTCGGTGCCACGGCCTTCGCCGTCACCTACCTGGGTGCCGTGCCCGTCTTCCTCGACATGGACGAGTCATGGAACATGGATCCGGCCTTGGTCGAGAAGGCCGTGACGACACTTCGGGCGTATGGCACGCGCGTGTCGGCCGCTGTTCCCGTCGACCTGTACGGCGCACCTGCCGACTACGGCACCCTGCTTCCCCTGCTGGACTCACTCGACGTCCCCGTGCTGGAGGACGCGGCCGAAGGGCTCGGCGCCAGCAGTGGCGACGACATGGTGGGCAGCTTCGGCACGGGAGCGGTCCTGTCGTTCAACGGCAACAAGCTCATCACCACGTCCGGCGGGGGAATGCTCGTCACGGATGACGCCGACTTCGCCGACCGGGTGCGCTTCTGGTCGACGCAGTCGAGAGAGCCCGAGCCCTGGTACGAGCATCGCGAGATCGGATTCAACTACAGGCTGAGCAACCTCCTCGGCGCACTCGGTCATTCGCAGCTTCGACGGGTACCGGACGAGGTGGCCAAGCGCCGTCAGATCCGGGAGTGGTACCGGGAGAGGCTCACTGCTGTTCCGGGTGTGGTGGTCCAGTCCGACCCCACCTGGGGTCAGTCGAATGCCTGGTTGACGGTCGCGCGCTTCTCGCCCTCGGAGCACCCCGCGGCGCCGACGCGAGTCCGGGAGCTGCTCGAGCGACACAACGTGGAATCCCGGCCAGTGTGGAAGCCCATGCACCAGCAGCCGGTCTTCGCCGACAACCCGGCATTCCTGACGGGCGCAGCCGACGCGCTGTTCGCCGACGGGCTATGCCTGCCGTCCGGAACAATCCTCGACGAGTCCGACATCGACTGGATCTGTTCGCTGGTGATCTCATGCCTGCGTCCGTGACGCCGACATGAACGGCTTCTACGGGCGCGTCGTCAAGCGCGTGCTCGATGTCCTCCTCGCAATGGTCGGCCTCGTGGTGCTGTCGCCCCTTCTGCTGGTGCTGGCCATCCTCGTACGACAGCGACTGGGCTCTCCCGTCCTGTTCCGCCAGGAGCGCCCCGGGCTGAACGGGGAGACCTTCATGCTGCCCAAGTTCCGCTCCATGACCTCGGAACGCAGCACAGCGGGCGACCTGCTTCCCGACGCGGAGCGACTCACGTCGTTCGGTCGATTCCTTAGGTCCACTTCCCTCGACGAGCTCCCGGAACTGTGGAGCATCCTGCGCGGAGACATGAGCCTGGTGGGGCCGCGGCCGCTGCTCATGTCCTACCTGCCCCTGTACTCCGCCGAGCAGGCGCGTCGTCACCTCGTCCGACCCGGCCTGACCGGTTGGGCGCAGGTGAACGGTCGCAACGCCATCACGTGGCCGCAGAAGTTCGAACTGGACGTGTGGTACGTGGACCATCTGTCCTTCCGGCTCGATGCGTCGATCCTCGTGAAGACCGTGGTCGGCGTGGTGCGCAGGGAGGGCGTGTCGGCCGAGGGAGAGGCGACGATGCCGCCCTTCGAGGGGTAGCCGGATGGCCCCGCGAGGAGCCGACACTCACATCCATCAGCCACTAGACTCCGTCGCCACGGGGGCCGGCAACCGTCAGCAATCCGACCAGGCTACGAGACAACCAGGGAGGTAGACGGGACTTGCCTGACAACGAGCATTTTCTTCAAAGGACGGCGTGCCCCATCTGTGGCGCGACGCGGTCCGAAGGCATCTACAACGCTCCCTACAACTCCAAGTCGCTTACGGACTACCTCAAAGCCTTCTACGACCCTCAGGGAGGCGTGGAGTTTGCCTACCTTGACGGGGCTGAATACTCGTTGAGAGCCTGCCAGGCGTGTTCCGGGATCTATCAGGAGTTCATTCCCAATGAGGCCTTGATGCACCGGCTCTACGAGGTCTGGATCGATCCCACGATCGTCCGGGAACAGCACAGAAACAAGCCCTCCGACTACTTCGCTGGATTTGCGGTCGAAATCGAAGACGTCGTCGCCTGGTTCGGTGGCGCGCCGGCTGACCTCACATTCCTGGACTTCGGAATGGGGTGGGGGCAATGGGCTCTCATGGCAAAGGCGCACGGGGTTCATTCAAGCGGCTGTGAGTTGTCGGATGAGCAAGTCCAGAATGCTCACAGCCTGGGAATCGACGTAGTCGCATGGGAGGACATCCCTGGCGGCCGTTTCGACTTCATCAATACCGAGCAGGTCTTTGAGCACGTTGCCGAACCGCTGAAGACACTCCAGCACTTGAAGTTGGGGCTGAGTCATCGTGGCATTCTGAAGGTCAGCGTCCCCGATGCGGTAGACATCATGCGACGTATTCAGATACTCGACTGGCAGGCTCCCATTGACTCGAGTGCCTCCTTGAATCCGGTGGCCCCCCTTGAGCACATCAACTTCTTCCAGAGGGAGTCCATCCACGCAATGGCGCAGTTAGCTGGGATGCATGAGATCGCCCTTCCACGGCGGGTGAGTGGATCCGGTGCATCGGCTGTCCCAAGAAGCGCGAAGGAGTCCGCAAAGCGACTCCTCAGGCCCGCATATCGTCGTCTCAGGCCCGCACCGTCCACGGGCAACTACGTGTTCCTGCGTGCGGACTGATTGAGCCACCTACTCCGCCGCAATCAGTTCGAATCGAAGCCCAAGGGTGTCGACCCTCGCCAGCGCTATCCCATCCCGCTGCGACGGCAGGCGTGATCCGAGCACGGCCTCGGCACGGCTGACGTCGAGCGAGATGTCCCGGTTGCGCGGCGGCTGAACGTCCGACTCGACGGGCATGATCAGGCCCGACGGGAGCCCGAACTCCTCCGCAACCGCCACCCCGAACTCGTACTTGGAGAGCGCGTCGGACGACGTCAGGTGGAGCAGTCCGGTCGAACGCCCTTCAACCAAACGCCACAGCGCGTCGCAGAGCACCTGCACGTAGCCGCTCGACACGACGAAGTCCGTGTACCCACGAACAGTGTGGCCATCAGAGAGTTCGTTCACGAAGAACTCGAGGATCGAGCGCCGGCCGGTCGGACTCCAGCCGAAGAAGTTCGTTCGCACGATGAGGGCATCCGAGTTCGACGACACCAGATTCTCGCCGTCGAGCTTCGACCGGCCGTAGACCGAGAACGGCTGTGTCGCATCGGTCTCGGCGTAGCGACCCTGACTTCCGTCGAAGACGGCGTCGGTCGAGATCTGCACGAACCGAGCACCGATGCCTGCCGCAGCTGCGCTCAGCGTGCCCGCCGCCACCGCGTTCACCTGCACGGCCAGGTCCGGCATGAGCTCGCAGGCCTCGTGTGACGCCATGGCGGCCGCGTTCACGATGACGTCAGGGCGGAGCCTCTCGATTGCTGCCACCAAGGTCACCGGATCCGCAAGCTCGCCCGGCACGCATTCGTCGAACATCGGATGCCCGGTGCCGCTGCGCGTCACTCCGACCCGATGAGCCCTGCCGTTGAGGAACGCGCCGAGGTTGGCTCCGAGGAAGCCGTTGGCACCGGTCACGAGCCACGTGGATCGAGGTGCGTCGTCGAGCATCGTCCCAGCCTATGGCCGGCTGGCTTCGTCGATCGCCCGTCGCAGCCGGGCGAGGTTGGCGGTCCAATCCGCCTCACGTTCGACGGTAGAGCGGGCGCGATCAGACAAGGCGGTGAGGTCGTCGTGACACGCACGGCGAAGGCAGGCCTCCAACGCGCCGACGTCGCCCACCGGGAACAGCAGCCCCGATTCCCCGTCGGTCACCCAGCCACGGTTTCCCGCCGTGTCGGATGCAATCACCGGCGTGCCGCAGGCCATCGCCTGGAGCAGCGTCACCGATGTGCCATCCGCGCGAGACGCGGTCACGTAGGCGGTCGCGCCCCGCAGCAGCGCGGCGAGGTCGCGTTCAGGCACGGTTCCGAGGAACCGCACCCGGTGGTCGAGCCCGGCCTCCCGGACGACGGCGCGTAACGAGTCTGTCAACGCCCCGCCGTGGCCGATGACCAGCGCCGCAGTGGGGACGTCGCTCGAACTGCGGACGAAGGCGCTGACGATGTCACCCACGTGGTAGAGGGTCTCGTGGGCGCGTAACGAGACGAGCAGCTTCGCATCGTCGGGCAGGCCGAGATCCGCGGGCGCGACACGGGGTCCGCCAACGGTGAACCGATCGAGGTCAATCCCCCATGGCAGGAACGTGATGCGGGCCTCGGGTACTCCGTAGATGACTGCCGCCGCCTGGTTCGCCCGCGAGTCGACCATGAGGCCGTCCAGACCACTCAGCCAGGAGGCGTCGCGCCCCGTCAGCTCGTCGAAGTCGTACCCCCAGGAGAGCCCGACGACAGGTGCCGCGATCCCGGCCAGCGGGCGCGTCACCGTGTGGAGTGGACCGGCAAGCACGGGGAGACGCCCGTGGGCCGCCGCCTCGACCTCCGATCTGAGATCCGCGGCATCGCGAACGTCCCTGCCAAGGGAGATCGCGCGAGGTTCGAGCCCCACGGTGCGCAGGGCACCCATCCAACGGTCGTCGTGGATACCCCAGCCCGCCGTCGCATACACGCAGTCACGGATCGGCGGCGCGCCCACGCCGAGCTCCGACTCCCGGACGGGCCCCGTCACGACAGGTCTGCCCACTTCACATCCTCGCCTGCGACCAGGTCGCGCACGATCACCCGGCCGAGTGCCTCGTTCACCTCGTGAGCGGGAATGGCGTCGGCAGGCGCCGGCCGCAGGACCTCGAGATCCGCGCGGACGAGAACGGTTCCCCTAGGCAGGTCCCGAGTGGCCCGGACACACCGGCGTTGGAGCACGACCGTCTCCTGCTCGTTCGCCTCGACGCCCTTGATCCCGGTACCCAGGGCCGCCTCCAGCATCCGGGTGTCGTCGACCATGGCTCGCCACGTCTCGGGGTCCAGCGAGAACCCGTGGTCCGGGCCGCTGCGCGTGACGTCGTCGGTGAAGTGCTTCTCGACGACCCGCGCACCCAGCGCCACTGCACCCAGCACGGTGACGTGGCCGGGCGTGTGATCGGAGAGCCCGAGCGTGACGTTCGGGAACAGCTTGGCGTACTCGTTCAGGACGCGCAGGTTGACATAGCCGACGTTGGTGACGTCGCCGGTGTAGTTCGTGTTGCACTGCATGAGGACGATGTCGACTCCGGACGCGCTGAGCAGCCTCATCGCCCGCGTGACGTCGTCGATCGACGCCGCCCCGGTGGCCAGCAGCACCGGCTTGCCGACATCCGCGATCGCCTGCAGTTCCTCCAGCCAATTGACATCGCCCGAACCGACCTTGAAGGCGTTCACGTACGGGTCGAGGTGCGCAACGGCCTCGAGGTCGTACGGCGCGGACATGAACTCGATGCCGACCGCCCTGGCATGATCGGCCAGGGGCTCGGTCCACTCCCAGGGAAGGCTTGCGTCTGCGTACACCTCGAAGACGGACTTCCTCCACGTCGCCTGATGCGACTGCTGACCGCCGAGGGACCGGAAGCCGTAGTCGGACACGATGTGCGCCGCACGGAAGTGCTGGAACTTCGCGCAGTCCGCCCCGGCGCCCTTCGCCAGCGTCATGAGTTCGAGTGCTCGTTCCAGGCTGCCGTCGTGGTTGGCGGCGATGTCGGCGATGAAGTACGTGGGCTGATCGCGTCCGATCACGCGGTCACCGATCTGGAAGCTCGTCATTGGAGCATCGTATGGTCACGGTTGCGGCCACCGATGCCCGTGGCACTACCTGTCAGTCACCCCGCCGGCCGCTGCCGAGCGCCCCCTGGATCCTGCTGCGACCCCAGAAGAAGTAGCGCATCGTCGTGAAAGCAGCGAGGAAGGGCGCAGCAATCACCGCATCCTTCGGCTGCAGCCGGGTGACGGGCTCGACGAAGTCAACTCTCGCGGGGTGGAGCAGTGACTCGGCCTGGCGGGCGAGGGACCACCCGCTGTCTCTGCCCAGCGAGAAGACCTCGTCGTCGGAGATGCCGTACATTCGGCAGCGCACGACCACCTCGTCCCACGAGGTCTTGCCGACCTCGAGCACGTAGGCGTTCGAGATGGCGAAGCGGGCGCCGAACTCCCTCGCCCACCGCTCGCACAGCTCGGAGTCGTCGGAGAAGCGCCTCGTCGGGTCGTAGGGGTGGGTGCGCAGGAGATCGCCGACGAAGAGCGTCGGCGTGCCGATGATCTTGGCCGGCCCCGGCGCGAAGCGGCCGGTGCGCCAGGCGTTGAGCCCGCGCGAGACGTAGTCGCTGCCCTCGATCTCGGTGCGGGCGCTGACGCCCTGCACGCCGCCTTCCTCGAGGTCGTCGATCATCTGTTGGAGCTGACCCAGCGGCATGATGTTGTCGGACCCCATGTTGAGGATCAGGGGCTTGGTCGCGTGGGCGAGGCCGACATTGCGCGCATTGCCCAAGCCGATACCGGGGTCGTCCAGCACTGTGTCGGCCAGCCGGTCGGCAACCTCGCGAGTGCCGTCGGTGGACCCCGCATCCACGACGATCACCTGGCCCACGCCGCGATCACGCAATGACGTCAGGCAGCGCTCGATCCCACCGATCGAGTTCAGCGTGCACACGACGGCGGAGACGTCAGCAGGAGCCCAGGGCATGTCAGGTCACAATCCCAGGAGCTGCGCTTGCCGGTCGAAATCGACCACCTGCGACCGCACCTCGTCGAAGGTTCCACGGGCGGCGATGCGACCACCCTCGAGGTAGAGGACCTCGTCGGCGTATCGAACGGTCGCGAGGCGGTGGGCCACCGTGATGGTGGTGACCTCTCCCTCGAGCTCCTTGAGCGTGCGGATGATGGCCTGCTCGGTCTCCGCGTCGAGCGCGCTGGTGGCCTCGTCGAGCACCAGCAGCTTGGGACGGGTGTAGAGGGCGCGGGCGATGCCCAGCCGCTGGCGCTGACCCCCGCTCAGCCGGAAGCCGCGCTCGCCGATCTTCGTGTCCAGTCCCTCGCGGTTATCGACGAGGAACTCGTCGAGGTGGGCGCGCCGCAGGGCTTCCCACACGAGATCGTCGTCGATGGCCTCATTCGGCAGGCCCAGCGCGACATTCTCGCGCACGGACCCTGCCACCAGCGCCACGGCCTGAGGGACGTAGGAGATCGCACCCGGCCAGCGGTCGATGGCCGCCCTCGGGGCCAGACCGCTGATGGTGACGCTGCCCGACTCCGGCTTCATCACTCCGAGCACCACGTCCGCCAACGTGGACTTGCCCGCACCCGTCGAGCCGACCAGAGCTATCGAGGTCCCGGTGAGCGCCGTGAACGATGCGTTCGCCAGCGCCGGCTCGGCTGCATCGGAGTAGGTCAGCGTGACGTTCTCGACGTGAACGTCGGCGACGAAGTCCGGATACCCCGTGACCACATGCGCATGGATCTGCGCAGCCGTGATCCGATCCGAGGGGAGCTTGGTGACGTCCACGTCGCTGCGTGTGCGCGCAAGGTAGTCGCTCATGAAGAACGTGGGCTGGGCCTGCACCGCAGCGTTGCGGATCGTGATGCTGGCACCCTGCAGCCGCAGGAGTCCGGGCAGGATGCGGGAACCGGCCGCGAGGAACAAGGCCACGGTCGACGCGGCCGACGTCCAGTCCTTGGTCAGGAACTGCACGACACCGAGCACCAGCACGCCGAGGTAGAGCGCGATGTCGAGGACGTACTTGGGGATCTCGAGGATGAACGTCGCGGTCGAGCTCGCACCCGCATAACGGCCCACGAGGCCCTCGTACCGCGTGACGTAGAGGTCACGGCGGTTGAGCACCGTGGCCTCCCTGTAGGTGGCCAGGGCCTCCGACACCGCGGTCAGGGTGTCGATCGAGGCGTCGGTCATGATCTGGGCGTTGCGCGCCGTCCAGTTGCCCAGGACCTTGTAGAGCAGGAAGGCGATGAACGCGAACACCAGGAGGCAGGAGACGGTGAGGATCGGGTCGTACAGGAACAGGCCGACGCCCACGATGGTGAACAAGAACAGCTCGGAGGCGATGGTGATCGCGGAGCCGAGGAGCGCGACGGTCGCCGCACCCACGCCGCTGCCCAGCGCATACAGGGCCTCCGGAGTGGTCCATCGCTGCACGTGGGCCAGCGGTCGGCTGAGGAACTCGCGGGCGAGGCGCACCGACACGTCCGCCTGACGATTGGCGAGGAAGCGGATGATGCGCCGCGAGAGCAGGGCGGACAGCACCGTCTTCATGACGAGGATGACCACCGCGGCCAGCGCGAGGATGACCGACAACTGCGAGATGGTGAGGTCCTGCAGACCCGCCCACTCCAGAATGTTGGTCACCCATCCGGGTGTCTTGGCCGTGGTGGGACCGTCGATCGTGGTGCCCCCAATGCCCGAAACGGCAATCGCCGCGACGAGGCCGATGAGGGCAATGCCGATCAGGTCGAGGACACCTAGCGAGATCTGGACAGCGGAGGCCAGGAAGAGCAGCCGACGCTTGCTCGGCGGCAGGAGGTCGACCGCCTTGCGGATCGCCGGCACGACGCCGGGGCTCTGGAAGTCGACGACGTTGAGTCCGCCGTGGGGGACATCGGGTTCCCGTGTCTCCAGGCCGTCCGCGTCGCTCACGCCCGCTAACCTACCTTCAGACGCGACGTCCCCCTGCCTTGGAGTGAGTCCGTGACAACCCTGTTCGTCGGCGTGGTCAGTCACGAGAACTCGCGGTTCGCGGTCAGCCAAGGGCGCGCCGGGCTGGCGGCGTTGCTGGTCGATCCGCTCGCCGAACGCGGGATCTCGACGACCGTCCGCGTCAACACCGAGGATGCCTACGACCGGGAGGCCCTGCCGATCGACGGCGCCATGGTCAAGCGCTCCCTCGACGAGACCCTCCGGCTGGAGGCGGCCTGGGCGGACTACCTGCGGGCAGGTAGTCCGCGCCGCTTCACAGGAGCCGCCCTCGACGTCACGGTCCACGGGCTGCGCTGGGCCAAGCAGACCGCCCGATTCGTCCGACCTTGGCAGTCCGCCGAGCGGGACGACACCGCCGGCGTGAAGCTCGTGCGCCGCCTCCTGAACATCGAGCTGTCCCACCTGTCCCTGTTGCGCGACGGCGTCGACCGTGGCGCCGACTGGGTTCTCGTGCTCGAGGACGATGCGGCCACCACCGACGTCGGGGACTGTGCCGAGGGCCTGGCCGGGCTGATGACCGACGAGACGAATCGTCCGCAGTACGTGAACGTCTCCCGCTCCTTCACGCCCGCCGAGCTCGGCATCGAGCACCTCCTGACCGTCGTCCCCGGTGCCGCATGGGCCGGCTCGGCGGATCGACGCGTGCTGTCAGCCAGCCGGCCGGTCACCAACACGGTGTGCGCGATCCTCTACCGGGGCTCGTTCGTCGAGCGCCTCGTGGCCACGATGGACGCGCTGCCCCTGGATCCGGTCGTGCCGATCGACTGGAAGCTCAACGTGGCACTGATGACCATGTTCGAGGACGGCCGCTTGGGCGCGGGCGACTGCTGGCTCGTCGACCCAGGCCCGATCGATCAGCTGTCCATGCGGGCCCAGCAGGGGCAATGAGGGCAGCCGCACGGGCGGCACTGCGATAATGCGGCGGTGAAGCGCTACGAGCAGGTCGTGAGCTCCGTCGCCCGGACCTTCGGCCTCCAGGTCTCTCGCATCAGCAGTGAGGGCACCCGCCTGCCGATCGAGGCGACCCCCGAGGATGCCCGGCTGATCGCATCCCTGCGGCCCTTCACCATGACCAGCGGCGAGCGCCTATGGAGCCTGATCAACGCCGTCCGCTACGTCGTCGACGAGGACCTGCCCGGCGACTTCGCCGAGTGCGGCGTCTGGCGTGGTGGCAGCGTCATGGCCATGGCGAAGGAGCTCACCCGGCTCGGGCGCACCGACCGGCGACTGTGGCTCTACGACACGTTCGCCGGCATGACCGCCCCGACCGAGCTGGACGTCGAGGCCGACACCGGCAAGACGGCCGAGCAGATGATGGCGAGCACCGAGCTCGGCGACGGGAACAACGTCTGGGCGCACGCCACGCGCGGCGACGTCGAGGCCAATCTCGCCACTACCGGATACCCCGCCGAGAACCTGGTCTTCGTCGAGGGCGATGTCGCGGTGACCCTGCAGGAGTCGGTGCCCGAGTCGATCGCACTGCTGCGGCTGGACACGGACTGGTACGAGTCGACCCGCCTGGGCCTGGAGGTTCTCTACCCCCGCCTCGTCGTGGGCGGCGTCTGCATCCTCGACGACTACGGCCACTGGAAGGGCGCCCGCACGGCGGTCGACGACTACTTCGCGGCACACGGCCCTCGCCCCTTCATGCACCCGATCGACTACTCCGGCCGCGTCTTCGTCAAGACCCGGTAGCTGCGCGTGCCGAGCAACGATGCGCAGCCGCCCTGGCTGACGATCGTCACGGTGGTGAAGGACGCCCCGGACGACTTCGCCCGCACGGTCGAGTCGGTGGTCGTGCAGGATCTGGAGGGTGTCGAGTACGTGGTCGTCGACAGCTCCTCGGACTCGTCGCCGATCCTCGCGTCCCTGGCCAGGGTGCCCGAGATCGACTGCCCGTACACATGTGTCGAGCCGCGCGGCATCTACCCGGCGATGAACGCCGCCCTCGCTCTAGCGTCAGGTGAGTACGTGTACTTCCTCAACGCGGGCGACCTGCTCCACTCGTCGGATGTCCTTCGCCAGGTCGGTATGGCCCTGCGACCCGGATCGCCCACGTGGGCGTTCGGCGAGGTCGAGATCGTTCAGGCGAACGGCTCCCGGCTGGTGACACCGCGCTGGGAGTACGCCAAGGAGAAGGCGGCGCACTTCAGCCGGGGCCGCTTCCCTCCGCACCAGGGCACTTTCGTGCGCCGCGACGCACTGCGAGCTCAGGGCGGCTTCGACCCGACCTTCACGATCGTGGCCGACTACGCGTCGTTTCTCAAGCTCAGCACGGTCGCCGACCCCCTCTACCTCGAGACGGTGATCGCCACGTTCGTGGAGGGCGGTGTCTCCACGACGCGGTGGCAGGAGTCGCTGCGGCAGTTCCACCGGGCGCGGCGGCAGGTACTTCGGCCGGCCGGCCTCGGGGCCGTCCGCGAGTACGCCGAGACTGCTCGGCAGGCCGTCGCGATGGGGCTCTACCGCGGAGTGTGGTCGCGGGTGGTCCAGCGATGACCGCCGCCCTCGTTGCGGCGCTGATCGTCATCGTGCAGACGGCGACCGGCGCCGTGTGGTGGCGCGTGGTTCGCGGGCCGTCCGTGCCGGTGCTGGAGGCGCTCGGCATGGGCATGGCCGTCGGCACGGCCACCGCCACGGTGAGCGGAGTCCTGCTGTTCGGTCTGGTTCCAGGGGACCTTGCCTGGATGGTGCCCAGCCTCGTCACGGTGGTCGCGCTGCCCTTCCTCGTCCGCCGGGAACCCGGCCTCCTCAGGCGATGGCACCCCACCCGATGGGCGCCGGCGCTCCTCGCACTCGTCACGGGCCTCGTCCTAGGCCTGGCCTCCATCGCCGTCAACCTGCGCAACTACCCGCTGACATCCGACGGGATCATCAGCACCTACCACCAGGACATGCCCTTCTTCGAGGCCCTGTCGACGTCGATGGCCACCCTGGGACCGCATGACAGCATCTTCATGAGTGGCGCGGACATCCGCTATCACTGGTTCGCCTACGCCTGGTCCGGCCAGATCGCCGAGACGGCCGGCACCGCGCCGTTCGTCATGCTGACCCGCGTCCTGCCCGTGGTCGCCCTCCTCGGCTCGATCCTCCTGGCGGTCGCCTGGACCCAGCGCCTCACCCGGGGGTTCTGGGCGCCCACCATCGCGGTGCTGCTCATCGTCTTCGGTGGATACGTCGGTGCGAGCTACGGCACGCTTCTGAACTTCGACTCTCCCTCACAGGCGTTCGTCACCGTGTGGATGCTCGGCCTGTCGATGGTCCTGTTGACGGCCCTGGGCAGACGGGGACGATCCCGGCGCGCACTTCTCGGCATGTTGCTGTTCGTCGCCGTTCTTGGCGCGGCGACGACCGGGGGCAAGGTCAATTCCGCCGTGGTCGTCGTTGCGGGCGCGGTGCTCGTCGCACTCGTGGCCGTGGGGCGCCGTGAACCGTGGCGTGTCCGCGCGGTCGTGGCCGTCCTGGTCCTCGTCGCGGCCACCGCAGTCACCTACGTCGCCTACCTCGCCGGCTCCGCCGAGCGAGGCGGGCTTGGCCTTGGGAGCCTGCTGAACAAGGCGTCGAGCGTGCAGGGCCTAAACCCCACGGACTCGAGCTGGGGCATAGTCGTCGGCACCGTCATCCTTGCCGTCGCAGTGCTCCCTCGGTGGGCCGGAGTGGCGTGGCTGTTGGCCGCGCCGCGGTGGCGGTGGCAGCCCCTGACCATCTTCAGCGTCGGTGCCGCGGTGACGGGCATCGCCGCGCTGCTCCTGTTCAGCGGCGGCCTCAACGACTCTTGGTTCGTCCTGTCCGCCTCCGCGCCACTGTCGGTGGCATCGGCAGTGGGGGTCTCGCGGGCCGTTCGGGCCACCTCGCCGAGCCGAGGCTGGCGACCGAGCCGCGCGGTGCTGCTTGCCGTGGCAGGGGCGTGGTCCTCACCCTCGTCGTGGTGGTGCTGTGGCGTCAGGGGCCTGATCGGTCACCGGCCATGCGATGGACGGGCCCGCTCGTCGCCCTCGGCGGCGCGATCATGGTGGGCTGGCTCCTGTCCCGTGGCGCCCGACCGCCCGTGACTCGCCGCGCGCAGGCGCTGGCGCTCACGGTCGTCGTCCTCGTGAGCATGGGTGCACTCGGACGCGTCCTGAGCTTCGGCTCGGCCGGGTTCGCCGTCCAGCCCGGCTCGACGTTCTCGCCATCCGAGTTCCGCCCGTTCGACACCTTCACGTTCGCCCTCGACCAGCGTTCGGTTACGGCGTGGTTTTCCGATCAGGTGGCAGCGGTGGTTTATCTACGAGACAACGTGGCCGAGGGCGAAATCGTCGCCACGAACATCGCCTTCAGCGCGGTTGTTCCTGCCCTGAGCGGCGTGCCGATGTACATCGCCGCCATCCAGTACCAGGCTCCCTATGGCCGCCCCTCGCAGCTGCAGCCCCTGCTCGAGCGGGAGCGACTGATGTGGGAGTTCGCGGGAAGTCCGTCCGCCCAGAGCCTCGCCCCCATGTGTGCGGCCAACGTGGGCTGGCTGTGGATCGATCCCGAGCGCACGCCGGCCAGCACGTGGGAACCATTCGCGACGGCCGTGATCGCGAAGCCGGATGTGATCATCCTGCGGGTGAACCGCTCAGCCTGCTGATGCCCGGCGCGCGCGCCTCTGCACCTCGTTCGCTGCCGCCCGCGTGGCGACCCGCACCGGTGCCTCCCACAGCCAGGCGATGCGCCGCGCCGTGGGGCTCAGCGCGAGCCGCTTGGCACGCTCCGACTCCTCGATGTTGGTCGTGCGGTCGCCGACGGTGAGCGAGTCCGGATGCCACCGGAACGAGGAGACGACCGTGCCGACGTCGACGAGACCGCCGAGCTTCTGGAGCTTGAGCAGCAGGTCGAGGTCGAAGGCGAAGCGGAACGACTCGTCAAGGCCCCCCACCGCATCCCACGCCGACCGGCGCACGAGCATCCCAGGCTGCGGGATGAGGTCGGGTCCCCACTTCAGCACGCGCGGCGCCCAGGGGCCGGCCTTGCTGATCCACAGCTCGCGGCCCTCCGGATCGATGTAGCGGCAGGCGCCGAAGGCGACGACGGCCGTACGGTCAGCGTCAAGGGCTCCCACGGTCGCCGCGAGCGAGCCCGGCTCGAGAAGGTCGTCGTCGTTGAGCCAGTTGACGTAGTCGTGACCTGCCCGAGCCGACGCCATGCCGAGGTTGATCGCGCCGGTGAGACTGCCCGGGTCGGGGATGAGTTCCGCGCCGAATTCCGCCGCGAGCGCCGAGACCAGTTCCTTGCCCGCTGGGGCGACGATGACCACATCGCTGGCGACGCTCTGCCCGCGGATCGAGGTGAGCGTCTCACGCAGGAAGTCGATCCGTTCACCCAACGTGGCCACGACAAGGAGGATCCGTGGCTCGCCCATAGTGCGGCTAGTCTAGGTCCCACCAATGGTCATTCGAGGAGATCGCGTGAGCTGCAATGGCCACTGAGCCGAACGACCTCGCAGAAGGTCGATTCATGCACGAGCTGGCGACTCGCCTGTTCCCGATCTGTCGCAGTATCACGGGTAACGGCGTACGTGAGACGCTCGCGATCCTCGGTGAGCACCTGCCCGGCCTGCAGGCGCACGAGGTCCCGAGCGGCACGTCGGCGTTCGACTGGACCGTCCCGGACGAATGGAACATCACCGAGGCCTACCTCGAGGGACCCGACGGCTCCCGCATCGTCGACTTCGCGAACAGCAACCTGCACATCGTGGGCTACTCCACCCCCGTCAACACCGAGCTCACGCTCGACCAGCTCCAGGAGCACCTGCACTCCGACGTCGAGCTACCGGACGCCGTCCCCTACGTCACCAGCTACTTCAACCGCACCTGGGGCTTCTGCCTGACACACCGCCAGCGGCAGTCGCTCCCCGACGGCACCTACCGGGCGGTCATCCGCGGCACCCTCGAACCGGGCAGCCTCACCTACGGCGAACTCGTCATCCCGGGCGAGTCCGATCGCGAGGTGTTCGTCACCACCTACGTGTGCCACCCGTCGCTGGCGAACAACGAGCTCTCCGGGCCGGTCGTCTCCACAGCGCTCGCCCGCTGGGTCATGGATCTGCCCCGCCGGCGCTACACCTACCGCTTCGTCTTCGCGCCCGAGAGCATCGGCGCCCTGACCTATGCCTCACTCCACCTCGACCACCTTCGCAGTCACGTGGTCGCGGCGTTCAACCTCACGTGCATCGGGGACGACGGCGACTACTCCTACCTCGCCTCCCGGCTGGGTGATCTCGAGATCGACCGGATGGGCCGGCACGTGCTGGCGACCCGGACGCCGGCCGTGGAGTACTCCTACCTCGCCCGCGGCAGCGACGAGCGAACGTACTGCGCCCCGGGCATCGACCTGCCCATGATCTCCCTGATGCGCACGAAATACGGGTCCTACCGCGAGTACCACACGTCTCTCGACGACCTCACCGTCATCACACCCACGGGTCTGCAGGGCGGCCTCGACCTGGTTCGCGAGTGCATCGAGATCCTCGAAGTCAACGACTACTACGAGACCCAGGTACTGGGCGAGGCGCAACTGGGTCGCCGCGGCCTCTACCACGCGATCCACGCACGCACGGTCGAAGACATCGTCTTGCTGAGAACCCACGTGATGGCGTACGCCGATGGCCAGCACTCCGTGCTCGACATGGCCATCCTTCTCGACCTGCCGGTGCGCGAGGTGTTCGACGTCATCTCCGAGCTCGTCGAGCACGACCTGCTCGTCAAGCTCCCTGCAAGGAAAGGGTCCTGATGTCGGTCGCCTCCCACTACGACGGCAGCGCCTCGACGTATGCCGGCCAGTACGACGCCAAGAAGATCTGGACGAACGAGGAGTACCCGTCCAACTACTTCCGCCTGGAACTCGTGCAACGCCTCCTCGCCTCGGCCGACGCCACGTCGGTCTACGAGCTGGGCGTGGGCGACGCGACGCCGCTGGTGCGCATCGCGACCACCGGCATCAGGGTCGCGGGCAACGACATCTCCCCCGAGATGGTGAGGTTCGCGCGCAGCAACATGGAATCGCACGGCCTCGATCCGAGCGCAATCAGCCTGCTCGACGTGCAGGACGAGGTGGCGCTGCAGGCCGAGCGCGAGCGGGTCGGCACCTTCGACGTGGTCATGGCGATGGGCGTGATCCCGCATGTCTCCGACGACGCCGCATTCGTGTCCGCGATGGACGGATTCCTGCGTCCCGGGGGTCGACTGCTCCTGCAGTTCCGGAATTCGATGTTCTCGATGTTCACGTTCAATCGGCTCACGAAGGAGTTCATCCTCGACGAGCTCCTGACTGATGTCGACCAGGGCATACGCGACGTCGTGGCGGCTGACCTCGATGCGCGGCTCGCGGTCGACAAGCCGCCGAAGCGCACGCGCCCTACGGGCGACGGCTACGACGAGATCCTCTCGCGCTTCCACAACCCCTTCGAGCTGGCCGACGTGGTGCGCGCGCACGGATACCGGGACGTGCACTACCACTGGTACAACTACCATCCGGCCTACCCGATGATCTCTGACCAGATCGACGCCACCGCCTACCGCAAGGCCCAGATCGACCTGGAAGGCGACCCCTCCTGGCGCGGCATGTTCCTGTGCTCGGCCGGCATCATCGAGGCCGTCAAGGACGACGCCTAGCCATGCATGCGTTCGCGATGCTGCTGAAGTCGTACGGAGCGGACCTCGACTATGCGCGACGCCTCGTCACCAGCTTCCATCGCTTCAACGCTGAGGGCGTCCATCTCTACGTCGTCGTCCCCGAGGTCGACCTGGCCGCCTTCGCCGCACTGGCCGGTGAGGGCGTCACCGTCCTCCCCGAGAGCGACCTGGGCCATCACCTCGTCGACACCGACGTGCACGGCATGCGTGCCGACTACATCAACCAGGAGATCGTCAAGCTCGCCTTCTGGGAGCTGGGCCTGGCCGAGAACTACTTCTGCGTCGACTCCGACGCGGAGTTCATCCGACCGTTCCGTCGCTCGGACTTCATGCGCGACGCGTCGACGCCCTACACGGTGCTCGTCGAGGACAACGAGCTCAAGGTCGAGCCGAAGTACTACCGCGACTACTGGGAGCGGCGCGAGTCGGAGATCCGGCACATCCAGGAGCTCGTCGGGCTCGACGACCCCATCGTGCGCACATGCCACGGCCATCAGGTGCTCTCGGCCGCGGTCCTCCGCTCCTTCAAGGCCGGCTTCCTGGAACCGCGCGGCTGGTCGTACGCCGATGCGCTCGCCGAGGCCCCGTACGAGTTCAGCTGGTACAACATGTGGCTCCAGCACGATCACACCATCGACATCTGGGCACGCGAGCCACTGGTCAAGGTGTTCCACAACGAGGGACAGCACCTGGAGTACATCCTGCGGGGAATCACGGTCGCTGACATCGCGCGCGGCTATCTCGCAGTGGTCGTGAACTCGAACTACTCTCGCGACCTGGGACTGCAGCGCGCCGACGCCCCCAAGCCGGAGGCGCTAAGCCCCTACCTGTCGTACGGCGAGGTCGCGCAGCTGGTCTCCGCGAAGCTGAAGGACACGGCTCGACGCCGCTTCGGCCGCTAGCGCCCCCTATCCTCTCGCCCATGGGTTCTCACGCACTGGTCGACCAATTCCTGCGCTATCCCCGTCTGGCCAGAACGCTCGCGGCGGTGCGCTCCTACCAGCGCCGCCCCGGGATGCCGGGCTTCACCCAAGGGCAGGCGCAGTACAACATGCGGTCGGCGATGGACCTGCACCCCAAGGCTGGCAAGTGGATCTCCCAGCGGGCCATCCGCACCACCGACCCGATGGCATGGCAGATCGCCGACGTCCGCGGCAGCCGCTTCATCCCAGCGGAGGAGATCGAGCAGGCCGTCTACGGCATCAAGCAGAACGGCTTCTACGTCTTCGGCCGCACCGTCGACCCGTCGATCACCGATGCGATCCGCTCGTTCGCGGAGCAGGCTCCCTCCACGGGCCGAGGCCTCGACGCCACAGCGAGTCCCTATCCGAGGCAGGACCCGCAGGCCGGTCGCTACGACATCAGCGAGACCACGGCCCTGGCCTGTCCCGAGGTGCAGGAGTTCGCCACCGACCCGGCCATGGCGATGATCGCCCAGCGCTACCTCGGGCAACCGGTGCTCATGGACGAGGTGGCCTTCTGGTGGACCACGACACGACGCGCCGAGGACGCCAACCTCAACGCTCAGCTCTTCCACCAGGACCGCGATCGACTGTCTTTCCTCAAGTTCTTCATCTACCTGACCGACGTGACCCCGGACTCCGGGCCGCATGTGTACCTGCGCGGCTCGCACGCCGACGTGCCAGGGTCCTTGCGAGGTGACGGACGGAAGGCCGATGAGGATGTCCGGGCGGCGGGGCTGTGGGACGGCGTTATCGAACTGACCGGCCCGGCCGGCACGATCATGGGCGTCGACACCATCGGCCTGCACAAGGGCAAGACCCCCGAAGTGGCCGACCGCCTCGCCCTGGAGAACGAGTTCTCCACGTCGCTCTTCGGTGCCGACTACGAGCGGCCCCAGTTCGAGCCGACCGACCTGGTGCGGGATCGGTTCGCCCAGATGCCGTGGGTGCTCCAGCGGTACGGCCACGCCCTGTGATTCGGTGAGGCGTCAGCGCGCGAGGTACCAGCGCTGGAAGCGGCCGAACAGGTTGCTCGCGTGCATGACCACCGGGCGGGTCTCGGCGAACTCACGGTTACCCAGGCGGAAGCCGTCGGTCCCGACTCGCACGACGTTCTCGTGCAGGAACCCACGGCGCCGCATCATGAGTCCGTACGACACCGCGCCCGCCCACGAGCCCGGCTCATGCACGTCGAGCGCGTCGGACAGCTCCTCGGGAGTCCCGGCGAACGTGGCGCAGCCGAGCTCGTCGTAGGCCGACGGGCCCATGACGATCACCGGCTTGCCTGCGTAGGCGGCCTCGACCCCCGTGGTGGAGCCGTAGGTCGCGACGATGTCGGCCTGTCGCATGAGTTCGTACGAGTCGACCTTCGAGTAGGGGTCGAGGTGCAGGTCGGGCTTCGCCTGCTCCACGGCGTCGAGCCACTCGGCCAGGTCCTGTTCGGGCTTCATCCGCATGTGCGGGTGCGAGCGCACGACGAGGGTGTAGCCGGGCCGCCTGCGGCACTCCTCCGCGAGGAGCCGGAGCGCCTCCGGCTGCTGTCCGATGAAGCTGCTCCAGTCGAGCTCCAGCTCGGCGATCTCGTCGCCCGACGAGCTGAAGTACACGACGAGGCACTGAGCGTCCGGACGCTCGATCGTCGAGCCGCGCTCCTGCGCCTGAACGAACAACGCGTTGTTGGCCGCGGTGTGGTTCAGTCGCTCCTCGAACCACGAGCCGCCCACGACGTCCCGAGTGTCGGCCGGCCACTGCTCGTACAGGCCGAGCATGCGCCGCTGGAGGTCAGACCAGTCATGCGTCACCGAGTCGGTGAGGTCGAAGTCGGTGTCGATGCCTGCCGCGTCGTAGTACAGCACCGCGATGCCGGCAGCCTGGGCCGCCGCCGACACGGCACGGTCGTGCAGGAACCTGCCGTTGTAGACGACCACCGCGGTGATGCCACGCTCGCGAATGAGCGCCGTGGTCTGATCGAATACCCACGCATACGAGCGGGCCGCCGCCCGCACCCAGCGTCGGCGCCAGAAGAAGGTGTCGGTGATCGGTGTCTCGGTGTCGGGGTGCACCTGGAGGATGGCGCGGCCCATCGGGGTGCCGTGGTAGGTGAGCGCTCGGATCTGCGTGCGGTTCATGGGCGCGTCGATGGTGATCGCCTCGGACGGACGCCACCGGCGCACTGGGGGGTCGAGGAACGCCGAGGCCGGAATGCCGAACTCGATGAGGGCCGTCTCGGCGTTCTGGTCAGGCGTGGGGGCATGGGTCAGGCGCGCGAGGCTCCTGCTCGCCGACCAGCCGGGGTCGCGCAGCGGCGTGTGCGCGGTCCAGAAGGCGAAGCTCAGCTCGGAGCCCAGCAGGTGGAGGGCAGCGGCGGTGTCCGCGAGAGCGGCCAGCGCGAAGCTCCACTGGCTGAACGAGACGAACAGCACGTTGCGGCGCTGGTCCGCGGTGAGCGAGTGCTCCAGAAAGCCCTGCAGCGACGGGTGCTCAGCGCGCAGGGGCTCGGACACGTGGGGGGACTCCAGATTGACGGGAACGTCGCTAGCATACCGAGCGAGGCGACCACGACGAGGCGGCGGCAGAGATGATTGCGATGGTCGAGTCGGGCCGTCTGGGCAACCAGATCTTCCAGTACGCCTCACTCCGCGCGGTCTCCCGACCCGGCGAGCGGCTCACCCTGCTGGGCTTCGACCAGCTGCGCGCCACCTTCGACGGCATCGACGCAAGGTTCGTACACATCGAGTCGAACCCGCTCAAGCACCTCGTCTCACTCGACTACGACCGCGTCGCCCGGGCCGTGCGCTACCTGCCCGGCGTAGGCATCCTCACAGAGGACGACGCCGCCACGCCGCAGCGCAGCCCGGGTTCGACCGTGGCGCTGGCCCGTCCTGCGTGGTTCCAGTCCGGCATCGCACTGGACTCGCCAGCCCTGGCCCGCATGACCGTGAAGCCTCAGTTCGTCGAGAACGCGCGAGCCTTCCTCGCTTCGTCCGGCCTGGCCGCCGAGTCGACTGCCTTCGTGCACGTTCGGGCCGGCGACTACCGCACGTGGCCGTCCCCCGACTACCCGGCAATCCTCAGTCCGGCGTGGTACCGGGAACGCATCGCCGAGCTCAGGGCCCTGCGTCCCGACCTCGCGGTGGTCGCCATCGGTGACGAGCCCCGCTACTCCCACGAGGTGGTCGACGGCCTGGACTCCGCCTTCGTCTACCCGGCCGACTATGCGAGCGAGTTCGCGCTCATGACGATCTGCTCCGCCGGCGTGCTCTCCGCGAGCAGCTTCGCCTACTGGGGCGCCTGGTTCGCCCGGAGATCCACGCCAGACGCACCGATGCTCGGTGCGCAGTTCTGGGCCGGCCACGCGCGACACGAGTGGTACCCGCCGCATATCCAGGCCGACTTCATCACCTACCGCTGAATGCCTCGATGGTCTGGGCGTAGACATCGGCCGTCGCCTTGGCCGAGCGCTGCCAGCTGAACTCTCGAGCCCTCGCGAGCCCGAGGGTGCGTAACCGCTCCCGCTCCATGTCGTCGGTCAGGACGAGCCGCATCTCGTCGGCCAGGTAGTTGCCGTCGCCCGGCGGGAAGTAGCGGGCCGCGTCGCCGCCCACCTCGGGCAGCGACGAGCAGTTCGCGAGGATCAGGGGCGTGCCGCAGGCCATGGCCTCGAGAGCCGGCAGGCCGAAGCCCTCGTACTGCGACGAGAACACGCACATCCGCGCCTGGGCGTAGGCCGAGGGCATCTGGCTCTCCGACAGCGAGACCTGGCGGACGAGGCCCGCCAGGCCGAGCGCGTCCATCGCCCGGATCTCCCGGCCGCTGAAGGGCCCACCGCCCACGAAGACGACCTGCAGCTCGGGGAATTCGCCGCGCAGCGTCGCGAAGGCGCGCAGCAGGACGGCCGCGTCCTTGTAGCCGGTGCGGTTGCCCACGAAGACCACGTACTGCTCGGGAAACCCCGGGATGGGTGGCACATCCGGCCGGAAGACCGCGTCGACCCCGTGGTGAACCACGGAGATCGGCGTCTCGACATCGCCGTAGACCCTGAGCAGGTCGCTCTTCGTCGATTCCGAGACACAGATGATGTGGTCGACCTTCGCCACATACCGGCGCTTCATGGTCAGGACGTCGAGGCGACGACGGTTCTTCTCGAGAAGCTCCGGGATCATGTCGTGCACGGTCATCACCTTGGGCACGCCCGGGTAGTCGCCGAGGCCCCTAGGCAGGTAGAAGGTGCTGTGGACGAGGTCGACGTCGGCCTTCAGCCTGCGCTGCGTGAAGTAGTACCAGAGGGCCGAGTACCGGCCTTTCGCCGCGCGCACCCCTAGGGTCCGGGCGAGTTGCTGATCGTCGAGCAGGTAGTGATTGGCCACCGGTGCGTCGATCGGGTGGAGGTCGACCCCCAGCGTCGGGTCGGTGGTGAACTGCTCCGCGAGCTCGGTGAACATCCGCGAGATCCCGCCGTACTCCTGGACGGCGAAGATCTGCTCGTCCATCGCGATGCGCACCCCCAGAGTCTAGGGTTGTGCGACGTGCACACCCCTGACGCCGGCGCCGTCGGTCGCGTCCTCGTCTTCCCGATGAGCGGCTACATCAACCGAATCCAGGCACTGGCGAGCTCGTGGATCCTCGCCGAGGACCTGCGTGCGGAGTTCTCCTTCTGCTGGATCCCCTTCCGCTACGTTCCCGGGCCTGCTGGCGACACCCTTGCCACGAGCTTCTGCGAGAGCTACGAGGTACCGGCCCGGTGGACGGTCGACGGCTTTGGCTTCGACGTCGACACGGTTCCGCGCTATGTCACGGTGAGTCCCGACGGCCGCTGGATCGGACTGCGCGGCCATGACAGGGGCGAGCAGGCCCTCATGCCCGACCTGGCTCGGGCGATCGCCACCACGCCGGACGCCGAGCTCATCGCGGTCGTGGCCGGCGGCTCCTTCAGCGCCGATGACATCGCTTCAGGGGCCGCGCGCACCCGCTTCCTCGAGAGGAAGCGCGATTTCTACCGATTCCTCCCCCTGCACCCAAGCATCGAGGCGCAGGTCGGCGCAGCGCTGGCCGCGCAGCCCGAGGACTACCTCGGCCTCCACCTGCGGTATACCGACCGCGGGCACCAGGCCCCGCTGCCACGCGACATCCGCGCTGCACTCAGGGCAGCTGCCGAAGCCAGTGGCCTGAGCCGCGTTTTCGTCGCGTCCGACACGCCGTCGCAGTTGCTGCGGTGGCATGAGGAGGTACGCGCGCTGGATCTGGAGCCATGGAGCATCGAGCATGCCGCCGTGGATCGCGAGGATCCCCGCAGCGCCCACGCCGCGCTGACCGACTGGCAGCTCCTCGGTCGTGCGGACCGGCTGGTCTACTTCGCGGAGTCGTCGTACGCGACCGAGGCCGCCGTGTCGGCTGGCGCCTGGGACACCTCGATCGCTCTGGCCCCGCATGCCGGGCGCGCCGCTGCCGTACGGGCCCGCGAGTATGTGGCGGCCGGCTGGCGCCGGCTGACCGGGAGTGGCTAGGGGGCGAACCCGTCCTGGATCGACGGGCCGCGCATCGAGACGTCCGACTCGATCAGCGGCGTGCAGAGCGGATAGGCACCCCAGCACTGGTCGGTCGGCGTCGGCAGACGCAGAACCAGCCCGCTCCCCATGACCTGGTCGATGGTCTCGGACACCGGGATAGGGGCCATGGCGTAGCCGACGTGCACGGGGCCGAGCGCGAATTCACGCTGCTCCGTCAGCGCGGCGCCGTCGATCTTCACCACGGCGCCGTACGCGACGACCAGCACGACAACCACCAGTGCGGTCACGGCAGCCAACGGCACGATAGGCGTCGCCTTCGTGCTCCTTGGCAGGCGTGCGATCGAGTGCAGCCACCAGCCCGCCGGGGCCACCGCGAGCCCGAAGAGCGGCCCCCAGATGAATCGGAAGGACGGCGGCGAGAGCAGCCACCATCCGGCCACCGCCAAGAGGCTCGGCAGCATCAGCAGGAGCAACGACCTGCTGAACAGTGGGGCCACTCCGCGCCGGTGAGCCAGCAGGGCCACCCCGATGGCGAAGACGGCGAGCGCCGCGAACTGGTAGATGCCCCACTGCAAGGGGACACGGGCCAGCCAGGGTCCGACCCATGACCAGCCGTGGATGGAGTTCTCGAAGTCGAAGGGGTTCCTGGCGGCACCGAGCGTCGCCTCTCGCGAGTTGACCGGGTCGATCGCGAGCCAGTCGACGTCGAAGTGCCAGATCGACAGCGGGTACTGCAGCCAGCCGCTGAGCAGGTAGTCGCGGACGGACTGCACGACGACGACCAGGACGGCGACCGCGCCCAGGACGGCCGGCAGCCGCACGAGGGGGACCGATGCCAGCCCGCGAATCCGCCAGCCCCGCAGGACGAGCACGGCGACCACGCCGGCGACGAAGGCGGCCATTGTCGGCCTCAGGGTGAAGGCGAGGAATGCGGTCGCGAAGGCACCACTTGCATTGCGGCCGAAGTCGGCGGTGTGCCGCAGGGCATCGGCAAGGTAGGCGAGGGAGACGATCGAGAGCACCATCACCACGGAGTCCGACGTCGGGCTGGTGACGAGGAAGTCGACGAGCGCGACCAGCGGAACCCAGACGGCAACGGCACCGATCAGCAGCACTGACGCTCCGACGCTCCGACGCCGCGCGGCGAAGCGCAGGACGAGGTCAGCGGACATCACCGTCACGATCAGGCCGTTGGCCATGCGGAACCCCTGCCCGTCCCACGGGCCGTTGCCCAGGAAGGCCGCGAACGGGAACTCACTGGTGTTGTATCCGAACGCCTGGTAGATGTTCGCCAGCCCCGGAATCGTGGCGTAGTCACCGGCGTAGCTGATCGCGCCGAGGTGGTAGAGCCCGCTGTCGTAGTTGGTCACCGGGCCGAGGGCCGCAGCGGCGAGGTACGCCGTCACGAGCCCCGCCGCGAGCGCGACCGCCCACAGTCCGGGGCGACTCCGGCGCGTGATGGCTCCGCGCGGCGGTCGGCGCCATCGGGGCCTCGCGAGGAGGGTGACCGCCAGCATGACCCCGAGGACCAGTCCGACGGCAACGGCGGCCGACCCGCTGCGCAGCGGCACGAGGATCCCGGTAGCGAGGATGAGCAGGACGGCGACGAGCAGCCCCGCCCACATCGACACCCGAAGGGCGAGCAGGTCGATCGTGCGCCCGGCCAGCATGACGAGAGGCAGCCCGAGGACGGTCATGGCCACCAGGGCGAACCCCCACGTGAGCAGGACCAGGAGAGTGCCCGCGACCATCTGCCCGGTCATCGACTCACGGCGAGGCTACGCGTCGAGGGTCTGGCGGAAGTACGCGATCGTCTTCTCGAGGCCTTCCGCCAGGGGAATCGTCGGTTGCCAGTCGAGGGCAGCCTTGGCCCGGGTGATGTCGGGCTGGCGCCGGACCGGATCGTCGACGGGCAGGGGCTGGTACTCGAGGGTCGACGACGAACCCGTCATAGCGATGACGAGTCCAGCCAGCTCGGCGATGGTGAACTCGCCCGGGTTGCCGAGGTTGATCGGGCCGATGACCGCGTCGTCGCTCGCCATCATCGCCACCAGGCCGTCGATGAGATCGGTGACGTAGCAGAAGGAGCGCGTCTGCTGGCCCTCTCCGTAGATCGTCAGTGGCTCGCCGGCCAGGGCACTCACGATGAAGTTGGACACGACGCGTCCGTCGTATGGATGCATGCGGGGACCGTAGGTGTTGAACAGGCGCACCACCTTGATGCCCAGGTTGTGCTGGCGGCGGTAGTCGAAGAAGAGCGTCTCCGCGGCCCGCTTGCCCTCGTCGTAGCAGGCGCGCGGCCCGATGGGGTTGACGTTGCCCCAGTAGTCCTCGGTCTGCGGGTGCACCAGCGGATCGCCGTACACCTCCGAGGTTGACGTGAGCAGGATCCTTGCCCCCGTCCGCTTGGCCAGGCCCAGCATGTTGATGGATCCATGCACGGCCGTCTTCGTGGTCTGCACCGGATCGCGCTGGTAGTGGATGGGCGACGCCGGGCAGGCGAGGTGGTAGATCTCGTCGACCTCGACGTAGAGCGGGAACGTGACGTCGTGGCGAATGACCTCGAAGCGCGGATGGGGCAGCAGGTGCGCGATGTTGTCCTTGGTCGACGAGTAGTAGTTGTCGACGCAGAGCACGTCGTAACCGTCGTCGAGCAGACGCTCGCACAGGTGGGAGCCGATGAACCCCGCCCCGCCGGTGACCAGTACGCGGCCCTTGGCAATCGTCACGTTGACTTCTCCCTCCGCCGCTTAAGGTAGCGGTCGGCCTGGTCGAGCATGCCGCGCCAGGTGGCGCGGAAGTGGTTCTTGCGGGTCCAGGCGTCGGCCCTCGCGTCGAGCACGACGGGAACGGGTTGCGTGGGCAGGGACATCGGCCGGATGGGCTGAAGCTCGTCGCGGTCCTCGACCGTGTGCGTGGCCAACTCGCCGAAGCCGATGTTCGCGATCAGGTTGACGTTACTCGTCGCGGTGAGCTGTCCTGAGACCATCGACGCGAGAACGAACTGGCCGTCCCAGGTGTCGACCTCCTTGCGAGCCAGCAGCTCGAACGTGGACGCCCAGTACACGCTCGCGGGAATCGATCGACCGGACTGCCGCCAGAGCGCGAGGGGCGGCAGGTCCTTGCGCCAGCCGGCGATGTCGAGCCGGTGCTGTGCCCAGGAACGGCGCCAGGTGGCCCACCCCCAGATGTGCGGGACCTGCGAGAAACGGTAGGCGCCGGCCGAGCTCATGGCCGACCGCGGCACGAAGTTGCAGCCCGAGATGGCGAAGACGCGGTGGTCGTCCTGGTAGCGGTCGAGGAGCTCGGCGCAGAACGGGAAGAAGGTGGGGTCGGGGATGATGTCGTCCTCGAGGATGATCCCGCGCTCCTCGTGGGTGAAGAACCACGTGATGGCGGTGCTCACGCCCAGGCCGCAGCCCAGGTTGTCGTCCTGGAACAGCGTCTGCACCGCGCACGGCCAGTCGACGGCCTGGACGAGATCGCGACAGGCCTGCACCCGGTCCGCCTCGCCCTCGCGATCGGGGCGCGGCCCGTCGACGGCCACGTAGAGACGTGGTGGCCGGACGAGTCTGAGCCGCTCGATGAGCACCTGCAGGTGATCGGGCCGGTTGAAGGCCATGACCAGCACCGCCTCGGTTGCCTGCGGTGGGTCCGTCACCCCTCAATGCTCTCAGCCGGAGCCTTGCGTTCGTGGAGCCGGACCCCGACAAGGTGCACGAAGTAGGTCGCCGCCAGCCAGACAGGGATCTCCAGGAAGACCTTGAGGCGGTTCGCCTCGCTCCAGTCGTTGCGGTTCTGCAGGCCGATCGTTCCCGCGATCATCAGGTACAGGGCGATGAGCCAGCCATAGCGGCGCAGGAGCAGCCACGAACCACGCGGTCCCTTCATGCCGAAGATCCCCAGAATCACCCCCAGCGCGAGAATCACATAGAGGTAGCCGGACAGCACTCTGTCCATGGGTGCCCGCCAGGGCACCCCCTGGGCGAAGTTGTTCGGGAAGTACTCCGAGGTCGGCTGCATGGCCATCTGGAAATCGAGGTCGAGCGACCTCTTCAGCGTGCTCAGCGTCTCCCCGATGGGATGCGACGCGAGCCACCGGTTCGCGAGCTGCTCCCGGATGTAGTTGTCGGCGGCTATCTCGGGGACGTTGTTGTCCGACTTGAACACGCTGGAGTTCCGCGAGACGTTGTCCGGCACCTCGACGCTGTAGTAGAGGTCCTCCGGCGGGTCGTAGAACAGCATCCCCGTGCGGTGGTATCCGCCGAACGTCGTGGTGGAGAACGAGCTGTACATGATGAACTGCTTCACCGGCAGCGCCAGCATGAGGAGCACCAGCGCCACGTCCACGACCATGAGTGCACCTCGGCGGGTGCCCTTCTGCATCCACCAGAAGCAGCCGACCGCAACGAAGAGGATCACGACCACGTGGATCTGGAAGATGGTGCGCGTGTAGGTGGTGACCGTCAGCACCAAGAGGAACAGCGTCGTGTACCTCGCCTCATGGGTGCGCAGGAAGCGGTACAACAGGTACAGGGTCAGCGTGATGAGGTAGAGCGAGAGGTACGTTCCGTCGAGCAGGGTGGCCATCTGCAGGTTGCCGGGGTAGATGGCCCACAGCACGACGACGATCAGGCTCAGGCGGGTGCTGCGGGTGAGGTCGCGGGCCCACATGAAGACCAACGCGTTCAGCAGGCCGTAGATGACCGCATAGACGACGTAGAGGCGCAGGTCGACGATCTCCGAGGTGATCGGCGAGTCGGTGAGGGCCTCCGGCAGCGCGAGGGCGTAGAGGATGGCCTGGTGGACGGGCGGCTGGATGTGGAAGTACCACAGGCCCAGCGGCCCGAAGCTGACCAGGTCGGCGATCTTCACGGTCTGCAGGAGGTCGTCGGAGGCGAACACCTGGAACAGGTACGGCACGGTCTTGACGAGGTTGCTGCTGAACAGTTCCTCCGGGCGCAGCATCCGGAACGCGGCTTCCGCGACCAGCAGCGCGAGCGTGCTGATCCACCCGATGGCGACCGAAGGTCGGGTGAGCCACCGCATTACTCCTCCTTGCGCCGCAGGTCTCGGATCTCCTGGTCCAGCAGGGCGATCTCCTCGGCGAGCCTGCGGATGCGTGCCTCGTGGCGCGAGAGCTCGTAGCTCAGCTGCACGCTGACCAGAACCAGCAGCACCACCGTGATGAAGAACAGCAGGTTCGCGGGCGTGACGACACCCAGGGTGTCGCTGATCCAGCGGAGGGCGCCGGGGAAGATCGCGAAGAACAGGGCGGCACCGGAGAAGAGCAGCCACAGGACCGCGTACTTCTCGCGAAGCACACCGCGGCGCAGGAGGTTGAAGACGAAGACGAAGGTGACGATCGCCGCGCCGGCCGCCAGGATCTGCGCCGTCATGACTGGTCACCTCGCGGCGTGTAGCCGCCCTTCAGGCTGGTGGCGATGATGGCGAGGGTGGCGCGTCCAAGGTAGAGCGCCGACCAGACCGCGTTCTTGCTCGGCCGACCCGTCTGCCTGAAGTACATCGTCACCGGCGTCTCGCGGATGACCAGGCCATGACGGATGGCGATCGACAGCGAGCCCACCGTGTCGCCCAGGTAGTCGGCCGGGTACTCGACGGCGAACAGCGAGATGGCGCGAGGGCCGGCAGAGCGGAATCCCGACGTGGGATCCGAGATGGTGCCCCTGTTCATTCGCGACAGCGCCTTGGACAGGAGGATCATCGCCCAGCGGCGCGGGCCGCCAACGAAGTACATCGAGTCCGGGTGGAAGCGCGTGCCGACGACGACGTCGGCATCGGACAGCCCGTCGAGGACGTGGTCGAGGTCGGCTGGATCGTGCTGTCCGTCGGCGTCCACCTGGACGACCGCGTCGTACCCCTCGCGCTTCGCGTAGAGGAACGCGGTGCGCATCGCGCCCCCGACCCCGACGTTGAAGGGCAGCGACACCACGGCAGCCCCCGCCGCCGCAGCCAGGTGGGCAGTGTCGTCGCTGGATCCGTCGTTGACCACGAGGATGTCCGCATCAGGCCGGTGCTCCTGCACCTTGGCGATGACGTCGCCAATCGACCCCTCCTCGTTCCAGGCGGGGATGGCGACCAGTGTCTTCCTGTGCATCGCCGTCATCGCCGAGGGGCGGACGGTCGCACGAACACGAGAACTCCTGACACGAAGACGACGCTGGCTGCAGCGGTCATGAGTGTAGTGAGCCACAGCGGCACCCCCGTGGCGCTGAGCCACGCGGGATCGATCTTGGGGTCGAAGAGGCCGAAGTCCGTGCCGGCGAAGTACCGATGGGCGTTCGCCCAGTACGCCAGGACCGCAGTTGCCGACAGGCCCACCGCCAGCACGAGCGCCGGGGTGCGGTTCATCACCAATGGCGCGCCCACGCGCGGGCCGAGGCACAGCACGCCGATCAGGAGGGTTATCAGCGGCAGGAGGTACCGAGGCTGGACCACCTCGCCCACACCGAGGCCCTCCTTCTGGAGGAACAGCAGGGGAATGGCCACGAGAGCGACTGCTGAGAGCGACGCGGCCACGGCCTTGCGCCGCGTCATGACGCTGAGGCCGCAGTAGGCGATCGCCCCTAGCGCCAGCGTGCCGACCACCGCGACGAGCGGCGGCAAGATCGTGTCGTTCCAGCCGAGTGCGCCACCGCCCACCGCCTGCTGGAACAGCACGGGCAGGTAGACGGCATTGGTCAGCAGGAGCCCTGCGCCCCTGGCGGCCGTGCCCATGGTCTCGCTCTCCCCTGCCGGAGTGCCCTGGAGCAGGTAGCTCAGTCCCGCGTAGACCGTCACGGCGGCGACCACAGCAGTGGAAGGCCAGGCCGAGCGCCACCGTGACGGCCCGGCGAGCACGAGCACGAGTGCCGAGGCCAGCACCACGAACGCCGCCGCGTCGACCCGCGACCCCGCGGCCATCAGCCCGGTCAGCACGGACGCCGCGGCCACGAGCCAGGTGCGGCGGTTGCGCCAGTCACGTCGGTGCATGAGCGAAAGAGCGAAGGCCCAGTAGAGGGTCAGGCCGACGAGGCTCCATCCGCTGGGGTTGGTCGACGACACGACGAACAGGCCGAGGGGGATGAAGGTCACGGTCACGGCCAGGAGCGTGGCCCGACGGATCCCCGCCGGTGCCACGCGGATGAGCAACGCGAGCAGCAGGCTGGCCAGCGCGGCGTTGAACAGGCGCATCATCAGCACGGAGCGCTCGACGTCGGGGCCGACGAAGACGGCCATCGTCCGGTAGTACAGGCGCGGGTACAGCCCGGCCGTCTCGTTGACCCGGTCGGTGGCGACCATCTCGTCGGGAATCGACTCCACGCATCCGGCAGACACGGCGGGATCGAACGCGAAGCACTTCTCGGCATTGACCACTGCCGCAGGCACGCTGCGCTGCAGAAGCTGGCCGGGAACCTCCTCGCATCTGCCGGCCTGAGTCCCGGCCGCGCACCAGATCGACGTCAGGTGGAAGTCGTCGTCCGGCGACGAGCCCGGCGGCGACGTCAGTGCCCATCCCGCGCACATGACGAAGAACGCCACAGGGAGCCACGCCCACGACCAGCGCCTCACGACGACGCGACCGCCCGGGCCACCGAAGCCGCGAACGAGGCCCACGTCGGCACGGCGTCGACGTCCACCTCGCTCGCCAGCTCGTCGATCTCGGCCGGGTCGCCGTAGCGCACGAAGGCCTCCACCAAGTCGCCGTGGGTCATGGCCGGGACGCGGCGGGCACCATGGCCGGCCATCAGGTCTCCGGCCGGCTGGACCCCGTCGAAGAGCACGGGAGTGCCGAGGCGGATCGCCTCCAGCACGGGGATGCCGTACCCCTCGGTGCCGATCGACAGGAAGGCGCTCGACCCGTGCACGAGGTCGTCGACCTCCGCGTCACTGGCCCCCTGCACCCAGCGGACCGGCACTCCGTCGTCGACTGCCGTCCGGATTGCCCGGTTGATCCCCTCGTCGGACGCGGAGGCGTTGCCGATGAACAGCAGGTCCGCGGCCAGGCCCCCTGCGGCCACAGCCTCCCGGAACGCCGCCAGTATCTCCACCGGTCGCTTTCGGGCCTCCAGTGTGCCCAGACGGGCGAAGACGGGCCGATCCGGTGACATCGGTGCCCGCACGTCGATGTGGTCGCCGCCCGGATGCGCCACGCTGATGGGCAGGGCCGGATCGCGGCGCAGTCGACGAAGGATGCTGTCGCGGGCGTAGTCGCTGATGCAGACCACGGAATCCGCCGACGCCAGGTGCCGGAAGTACTCGCTGACCCACGCGGCGGCACCGGGCTTGAACCGGTAGTTCGCCGGCTCGCTCATCGGCAGGGTGTCGTAGCCGATCATCGCCGTCGGCACGCACTTGGCGAAGAGCTCGAAGCGCTGCAGGACCGACGGCAGGTACGACACCTCGGGCAGGAGCCAGGCGTCGTAGATCGCGAGCAAGTCGCCGGCCTTCACTCGCACCGGGTTCAGCGCGGAAATGGCATCGGCCACGACGTAGCGGAGGTCGACGTCCGGCTCACGAGGCAGGAATGCCAGACCGATGAGGTCGGCGGCCTGCTGCGATGAGAGCAGGCCGTACTGCTCCCCGACGGGAACGACGAAGTCGGACTGCACATCTCCCCGCGGCCACTCCCTCGCGAGGTACTGCAGCACCCGCTGGATGCCCGACCCGTACGGATCGCGCACGAACTGCTCGATGTCGATGCCGACGTAGGTCACCACGAGCCCCCCATCACGTCGTCCATGCCCCGATCACGCGCTCTGCTTGAGGATGAACGAACTCATCCCCGGGACCGTGAATGCAAGCAGACCGCGCTCTGGAGCGTAGAGCAGACCCTTCTTGATGAGCTCCGTACGTGCCACGGACAGGTCCTGGACGCGATTGCGGTTGAGCGGTCCGACGAGATCGGCCACGGCCACTGGCCGCTCGCCCGCCAGGTCGGCCATCGCGCGAAGGAGGGCTCTTTGTGCCACGGTGGCCCGTTCCCATCGCGACCGGTAGAGCCCGTCGTCGACCTCCCGGCGGGCGAACTCGCCGCCGAGGACGACATCGTCGACATGGATGCGAGGCCCTGGGGCGACGTCCCACACGTGCTTGCCCACGGCCTGGAGGAAGTACGGATACCCGGCCGCGACGTCCAGCGCCATCAGCAACGCGGCCGGATCCCAGTCGACCCCTCGTAGGGACGTCGGGCCGGTCAGCGCCGCCTGCGCGTCGGCACCGTCGAGCAGACCGATCGCCCGGTACTCGTAGAGGCGCTCCGCGTAGCTCGTAGCCTCCGCGAGCTGCGCGGGAAGCGACGGCAGGCCGGCGCCGACGAGGACGACGGGCAGGGGCGCCTGGCCCTGCCCGATCGCATGGACCGCGGTGTTGATGGCCGTGAGATCGGCTGCCGAAGCCTCCTGCAACTCGTCCACAAGGATCAAGGTGCCGATGCCGAGCTCTCGCGACGTCTCTCCCAGCACGGTGAACAAGGCGGCCAGGTCCTCGGCGAACCGGCCGGAGTCGGCCCCCGGGATGGGCGCGATATCGACGTCGACGGAGAAGGCGCCCGATGCCGGATCGACCTTCAGGGAGAACGCCTTGAACATGCCCAGCAGCCGACGGAGGCGGGGCGCTGGGTGCCGACCGGTGGCCGTGCGCAGCGAGCGCAGCAATTCGGACGTGAGCGCGACGGACAGTGGCGTGCCGGCGGTCGCCTCGAGCTTGGCGGTGATCCAGCCCCTCGAGCCCACCTGGACGAGCAGTTCGTTCAGCAGGACGGTCTTGCCGACGCCGCGCAGTCCGTGCAGCACCCACGACCGGTCGCCTTCGCCCAGTTCCTCCGCGCGACGGCGCAGCACGTCGAACGCGTCGAGGACCGGGCCTCGGCCGGCGAGCAGGGGTGGACGACGTCCCGCTCCGGGGCGGAAGGGGTTCGCCACCGGGTCCATGTATCAGAGCGTATCTTGCCGTCTAACGAATAGCCATATACGAACAGATCAACCCTGATACGGCCGTGCGGCCTCGTCGAGGAGGCCGAGGAGGCGCTCCGCGTAGCGGCGCGGCGACTTCCGGTCGAGGTACTCACGTCGCATCTGCTCGCGGGCGTGGTGCGGGATGGGATCGGCCAGGCGCCGCTCGATCGCTTCGGCCACCACCACCGGGCTCACGTCGTCGGGCAGCCGGTCCACGTAGCCGGGCGTGTCGACGTCGACGGCGAGGCCGTTGCTCGCGATGCTCGTCGTCCCGTAGGCGGCCAGGTCGCTGAGCGGACCACTGACGCCCAACAGGGGGCTGATCCGCAGTTGCAGGCCGAGGTCGACCGCGAGCAGGTAGTCGCGGAACTCCTCGTCACTGAGGAACCCCGTGATCGTGAAGTTCGCGATGCCCGCCTCGCGCGCTCGCCCGCTCAGGACCTCGGCCTCCTCGCCGCTCGCCGCGCCCGCAAGGTGCAGGGAGACCCGATGACCCCACTGGCTCAGCCAGGCCGCCGACTCGATGACGACGTCGGTCATCTTCGTGCGGACGTCGACGAAGCCGAACGAGGCGATGTGCACCGTGCCGGCGAAGCGTCCCTCGTCGAAGCCGAGGCGTGCGCGGGCGTCGCGGCGCATCTGCTCCGTCACGGTGCCGTGGGGAGCGCGCTGGTTGGCGAACGGCAGGAGGCGAGGGGCAACTCCGGTCTCGGCCTCGATGCGCGCGGCCGCGCTCGGTGCGTGCATGACGAGCATCCGCGCACGGCGCGCGATCTCCCAGAAGCCCGCGTTCTCAAGCAGCCGCATGTCGTCGATCTGCTCGTCGAGCGGCGGCGACAAGTGGCTGCGCCCCGTGCCGCGGAGCATGACCTGCTCAACCCCACCCCTGCCCCGCATGGCCATGTACAGCTCGACCATGCGGGTGTCGTGCGACACCACGACGGGCTCGAGCCGATCCATGACCTCGAGGAACGGCACGTGGAAGTGGCTGTTGCCCAACACGGTGACGAAGACGTCGTGGCTGCTGCCGCGCTCGATGATCTCGTTGATGCTGGCGGCCTTGATCCGCACATCGGGCGGAGTCGTACCGGGCACGTCGGCGTCCGGCGTCGTGTAGACGGTGACGTCGCACAGCCGGGCGAGCTCGATGGTGGTCGTCGTCGAGAAGTCCGCCACCCCGGAGCGCTGCGGCACCCACGGAGTACCGAAGCCGACATCCAGCGAGCGGCCGGAGACATGCACGGCTGCCGGGGGGAGCGCGACTGCCGCCGACTTCACCGCATCGGCCGCCTTCTTGCCGATGACGGCCTCGAGCGTCGCGTGCTGGTGCCGCGAAAGAGCCCTCATCTGGCGAGCCTGCGTGGCCGCACGGCCCGCATGCTTGCGGATGGCCTTCTCCAGGCTGCGCGGGCTCCCAGGATCGGCCAGATAGGAGCCTGCGCCGATGAGTTCACGGTGGGCGGGGATGTCGGATGCCACGACGGGGGTGCCGGCCCGCAACGCCTCGATGACCGGCAGCGACAGTCCCTCGTCGAACGAGGCCACCACCACAAGGCTGGCGCTGGCGAGCAGCGCGTGCATCTCCTCGTCGCTCAACCGCCCCGTCGTGCGCGCCTCGCCGGGACGCATCGCAGCGGCGATCGACCAGTGGTGCACCCGGGTCTCGTGGCCCGCCATCCCGATGACGACGACGTCACGCACGTCGTCGACCCCTGCGGTGGCCGCGCCGATGGCGGCGAGGGCGCCGAAGGTGTTCTTGCGCGGCTCGTCGCCGGTCATCACGACGATCGGCCCTGTGCCATTCGCGGGTCCCGTCACCTCCCCCGGAGGCAGGACGTCACGCGGCCACGCGACGACGGTCCCCTCGGTCTGGCGGCCGAGGAACTCCCCGAGCTCGCGCCCGGCCAGGTGCGAGATGCAGACGAAATCGTCATACAGCCTGAGCGAGTCCAGGGCCGCTGCGTACTCCGCACGGGCCGCGACGTGGCGCAGGTAGATGGTCGGGTAGTGCATGGGGATGAAGTCGAAGACCACCGCGATCTTGCGAGCGTTGCTGTGCAGCAGGGGGATGAGCGGCTCGGCAGTCGCCGTCATGGGCGAGGGCTGCACGAGCACGCTGAAGGTGGGCAGCAGACGCTCGTCGACGCGGGTGATCTGCTCACAGTCTCCGGCGAGGTCGTAGGGCAGCTCCTCCAGGCCGCGATCGACGAGCAGGACGAGTCGCTGGTCGCCGATGGCATCGCGTGCACCCACGAGTGCGGCCTTCGCGAAGCGACCGATGCCGCGGTTGCCGAACGCCGCTGTCTGAAGGCACCTGGCGTCGAAGAGCACCCGGTTGCCGCCGGCCCACCGTGGCCCCGCCGGCCGATCGGCGAGGGCGATGCGCAGCCTCAGCGCCGCGAGGGTGCGGCCCACCTCGTCTCCGTGGTTGTCGGTGCGCCGATCGAGGAGGGCGTCGGTGTCGTAGGGGCCGGCGTCGATCCAGGCCCGGGCGGCTCGAGCATCGGCCTCGGTGAACGACAGTAGGTCGAATCCGGACTCTGGTGCGGGTGGCAGGCCGTCGGGAGTGATCCACCCGACCACGTCGGGCGGTGGCGACCCGAGGTACGCCGCATCCGTGAGGTGGCCCATGTTCGCCGTGACGTGCCGGAGGTGGCGTCGGCGCACGAGCGAGCGCTCCACCGGCTCCGGAACGCGGTCCCGCAGGGATCGCGCTGTGCGCAGGCCTGCCTTGCCGACCTTGGCGACCTTGCGCGAGTACTTCCATGAGCGCGAGCCCTCGACCGTGATCAGCGCCGTGCGCAGCTCGTCGATCTGCTTCTCGTACTCCGACGTCGGCACCTCGCCCCGGATGTCATTGAGGATGAGCTCGCGCTGCCAGGCGCGGCGCACGTCGGCCCGATCGGCCCGGCGCTGGGTGACGGCGGCGTCGCTGATCACCCAGCCATGCTCGCCCGCGTCTATCGCGTTGAAGGGAACGGCTACCGCGCCGCCCAGCTCGGCATGCTCGTCGGCGACGTACCAGCGATTGACCCCGTCGAAGGCGACGAAGGCGTAGGCGTGGCCCGTGATGCGGGGCTCCCACTCCTCGTGGCTCGGCGTCGTGGTGCCTGGCAGTACGGCCTCGATGCACAACACCCAGGGGCGGTGTCGAGTCAACGAAAGACCTTGCAGGACAACGGATTCCGCCCCCTCGACGTCGATGGACATGAAGTGGATGTCACCGACGCCGTTGTCGTCGAGGATGGTGTCGAGGGCCTCCGTGCGCACCACGACGGCCTCGACATCGAAGCCACGCGCCCGCGCCGCCTGAGCCTCGCCCTCGTCGAGAGTGCCGAGCCCGGTGCCGGGAACTCGGTAGAACGTCAGCTCGCCCGTGCCGGCCGCGGCCGCCAGTTGCACGACGGTGTCGGAGGGACGATGCACGCGAAGCTCGGCGGCGAGGACGGGATCGGCCTCGATGAGCAGTCCGCGCCAGCCAAGGGAGTGCAGGCTAGCGGTGATAGAAAGATGCAGCGGCTCGTTGGCCCCCACATCAACATACGTCCACCCCGCCCCCCCGGGAGACCCCGGAGACCCCTGTCGAGTGGTGAGTTGTCGGGGTCCGGAGGACCCTCCGGACCCCGACAACTCACCACTCGACAGGGGGTGGAAGGCGCGCCAGACGCGGATGTCTTCGGCGTTCTGCGCGTAGCTCACCTTCCGGTCGGTCACGGGATCTGCCACAGGGCGCTCGGATCCGTCAGCAGCTTCATGTCATGCCTCACCATGATCGCCGCCATGTCGTCGAAGTCGACCGTGTGCCGCCACCCGAGCTCCACGTAGGCCGCTCGGCTGTCGCCCACCAGCATGTTCGTGTCGTTCTCCCGCTTGCGGTCGCTCATGCTGACGACATGCGGCTGCCAGTCGTGGATACCGGCGGCGCGGAAGGCCTTGCCGAGGAAGAAGGACAGGCGATGAGAGATTCCCGTGGCGAGCACGTAGTCGTGGGGAACGTCCGCACGGAGCATGAGCCGCATCCCGCGCACGTAGTCGGGCGCCCAGCCCCAGTCACGGGCCACCTCGACGTCGCCGAGCTCGATCGTGTCCTGCAGGCCGGCCGCGATGCGGGCCACGCCCATGCTGATGCGCCGTGTGACGAAGTTCTCGCCGCGCAGCGGCGACTCATGGTTGTAGAGGATCCCGCAGACAGCGAAGGCACGGCGTTCCGCTCGAGCGCGATTGACGAGCTCCATCGCGTCGGCTTTCGACACGGCATACGGCGTGTTCGGCACGCGTCGGCTGCGTTCCGTCTGGGGAATGGCGTCGGTGCCCTCGAAGATCGATGCCGACGACGCCTGGAACAGGCGCGTGCGGGGCAGGTGCGTCATCGCGTCGAGAAGAGTTGCGACGGCGTCGACGTTGATCCTTCGCACCTCGACCTGATGATCCCACGACTCGCCGGGTGCGGTGAACCCGCCGAGGTTGTAGATCTCGTCGGGAGCCACGTCGAGCACCTGAGCGCGCAGGTCATCGACGTCGCCCAGGTCGCACTCAAGAACCGAGATGGCCGGCACGTATCGACGCAGCAGCGATGTGTCGGTACCCGGCTTCACCAGGCCGACGACGTCGGCCCCCTCGCGGGCAAGCTGCGTCGCAAGGATCGTGCCGTCCTGGCCCGCGGCTCCGGTGACGAGGGCGCGCACGGCTCGGCCTAGAACCGGCCCTCTTTGGCGCCCTCAAGCCGGGCGATGTCCGCGTCGACCATGATCGTCGCGAGCTCCGGCGGAAGTACCTTGGCCTCCCACCCCAGCGTCGCCTTGGCCTTGCCCGCATCGCCGATGAGCTCATCGACTTCGGTCGGGCGCAGGAACTTGGGATCGAACTTGACGTAGTCCTCCCAGTCGAGTCCCGCATGCGTGAACGCGAAGGTGAGGAAGTCGCGGATCGTGTACGCGGTGCCCGTGGCGAGGACGAAGTCCTCGGGCTTCTCCGCCTGCAACATGCGCCACATGCCGTCGGTGTACTCCGGTGCGTAGCCCCAGTCGCGGATCGAGTCGAGGTTGCCCATCCACAGTTCGCTCTGCAGGCCCTTGACGATGTTCGCCACAGCCAGGGTGATCTTGCGCGTCACGAACGTCTCTCCGCGACGCGGTGACTCGTGGTTGAACAACTGGCCGTTGACGGCGAACATGTCGTAGGCCTCGCGGTAGTTCTTCGTGATCCAGTACGAGTAGACCTTCGCTGCACCGTAGGGGCTTCGGGGTAGAACGGCGTGTCCTCGTTCTGCGGGGGCGGACTGGCGCCGAACATCTCGCTCGTGCTCGCCTGGTAGAACCGGATCGATGTGTCGACGGTGCGGATCGCCTCGAGAAGGTTCAAGGTCGAGACGCCCGTCGCCTGCGCCGTGTAGGCGGGCTCGTCGAACGACACGCGAACGTGCGACTGGGCCGCGAGGTTGTACACCTCGTGCGGGTGGATGGCCGAGACCAACTGCGCCATCCGAGCCGCGTCGGTGACGTCGCCGTAGTGAAGATGCAGGTTCTGGCCGGGGATGTGCTCGTCGTGGTGCAGGTGGTCGATGCGGCTGCGGTTGAACGTCGACGAGCGCCGGACGACCCCGTGGACCTCGTAGCCCTTCTCCAGCAACTGCTGCGCCATGTACGAGCCGTCCTGGCCCGTGACGCCTGTGATGAGGGCGCGCTTCGCCTCGCTCAAGATTCCTCCGGCCTGTGAAGTGCTTGGAGAACAGCCTACAGCGGCGGCGAAGTCGAGTATCGCTCCTGGGAGCGTGACAGCCGAGGATCATCACTGTGAGCGCTCCACTAGCGTTTCCGGGAGACCCACGTGTTTCTCCTCATGGAAGGCAGCCGACATGCTGTTCATGACCGTGCCCACCGCTGGGCACCATGCCGCGCTGCTGGACGAGCTCGTGCGCAACTGCGGGCTTCCGCCTGAGCAGATCGTGATCGTTGCCACGAAACCGGACATCTCCCTTCCCGCGGGTGTGGTGAAGGTGGAGGACTTCGGTCCGCTCAACATCCAGCGATGGTGGAGCGTCGGGATCGACGAGGCTCAGCGGCGAGGCGCGGACGTGGTCGCCGTGCTCAACGACGACATGTGGGTCACCCCCCGCACGCTGTTCGAGTTGCAGGACGAGCTCCGGCGCACGGGCGCAGCAGTCGCCAGCCCGAGTCGGCCCGGAGAGCGCGTGGGGCTGCACAAGAGATGGCTCATTCCCTACACACCGAAGATCTGGGGCTGCTTCTGGCTCCTGCGCGTGGATTCCGGACTGCGGCCCGACCAGCGGTACGTGTGGTGGTACGGCGACCACGATCTCGATATCCGCGCCAGGCGCGACTTCGGTGGGATCGTGACCAAGACGGTCGAGTGGGAGCACCTGCACCCCGGCGAAGGTACGGGTCGGTCCGATGCGTTGGCCGCGCAGACCGATCGCGACGCTGAGACGTACCAGCAGGACTACGCCCGGATCATCACCCTGACCCGGCTGGCCAACACGCCCAAGCGATGGTTTCGGCAATTGCGCGGTACTGCAGCCGGCTGATTCCCGACGATCGCCTGCAGCACGTCGCCGTAGACTGCGACGGTGAGTCGTCGCGTGCTGGCCGTGGTTCCCTCCTTCCGCGCTCCGACCGACGACCTCTTGCCCCTCGTTGCCACCCTGCTCTCCCAGACGACGGGTGTCGTCGTCGCGGACGACGCGAGTCCCTGCACGTCCGACGTGGCGCTGCGCGATGTGGCTGCACTCGGCGCCGAGGTCGTGCGCCATGATCGGAACGCCGGCATCGCCCGCAGTCTCAATGCGGGCCTGACGCGGGCCGTCGAAGTCGGCGCCCGATGGCTGCTCACCGTCGACCAGGACTCGGTCCTCGCGGACGACTACGTCGCGCGCCTTCTCGAAGCGGCGGAGGCGGCGGAGTCCGAGCTCGGCCAGGATCGCGTGGGTGCAGTGGGCGCTGGTTCGATCGACGATGCGAGCGGCGAGTTGAGCTACCCCGTGTACTTCGAGGGGAACGTCCCTACGACCCACGAGGTCATCCAGACAGGGACGATCTGGCACGTCGCCTCACTCGGTGCGGCCGGCGGCTTCGACGAGCGGCTCGGCATCGACGCCGTCGACGCTGCCGCGTGCCTTCGTCTTCGCGAGCGCGGCCAGCTGGTCGTCCTCGCCACCGACCTCTGCGTCGCCCACCGGGTCGGAGAGGGTCGGCAGGTATCGGTGCTGGGCCGTTCCGTGCTGGCCTCGGGCCACTCCCCTCATCGCCGCACGACCATGGTGCGCAATCGCCTCCGCCTCTTCCCCGCCGAGTTCGCCCAGTCGCCGGTGCACGCCCTGCGCACGCTCCGTCGAGTGGCCGTCAACACCGCGCTCGCAGTCACGATCGAGGACGACAGATGGGCGAAGGCGAAGTCCAGCGCTCGCGGCGTGTTCCCCGCACGGCAGCGGTAGCGTTCGCCGAATGAAGGGGATCATTCTCGCCGGGGGAACCGGCAGCCGCCTGTGGCCGATCACCAAGGGCGTCAGCAAGCAGCTCCTCCCGGTGTACGACAAGCCGATGATCCACTACCCCTTGAGCACCCTCATGGCCGCCGGGCTGCGCGAGATCCTCGTCATCACGACGCCCGAGGACTCCGAGTCCTTCTCCCGTCTGCTCGGCGACGGGGCCGCGTGGGGCATGAGCATCCAGTACGCCGTGCAGCCGCGCCCCGAGGGACTGGCCCAGGCCTTCCTCATCGCCGAGGACTTCCTCGCCGGCGACCAGGCTGCACTCATCCTCGGCGACAACCTCTTCTACGGACCCCGCCTTGGCCGCCAGCTGGCCACCCTCACCCAGCAGAGCGGCGCGCACGTCTTCGCCTACGAGGTTGCCGACCCCAGCGAGTACGGCGTCGTCGAGTTCGACGACGACGGCGTGGCGCTGTCCGTCGAGGAGAAGCCCGCCAAGCCCCGTAGCAACTACGCCATCCCCGGCCTGTACTTCTACGACGAGACCGTCGTCGATGTCGCCAAGGCAATCAAGCCGAGCGCCCGCGGCGAGCTCGAGATCACCACCGTCAACGACTACTACCTCAAGCAGGGCACGCTCACGGTGACGGTGCTCGAGCGAGGCACCGCGTGGCTCGATACCGGTACCTTCCGGTCGCTCCAGGACGCCGGAGAGTTCGTCCGCGTCATGGAGGACCGCACCGGCACCAAGGTGGGCTGCGTGGAGGAGATCGCCTGGCGCAACGGCTGGCTCAGCTCGGACCAGTTGTCCGAGCTGGCCCAGCCCCTCCTCAAGAGCGGCTACGGCAGCTACCTGATGAGGCTGGCGGCCCAGCACTCCTGACGACGCAGCGCTAAGGACGGCCTCTTCTGCTCAGGCGCCTCAGCGGCGCCGTCGCCTTCCAGCTACGGCTGGACAGGATCGCGGATAAGGCGGCGGCATCAGCGGCGGCTGAGTCCGCGCCCACGGCGCTGGTGGCCACCTCCGGCAGTCGGGTGATCTCCGCGAAGAACGCCACCAGCCGGTCGGCGAACGCCGCCCATGTGTACCGGGCGATCGCCTCGTGCAGCCCGGCCACCCGGCGATCGCGCACCGACTGGTCGGTGAGCAGCGCCACCAGGTCGTCGGCGTGCTGCTCGATCGACCAGGAGCGTGGCAGGCCCTGCAGGGCGGAGATCTCCTTCAACGGCCCGAAGTCGGTGAACACGGTCGGGGTGCCCATCGCTGCCGCCTCGTAGGGGACGAAACCGAATCCCTCCGCGCTTGTGGGGTAGAGCACGACCGCGGCGTTGGCGAGGAGCCACGCACGGCTCTGCGAGCTCACGTGGCCGAGGGTGTGTATGCGACCGCGCAGGTCGAGGTGACGGGCAACGAGGTCATCCTCGTCCTTCTTCGAGCTGCTGCCCTTCACGTGCAGGCCAGCCAGGACGAGGTCGCACGGCTGGCCGGCCTGGAGCGCGCGCTGCCACACCTTGATGGCGAAGTCGCGGTTCTTGTGCTGGAAGTCGTTGCCGAGCACGGCGACGAACCGCTTGCCGCCCAAGGCCTTCACGAGTCCGACAAGGTCCTCGCCCGGCTCGGACGGCACCTGCTCACGGCCGATGTGGTCGAGGCCGAGCGGCAACGCGAGCACCCGCTCGGGCTCGAGCTTGGGCACCTCCTCCATCAGCCGGGTGGCGACGTCGGCACTGATCGTGGTGATGCCATCGACGCTCAGGGCGATGCGTCGCTGCAGCGCCCGGTAGGCGTGCCACGCCTGCGCTGATCCGTGGTACCGCGGGATGTCGTAGGCGATCAGGTCGAGGTAGGTGGTGACGATGCGAGCGCCGAGACGGCGAGCAGAGGCGATGTTGCTGCGGCCGTCGATCTGGTTGGGGTACCAGACGACGTCCGAGATGGGCGGGTCGCCTTCCGGCCCGACAAGGGTGATCTTCGGCAGGTCGGCTAGATGCACCGCGTAGGAGGGCAGTTCGGCCAGCCCGACAAGGCGGATCTCAGTGACCGCATCCTGCTTGGCCAGGGCCTCCAGCGCCGACGTCGTCAGTACCTGGGCGCCGGTCTCGTACGGCCCCAGCCAGGTGGCGTCGACGGTGATCGTCAGGCGTCCGGCGCGGGGACGATAGTGGCGCAGAGCCGCGTGATGGGAACTGCTCGGATCGTCGGCCTCGGCCCGGTCGACGTCGGCGACCTCGAGGATCGACTCTGCTCGGGCGATGTCGGTGCTGCCGGTGACCCACCAGTCGTGCCACAGGCCTCGCTCAGAGGCGCCGGCCAGCCAGTCTCGGACCGATTCGGGGTCCTCCGCGTCGAACGATCCCACAAGGTCCTCGACGTCGGTCGCGATCGCGATGAGCGGCCCGGCTGGAGCGGCCGCACGCAGCCACTGCCCGGAACCGGCCGGACCCGGGACAAGGGACAGCGAGGCGATGCGAGGGTCGGTGTCGATGCGCGACGTGAACTCGCCCATACGGTCCATGGTCAGCAGCGCGGGATCGCCGATCACGACCAGTGTGCGGCCCCTGCGCGAGCGGATGGTCTCGGTCATGGCTTCGTCACAGGGCTTCGTACATGCGCTGGAGGTCCTGGTTGAGGGCCGGGGAGTAGTACGGATCGATCGGGTACGCGACGGACCAGCGCTCGCGGAACAGCGAGCCCTCGACGGAGTCCGACTTCTTCCGGGCCATGGTCGCGCCTTCGTAGTGGGTGAAGTGTGCGTATGGCGTCCACGCTACGCGATGCCCCTCGTGGTGGGCGCGCATGCAGAAGTCGACGTCGTTGAAGTCCCGTGCGAAGGCCGCATCGAACCCACCCAACGCGTCGAACACGCTGGTGCGCACGAGCATGGCGGCAGCCGTCACGGCGAGGTAGTTGCGCGGCGTCAGGGTCGAGCCGAAGTAGCCGGGTTCCTTGCCCGCCTTGCCGATCCAGCAGTGCGTGGGCCCGCTCGGCAGCAGCACCATGCCCACGTGCTGCAGGCGACCATCGGGGTACGTGAGGCGGCAGCCCACGACTCCCACTCCCTCGATCTGGCCGATCTCGAGCAGGCGCGTGACGGGATTCGGTGCGGCTACCGTGGTGTCGTCGTTGAGCAGGAGCAGGTACTCACCCGTAGCGGCGGCGCGGCCCGCGTTGATCGCCTCGGAGAAGTTGAAGGATTCGGCGTCGTAGACGACGTGCTTGATCCGATGCTTGCCGTGCAGGTCGACCGGCACGTCGGGGATGACGCCCGTGGTGACGACGATGATCTCCATGGTGGCGTTGTTCTCCCTCTGCATCAGAGAGAGGACCGCGTCGTCCACGAATCGCCCTGTGCCCGCTACGTTGCGCGTGCCGATCGTGGGAATGATCACCGAGACCACCGGGTCCCCGACGACGCGAGGGTGCACTTCGTTGAGGCCCGGTACCGCGCTCGGCGTCACGGTGCCGCCGCCGAAGGTCGCATCGACGTAGTCCAGTTGCACCCGGGCGGCAGCCGACTGCGCCCATGGCTTCGCGTCGATCGTGAGCGCCGTCGACTCGGCCCAGGCACGCCAGTGGTAATAGGGCCGCGGCAGGTGGATGACGCGTTCGAGCCGGGGAAGCAACCGCAGCGCCAGGTCGAAGTCCTGAGCGCCATCCATGTCGCTGCGCAGACCGCCGCAGGCCACCACCTGCTCGCGCCGGAAGATCGTGAAATGGCACAGGTACATCTGAGTGAGCAGCAGCTCCGGTGAGAAGTCGGGCTTGCAGTAGAGCTCGAAGTGCTCGCCCCGCGGATTGACCTTGTCCTCGTCTGAGTAGACGGCGTCCGGGAAGTGGTGCTCCTCGAGCGCCCGCGAGAACTCGTCGATGCATCTGGGGTCGAGGAGGTCGTCGTGGTCGAGCATGCCGACGTACTCGCCCGTCGCCCGATCCAGGGCCGCGTTCAGCGCCGAGGAGATGCCGCCATTCGCCTTCTCCACGATGACGATGCGGTCGTCGCCCTCGTGCTGCGCGGCGAACTGCCTGAGGAAGTCCGCGACGTCGGGCTTGGTCGAGCCGTCGTTGGCGACGACGAGCTGCCAGTTGCGGGCACGCTGCCCGACGACGGACTCGAGGCACTGACGCAGGAAGGCCACGGGCGGGTCGTACACGGGGACGATGATCGAGATCGTCGTGAGGTAACTGGTCGTTGCCGGGTAGACCAGCGCCGCCTCCGCAAGCCAGGCCTGGTACTGCTTGCCGATGTTGCGCTCGTAGAACTTGCGACGGATCCATCGCTTCACGCGGCCGGCCCGCCGCTTGGCCCTGATGAGGGGGTTGCGCTCCGACACCATGCCGCCCCTAGCTGATCGTGATCTGGGCGGACAGCTTGACGAATCCCTGACCGAACTCGCCCGACTGGCTGCGCACCGCGAACTCCACCGCGTCGTTCCACGAGTCGATGAGCCGCGAGCCCGTGTGGTCGAAGACGTCGATATGGACGCGGTAGCGGCCCGGCAGGAGCGGGTTGTCGGTAAGCGCCATGTCGACCGTGTGATCGCCGTCGACGTAGCCGAAGTCGACGCCCTGCTGGTGGTTGCTCACCATGGTGACCAGCGAGCCGGAGTCATGCTGCAGGGCCACGCGCACGTTCGGGCCAAGCACCGGTGCCGGCGAGGAGATCCCAATACGGATGACGAATGTGGCGCCGGTCTCCGCGTGGCTCAGCGCCATTCCCTCGAGGTCGACGATCTCGGCACTGCCCACGCGGATGGTCTGGTCGCCGGCACGGACCGCCTCGCCGTCATCGCGAACGGCCGCGACCATGGGGTTGCGTGCTGCCTCGTCGGCATTGACACGCCGAAGATAGGACGCGATGGTGTCGACCGCAGACCCGTGCTCGAGCATCACACCGCGCTCGAGCCAGGCGATCTCATCGCACAGCCCCTCGAGCTGGCCCAGACCGTGGCTGACCACGATGATGGTGCGCCCCGACTTGCGTAGGGCATAAAGATGGTCGAAGCACTTGCGCTGGAACTCCTCGTCTCCGACGGCCAGCACCTCGTCGATCAACAGGACGTCGGGCTTCATGTGGACGGCGACGGAGAATCCCAGGCGCACGTACATCCCACTGGAGTAGTGCTTGACCGGATCGTCGATGAAGTCGCCGAGCCCGCTGAACTCGATGATCTCGTCGGTGACGGCGGCGATCTCCTTCCGCGGGAGGCCGAGGATGGATCCGTTGAGGCCGATGTTCTCGCGCCCCGTCATGTCCGGGTGGAAACCCGCGCCCAACTCGATGAGCGCCGCCACCCGACCGTCGGTCGTGATCGAGCCCGTGGTGGGTCGGTAGATCCCGCCGATCATCTTGAGCAGGGTCGACTTGCCCGAGCCGTTGTGGCCGATCAGGCCGTACACGCTGCCCTTGGGGATCTGCAGCGAGAGGTCACGCACCGCCCAGAAGTCCTCGGGCTTGCGCGAGCGCCCACGCACGATGCGCTCCTTGATGCTGTTGCGTCGATCGGTATGGCGGATGAACCGCTTGCCCACGCCCTCGATGTCGACGGCCAGGGGGGATGTCGGAGTCACAGCATCTCCCCGATGTCCTCGCTCCAGCGATTGAAGACGGCGAAGCCTGCCCAGAAGGTGAGGAAGCCGCCGACGAGGAGCGCGACGACGACGAGGGCCGGCGGTGCGACGAGGGTGTACATCACGTCGTGCATGCTCTGCACGTACCAGGACATCGGGTTGAGCTTGATGATCAGCGTGAGCCACTCGTTCTGCCCGTCGAGCATGCTGATCGGGTAGAGCACGGGCGTGAGGAAGTACAGGGCCCCGAGCACCACGGAGACGATGTACATCACGTCACCGAAGCGTGCGTTGACGATCGACAGCATGAGGCCGATCCCCTGCGAGAAGAGCATGGTGCCGAGGAGGATCGGGATCGCCAGGATCCAGGTCCAGCCGACGTTACGCAGCCACAGGAACATGAGGATGAGGACGAGAAGCTCGAGGAGCACCTGGACGAGCTGCACCAGCGACGCGCCGAGGATCACCGTCCACGCCGGGAACTGCACCTTCTTCAGCAGTTCGCCGTTCGACTTGAGCTGCGTCATCGACAAGGTGAGCAGACTCGAGAACAGGTTCCACGTGACCAGCCCGGTGAACAGGAACGCCGCGTAGGACGACCCGTCCCCATTGCCGAGGGGAGGCGCCTCGATCCGGAAGACGATGCTGAAGACCGCGGCGAAGACGACGAGCGTGGCGAGCGGCTGGATCAGCGACCACGCCCAGCCCAGAACGCTCGAGCGGTAGCGGGTCGCGAAGTCACGGTTCGCGAAAGCCCAGACGAGTGCCCGCTGGGTATAGAGGTCGGTCAGCACGCGCGCCCACCCCTCTCCACCATGACGGGGGAATCCTACCCGTCAGGCATCGACCGGATGTGAGGCGAAATCGGCGCTCACGTGAGTAGCCTCGGATCGACGGACCAAGGAGGCTCCATGTCATCGATCGCCCCTCGTTCGCGCGGCGTCCGCATCGCCGCCACCATCGCCCTCAGCCTCGGCGTCACCGCCGCCAGCGGGCTGGCGACGGCCACGTCCGCGCCCGCGGCGCCGTCGTCGTTCATCGCGGCCCCCAACGGGATGGTCGGGGTTCCCGAGACCATCACGATCAAGGCTCCGTCGGCCGCCGGGCAAGTGGTGACCATCGGCCTTCAGCTTGGTCCGGCCTCGCAGGTGCTGCAGACGACGATCGCGAGCAACGGCTTCGGGTCGGTCACCTGGACTCCCACCGGTGCCGGGGGATGGACGATCAACGGCCTAGGCAGCATCAGCAGCGCCGGCTCGACCACGACCACCGTGGTGCCGATGCCGACGTACACGGTCCTCCTCGCCCAGAACCAGCTCCAGCAGGGCGTGACCAACAACGTCCTCGGCGCCGTCGTCGCCCCCATCGGAACCCTCGCCCCGACGGGGAACCTGACGCTCTCGAGCGTGAACGGCGGCATCCTGTCCACTGCGCCGCTGTCTGGTCAGTTCGGCACCAACACGGCCACCGCCACCCTCCCGTGGAATCCCGGCTTCAGCGGCGCTGCACCGATCCAGGCCACGTACCAGCCGGCCTCGGGCGGCCAGGGCGCGTCGACGAGTCCGATCTCCCAGCCGAACGTCACCACCGCTGTGCCGACAGTGGCCATGCGCTGGCCGGAGAACCTCTACATCGGCACGTCGACGGTGCTCCAGGCGGTGCTCGGCCAGGGCATTCCCGACGGCAGCGCCGCCTTCCTGCTGGACGGCCAGGGCATCAGCCCGTCCATCCCGACGGTCAACGGCGTCGCGTCCTTCCAGTGGACGCCCCCCACCACCGGCGTCCATACCATCGGCGTCCTGTTCTCCGGAGCCAAGAACGTCAGCGGCAGCTCGTTCCAGTCGGTGAACATCCTCGGGGCGCTGACCGCCGACAACATCACGGTGAATCCGCCCACTCAGCCGGTGTGGTCCGTGGCCCAGCCCATCGTGATGAGGGCCGGCACCTCCGTCACCCTCGTGGGTACGAGCGCGTCGGGGACCCCGGTGCTGTTCAGCGAGCAGGGTCCGTGCGCCATCGCCGGTGCGGTGCTGACCGCCCTGAGCGCGGGACAGTGCCAGGTCACCGCCATCACCCCGGGCAACAGCCTGCTCACACCCGGCAGCGAGACGTACACCCTCACCGTGCAGGCGCCGCCAAGGAAGAAGAACTAGCGAGGGTGCCCGCCCTAGCCGGCTCCCCTGCCCTTGAACCGACGCAGGGGAGCGGTGACCTTCCACGAGCGCGTGTTGGTGACGAAGTCGAGTTCCTGTCGAAGCGCCTGTGCCGCCGACTTGTGGGCGACCACCTGCGTGGTGAGGTCGGCGGCGCTCAGCACCACGAATGACCGGATGCCGAGGAACCCCTCGATCGAGTCCGCGGCGTCGACCACCGTGAGGGAGACCTGTGCGGCCTCGCCCTCCCGGCCCTCGCCCAGCGGAAGCGTGATGACCGACCCGAGGTACACCTCCTCGCGCACGGGACCGCCCGGACCGATGGCGTCGATCGTGACCACGCCCGGCATCGACCTGGTCGCCACCAGGAGAGTCAGGCCGCCGTCGACCGGACGCGTGAAGCGGAAGTCGGCGCGTCGGCCGGGGCGGATCTCGTTGCCCCACACCTGCGGTGACCCGAAGGTGCCCACGACGGCGGCGTCGACGATCTCGAAGTCGCGCTCACCCCTCGGCTGCCTGAGCATCGGGGTCAGCCCCTCGTCCTGCAGGTACGCCATGTACCGGTCGGCGTAGCCGGTGTCCGGCGGCGGCTGGCCGACGGCCAGCATGTACTCGCGCCCGAGCTCGATCGTGGGATACACCGGTCTCCTCGCTTCCGCCTGCCGTGCTCTGCTGACCTCGGCTTCCATGACGCCCGCGACACCGCGCCACGTGATGGGCTCGGTGCCGTCTGCCGCGATGCGCTGCTCGTGGCCTCGTCGGACGTCGACATCGAGCGCCTGCGTCTCGACGACGTGCACGAGGTCGTCGACATCGTCGGACTTGAAGTACACCGCCAGGTCGCGGCCGGCCTCCGGCAGGGACGAGTTGTGCGCCACGACCGGGACCTTGCCGAAGGCAAGGCTCTCCGAGACCGGTAGGCCCCAGCCCTCGTACCGCGACGGGTAGACGGTGAAGTCGGCGTGGGCGTAGAACCGAGCCAGTTCGGCGTCGGTCACGCTCGACGACAGCACGCTGACCTTGCCGCCGAGCCCCGCCGACGTCACGTACTCCCGGAGGAACTGCGCGCTGTGCCAGCCCAGGCGCCCGATGCAGACCAGGTCCGGTACCCCGGACTCGCCGTTGCGCTCGATGAGTCGCTGCCACGCGTGCAGTGCCAGAAGGTGGTTCTTGCGTGATTCGACCGTGCCGACGAACAGCGCGTAGGGGCGCGGCCATGGCGGCTCGGACACGTCGAACTGCTCGGGGGAGAGGCCGCACGGAAGTCCGGTGACCGCGCCGGGCGGCGCGACGGTCCCGTTGGCCGAGCAGTGGGCCTCGTAGTCGTGACGGCTGGACGCGGAGATCGCCGGAACGCCGGACGCCGTCTCAGTGACGAGGGTGAGGTAACGATCGAAGAGTCGGTTGACGGCAGCCGTGTGACCCGTCTCGAGCACGGGAGTCAGGTCGTACAGGAGGTACACGCATCGGGCGCCCATGGCATGGGCGTCCCTTGCCGCGAGCATCAGGGCGTCGTTGATCCAGACCGCTCCCAGGAAGACGATCACGCTGCCCGCATCGATCACCACCGGCGCTGCGGATCGTGCGCGAGCAAGGCAGGCACCGGCCGCAGCGGCCAGGGGCCCCCGGTCCGTCGACACGATGCCAGCGCTCACTCCCGAACCGATCAGGTTGCTGGTCTCGGCGTCGCTGAGTGCGACGAACAGCCCACGGTGGCGGTCGAGCACGACGGCCACGGCGCCACTACCCGAGGCGATCAGCAGGGGGGCCGTCTCGGCGATCACGCGCTGGACTCCGGATACGGACTCCTGCCGTTGGAGGAACTCCACGAGGTCCGTGACGTCGAGGAGCACGCCTGGCCCGTCCCCGTCTGCCGTCACGGGTGAAGCGTACGTCGTGCCGACGGGCGTACCCCCTCGATCTGCGGGTGTGCACGGTCCGGGGTAGTTTGTCGCCTCACACGACAAACGAGGGGGGCACTGCGTGGGCACCGCACGGTTGCCCGCGACGCAGCAGCCCCCGCACTCGCGCATCGGGTCGTTCCACCCCCAACGGCTGTTCCCGACGTTCGCCCGGCCCGTCGAGATGGCTTCCCGCGTGCCGGGGGGCCTGCGTCTGTCGTCGCGTCTGCTCGGACCCATCGCCTTCGACCGCGGCCCGAGCACGTCGGAAGACCCGGCCCTGGCCGACGTCGAGATGGCGGACGTCGCGGTCGTGGGCTTCCCGAGAAGCGGCACCACCTTCATGCAGAGCGCCATCTCGGTGCTGCTGGACAGCCCCACCGCGTGCTGGAAGAACCACGATCCCTTCACCATTCGGACGTTCGTCGACGCGGGCACGCCCGTCCTTGTCCCCGTGCGCGAGCCGCTCGATGCGGTGGTCTCCCTGTGCCTGTACCACCAGGACGAGCCGTCGGCGGCCCGAATGCGACAGCGAATCGCGATGTACACAGCGTGGCATCGCGAGGTGTCCCGCCAGCTCGACAGTCCCCTGGCGACGGTCGTCGACTTCGTCCACTTCTCCCTCGACCCGGCCGATGCCCTCACGAGAGTGCTCGGCCACAAGGTCCCTGCACTGGATCCCGCGCTCATGTCCGTGGAACAGCTCGCGCGAGACATCCGTTCGGCCAACCGCCGGGCCGGCCTCGACGTGGGGCAGCGCAACACGCCGAGCACGAGGCGCGAGGAGATGAAGGCGCCCTTCCTCCGGCTCGCGGACGACCCGCGGATCCGCGCACCCCTCGCACGCGCCCGCGCGATCTATGCCCAGCTCACCGCCACCGTCGAGATCCGAACGACCACCGGCCCCCAGTAGCCTGACGGGCGTGTCGGAGGTCGGGGTGCGAAGTTCAGCGCGGCTGTCCTCCCGCCTGGTCGACGCGGTCATCGTCCTCGCCATCAGCGGGTTCGCGGCCTTCGCGTCGGGATCACGCACCTGGGCGGGCTTCAACTCACCCGACTCGGAGTTCTACGCGTCGCTCGCTCTCTTCGGCAACGACGTCACCGATCGCTCGATCGATCCGGCGTACACGTGGACGCGGCTCGGCTACATCGCGCCCGTGCGGGGACTGGTGACGGTGCTCGGGCCCTCGGTCGGCTTCACCCTCTGGCGATTCGTCCTCATCGTCATGATCGTCGCTGCGATCTACGCGATCGTCCGCATGGCGAGTACCCGCGAACTCGCGATCATGATCTCCGCAGCGGCCTCGCTCAACACGATGGTGCTGTCCTACGTGGGCAACTCCTACCTCACCGGCACGATCCTCGCAGCGCTCACGGTGCTCCTGGCGCTCGGCGTGTGGGGCAGCCTCACCGATCCACGGCACCCCTGGCTCCCACCCGCACTGTCCGGTCTCGTCGCGGGCTGGCTCGTCATGCTCAACCCGTACGCCCTCCTCCTGGGCATGACGATGTGGGTCGCCGTGCGGGAGGTCGGGCTCTTCACCGGCCCGACGAGCAGATGGCGCGCGCTGGTGCGAGACGCAGCCGCCGGCATCTCCGGCTTCGCCGTCAGCTTCACGCTCCTCCTCGTCGCCGGCCTGGTGATCTTCCCCGGCCGCAACTGGGTGCAGACCTATGTCGACTGGAACTCCCAGCTGGACTACTCCAGCTTCGTCGGCGACCCCGACGTGTGGCAGCGCGATGTCGCACTCCTGGTGCCGGTCGCGGCGTTGCTTGTCTCGGTCGTCGCCGTGGCCGCCACGCGGGCCAGCCGTTGGGCGATCTCGGCGCTGGCCGTCGCGGCCGGCAATCTCGCCTTCACCTGGATCTACCTGCTGCTCGTCCCGGGTCCCTGGCTCGAAGCGCCGCACTATGTCGCGAAGCTGTGGGCCGGCTCCCTCGTCGCCCTGGCGCTCGCGTTCGCCGCCATCGTCGGCGAACGCCGACTGGGTCCGGCCGGCTGGGTGACGGCCCTCCTCTGCGTCCCGCTCGTGCTGTGGTCGGGACGATGGGACACCACCATCACCGGTGTGCAGGGCCTCCTGATCCTTGCTTGCGTCGTGGGCGCGTTCGCGCTCGCGGCACTCGCCCTCGTCAAGGCACCATCCGCAGTCGCCGCGATCGTTCTCGTGACCGCCCTGGGCGGCACGGCTGTCGCTGCGCAGATCCTGCAGAACGGCCGAGGCCCGCTCGGCATCTACGGCCAGTACCCCTTCCGGGCGGCGTATGTGGACTTCGAGGGCGACCTGCTCATGTCGTCCAAGATCGCCGCCGAGGAGTGGGTGCTCGACCACACTGCCGCGTCGGACCGAATCGGCGTCTGGACCGACCCGGAGCGGCTCACATCCGCTGTTGCGGCGATGCGGCTGTGGGGGAAGTACAACAACGTCTCGGGCGGCGCCACCCTCACCAAGGAGGAGGCCGACAACCTCGAGGAGCTGGCCCCGACCGCGCTGGCGCTCTACGCCCCCACCCGCGGCCAGATCGACGCGTTCCTTGCCAGCCTCCCGCCCTGGTCGCTGCCCACGGCACCGGAGTGCACGTCCGTGCCGTACCGCGGGATCGGATCATCCGACGCGCACGTCTGCGTGACGCATCTGCGGTGGGCTGGCTAGAGGAGGTTGCGCAGCAGCCGCCGGCCGGCGAGCTCCGGGGCCGTCTGCGGCGTGGCCAGCGGTGAGAGCAACCGCGTGATGTCGCGGAGCTTGGCCACCGTTCCCGATGCGTGCGCCATGCTGCCGGTGAGCCGGCGCACGGTGGACTGGCCCTGCTGGCCCAGATCGAGGCCGATCTCCTGCTCCTGTGTCACGCGGTAGTCAATGACCAGCGCGTCGTCGACCAGCATCGCCTCACGCGCCGTTGCGACGAGGCTCCACCAGCGGTCGTGCAGCCAGCCGGGCGGGATCATCACGTCCGAGAAGGCCGACGGCCGCACCGCACTCGCGCCGCCGGTGGCGACGGATCTGCGCAGGACCGTCCGCATCTGGTCAGCCGGGCTCATCTCGTTGAATCCCTCGGCCACGGGGAACACGGCGCGCAGCGAGCCTCCCACCTGCTCGCCGTCGGCGTCCACGAGCAAGCCGTCGGACGCGACCATCGCCATGGTCGGATGGCGCTCGAGCAGCGCAACCTGGTGCGCAACGCGCTCGGGATGCCACACGTCGTCATGGTCGCCGAGAAGCGCCACATCGACGTCGGAACATGCCCGGACTCCCTGCTCGAAGTTCTGGGCGATGCGGGTGAGCCGGTCCGGCGCCGTCGACAACGCGGCCTCGCACCGCACGCTCTCGCCCAGGGTCTCGGCGATGATGCCCAACGTGCCATCCGTCGAGTGATCGTCGATGACGACGATCTCGTCGGCCGGACGGCTCTGGGCGAGGACGCTGCGCAGCGTCGACTCGATCCAGCGCTGCGAATCGTGCGTCACGATGACGGCCGCCGCGCGGGTCATCGCCGCTTCCCGCTCGCTGCGAGTCGCTGGATCAGCTCTTCATATCGGTCGGTGACCGCTTCCCACTGGTACACCTCCGCGACACGGTCGCGGCCCTTCTCCCGGAACGTCGCCAGGGTGCTCTCCTCCGTGCCGTCGGCGATGGCGTCGAGGATGGCCGTCAGCTCCTGCGCGTCCGCCCAGAAGAACGCCGCCCCGGCCGTGACCTCGCGATTGAACTCCACGTCGTAGCCCAGCACGGGCGCACCGGCCCCCATCGCTCGCAGCAGCGACGGATTGGTGCCACCGACGGAATGACCATGGATGTAGGTGTGCGCGCCGGCGTAGAGCTGGTCGAGCAAGTCCTGGTCGTAGACGCCCCCGAGGAACCGGATCCTCACCTCGCCTGCCGCCGCCTGGCGGACGCTGTCGACGTACCACTGGCTGTAGGGCGCGCTCCCCACGACCAGCAGTTCCCGCGTCTCATGGCTCGCACGAAAGGCGTGGACGGCGTCGAGGACATGGTTCTCCGGCTCGAAGCGGGCCACGATCAGGTGGTAGCCGTGACTCACCGCACCGACCTCGACCAGCCGCGCGTCGCCGGGTTCGATGACGCTCGCACCGTAGGGGATGACGACGCAGTCACGTCCGTACTCAGCCTTGACGTAGTCGGCGATCGCCTGCGCATCGGCGATCACCTCCTGCCCCCAGCGCACGGCCGCCGACTCCGCCCACCGGTAGTACTTGGCACCCGCCCCCCGCCACTTCTCGCGCTTCGACTCGAGTCCGTCGAGATGGATCGCGGTGGGGATACGCGCGGCCTTGAGCGGCTTGAGCAGCGGCGCGTTCCCGGCGTTGAGGAGGAGGACCACGTCGGGATGGTCACGAATGATGGCGTGCGCCGTGCTCGCCGCGGTGTGGGACAGCGTCTCGGCCATGCGATGGCGGATGGCCGGAGCGTTGACGAGGTGCATGCCCTCGTACTCGGTGATGCGCTGGCCGGGGTTGCGGCAGTAGACCGTGACGTCGTACCCGCGAGCGGCCAGGCGCTTGCCGATCTCCTCGACCGCCGTCTCGAAGCCACCGTACTTGGCGGGCACGCCACGCGTGCCCATCAAGGTGACCTTCATCGCCCCACCGTAACGTGCTGTCCGATGGCGATGCCGCACGACTGATAGCCTCACGGCCGTGCAGGTGAGGCCGATGTCCATCGAGGGTGTGTGGGAGTTCACGCCCCTGATCCGGGCCGATGACCGCGGAGTTTTCCTCGAGTCGTTCAAGGCATCGCAGTTCGATCTGGCCGTCGGTCACCCGCTCCGGATCGAGCAGATGAACGTGTCCGTGTCGCGGGCGAACACCGTGCGAGGCCTGCACTTCGCCGACGTGCCGCCCGGCCAGGCGAAGTACGTTCAGTGCTTCGCCGGTCGCATCCTCGACGTCGTCGTCGACATCCGTGTCGGCTCTCCCACCTTCGGCACCTGGGACGCCGTCGAGCTCGACGACACCGATCGCAAGGGCCTGTACATCGCCGAGGGTCTGGGCCACGCGTTCTGTGCGCTGAGCGACACCGTGACGGTGGGGTACCTGTGCTCGGAGCCCTACTCACCGAGCCGCGAGCACGGCATCCACCCGCTCGATCCCGACCTCGACCTTCCCTGGCCCAAGGGCGACCTCATGCTCTCTCCCAAGGACGCCTCCGCTCCGACCCTCGCGGAGGCGATGGCGCAGGGGATGCTGCCCGACTACGAGTCCTGCCGCGACTACGTCACGGAAGCGCAGCGCCGAGTCCGAGGCTGATGCCGGGGTAGTAGCGATCGTCCACCCGCATGGGCGTGCCCTTCTTGATCGCACCCGCCCACCAGGCCAGCGCCATCTGCTGCAAGGCGTACTCCTCCTTGCCGAGCTTGTAGGAGTCCTCGCTCGGTCCGTCGGCGTAGATGTGGCCGTCGCTGAAACGCCTCTGCATCGCCCGCGTGTCTGCTGCGTGGGCCGCGAGGAAACTCCCGGCGTTGACGTCGGCGGCCGCATAGACGTTGGCGAAGGCGTCCACTCCCACGAAGGTGGCCGGACGACGCACGCCCCAGCTCACGCCCATCGGGTAGTAGATCTGGCCCTGGGGCTGGTAGACGGTGCCGCCGGGCGGAGCGTACGGAGGCGCCTGGAAGACGACCTTCGACAGGGCCCGGTACACGATGTCGGCGTTGAGGAACACCGCCTGCGGCACCTTGTGCCGCCCGGCCCGCAGCATGCTCGCCGCCCACCACAGGTGCTCGACGTTCTGGGTGTAGTCGGGGTTGACGATGCCGTGGTTGGTGACCGTGCCGTCCTCATTCGCGTTGGTGCCGGGCAGCCGGATGTCGATGCGGATGCCGTTGATGGTCTGCGGGCGGTGCAGGTCGTCCGGTCGTGCGAAGGCCGCGATCGACATGGCGATCAGCGCGTTGCGCCACTTCGGGGCACTGCGGTGGTTCGGCATCATCGCCAGGGCAAGGGCTGGTGCCGTCAGGTCCCACGACACCTCGTCGGACTGCGAGTCGCCGGGCGTCAGCTCCTGGCCGAGCCGATTGCGGAAGTAGCGGGGTCCACGAGCTGACGCGTACTCCGCCTCGCTCACGACCATGGCCGCGACGAGGCCGCGCTCCTGCGGGCTGAGGTCGTCCCACAGCAGCCAGCCGGCCTGACCGGTCGTGACCGCCCACAGGGCCGACTGCCAGTCGTTCCCCCACCCTCCGGGCGACGTCGCGCCGTGCTGGCACGCCAGCGAACGGATGTTCCACCGGGCGAAGTCGAGGAGCTGGGCACGCGTGATGCCGTTGACCTTCTTCCACGATGTCGTCGTCAGCATGATGGCCGCGGCCAGGGTCGAGTTCGCCGAGCGGCGCACCGACTCCTCGCGGCTGGGGTTGGAGCTCAGCGGGTCGTAGTACGGCCGGCTCGTCCGCTCTCTCAGCCGGCTGGTGAGCGCATCGGTCATCGCGTACCGCAGGCCGTCCTGGACGGTCGCGAGGATGTCGGCGTTTCCGGGGATCGAGGTGCTGCCCTGCGGTGTCAGCGCTGTACGGACGCCCTCCGCTGCCGCATACCCGTACCTCTCGCCAGCCACGGTCGCTGTGGGGCAGTGGTCCACAGCTGTCGCCTGATTGCCGACGAGGGCGATCGCGTCGCCGATGAGGATGTGCAGCTCCCGGGTCGTGCCCTTCAGCTTTCCGAGGCCGTCGCTGAGCAGCCAGTCGCGACCGTTCCGTACGACTCCGGGATCCGACCTGCCGTCGCGGTCCCAGTCGCCCACGACGGGAGTGTCCGTCGGGAGCCCGTACGGGAACTGGAGCACCGCCGCGCGGGCCTCGCGCACCATGGACACCTGAACGTCCTTGCCCACCCACGCCGGCTTCGCGTCGATCCTCGTCAGGCGCAGGATCCAGGCACCGCCGCGCACGACGCCGATATCGTCGCGGCCATCACCATCCCAGTCGCCCACGATCGGGATGTCCCCGGCAGCGCCGAACTGGTCGTTGCGCGCCGGCTTCCCGTTCGCTCGCTGCCATATCCAGGTGCCGGCTCGGAAGACGCCGATGTCGGCCTTCTTGTCCTTGTCGAGATTGGCCACCACGGGGATGTCCGCGGGGTCACCGCCGAACGACGTCTTCGCCTCCCATTGTGGGGAGTCGACGGATGCGTTCGTCACGAACCACTGACCGGCCTCGTAGCGGCCCGGCGTGGCAACCCCATCACCGTTCCAGTCACCCAGCAGCGCCCGACCGCCTGCCACCGGCATGGTCATGACGGTCGACGTGGACCGTCCCGTTCGCCCGCTCCAGATCACCCACTGACCGGTCGAGGTGGAGCCGCTGGCGGGCACCGAAACGGGGTCGACACCCGTGTTCCGGTCCGAGTTCTGGAGTCCGGCCACCCCGGGCAGCGAGGGAGCAGGATTGATCCGCGGTGCACCGGACGAGACGGCGGCCGAGGGGAGCGACACGGCGACCGTGCCGGCGACCACGACGAACAGCACCAGGGACGTGCCGAGGCGCCGGCGGGCGGCGATCAGAGCGAACACTCCGGGCACAGGAGCGTCGACCGCATGGGCACCTGCACGAGTCTGACGCGGTCGTCTCCCCGATCTGCGACGTAGAGGTCGAGGAGATCCTTCGACGGCTGGCGGAACCACAGCACTACGACGCGCGACTCAGGGTTCAGGTTCAGTGCCAGTGTCACGTACTCCGGAGTCTTGTCGTCGTAGGGGAAGGGCGGCAGGTTGCGGTAGAAGGTGTTCTGGGTCTTGGACATCACGCCGTGCAGCGAGGACACCCACAGGTTGGGCAGCGTCCCGGCCCCGTCCCAGAGCAGTGTCGTGTACTCGGGGTAGGGGACGGCCGCGTCGCGGCCGCGGACGATGGCCTCCCCGACCAGGGGGTCCTCGACGCCCCGCATGCGGTCTGCTCCCGCCTGGACGCCCGGCGCGGCAGAGAAGCCGGCGTCGAACGTCGACAGCGCCCCGACGTAGCCGAAGAGCGAGACGACCACCACCGCCCCCAGGGCGACGGCGATGACCGCGGTGGCCCGTTGCGCCCCGGCAAGTGCACGAACCAGGGCGACGGCGACCAGCGCAGCCACCAGGGGAGCCACCGCCAGCAGCATGGCGTTCAGCGGCTTCAGCACGTAGTACGACTGGAGCCGGCCGATGCCGGCAGAGTCGGCACCCGTGACGAAGACGAGGGCGATCACCCCGGCGCCGAGAATCGGCCCGACGATGGCGACGGCCAGCGGCCACTGGTGCCGCCGGACCAGGAGCGCGGCGAACAGCAGGGCGATCACCGGCGACATCAGTGCGAGGCCGAGGTTGAACGGGCTCATCCCCGTGCCGACCGAGCCGAGGTCCGCGGTGAGGTCGCTCGCCGAAGTGCCCGGTTCCACGCCCAGAATGGCCGCCGTCTGGGTCAGGACCATGTATGCCGCCAGCACGATGCTGACGGCGAGCCAGCCCACCCCGAGCCAGCGGTTGTGCTTCACCAGGGCGATCGCCACGATCACGGCGGACGGCACGATGCCCAGCGCCAGTGGCGTCCACAGCCCGATCACGGCGAGCCCTCCGAGCGGCACGAGGAACCAGCCGAGGGTGCGCGCCGAACGCCAGCTGCGGGCGCTCACATAGGCCACGACCACGACGACGGTGACGCCCATCATGAAGTTGGTGAAGCCGCGGTTGTAGAGGAAGGCGGGGCTGCCGAGCAGCCCGAAGATCGCGAAGGCAGCGACGGCCAGCGGGCGGCTCCACGACTCGCGCTCCCGACCCCCGAAGCGCGCCGCGAGATCGCCGGCGACCCAGGCCAGCGCGGCCAGGCACAGGGCGAAGCTGATGGCATTCCACTGGACGAACGGCCACAGCAGGCCGGGCCGGTCGAGGAGGGTCGCGGTGCCGCGTGAGGCGAGCTCGGCGAGGGACCAGGTCGTGGTGTGCAGCGACGGGTACCACTGGTTCCACGCGATCGATCCGTCGACGGTGGGCCATGTGGTGCTGCCCGCCGTATACGTGTTGGCGAACGTGGTGAAGTGCCCTTGGTTGTCCCAGCCGCTGAAGAACAGGCCGCTGACGATCTCGTAGGCGTTCCGACCGATGTAGGCGGCCGCGAGCCACGTCCCGCTCACGACGGCGAGCAGCGCGACCAGGCCGTCACTCCACGTCGGCCGTGGCACCGGGACGCTGCGCAGGGCCGGCACGAGACGCAGCGCGAGTATCGCGATCAGCAGGAGGCTCAGCGCAAGCCGTGCGCTGGCCTGTGTCACGGGGGTGGAGCCGGCACGGGGGAAGACCACCGCCACGAGGCCCAGGAGCACGACGCCGGAGACGATCGCGCGCTCCGCGAGACTTCGGCCCCACGGCGGCAGCACGACGAGCAGCACCATCGCGGCCACGAAACCCACCGGCGGCGCCACCCACACCAGCAGCACGGTCACCGCGACCGCTAGGCCGTTGGCGGCCAGGGGGCTTCTCATGGCGCCCGCTCGAACTGCAACACGACGTTCACGGGTGCGGACCTGGACCGCACTGACCGTCGCCGTCGCGCCCTGCACGTCCTGGCCGGGTTGCGCCACGGGAATCCAGCCCGGAGGAGCGGTGACCTGGACGGTGAGCGTCGAGGGGATGAAGAGCGATTGCGGCTCCGCCTGAAGGACGTACGGCATCAGCCCGCTCTCCCCCACCGCGAAGGTTCCGGCCGGCAGGTCGTAGGAGATGGACACGGAGTTCTGCCCACCCGGCTTCGTCCAGCCCACGACTCTGATGAGTCGATGGCCGAAGCCATCATCCACCCACCCGGAACCGAGTTGGGGATGGTTGCGGAACGGCCGGACCGCGAAGCCGGAGGGGTAGGAGGCGTCGAAGTTGGTGGCCGCGTCCGGCAGGTACATGAGGTACGCGGCCTTCAGCCAGGAGGTCTCGTAGCCGATCCGCTCGGGAGGTCCCTCGGGCCGGTCGGCCGGTGTCGCATTGGTGACGGTCATCTGCTGGGTCACCTGAGCCGATCCGTCCGCTCCCAGTTGAGCGGTGACGAGCACGTTGCGCTGCTGGAAGACGTCGACCTTGCTCTGGTTCCCGTTCTGGGTGTAGACCGCCGACCAGTCGCCCGTGTCCGGATCGTTGACCTCGCCCGCCGCCCCGCTGTCGATCGCGAGCTCTTCCAGCTCGGGGCTCTTCATCCAGAACTGCACGTGCCGGCCAGGAGCCGTGCTCGCCATGGCCTGTGCCGCCGCCACGAGATCGTCACCGCCGAGCAACCTGGTCAGCAGGTCGTCGAGCAGCTGCTGGTTCGCCTGCTGCCGTTCCTCCGCGTCGTCCTGCCCGAACGTCTGGTAGGCGTCGATCAGCAGGATCTGGCCGAGGCGTGATCCGTCGACCGTTCCGTACGCCGGTGATTCCACCGGCCCGGTGGCGTCGAGAACGGCCGCGATGGCGGTCAGGTCCAGCGTCACCACACCGTCCACCGCAGGGAAGTCGCCGCCCAGCCATGCACCGGCCATCTCCTGGGCGGAAAAGAGCAGGTTCGGGTGCGTGTTGGTGACCACGAACGGGGCGTTGCGGGGGTTGCCCGGGAAGAACGGGTTGGCGCCCGGGCCCCACCACTCGACGGGAGCGTTGAGCGGGGGGAAGAGCTGGGTGCTCGTCTGGCCCTTGATCGGAATGGATATGCGTCCGTCGTCGAACTCGACCAGCACAAGGCTGAGCGGGGCACCGCCGGCCGCTCGCATCTCCGCCTGGTTGCCGATGGCCACCAGGTAACGGCGCACTCCGTTGGCACCGAGGGCGTCGGGCAGCACGGGCGCGATCGTCTCCAGCGATCCGACCGCCTGCTGGATCGGCTTCATCTCCTTCAGCGCCTTGTCCCGCACCCGGTCCAGCAACGTCGCGGTGCGCGCCTCCGCCTGGATCGCCGTGAGGTGGGTCTCGGCGTTGGTGAGGTTCTCGCTCGCCACCGCCACCCGTTCGGGCAGGTCCGAGAGACGGTCGAGGTCGATGGCCCCGTCACTGAAGATCTTCGCGCCGCCGCCCTTGCCCGACAGGTCGCCGTACAGCGACAGCAGATCCCCCGTACTGGCCGTGATGTCGCTGGCGGCGGCAGCGGCCAACTGCCAGTTGGTCACGGCCACACTGAGGCCGGCGATGTTCCCCACGAGGTCGACCTGCGCCGTGTCGATCGAGCGGTCGAGCTGCTCCGTCGACGAGCGCGCCCGCTCGTACTCGGTGCGAGCCTGGTCGTACTCCCCGGACTTGACGCCGTCGGCGGCGGCCGTCAGGTGGGCCTGGAGTCCGTATCCCCCGTAGGCAAGGCTGGCCACGGCGTACAGCAGCCCAGCCTGCAGCCAGAGGACGAAGCCGCCCACGACGGCAATGAGAATGCCGCCCAGCACGAGGCGCGGGCGGCTCAATGTCACTCAGTGAGTATAGATAGCGGGTTTCGGCGAAGATCCCGCTCGCGCGGCCCTAGTACGCGCCATCGCCCACCAGGACGGCCTTGACCGTCTTGGCCACGATGACGAGGTCGAGGGCAGGTGACCAGTGCTCGACGTAGTCGAGGTCCAGGCGCATGCGCTCGTCCCAGTCGACGGTCTTGCGCCCCGACACCTGCCACAGGCCCGTCAGGCCAGGCTTGGTCAGGTGGCGACGATGGTCGGCGTCACCCAGAAGCGGCATCTCGTCGACGAGCACCGGCCGTGGTCCCACGAGGGACATCGAGCCGGCGATGACCGCGAAGACCTGCGGCATCTCGTCGATCGACCAGCGCCGAAGGATCCGGCCGAAGCCGGTGATGCGCGGGTCGCCCCGGTAGCGGTCGAGAATCGCCTCGTCCGGATTCCCGATCACCTGCTCGCGCTTGGTGTCCGAGCCGACGGCCATCGTGCGGAACTTCGCGATCTTGATGATCTGACCGCCTCGCCCGACCCTCTCCTGCCAGTAGAGCATCGGCCCGCGGCTGGAGAGCTTCGTTCCGATGGCAGCGAAGACCATGAAGGGCAGGAACAGCACGAGCAGCAGCACGCCCGCCACGATGTCGAGCGTGCGCTTGATGGCCCGCTTCGGACCGGTGAGGTGTGGCTCGTCAAGGTGCAGCAGCGGGAGGTCGGCGGCCATGCGCATGGTGACACGAGGTCCGGCCACGTCGCCCACGTTCGGGGCGACCAGCAGATCGACCCGGGGACCTTCGAGACGCCACGCCAGCCTCTGCACCACCTGCTGCCCCATGGCCGGAGATCCAGCCACCGCAACGGTGTCGGCGTCCTCCAGCGAGATCCGCGTCATCACCTCGTCGAGCCAGGCGTCCAAGCCCGCCGCATCGATATCGGCCGGCGGTTCGGCCACCTCGTCGACCACCGTGAAGCCGGCGACCGGATCACGATCCAGCATGTCGACGATCTCCGTCTTGGCGGGCTCGGCCCCGATGACAACAGTGCGATGCAGGTAGTGGCCGTAGCGACGCTCGTGCCGCAGCCACGATCGAAGGCCCCAGCGCACGGACAGGAGCAGGAGCAGGCCGACAGCGAAGGTAATGAGGACGAACCCTCGGGACAGGTCGAGCTTCAGGGCGAAGACCACGATCGCCACGGCACCGAAGACCGTCGCCGTCGCGGAGACGACCCGCTTGAACTCCTCGGAACCGACGCCGAGGATGCGCGTGTCGTACGCACCGCGCAGGACGAGGACGAGCATCCAGGCGGCGATGACGATGACGACCAGCGACACGTACGACAGGTCGTTGATCTCCACGGAGTAGGGAATCGCCCACCGAAGGACGAAGCCGGTGATGCCGGCCAGGGTGACGGCGAGGACGTCGAGCAGGATGGCGCGGGTGGCGTAGACCCGCAAAGGGTCCCGGCGCAGGTGAGGACGATCGCGATGGGAGTGGGCCTCAGCCCAGCCGATGCGGGCGGGAGTGCGCAGCGGGATCGTGTGATGCTCGGCCACATGGTTGGCCGCAGGCTCGGCGGCCGATGACTCACGCTCCTCGAGCGACACGCGTCACCTCCCGCAGGACGCCCGGACCGACGGGCCCGAACCCCAACACGGTATCAGCGAGAGGCGGAATCCCCCGAAGTCCTCGGGGCGCACGCGGCGATTGTTACCTGAATTTATCCGTGCCTACTGGAGGTACACGCGGACGGGAACCTCGGTCAGCGTGATTGCCGCGCCCGCCTGCGACTCCTGGCAGTTCGCCAGCGGGTCGCAGACCAGCTGGGTGCCTTCGGGGGCGGTGTAGGGCACCTCACCGGTGTCAGCCCACGCCACGATCCACTTCGCACCGTCCTTCGAGAAGTCACAGGTCACGGCGCCGGCGGCCTCGGTGCACCCGCCAAATTCCGCCCCGAACACCCAGTTCTGCAGCGCGAAGAAGCCTTGCTCTCCGTCCGAGCCCGGATAGGCCTGGATGCCTAGGAGGTCGTACGGCTTCTGCGTCCAGATGTACCAGTACGAGCGGGCGACGTTGTAGCGCAGATCATCGACATAGGTGCGCACGATCCACCCGGCGGCCTTCGCCCCCGTGATGTCCTGCTTCGGGAGGTCGGCTCCGGGACCGGCAAGGCCGTAGTTCAGCTCGGTGTCCCACAGCGGGATGTCGGCCGGCGCCCCGGCCGCCGCCAGAGCTTCCTGTGTCGCCTTGATGAGCACGCCACGTCCGACCGGGTCGCCGTCGGCGGCAGGGTAAGTGTGGAAGCCGATCACGTCGACGGGCCAGCCCTCGGCCGCCAGCGCCTTGAGGTAGGCAGGGAAGAACTTGTCGAACGAGGCGGTGAGGCGCGTCGACGGCGATGCCGACACCACCACCGCCGCCGGATCGATCTTCTTGATGATGTCGTAGGCCCGCTTCGTCAGCTCGGCCATCTCCTCGGGCGTGCCATTCCAGAAGTTCTTCAGGTTGGCCTCGTTCCAGACCTGGTACGAGGTGATCCGGCCCTTGTAACGCGTCGCGACCTCCGTGACCCACGCGTCCCAGGCACCGAGGTCCTTGGGCGCACTGGCCGCACCGGGCTGCGGGTAGTCGTCGGGGCTGACCTTCTTCGCATTCCACTCAGGAGTCGTCCCGAGCACCATCAGGATGTCGGTCATGCCCTTCGACTGCGCATTCTCGAGCACGCCCTCGAGGTTGTCCCACTTGTAGACGCCCTTCTGGATCTCGATCTGCGACCAAGCCGTGCCGTTGTCCCACAGGCGCAGGGCACCGAACGGAGCCGACGGCCAGGCACCCGCCTCCGCGCCCTCCACATGCATGCCCACCAGACTCGGTTGAACGCCCGTGGCGGACACGGCCGTGGAACTCGGGTTGGCGCTCGGGCTGCCCGTCGCAGGCGCAGACGAACCCGACGAGCAGGCGGTCACGACGAGCGACGCGGCAGCCAGCGAGACGGCGATCGTGGTCAGTTTGGCGGGAATCCGAACCATTGCGGCATGTTTCCAATCGTGACGGTCGATCCTGGCACTGCGGGCTGGCACAGGTTGGTGGCATCGCACGTCCACGTCGCCCCTGCCGGCACCACGAAGGTACCCGAGCCCTTCGACGCCCACGCGATCACCTTCGGGTTTGTGTTGTCGCCGAGCTGGCAGGTGTTGACCTTGCCGGTGATGCACGAGTAGTAGTTGCCCTTGAGCCAGCCGCTCACCGTCGTGTAGCCAGCCGCGCCCGGAGTCCCGTCGAACATCTGGATGCCGACGAGATTGGCCTGCGGATACCAGTAGTACCAGTAAGCGCGGTCGACTCCCAGCCGGATGTCATCGAGGTACGTCTGCGCCACCCACGCGGCTGCGGTCGATCCGTTGATGTTCTTGTCCGGGTTGCCGCTTCCAGGACCCGCGATGCCGTAGTTGATCTCGGTGTCCCACAGCGGCTTGCTGGCCGGCACCTTCGCCTTCTTCATGTCGGACTTCACTTGGGTGATGTAGTCCGCGCGGTCGGCGGGAGTTCCCTTGCTCGCGGGGTACAGGTGCACGGAGACGACGTCGATGGGCCAGTTGAGCTTCTTGAGCTCCTTCATGTACGCCGGGAAGAACTTCTTGTAGGCACTCTGCAGGCGGACCGTGCTGCTGGCGGCGACCACCTTCGCGGTGGGGTCGTACTTGCGGATGATCGTGTACGCGTCCTTGGTCAGCTGCGCCATCTGCTTGGGCGTGCCCTGCCAGAAGGTGGTGAGGTTCGCCTCGTTCCAGATCTGGTAGGACTCGATCGAGTCGCCGTAGCGCTGGACCACGGCCGTGACCCAGTTCTTCCAGGCCTTCGACGACGGCATGCTCGCCGCCCCCTTGTTCGGATACGTGCCCTGCTTCGTGTTGCTCGCCGCCCACTTCGGCGTCGATCCGAGGACGTACATGATCTTCAGGTTCTGCGCATTCGCCGCACCGATGGCCGCGTCGAGTCCGTTCCACCAGTACGTGGAGCTCTTCTGCTGCACCTGACCCCAGGCCACGCCGGAGTCCCACAGCCGGATGGCGCCGTCGGGCACCGACGGGGCGACCCCCTGGGCGATCTGGGGGATGTGCATGCCGAAGTGCGTGGGGTCGACGGACCGCCCTGAGCGGCCTGCACGGGGGCGGCCGCGGCCGCACCTGCCATGACGAGAGAAGCGGCCAAAGCGGTGGAAATCAGGACACGGCGCATGGGGGATGCCTTTCGGGCCGGCGGACAGACTCCAAGGACCCTAACCCACGTGCGACCGAAATCGGGTTAGCGTCGTCTAAGGACATACAGGCTCTGGCCGTCGGTTTCCCGGCCGTACTCGAACCGGTCGACGGCAAGTCGCGCTGCGTTCACGTGGTCTTCGAAATGCCAGCGGGCGAAGCGGGTGCAGTGCAGCCGGCCCTTCCACTCCAGAGGGCCGTAGCCCTCGGGGTTCTCCTCCCAGGCGGGCACGTCCTCCTCGACGAAGCACGTGACGAAGGCCCGGCCGGACGGTGACAGTGCCTCGGCGATGAGGGCCAGGTACGCGGGCGTGTCCTCGTCGTTCATGTGGGAGAACACCGAGTACGCGTAGAAGACATCGACCGTGCCGGGGTCGGCCGAGAGCGTGCGCTCCGGGGTGCCGTCCGGGTTGTACCGCTCGTTGCTCACGTCGACGCAGGTGAAGCGGTAGCCCGGCGCGGCGAGGTTGGCGTTCGCCCAGTCGATGAGCTCGGGCTGCACGTCGACGCCGTGGTAGTCGGCGATGCGGCCGAGGTGCTCGCGCACTCCCACGGCAAGCCGCCCGGCGCCGCAGCCCCAGTCGAGCAGGCGGGAGTCCTTCGTCAGGTCCGCGTACTTCTCGAGTCGCTTCACGTCGCGTACCGCCGTCTTGATGAAGGCCGCATCGTTCTTGAAGTGCTTGCCGCCCATGCGGTACTTGCTGGGCGGGAGTGCCTTGCCTGCCTTGGATCCCATTGTGGCGTCGTCCTTCTTCCTACCGAACATGTGCGGCAGCCTACGGGGCTACTTCAGCAGTTTGCTCATCCGTCGATCGGCGAGCGGCTTCCCGCCCGTCTGGCACGTGGCGCAGTACTGCAGGGCGGAGTCGGCGAACGACACCTCGCGCACCGTGTCGCCGCACACCGGGCACGGCTCTCCGGCGCGCCCATGCACAGACAGGTTCGCCTTCTTCTCGGCCTTGAGGGTGCCGGTGCCGTGCCCGACGCTGTTGTCGATCGCGACGGTCAGCGTCGATCGCATGCACTCGTACAGGTTCCGCACCTCCGCATCGCTCATCGCGCTACAGGGCCGGAAGGGCGACAGGTGGGCCGCATGCAGGATCTCGTCGCTGTACGCGTTGCCGATGCCCGCGATGGTCGACTGGCTGCGCAGCACGCCCTTGATCTGAGATCGGCCCGCTGCGGCCAGGATCCCGGCGAACGCCGTGAGAGTGAGCTCGTCGCCGAGCGCATCGGGTCCGAGGCGGGCGATGCCCGGCACCTCGGCAGGGTCCCGGACCACATAGATCGCCAGCCGCTTCTGGGTGCCTGCCTCGGTGATGTCCAGCCGCCCGGTCGGCTCGCCGTCATCGCTGACGAAGGAGATCCGCAGCGCGAGCGGTCCCTTGCCGGGCTTGACTGGCGTGGTGACCACCTCCTCTCGCCACTGCACCCAGCCGGCCCGCGACAGGTGCCACACGAGGTGGAGGCCGCTGTCGGTACCGAGGTCGAGGAACTTCCCGCGCCGGCGCACGCCAACCACATGCTGGCCGAGCAGGTCGGTGACCGGCGGGGCGTAGGTCTTGATCGCACTGAGGCTGGCCAGCGCGATGTCGGCCACCCGCTGGTCCACCAGCCGCTCGGACAAGAACCTCGCCAGCGCCTCGACCTCCGGCAGCTCAGGCACCTAGAACATGCCCATCTCCGCCGCCGCCTCGCGCAGTCCGTCACGGGCGTCAGGGTGGGCGGCCCGCTCGATGATGTTGGTGACGCGCTCGGTCTGACTGCGACCGAACACCGACGCGATGCCGTTCTCCGTCGCCACGGCGCTGTGCTCGAAGCTCGTCACGGGCTCCAGGAGGCGCGGCACGATCGTCGAGACGTTGGCCTTCTTGTGCCACGACGGCAGCGCGATGAATGACTGGCCGCCCCGGGCGTGCAGGGCGCCGACGATGAAGTCTGTCGACCCGCCGAAACCGGAGTAGATCCGGCCCTTCACCCGACTGGCATTCGCCTGGTCGAACAGGTCGACCTGGAGGGCCGCGTTGACGCTCGTCATCTTCGACTGCCGGGCGATCTGCCCAGGATCGTTGGTGCGCTCGGTGCGCAGCATGCGGACCCACTTGTTCAGGTGGATCCAGTCGTAGAGCTCCTGCGATCCGAAGATGAACGACGCGGTCAAGGGAACGTCCTTGTCCAGCGCATCTCGCCGATTCAGTTCCAGCACGCCGTCGCTGAACATCTCCGTCCAGATCCGCAGGCCCTTGCTTTGGGTGAGTGACGCCAGAACGGCGTCGGGCACCGATCCGATGCCCAACTGCAACGTCGAGTTGTCCTGCACGCGGGCAGCGATCAGCTCGCCGATCTGCCGCGACACATCGTCTGGCTCTCCGGGCTCGTGCGTCGGCAGCGGAACGTCGACCTCGACGAGGTAGTCGATCTCGTGGTCGTAGATCTGCGCGTCGCCGTAGGTGTACGGCATGTTCGGATTGGCCTGCACGATGACGAGGCCACCGCGCTCGCGCGCGGACTCGATGGCGGCGGGGAGGATGTTGACCTCGGTGCCGAGGCTGACGGTGTCATGCCGACGTGTCGACGTGTGCAGCAGGACGACGTCGGGCCGATAGTGGTCCCGGAACAGGACGGGCACGAGGCTGAGCCGGCAGGGGATGTAGACCAGGCGCGGGCTCTTGCGCATCCCGGGACCCACGAAAGCGGTCTCGTACGTGATGCCCTCACGGTCCGGGAGGCCCTTCTGCGCATTCAGCATGTGCAGGCGGTATTCCGGCACCACTTCGTCAAGCGCACCGAGCAGCACCGTCGGCGTGGCGAAGTTGCCCGACGCCACCACACGGGGGTTGTCGGGCAGGTTGGCGAGGACTTTCTTCAACTGCTCCTGGGACACAACTCTCATGGCCGCCATCCTGTCAGTTGAAGCCGCCCCAAGACAGGTCAGTCAGGTGCTGACGACGGCCTCGTCCGGTGATTCGTCGCACACCCGGCAGACGCCCTCGGCTCGCGATCACCGACCGCCGGCTCACTGCGTGCCCGGGCACCTCGGAGAGGTCTGGATGCCGTCCATTCCCGGCCATTCCGTCACAGTTGTCGCGCCCCCGGACGGTGACTCGGCGAGCGGACGCCGCCTTGTCGCCGCCTTCTTCGCTCGGGCGGCAGGGCGCTGGCCATGTGCCACAATTGCTCACCATGCAGCAGGAATTCCCGTGGAGTGACGTCAAGGTCTACGTCGCCGGGCACAACGGCCTCGTCGGCTCGGCCATCGTCCGCGCCCTCGAGGCGGCGGGGGTCGGGGAGATCGTCGGGTGGCGTTCGAGCGAGCTGGACCTCACGGACAGGGTCGCCACGCACGACGCCATCCTCGAGGCCAGGCCCGACGTCATCATCGATGCGGCGGCCAAGGTCGGCGGGATCATGGCCAACTCGACCTACCCCGTCGAGTTCCTCAAGGACAACCTGCTCATCCAGACCAACGTCATGGACGCCGCTCACGCAGCCGACGTTCAACGCCTGCTCTTCCTCGGCTCCTCGTGCATCTATCCGAGGCACGCCACCCAGCCCATCCGCGAGTCATCGCTCATGACGGGACCCCTCGAACCGACCAACCAGGCCTATGCGATGGCCAAGATCTCCGGCATCTTCTACATCGAGGCCCACCGCACGCAGTACGGACGCCGGTGGATCTCCGCCATGCCGACGAACCTCTACGGACCGCGCGACAACTTCGACCTCGAGACCTCGCACGTCATCCCGGCCTTCATCCGGCGATTCCACGAGGCCAAGGTCAGCGGAGCCCAGAGCGTCACGGTCTGGGGAACGGGCGCGCCGCGGCGCGAATTCCTGCACGTCGACGATCTCGCACAGGCCTGCCTCATGCTCGTGCAGTCGTACGACTCGCCGGAGACCATCAATGTCGGGCTCGGCGACGACATGCCGATCCGGGAACTCGCGGAGACGGTCGCGTCCGTCGTGGGCTTCGAGGGCACCATCGAGTGGGACTCGTCGAAGCCGGACGGGATGCCGCGCAAGCTTCTCGACACCACGCACATCAACGATCTCGGGTGGTTCCCCACCATCAAGCTGCGCGACGGGCTGACCAGCACCTACGAGTGGTACGTCGAGAACGTGGCCTGACGCCATGAGCGACGAGCCGGTTCAGGCGCTGCTGCCGGGGCGTCGCAGCATGCTCGTACGCCTGACCTGCGACAAGGGCATGCGCCCGGCGATGCTCGACATGCTCAACACCTACGCCGACGGGCTGGCCGAGGAGCCCGGCACCGAGATGTTCGTCGTCTCGCTCGACGCCGACGACGATTCGATCGTCTGGCTCTACGAGATCTTCAAGGACGAGGAAGCGGAGAACGCGCACCGTGCGTCGGCCGGCTTCGCGACGATGATGAGCCGCATGCCGGAGTTCATCGCCGGGCCACCAGCCGTCCTTCGCATGGAGCCGCTGCGCATGGCTCTTCAGGAGGGCGTCCTTGCCGAGGACTGGTCCTTCTGATGGACTCGCGGACATGAGCGTTCTCGAAGTTGCCCAGGTGACGGTCCAGCCCGGCCACGAGGCCGACTTCGAGGCCGACCTGCTGCAGGCCGCCCACACGGTCCTCCCTCGGTCGGGGGGATTCATCGAGTTCACCGGCCACGGGTGGGGCATCGAGCGCCCGCTCACGTATCTGTTCACGATCCGCTGGGAGACGCTTGCGGATCACCTGGAGGGCTTCCGCGGGTCTGCCCTCTTCGACGAGTGGCGGGCGCTCATCGGGCCCCACTTCGACGGCATCCCCGTCGTGGAGCACTTCGGCGTCTGATTCGTCCTCGTTCCGCCGTCGGCGAACCCGCTTGGTTCTGTTCCTGTTACGACGTAATCTTCATTACATGACAACAGACACGAACACCTTCAGCATCGGCGACTGGCTCTCCGGCCGCCTGCCCAGCGACTGGTTCACCGCCCTCGAGGTCACCCTCGACCGCGAGGAGATCACCATCACGGGCACCATCCCGGCTCCCGAGGCGGGGGCCGCCGACGGGCAGTCCGGTCGGATCAAGCGGTTCCGCGAGGAAACCCGCGCGGCGCGCATCGAGATCGCCCTCGAACTCGAAGAGCGCACCGGCCGGAAGGTCTCCTGGGCCGTCACCTGCGGTGACACCACGGAGGGCTTCACGCGGCTCGCGGTGCCGGTGATGACCCGGCTCGCCCAGCCCCAGCGTCAGGTGCTGGACACCCTCGTCGAGGCCGGTGTCGCGCGTTCGCGATCCGACGCCCTCGCCTGGTGCGTCCGTCTGGTCGCGCAGCACGAGAGCGATTGGCTGACGGAGCTCGAGGCCGCCATGGGCTCCGTGCGCACGGCACGGGCCAACGGCCCCAAGGCCTAACCACCAAACCCCGTCGAGTGGCGGCTCGTGGCGGCTTGAGAACGAGCCGGAACCGCCACGCGCCGCCACTCGATGGGGTTTGGTTACTGCGGTTTTAGGTGAAGGGGGGTCGGTCGTCCAGCCGGATGCTCTGCCTGCCGGCCACCCGCCACAGCCGGGCCACCGTGTCGGTGTCCTCGGGAGTGACGAGGTTGCCCATCACCCGAAGGGCGACCGTCATGAGGGCCCGGGAGCGCATGCCCACCGGGCCGAGAGTGGGCAACAGCCCGGGCACGGTGAGGAACCCGGCGAGCCGTCGCGCGATCGAGAACGCCGTCCCGTAGCGCTCCCTGAGCATCGGGGCCCACTGGTGGGAGTAGTTCAGGCTCCGATTGGGGATCGTGTTGGCGAGCACCTGCGCGGCCAGGTGCCCCGTCTCGAGGCCATAGTCGATGCCCTCGCCATTGAGCGGATTGACGCAGCCCGCGGCATCGCCGACGAGCATCCAGTTGGTGCCCGCGACGCCGCTGACGGCCCCGCCCATCGGAAGCAGCGCCGACCACGGTGCGCGGATGTCACCCTCGAACTGCCACGAATCGCGCTGCGCCTCGGCGTAGTGGGCGAGCAACCCACGAAGGTTCACATCGGCCGGGTGCTTGGCGGTCGCCAGCGTGCCCACACCGACGTTGACCTCGCCGTCGCCGAGTGGGAAGACCCAGCCGTAGCCGGACAGCAACTCGTCCTGTTCCCCGCGCAGTTCCAGGTGCGAGGAGATCCACGGGTCGTCGCTGCGCCGGGACGCGATGTACGCGCGCGCAGCCACGCCGTACACGGTGCTGCGGTGCCAGGTACGGCCTAGGCGCCGCCCCAGCTGCGAGCGGGCACCGTCCGCGACGACCAGGCGCCGGCAGGTGATCTCGCTCCGCTCTGCGTCGCGACCCGTACCAGAGGTGAACTGCACGCCGCGCACCTGACCGCCCTCGATTCGCACGTCGACCGCCCGAAGGTCCTCGAGTGCGGTGACTCCGGCATCGAGCGCGACCTGGCGGATCGCGGCATCCAGCTCCAGCCGGGGGGCTGCGCCACCGTTGCGCGGCAGCGAGCCACCGGGCCACGGCAGGTACAGCTCCTGCCCGAAGCCCTGCGCCCGCAGTCCCCAGTTGCGCGCTCGCCCCTCGAGCCACGGTGCCAGTCCCAGCTCGTCGAGCTCCGCGATGGCCCGCGGGGTGAGGCCGTCACCGCACGGCTTGTCCCGGGGGAAGACCTCCGCATCGACGAGGGTCACGTCAAGGCCGGCGCGTGCCGCCCAGGCCGCCGTGGCCGAGCCGGCCGGCCCTGCACCCACGACGAGCACGTCGGTGTCGGCGGCGGTGATCGCCGCTTGGGTGGGGCTCATGGCCCGCCCATTGTCGCCCATGCGGCGCACGGCCGCGAATCCTCATCCCCCCGACGTCGCGGGGCGACGACGTTGCGGCCGGACGAGGCCCTGCGCGATCGAGGCACCGAGGACGACCAGAAGTCCCCCGACGGGCTGGTTCCACGTGATGTGCTCGCCTAGCAGAAGCTCGCCGGCGGCCACGGCGACGAGTGGGGTCAGGTAGGTGACCGTACTGGCGGTGGTGGCGTCGGCCCGGCTGATCACCCGGAAGTTCAGGATGTAGGCCAGTCCGCTGCCCAGGCAACCGAGGGCGAGCATGCCCAGGACTGCGGGATACCCGATCGGGCGGTGCGCGTAGCCCGTCAGCATGGTCAGTGGGAGGGCCTGCGCGGTTCCCATGATCATCAGCCCCGTAGCCAGCGCAATGGGCGTCAGTGCACTCGCGTTCGGCCCACCCGTCAGGTGTCGGCGGACGTACGGGAAGGCGAACCCGTAGCAGCCGACCGCCGCCACGCAGGCGGCCATACCCAGTGCCGTGCCGGCGACGAGCCCCTGCCAGACACCCATGACGATATGGACGCCCGCGAAGCCGACGACCAGACCCAGCACCCGCTGGCGCGTGGGCTTCTCCTCGGGGAACGCGAGAAGGATCGCCACCAGGGTCATCAAGGGGGTAGCCCCGTTGATGATGCCCGCCAGCGCCGACGAGATGTGCTGCTCGCCGTAGGCGAAGAGCAGCCACGGCACCGACGTCATCGCGGCTGCCGCGATGAACAGCGGGACCCAGACCGACCTCGAAGGCAGGCGTGTTCTGGTCACGGCGCTGACGACCAGGAGGGTGAGCAGCCCCAGTGCCAGTCGGCTCAGTGCGACCCCGGCCGGGGTCAACGACTGCAACCCCAGTTTGATGAAGTAGAACGACCCGCCCCAGATGAGGGCGAGCAGGACGTAGGGCACGAGCCAGCCCCGCTGGCCGGACGTCACGCCCGCTCGTGCACCAGCAGGGACTCCTTGACCGTGATGCCCCACCGATAGCCGGCGAGGCTCCCGTCGGAGCGCAGGACGCGGTGACAGGGGATCGCGAGGGCGACCGGGTTGGTGGCGCACGCACGCGCGACCGCGCGCACGGCCGTCGGTCGGCCGATCGACGCGGCCACCTCGGCATACGTCCGCGTCTCACCGGAAGGAATCTCGCGCAAGGCGCTCCACACCCGCGCCTGGAAGGCGGTCCCGTGGGCGTCGACGGGGAGCTCGGGCGCCCGATCCCCTGAGCACAGGGCGCGCAACGCCGACATGACGTCCGCCATCGCGGCATCGTCGCGTACCAGGGTGGCGAGGGGGAACTCCTCGCGGATCTCGCCCTCCAGATCGGCCGCTCGGCCGATGCGCACGGCCGCCAGGCCCCTCGGTGTCGCCACCGCGACCACGTCCCCGACGGACGTCTCAGCGATCGACCACAGGAGCACGTGGCTCGGGGCTCCAGCCACGTAGTCGGTGGGCGTCATGCCCAGCCGTCGCGCAGCCTCCTCGTAGAAGCCGCGCACGGACCCGTACCCGGCGGCGAAGGCAGCCTCCAGCACCGAGTCGGCCGCCCTGAGCGCAGTGCGTGTGCGATCGGTGCGCACCGCCTGCCCGAACTGCCGGGGTGTGATGCCCAGCACGTCGGCGAAGTCGCGCTGGAGTTGACGGGAACTGCAGTGCAGGTCGGCGGCCAACCGCGTCACCGCGACGGGGCCGCCCTCGGTCGTCATCTGTTCGCAGGCCGCCGCGACGCGCTGACGTGGAGTGGACATGGCGACACGCTAGGCCGCGGACCCTCCCGGCGGCACTCCGCTTCGCGACACGACGCGGCACGGCTCAGATCGGCGGGCTGGACATCACCGTGTTGCGTCCGGCCTCCTTGGCCAGCGCCATCGCCCCCTCCGCACGCTCCAGCACGGAATCGACGCTCTCGCCGCGACTGATCAGGGTGACGCCGACGCTCGCCGTCTGCGCGATCTCCCCGCTGGCCAGGACGATCGGATCCTCGATGACGGCCCGCACCTTGTTGGCAACGCGGATGGCACCGCGCAGATGGTGGACACCGCGGAGGACGACGAGGAACCGATCGCCTTCCAGGCGGGCCACCAGGTCACCCGAGCGCAGGGTGTCGCAGATGCGGCCGGCGACGATGCGAAGGACCTCATCGGCAGCGGCCTCGCCCAGTCGTTCATTGATTGCCGCGAAGCCGTCCATTCCGCAGCAGGCGACCGCGATCTCCTTGCCCGTACGGGGTGTGGCGGACAGCAGGAAGGCCACCTCGTCCAAGGCCCGTTCACGGCCGGCGACGCCGGTGACGGCATCGAGACCCGGATCCCCGAAGTCGTGACTCGCGACGCCCACCTGACGGGGCATGCGCAGCTGCACCACCCACCCCCGGCCATCGAGGCGTGGTTGGCCCACCGCGTACACCCAGCGGACCTCATGCGTGCGCGTCGGGATCCGCAGCCATACCGGGCCCCCGGAACCCTCGGACAGGAGCTCGTGGAGGGCCTCCGTCTGGTCACCCAGGACCACGTCCCGAATGGGGCGGCCGATCAGCTGCGTCCCCTCGGACGAGGTCCACTCGCAGGCTCCATCGTCGTCAAGCACCAGCACCACGTCAGCGGCCTGCTCGGAGAGCGCCTGCCACTCCTCGACGGGGATGGGCACGTCGGCACCGCTGTGCCCTTCGTGCTTGCCACTCATGCGTCACTCCCACGGCACACCGAGAACGTAGGTGCCTTGACTCATGGTAGTTGGACGCCACCGCGATATCGGTGTTGTTCAATGCGTCCATGGAGTTCACGGCGCCGCTCGAGTTGCACGGGAAGACCGCCACGGGCATCGAAGTACCGGACAGCGTTGTCGCGGGGCTCGGCGGGGGGAAGCGTCCGGCCGTCGCCGTCACGCTGAACGGCTTCACGTATCGCACCACGGTGGCGCCGTACAACGGCGTCTACCTCATCCCGGTGAGCGCCGAGACCCGTGCCTCGTCGGGGGCCAGTGCCGGCGACATCCTGACCGTGACGATCGAGCTCGACACGGCGCCTCGGACCATCACCGTGCCCGAGGACCTCGCGGCCGCATTCGAGGACCATGCCCCCGCCCGGGCGTTCTACGAGTCGCTGTCGTTCAGCAACCAGCGCGGGTACGTCGACTGGATCGAGTCGGCCAAGAAGCCCGAGACCCGACAGGCACGGGTGGCCAAGGCCGTCGAGTCCCTGGCGGCCGGCAGGAAGGCGCACTGACGGCCGCGGGGAACGGGTTCGCGCCTGGTTGCGTCGAAGCTGTCGTACAGTCGCCGCGACGAGTCACCGAACCACCACCGACCGAAGGACGATCATGACCCAGCACCGACGCAGCGCCCTGGCCGCGCTGGCTGCCGCCTCCCTCGCCGGACTCATGCTGTTCGCCGCCACCCCCGCGAGCGCGGGGGACGTGGCCGCGCCGAACGGCAGCGTCGTCGGCGACTGGCGCACGAGCACCAACGGCGTGAAGCAGACCATCACCTTCGATGCGAAGGGCCGGGTCTTCGGTGACTCCGGCTGCAACCGGTTCACGGGTGGCTACACGGTCAAGGGCGACAGCATCACGATCGGACCCCTGGCCTCGACGCTGATGGCCTGCCCCGATCGCCAGATGGCTGCGGAGGCGACGTTCCTGACTCGACTCCAGGCCGCCGTCTCCTTCACGGCGACGAAGGCGACTCTGAAGGTCTACTCGCCCAAGGACATGATCCGCTTCCGCGCCGTGTCCTAGTCGGCGCCCGCGCGTCCCCGGACGGCGACCCGCGGCCTCACGGGGAGCGCGTGAGCAGCCGACCGGCCATCCATGCGACGTCCTCCGACGTGGCCTCGGGGGTTGCCGTCGGCTGAGTGACGTGACTGAGCACCACCCTCACGATCGCGTCGACGGACGTCACTCGCCGCTCCTCGGGCAGGTGGTAGCCCGGGCTCGCGAGCCGGTCGGACAGGACCGCCCTGGCGGACGCGAGAACGGAGTTCGCTCTCGTGGTGAGCAGCGGCAGCAGCTCGGCGTCCGCACCATAGGAGTCCGAGACGATCGCGCGGAGCAGGGCGTTCCCCTGCGCGAGCTGTAGAACCCGAAGCACGGCCGCGCGGATCGCCTGGACGTGGTCGACCGGGTGCTCGTCGAATGCCGCCTCGACGGCCAGCAGGAAGGCCGCCAGCTCATCAAGCACCATTGCCTCGGCCAGAGCCGGCTTCGAGCCGATCTCGTTGTAGACCGTCTGCCGGCTCACGCCGACGGACTGCGCGAGGGCGCCCATGGTCACCGACGACCATCCGGACCGCGCCGTCACTCTCGCCGCCTCCGCGATGATCCGTCGACGCAGCGGTGACGAATGCTCGGCGACCAGCGGCTGCGCGGTCACGGAGAGGTCTGCTCGACGGCGATGAAGTCGGCCTTCTCGCGCACCCCGCAGTCCGGGCAGCACCAGTTGTCGGGCACTGACGACCATGGCGTGCCCGCCGGGAAGCCCTCCCGCGGGGCGCCGACCGCCGGGAGGTAGGTGTATCCACAGCCTGGGCACGCGCCTCCGTGAACCATCGGTGTCGGGGCCGGTCCGCCAGCACGTTCCGGTTCCGATTCGCGCCGGGAGCGTGACACCGCGGAGTCGCTCGACCAGCCGAGGCGGGCGAGCACCTTCTGCCTGCTCCGGGGGCGGATGTTCGCCCGCATCACGTCCCCGTCGAAGTGCGCCAGCACCTTCGGGTCCATCACTCGACGCCAGGCTGACGGGACGAGCGCCAGCAGGATCATCCCGGCGTACCCGGTGGGCAGGGCCGGTGACTCCTCGTAATCGCGCAGCACCTGGTATCGCCGCGTGGGGTTGGCGTGGTGGTCGCTGTGCCGCTGCAAGTGGTACAGCAGCACGTTGGTGGCGATGTTGTTCGAGTTCCAGCTATGGCTGGGGGCGACGCGCTCGTAGCGCTCCTTGCCGGGGACTCCGACGATCTGGCGCAGCATCCCGTAGTGCTCAAGGTAGTTGACAGCCTCCAGGAGGGTGAGGCCCACGAGGGCCTGGATGACGAGGTACGGCAGGATCCCGGCCCCGAGCCAGGCGACGACCGCCACCCACAGGGCCACGGACATCAGCCACGCGTTCAGCACGTCGTTGCCGGGCCGGAACGGATGACGGCCCCGCTGCGAGTAGCGGCGGGTCTCCAGCCGCCACGCGCTGCGCAGCGATCCGAACACGGTGCGGGGCCAGAACTGGAAGAAGTTCTCCCCCATCCGGCTGCTCGCTGGGTCATCCGGCGTGGCCACGCGCACATGGTGACCGCGGTTGTGCTCGATGTAGAAGTGACCGTAGAAGCTCTGGGCAAGCGCGATCTTGGCCAGCCAGCGCTCGTACTTCTCCTTCTTGTGGCCCAGCTCGTGGGCCGTGTTGATGCCCAGGCCGGCGATGAATCCCACCGTGACGGCCAGCCCCACCTTGTCGAGCGTCGACAGGTCACCCGTGGCGATCACCCAGAAGGCGGTCGCGAAGCCTGCGTACTGCAGCGGCAGGAACAGGTAGGTGATCCACCGGTAGTACCGGTCCTTCTCCAGTGCATCGAGGAGGTCGTCCGGAGGATTCGAGCGATCGAGTCCGGTCACGGCGTCGATCACCGGTACGACGCCCAGGATGACGATCGGGCCGAGCCACAGCCACACTCCCAGGCCGGTGACCGCATGCAGGCCGATCGCGACGAAGGGAAGGCACGGCATCACCAGCGCGGTGAGCCACAGATAGCGCTTGCGGTCCGTCCAGTGCGCCACCGAACCGTCGGGAACCGTGCCCGTGTCGTTGCTCGTGCTCGCCATGCGCACCCTCCCGCTCGTCAAGGTTTACAAAAAATAGGGGAATGTAAAGTCCGTGGCAAGGCCTGACCCGCGAGACTTGAACTCGAAACCTACGGTGGCGTAACCTACGATTGCGTAAGTTACGCCACCGTAGGGAGACCCGTGACCACGAGCACCGCCGCCTTCTTCGACCTCGACGGAACCCTCATCCCCGGGTCCGCCAACATCCCGCTCGCCCTCGCGGCCTTCCGTCGCGGCTTCGTCCCTCCGCGCGACCTCGCCCGCGACCTGTGGAACGGCATCACCTTCCTCATGCGAGGGGCCAGCGATGATCGGGCCGCCGAGGTTCGTGAGCGCATTCTTCGCGCCGTCGCCGGGCACCCCGTCGCCGACGTGGTGGCTCTCGGCGAGGGTTTCATCCCCGGCCTCGTCGGCACCGTGATGCCCGAGGCACAGGTCATCCTCGATGCACACCACCGTGCCGGTCACGACCGCATCGTGGTGTCCGCGACGAGCCAGGAGATCGTCGCCATGCTGGCCGACGCCCTGGGCCTCGAGGCCGGTGCCGGCACCCGCTCGGAGATCGTCGACGACCGCTACACCGGTCGCCTCGACGGACCGTTCTGCTACGGACGGGGCAAGGCTGAGGTGGTGCGCGAGATGGCCCGGAACCGCGGCTACGACCTGACCGAGTGCTACGCCTACTCGGACTCGGTGAGTGACCTGCCGATGCTGGAGGTGGTCGGACACCCCGTGGCCGTCAACCCCGAGAAACACCTTCGAGCGATCGCGGCCGAACGCGACTGGCCCGTCATCGAGGTGGCCGCCACCGGATGGCGACGCATGCTCGCCCGGCACGGGGCGCTCCCGGCATCCACCGGCGCCCCCACGCACATCGCCGCGTCCGTGTCCTCGCCTGCATGACCCCCGAGGAGGCCCGTGCCGCCGCCACCCTGGCCGGCCGGGCGGTAGCGGGAGTAGCGAACACCGTCGAGACGACCCACGAGGCCCTCGCCGACTGGACGCTGCGAACGCTCGGCCGCGACCGACCGCTGGGTCCGTGGCGGATGATCCACAAGGGCACGTACGCGGCGATCCGAACCGCCGCACCCCTCGTGGGTACGGCGGCCGGCCACGCCGCGTCACGACTCATCGATCCGGCGGCCCCCTCCGTGGCCACGACCCCGAGGGGCAGCATCATCCAGGGGGCCCTGAACGGCGCCGTGGGCAGCGACCTCCATTCGGCATCGAGCGCGCTTGCGGTACGGATGTCCCTGCGGACCGGCAACCGAGACGTGGCCTGCGAGCGGGGGGATCTGTCCGCTGCCTACCCCGACGCCTCGTCGCAGCTCGTCGTCTTCGTGCATGGCCTGTGCCACGACGAGAACGCCTGGACCCCCCGCCCCGATCCGGACTCCGGGGCGCCACGGCCCTCCTTCGCCGAACGGCTCGCTGACGACACGTCCGCGACGGCGCTGCTGCTGAGGTACAACACCGGGCGCCACATCTCGGAGAACGGTCGCGACCTCTCCCACCTGCTGCACGACCTGTTCCGCGAGTGGCCCGTACCCGTGACCAGCCTCGTGCTGGTGGGGCATTCGATGGGCGGTCTGGTCATCCGGAGTGCCTGCGCACAGGCTCGGCCGGCCGGCTCCCCGTGGCTCGGCGTCACCCGGCTGGTCGCCACGATCGGCACTCCCCACACCGGTGCCCCGCTGGAACGATTCGCCGCCGCCACGGAACGCCGCCTGGCGAGCACCGACCTGACCCGCGGCCTGGCCCGGATCTGCCACGCCCGAAGCGCGGGGATCAAGGACCTTCGGCGCGGGTACATCCACGTGGTGGAGTGGGCCGACTGCGACCAGGACACCTGTGCGCACGATCATCGCCGGCACGAGCCCCCGCTCGAAACCGCCGAGCACCTGGTCGTCGCGTCGACCGTGACGCGCGACCCCCGGCACCCGCTCGGCCGCGCCGTGGGCGACATCCTCGTGCGCACCGACAGCGCCCATGGCCTCGCCCCGGACGGCCGCCATGTCGGCTTCCCCAGCCAGTCGGAGCACACGGTCGGCGGCGTGACGCACCTTGGGCTGCTGCACGATCCGAGGGTGTACGAGCACCTGCGGGCCCGGATCGCTGACGCCTGACGCCCGCCTCCACCCATGCGATCGCGCACTCATGTCGACGAGGCCGGGGACACCCGGCGCACCATCACGATCACACCGAGGGCCAGGAGCCAGACGTACCACACGCCGGAGATGGTGCTGCCGATCGGAGCCAGCCACTCAGCGGCGAACAGGCCCGACCCCCACAGCATGGGCAGCCACAGCACGGCCAGCCCGAGGCCAAGGAGCGCGAACCACCTGGGCACGCCCACCACACGGAGCAGGAGGATGCCGATCCCGACCGCCCACAGCCCCTGGAACAGCCAGCCCAGATGCTCACCGAGTGCGCCTCCCGCGTAGCGGTTGAGAACGTCGTAGGACGACGCGATCGCACCCCCGTTGGCCCCCTCCGCGGCCGCGTAGGCATCGGACAGGTGCGGAACCGTCACCGGCCAACGCACCCAGCCGAGGATCTGCGCGAAGCCGCCGAGGACCCCGAAGGCCGTCACCATCCGCACGGCGGGCCGGCCCGGACCGCCGAACAACTCCTCGAGGTAGATGGCCACGGGGATGAGCACGAGACTGCTGACCAGGAGCAGGTAGAACGCGGTGCGCACGGCCGACTCGTTCGCGGCGAAGCTCGACAGCGCCTCGGTGCCGGGCGCGTCCAGCACGTCGGGCCAGCCGAAGGCCGCCGAGAGCCAGGCTGCGCCGGTGGCGGCGAGCACCGCCGCGCTGATCAGCAGGATGCCGGTCACGACGCGGGTGCGTGGCGTGAGCGGCGTGGTCGCGACCGGGGAACGGTCGAGGGTGGTCGTGGACATGAGTGCCTCCAGAAGTGTGAGCAATGCTCGTGTTGCGAACACTGTTCCACATCGGGAGACACGAGTCAAGAGCACTGCTCTGTTTGCGTTCAGTGTTCGCTTTCGATGGCTAGGGTTGTCCCATGAGCATCGATGCGCCCTCAGGTCGACGGGCCCGGCTGCGCGCCGAGACCACGAGCGACATCCTCGACGCGGCTCGTCGGCATCTGGCCGCGGAGGGAGCCAGCGCCCTGTCCCTGCGGGCGATCGCCCGCGAGCTCGACATGGGCGTCTCTTCCATCTACCGATACTTCCCCAGCCGCGACGATCTGCTCACCGAGCTCCTCGTCGAGGCCTTCGACGCGCAGGCCGACGTGGTCGCGGCGGCGGCCGCAGCCCACGCCGAGCCGTCGGCAGCCCTCCGGGCGGCCCTGCAGGCCTACCGCGACTGGTCGCTGGCGCATCCCCCCGAGTTCGCCCTGGCCTACGGCTCGCCCGTGCCCGGCTACCAGGCGCCGGCCGAGCGCACGATCCGCGCCGGAGTGCGTGCGGGCGGCACGCTCGTCGATCTTCTCGAGCGCGCATGGCGGGAGGGACGGGTGGACGCGGCGGTCGTCAACGAGCGTGACGCCCGACTGACGGCCGCTGAGCGAAGCGGCATCGACGCCCTCATCGCACGGCGCGACTACTCGCTGCCCGCTGGGCTGATGTCCCTGTGCGTCGACATGCTCGTGCGCATCCACGGCTTCGTGGTGATGGAGGCGTTCGGTCAGCTGCGTCCCCTCGCGAGCGACCCCGCCGCGACCTTCGGGCGCACCATCGACGAGTGCCTCAGCGCCGTCGGACTCGGCCGTCAGGATGACCGCCGAGATCGGTGATCGGTCAGGTGTGGAGCGCGTGCGCCCGGCTGCGCCGAAGCTCCTTGAGCGCCCAGTCGTAGTGGCTTGACGTCGCGGACACGAAGTAGGCACCGAGGGACGTCGAACCCGTCCAGTGGTACCGCTTCTTCGTGAAGAGCTCCTCGTCCGTATGCCGACGGATGATCTCCTGGAGCCGACGATGCGTGCCGTCCAGATCGTCACGCACGTCGGCGAGTGCGCGGTCGAGGTAGCGCAGCCGGATCTCCTCGTTCAGGTCGGGAAGGGTGCGCCAGGTGTAGCCCTCGGCGGGTATGACGGGCATCGCCCCCGCCATGCCCTCGTCGTACCAGCGCAGCATCATCACGTGCCACGCGTGCAGGTGGCCCAGGACATCCCTCACCCGGGCCTCCGGATCGGCCGCGCCGCCCGCGCCCTGGGTGGCGTCCGCGACCAAGGCGTCGGACACGGCCAGGAGGTGGGCGAAGCCGGCATCGCTGGCCGCCAGCAGGTCCTCTGCAGTGGTGGGTCGAGGCATGCCCCAATGATCGCGACCCGATCCGCGGAATGCCCGCTGAGCCCACTGCCGGGTCAGCGCGCGGGCCACCACGGCGGAACCTCCTTCTATTGCATTAGTGTGTCTTACACAGTATTGTGGAGGCATGGATGTGGACGAGGTTGTGGAGAGTCACCTTCAGGAACTGCGCCGGGGAACGATCGTTCTGGCGAGCCTGGAGATTCTGCGGCGGCCCGGCTACGGGTACCGCCTGCTCGAGACCCTCGACGCGGCCGGCTTCGCCGTCGACGCGAACACTCTCTACCCACTGCTGCGGCGTCTGGAGAAGCAACAGCTGCTCACCAGCGAGTGGAACACCGACGAGGCCCGGCCGCGCAAGTACTACACGACGAGCGCCGAGGGTGCTCGGCTGGCCGAGGCACTTCGGGCCGACTGGGCGCGACTGGGCGACGCCATCGACGGACTCGACAACCAGGTCAAGGAGTGATCGCCATGAAGACAACCAGCGAATCGATGACCGATCGCTACGTGGCTGCCGCGCTGAAGGGGGTCCCCGAGGACCAGCGAACCGACGTCTCGGCGGAACTGCGAGGATCCATCGCCGATGCCGTCGACGCCAGGATCGACCGAGGCGAGGGTGCCGACGTCGCAGAACGGGCCGTCCTCACGGAACTCGGGGATCCCACCCGGTTGGCGGCCGAGTACGCGGGTCGTCCGCTCTACCTGATCGGGCCTGCCTTCTATCCGGACTATGCCCGACTGCTCAAGGTGCTGCTGTCCATCGTCGTGCCCGTCATCGCGGTGGTGGTCGGCGCGGCCACAGCGATGTCCGGCGACGATCCGTGGCAGGTCCTGATCTCGGCCGCCAGTTCAGCCTTCTCCGTCGGCGTACAACTGGCCTTCTGGGTGACCTTGGTATTCGCCCTCCTCGAACGCGGAGGCGTCCAGCCGCGCCGGTCAGCGTCGTCGTGGGACGTCAGCGACCTGCCCGCGCTGCCCGACCGACGAGTCGGACTCGGCGAGACGATCGCCTCCATCGCTGGGCTGGCCCTGCTGATCTGGTTCCTGATCTGGCAGCCCGGCTACCGCGCGAGCCTGGACCAGGCCACCGCAGCCGTGCCGATCCTCGATCCGGCCCTGAGCACGTTCTGGATCCCCTTCCTGGTGACGGTGCTGCTCGCCAGCATCACCCTGGAGATCGTCAAGTACCGCAAGGGCCGCTGGACGGTTCCACTCGCGGCACTCAACACCGTCCTGAGCCTGGCGTTCGCCGCTCCCGCCATCTGGCTGACCACATCCGCCCAGCTGTTCAATCCGGCCTTCTTGGCTGCGACGTCGGGCGAGGCCCTCCTCTCGCTGGTGGACCTCCTGCCCACCCTCATCGCCTGGATCATCGCCGTCGTGTGCGTGGCCGACATCACCGAAGGCTGGTGGAAGGCCTTGCGATGACCCGCGAGGGATGACCGTAAGTGAGGTGATCAACGATGGACGCCACCACACTGATCATGCTGCTCGTGATCCTCACGCTGCTGGGGATTCCCGTCATCATCTACTCGCTGTCGATTCGCGACGCCCAACGAATCGGGCGCTTTCTGCGACGAGTGGCCTGCTTCGGGATGGTCGGGATCTTCGGCTTCATCGGGGTGCTGATGGTGCTCTCGGCTGCTTCGCGTGGCTCCCTACTGCAAGCGGCCACTCTGGCCGCACTCTGGGCGGTCCCACCGCTGTGCGTGACCGCGTGGTCCCGTCACGGCGGCTCAGGACTCGAGAGCACGCTGTGGGCAATGACGGGGCTCGTCTGCGCGACGTCGGTCATCGCCGCCACGTCGGCCGGGCTGTGGTGGGATTTCGCGAACGACACGGGCCCCTACTTCCAGTCCGCAGTGCCGATGACGGGTGTCTGCCTGGCCATCTGGGCACTTCGTGAGCCAGTGCGCGGCGGCATCGCGATGATCGTCCTCGGCCTGGCGCCCGTCCTGATCCTGTCGCTGGCACCCGGGAGTGCGGGCGCCTCTATGGCCGCGTCGCTAGGTCCGGTGGCCGCCTTCGCCCTGGCGGGCGCTGCGTGCCTGGTCGGGTCACGGCTGGCGCACACCCATCAACGACCGACCACCGCCCTTCCCATGCACTGATCGACATGAGCGCAGGGCATGCGTCGGCAGCAGTCCTGACGAGCTCTCCCGCCCCTTGCGCCCCGACGGCTCGCCGTGCTGGCGCGCCTCACATGCCAGTGGTCAGTGGCTACTTCCACGCGTAGTCGGACTGACCCAGATCGGCGAACATCGTGATGCCGGCCTGCTGCATGTCGGCGAGCGCATCATTCACCTTCTGCACGTCAGCACCCGTGGGCTGAGTCGTGTAGATGGGCTGGATCGCAGCGACGGTGGCCGCGAAGGCGTCGATCGAATCGACTGCTGCAGGGGCGCACTTCGGCGCGAGACCCTGCATTGCCGCGATGCCGGAGCTCAGGTTGGCAAGCGTCGGCGACTCATCATTCGTCGTGCCGAGGTTGAGGCTGAGGTACTGCCAGTAGGTCGACATGTGTGCCGCGGTCATGGCGAACTGGGGGCAGGTCGTCGGGGCCGGCGAGCCGGTGACCGGTGCTGGCGCAGTACTCATCGTCGCCGTGGCCGCCGGTGTCGGGGTCGATTCGCTGGCCGTGGACGAGCCGCAGGCCGATAGCCCGGCGGCTGCGACCGCCGCCAGTGCCAGCGTGATCCAAGTCCTCGTTGTGGTCTTCATGGTGGCCTCCAGCCTCCCGGTCTTCACCACTACTGTCGCCCTCGACGGCTCGGCTCCGCCTCAGGGAAAACACCTGACTTCTCGGGTGGCCTGCCGCGGGCGCCCCTGTCGAGGCGAACAGCAGGACGAGAAGCGCCAGATGTACACACACCGGAGGAGGTCAGTGGTGGAACGCATGATCCCCGGCCTCTGATGAGACCGGGGACCGTCCGGGGCGAACCCCGGGATGTGGTGCGCGAGGGGGGAGTTGAACCCCCACGCCCTTTCGGGCACACGGACCTGAACCGTGCGCGTCTGCCTATTCCGCCACTCGCGCGTGAAGCGATCTGAGGGTACAGGGCAGTCCGACGCGACGACTAATCGGGAGCCGCCTCCAGCTCAGCGCGCAGTGCGTCGAGGGTGGCTCGCATGGTGCGCTCGTTGTGCGCGGCCCGATCGGCGACGCCCGTCCCCACGATGCCCATCACCTTCATCGGCAGTCCGCGCCGGTCCCACCACTGCTCCTCCACGGTGCAGGCAGCATCGGTGCCGTCATCGGAACGGGAGAGCGCGTAGCGCCAGCGGGAGACGGCCATGCCCTGGAAGGAGACGTCGAAGGCGAACGCCTCTCCAGGTGTGGACTCGATCACACGGCAGGTCGTCGACCAGCGGAACAGGCCGTTGCGGTTGCTGCCCGAGAACACGGCTCCCACGGGGAGCACCCCTGTCGCCTCGACCCGGACCCCACTGGCCTCCGGAGACCAGGAGACGATCCGTGAGGGATCGGCCACGGCCCTCCACACGTCCTCGGCCGGCCTTCGGATGGTCGTGCGCACGCTCACGTCGGGACTGCTCATGGCTCCATCCTGCCGTGTCCGTCTCGGCTGAGGCCGCCTTCGGTCGGTGCGCATCCCTCACCCGCCGTTCCCCGCGGGTTAGCATCGACACCACGCCACCCGTCCGGTGGACGGACGGTCGGATCGGTGAGACAGACGGAGGGCCTCGTGGGTCTGCTGGAACGGTTCGAGGACTCCCTCGACCGCATGGTGAACGGTGCCTTCGCGCGCGCCTTCAAGGCCGAGGTCCAGCCGGTGGAGATCGCCTCGGCGCTGCAGCGCGAGGTCAGCGACCGAGCCGCCGTCATCGACAGGGACCGCACCGTCATCCCCAACGTCTTCCATGTCGAGCTCTCCGAGCACGACTACAAGCGGCTCGCCGTGTTCAAGGACGCCCTCCAGACCGAGCTGGCCACGCTCGTGCGCGACTACGGCGCCGAGCAGCGCTACACGCTTCTCGGGCCCGTCCAGGTGACGCTCGCGCAGGACGACGAGCTCGAGACAGGCATCTTCCGCGTGCGCAGCGAGGCCCGCGCAGAGGTGAGCTCGCAACCCCACGGCCGGCCCGGCGTTCCCGGCTCGGCCACCGTCGACGCCAGACAGCCGCGACTCGAGGTGGGCGGAGTGGCCTACCCGCTCGTGCGGGCCGTGACGCGCCTGGGACGGGGCAGCGACACGGACATCCGCGTGGAGGACCCGGGTGCGTCGCGCAACCACTGCGAGATCGTCCTCGGCCAGCCCGTCCTCGTGCGCGATCTCAACTCCACGAACGGCACGTTCGTCAACGGCCAGCGCATCTCTCAGGTGGAGATCGCCGACGGAACCGTCGTCATGATCGGTTCGACCCAACTGGTGTACCGGAGCGGCTGACCCGTGTCCGAGCTCGCGCTCACCTTGGTCCGGCTGGGATTCCTCATCCTGCTCTGGTCATTCGTGCTCATGACCGTTCTGGTCCTGCGACGTGACCTGCGCATGCCTGCCGATGCCCGGCCATTGGGTCGCGAGCGCAAGCCGGCCCGGGCCCCGAAGCCCCCACGCCCGCCGAAGGTGGCCAAGCAGCAGAAGGTCAAGGGCAGCAAGCTCGTCGTGATCGAGGGCCCATTGCTCGGAACCATCGTGCCTCTTGGGAACGTCCAGATCACGGTGGGACGCGCGTCAGACTCCACGCTCGTCATCGACGACGACTACGCGTCGAGCCGGCACGCGCGCATCTATCCCTCCGAGGGATCGTGGGTGGTGGAGGACCTTGGCTCGACCAACGGCACATGGATCGACCGCACCCGCATCACCTCCCCCACCGTGCTGCCCGTCGGGGCCCCGCTGCGGGTCGGTCGGACGACGCTGCAGATCCAGAAGTAGGCCGACATGACCCTGCATCTGCGCTACGCGGCCCGCTCAGACGTCGGCCTCGTCCGCGAGGGCAACGAGGACTCCGGGTATGCCGGTCCCGCCCTGCTCCTCGTCGCCGACGGAATGGGCGGTCATGCCGCCGGGGAGCTCGCCAGTGCCATCGCCGTGGCCACGGTCGCCGACCTCGACGTCCATCCACCCGTATCCAGCGAGCTGCTCACGGCTCTGGGCGACGCGATCAACGACGTCGGCGACGGCATCGCCGACGTGATCTCCGCCGATCCGGATCTCACCGGGATGGGCACCACGGTCACCGGGATCTACTGGCGCGAGGAGCGCATCGCCGTCGTGCACGTCGGCGACTCCCGCGCCTACCTGCTTCGTGGCGGCGAGCTGTCCCAGATCACCCACGACCACACCTACGTGCAGACCCTCGTCGACGCCGGTCGCATCACCGAGGAGGAGGCGCTCATCCACCCCCGGCGCTCACTCATCATGCGAGCCCTCGACGGCCGCAACCCGGTGGAGGCGGATCTCTCGATCCGTGAGGCCCGTGACGGGGATCGGTACATGCTGTGCACCGACGGGCTGTCCGGCGTCGTGCGCCCCGACGAGATGGCCAGCATCCTCGGCGACGGTGAGCCCACCGGCTGCGTCACCCGCCTCGTCGACCTGGCGCTCGAGCGCGGCGCCCCCGACAACGTGACCGTCGTCGTCGCCGACGTCGTGGAGGTGCCCGACTCCGCGCCGGACGTGCCCGTCGTCGTCGAGGTGTTCGCCCCCGTCGTCGTCGGCGCCGCCGGCGAGCCCCGGGTGCGACTGCGCCTGCCCGGCGTGCGCTTCCCGGACGACGCCCAGCCCGACCCCGACCGTCCCGAGCCGCCACCCCCCGTCTCGAGCGGACCGCCCACCGAGCCGCAGCAGATGATCGATGCCGAGATCGTGGTGCCGGCGGCCGAGGCGGCTCGTCGGGCCGCTCGCGAGGAGCAGGAGAAGCGCGACCGCTCGCTCCGCCGACGCCGGCTCTGGCTGACCATCGCCATCATCGCCACAGCGGTCGTGCTCCTCGCGGCCACGGCAACCATGGTCGCTCGGTCGTGGCTCTCCTCGCAGTGGTACGTCGCCGTCAACGGCAGCGCTGGCACCGGCACCGTCGGCGTGTACCAGGGCATCCAGGGATCCCTCCTCGGTGCGCGACTCTCGACGCTGTGGTCGGATTCCGGCCTCCAGGTGGGCACGCTGCCGTACTTCGACCAGGAGCTGGTCAGCAAGGGAATTCCCGCGGCCGGAGAGGTCGATGCGCAGCGGATCGTCGCCGAGCTCCAGAGTCGCGCCGCGGACTGCCAGACGATCATGCCGCCGGCGGGCTGCCCGGGCACCGCCCAATGAGCGTCCCCCTCGGCGTGATGCCGCCCGTGCCGCAGGCCGTGCGCAAGCAGCCCAGCCGTCGCAACGTGGAGCTCCTCCTTCTCGTCTTCGCGTGGGGCCTGGGCCTTCTCGGCACCCTTCAGGTGGGCTGGGCGACCGGCGAGGGGGCGGCCAGCCGACTGTGGATCACGGCGGGGGTGGTGGGGGTCCTGGCCCTCGCCATGCACCTCGTCGTCCGCTGGAAGGCGAAGTACGCCGATCCCGTGCTCCTGCCCGTCGCGACCCTGCTCACCGAGCTCGGCCTCGTCATGATCTACCGGATCGACGTGGCCGCTGCACAGCGCGCCCTGCTCAACGGCAACCCCGAGCCGACGCCCGACGTGTACTCGCAGCTCACCTGGTTCGCCGTCGCCGTGATCTTGTTCATCTCCGTGCTCGTGCTGCTGCGCGACCACCGGATGCTGCAGCGGTACACGTACACCTTCGGCCTCGCCGGCCTGGTGCTCCTGATCTTGCCGTTGGCGCCGTTCATCGGCACCACGGTGAACGGAGCCACGCTGTGGATCCGGCTCGGCGGCTTCTCCTTCCAGCCGGCGGAGGTGGCCAAGATCCTGCTCACCATCTTCTTCGCCGGCTACCTCGTCGAGAAGCGGGATTCCCTGGCCCTGGTGCGCACGAAGTTCCTGGGCATCGGACTGCCCCGCCTGAAGGACCTCGGTCCCATCCTCATCGCGTGGCTCGTCTCCCTGGCCGTGCTCGTCTTCGAGACCGACCTGGGCACGTCGCTGCTGTTCTTCGGGCTGTTCGTGTCCATGCTCTACATCGCCACGCAGAGACGCTCCTGGCTCATCCTCGGCGGCATCCTGTTCGTCGCGGGTGCCGCAGCCGCCTACTACCTGTTCGGGCACGTGCGCCTGCGGGTCGAGGTGTGGCTCGATCCGTGGGCCTACGCCGACACGAGCGGATACCAGATCGTCCAGTCGCTGTTCGGGCTGGCGAACGGCGGGATCCTCGGTGCCGGTCTCGGACAGGGCTTCCCCAACCTCGTCCCCTTCGCCAGCACCGACTTCATCGTCGCCGCCCTCGGCGAGGAGCTCGGCGTCACCGGCCTGATCGCCATGCTGCTGCTCTACGCCGTCCTCATCGAGCGTGGGCTCCGCGCCGCCGTGTCGGTGCGCGACTCCTTCGGGCAGCTCCTGGCCGCGGGCCTGTCCATCACCCTCGCCCTGCAGGTGTTCGTCATCATCGGCGGCGTCACGCGGCTCATCCCGCTCACCGGCCTGACCACCCCGTTCCTGTCCTACGGCGGCTCGTCACTGATCGCCAACTGGATCATCGTGGCGCTGCTGCTGCGCATCTCCGACCGGGCCCGTCGCCCCGAGGCGACGATCCCGTCGCCGGACGACGCCGTCACCCAGGTGGTGCGTCGCGTATGAGCCGGCCCATCCGACGCATCTCCTTCGTCCTCGCCCTCATGCTCGTGGCGCTCCTCGCCAACATCACCGTCATCCAGGTCGTGCTCGCCAGCGACTACCGCGACCGTCCGGGCAACCAGCGGGTGCTGCTCGAGGAGTACGACCGGGAGCGCGGCCCCATCCTCGTCGGGCCGAATCCCGTCGCCCGGTCGAAGGAGACCGGGGACACCCTGAAGTTCCTCCGGGTCTACTCGGACGGGCCGCTCTACGCGCCGGTCACCGGCTTCTACTCGACCGTCTACGGGGCCACCGGCCTCGAACGCACCGAGAACCGCATCCTGACGGGCAAGTCGAGCCTGTTCGTGGTCGACCGCGCCGAGCAGTTGTTCGCCGGCCGTGAGCCCGCCGGCGGCGCGGTGAGCACGACCATCAACGCCCGCGCACAGAAGGCGGCCTTCAACGGCCTGTTCGGCAAGAAGGGTGCCGTCGTCGCGATCGAGCCCGCGACCGGACGCATCCTCGCCTCCGTGCAGTCGCCGTCCTTCGACCCGAACCAGCTGTCCAGCCACGATCCCGCGGCGATCCGCGCCTACTACGACACGTTGCAGCAGGATCCCGCGCGACCGCTGCTCAACCGGCCCATCGTCGCCCTGAATCCCCCCGGCTCCACGTTCAAGTTGGTCACGGCAGCTGCCGCCCTCGCGTCCGGGCGCTTCACCCCCGAGTCCGTCCTGCCCGGTCCGGCCACCTACCAGCTGCCCGACTCGAGCCGGAAGATCCGCAACTGGAGCGGGCAGGAGTGCGGACCCAACGGCCTGGTCACCCTCCGTGACGCGCTCGCCATCTCGTGCAACACGGCATTCGCCTGGCTGGGCAACGAGCTCGGCGACGATGCGCTGCGCTCCCAAGCCGATCTCATGGGCTTCGACAACACCTTCACCATCCCGCTGCGGGCGGCGACCTCGCGCTTCCCCGAGGATCCCGACGCCCCGCAGACGGCGATGTCGGCGATCGGGCAGTTCGACGTGCGCGCGACCGCCCTCCAGATGGCGATGGTCGGCGCGGCGATCGGTAACAACGGCACGACGATGGAGCCCTATCTCGTGCAGGAGGTGCGCGGCCCTGATCTCGCGATCCTCCAGACGACGGAGCCGGCGACGTTCCAAACCGCGATGACCCCCATCAATGCCGCCCAGCTCACGGAGATGATGGTCAACGTCGTCGACAACGGCACCGGATCCAACGCCCAGATCCCGGGCGTGCGCGTCGCCGGCAAGACCGGCACGGCGCAGACCGGCAACGACAACCCCGCAGTGGCATGGTTCGTCGCCTTCGCGCCCGCCCAGGCTCCCGAGGTCGCCGTCGCGGTCATGGTCGAGGACGCCGGTGCCGCCGAGGTCAGCGGCAACGCGCTCGCCGCCCCCATCGCCCGCGCCGTCATTGAGGCTGTGCTGCGCTGAGCAGCGACGACCAACTGAGAGTATGGAGACATGACAACCGATCCCGCCAAGGCGCGCATGCTCGGTGATCGCTACGAGATCGGCGAGGTCATCGGGCGTGGCGGCATGGCCGAGGTGCACGAGGGCAAGGACCTCCGGCTCGGACGCCGCGTCGCCGTGAAGATCCTCCGACCCGACCTCGCCCGCGACCCCAGCTTCCAGGCCCGCTTCCGCCGCGAGGCGCAGTCGGCGGCATCGCTGAACCACCCCAACATCGTCGCCGTGTACGACACGGGGGAGGACGTCCTCACCTCCGAGGCCGGCGAGCGCGTGATCGTGCCCTACATCGTCATGGAGTACGTCGACGGCATGACGCTGCGCCAACTGCTGGCCAGCGGACGGCGCCTGCTTCCCGAAAGAGCGCTGGAGATCACGGCCGGCGTCCTCGCTGCGCTCGACTACGCGCACCGGCACGGCATCGTGCATCGCGACATCAAGCCGGCCAACGTCATGCTCACGCGTACGGGCGACGTCAAGGTCATGGACTTCGGCATCGCCCGCGCCATGAACGACACGGGGCACACGATGACCGCGACCTCGGCCGTCATGGGCACGGCCCAGTACCTCTCCCCGGAGCAGGCACGCGGCGAGGTCGTCGATGCGCGCAGCGACCTGTACTCCACCGGTGTCCTGCTGTACGAATTGCTCACCGGCCGGCCGCCGTTCACGGGCGACTCACCGGTGTCGATCGCCTACCAGCACGTCAGCGAGATGCCGCTGCCGCCGTCGCAGGTGGATCCCGGCGTCTCGCCAGAGATCGACTCCGTCGTGCTGCAGGCGCTCGCCAAGCGGACCGACGATCGCTACCAGACGGCCGCCGACTTCCGTGCCGACGTCGAGCGGGCCATCGCGGGTGCTCCGGTCACCGCCGCCGTGCCGGCCATCACCCTCGACCGCACGCAGATGATGCCCGCCGTCGATGCCGCCGCTGCTGCGCGCTACGAGCCGATGTACGACCAGGCCCGACCGCGGCGGCGTCGCGGTTTCGGCTTCTGGGCCCTCAGCCTCGTCGGCATCGTCGCCGCCATCATCGGCGCCCTCTACATCGGCACCTTCGTCTTCGGCGGATCGTCGGTCCAGCAGGTGCAGGTGCCCAGCCTCGAGGGACTCACGGTCGAGGCCGCCACCGCCACGCTCCAGCAGTACGAGCTGCGTCTCGGCGCCCAGGCCTCGACGATCTCGGAGAAGCCCGCGGGCACAATCACGGCGCAGCAGCCCGCCGCGGGCGAGAGCCTCGAGCAGGGCCAGTCCGTCAACGTCACCGTGAGCAGCGGCCTCGAGCAGGCCACCGTGCCGCAGTTGATCGCCCTCACGTCGGTCGATGCGGCGCGCATCGCGCTTCAGGACGCCAACCTCGCCCTCGGTGCGATCAAGGAGAAGAACTCCCAGCAACCGGCCGGCTATGTCCTCAACCAGGACCCCGCGGAGGGGACCCAGGTCGACGCCGGCACCGCCGTCGACATCATCGTGTCGTCCGGGCTGGTCAAGGTGCCCAAGGTGACGGGCAGCAGCGAGGTCCAGGCCCGTAGCGACCTCGCCCAGATCGGCTTCGACGTGCAGGTGGTCGAGCTCCAGGACGGGTCGGTCTCGTCGGGAACCGTGCTGGCCCAGTCTCCGCAGTCCGGCGAGCTCCTGCCGCGAGGCTCCGTGGTGACCATCACCGTGGCGACATCACCTCCGCCGCCGCCCACGCCCACACCGGAGCCCACACCGACACTGGAACCGAGCATCGTGCCTGTGCCCTCGTTCGGCCCGTCGGAGATCGTTCCTACCCCGTAACCGACAGCGCAGTCAGCCAGCCGTACCCACGACGGGAGCGAGGGACGTGGCCCGCTCGATCGCGGCAGCGTCGCCGCACTCGGCGAGCCAGTTCGCCAGCATGGCGTGGCCACCCTGGGTGAGCACCGACTCGGGGTGGAACTGCACTCCCTCGATCGTCAGGTCGCGATGCCGCAGCGCCATGATTACGCCGCTGTGCGTGGTGCCCGTGACGACGAGTTCCGGCGGGATGGTGGTGGGGTCGACCGCGAGGGAGTGGTAGCGCGTGGCGAGGAAGGGCGACGGCAGCCCGGCGAGCACTCCGACGCCGTCATGGAACACCTCGGACGTCTTGCCGTGCAGCAGTTCAGGTGCGCGCGAGACGGTCGCGCCGTAGGCGGCGGCGATGGCCTGATGACCCAGGCAGACGCCGAAGATCGGCACGTCGCCGGCGCACTCGCGCACCACAGCCATGCAGACACCGGCGTCCTCTGGGGTTCCCGGTCCCGGCGAGAGCAGCACGCCGTCGAACTCGCGAGCCTCGTCCGGCGTCACCTCGTCGTTGCGACGCACCACGACATCAGCGCCCAGTTGGGCGAGGTACTGCACGAGGTTGAAGACGAAGGAGTCGTAGTTGTCGACGACGAGGATGCGCACCACGGCGTCATTGTGACGGCTGCGCCGACGGCGCCGCGACGGCAGGGTCGGTCGAGACGTCCGGCTGTGGCATCGGGACCCCGGAGGCCGAGGACGGCGACGTCGTCGTCGCGTACGACATGGTGATGGGCCCGGTGTACGCCGGGATGACCGCGCGGTCGAGGCGACGGATGTCGTAGCCGAGTCCGACGACATCGGCCCAGTCGCGGTACGACGCCACCGAAGGATCGCTGCGTACGGCGGCCCGCATCCGCTTGGCGGGGCCTACGGCGGTGATGACGTAAGGCGGTGAGTACACGCGGCCCTGGAGCAGCAGCGTGTTGCCCACGCACTGGAGGGAACTGGTGTTGATGAGCCGTTGGTCCATCACCTGGATCGCCTCGGCGCCGCCTCGCCAGAGGGCGTTGACGACCGCCTGGACGTCTGCCTGATGGACGATCACGTCGTTCGGCGAGATCGCCTGCCACAGAGGGTCGTCCGGCTCGCGCGCGGGGGCGTCGTCGAGAGTCACCTGCACCGCCCGTCCCGCCACCTCGGTGAGACCCGCCTCGGACGACAACGTGAGCACCTGCTGCCTGGCGGTGGCCACCGACGGGTCGCCCGAGCGTCCTTCGGTGAGAGCGTCCACCGTCTGCCGCCGCCCGGCGACGTCGGCCTCGAGGGCGTTGACCCGGTCGGACTTCTGGCGCACGAGGTCACGCAACTCGGTGGCCCGCTGGGCTCGCAGGTCGGTGCCCTGACTGGTGTTCGCGGCCGCCGCGAACATGAGGCCGGCGAGCGCGAACACCAAGGCGCTCACCACGACCGCGGGGTGAGGTCGTGAGAGGGGAAGGCGGGCCGGCCAGCGCACGCGACCACGGTAACCGCACAGCGTCCGAGACGGTGTGGCAGGCTGTGGGCCACGACGGCGCCGCTCCGCGACGGTCGTCGCAACGAAACTGCTCAGCTTCCCCAGGAGGACACTCGTGCCTGAGTCCAAAGGCCGCAAGAAGGACGTCTACACGCCTCCGCCCACGGGCAAGGGCGAGCGCAAGGTGGCTCGGCTCGGCTCGCCGCGCTGGCTCGCCCCGACCATGGTCGCTCTGTTCGTCATCGGGCTGACGTACATCGTCATCTTCTACATCGCCGGATCGCAGATCCCCGTCATGAAGGACCTCAGCCCACTCGTCAACGTGGGCATCGGTTTCGTCTTCATCGCAGGCGGTTTCGGCCTCGCCACTCGCTGGCGCTAGTTACACGCCTGTCATTTGTCCCCAGCCGGGGACAACCTGTGGACAACCGTGTGCGCTTGTGAATCGGCGCACTCGACTACAGCAGTTCCAGGATGGTGGCGTTCGCCATGCCTCCGCCCTCGCACATCGTCTGAAGTCCGTAGCGTGCGCCCGTGCGCCGCATGTTGTGCACCAGAGTCGTCATCAAGCGTGCACCCGACGCTCCGAGTGGATGGCCGAGGGCGATGGCGCCGCCGTTGATGTTGGTGCGGGCCGGATCGGCTCCGGTATCGGCGTACCAGGCCCCTAGCACCGAGGCGAAGGCCTCGTTGACCTCGAACGCCCCGATGTCGTCCATCGTCAACCCGGCCTTCTTCAGGGCCTTCTGCGTGGCGGGAATCGGTCCGGTGAGCATGATGATCGGATCGACGCCCGCCATCACGACCGTGTGGATGCGGGCGAGCGGGGCCAGGCCGAGCTCCGCGGCGCGGGCCGAGCTCATGATGAGCAGCGCCGCCGATCCGTCGGAGATCTGCGAGGCGTTGCCGGCGGTCACGACTCCCGACTCCAGGAAGGGCGTCTTCAGCGCCGCCAGCGACTGCGCCGTGGTGTCCGGCCGGATCCCCTGATCCTGGGTAACGAGCCCATCCTCGGTCTGCACGGCGACGATCTCCTCGTCGAAGAGCCCCTGATCCCGTGCCGCCGCGGCGCGCTGATGCGACGTCGCGGCAAGTTCGTCGAGGTACCCGCGCGACAGGCCCCACTTCTCGGCGATCATCTCCGCGCTCACGCCCTGGTTCACCAAACCGTGGTCGTAGCGGGCGTTCATGGCCGGGCTGAACGGACCGTCGCCGCCGACGAAGTTCGAGAACATGGGCACCCGCGACATCGACTCGACACCACCCGCGATGACGATGTCGTAGTGCCCCGCGATGACGCCTGCTGCTGCGAACGAGACCGCCTGCTGACTGGATCCGCACTGCCGATCGATGGACACGGCGGTGACATCCTCGGGGAAACCGGACGCGAGGACGGCGTTGCGCCCGACGTTGCCGCCCTGCTCACCCACCTGCGACACGCAGCCCCAGATCACGTCGTCGACCAGTGCCGGGTCGACACCGGCGCGTGTCGTCACCTCGCGAAGGACCATCCCGGACAGGTCGACGGGGTGCACTCCGCTGAGCACGCCCTTCTGCGGCTTGCCGATGCCTACGGGCGTGCGCACGGCCGAGACGATGACGGCGTCGTTGATGGTCATGGGAATCCTCCGATCAGGTGAACAGTGAACTTGCGGGTGCGAGCAACTCGTTGATCTGGGCGGTGCGCCACATGGTCAGCGCGGCGAGGATGAGCACGACTCCGATGATGCCGCTTACCTGCACCGCGTTGCGATGTCGGCGGGCCGGAAAGACCATGATCGCGGCCACGGCGGCGCCGGTGACAAGGCCACCGAGATGAGCGCGCCAGTCGACACCCGGGGCGATGAAGCCGATCACCATGTTGATTCCCAGCAGAACGAGCACCTGGGTGACGTCGTAGCGCAGACGTCGGCCGGCGACCACCAGGGCGCCCATCAGCCCGAAGATGGCTCCGCTGGCTCCGACGGACACCGTGCGCACGTCGGAGAAGAGGTACGACGCCACACCGCCGCCGATGGCAGCCAGGACGTACAGCAGCAGGTAGCGGTAGTGGCCGAGGATGCGCTCGAGCGTTGGTCCCAGCGCGAAGAGCACATACATGTTGAACGCGATGTGCAGGAACGATCCGTGGAGGAATGCCGCGCTGCCCAGGCGCCACCATTCGCCGTTCATCGCAATGCCGGCCGGCCACATCCCCCAGTCGCCCGCAACGGCGTTGATCCCCACCGCGAACTGCACGAGGAAGACCGCGACGTTGATGCCGATCAGCGAGTAGGTGACCATCGGCTTGGCGATGATCGCACCGCCCGCGACGGTGGTCGGCTGCCTGACCTGCGCCGCTGCCCCGGCCACGCACTCAGGGCACTGGAACCCGACGGGCGCCGGCACCATGCACTCGTTGCAGATCGGCCGGTTGCACCTCGTGCACCGGATGCCCGTGTATCGCTCCGGATGCCGGTAGCAGACCGAGATCGGCTGCGCTTCGGTCACGGCGTGATGGCTAGCGGCTGATCAGTCGCGCGTGATGGTGATGGAGGAGATCACGACATCGTCGTTCGGGCGGTCGCCGCGGCCAGTGGGGACGGCGGCGATCGCGTCGACGACGTCGCGCGACTCCTGGTCGGCCACCTCGCCGAAGATGCTGTGCTTGAAGTTCAGCCACGTCGTCGGAGCCACCGTGATGAAGAACTGCGAGCCGTTGGTGTTGGGCCCCGCATTGGCCATCGCCAGCAAGTAGGGCCGGTCGAAGCTGAGTTCGGGGTGGAACTCGTCGTTGAACCGGTAGCCGGGGCCGCCGGTGCCGGTGCCCAGCGGGTCGCCGCCCTGGATCATGAAGCCGGGGATGATCCGATGAAAGATCGTCCCGTCGTACAGCGGGGCTGTCGACTTGGCCCGCACACGCGGATCGGTCCACTCCTGCGTGCCTTCGGCGAGGCCGGTGAAGTTGCGGACGGTCTTGGGGGCCTGGTCGGCGAAGAGGTTCACGCGGATGTCGCCGAGGGTCGTATGCAGGGTCGCGGTCGTGGTCACGGCACCGATCTTGTCATGCGCCTCGACGTGAGCCGTCAGCGACCACGAGGGGACCCGCAGCAGCTGCTGCGGGTCCCCTCGGACGTCGGTCCCTGACTACTGCGCCAGGAGCCCGTAGATCTTCTTGCGCGCCTCAGCGAGGACGGCCACGGCGGCGGCCATCTGGGCCTCCTCGCCGGTCTGGCTGACCTGCCACACGGCGGCACCGAGCTGCTTGCCCTCTGCCCACAACTCCATGGCGGCCTCGTCGTCGGGCGTGCTCGCCTGCGTCCAGGGCTCACCCCAGGAGTCGCGCTCCGCGGCAACGACGGCGCGGCCCTCGTCGGTCAGGGTGAAGACCCGCTTGCCATCCTCGTGCGAGGAGACGACCAGGCCGTCGCGGGCGAGCCGCTTGAGCACCGGGTAGATCGAGCCCGGGGAGGGCTGCCACTGACCGTCGCTGCGGTCGGCGAGCTCCGTGAGGATCTCGTAGCCATGCCGGGGCTGCTCACTGAGCAGCAGCAAGATGGCGGCCCTGACGTCGCCGCGTTCGCGGCGACGCCCACGCGGCGGACCCCACGGGCCCTTTCCGCCCCAGGGTCCCGGGCCGAAGCCCGGTCCGCGGCCGCCACCACCGGGACCGCGACGACGGTGGCCGTGATGGCCCCGTCCGCGTCCCTCGTCGGAACCATCGGTGGACTGGCCGTCGGTCGGCACGGCGCCGTCGTTGGCGCCGGAATCGGATGACGACGAGGTCATGCGCGCCCACGGGGGGGCGGGACGACCGGAACGGCGGCCGAAGGGGCCGAACATCGTCCAGTCGCGTTGCGCCGCTGTCGGCGCTGATGGGCGGCCCGAGGCCGCCGGGATTGCGTAGCTCATGAATGCTCCTCTTGTTACTTCGCGAACCTTCGCGATGCAGTTACGATATATCGCGATAGGCTCGATGTCAACACCGGGTCGGCATCGGAGATCTGCGGAGTGTCGGGCAAGGGGCATCGCGGTGGAGGCTAGGGGACTCGAACCCCTGACTTCTGCCTTGCAAAGGCAGCGCTCTACCAGCTGAGCTAAGCCCCCGGGAGTGACCCGGTTCGGTGGGAGGACCTACCGAAGGTCGGGTTCGCTCGTGGCTTCGGACCACAGGTCCTGCTCCGCCTTGTTGGCGGCGATCTGTCGGTAGACGACATAGCCGATTCCAGCGAGCAGGACGACAAGCAGCAACTTCTTCATGTGGGCCTAGGTGGACTTGAACCACCGACCTCTTCCTTATCAGGGAAGCGCTCTAACCAAACTGAGCTATAGGCCCGAACGAGGCGTGAGACTACCCGACCCGCCCACCCATGGTGTTCGGGAGGGTTCGCCGGAGCGCCTCAGACCTCATCGGAGAGCACGACCTCCACGCCGCCGGTGAGGCCGACGCTCAGGTTGTACATCACCGCGAACAGGCTCGCCAGGACGGACACGAGCACGATCTCCACGGACGCGATGATGATCGCCACCCCGATCACCCGCGAGAACTCCAGGTAGCTCAGCAGGTCGAATCCCGTCGTCGCCGAGCCGACCACCTCGTCGATCGTGCGCGACAGCGTGATGAACACTCCGGTGACGTCCAGGACCCACCACAGCACCCCGACGGCGATCACCAGGACGATGCCGACGGCCAGGGCGAGCATGAAGGCGGCCTTGGTGACCGACCACGGATCGATCCTGGTGACGTACAGGCGCGCGCGCTTGGGTGTGCGCACGCCCTCACCGTTGGTCACTCGACCGCCTCACCGTCGTCGCCTGCCGGCGCCGGCTCGATGGCCGCGCCAGCCTGCTCGATCGCCTCGACCACGCCATCGACGTCGTCGCCCTGCTCGTCGACCACGTCGTCATCGACATCGTCGTCGTCGGACTCCTCGCCGCGGGCCACCGCCACGATGGCGTCACCCTCGTCGAGATTCATCAAGGTGACGCCCATGGTGTCACGACCGGACGGCCTGATCTCCTCGACACGAGTGCGGATGACGACGCCATTCGAGGCGATCGCGAAGAGCTGGTCGGCACTGTCACACACCATGGCGCCCACGAGCGACCCGCGCTCCTGCACCAGCTTCATGGCCCGGACCCCCAGGATCCCGCGGCCCTTCGTCGCCCACTCGCCGACGGGTGTCCGCTTGGCGAACCCGCCGTCGGTGACCGTCACCACGAAGGTGTCGGGCCGGATGACGTCCATCGCAAGCAGGTCGTCATGCCCACGGAACCGCATGCCGATGACACCGCTCGTCGCACGGCCCATCGGCCGCAGCGTCTCGTCGTCGGCGGTGAAGCGAGCGGACATGCCCTTGCGGGACACGAGGAGCAGGTCGTCGGCCTCCGTGATGAGACGGGCCGAGATCAGCTCGTCGTCGTCGGCCAGGTTGATCGCGATGATGCCGCCCTGCCGGTTCGACTCGTACTCCGTCAGGCGGGTCTTCTTGACCAGGCCGCGCCGCGTGGCCAGCACGAGGTAGTCACTGGCGTGGTAGTCGGGGATCGCGAGGACCTGCGCGATGGTCTCGTCCGGCTGGAACGCGAGCAGGTTCGCCACGTGCTGGCCGCGCGCGTCGCGTCCGGCGTCGGGCAGTTGGTAGGCCTTGGCGCGGTAGACCCGTCCCTTGTTCGTGAAGAACAGGATCCAGTGGTGGGTCGTGCTGACGAACATGTGCTCGACGACGTCGTCCTGGCGAAGGGACGCGCCTCGTACCCCCCGCCCACCCCGGCGCTGAGACCGGTACAGGTCGGACCGGGTGCGCTTCGCGTAGCCGCCGGACGTGATGGTCACGACGACGTCCTGCTCCTCGATGAGGTCCTCGTCGGTGACGTCGCCGTCCCACGCCACGAAATCCGTGCGCCGCTCGTCGCCGTACTTCGCCGTGATCTCGGCGAGCTCCTCGGCGACGATCGTTCGCTGACGAGCCTCCGACGCGAGGATGTCGTTGTAGTCCGCGATCCTCGTCATGAGGTCGTCGTACTCGTCGATGATCTTCTGCCGCTCCAGGGCCGCGAGGCGACGCAGCTGCATGTCGAGGATCGCGGTGGACTGGAGCTCGTCGATCTCCAGGAGGTCCATGAGTCCGGTACGGGCGTCGTCGACGGTTGCCGAGGCGCGGATGAGCGCGATGACCTCGTCGAGGGCGTCGAGCGCCTTGAGGTAGCCGCGCAGGATGTGGGCCCGCTCCTCCGCCTTCCGCAAGCGGTACCGGGTACGGCGCTGGATGACCTCGATCTGGTGGGTGATCCAGTAGCGGATGAACTGGTCGAGGGTCAGGGTGCGCGGGACGCCGTCGACGATGGCCAGCATGTTGGCGCCGAACGTGTCCTGCAGCTGCGTGTGCTTGAACAGCTGGTTGAGCACCACCTGTGCCACGGCGTCGCGCTTGAGGTCGATGATCAGGCGCATACCCGAGCGCGAGGACGAGTCGTCGCGGACGTCCGAGATGCCCGTGAGCTTGCCCTCTCCGACCAGTTCGGCGATGCGCAGCAACAGGTTGTCGGGGTTGACCTGGTAGGGCAGCTCGGTGACGACGAGGATCTGGCGTCCGCGCGCATCCTCGTCGACGGTGACCAGGGCGCGCATCGTTATCGACCCGCGACCCGTGCGGTAGGCGTCGTCGATTCCCTTGCGCCCGACGATCAGCGCTCCGGTCGGGAAGTCGGGACCCTTGACGATGCTGAGGAGAGTCGCCATGCGCTCCTCGCGATCGGCCTGCGGGTTCGCCAGCATCCATTGCGCGCCCTCAGCGATCTCGCGCAGGTTGTGCGGCGGGATGTTCGTGGCCATGCCGACGGCGATGCCCGACGATCCGTTGACGAGGACGTTCGGGAAGCGGCTGGGCAGGACAAGTGGCTCCTGGGTGCGGCCGTCGTAGTTCGGGCCGAAGTCGACGGTGTCCTCGTCGATGTCACGGACCATCTCCATCGCGAGCGCCGCCATGCGGCACTCGGTGTACCTCATCGCCGCAGCAGGGTCGTTGCCGGGTGACCCGAAGTTTCCCTGTCCCTGGACCAGGGGATAGCGAAGCGACCATGGCTGCGCCAAGCGCACGAGTGCGTCGTAGATCGAGCTGTCGCCGTGCGGGTGGTAGTTGCCCATCACGTCGCCCACGACGCGAGCGCTCTTGGAGAAGTTGCGATCGGGCCGGTAGCCGCCGTCGTACATCGCGTACAGGACCCGCCGGTGAACCGGCTTCAGCCCGTCGCGGACGTCGGGCAGTGCGCGCGACACGATGACCGACATCGCGTAGTCGAGATACGAGCGCTGCATCTCGGTCTGCAGGTCGACCGCCTCGATCCGGCCGTGCTGTCCAGGGTCGGTCTCTTCGACGGTGCCGATGTCGTCAGCCACGAACTGTCTCCGTTGCTCGGTTGGTGAAGGTCAGATGTCCAGGAAGCGCACGTCGCGTGCGTTCTGCTGGATGAAGGTGCGGCGGGAGTCGACGTTCTCGCCCATGAGCACGCTGAACATCTCGTCGGCCTGAGCGGCATCGTCGATGGTCACCTGCAGGAGTACGCGCCGGGCGGGATCCATCGTGGTCTCCCACAGTTCGTCGGCGTTCATCTCGCCGAGGCCCTTGTAGCGCTGGATCGCCTCCTCCTTCGGGAGGCGCCGGCCCGCGGCCAGGCCCGCCTCAATCAGGGCTTCGCGCTCACGCTCCGTGTAGGCGAAGTCCGCGATCTCGCGCGACCACTTGATCTTGTACAGCGGTGGTTGGGCCAGGAAGACGTACCCCTGCTCGACGAGCGGCTTCATGAACCGGAACAGCAAGGTCAGCAGCAGCGTGCGGATGTGCTGGCCGTCGACGTCGGCGTCGGCCATGAGCACCACCTTGTGGTACCGGAGGCGGTTGATGTCGAACTCGTCCTGGATGCCGGTGCCGAACGCGGAGATGAGCGCCTGGACCTCGGTGTTCTGCAGAACCTTGTCGATACGGGCCTTCTCGACGTTGATGATCTTTCCGCGAATCGGCAGGATCGCCTGAGTCTTCGGGTCGCGGCCCTGCCGGGCGGAGCCGCCGGCGGAGTCGCCCTCGACGATGAAGACCTCGCAGTCCTCGGGCTCGCGGCTCGAGCAGTCGATCAGCTTGCCGGGCATGCCGGCCCCGCCCAGCAGTCCCTTGCGATTTCGCGCGAGATCGCGGGCCTTGCGCGCGGCCATCCGCGCGGTGGCGGCATTGACGGACTTGCGAGCGATCTCCTTGCCCTCGGCCGGGTTCTTCTCGAACCACTCGCCCAACTGCTCGTTGACCGTCTTCTGCACGAAGGTCTTCATCTCGGTGTTGCCGAGCTTCGTCTTGGTCTGGCCCTCGAACTGCGGCTCGGCCAGCTTCACGCTGACGATGGCCGTCAGGCCCTCGCGGACGTCGTCACCGCTCAGGTTCGGGTCCTTCTCCTTGATGATGTTCCACTCGCGGGCGAACTTGTTGACCAGCGTGGTGAGCGCCGCACGGAAGCCCTCCTCGTGGGTGCCACCCTCCGTGGTGTTGATGGTGTTCGCGAAGGTGTACACCGACTCGGAGTACGTGGTGTTCCACTGCATCGCGATCTCGGCGCTCATGCGCTTGTCGTCGGTCTCGGCCTCGATGTCGATGACGGTCGGGTTGGCCACACCCTTGCTGGCGTTGATGTGCTTGACGAAGTCGGCGATGCCACCTTGGTACTGGTAGCGCACTCGTCGCACCTGCTCGACCTCGTCCTCGTCCTCGTCAACGACGAGCGGTGCCAACGCGGCGCGTTCGTCGATGAGCTCAAGGGCCAGGCCCTTGTTGAGGAAGGCCATCTCTTGAAAGCGACGAGCGAGGGTCGTGAAGTCATAGTGCGTGGTCTCGAAGATGCCGCCGTCGGCCCAGAAGGTGATGATCGTCCCGGTCTCGGACGAGGCCTCGCCCTTGTCCAGGGGCGCGGTGGCTGCCCCGCGCAGGTAGGACTGGCGGTAGACATGCCCCTCGCGCCGGACCTCGACATCGAGGTTCGTGGACAGCGCGTTGACGACGGACACGCCCACACCGTGAAGGCCGCCCGAGACGGAGTAGCCGCTGCCACCGAACTTGCCGCCCGCATGAAGGACCGTCAGCACGACCTCGATGGCGGGCTTCCCCTCGCTCTCGACGATGTCGACGGGGATGCCGCGGCCGTCGTCGACCACTCGCACGCCGCCGTCAGCGAGCAGGGTCACGGTGATCTGGGAGGCGTACCCCGCCAGGGCCTCGTCGACCGAGTTGTCGACCACCTCGTAGACGAGATGATGCAGGCCCCGCTCTCCCGTGGATCCGATGTACATGCCGGGGCGCTTGCGGACCGCGTCCAGGCCTTCGAGAACCGTGATCGCGCTGGCGTCATAGGACACGGCTGGCGGGCCTCCTCGTGTGTGCTGATCGCCTCGATGGGCGCGAACGAACGTGGTGTCAGTCTATCGGTCCCCGGTGACATCGATAGCCACGCCATGGGGCGTGGGGGCAGTTGTGAGGGAATGGACCCCCTAGGGACGATCACCCCTACGAAAACATCCTGCTGGCGGCGTTCAGGGGCCTTCTGTGACCGTCTAGCCGTACGTGTCGCGCGGGCCTCGACCCTTCACCCGACGTGATCCGGCCACCCATGACGGTGCCTGCGGACCCTGCACGGCGATCCTGGTGACAACGCCGCCCCCGACCCTCGCGTCGACCGCCCGGTGCAGGTCGGGCAGCAGCAGCCGCACCTGCACGGCCCACGTCGTGGACGATGCCTGCAGCGTCAGCACGCCCTCGTCGAAGGTCACCGGATGGACGTGCTCGGCCAGGTCTCGACCCACGATGTCCGCCCACTCGGACATGAGGACCGCCACCGCCGACTGGTCCTCCCACCCCTGATCGCGCACGAGTCGGTCGATCGCCGAGCCCAGGGTCTGGGGATCACGGTCGTCGGAGTACGAGGCCCCCTTGGGGCGTGGACCGCGCCGCGGCTTCGCCGGCGACGTGGATCGGGTGGCCCGGCGCAGCGCCGCGGCTGCCGCAGCCGCCGCCTCGGCCGACGAGTCGTCGACCGGACGAGGATCCACGGGAACAGGGCCGGCGGATGGCGAATCGGCGACGGGGGGATCGGCGGATGGCTCAGTCACCGACGACCTGCCCTCGGCTGACGTTCAATCGGCGCCCGATGAGCTCGGCGGGCACGTCGTCGGCGACGGCAGCGGTGATGAGGACCTGTGCGGTTCCGGCCACCCGCTGGGTGAGCCGGCGGCGACGAGCCGAGTCGAGCTCGGCGAAGACGTCGTCCAGGATCAGGACCGGATCATCACCGTCCGCGCGCAGCACCTCGAGCCCCGCGAGCCGAAGGGACAGGGCGATGGACCAGGACTCCCCGTGCGAGGCGTACCCCTTCGCGGGCGTCTCCCCGAGGGAGAGCACGAGGTCGTCACGCTGCGGTCCGACGAGGGTGACGCCCCGGTCGATCTCCTCCTTCCGCCGGCGCTCGATGCCGGCGAGTAGCTGCTCCCGCCACAGGTCCCGGTCCGCGAGCAGGACCGCGTCGGGGCCGAGGCTGGACTGATACGTGATGCGGACATCGGCCGAACTTTCGGCTGTCGCACCCCCCGCGATGAACTCGTAGGCCGCCGACACGTGCGGATGAAGATCGCCGACCAGGGCGATACGGGCTGCCACGAGGTCGGCGCCCGCCGTGGCGAGCTGCTCGTCCCACACCTCGAGCGTGCGCAGCATCTCCTGCGGACTGCTGCGCCGAGCAGCGGCCGCGGACTTCAATAAAGCGTTGCGCTGCTTGAGGATTCGGTCGTAGTCAGCCTTGACCCCGAGCATCCTCGGTGCGCGCTGGACGAGGAGCTCGTCGATGAACCGTCGACGGTCGGACGGGTCACCCTTGACCAGTGCGAGGTCCTCCGGGGCGAAGACCACCGTGCGCAGCAGGCCCAGAACGTCGCGAGGACGCGCCGCCGCGGACCGGTTGATGCGGGCCCTGTTCGCCCTGCCCGGGTTGATCTCGATTTCGATGACGATGGGGCGATCGCGCCCCTCGACCTCCAGGCCTATGACGGCTCGCTCAGCCCCGATCCGCACCAGCGGCGCGTCGGAGGCGACCCGGTGGCTGCCGAGGACCGACGCGTAGGCGATCGCTTCGACGAGGTTGGTCTTGCCCTGGCCGTTCGGCCCGAGGAACGTCGTGACCCCAGGCTCCAGGGCGATCTCGACGTGCTCATAGGAGCGGAAGTCGGACAGCCGGACCGCCCTAACCCACATGAGGAACGACGACCCTCATCCAGGCTCAGCCCGTGAGGCGAACGGGCATCAGCAGGTACTTGTAGTCCTCGATCGATGCGGCCTTGTCGTCGATACCGGTGAGCACCGCGGGTCGGGTGGCCTGCGTGAAGGAGAACCGGGTCGCCGATGCTCCCACCGCGGCCAGGCCGTCGAGCAGGTAGGCAGGGTTGAAGGCGATGTCGATGGCATCGCCGTCAAGGGCGCACTCGAGAACCTCGACCGCCTGAGCGTCGTCACCCGCTCCGGCTCGCAGCGTGAGTTCGGACCCGTCGAACGCCAGCCGCACCGGAGTGTTGCGCTCAGCCACGAGGGCCACACGCTTCACGGCATCGATGAGAGCTGCGGTCTCGACGTTGGCGATGGCCGTCGACTCGCTCGGCAGAAGGGAGCGGTACTTGGGGAACTCACCGTCGAGCAGGCGGGTGGTGGTGCGCCGTCCGTGACCCTCGAAACCGATGAGTCCCTCGCCAGCTCCGCCAGACGACAGCGCGATGACGACGGAGGCGGCATCGGCCAGGGACTTCGCCGTGTCGGCGAGAGTCCTGGCGGGCACCAGCGCCTGGTTCGACACCGACGAAGCCTGCGGTTCCCAGGAGAGCTCGCGAACGGCCAACCGGTAGCGATCCGTTGCCGCCAGCACGATCGACGAGCCCTCGATCTCCATGCGGATGCCGGTGAGGGTGGGCAGGGTGTCATCCCGGCCGGCCGCGATGGCGACCTGGGCCACGGCTCCCGCGAACACGCTGCCGGGCACGGTGCCGGACGCGGTGGGCATCACCGGAAGCTGCGGGTAGTCCTCGACCGGGAGGGTCGGGAGAGTGAACGAGGATTGTTTGTACGTGATCGAGATCCTGGAGTTCTCGCTCTCGATCTGCACCGGCTGCGGGGGGAGTGCGCGGGCGATATCGGCCAGCAGCCGGCCCGAGACGAGGGTGGTTCCCTCGGTGGTCACGTCGGCGGCCACTTCGACCCGACCGGACACCTCGTAGTCGAAGCTGCTCAGGGTCAGGCCCGACTCGGTGGCCGTCAGGACGAGTCCGGCCAGCACGGGCAGGGATGGTCGGGACGGAAGGGTGCGCGCAGCCCAGGCCACAGACTCAGCGAGCACATCGCGCTCGACCCGTACCTTCACTTCGTCCTCCACTTTCGACAATGAGGCGTCAGTCTGACAGGAAAGCATGACTTTCGCGCACATGGGTATCAACTCAGTGGTGCTTGGGGCACCGTCGTCCACCGGGAGCAGGGACATTGTGGTTCGTCATCCGCGACCAGGTATAGGTGTAGTCATCGTCATAGGGGCTGTGGACGAGGTGGATAACCCCCATCCGCCCCGCTCACGCGGCGTGTCGAACCCCGGTTGACGTGGGGACAACGGGACCCATCCTGTGGATGAACGCCGGGCGGCTGTGCGGCTACCTCCGGCCGAGGGGACTTCTCCCCCGGTTGTCCCCAGTTCCGCGGGCACGGGAGCCGCCATTGAAGGGAGTTATCCACAGCCTTTCCACCGAATGGGGATGGTCGCTGCTGAGTTTCGGTGGGCGGTGATTCGGTCCTCGCTGTCCACAACTGGGGACAGCATGGGGATACAGGAGACTGATGTGACGAAAGTGGTGCCTTGGTCACATGGTGCGGGGCTGGGACTTGATGCGGCTGGTGAGGTCGGTGACCTGGTTGAACAGGCTGCGCCGCTCGGCCATCAGCTGCCGGATCTTGCGGTCGGCGTGCATGACGGTCGTGTGATCGCGACCCCCGAAGGCCTGGCCGATCTTCGGCAGCGACAGGTCGGTGAGCTCCCGGCACAGGTACATGGCGATCTGCCGTGCGGTCACGAGGACCCGCGAGCGGCTCGACCCGCACAGGTCGTCGACGGTGACGCCGAAGTACTGGGCGGTCGCGGCCATGATCTGCGCGGCCGTGATCTCCGGACCCGTGTCGGAGGGAAGGAGGTCCTTCAGGACGACCTCGGTGATGGCCAGGTCGACCGGTTGACGGTTCAACGAGGCGAAGGCCGTGACGCGGATGAGCGCGCCCTCGAGCTCCCGGATGTTGCTCGAGATCTTGGAGGCGATGTACTCCAGCACCTCGGGGGGAGCCACGAGCCGCTCCTGGACGCTCTTCTTGCGGAGGATGGCGATCCGCGTCTCCAGGTCGGGCGGCTGGACGTCGGTGATCAGGCCCCACTCGAATCGCGAACGCATGCGATCCTCGAAGTCCGGCAGTTGTTTCGGGGGCAGATCCGAGGTGACGACGATCTGCTTGTTGGAGTTGTGCAGCGTGTTGAACGTGTGGAAAAACTCTTCCTGCGTCTGGATTTTTCCACCCAGGAACTGGATGTCGTCGACCAGGAGGACGTCGACCTCGCGGTAGCGGCGCTGGAAGCTCGCGGCCTTGTCGTCACGGATGCTGTTGATGAACTCGTTGGTGAATTCCTCCGAGCTGACGTACCTCACTCGGGTGCCCTTGTAGAGGGTTCGCGTGTAGTGGCCGATGGCGTGCAGGAGGTGGGTCTTGCCGAGGCCCGAGCCGCCGTAGATGAACAGCGGGTTGTAGGCCCGGGCCGGCTGCTCGGCCACTGCGACGGCGGCCGCGTGGGCGAAGCGGTTGCTCGAGCCGATGACGAAGGTCTCGAAGGTGTACTTGTCGTTGAGGCGTCCGTCCTCGCTGCGGGTACCGGGCGAGCCGGTGCCCGGGCGCAGGGACTCCTCACGCCGTTCGACGGGTGCCGGCTTCGGGGGGGAGTCGGCGGCATCCGCATAGGTCGCGTCGGCCACCTCGTCCGTCGTGTCGTCGAGGGTGGGATCGATGGAGGGATCGACGGTCACGGCCAGCCGGATCTCCCGCCCGAGCTCGCGGGACAGGGCCTCGACGACCATCGGCCGCAGCCGGGTCTCGAGCACGTCCTTGGTGAAGTCGTTCGGAGCGGCGATCAAGGCAGTGTCCTCGACGAGGCCCAGGGGGCGGGTCAGGTTGACGAAGGCCCGCTGCTGGGGGGTGAGACTGCCGTCGGACAGGCTCCCGATCGCCTTGGCCCAGACATCGGACAGGTCCGAGGGGGTATCCATCGTTTTCCCCTCGTTTCCCGCAGTCTGTCCACACCGTTATCCACAGGTGTGGATCGGCGCTGAGACCTTAGCCAGAACCAGCGGCCACAGACAAGTGCCGTCGGGATGGACCGGGTCCGTGCGCACGTGACCTTCGTCGCAGCCGACCGCCGGTTTGACCGTGTGGACGCTCGCCTCGTAGTCTGCATGGGTTGCCTTGACCCGGTGGCGGATGTCACCGCCAGACCGGCGATACTGGGCAGTCACTGCCGTCTTCCCCGTTCGACTGTCCCTGTAGGAGCCAGACCATGAAGCGCACGTTCCAGCCCAACAACCGCCGCCGGGCGAAGACTCACGGTTTCCGGCTCCGGATGCGCACGCGCGCCGGTCGATCGATCCTCGCCGCGCGGCGTTCCAAGGGCCGCGAGCGGCTGTCAGCCTGAGGTTTCGTGCTTCCCGCCGCGAACCGGCTTCGGACTGCGGCTGATTTCCGGGAGACCACTCGCCGCGGCGGCAAGGCTGCGCGCGGGTGCGTTGTCGTCTACCTGAACCGTCGCGAGACCACCGCGCCAGCGCGCGTGGGCGTGGTCGTGAGCAAGTCCGTAGGGGGCTCGGTGCAACGTCATCGGGCCGCGCGACGCATCCGAGAGGCGATGCGCCCGTATCTCGAGGTCCTGCCCTCCGGGTCAACCGCCGTGGTTCGAGCACTCCCCGGAGCCGACCGCCAACCCTCCCTGGGTACCGATGTCGCCGTCGCCCTGGATTCCCTGCTGCGCAAGGACCGCCGATGAGCGGGGCGCGCGGGACGCTGGTGCGCTGCTGGTCCGCCGTCGCCTGGGTGTGGAACCACAGCATCGGATGGGTCCTGACATCGATCCTCGTGGTGCTCATCCGCGGATACCAGCTGCTCGTGTCCCCCTGCTCCCGCCGACCTGCCGTTTCTACCCGAGCTGCTCGGCCTACGGTCTGGAGTCGATGCGCACCCACGGGGCGTTGAAGGGCACCGCTTTGACGGCCTGGCGGTTGGCACGCTGCAATCCGTGGAACGATGGCGGGGTCGACCCTGTTCCTGCCCACAGGCACTGGTTACCGGACGTGCATCCCAACGGGGAACCGCGATCTGGAACGATGAAGGCGCGCAGCGCCGCGGACACGAACGTCTAGGGAAGGCCGAAGTCACCTCATGTTCATTCTCGATTGGCTGAAGATCGGCGTCAGCTGGATCCTCGTCCAGTTCCACAGCCTGCTGACGAACGTCGTCGGGATGAACCCCGGAAGCGGCTGGACCTGGGCTTTCTCCATCGTCGGCCTCGTCATCGTCATCCGCATCGCGTTGATTCCCTTGTTCGTGAAGCAGATCAAGAGCCAGCGGAACCTGCAGCTGATCCAGCCGCAGATGAAGGAGATCCAGAAGAAGTACGCCGGCGACAAGGAACGCCAGTCGCAGGAGATGATGAAGCTCTACAAGGACACGGGCACGAACCCGCTCGCCTCCTGCCTGCCGATCCTCTTGCAGGCACCCATCTTCTTCGCCTTGTTCGGCGTCCTGCAGAGCATCGCCATGTACAACGCGGACGACCCCACGTACACCGCCCAGGGGGTGTTCCAGTGGGAGCAGTACGCGACGCTGCTGCCGCAGGCGCACGACGCGCAGATCTTCGGAGTGCCGCTGTACGGCACGTTCATGAACGCCGACGAGACGCCCAATCCGATGGCGACGCGCATCGTCGCGGTCATCATGATCCTGTTGATGACGGCCACCTCATTCATCACGCAGCGGCAGTTGATCGTCAAGAACAGCGCGCCGGACAACCCGATGGTGCGCCAGCAGAAGATCCTGCTCTACGTCTTCCCGCTGATCTTCGCCGTCTCCGGCATCAACTTCCCGATCGGCGTCCTCATCTACTGGTTCACGACGAACCTGTGGTCGATGGGACAGCAGTTCTGGGTGATCAGGAACAATCCACAACCCGGCACCCCCGCCTTCGAGGCCAAGGAGGCCCGACAGGCGGCGAAGGTCGCGGCCAAGAACGGCCCGGCCATCGAGGCGATTCCTGCGGAGGATTCCGACACTACGTCGGAAAACCCGACCCGCGTTCAGCCGAAGAAGCAGTCCCGGAGCCAGCGAAAGAAGAAGTAGTGCCGCCCTGCGCCACTCTTCCCCCGACCCGAACACGATCAATGGAGCGAAGTCATGACTGAGGTACAGGCCACAGAAGAGGCCACCGAGACCGTCGAAGAGCTGGACACGCTGGACTCCGCCGAGGCCGTCGAGCCCCGCGGGTTGAAGGGCACCGCCCTCCTGGAGAAGGAGGGCGACGTGGCGGCGGACTACCTCGAGGGACTCCTCGACATCGCCGATCTTGATGGGGACATCGACATCGACGTCGAAGGCAACCGCGCCATGGTGTCCGTCGTGGAGACCGAGAGCGGTGACCTCCAGCATCTGGTCGGCGACAACGGGAAGGTCCTGGAGGCCCTGCAGGAGCTCACGCGCCTGGCGGCCACCCGAGAGACCGGCGAGCGCTCCCGGCTCATGCTGGACATCGCGGGACATCGCGCGGCGCGCCGCGCCGAACTCGTGACGGTCGCCAAGGCTGCCATCGACGAGGCGCAGCGCACCTCGGCGCCGGTGCGGCTGGACCCGATGAGCCCGTTCGAGCGCAAGGTCGTGCACGACGCGGTTGCCGATGCCGGACTGCGCAGCGAGTCCGAGGGCGATGAGCCCGGTCGATACGTGGTCATCACCGTCGCGTAGCCGACCGGGAAGCGTCACCATGGTTTCCCGTGAAACACCGGGGCCCGCGCCCGACCTGCCCGCCTGGCTGGACGAGCGACGGCCGGCCCTGGTGGCCTTCGCCGATCTCCTCGCCGATGTCGGCGTCACGCGTGGCCTCATCGGTCCGCGCGAAGTGCCGCGCCTGTGGGAGCGCCACCTGCTCAACTGCGCCGTAGTCGCCGACCCCGACGTCGGGCTCCTGGCGCCGGGTACCCGGGTCGCCGATGTCGGATCCGGAGCCGGCCTGCCGGGCCTGGTCTGGGCCATCGTGCGGCCCGACATTGATGTGGTCCTGATCGAGCCGCTGCTGCGTCGCAGCACCTTCTTGTCCGAGGCGATCACGGCGCTGGGACTGGAGCGGAACACCCATGTCCTTCGGGGCCGGGCCGAGGACGTCACCCGGGAGGCGGCATGGCGCCCGGTCGACGTCGCAACGGCTCGAGCCGTTGCCCCCCTTGACCGGCTCATCGGCTGGACGATCCCCCTCCTGCGCCCGGGCGGACACCTGCTGGCGCTGAAGGGCAGCAGCGCCGAGGAGGAGCTCGAGCGGGCGAGGCCGATCGCGCGGGCCGCCGGGCTGGTCGACCTACGCGTCGTCGTCGTGGGAATTGGTGTGGTCGAACCCCCGACACGGGTCATCACCGGGGTGCGGGGTGCGGCACAATGACGCCATGTCGACCCCGGCTTCACCACCGCTCGTGAACCGCCAACCCGCAGGGCTGGGGTGGCCGGAGACGCCCGCGGAGGCTCTCGACGATGTTTCACGGGAAACACTCGTGCGCGAGGGAGCCCTCCCCGTCGGACTGGGGTGGCCCGAGGCATGACCCGAGTCATCACCGTTGCCAATCAGAAGGGCGGGGTCGGCAAGACGACGAGCACGGTCAACATCGCCGCCGCCATTGCCCAGGCCGGCTACTCCGTCCTCGTGATTGACATGGACCCCCAGGGCAACGCATCGACCGCCCTTGGGGCGGTGCACCACGAGGGAACGCCGAGCGTCTACGAGGTCCTCACGGGCGAGCTCACCCTGGCCGATGTCGTGCAGGCCTGTCCCGACGTGCCTGGCCTGTCGGCCGCACCCGCCACCATCGACCTCGCCGGCGCCGAGATCGAACTGGTCTCGCAGGTGGCCCGCGAGTACCGGCTCACCCGAGCGGTCGACGCCTATCTGGCGCACTATGAGGCGACCGTGGGGCAGGCGCTCGACTTCGTCTTCCTCGACTGCCCACCGAGCCTCGGCCTGCTCACGCTCAACGGGCTGGTGGCCGCTCGCGAGGTCCTGCTGCCCATCCAGTGCGAGTACTACGCCCTCGAGGGCCTGTCGCAGCTCCTGCGCACCGTCGACATGGTGCGTACCCACCTCAACCCCACGCTCGCGGTGAGTGCCATCCTGCTCACGATGTACGACGGCCGCACGCGCCTGGCCTCGCAGGTCGCCGACGAGGTCAGGACCCACTTCGGCGCCCAGGTGCTCGACACGGTAATCCCCCGGTCCGTGCGCGTGTCGGAGGCGCCGTCGTACGGGCAGACGGTGGTCACCTACGATCCGACCTCGTCCGGCGCGCTGGCCTACCGGGAGGCTGCCGCGCAGGTCATCGCCCTCGACCCCCGACGCTCATCCACAGAGTTATCCACAGGAATCTAGTCACAAAAGCCCCAAATATCACCGAGTTTTCCCCCGATTGGAGTGACCATGGCGTCAGCCACGCCGAAGCGCGGCCTGGGCAAGGGGCTGGGCGCTCTCATCCCGGGGTCGCTGGCCGGTGGGCCAGGCGCCGCGGCTACGGACGATCCCGCGGAGCCGGTGAGCGAGGTGGGCGTGGGTGCCGTCTACGCCGAGTTGCCGATCGGTTCGGTGGCGCCCAATCCTCGGCAGCCGCGCGAGATCTTCGACGAGGACGCCCTGTCGGAACTGGTCTTCTCGATCCGCGAGATCGGGCTCCTGCAGCCGATCGTCGTTCGGCAGAGCGCCCCAGGGGCCTACGAGCTGGTTGCGGGCGAGAGACGGCTTCGGGCGTCGAGAGAGGCCGGCCTGACCCACATCCCGGCCATCATCCGGCATACCGACGACGATGCGATGCTGCGCGACGCCCTGCTGGAGAACCTGCACCGCGCCAACCTGAATCCGCTCGAAGAGGCGGCGGCATACCAGCAGTTGCTCTCCGACTTCGGCTGCACCCAGGACGAGCTGGCCCGACGCATCGGACGCTCGCGCCCGCAGGTGACCAACACGCTTCGGCTGCTGAAGCTGCCGCCCGATGTGCAGCGGCGGGTCGCGGCGGGCGTCCTCAGTGCCGGGCACGCCCGAGCGCTGCTGTCGCTCGACGACGCCTCGGCCATGGACGCGCTGGCGACCCGGATCGTCGCCGAGGGGCTGAGTGTGCGTGCAGTGGAGGAGATCGTCATCGTCGGCGACGGCGATGGCAGGAAGCGGCGGTCGTCGCCCAGGGCACGGGTGTCACTGCCGCGTGACGCGGAGATCGACGCGGTGGTCGCCGAGCTGATCGCGCGCATCGCCGATCGGCTCGACACCCGCGCCGCCGCCGACGGTTTCGCGACCCGCAAGTCGCGCGGTCGGATCCTCGTCGAGTGCGCGGACATCGAGGATCTTCGTCGTATCTCCGACGCGATCAGCGGCCGCTAAGCACGTCAGGAATCGCCGAAAAGCGTTGCGCTGCAACGGTTTTCGGCGCAACGCAAGGCAGCGCTGTCAGCGCTCGAGCACCGCTGTCTCGACCAACTCGGCCGTGAGCGTCCCGAGCCCGATCTCCGCCGCAAGCAAGGCCTGCGGGAACAACGACGTCTCCGTCATGCCTGGTGCGACGTTCACCTCGAGGAACCAGGCGGTGCCATCCGGGGTGAGGATCATGTCTGTGCGCGACCAGTCGCGCAGGCCCAGGAGCACATGCACGTCGAGGGCCAGCGCCTGCGCGGCGAGCGCTTGCTCGTCCGTCAGTCGAGCGGGGCAGAAGAACTCGGTGGTGCCGGCGGTGTAGCGAGCGGCGTAGTCGTACAGCTCCCCCTCGGGCACGATCTCGACCGCGGACAGCGCGAGAACGTCGCCGACTCGCTCGAAGACGCTCACCGACACCTCGACACCTGCCACATGACGCTCCATCAGTGCGACCTCGCCGTAGGCGAACGCGCCGACCATGGCAGAGGGGAGCTCGGCCGCGGTATGCACCACCGACGTGCCGAGCGCCGAGCCGCCCTTGGTGGGCTTGACCACGATGGGCAGACCCAGGCTCGCCACTACGGCGTCGAGCACCCCGGTGGCGCCGAGCTCGCGGAACGTGGACTGGGGCATCGCCACGCACGCCGGCGTCGACACTCCGGCGATCTCCACCAGCCGCTTGGCGATCGGCTTGTCGAAGGCGAGGCGGCTGGCGGCGGCGGATGATCCGATGAACGGAATGTTCAATGACTCCAACACATTCCGTAGGGCTCCGTCCTCACCCGCAGCACCGTGCAGGAGCGGGATGATGCAGTCGGGCCGGTGCTGGGCAAGGCGGTCGAGGAGGCCGGCATCGACGTCCTGCTCGCGCACCTCCCAGTCAGGTCGCTCGGTGCGCAGTGCCTCGGCCACGCGTCGCCCGGACCGCAGGGAGACGTCGCGCTCTGCGGAGAGGCCACCGGACAGGACGAGCACGTGCATCCGTTCTCCTACCGTAGGTCGGGCGCGGGGACCGAGGAGCCGGTGAACGCACCGCGTGAGTGGGTGGTACCGAAGGTCTCAGCGAGCTCGAGCTCGCTCTCGATGACGCCGGCCAGCCTGCGGACGCCCTCGCGGATGCGATCGGGCTCCGGGTAGCAGTACGACAGGCGCAGGTTCTGGCGTCCCTGACCGTCGACGTAGAAGCCGGTGCCGGGCACGTACGCCACCAGGCTCGCGACGGCGCGGGGCAGCATCGCCGTGGCGTCGAGGCCGTGCGGCAGGGTGAGCCAGGAGTAGAAGCCGCCGGCCGGAATCGTCCAGGTCGTGCCCTCGGGCATCAAGGCCTGGAGTGACTCAAGCAGTGCGTCGCGACGTTCCCGGTAGACCTCCTGGAAGGTCTTGATCTGCTCGCGCCACGGCTGCGTGGCGAGGTACTCCGAGATCGTCAGCTGCGCGTAGTTGGAGGGGCACAGGACGGCCGCCTCGTTGGCGAGCACCAGCTTCTCGCGCACCCCGTGCGGGGCGACGGCCCAGCCCACGCGCAGGCCCGAGGCGATCGTCTTGGAGAAGGAGCCCAGGTAGATCACCCCGTCGGGATCGTTCGCGCGAATCGCCCGGGGCGGCTCGCCCTCGAAGCCGAGCAGACCGTAGGGGTCGTCCTCCAGGATGGCGATGCCCTCGCGCTGCGCGATCGCCAGCAGCTCCGCGCGCCGGGCCTGCCCCTGCGTGATGCCCGCCGGGTTGTGGAAGTTGGGGATCGTGTAGATGAGCTTGGCGCGCTTGCCTGCCGCGCGCACGGCCACGATGGCCTCGTCCAACGCCGATGGCACGAGGCCCTCGTCATCCATCGCCACGTGCACGACATCGCACTCGTAGGCGCGGAAGACCCCCAGGGCGCCTACGTACGACGGAGACTCGACGAGAACGACGTCGCCGGGGTCGCAGAACACACGCGTCACCAGGTCGAGGGCCATCTGCGAGCCGGTGGTGACGATGATGTCGTCGGGGTGCGCGGTCACCCCGACCTCGCCGATCACCTGCAGGATCTGCTCGCGGAGGGTGACGTCGCCCTGGCCGGACCCGTACTGAAGGGCCTGGGCGCCGCGCTCCCGCAGCACCCGCTGAGCGGTCTCGAGGAGCATGTCGATGGGCAGGGCCTGCACGAACGGCATGCCCCCGGCCAGCGAGACCACCTCCGGGCGGGAGGCGACGGCGAACAGGGCGCGGATCTCGGAGGCGCGCATGGCGTGTGCCCGGCTAGCGTACGAATCCACCCATGGATCGAGCCGTGAACCGCTCATGACCTCACCTCCGAACCGGTTCGGGGCTCCCTCGAGGACGCCTGTCGCGCACTACTGTGACGACTTACGATAGAGGCTACGGAGAGGCACTCAACATGCGGCGTGCACTGGCTTTGGTCGGACTGATCACTCTGGGTGTCCTGCTCGGGTTCGTCGTCAGGGCCCTGTGGCCGCGGACGAACGTCGACCCCGTGTACGAACCCCCCGTGGCGGATGTCGTCAGCGAGGGGCGCAGAAGCGCGTGACCGCGACGGCCAGCCCCTCGGCGACGACGTCCTGGAAGACCGGATTCGTGAGGCGGCGGGCGTCGGCATCGTTGGACAGGTAGCCCAGCTCGACCCGTACGGCCGGCATGCGGGTGAAGCGGAGCAGGTCCCAGCTGCGCGGATGCGTGTAGCAGTCGAGCAGGTCGGTACGCGCGTGCAGCTCGTCCTGGACGAGCTCGGCGAGGATCCGGCCACTGGGGGAGTGTGCCCCGCCGTGGGGGTCACCGAAGTAGAAGGTCGCGAGGCCGTTGGGCATCGTGCTCGCCACCGAGGAGAGGTGCAGCGACAGCACGAGGTCGGCGCCCACGTCGTTGGCGAACTGCGCTCTGGCGTGATCGTCGGCAGCCCCGTCGTCGCCGTCCGGCTGGGCCGGGCGGGTGAGCAGCACCTGCGTGCCCAAGGCGGCCAGTCGGCCCTCCACTCGCACGGCGATGGAATGGCACAGGTCGCCCGCGATCGGGTCGCCCGGGTCGATGACCACGACCTTGTCGGCGATCCCGGTCTGCAGGGCGGTGAGGGTGACGTGCTCGCGGAGGGTTGTCGCGCTGCCGCCGGACACGGTGCGCACGAGACGGTCGAACGCACGGAACGTCTCCGGGCCGCAGGTGCCGTCGGCGGTGACGCCCACGCCCCGCTGGAACTCCCGAAGGGCGGCGTCGGTCTGATGACCGAACCGGCCGTCGGGTCGACCCGCGGCGAAGCCGAGCTGGTTGAGCCGTCGCTGCAGCTCGGTGACGTCGTCGCCCGCCATGAGGTGTACTGGCACGTAGGACAAGACGCGGTCGCCGAGCTGCCAACGCGCCTCCTCGAGCCGCCGGAATGTCTGGGGGCCGACGACTCCGTCGACGGTTATCCCCCGCTCCTGCTGGAACGCGCGCACCGCATGATCGAGCTCGGCGTCGAACAGGTCGGGGTCGCTCTCGACGACGTCGCTGCACAGGCCGAGCTGGGCCAGCCGCGCCCTGATCTCCGCGACACCGGCACCGGTGTCGCCGCGTCGGATCACCATGCACGGCTCCGTCGCCCTGGGCGCGGGTGGCGCCCCCGGCCGGGACGTGCGTTAGGCACCGGTTACAGGTACGGAGCGAGGTCTGCGAGCAGCGCAGCCTTCGGCTTCGCCCCGATGATCGTCTTGACGATCTGTCCGCCCTTGTAGATGTTCATGGTCGGGATCGACGTTATGCCGTACGAGGCGGATGTCTGAGGATTCTCGTCGACGTTCAGCTTGGCGATCAGCACGTTGTCGTGCGAGGCGGCGATCTCCTCGAGGATGGGGGCGATCATCTTGCACGGACCGCACCACTCCGCCCAGAAGTCGACCACGACGGTCTTGTCGCTCATCAGCACGTCGTCGGTGAACGAGGCGTCGGTGACGATCTTGGTTGCACCCATGTGTTTGCTCCGTTGTTCTGAGGGCTCGCTGTGGACCTGCCCTCGTGGCGGTGGGGTTAGGTTACTCGCTCGCGGCTAGGAAGCGTTCGGCATCCAGTGCCGCCGCGCACCCTGACCCGGCGGCAGTGATGGCCTGCCGATAGGTGTGGTCGACCAGGTCGCCGCAGGCGAACACGCCGGTGGCCGACGTGCGGGTGGACCGGTCCTCGACGAGGACGTAGCCCTCGTCGTCGAGCCGCACCTGGTCCTTGACCAGCTCCGAGCGCGGGTCGTGGCCGATGGCCACGAACAACCCGGTGATCGGCAGGTCGCGGGCCGCTCCGGTGGTCGTGTCGCGGAGCACGAGGCCGGAGACCTTCTCGTCGCCGAGGACATCCTCGACGGCGCTGTTCCACGCGAAGTGCAGCTTCTCGTTGGCGAACGCCCGCTCCTGCATGATCTTGCTGGCGCGCAGGGCATCGCGGCGGTGCACGAGCGTGACCGACCGCGCGAACCGGGTGAGGAACGTCGCCTCCTCGATGGCCGAGTCACCGCCACCGACGACCGCGATGTCCTGGTCGCGGAAGAAGAACCCATCGCACGTGGCGCACCAGGAGACGCCGTGGCCGGAGAGTCGCTTCTCGTTGGGCAGGCCGAGTTCGCGGTAGGCCGAGCCCATCGCGAGGATCACCGCGCGGGCCTGGTGGCTTCCGCCGGAACCGTCGACGACCGTCTTGATGTCACCGGAGAGGTCGACGCTGACGATGTCGTCGGTGACGATCTCGGCGCCGAAGCGCACGGCCTGAGCGCGCATCTTCTCCATGAGGTCCGGACCCATGATCCCGTCGGTGAAGCCGGGGAAGTTCTCGACCTCGGTGGTGTTCATGAGCGCCCCGCCCGCGGTGACGGAGCCCTCGAACACGAGGGGGGCGAGCTGGGCGCGAGCGGCGTACACGGCGGCCGTGTAGCCGGCCGGACCGGAGCCGATGATGATGACGTTGCGGACCTGGCTCACGCGAAGAGACCTCTCTGGACGGCGAATCGGCTCACCTGACGGGCGGACGAATACCTCTGGGGGTATCTGTCGATAGCCTCAACGATCCTACGGTTCGGGACATTCCCCCTGAGAGGCTAGCCCCGCCACTGATCAAGGAGGTACTGGAGCACCTTGCGGTCGACGGTGCTGCAGTCGGAATTGACGACCCAGACGTCCAGTCGGCCCATGTCCGTGTCGACACTGGCGGTCGGGCTCGGCGTGGCGGGATCGCGGCGGTACACCGCGGGTGCGACGACGACGCCGGCATCGTTCCCCTGGTACGTGGAGTGGTCGACGACCAGGGCCTGGACGTCCGGCGACTGGGTGAGCGACGTGATGCAGTCGCGCAGCGAATCCATGGACGCGGTGAATCCCCCGGTACCCACGGGCCAGGCGGCAGGCGGCTGTGTCGCCAGGGCCTCCGCCTCATCCGGGTTGTCGACGCCGACGCTGTCCAGCAGGTCCACCACCTGGGTCGGCAGGCCATCGGAGGTGTAGTTCGTCCCCGTCGCCATCACCATTCTGGCCGGAGTGATCGCGAGCCCGCCGCCTGATCGGACGGTCGGGCCGGACGTGACCGGCGCCGGGGACAGCCCCGCATCCGGGTCTGACTCCTCCAGCACGTCCGGCGAGGGGGCGGCCGCGTCGAACGCGGACGCCGCCTCGGCGGCAGCGGCGGAGGGCTGAGGGACGGTGCTTGCGGCCAGTTTGGTCGCCGGGACCGCCGGCGGGGCATCGCCGGCCACCACCGCTGTGTCCGATCCACCCGAGCCAAGCATGGGAACGACGACCGCGAGGGCCACGACGACGGCGGCAGCGGCGACGAGACCACCGGCCCAGCGGCTGGCCCAGGATCGGCGCTCGGTCGCTGCGGACGCGGGAGTGGCCGGAACGGACGGGAAGGCGATGACGTTCTCGTGAGTGTCCGCCGCGCGGGCCGCGGCCTCACCCGCCAGGGCGGCAGAGAGGCGCTCCCAGGCCCACTCCGGCATCGGTTCACCGGGCGTCGGCTCGCGATCGGGCCGTAGGAAGGTCAGGTCGGCGAGGGCAGCGCTGACGTCCGACATCGGCTGGTCGTCGAAGCGGGCGGCGTCGGCCGCGTCGTCGTACAGCATGCCGTCATCGGTCATGGGGCACCTCACCTCCTTCCGTCGTTGTGACGGTGCCGGCCTGGTCCTGGTTCCGCAGGAAGGCGAGCCGTTTGGCGAGCTTGGCGCGTCCGCGGAAGCAGCGGCTCTTCACCGTGCCCGGTGGGCAGCCCAGCATGACCGCGGCATCCTCCACCGACCAGCCCTCCACGTCGACGAGGACCACGGCGTCGCGTTGATCCGGTGGCAGCTCCGCCAGGGCGGCGCTGATGACCATTTGCGTCTCGCGCCGGTCCATGTGGTCGTTCGGATCCGCGACGACGGCACCGGGCAGGTCCTCGTTGTCGTCCGGCAGGGGCAGGGAGTGGCGTACGGCCTTGCGCCGGAGCCGGTCGAGGCTGGCATTGACCACGATCCGGTGGAGCCAGGTGGTCACGGCGGAGTCACCCCGGAACTGGTCGGCCCGTCGGAAGGCGGAGATCATCGCGTCCTGGAGGGCGTCGGACGCCTCCTCAGGATCCCCCGTCGTGCGCAGCGCCACCGCCCAGAGCCGGTCACGATGGCGGGCCACGAGCTCGCCGAAGGCGTGCGGATCGCCGGCCACGTGCGCGCCGAGCAGCTCGGCGTCGCTGGGCACGGTCGTCGTCACGGGTTGAGCCTAGAGGTCAGCCCCGGACCACAACGTTTCTGACGCCCCCCTGGTACACGCCGAGAGTGGCGTCGACGGCCGGCGGGACGCGCGTCAGCCAGATGAGGACATAGCGACCGGTTATCGGACGCGGGGCGCGCAGCTCGATGGTGTCCTTCGCGCCCACGGCCGACGCGAGCGGCGTCCACAGGGCCGGGTCGCCGAGCACCTTGTCGGCGACGCGCACGTCAACATTGCTCCCGGTGCCCACGAGGCCCAGCGACAGCTGCTGCACGTCGCGGGGCTGTCCGAGGTCGAGGACGAGGCCGACACCCTCCTTGCCGTCGAGGTCGGGGGTGCCGTACTCGGACGTCAGCCACGCGGTGTCGAGGTCGACGTCGTTGACCGTCACCACCAGTTCCTCGTTCTCACGGCCCCTGCGCTTGTCGGGCTTGCCGTTGCCGTTGTCGTCGCCGAACGGGTCGTACGACCGGTATCGGGTGATCGGGAACGTGGTCTCGACGGCCCCGCCGCCGATGTCATCGGCGGGCCGGGCGGCGGCTGTCAGCAGACCGGGGATCGCGAGGCTCGACTCTGCCTGGGACGTCGACGATGACGTCGACAGCAGTTGCCAGCCGACCCACGCGATCCCGAACACGAGGGCGGCGGCTGCGGCGACCGCGACCAGCCGGAACACGACGACGCCCACGACGTGCGCCGTGCGCTGCACCCTGGTGCGGGGCATTGCCGCGACCGAGGCGACGGGGGCGACGTGGTCGAGTGCGGCGCCGACCATGGTGGCGAAGGCCGCGGCGTCGACCACCCGCGCAACGCCGCGTGGCCGAGCGGCGCTGCTGACCGAACGGGCCACGACGTCGTCGATACCGCGGGGGACGGCCGCGCGAACTTGGGACGGGGGCAGGACGACGCCGTTCGCCCGTGGGGCCGACGGCGCGCTGATGGGCTCGGCCCCGGGCCAGTAGCCGGTGGTCAGGAGGTAGACGAGACAGCCGAGGGCGTCGACGTCGCCCTGCGCACGGTCGGTCGGTGCCCGGGTGCCGGTCTCGGGCATCGCGCCGAAGAGCGCGGCGTCGACGGCCAGGCCGCGGATGCGCACCTCCCCGGCATCGGTGATGAACACGCTCGACGGACGAAGCCGGCCGTGACTGACGTTCATCGCCGTTCCGGCGGCCAGGGCGCGCGCGACGTCGGCGGACAAGGACAGGGCCTCGGCCGGTGCGAACGGCCGTCCGCCGCGATCCTCGATGGTGCGCTCGAGATTTCGGCCCGACGCCCACTCGCTCACCACGGCGATGCGTGCGCCATCGGTTGCCGTGGCGGGCAGGTTGAGGATGTCCAGGACGCGTAGCAGTCGTCGATCATCGACCCTCGCCGCCGCTTGCGCCGCGCCCAGGACGGCGGCTGCGCGTGGGTCGTCGGCCGACATGACGCGGATGGCCACGGCGCGGTCGAGGGTCTCGTCGAAGGCGTGCCACAGGTACACGTCGAGGGTCTCCCCGACGCCGGCGTCCTGCGTGACCAGGTCGAGGAGGCGGTAGCGGCCGAGCTGCTCGGTTGCCCTCATCGACGTCCCCCTCGGCGGGCCATGCGCCCCACGAGCGACAGTACGTCGGACACCTCGCGCACGCGCAACGCCCACGCCGCCGCGACGTAGACCGCCAGTCCGATGACCGACGTCACGATCACGTTGAGCAGCAGCGCGCCCTTGCCAAGGTCTCCGACACTGGGCCGGTTCTCGACATTGAGCAGCACGAGCAGCGTCACCAGCATGACCCCGACGGCCACGATGCCGACACCGATCAGGCGGGCGAGGACCCACACGGTGCGCTTGGACTCCATCGAGCCGAGACGTCGCGCGAGGATCCACCAGGTGATCGCGAAGCCGATCCAGTAGGCGATCGAGTAGGCCAGGGCGATCGCTGCCACCTGCGTGCCGCCCGTGGGCGCCAGGTAGAACAAGGGGTAGACGAACGCGAGCAGCACCACGCTGAACGCCACGGTCACCCAGAAGGGGGTACGGGTGTCCTCGAGCGCGTAGTAGCCCCGCAGCAGCACGTAGAACAGGGTGAAGGGCAGCAGCCCCAGCATGAACACCGACACGATCAGGCCCATGAGCCCGGCTTGCGCCGACGTCGCCGCGCCGTAGCCGAAGAGCAGGATCGCCACGGCCGACCCGTTGACCACGAGCACGGCCGCCACCGGCACGATGAGGGCGGCCACCGTGCGCATCGTGCGCGCCACGTCGGCCCCGACCTGGGCGAGTCGACCGTCGTGCGCCACCCGACTCAGGGCCGGCAGCATCGCGGTGACGATCGACACGGTGATCACGCTGTGCGGCAGCATGAACACGAGGTGCGCCTTCTGGTAGGTGGTGAGGCCGGCCGCCACGTCACCGGCATTGCTCGCGTTGACGTTCGCGAGGGTGGCGAGCCTGGTGATGAGCAGGTACGTCGCCTGGTTGACCAGGACCAGGCCGATGGTCCACGTCGCGAGGGCCCCCGCCTTGCCCAGGCCGTGCCCCCGCCAGTCGAATCGAGGCGACCACAGGTAGCCACTGCGCCACAGCACGGGCAGCAGGATGAGCGCCTGGGTCATGACGCCGAGAGTCGTGCCGATCCCGAGGATGAGCACCTGCTCGGTCGTGAGGACGCCGTCCGCCGCTGCGGACGTCCCGGCCACGACGATGAACAGCCCGAACGTGGCGATGGCGATGATGTTGTTGGCGATCGGCGCGAACATCGGGGCACCGAACTTGCCTCGTGAGTTGAGGACCTGGCTGAGCATGGCGTACAGGCCGTAGAAGAAGATCTGCGGCAGGCACAGGCGGGCGAACGAGACCGCGAGATCGAACTCGTTCTGCGGGTAGTTCTCGGGCGTGTAGAGGTCGACGATCCATGGGGCGAGCGCCACGGCCGCGACGGACAGGACCAGCAGCACGCTGAAGACCAGGGTGAGCAGGCGGTCTGCGTACGCCTTGCCGTCGTCGGCGTCCTCCTTCATCTTCCGGACGAGCTGTGGGATGAAGACCGCGTTGAGCGCTCCGCCGATCACCAGGATGTAGACGACCGTGGGCAGGGAGTTGCCCAGTGAGTACGCGTCGGACACCAGGAAGAAGCCGAGGGCGGCCGTCATCGCGACGTCACGCAGCACTCCGGTGATGCGCGAGACGATGGTGCCCGCTGCCATGACCGCGCTGTTGCGCGCCATGGTTCCGTCGGCCGCGGACACCGGATTCGCGGCCAGATCGCCGGGCTGGGACTCGCGGGCCGCTTCGCCGACCTCGGCCCCGATGTCCGCGCTCACGTCGTCGGCGCTGGTCATGGCACTACCGTCCCAGATCGGAATGGACGCGGCCCTCTTGCGCCTTCCGGATCCGGCGCGTCACGCCCACGACCACGAACACCACGATGGCCACGAAGGCGGCGGCCACCACCCACGACGCGGCCCGGGCGTAGGCGGTCGAGGTCACCGTGATGCGGGCGGGCTTGCCGTACGGAGTCATCTCGGGAGTCAGCAGCTGCACGTTGACCGTGAGCGGGTCGCCGCCGACGACGCGCGCGTCGATGTCGACGCTCGCCATCTTGCCGGCGTCGATGCGAATCGAGGTGAGCGGCTCCGACGAGAGGCGCAGGGCCGGACTGCCGACCAGGGCCAGGCCCACGGTCACCGACCGGTCGAGGCCGTTCGTGATGGTGACCGGCACCCGGCCGGTGTCGCCGGAGAAGGTGATCGTGCCCTCGGAGAGCACGCGCACGCCGGCCATCTCGCCGGCCAGCTCGGCGGCGGTGCGGCTCAGCAGGTCCTGCCCCGTGCCCGGGTTGGATCGCCATCCGGCCGACTCCGCGCGGAGAAGTGCGGCATAGAAGGGCTCGCTCAGGCCGGTGGGGTCGTCCACGATCGAGGTGAAGGACTCCAGCTGGGCCGAGGTGCGGCGCACGAGTGCCATGTACTCAGCACTCAGCTCGGCGGCCCGCGCCTTGGTCCCGTAGCCGCCCCGTTGCCGGCTGGCCGAGGACACGGGCTCCTCGAGCAGCTGGTCGAGCGACATCGTCGACAGCCACGGTGCCGTGCGCGTCGCCCGCAGGAGGGGGGCGATCAGCGATGACGTCGGATCCCATCGCACGGACTCCGGCGCCACCACCACGATTCGCGAGGCCTGATCGGCCGGGATCGAGGTGGCCAGGACGGCGGTCTCGGCAAGGAAGCGCTGCCGAGCGGCGATGACATCGGACGCGCTGCGCTGCGGGAGGGCGAGGGCCTGCATCAGCCCGGGATCGGTGAGCACCGCCCGCATGGCGCCGACCGACGTGGGCAGTGCGGCGGTGGCCAGTCCGTCGGTGGGCAGTGCCGGGTCGGTGGCGGGCAGGGCGTCTGCGCTCAGCACGATCGTGGTGACGCCCGCGGAGGCGAGCACGTTGGTGGTGTTGCGATCCAGCCGGCCGAACGGCGCCCAGTACAGGCCGCCCGGCGCCTGGCTTCCCAGGGCCGCTGCGGCGACCCCGGGGCCCTGGGTGACGGCGCGAACCACGTCGTTGCTCATCCCGGCCCGCACCACCGCGGACGCGTCGACGTCGGCGTACGGCATCGTGCGGATGCCGGCGGACTTCGTGGCGTCGGCGAGGTCGTCCAGCCATGCCTGGGCCGCCCCCTCCTTGTCCCCCAGCACTGCCGTGTCACCGCGCACCACTTGGTAGCCGCGGGTCATGTCCGAGGCCGTCTGCAGGAGCGACGGGTCGGCGATCCACGAGACGGTCCCCCGGAACCGGTTACCGATCGTGACGAGCCGGTCGAGGCGTCCGCCGGGCGACAGCTCGGTGGGCGTGCGGTTGTTCAGGAGCGCACCGGAGGCGGTCCGCGCCGGCCAGTCGGCCAGCGGCCACAGCCAGACGACGCGAAGGGGCGTGACGGAGTCGGCCGTCGGGAACCACGGCAGGAAGGTGCGCTGGTCCGCCTTGCGTACCGAGGTGGAGTCGACGCCGGCCTCCTGTCCCGTCACCTCGATGCCCAGGACGTATGTGCCGGGGGAGGCCAGGCCGAGGTCTGCGATCGGGATGACGATGGAGAACGGTCGTCGCTCTCCGGGCGGCAGCGAGTCCGTGACGACGGACTGCGTGGCCGTGAGGGAGATGCCATCGGGATCGCCATCTGCCGGCGTCATCTCGGCGTCCAGGACCGCCGTCACGTCGGCGCGACTCGTGAGCGGCGCCGAGGAACGTCGCAGCTGCACCGCGACGTTGGTCAATGTCGCCGTCCCGGTGCTGATGATGCGACCGTCGATGCGCAGTGAGTCGTCCAGCGTCGCGACCACTGGGGTGAAGCGGTCCAGGACGACCTGCACGGACGGCTTGTCGGCGTCGTCCGCGAACGCGGGCGGGGCGGGGGCGACGAGCACCCCGGCCAGGGCCGGCGCGCAGACGAGCGCGAAACCCAGTCTGGCCGCAGTGCCCCGCAGCCGACGGCTCACGCGAGGTCCGTCTTCGGATCGGCGAGGACGGCGAGCACCCGATCGACGAGCCGCCGCTCGTCGGCGTACCTGAGTCGGGCGGCGAGGTCCGACAGCGGTACCCATGCCACCTCGGTGACCTCCGCGTCGGCGTCGGAGAGCACGACGTCCTGCGCCTCGAGCAGGAAGTGATGGACGGTCTTGTGGACGCGTCGCTCGTCGGCCATGAACCAGAAGTCGATCGTGCCGAGCGGAGCCACGATGCGTCCGGTGATGCCGGTCTCCTCGAGCACCTCGCGCACGGCCGCCGTCTCGGGCGTCTCACCCTCCTCGATGTGCCCCTTGGGCAGCGACCACACCAGCCGACCTCGACGATCCCGCCTGGCGATGAGGGCCACTTGCGGGTCGGGGCCGCTGCGGTCGAGCACGAATCCGCCGGCCGAGGTCTCCTCCACGCGTGGAATCGCGACCCGCTTGGACGCGGGTCGCGGAGGAGTGGCCATACCGGCAGGATAAACCGCCCCGCGTGGGCGTCTACGCTCTGCTGCCGTGGCCCCTGCATCGCACGACGTTTCCGCACAGCAGCGCGCCGTAGCGGCCCTCCTGCCGATTTCCCCGCTGCTGGCGGCCATCGGGGAGCGGTTCGCGGCCGCTGGTCATGAGCTGGCACTCGTGGGTGGTCCGGTACGCGACGCCCTGCTCGGCCGGCTCGGCGACGATCCGGATGCCGACCTGGACTTCACCACTGACGCCCGTCCTGACCGGATCGAGGAACTCCTCACCGGCTGGGCCGAGACCACGTGGGACGTCGGGATCCGCTACGGCACGGTCGGCGCCCGTGTCCGGGGGCGCGAGGTGGAGATCACCACGTACCGTGCCGAGTCGTACGACCCCGCCTCCCGCAAGCCCGAGGTCGACTTCGGATCCAGCCTGCCGGGTGACCTGGCCCGCCGGGACTTCACCATCAACGCCATGGCGGTGCGCCTGCCCGATCTCGCACTGGTCGACCTCTTCGACGGACAGGGCGACCTCGAGCGGCGCGTTCTGCGGACGCCGGGCAGACCGCACGACTCCTTCTCGGACGACCCGTTGCGCATGATGCGGGCGGCCCGATTCGCGGCCCAGCTGGACTTCGAGGTGAGCGACGACGTCGTCGAGGCGATGCGCGCCCAGGCGGAGCGACTGTCGATCGTGTCCGCCGAGCGGATCCGCGAGGAGTTCATGAAGATCGTGATGTCGCCGGACCCCCGGCGTGGCCTCACGCTCCTGGTGGACACGGGCCTGGCGGAGTACGTGCTCCCGGAGCTTCCCCTCCTGCGCCTGGAGGAGGACGAGCACCATCACCACAAGGACGTCTACGAGCACACCCTCACGGTGCTGGAGCAGGCGATGGCGCTGGAAACCGCCCACGCGCCAGCCAGCGGTCCGGATCCCGTCCTCCGGCTCGCGGCCCTGCTCCACGACATCGGCAAGCCGCGCACCCGACGGTTCGAGGCCGACGGCCGGGTCTCGTTCCACCACCATGAGGTGGTGGGCGCCCGGATGACCCGCAAGCGCATGCAGGAGCTGCGGTTCTCCAACGACATGATCGATGACGTGTCGACCCTGGTCGAGCTGCACCTGCGCTTCCACGGCTACGGCAGCGGCGAGTGGACCGATTCGGCCGTGCGTCGCTACGTCCGAGATGCCGGTCCGCTGCTCACCCGACTCCACAAGCTGACGCGTGCGGACAGCACCACCCGCAACCGCCGGCGGGCGAGCACGTTGCAACGCGCCTACGACTCGTTGGAGCGGCGGATCGGCGAGCTGGCCGAGCAGGAGGAGCTCGCTTCGATGCGGCCCGACCTCGACGGCCGGGCGATCATGGCCATCCTGGGCATTCCTCCCGGTCCGGTCGTCGGTGAGGCCTACCAGTTCATGCTCGATCTGCGACTGGATCGGGGTCCGATGGACGAGCAACTGGCCACGGAGGCGCTGCGCGCCTGGTGGGGTGCCCGAAGCACCTGACGAGCCCGTTCGGCGTGAGTCGCTCAGCTGGGGCCGGCGGGGAAGGGATTGGGCACCGGTCGGGCGAGCAGCTCGAGTGTCTGGTCTCCCTGTGCGGACACCTCGTTGAAGCAGTCCGGGCTGTCGGCGAAGGCGGCAAGGCCGGTGATCAGCGTCCACGTGCGATCACCGCTGTCGAGCACCCGGACCCCTACCAGCTCGGTGCGCGACTCCCCGGGGCCCAGCAGGATGGGGCCGCCGTACCACCCCTCGTCCGTGAGCTCGGTGCCGCTGTTGTCGTGTCCGGTGCTGTGAGAGACGAACCAGGCCACGTTCACCGGGACGTCGCCGATGTTCGTGATCGTCGTCTCGCCTCGGGTGTTGGTGCCGTGTGAATCACGGGTGCTGGTCGTCGTGACCGTGTCGACCGTGACATCGGCGGGATCCACGGCGCAGTCGCCGCCGCGTCCCGGTGCGCCGACGTCCGCGGGGGCGCCAGCGCCCGCGACAGTGCCGGCCGGGGGTGCGGCGGGCGGGGGAGCGGCACCAGCACCGGTGCCCGAAGGCGTCGAGTCGCGGTTGATGACAAGCATCCCGGCGGCCAGCGCGGCCCCACCGAGGATCACCAGGGCCAGGAGCAGGGCGAGGACCTTCAGCCATCGCATCTGAGCCCAGCTCTCGGCCTCGTCACGCGTTCGATGCGCGTCATCAGGATCCCGGGCGTTCAGGTCGTTGATCACCGCCCCGATCGCCATCCCCTGGGCTTCGGGGCTCAGGGGCTCGTCGCCACCTTCGGTCCGGGGCTCGCCAGGATCGGGGCGCTCGGCGGGATCGTCGGGCTCGTGGCTCGGGCTCATGACGCACCTCCCCGAATTCCACGGTAGAAGGCCTGTTTCGGGGCTGGCAGGGGCCAAGGTCCCACGCTGCGGGCGCCGGCCTTGGGCGCCTAGTGGGTGGTGGTCGTTCCCGACGGCTCGTGCGGATGCGCCACGTCGGCCTCGCTGTAGAGGAAGGACCAGCGCGTCATCCAGGTGCCCAGTGGCTGGGGGGCCGGGTGAGCGATCCCGTCGATCAGTGGTGCGATGGACTCGACGGACAGACGACGGGTGTGCGGCGCGGACATGACCTGCCCTTCCCTGGTGTGGCGGTGATAGCGCTTACATGTGTAGCCAACGCGAGTGTCTCGTGGATGAATACCCCGTCAACCTGCGATATGGGTCACATGAACGACCGGGGGTCGTAGCGTCCTCCCCATGAGCACCGAGGATCCGACCGACACCGTGGCCGATTCCTCCGAGATGGGCCTGCACTGGCAGGTGCGCACGGCCACCGTGGCCGAGCGACAGGCGGCCGGCAGCGCAGCCCGGACTGCGCGTTCGCGCTCGTCGATGGCGTCCTTCGTGCCGAGCCCGGATCGGCCGGACCCCGTCGGCCTGCTGGCCGGACAGGAGACGGCACGCGTGCAGCCGCTGCTCCCCCTGCGCCACAGCCGGATGTCCGTGAGCCCGTTCACGTTCTACCGGGGCAGCGCGGTTGTCATGGCCCATGACCTTGCATCGATGCCCAACACCGGGCTCGTCACGCAACTGTGCGGTGACGCCCACCTGTCCAACTTCGGCATGTTCGCCGCCCCGGATCGCAACCTCGTCTTCGACATCAACGACTTCGACGAGACCAATCCCGGGCCTTTCGAGTGGGACGTGTGCCGACTGGCGGCCTCCTTCGCCCTCGCGGGCCGTGACGTGAAGCTCAACGAGAAGGCGATCGCCCAGGCGGTCACCGCAGTCGCCTTCGCCTACCGCACGCAGATGGCGACCTATGCCGGCATGCCCGACATCGACGTCTGGTACGACCGGGTGAGCGTCGAAGTCCTGCAGGAGTGGGCCAATCAGGAGGGTTCGAAGATCGTCGAGAAGCGCATCGAGCAGAGCGTCGCCAAGGCTCGGGCTCGCAACGCGTGGTCGGCGATCTCGAAGATGACCGAGGTGGTCGACGGGCAGCGCCAGTTCAAGAACATGCCGCCCGTGCTGATGCGCGTCCCGCTCGACGACGAGGCCGCGCAGATCATCTCGAGTCTCATCGACACGTACCAGGCGACCCTGCCCGCGGACCGTCGCCAGCTCCTGCGGCGCTACCACCGCATCGACTTCGCGCACAAGGTCGTCGGCGTCGGCAGCGTGGGACTGCTGGCATTCGTCATGCTCTTCCAGGGCCGCGACCCCGACGACCTCATCGTCCTGCAGGTCAAGCAGGCCGTGGCCAGTGTGCTCGAGCCCTTCACGGCTCCTTCCGAGTTCGCCGTCTCCGGGCAGCGCGTCGTGGTCGGCCAGCAGTTCATGCAGGCAGCGTCGGACGTCTTCCTCGGCTGGGTGAGCGGACCCCACGGGAAGGACTTCTACGTGCGGCAGCTGCGCGACATGAAGTACGCCATCGATCCGGCGCAGTTCACGGAGCTGTCACTGCTGACGTATGCCACGGTGTGCGGTCGCACCCTCGCGCGGGCGCACGCCCGGTCCGGCGACGCCGTCGCCATCGCGTCGTACCTGGGCACGAACGCGAAGTTCGACAAGGCGATCACCGGCTTCTCCTTCGCCTACGCCGAGCAGGTCACCAAGGATTTCGCTGAGTACACCACGGCGATCGCCCGAGGTTCGGTGGCGACACTGGAGCCGGGCGAAGGCGAGAACTACGAGGTCGTGGCGAGTCCTTCCACAGGAGTGTCACTCGTCTCCGTGCGTACGGACTCAGCCGCGCCGACGACCACCTGAAGCCCTGTCACCAGACCGGCGGCGAGAATCACGCACCACAGCACGCTGCTCACCGTGAGCAGATCGCCGAACATGATGATGAGCATGACCAGCACGTAGATCGCCCATCGGATGTACTGCTGGTAGGACTTCGCGAAGGCGCCGATGGCGTCCAAGCCGGCGGGCAGCCGCTGGCCGATCTCGGTCAGCCCGGTGACGACCTGCCCGCGGCAGTAGAGCGCCGACTTCGTGCGTCCACCGAACCAGCCGGCCACGATCACGGCCAGGCCCAGCGTGAGGACGGCCTGGATCCCGGCGATCAGGTAGGCGAGCAGGGTGTCCCAGAAGACGCTAGAGGCCGGACCGAACGGCGTGTTCTCGAGCTGGTTCTCGAACTCGGCCTGGGCGATCCCGAGGCCGAAGATGAGCACGAACGCCGTGACGACGAGCACGATGCCCGTCGCCACCACGGTGCGAGCCCGGCGTCGGGCCAGCGCGATCGACAGGGCGAACATCGCCGCGATCACCAGGGGGAACCACTGAAGGATCGGCGAAGTGAACGAGTAGACGAAACGCACCTGCTCCAGCGCCGGAGAGCTCATCAGGACGATCTGGCGGTCGCTCTCGGGGATGGTGATGTTCTGCGCGGCCGTGATGCCGCTCTCCACCAGGTACTGCTGGATCACCGTGAAGGCGGACGAGATGTCGAGCACGACGTCGGGGCCCTTGACCTGGACGGGGCCGGAGTCGCCACCTTCGAGGGCTGCCACGAGTCCGCGCTGGGCCACCTCGTTGAGCCTGATCCACACCGTCGCGAACTGATCCGAGGCGATGAACTTGGTGACGAGCTCGCCGATGAGGGAGTTGATCCCCGATGCGATCGGAGAAGCGATGGCGCCGGTGAGGCTGGAGTCGGGGAACAGGTTGTTCAGGAGCCCCTCGACCTGGTTCTGGGTGTCGGCCTTCGCGACGACCGCATCGGTGACCGCCGACGCGAGGCTCTCCTGCACGGCAGGGTCGTTGATCAGCGGACCGACGGTGTCGATGTAGCGCTGGCTGTCGATCACCGTTCGGTGGCCCCAGTGCCCGACGAGGGCGATGGGCGTGAAGACCGCGGCGATGATGAAGATCAGCAGCGAAGCGACCGATCGCACCCCCCAGCGGCCTTTCGGCTTCGCGGGTGCGGCTGCTGCGGTCGTGGTGGTGTCACCACTCATGTTGGCTCCCTCATGCGTCGATGAGCGGGACTCTACGGGGACCGCGGCGCCGATACCACAGGGCCGTGAAGATCAGCAGCAGTCCGACGCCGATGTAGACGGCGGGGGCCTGGCCCGTCGTGGGTGAGACGACGGCCATCACCGTGATGCCGGCGACGAGGCAGACGTTGACGATCATGTCGAAGAGCGCGAACACGCGCCCGAGGTGGTCGTCCGGGATGAACCGTTGGACGAGCGTGTCCGAGCAGACCTTCACCGCCTGACCGGCGAATCCGATGCTGATGCTGCCCAGTAGCAGGACGGGCAACGACGGCACCATCGCGCCCGTCACGACGAGCCCGATGCCCACCGTGCCGGCCTGCAGGAGGGCGACGACCGACCAGTCGACCGATCCCCACCGCCGGCTCGCCCAGGGCGTGATGATGGCCCCGCACAGCGCGCCGACCGCCGCGGCACCCGTCAGCATCGCGAACTCGTTCAGCGCCCGGTCGGCCGCCCCAACGGCGTTGAAGGTGTAGCGAACCAGGAGCAGGCCCCCCGCGGTCAGGACGCCGAAGGCCACGCGATGCGCGCCCACCACGGCGATGGCCCGTCCCGCCTCGCCGTGGATCCGCAGCTCGCGGATCCCCTCGACGAGGCCGACCGCGACGCCGCGCAGGGTGTCGGACGGCCTGGTCCCGTCGGGTCCGAGACGGTCGACGGCGATGCGAGCGGCAACGAGTGCGGACGCCGCGTAGGCGACGAGGGCGCAGGCCAGGACGATCTCGCTGCCTCGGTCGCCGCCGCCGAGCGCGGAGCGCAGGGCCACGCCCGCCAGCGCTCCTGCTGCGGCCATGATCGTTCCCGAGGTGGGCGTCAGCGCGTTGGCCGTGACGAGGTCGCGGCCCTCGACGACGTGCGGCAGGGAGGCGCTCAGGCCGGCCAGGACGAACCGGCCGATGCCGAGGACGACGAGGACCGCGAGGCCGAGTCCAGGGCCGTCGTTGCCGGCCATGACGAGCGTGATGATCGGGATCGTGAACAGGGCCTTGAGGAGGTTGGCGCGCACCAGCACGTTGCGCCGCCGCCATCGATCGAGGAACACGCCGGCGAACGGGCCGATGAGGGAGTAGGGCAGGAGCAGGATCGCGAACGAGGCGGCCACCTTGACGGCGTCCGGCTCCCGCTCGGGCGAGAAGAGCACGAAGGTGGCCAGTGCGGCCTGCAGCAGGCCGTCGCCGAACTGGGCGACGAGCCGCACGCCGAAGAGCTTGCGGAAGTCGCGCCCGGCCAGCACCTCGCGCAATGCTGGGAGGGCGACCACGAGCGTGACGCTACCCCGTCCCCGATCCCTCCACGCCGACTGCAGCGTCCGGCGTCGTAGAGCGGGGGCCCAATGACGCCGGACGCTGCAGTCGGCGCGGGTGCACCGCCTAGACCGGCTCGAACTGCGCGGTGAAGTGCCGCAGTGCTGGCGGTTCGTGGGTCATCCGATAGCCGGGGAGCGCCGCCGACGTGCTGGCAACGCGCTGGCACACCTCGATCACGTAGTCGATGTGGCTCTGCGTGTACGTGCGGCGGGGGATCGCCAGCCGGACGAGGTCCATCGCTGCCGGCACCTCGGACCCGTCCGGCTGGCGGCCGAACATCACGGTGCCGATCTCGCAACCGCGGACCCCGCCCACCTCGTACAGCGCCACCGTGAGCGCCTGGCCCGGGTACTGCAGGGGCGGAATGTGCGGAAGCATCGCGCGCGCATCGATGTACACGGCATGTCCGCCCGGTGGCTGCACGACGGGGATCCCGCTCTCGGACAGCGAGTCGGCGAGGTACGCGGTCGATCGGATCCGGTAGCGCAGGTAGTCGTGCGAGACGGCCTCGTGAAGTCCGACGGCCAGCGCCTCGAGGTCGCGGCCGGCGAGGCCGCCGTACGTGGGGAACCCTTCGGTGAGCACGAGCATCGTGCGACTCTGGGCCGCCAGTTCGTCGTCGTTCATGGCCAGCCAGCCACCGATGTTGCCGAGCGGGTCCTTCTTCGCGCTCATGGTCATGCCGTCGGCGAGCGCGGCCATCTCCCGGACGATGTCGGCGACGTCCCGATCGGCGAACTCCGGCTCCCGCTCGCGGATGAACCAGGCGTTCTCGGCGAACCGGCAGGCGTCCAGGTACAACGGGATGTCGTGGTGCCGGGAGATCTCGCGGATGGCGCGCATGTTCGCCATCGACACGGGCTGTCCGCCGCCGGAGTTGTTGGTGACCGTCAGCATGATGAGCGGGATGTTGTCCCGACCGTGCTCGGCGATGAAGGCCTCGAGCTTCTCTGGGTCCATGTTGCCCTTGAACGGGTGGCGCGATGCGGGGTCGCGTCCCTCGTCGATGACGAGGTCGGTGGCGACGGCGCCCGTGAACTCGATGTTCGCGCGTGTCGTGTCGAAGTGGGTGTTGTTGGGGATGAAGCGGCCCGGCCCGCCGACGAGGGAGAACAGGATCTTCTCGGCCGCACGGCCCTGATGCGTCGGGACGACGTGCGTGAAGGGGAAGAGGTCCTGCACGGCGGCCTTGAACAGGTCCCAGGACGGTGATCCGGCGTACGACTCGTCGCCGTGCTGGATGGCGGCCCATTGGTCGCGGCTCATGGCACCGGTGCCCGAATCGGTGAGCAGATCGATGATGACGTCGCGCGAGTGGAGCGAGAAGACGTTGTAGTGAGCCGCCTGCATGGCCGCTCGCCGCTGGGCCTCCGTGGTCAGCCGGAGCGGCTCGACGGAGTGGATGCGAAACGGCTCGAAGATCGTGCGGAACTCCATGCGGAGGACGCTACTCCGCCGACTGCAGCGCCCCGCGTCGTAGAGCGGAGGCTCAATGACGCGGGGCGCTGCAGTCGAGGGCTACCGCTCGATCGTGCCGGCGATGAAGTCCTCGACGGCCTGCTTCGCCTCGCTGTCGTTGTACTGCACCGGCGGCGACTTCATGAAGTAGCTCGACGCGGACAGGATCGGTCCGCCGATGCCGCGGTCCATCGCGATCTTCGCTGCGCGCACCGCGTCGATGATGACGCCCGCGCTGTTCGGGGAGTCCCACACCTCGAGCTTGTACTCCAGGTTGAGCGGAGCGTCGCCGAAGGCGCGACCCTCCAGGCGGACGAACGCCCACTTGCGGTCGTCGAGCCAGGCGATGTAGTCGCTCGGGCCGATGTGCACGTTGCGTGCGCCCATGTCGTGCGACGCCACCTGCGACGTGACCGACTGCGTCTTGGAGATCTTCTTCGACTCCAGGCGGTCGCGCTCGAGCATGTTCTTGAAGTCCATGTTGCCGCCGACGTTGAGCTGGTACGTGCGATCCAGGATCACGCCGCGGTCCTCGAACAGCTTGGCCATGACTCGGTGGGTGATGGTCGCGCCGACCTGGCTCTTGATGTCGTCGCCGACGATGGGCAGCCCCGCGTCGGTGAACTTCTGCGCCCACTCGGGAGTGCCGGCGATGAAGACGGGCAGGGCGTTGACGAATCCGCAGCCAGCGTCGATGGCGCACTGAGCGTAGAACTTGGCGGCGGCCTCGGAGCCCACGGGCAGGTAGCACACGACGATGTCGACCTTGGCGTCCTTGAGCGCCGCGACGACGTCGACCGGCGACTCGTCGGACTCGACGATGGTCTCGCGGTAGTACTTGCCCAGGCCGTCGAGCGTGTGGCCGCGCTGGACGGTGATGCCCGTGGGCGGCACGTCGGCGAACTTCAGGGTGTTGTTCTCGGAGGCGTTGATCGCCTCGGAGAGGTCAAGGCCGACCTTCTTGCCGTCGACGTCGAACGCGGCGACGAACTGCACGTCGCGCACGTGGTACTCGCCGAACTGCACGTGCATGAGACCGGGGACGAACCCGGACGGGTCGGCGTCCTTGTAGTACTCGACGCCCTGGATGAGTGAGGAAGCGCAGTTGCCGACACCGACAATTGCTACCCGAATCGAACCCATTTACTGCTCCTTCGTGTTGGTCGTGCCGGCATCGGACGTGCCCGTGGTGGACAGGCGCTCGGTCTGGATGAGCTCGGTGAGCCAGCGCACCTCGCGCTCGGCCCCGTCGAGCCCGTGCTGCTGGAGCTGGAGGGTGTAGGCGTCCGCGCGCTCGCGACCGCGGCTGACCGACTCGCGCAGCGCGTCGACGCGCTCCTCGAGGCGTGAGCGGCGGCCCTCGAGGATGCGCAGGCGCACCCGCGACTCGGTACGGCCGAAGAAGGCCATGTGGGCCGCGAAGCCCTCGTCCTCCCACGCTTCGGGTCCGGGCTGGTTCGCCCACTCGGCGAACTCCTCCTTGCCGTCGGCGGAGATCGCGTAGACGACCCTGGCGCGGCGGGCACTGAGTGCCGGCGCGCTGGACTCTATGGCGGGAGTGACGTCGACCTCGTCGATGAGGCCCTTGGCCTGGAGGCGACGCAGGCAGGGGTACAGGGAGCCGTACGACAGAGCGCGGAACGGGCCGAGGACCGCGGCCAGTCGCTTGCGCAGCTCATAGCCGTGCAGCGGGCCGTCGGACAGGACACCGAGGACGGCGAACTCGAGAACGTCATGCCGCTTCGCCATTCCGACCCACCCTTCGCTGTCGATCACCGCTCCAGTAACTCAACTCAACATATCAGGTTGATATATCGACGGCAACACAGGAGGTCGACGTAGACTGTCGCGCCATGGCGGGTCCGAGGAAGACGGCGATCCGCGGGACGATCGCCCGCGGTGAGTCCTCGACGCCCCGCCGCCCCTCGTCGCGTGACCCGTTGCCTCCCGCGGAGCCGGTCGCCGACCCGGCCCGTCCTCGAGCGGTCATCGATCATGTTTTCGAGTGCCGGGCGGCCCTCCTGAGGCTGTTCAACGGCGGCGGACTGTCGTCCGACCTGTGCGACGCCGATCCGTACCTCCTGAGGGCGGCGCGCCACCACGGCGAGCCGGCGGCCGGGCCGTGCCCGGCCTGCCGCGATGCCGACCTGGCCACGGTGACCTACGTGTACGGCGACGAACTCGGCCCCTACTCGGGGCGGATCCGGCTGACGAAGGAACTGGCCGCCATGTCCCGCAAGTTCGGCCACTTCTCGGTGTACGTGGTCGAGGTCTGCCAGCGCTGCCAGTGGAACTTCCTCCTGACCACGTACGTCCTAGGTGACGGCGTGCCGCGGCGGGCTCTGCCCACGCCGCGTGATCTTCTTGACTAGTCGGGCCGGCGCCTGCTCCTGAGGAGTCGGGCCCGTGCCTGATTCGCCGCGCTTCCCCGAGCCGAAGGAACGTCGTGTCCGAGAGTCGATCACGGCGGCCGAGGACCACTGCGTCCGGCCGCTCGACGAAGCGCGCGCGTGGCGCCCCGGCGCCCGCGCCGAAGCGGCACTGGCTGAGGAACTCCCTGCTCGTCGTGCTGCTGCTCGCCGCCCTCGGGGTGCTCGCCTTCGTGATCATGGTGGCGCGCACCACCGTGCCCACGCCGAACGAGATCGCCACCAGCGAGGCGACGATCGTCTACTGGGCAGACGGCACATCCGAGATCGGCCGGCTCGGCGAGGCCACCCGGCGCAGCGTCGCCCTGCAGGACATCCCGCTCGACGTCCAGCACGCCGTCCTCGCGGCGGAGGATCGGACGTTCTACGAGCACGGCGGAGTGTCGCCGCTCGGCATCGGCCGAGCCGTGGTCAACAACATCACCGGCGGCTCCACCCAGGGCGGTTCGACCATCACCCAGCAGTACGCCAAGAACGCCTTCCTCACCCAGGAGCGGTCCTGGGACCGCAAGCTCAAGGAGGCCGTCCTTGCCTTCAAGCTTGAGACGGTCGTGTCGAAGGACGAGATCCTGGGCAACTACCTCAACACGATCTACTTCGGTCGGGGCGCGTACGGCATCGAGGCCGCGTCCATCGCCTACTTCGGCATCCCCGTGAGCGAACTGGACCTCTCGCAGGCCGCCGTGCTCGCGGCCATCATCAAGTCGCCGAGCGGACTTGCTCCCGAGAACGACATCGCCGCGCTCGAGGGACGGTGGACCTACGTGCTCGACGGGATGGTCGAGCAGGGCTGGATCGGCGCGAAGCAGCGCCGCACCGCCGACTTCCCGAAGATCAAGAAGGTCAAGGCGAAGGACCGACTCGGCGGGCAGACGGGATTCCTCCTGACGATGGTGGAGGACCAGCTGCGCGAGCTCGGCTTCGACGACACCGAGATCCAGCGAGGCGGCCTGCGCATCACCTCGACGTTCGACAAGTCCTCGCAGAGGGCCGCGACTGCCGCCGTGCGGAAGGCCGGGCCGACGAGTGACACCAAGGGCCTGCGTATCGGGCTTGCCGCGGTGCGGCCGGGCACGGGCGAGGTCGTGGCCATCTACGGCGGCGAGAACTTCATCGACGACCAGATCAACAACGCGACCCGCCAGTTCGCTCAGGCGGGATCGACGTTCAAGCCGTTCGCGCTGGCCGCCGCCACGGAGAAGGAGGTGCCCCTCACCTCCATGTGGAACGGCAACTCCCCGGCGACGGTCGACGGCTACACGTTCAGCAACTACGGCGACCGCTCCTACGGCCCGGTCAGCCTCCTGACGGCGACGGAGAACAGCATCAACTCCGCGTACGTCGAACTCGAGTCGGACATCGGCGTCACGTCCGTCGCCGACGCGGCCGTCCGCGCCGGGATCCCGTCGGACACCCCGGGCATGGACCTGGACAACCTCGATCTCACCTTCGTCCTCGGCACTGCCTCGCCCTCTGGCCTCGACCTCGCTAACGCGTACGCCACCTTCGCGGCGAACGGCAGACGGTCGACCACATCCGTGATCAGGGAGGTCATCGGCCCGAACGGCGGCCTGCTGTTCCAGCTCGACGCGCGACCGGCCTCCGCCTTCGACCCGGACGTCGCGAGCACGGTGACCTACGCACTCGCTCGCGTGGTGACCGACGGCACCGCCTTCGTCGCGAACGGCCTCGGCCGCCCGGCGGCCGCGAAGACCGGCACGACCGACGACAACAAGAGCGCCTGGTTCGCCGGGTACACACCGCAGCTCGCGACCGCCGTGCTCATGGCGAAGGAGGGTCCCGACGGGATCCCCGTCTCGCTGTCGGGCACCGGCGGACTGTCGACGGTGACCGGCGGCTCGTTCCCCGGTGCCATCTGGACGGCGTTCATGACCGCCGCGCTGGACGGTCTCCCCGTGGAGCAGTTCCCGCCGCCGCCCCCCGGAGTCGACCAGCCCGTCGAGGAGGCCGTCCCGTGCCCCACGACCTGGGACGGCCAGAGCGCGCTTCCGTCGGGATGCCCCACCCCCAGCGTCGTGACCGAGTTCGGTCCCGACCCGAATGCCACGGATACACTCCCCACCGACGCCCCGACGCCGCCCGTGACGTCGATCCCGTCACCCGATGTCCCGCCCGTCACCCCCACACCCGAGGCGCCCCCGACGGAGGCCGTCTCCCCGAGCCCCGTACCGGTGGAGCCCTCCGCGCCACCGCCGCCCGTCGAGGAAGGCAGACCGTAGTGCCCCGTCCCTCGCCCTTCGTCGAACCCGGGCGCGAGGACGCGGTCGTCGAAGCCAGCGTGGGCGGCATCGGCGGCCCGGTGGGGCGCTGGGCGAGCATCGGCGGCACCTGGTGGACGCCTGTGCGGGTCGTGGTGGCGATGGGCGCAGTGGCCTACATCGTCGGGTACCTGCTCGACCTGTCGTGCCGGTCGGAGGCGTGGAAGACGCCTGAGCGCTACGAGCACCTGTGCTACACGGACATCTCGCCGCTGTACTCCCTGCGTGGGTTCGCGGATGGCATCATCCCCTACATCCAGGCGGGCACCGGCCAGGAGTACCTCGAGTACCCCGTGCTCACCGGTGCCTTCATGCAGGTGGCGGCGTTGATCACGTCAGCGCTCAACGCCCTGCTCGGCGGGATCGACCGGGTGCAGATGTTCTTCGACGTCAACGTGGTCCTGCTGTTCATCCCGCTGGCCGTCACGGTGGCCGCCACGGCTCTCACGGTGCGGCGCCGGCCGTGGGACGGGGCCATGGTGGCCCTCGCCCCCACGATGATCCTCGCCGCCACCGTGAACTGGGACCTGCTGCCGCTGGCCTTCGCCGGCGTCGCGCTGCTGCTCTGGTCGCGGCGTCATCCGCTCGCCGCCGGCCTCCTCCTCGGCCTGGCGGTGAGCGCCAAGTTCTATCCCGTCGTGTTCCTCGGCGCCTTCCTGCTGCTCACGATCCGCACGGCCAAGTGGAGGGCCTTCTGGCTCCTGCTCGCCGGAACGGCCGCGTCGTGGCTCGTCGTGAACGTGCCCGTGGCGCTCATGAACTTCGACGGCTGGTGGCGCTTCTACTCCTTCAGCAGCACGCGTGGGGTCGACTTCGGCTCCATCTGGTTCATGGTCACGGAGGCGGGCCTCAAGGGCGTCCCGGCCGATCGCCTCAACATGGTCGCCACGGGCAGCTTCTTGGTGCTGTGTGCAGCGATCGGCTGGCTGGTGCTCTGGGCGCCGCGCCGCCCGCGACTGGCCGCCGTGCTCTTCCTGGTGGTCGCCGCCTTCGTGCTCACCAACAAGGTCTACTCCCCGCAGTACTCGCTCTGGCTGGTGCCGCTCGCCGTCCTGGCCCGGCCGCGGTGGCGGGCGTTCCTCGTCTGGCAGGTGGGCGAGGTCATCTACTTCATGGCGATCTGGTGGTACCTCGTCGCCTACGGGATCGAGGACACCACGGGCCTGACCGGCCAGCAGTACGCGTTGGCGATCCTCATCCACGTGCTCGTCACGGTGTACTTCGCCGGCATGGTGGTGCAGGACATCCTGGTGCCAGGCGACGACCCGATCCGCTCCGACGGGTTCGCCGACGACGTGGACGACCCGGGCGGCGGCGTGTACGACGGCGCCCCGGATCGCTTCACCCTGCGTGGGGGTCGCATCCCCGCCCCGTCGTCAGTCCAGGCCGAGGACCACGTCGAAGCGTGACGTGGTGAACCGCACGTCGGCGACCATCTCGTCGCCCACTGCGGGGATGACGCAGCCCTTCGGCAGCCAGACCATCGACGTGTGCTGGTGCGGTGGCTCCGCGAACCAGCGCTGCTTGCCCTCCCAGCGGAACGGCGACAGCGCCCGGCCCGCCGCGTCGAGAGCGCCCGTGCCCGCGGTGACGACCCGCTGGCGCACGGTCGAGGCGGGGGTGGGAGCGGACAGGCCGATGCCGTGGGCCGTCCCGCCGGACACGACGACGAGGGTGCCGTCCTTCGGACCCGTGCGCTGTCGGTAGCCGACATGGGTGCCGTTGGGCAGGGGATGCACCGCAAGGACGGTGCCGGCGGCGCGCAGCGCGGCCCGGTCGCCGAGCCACAGCCGGGTGCCGATCCTGGGGCGCAGCACGATGTCGTCAACGGATGCCACGACGGTGGCCAGGTCGCTGTCGTCGAGATGCGAGACCCACACCCGGGTCGCCGGCGAGTTGTGCCCCGGCCAGACCTCGGTCTCGGCCTGCCACAGCCCCGCCCACCGCACGACCTCGCGTACGCGCGGCGAACCGAGGTCGGGGCGGCGCTCGGCGTCGCCGGCCGGCTGTGCCATGGGCATGTGCATCGCCAGACCCTCGACGAGAACGCGGCCCATGGCGAGGGCCTTGCGCACGTCGGGGTCGGCCAGCACGCGCAGCAGCTCCGCCTCGTCGAATCCGAATCGGTGCATCGACGTCTCGGCCTCGAGCAGCACGCGCACGGAGCCCGGACCCTCAGCGAGGGAGAGCAGGGACTCGCGGGAGGCGACGGTGCGGATGACTCGGCCGGCATGCAGCTGCTGGCCCAGGCGCCACCACGCGGCGGCCGCGAACGCGTCCCGCGGCTCGAACGGCTCGAGCACCACGATGTCGTGTGTGCCGTACTCGGCGACGTCGTCGACCTCGAACACCGATCCGACGGCGATGGTGTCGGCGCCCAGGCGCAGGCACTCCTCGGTGAGGAGCCGCTGGCCGAGGCCGTAGCCGTTCCCCTTGACGACGGGCACGATGGGCGCCCCCGCCGAGCGCAGCACGGCCGCGGCCACCGTGTCGACGTGGTCGTGCCAGCGCGGCCCGTTGATGGTGACGGCGAAAGCCATGGGTGACGCCCCTCGTTGCTCGGATCGAACGGTGGTCGGTGCTAGCCCTGTCGGGCCTGGTAGGCGCTGAAGGCCCGAGCCCACAACGGGCGCAGGACGACGTCCCACTCGCCCGCGTACTCCTGGACGAAGCCGCCCGTGCCCAGCTTGAACTGAACGAGGCCGAAGAGGTGGTTGGAGGGGTCGAGGGTGTCGGCGATGCCGCGAAGGTCGTAGATCGTGCAGCCGAGTTCGTGCGCCTCGCTGATCATGCGCCACTGGAGGGCGTTGGAGGGCCGCACGTCGCGATCGGCAGTCGTGGACGCGCCGTAGGAGTACCAGGCGTGCGTGCCGACGGTGACCATCAGCGTCGCGGCGGCGAGGTGCCCGTCGTGGTGGGCGCAGTAGAGGCGAAGCCGCTCCTCCCGCGAGTTCAGGCAGTCCCACATGTGCTCGAAGTAGGACAGCGCCCGGGGCGTGAAGTGGTCTCTGGCCGCCGTCTCGACGTAGACGTGGTGGAACGCGGCAAGGTCCGAGCGGTCGCCCCTCGAGACGACCACACCGGCCTTTTCTGCCTTGCGGATGTTGCGTCGCCACAGCTGGTTGAACCCGGCGAAGACGTCGCCGAGGGTTCGGCCCGCGAGCGGCACCTGGAACACGTAGCGCGGCTGCACGTCGCCGAAGCCAGCCCCGGCGGCCTGCTCCTGCGTCCAGCCGGAGGCCTTGAGCTGGTCGACGACCTTGGCGCCACTACCGGAGTGCCAGTCGGCGAGCACCTCGCTGATGCGAGCGGTCGGGTTGACGGCTCCGCCCTGCCATTCGGACATCGCGGCCTTCACGGTGTCGGCGTTCCACCGGCGCAGGGCGACGGGCGGGCCCATCTTGACCTGGAACGCGCCATTGGCCTTGCAGTGCGCGAGGAGTGGTCGCAGCCAGTCGTCGAGGCGAAGGTGGGGGTGGTCCTTTCGCAGCCAGTCGATGTCGGGGCCCTCGGGCAGGTAGGCGAGCGAGCGCTGCGGCAGGCGGGGCACCGGTCGGTAGAGGACGAGGGCCGCGCCGACGAGCCGCGATGCGTCGAACCAGCCAACCGACTCGGCGCGCCAGCCCTTCTTCACCTCGCCCCATTCGGGAAGTTGCAGGAACGACACGGAGGACCGGCCAGCGACCCAGTCGGCATGCTGGTTGGCCGTGATGGCTCGAAGGGTGAGGCTCATGCCGCTCACGCGACCGCGTCGGCGAGGTCGATCACGACGGGCGCATGGTCGGAAGCGCCCTTGCCCTTGCGGGCCTCGCGGTCGATCCATGTGTCGGCGACCCGTGCGACGAAGGCGGGGTTGGCGTAGACGAGGTCGATGCGCATCCCCCAGCCGCGATGGAAGGCGCCGTTGCGGTAGTCCCAGAACGTGTAGGGCGGCCCCTTCAGGGCGCGCGGTTCGACGTCGGTGAGCCCGACCGCGAGGAGGTCCGTCAGGGCGGTGCGCTCCGCAGGGGTGACGTGGGTCGAGTTCGCGAACTGCGCGATGTCCCACACGTCGGCGTCGGTGGGTGCCACGTTGAAATCGCCGATCACCGCGAGCGGCTGGTCGGGCGCGACGGCGAGCTCGGCCGCGATCGTCGAGCGCAGGGCCGCGAACCAGGACAGCTTGTAGGAGTAGTGGTCGTGGTCGGGCTCGCGGCCGTTCGGCACGTAGACGCTCCACACCCGGACGCCGGCGCAGGTGGCCGCGACGGCCCTGGTCTCGTCGACGCCCTCGTAGGCGGGCTGCCCGGACAGCCCCAGGGTGACGTCCTCGAGCCCCACCCGGCTGAGGATGGCGACCCCGTTCCAGCGTCCGTTGCCGTGGGCCACGGCCTCGTACCCGAGCGCCTGGATGGGCATGTGGGGGAAGTCGTCAGACGTGCACTTGAGCTCCTGCAGGGCGACGACGTCGGGTTGGGCCGACTCGAGCCACTCGAGCACGCGGGGCAGGCGGGCGCCGATGGAGTTCACGTTCCACGTCGCGATCCGCACGCGCTCACCCTATTGCGCTCCGCCCACCTCCCGTGTTCACGGCTACGGTCGGGTCATGAGCCGCGCCGGTCCTCGTGGGGTGCCGACGGACGCGGTCACGGCGAACCGGTGGCGATCGTGGCCGGAGGTGGCGGCGACCGGAGTCCTGGCCGCGGTCCTGTCCTGGCAGTACTCCGGACTGCTCGCGCTGCTGGATCCCTCGCACACGATCTTCCCCGAGGCGGGGATAGCGGAGTCGGCCGACATCACGCACTTCTCGGCCGTGGGCGAGGCCGTGCTGCGGGGAGATCTCGCGGCCGGGTACGCCGAGAGCTCGGTGCAGGCCGGGCCCCTCCAGCTGGTGCTGGATGCGCTCGTCGTCCGAGGGTTCGCCGGGTCGCCCGAGGCCTGGTCGGTGGCGAGATTCGCCATCATGTGGGTCTTCCTCCTCGTGGCCGTCCTGCTGTGCCGGCCGCGGAACAGTGAGCGCGGGCCGCGCCTCGCCGCGGTGGCGTTCGTCGCGGTGCTGACGGCCATGCAGCAGCCGGTTGCCTTCTACGGCTGGGGCCATTGGTGGCACCTGCCGGTCATGCTGCTGATGGCGCTCGCCGCGGGCTGCGCCGCCTCGCACCGACCTCTGGCCGCTGGCCTCGCGCTCGGGCTGGCCGTCTGGCTGGAACCCTTCGCCGCCCTGGGCATCGCCGTGTTCGTGCTGTCACCCGGGGTCTGGGCCGCGGTGAAGTCGACCGCGACGGCAGCGATCGTCGGGGGCGCGGCCTACCTGCCCTTCGTGCTCACCGGGTCCTTCGCCATGGGCGATCGCACGTGGCCGGTGAGCGGGGGGACGTGGGCGAGCCTGCTGCGGGTCGACTCCGCCACGTTCTCCGTGTCCTGGCCGCTGCGCCTGGCGCAGTCGGTGCTCGTCGTCGTGCTGGCCGGCCTGATCGTGTGGCGCCTGCGCGACCGGTTGCCGCTGCCGGCCCTGGCTCTCGTCGCGGCGGTCTGCGTCGTGCTGGCCCGGATCGCCACCGAGGCCTTCTGGTGGCCGTACTACTGGTTGGTGCCGCTGGTGTTCCTCGGCGCCGCAGCGCTGCGCCTGGCCTGGCTGCGCCGTCCTGAGGCGATTCCCCTCGGCCTCGGCGCCTGGCTGGGGGCCTTCGTCGCTCCCCTGTCCGGACCGCTCGCCGCGGTGCTGGCGCTCGTCCTCGTCGCGCTGTGCCCGCTGCCGGCGTGGGCTGCCCTCTGGGCCCGCCTGGCCGGCGCCGGTCGCCGGCCGACCGCCTCCTGAGGGGCCGGATTTCCGGCCCACGGCCCCGGCGGGGTACATTGGGTCGCTGCTTCGGTCGCCTCCGGCGCTCGAAGCACACGCAAACACCCTCCTGTCACGGAACGACCGTGACCGTTTAGTCCGAAGGAGGTGGGTTGTTCATGCGTCGTTACGAGATCATGGTCATTCTCGACCCCGATCTGGAAGAGAAGACCATCGCTCCGAGCCTGGAGGCGTTCCTCAACGTCGTCCGCGCTGACGGGGGCACCGTCCACTCAGTCGAGATCTGGGGACGTCGTCGTCTCGCCTACGAGATCAATCACAAGGCCGAGGCATCTACGCGCTGCTCCATGTCACGGCCTCCGTCGACTCCGTCAAGGAGCTCGACCGCCAGCTCGGCCTGAACGAGGCCGTCCTGCGCACCAAGGTCATGCGCGCAGAAGAGCCCGCCACGGTGGGAGCGGAGTAGTGGCCGCCGGCGATATCGCGATCACGGTGGTGGGCAACCTCACCAGTGATCCCGAGCTGCGCTTCACGCCGAGCGGCGCCGCGGTTGCCTCGTTCACCGTCGCGTCCACTCCGCGCATGCTGGACAAGGCCACGAACGAGTGGAAGGACGGCGACGCCGTCTTCATGCGGTGCAGCGTCTGGCGCCAGTACGCCGAGAACGTCGCGGAGTCCCTCGCGAAGGGCAGCCGGGTCATCGTGACCGGACGTCTTCGGCAGCGCTCGTACGAGACCCGCGAGGGAGAGAAGCGCACCGTCATGGAGATGGAGGTCGACGAGGTCGGCCCCGCGCTTCGCTATGCGACCGCCAAGGTGAACAAGGTTCAGCGCGGCGGCGGCGGCTTCGGCGGCGACTCGGGTGGCTCGGCAGCACCCGCTCCCGCGTCCGACGATCCCTGGGCCTCCGGCAGCACCGGCGGCGCGGGCTTCGACGAGCCCCCCTTCTAGACGGCCTACCTACCCCACAGACACCGGTGCCGGCAGGCACCAACCTGACAGGAGCAAGACGAGATGGCACGAGAGTCAAAGAGCCGGCAGTCGTCGGCGAGGACGAACACCAAGGTGATCAAGGCGAAGGCCTGCGCGTTCTGCAAGGACGGCGTCAAGGCCATCGACTACAAGGACACGAACCTGCTTCGCAAGTTCATCTCCGACCGCGGCAAGATCCGCGCCCGCCGCGTCACGGGCAACTGCACGCAGCACCAGCGCGACATCGCCATGGCCGTGAAGAACGCGCGCGAGATGGCACTTCTCCCCTACACCTCGTCCGCGCGCTGATCCGACGCCAGACAGACAAGGAATTCCAATGAAGCTCATCCTTACCCAGGACGTCTCTGGACTCGGCGCCCCCGGCGACGTGGTCGAGGTGAAGGACGGCTACGGCCGCAACTTCCTCCTTCCGCGTGGATTCGCCATCTCCTGGACGCGCGGCGGCGAGAAGCAGGTCACGCAGATCAAGAGGGCCCGCAAGGTGCGTGAGGTCCGCGACCTCAGCCACGCCAACGAGATCAAGCAGGCCCTCGAGGCCCTGACGATCACCCTGCCGGCGCGCGCCGGCGAGGCCGGCCGGCTCTTCGGCTCCGTCACCAACGCCGACGTCGCCGACGCCGTGCGGGCCGCTGGCGGCCCCATCCTCGACAAGCGCGCCGTCGTGCTCGCGGCCCCGATCAAGACCGTGGGCAAGCACTCCGCCAAGGTGCAGGTGCACCCCGACGTCACGGCGACCGTGACCCTCGTGGTTGTTGCAAGCTGACTCAGCGAAGGACACAGTGGGGGCGTACTCGAAGGAGTGCGCCCCTTCTGCTTGTCGGGGCGCGGAAGCCGACGGCGAGGGAGTAGCGATGTCGTTCGTTGAGTCGATCCGGGTGTGCCTGCACAAGTACGTGACCTTCGACGGTCGTGCATCTCGCGCCGAGTTCTGGTGGTTCTACCTGTTCATCGCCCTGGTCGGCCTCGTCGCCTACGTGATCCCGCTGGCATTCGTGATGCTCGCCGCGGCGGTCGGTGACAACGCGGCGGGTGCGGCCCTGGGGATCATGTCGGCCATTGGCTTCCTGCTGGTGTTCGTCGTGGTGGTGGGCCTGTATGTCCCGTTCCTCGCGGTGGGGTCGAGGCGCCTGCACGACCGAGGGCAGTCGGCCTGGCTGCTGCTGCTCCTGCTCGTGCCGTGCGGCAGCATCGCCCTGATCGTCCTGTGGGTGCTCGAGGGCACGCCCGGCGACAATGTCTACGGACCGCGCACCCTGGCGTGAGCAGGCGGGTCTCGGCGCGGTTCATCTGGGCGAATGTGCTAGCCATGCGACCCGGTTTCGCGAAGAATGTGGGCTGTTCGCACGCGCTGGGTCGTGCGACCGTCTGAGGAGCTCACAATGTCGTTCGGCCAAGCAGTCAGAACCTGCCTGAACAAGTACGCCACTTTCGATGGCCGTGCATCTCGTGCGGAGTTCTGGTGGTTCTACCTGTTCACGATCATCGTCACGTTCGTCGTCTACCTGATCCCGTTCGCCTTCGGGCTCATCGCGAGCGCTGCGGGTGACAACGTCCTGGGCACCATCTTCTCGATCCTGGCGGTCATCGGCTTCATCCTCGTGTTCGTCGTGGCGATCGGCCTGATCATTCCGACGCTGGCCGTCGGCTGCCGTCGGCTGCACGACCGTGGCCAGTCGGGCTGGCTCCAGCTGCTGCTGGTCGTGCCCTGCGGCAACATCGTGCTGATCATCTTCTGGATCATGGAGGGCACGCCCGGAGAGAACGCGTACGGTCCTCAGCCCGCCTGAGTACCCCTGCCCGTCAGTGTCGAGAGAAGGGCCGCGACTTCGGTCGCGGCCCTTCTCTCTGTTCTTGGATGCCGACAAATCGGGCAGAGGGCGACGGGCGATCTGACGGATTTTCTGCCCTCGATGCTCCATGATGTGCAACAGAGCGCGCCCAGTCATCAAGCGCGCGCGACGTCAGGAGCGACGATGGGTTTCGGTGAGGCAATCTCGTCCGGCTTCAACAACATGTCGAACTTCAACGGCCGTTCGTCACGTTCGGCCTTCTGGTGGTGGATGCTCTTCATCTGGGTGCTGCAGGTAGTGATCTCGCTATTCACCGGCGTGGGTCGCAGCAGCGAGTTCGGGCTGTTCTACTGGATCGGCGTCATCATCGGCCTCATCCTGTGGCTGGCCACGCTGGCCGTCGGCTGTCGCCGCCTGCACGACACGGGGAAGTCCGGCTGGCTGCAGCTGCTTCTCCTCATTCCGTGCATCGGCGCCATCATCCTGATCGTCTTCTGGGTGCAGCCGTCGACGCCCGGTGACAACGCGTACGGCCCGGTACCGGCCTAGCGCAAGCGTTCGGGGAGGCCGTCGACGAGACCGTCGGCGGCCTTCTCGATCATGTGCAGCACCGCGACGAATCCGTCTGGCCCACTCCAGTACGGGTCGGGCACGTCGAGTTGGGGGCTGGGCTCGGGCACGTGGGCCAGTGACGGGTCGAACGCCCTCATCATCCGAAGCTCGGTGTCCTGGCCGCTGCGGGCGATGAGCCCTTCCAGGTCGGCGTAGTTCGACTCGTCCATCGCCAGGGCCAGGTCGATGTCGGCGAACCAGTTCGGGGTGATCTTCCGGGCGGTGTGGTCATGGTCGTAGCCGTGCGCGTCCAAGGTGGCCAGAGTGCGTGGATCGGCCCCCTGCCCCAGGTGCCAGTCGCCCGTGCCTGCGGAGTCGACGAGAACCCGGTGGTCGAGCCCGGCGCGCCTGAGCCGGTCGCGCAGGACGACCTCGCCGATGGGCGAACGGCAGATGTTGCCCAGGCAGACGACCGTGATCCGATAGGGCGCCAAGGCCGGACCGCGGGGGGACATGGCCGAAGGGTAGCGATCACGGACAAGAACTTTTCATCCACAGGCTTGGGACGACGTTTCGCCCGTTCCCACGAGGGAACGACGGATGATCCAACAGTTGAATCCACAATTTGTCCCCACGTCGCACGGCGTGTCGAGGCCCCTGGTCCCCACGTTGTCCACAGGTCTGTCCACAGGCTCGATGGACACACCTGCTGGCCATCCCTACGTTACGAGAGCGTCGCAACGTCAGACCGGGGGTGTAGTCAGGTGGTCGTGCGCAGCATCCATCACGACATCCGCCAGGAGGGCGCCAGGTGAGCGTCACCGAACTACACGCGTCGAGCGACGCGCCCGGTCACGATCGCACGCCGCCGAACGACATCGCTGCTGAGCAGTCGGTTCTCGGCGCCATGCTGCTGAGCAAGGACGCCATCGCCGACGTCGTCGAGGTCCTGCGCGAGGCCGACTTCTACCGCCCCGCGCACCAGGTCATCTACGGGGCCGTCCTCGACCTCTACGGCCGCGGCGAGCCGGCCGACGCCGTCACGGTGGCCGCCGACCTCACGCGCACCGGCGACATCGGGCGGGTGGGCGGCGCCCCGTACCTGCACACACTCGTGTCGATGGTGCCCACGGCGGCCAACGCCAACTACTACGGGCGCATCGTGCGCGAGCAGGCCATCCTGCGGCGCCTCGTCGAGGCGGGTACCCGCATCGTGTCGATGGGCTACACGGGCACCGGCGACGTCGACGACATGGTCGACCGCGCGCAGGCCGAGGTGTACGACGTCACCGACCGACGCTCCAGCGAGGACTACGCTCCGCTGCGCGACATCATGGGCGGCACCCTCAACGAGATCGAGGCCATCTCGAACCGTGGTGGGGAGATGGTCGGCGTGCCCACCGGATTCGCCGATCTCGACAGCCTCACCAACGGCCTGCACCCGGGGCAGCTGATCATCATCGCGGCCAGGCCGGCTATCGGTAAGGCACTCGCTCTCGATACGCCCATCGCCACTCCATCTGGCTGGACGACGATGGGCGAACTCGAGGTTGGTGATTTCGTCGTCGGCGACGACGGGTCACCGGTCCGCGTCAGTGGCGTCACCGATGTCATGCTCAACCGGCCGTGCTTCCGTGTCACGTTCGCTGACGGCAGCCAGATCGTCGCCGATGCGGAGCACGAGTGGCTCACCGACACCCGCGCCTCCCGCAAGTCCGCCCAGGCCGCCGCGGCGCAGTACAACGGATACCGGAACCAGCGCACGTTCGCGGAGATCCGGACCACGGCCGAGATCCATCGCACGCTTCGATGCGCCACGCGGGATCGTCGGCTCAATCACAGCGTCCCCAATGCCAAGGCCCTGCAACTGCCGGAGGCGCAGCTACCCCTGCCGCCGTACACCCTGGGGGTGTGGCTGGGTGACGGAACGAGTGCGGCCGCTCACTTCACCTCTCAGGACCCCGAGATCGCAGCGTACGTCGAGGCGGAAGGAATCCTCGCTCCTCACCTCGGAAAGCTGCGCTACGGGCTGAGGCTTCCCCCGGCAGAGCCCGTCGACGAGCGTTCGTGCGTCGTGTGCGGGACCGGGTTCGTGCCGCCCGAACCCCGCGTACGCACGTGCGGCAAGTCCTGCGGGGGAAAGGTAAAGGGCGTTCGCGCGGGAGATCCCGATCCTCAGTGCCCGGACTGTGGAGGTCCCGTCACTCGTATGGGCATCTGCCAGGCGTGTGTCCACGAGCACGGATCGGTGCAGGCGCTGCTGCGCACCCACGGATTGCTCGGCAACAAGCACATCCCTCAGGCGTACCTTCGATCATCAGAGCGCCAGCGGCGTGATCTCCTGGCCGGCCTGTTGGACACCGACGGCACGGTAACCAGCAACGGCAACGTCCAGTTCACCTCCACGTCGAAGACCCTCGCGGACGGCGTATTCGAGCTCGTCGTCAGTCTCGGATACCGCTGCTCAGTCTCGACGAAGCGGGTATTGGGGCGGACCGAGGAATCGTCGACGGCCTACAACCTCAACTTCAGCACGCATGACCAGGTGTTCCGCCTCCACCGCAAGCACATCGCACACAAGGAACGCACCCACCATCAGTCGCAGGCGCGTCGCACGAGCCGCTTCATCACGGCCGTGGAACCTGTGGCAAGCGTGCCCGTCCGCTGCATCGAGGTGGCCAACGTATCCCACATGTACCTTGCGGGGCACTCGATGATCCCGACACACAATTCCACTCTGGGCGTGGATATCGCGCGCGCTGCATCGATCAAGCACGGTCTCGCGAGCGTGATCTTCTCGCTGGAGATGAGCCGCAACGAGATCGTCATGCGCCTGCTCTCGGCTGAGGCCCAGGTGCCGCTGCACCACATGCGCTCGGGAACGATGAGCGACGCTGACTGGACCAAGCTCGCGGGCAAGATGGGCGTTGTCAGCGAGGCACCGCTGTTCATCGACGACTCACCCAACATGACGCTGATGGAGATCCGCGCCAAGTGCCGGCGCCTCAAGCAGCGGCACGACCTTCGCTTGGTGATCGTCGACTACCTGCAGCTCATGACGAGCGGCAAGCGCGTCGAGAGCCGCCAGCAGGAAGTGTCGGAGTTCTCACGATCGCTGAAGCTGCTCGCCAAGGAACTCGGCGTGCCGGTCATCGCCATCAGCCAGCTGAACCGCGGGCCGGAGCAGCGCACCGACAAGAAGCCCATGCTGTCCGACCTGCGAGAGAGCGGATGCCTGCCGGCCAGCACGCGCATCATGCGCGCCGACAACGGCACGGAGGTGACGCTCGGGGAGCTCATGACGAGCGGGGCGAAGGACATCCCGGTGTGGGCGCTGGACGATTCGTTGCGGTACGTGCCCAGCACGATGACGCACGTGTTCCCGACCGGGCGCAAGGAGGTCTTCCGGGTGCGCACGGCCAGCGGCCGGGTGCTCGAGGCCACCGCCAACCACCCGATGCTGACCTACGGGGGCTGGCAGCCCTTGGGGGAGCTCCCGGTCGGTTCCCGCCTTGCCATCCCGCGGCACGTTCCGGCGCCGGAGCAGGAGACCAGCGACTGGAGCGATGATCAGGCCATTGTCCTGGCGCACATGATCGGCGACGGATCGGTCATCGCGCGACAGCCGATCCGGTACGCCACCAAGGATCCGGCGAACATCGAGGTGATGACGACCTCGTCGACGCGTGCCTTCGACGTCCGCGTCAGTCGAGACGACTACGCGAAGGCACGTTGCACCACTCTCCGCTTCACCAGCCTGCGGCCGGTCACGCACGGCGTGCGCAACCCGATCGCGGCGTGGATGGACGAACTGGGCCTGTTCGACAAGCGCAGCCACGAGAAGTTCGTTCCCGAGGCGGTCTTCTCCTTACCCAAGCGCCAGATTGCACTCTTCCTCAGGCACCTGTGGGCCACGGACGGTTCCATCCAGGTTCTGCGCAACGGCCGCGGCGGTCGCATCTACTACGCGACGACGAGTCGGCGTCTTGCCGACGATGTGGCACGACTCCTCCTTCGCTTCGGCCTGAATGCGCGGATCCGGGTGGCTCGCAAGAGCGGCTACCGCGACAGCTACCACGTCGACATCTCGGGTGCCGCGGACCAGAAGGTCTTTCTCCGCAGGATCGGATCGCACGGAGAGCGCGGCCTGATGGGTGCTCGTCTCCTTGCGATTCTCGAGACGGTCAGCGAGAACACCAATCGCGATACGGTCCCGCGTGAGATCTGGGATGACGTCCGCGAAGTTATCGCGAACAAGGGCATGACGCACCGTGAGTTCGCGGCTGCGATGGGCACGCAGTTCTGCGGAAGCACCATGTGGAAGCACTCGCCCAGCCGTGAGCGACTGGCGAAGGTGGCACAGGTCCTGAACAACGCCGACCTGGAGATGATCGCGACCAACGATGTCTACTGGGACGAGATCGTCAGCGTCGAGAGTGTCGGCGAGCAGGAGGTCTTCGACGCCACAGTGCTGGGCCGGCACAACTTCGTCGCTGACGGCGTCGTCGTGCACAACTCGCTCGAACAAGATGCGGACATGGTGGTCCTCCTGCACCGCGAGGACGCCTACGAGCGTGAGTCACCGCGCGCAGGAGAGGCCGACTTCATCGTGGCCAAGCACCGCAACGGCCCGACGGCCACCGTGACGGTGGCCTTCCAGGGCCACTACTCCCGCTTCGTCGACATGGCGCAGGCGTAATGACGACGTAGCGTCCTGCCTGAGCCGGTCGGTCACGGAGCCGAGGGAGAGATCGGCTCACCCAGCACGGCCGGTGTCTCGGCGGTGGGGCCATGCCCGCGGCGAGCCTCGAGGTGCGCGTACTCGATAGTGATCGCCGAGGCCAGCAGCACGAGCGCGGCGCCGATGAGCGTGTCCTGGGCCCGCTGCTCTCCGAGATTGGCCACCTCGCTGCTGGACGAGGCCGTGAAGCAGATGATGCTCGGGGTGACCAAGGCCATGTAGAGCCAGTACTGCGGGCTGAGCTTGGCAGTGAGCGCGGCGACGGCGAACACGAAGCCGATGCAGTAGAGGGCCACCATCGAGTCGACCTCGACGACGATCACGCCGACCACCACCATTCCCAGCAGGGTTCCGACCACCCGCTGGATCGTGCGTCGCACCGTGCCGACGTCGCCGACTTGAGCGAGCACGAGGATCGTGGCGATGAGCCAGGCACCTGCGTCCTGCTTGGGAGCGTTGAGCATCCAGAAGGTCGCGCCGGTGGCCAGGAGCGTGATGGTGATCGCGTAGGGCCAGGCCTCACGCGGCGTCGCCGGCTTCGGAACCGCCATGCGGACCTTCCGGATCGCGAAGGGCAGCACGACGACCGGCAGGAGTCCCCCGACGAAGAAGCTGACCATCATCCACGTCAGGAACGTGCTGTCGGTGCGATCGACGACATGCTGCGGGCCCCAGAACGGCGGCGAGATGAGCATCCACGCCATGAATATCGGTACGAGCAGCGTCGCCCGGTTCAGGCCGAAGCGCGACATTCGCCCCACGGTCAGGCACATCAGAGCCATGAGCGCTGCACCGGCAATGGGCGTGCCACCCGAGACGATCGCGATCGGGACGATGATCGACATGATGACGACCGTGAAGACGGCCACCTCGACGCCGCCCACCAGAAGGGCGGTGATGCCGGCGATGAAGGCGCCGGTCGCCCACGTCGTGGCCGGCTCCTTGGTGACGGCGAACAGCACGAGAGACGGCACGAGCCCGAGCAGCATGACGGCGGTCGCGATCGCCACCCTCCTGGTGAGCTTCGCGTACAACGGCTTGGGGGCCGTACTCGAGGCGGCAGCGGGGCTCGGCTGAGTCGTCATGGGCGAATCCTTCACCATCAGATGAGTCGAACCCTGTCTTTGGCCGGGCCGTCCCGTGCCCGCCGCCGGCCGGAAGTGGACCGCCGTCAGGACGCGGCCGCGGTGTCGACGACCGACAGGCCACCCGACGCCCAGTTCGGCACGTAGAGCCGATTCGCGGCGGCGTCCAGGACCGGTCTCCTCGGTCCCTCGCCGACAGTGACCGTCTGGACGAGCTTGTTGGCCGCGGTGTCGATCACGAACAGGCTCGTCCCGCTGCCCTCGTCGAACTCGGGCACGTAGAGCCGCCGGCGTGCGGTGTCGAGCACGGGACCATCCGGTGCGTAGCCGGCCCGGATCTTGGCCTTCACCGTGTTGGTCCTCGTGTCGATGACAGCCACATATCCGCGCTGCGTCCAACCGGTGGCATACAGGCGCTGTCGCGCGGAATCGATGACGGGGGGTCCGTCCTCGACGGACAGCGGGACGCGAATCGTGGCGACGATCCGGTTGGCTCGGGTGTCGATGACCGTCAGCCCGCTGGACCGAAGGCCGTACAACCGGCGGTGCGGAGCGTCGAGGGCGAGGAAGTCCACGAACCTGGGGACCTTGATCGAGGCGACCTGCTTGCCTGCCCGGGTGTCGATGACCGCCACCGTGCTGGGGTCCGAGATCGGGACGTACAGGCGCGCTCGAGCCGCGTCGAGGACCGGATCTCCCGGCCCCACCCCGATCGTGAGGCTGGAGATCACCGTGTTGGTGCTCGTGTCGATCACCGAGAGGGTGCCCGGGCCGTTCTCCTCGTCGGTCTGGGTCACGAACAGCAGCCCCTTGGCGGCGTCTAGGACGGGCCTCCTCGGGTAGCCGGGCAGGGGGGTCGTGCCGACGATCGTGTTCGTCCCGGTGTCGATGACGGCCATCGCGCCGGGACCGAGCGTGGCCTCGCCGACGGCGACGAAGAGCCGGTTGCCGGGCGCGTCGAGGGTGAGGTAGATGGACTCCTCCGGCACGTCGATCGTGCCGATGACGGCGTTCGACGTCGTGCTTACCACCGACACGCGGCCGGCGACGTAGTCAAGCGCGTAGAGCAGGCCCTTCGCGGCGTCGAGTGCCAGGTCGCCCGGCCGCTTACCGACGTCGATCGTCGCAACGACCGCCGCGGCCGCTGCCGAGGTCACGGGTTGCGCGGTGACGGGCTGGCCGGTCAGCAGTGTCGTGGCGGCCAGCGCACCGACGGTGAGCGTGGTCAGTCCGGTGAAGCGGCTCATGGCCCATGCCCCCTTCGAGCCGGCGTCCGCGGCCCGTCTCCCCTTCGTAGTCCTCTGGCCGGAACGTGTCCTGTCGGAGACGATCGAGGCTATGTTCACGCCATGAACGATCGTGAGATTCTCGACGTGGCCGGCCTGACTTCGCGTCCACCCTGGGTCGGGTGACGCCCGACCAGTGGTCGGCCCCGACCGGCAACGAGGGGCAGAGTGTGAGACAGCTCGTCGACCACGTGGTGGGCGGCAACCGGATGGCGACCGTCATCCTCGGCGGGGGATCCCGACGCGACGGCATCGACGCGTTCGCGCTCTCGGCCGCCGACGTCGACGTCGTGGCTGCCTTCGACGACAGCCACCGCGAACTGGTGGCTGCCTTCGCCGAGCCGGGGGCGCTGGAGCGCACCGTCGCCCATCCGGCGATGGACATGCCCGGGACGCAGCTTCTGGGCTTCCGCATCACCGAGTACGGCCTGCACGGCTGGGACCTCGCCCGCGCCATCGGAACCGACGACACCATCGATCCGGTGGTGCTCGATGCGCTGTGGAACCTCCTCCATCCCCTGGCGCCGATACTGGCGGCCACCGGGATGTTCGGGACCGGGGCTAGCGGCACGATCGCCGACGACGCGACCCTGCAGGACCGCGTGCTCGACCTGTCGGGCCGCCGGCCGTAGGTGCCGCGGGCACGGAGCACGTGAGCAACGCGGAGTGGTTCCGGGGTAAGGTCATCGTTTACCACCCGCCTTTCTTTGGAGCCTTGCTGTGGGTCTCGGAACCACGATTCGCCTGTCCCGCCTGTTCGCCAATCCGTCCGGAAACCTCTTCGGGGTGGCCGTCGACCACTTCGTCGGGTACGGCGACGCGCCGTCCATGGGCCTGCACGACCTGCCTAGCGCCATCGCCCGCTCGATGGAGGGCACGCCCGACACGGTCACGATGACCGCCGGAACCGCGAAGCACTGCTGGGCGCCGTATGCGGGCAAGGCGGCCCTGATCGTCGAGGCCGCGTCCTTCACGCCGGATGATCGCGTGTCCCAGCTCCTGTCCACTCCTGCTGACGCGGTCCGGCTGGGGGCCGATGCCCTTGCCGTCGCGATCCCGGTGCGCGGCAAGACCGAAGGCAAGTACCTGCAGTGGCTGTCCGACTCGGTTCGCGACGCCGCTCCGTACGAACTGCCGATCGTGGCGCACATCTACCCCCGCGACTACTCCGACGGCGGCAAGATCGTGTTCAACCCGGAGCAGATCGCCTGGGCCGTGCGGTGCGGAATCGAGACGGGCGTCGACGTGATCAAGGTCGGCTACCCGGGCGACCCGGCATCGATGGCCGAGATCATCGCCTCGTGCCCCACGCCCATCGTGATCGCCGGCGGACCGAAGGCGGAGACCCTCCGCGACGCTCTGGCCATGACGAGAGAGGCGATGGACGCAGGTGCGCGCGGCGCTGTCGTGGGCCGGAACATCTGGGGCTCGCCCGACCTCGAGGGCGCCGCTCGCGCCTATCGGGCCGTTATCCACGACGGGGCCAGTGCCGACGAGGCCATCGCCCTGGCCGTCGACCAGGCCTAGGCAAGGCACGACTCCGCGATGATCCTCGGCCTGGGCTGCATCGCTCACGACCAGGTGCTGATCACCAGCGCGCTGTGGGAGGACGGCAAGGGCCGCATCCTTCGCACCGAGTCGCGCTTCGGTGGCAACGTGCGCACCGCACTGGCGGCCGGGGCCGGCCTCGGCGAGCGGGTCGAGTACCTGGCGACCGTGGGCGCGGACGAGCAGTGGGACGCGGCGCTCGCCGACCTCGCGGAGCACGGCGTCGGCACCGAGTTCACCGTCCGTGCCCCCGGCGTCAGGCCCGTGATGTCCACGATCGTGGTGACGCGCGACGGTGACCGGTTCATCGCCTACGACGACTCGGGGCTGTTCGACACGCCGCTGCCGGATCGCGCCCTCGTCGAGCGAGCGCTCGCCCGGGCCTCCGTGCTCATCGTCGACTCGAGCACGGCGCCACCGGGAAGCGCGGGGGTGATCGCCATGGCGATCGAGCGGGGGATACCCGTCGTGCTCGATGCCGAGCGCGAGGTTCCTGGCAGCACCGTCGTCGAGGACATGATCGCCATCGCCGATCACCCCATCCTCCCGATGAACTTCGCCCGCCACGTCACCGGCGCCCAGCAGGCGCGCGACATCATCGAGGCGTTGTGGTCCGGCAGCCGCAGCGCGGTCGTGCTCACCGACGGTGCCAACGGTGCGCTCGTCCGTGGTCCCGGTGACGAGCAGCCCTTCGAGGTGCCGGCCTTCGCCGTCGCGGCGGTCGACACGGTGGGGTGCGGGGACGCCTTCCACGGCGCGTACGCCGTGGGCCTGGCGCGCGGACTGGCCCTCGTCGACCGCGTACGCCTGGCCAACGCGGCCGCCGCGGTGGTCGCCGCGACGCCGGCGGGCCAGCGTCGGACGCCGACGATGGCAGCCGTGACGGCCCTCATGAGCCCCTAGTCGGGGGGAGCCAGTGCGCGGCGTTCTCCAGCGAACGTGACAGGGGTTTCCGAGCGTAATCTGAGGCGTATGAGCGCAGCGATCGAGACGGTCGACCTGGTCAAGACCTTCGGGCATACCAAGGCTCTCGACGGCCTGAGCCTGACGGTCAAAGAGGGCGAAGTGCATGGCTTCCTCGGTCCGAACGGCGCCGGCAAGACCACCACCCTGCGGTGCCTCCTGGGACTGCTGAGGGCCGACTCGGGCAGCGCGACCGTGCTGGGCAGGGATACGTGGCGTGACGCGGTCGAGCTGCACAGGCATCTGGCCTACGTGCCGGGCGATGTGTCCCTGTGGCCGAACCTCACCGGCGGCGAGGTCATCGACCTGCTCGGTCGGTTGCGGGGCGGGCTCAACGGCCAGCGTCGGGCGGAGCTCATCGAGATCTTCGACCTCGACCCGACGAAGAAGTCCCGCGCCTACTCGAAGGGCAACAAGCAGAAAGTGGCCCTCATCGCCGCCCTGGCCTCCGATGTGGAACTGCTGCTTCTCGACGAGCCGACCGCCGGCCTGGACCCCCTGATGGAGTCCATGTTCCGCACCCTCATCCTCGAGTGGCGAGGTGAGGGCCGCAGCGTGCTGCTGAGCAGCCACATCCTGAGCGAGGCCGAGGCCCTTTCCGACCGCCTGAGCATCATCCGCGAGGGCCGAATCGTCGAGACCGGCACCCTGGAGCAGATGCGGCACCTGCGTCGCACGTCCGTCACGGCCCATCTGCGCGCCACCCCAGTGGGAATCGACGCGCTCACCGGGGTGCACGAGGTGGTCGTCGAGGGCACCCACCTCACCTGCCAGGTCGACGCCGAGGCACTCGACGGGTTGCTGCCGCTGCTGTCGACGTTCGGCATCGAGGCCATCGTCACCCAGCCACCGTCGCTCGAACAGCTCTTCCTTCAGCACTACGGCCAAGCGTCGACATGAACCGCTTCGCCGGCACGCTCACGCTGACCCGGTTCGCGCTGCGGCGGGATCGCGTCCTTCTGCCCGTGTGGATCGTCATCTTCCCCCTGCTCACGGTGTCGTCCGCGTCGGCCACCGTGGCGCTGTATCCCGACGAGGCATCGCGCATCATCGCGGCCTCGGCCATCAACGACGTGCCGGTGGCCATCGCCATGTACGGCCGCATCTGGGACCCGACGTCGCTCGGCGCCCTCTCGCTGCTGAAGCTCGCCGCCATGGGCGGGGTGATGATCGGGATCCTCGCGATCATGCTCGTCACGCGGCACGCCCGCGCGGAGGAGGAGAAGGGCCGGACCGAGCTGATCGGTTCGGCGGTGGTCGGGAGGTGGGCCGGACTGTCCGCGGCCGTGATCGTGACGTGCACGGCGATGGTGGCCATCGGCGCGCTGTCGGCGGTCGGCCTGACCGCGGTCGGGCTGCCGGCCGCCGGTTCATGGGCCTTCGGCCTGGCGTGGGCGACGACGGGGATGGCGTTCGCCGCGATCGCCGCAATCACCAATCAGCTCACGGTCTCGGCTCGGGCAGCGAACGCGATGGCGATGATCATCCTGGCCGTCGCGTACCTGCTGCGGGCCGTGGGCGACATCAGCAGCGACGAGTCGTCCCCCTCCGTCCTGTCGTGGTTCTCCCCGATCGGCTGGGGCCAGCAGGTTCGCCCCTACGCCGGAGATCGCTTCGCTGTCCTGTTCCTCCCCCTCGTCTTCACCGCCGTTGCCCTGTGGGCCGCCTTCCTGCTCGAGTCGCGCCGCGACCTCGGCGGCGGGCTGCTCCCCGACCGCGCCGGGCGCGGGACCGCGGCACCTTCGCTGGCCAGCCCGCTCGCCCTCGCCTGGCGTCTGCAGTACCCGATGCTGGTCGGCTGGCTGGCGGCCTACGTCATCCTGAGCGGCATCGTCGGCAGCATCGTCAACGACTTGAGTGGAATGCTCGACACGCCCGAAGCGAGGCGGATGGTCGCGGCGCTCGGTGGAACGGACGTCATGCTGGACGCGTTCACGGCGATGGAGTTCGCCATGATCGCCTTCGTCACGGCGGCCTACGGCATCGTGGCGGCCCGGCGGCTGGCCACGGAGGAGTCGGACGGCCACGCGGAGCCGGTACTCGCGACGAGCGTGTCCCGTACCAGCTATCTGGTGAGCCATCTGCTGGTCGCGCTGGTCGGTACGGCCCTGCTGGCGCTCGCACAGGGGGCGTCCTTCGGCCTCGCGACCGCGGCGCAGACCGGCAGCATGGATCGGGTTGGCGCGACGGTCGCCGCCTCCCTCTCCTACCTACCGGCTATCTGGCTGATGACGGGCCTCGTCATCCTGCTGTTCGGCTTCGTCCCCCGCCTGACGTTCCTCGCGTGGGTGCTGCTCGTCGGCTTCTTCCTGGTGGCGGAGATCGGTGCGCTGCTGGAGTGGCCGCAGTGGGTGATGGACACGTCGCCGTTCGCGCACATGCCGAAACTGCCCGCTGCCGAGATGGCCTGGACTCCCCTGGTGGTCCTGACGATCCTGAGCGCGGCCCTGATGGCGGTGGGCGCATGGCGATTCCGGCAGCGTGACCTCGACACGCCGTAGCGCCGGCGTCCCTATCCGTCAGGTGGTCAGTTGACCGCGCACGACGCTGACCACGCTATGCCCGGCGTCGCCGTCGAAGTGCTCGACCGACACGTCGACCACCGGGAACGAGGTGGGATCCAGTCCGGCAGGCAGGGGGAAGGTGGCCGGCTGGCCGGGGCGCATCGTGCCGATCGCCACCATCGTCGCCGTGTCCGGCGTTGCCATCCAGACCTCGTAGTAGCCGTCCGTGACCGCCGGCAGCCCGGGGACATCGACCGTCAGGGACATCCCGTCGCCACCCTGCTCCATCGTCGCCGTGCCCGAGAAGCCCGAGTTGTCGATCGGGCCCAGAGTCGTGCTGGCGACCAGTTGCTCGGAGGACCCCGAGGTGCCGAGAGCGGTGACGAGGCCGCCGCCGACGATCAGGCCGACGGCTGCCGCCGACGCGGCGACGAGCCAGAGTCGGGGGCCGCGACGGCTGCGCGCCTGGTCGATGGACGTGACCGTTCCCGACGGTGCGGCGTCGAGGCCGAGTTCGGTGCTGATGCCTGCCCACACGCTGGCCGGGGGGGCGATCGGATGATCGCCGGGGGTCACGGCGCGGGCGGACTTCACGACGGCCGACAGCTGGTCCAGCCGGCTCTGGCATCGCGCGCAGGTGGACAGGTGCGCCTCGTCGTCAGCGCTTCCCGACTCGCCTAGAGCGAGCAGGGACAGGTCCTCCTCGTCACAGTGCAACACCATCCACCTCCAATCTGCTGCGAAGCTTGTCGAGCGAACGTCGTATATGGCTCTTGACCGTGCCCAGGGGCAGGTCGAGAAGGCTGGCGATCTGCCCGTGGGTCAGATCCTGGAAGAACGCGAGCTCGATGATCCTCTTCTGCGGATCGCCGAGACGCTCGAGCTCGTCGGCGAGGAGCACCCGGTCGATCACCACGTCCGCTGCCGGACCGTCCTCCCGGTCGAGTTCCGACGTCGCAACGGCGCTGACCCGGCGCGACTCCCGGGAGCGCTCCTCCCAGTGGTCGGCAACCCGTCGCCTGGTGATCGTCAGGAGCCAACCGGGCAGGGAACCCTTGTCCGGATCGAAGCTTGCCCGACCTCGCCAGGCCGCCACGAAGACCGCCTGGGTCACGTCGGCCGCGTCGGCCTCGTTCCCGATGTTGCGCAGGGCCACGGTGTAGACGAGTGAGGACCACCGCTGATAGGCGTCGGCCAGCGCGGACTCGTCAGCCGAGCCGAAGCGTCGGGCGATCGCGTCGTCGTCCGTCACACGCCACTCCGAAACGTCGGTGACTGCCCCCGCCGAGGCGGCGAGAGACCTGTCGCCAGTATGCGTCATATCCCTCCCGGCTGTCCCGGCGCTGGCGGGGCCGTCCCACCGCTCATCCCCTATTCGCCCGGAAGGCCCCATCCGGATGCATGAAGGGGCGAAAAGAAGAAAGTTGAAGAATTTTTGGCGCGATTGCATCCATGGACGCACCCCGGCCGGAAGTAGTGGCATAACCGTCCACTGGGGGCGGGCCACAACGAAAGGCTTCATCATGATCCGCACCAACATGACCCGGGTGGCTGCCCTCGGTGCCGCCGTCCTCGTCGGCGCCACCGCTCTGGTCGCCGCTCCCGCCGCACAGGCTGCCAATGACGGCACCGAGTCGCTGGCCACGGCGCTCGCGGTCGGTCAGGCGAAGTTCGACATGGACGACAAGGACTTCGACGTCCTGACCAAGGCCATCGAGGCCGTCCTCGCCGCGAAGCCCGACTCGGCCGTGAAGGTGCTGGCTGACGGCACCACCGCCCTGACCGCCTTCATCCCGACCGACCGCGCCTTCAAGAACCTCGCCTCAGCCCTGTCCAACAAGACGATCAAGACCGAGGCCGGCGCGTTCAAGATCGTGGCGGGCCTGGGCATTGACACCGTCGAGACCGTCCTGCTCTACCACGTCGTCCCCGGCGCCACGATCATGTCCGGCGACGCCCTCAAGGCGAACGGCGCCAAGCTCAAGACGGCGGTGCCGAACAAGGTCATCCGCGTGAAGGTCACCAGTGCGCCGGCGATCATCCTCGGCGACTACAACACCTCGCTGGCCAACCCCCGCGTCAACCTCGACCAGGTCGACATCAACAAGGGCAACAAGCAGGTCGCACACGGCATCAACGCTGTTCTGATGCCGACCAAGTAGTCCGCTTCCCAGCAGCTCCGTCCCCATCCGGGGCTGCTCGGATGGCCCCCGTCCCTCCCCGGGCGGGGGCCATCTGCGTTGGCGCCCTGGTCAGCGGCGCACGGGCAGCCAGCGCAGCACGTCCTGGATGTGCGCGTCCCAGTAGTCCCAGTCATGGTCCCCGGGCCCGATGTCGGCCGTGACCTCGACGCCGCCGTCGCCCGCTGCGGCGAGGAAGGCCCGGGCGGCCGGGTACAGGAAGTCCTCGGTGCCGCAGGCGACGAACAGGGCGGGCAGCGCCGAGGGATCGGCTCGTCGGACGAGATGGAGCAGGTCATCGTCCGTGCCGGGAGTGGAGCGGTCGCCGAAGACGCGGTCCATGAGACGGGTGAAGTCCGGATCGGGTGATTCGCTGGGGTGCGCGAGCGCCAGGGCGCCGGAGAGGCTGGCCGCTGCGGCGAAGCGCCACGGCTCCCGTAGCGCCCACTTCATCGCCCCGTAGCCGCCCATCGACAGCCCGGCGACGAAGGTGTCCTCGCGGGCCGAGGAGACGCGGAAGAACCGCTGCACCACCGACGGGAGTTCCTCGGTGAGGAAGGTCCAGAACGGCAGACCGTGAGCCTCGTCCGTGTAGAAGCTGTGGTGAACGGCCGGCATGACCACGGCCAGCCCGAGGCCCGCGGCGTAGCGCTCGATCGACGTGCGACGACTCCACGTCGTGTCATCGTCACTCAGCCCGTGCAGTAGGTAGAGCACCGGTGGCGGCTGGCTGTCGCGCTCGCCGCTCATTCCGATCTGCCTCGTGGTGGACTCGGGCAGGATCACCGTCATCGACGTTGACAGTCCGAGAACGTCCGAGAAGAACTCGCAGCGCATGAGGGCCATGGCAGGAGGGTATGTCCCCTAGCCGGACCGCTCAGGTCTCAGGAGGCGGTGAGCTGGTCCAAGGACCGCCGGACTGCGCCGGGACGCTCGTACCAGACGAAGTGTCCCGCCCCGGAAACGATGTCTACCTGCGCGCCGGGGATGAGGGCGGCAGTGTCGGTGCTGGCCGTGAGTGGCATGGGGCTGTCGCTCCCGTGCACGAAGGCGGTGGGTGCCGTGATCGACGACAGGCTCCGCTCCAGGGCGGGGAGGCCCTCGATCAGTGACTCCCAGGTGCCGAGGTGGCCCTCGAGGGACAGCGCCATCGGAGGCATCGCCGGCACGTTTGCCGGATCGGAGAAGTAGGCGGGCCAGACCAGTCGCAGTGCCTCCAGTGCGTCCTCGTCGGTTCCGTCCTCGGCCTCGGACCTTCGGTCTGCTTCCTCGGCCCGGACGCGAAACTCCGGTGAGATGCGGCCAACGAGCGTGGCACCGAACTCCTCGGCGCCGCCGTCGCCCACGGCCCCGAGCGGGTCGACCGCCATGACGCCCAGCACGCGATCGGGCCGTGCGACGGCGGTGGCAACGGCGAGGTGCCCGCCCCACGAGTGACCGACGAGCCATGCCCTCTCCCAGCCCAAGGCATCCAGGATCGCGGTCAGGTCGATGATGTGCTGCTCGACCGAGAACGGTCCGGTCCGCACCGAGGGGGTGAGGCTCCTTTGCTGGTACCACGCCACGGTGTAGCCGTCGGCCAGTTCTTCGGCTAGGGGGGCCAGGTAGTCGTAGGGAAGCGATGGACCACCGTGCAGCAGCAGCACGGGCGGCCCGTCGCCGCCGACGCGGCCGACGAGGATGCCGTCGAGCGTCGGCGCGGCGATGTCGCGCCAGTCCATGACCGGACGCTAGCCGACCGGATCAGGCTAGGAGAGTGGTTCGGCCGCGCCACTGCCGTTCGATCGCAGGGCGGCGTCGAAGACGCGGTGCGATGACAGGGCCTCGTGCGGGGTCGCCGTGCCGAACCGGTCGCCGAGCTGCCCCTCACGCTCAGCCAGGTAGCTCGCCCACATCTGCAGCAACGCATCGGCGAAGCCGAACTCGAAGATCCCACCGGAGACCATCGGCCAGGCCGAGACGTTGCCGGGCTGGAACTCCTCCCAGACCTGCTCGCCGTCGCGACGGACGAAGCGGTGCACGACGGTGGGGTTCCGGGTGGTGAAGCGGACGCCGCCGTCCATTCCGACGGCCTCGAACGACCACGAGTTCATGTTGCCGGGGGAGATGCGTCGGGTTTCCCACAGCATCGAGAACCGCCGGTCCTGCGGCGAGACGCCCGTCGGCACCCGCAGGGCGAGGAGCGCGTTGTCCCACGTGTCGCACGGCACCGGGGCTCCGTCCGGTCCGGGCCGCTCCGTTACTACGTTGTCGAGCATGGCGTAAACGGTCTCTGGCTGGAAGCCGAGGCGAAGTGGTAGATGAGCGACGTGCATGCCGAGATCGCCCATGACCCCGATGGCACCGCACGTCTCGACCCGGCGCTTCCAGTTGATCCCCTTGCTCCGGTCGATGTCGGACGAGTGTGCGAACTGCGAGCGCACGTCCAGGATGTCGCCGAGTGCGCCCGACGCGGCGTACGCGTAGGCCCGCTGGGCACCGGGGAAGAAGGGCATCTCGCTCGATACCCGAACGAAGGCGGTGGAGGCGTCGACCGCCGCCACGATGCGCTGCGCGGCGGCGAGGTCGATGCCGAAGGGCTTCTCGCCGAGGAAGTCGCGCCCCGCGTCTGCGACGGCGACATACAGGTCCTCGTGGAGGTTGTGCGGTACGGCGAGGTAGAGGACGTCGATGTCAGGGTCATCGAGCAGCACGTGCCAGTCGTCGGTGAAGGTACGAACGGAGCCGATGCGGCGGAACCAGTCGAGGGCGGCCGGGTTGGGATCCGCGACAGCCACCACTTCCGGCGCGCAGGGGTGGTCGACGAGCTGCGGCCAGCGACCGCAGACAACGGCGAGCTCGCGGCCCATGAGGCCGCCGCCCACGATGCCGATCCGCACGGGTCGCGCGGTCATGACGCGGCCATGATCGCGCTCGCCGCCTGCGCGTCGGCCCCCTCGTGCAACATCGCCATCAGGGCGCGGGTGAGGCGGGCCGGATTGCTGTGCTGGATGACGTTGCGGCCGTAGACGATGCCGGCTGCCCCCTGCTCGAGGACCACCTGCGTGCGACGGAACAGCTCGTCGTCGGGGACCTTGCCGCCACCACGCACGAGGACGGGGATGCCGTTCGCGATGCGCACGACCTCGTGGTAGTCGGTCGGATCGTCCGTGGGATCGGCCTTGATGATGTCGGCCCCCAGCTCGACGGCCTGCCGCACCAGGGGGACGATCTTCTCGAGGTTGCCGTTGATCTGGTAGCCGCCGGCGTCGCTGTGCTTCATCACCAGTGGTTCGACCATGAGCGGCATGTTGTACTTCTCGCAGTCCCTCTTCGCCTCGAGCACGGCCCGGATGCAGGCTTCCCTGACCCGTGGATTGTCGGCCAGGTCGAACAGGTTCACCACGATGCACGACGCGTCGAGGCGGACCCCGGCGAGGGCCGGCTCGGGGATCACCAGGTTGAAGGTGTGATCGGGCAGCGGGGCGCCGTAGATATTGGCGATGTCGGTGCGCAGCACGAGGGCGGGCCGCTCACGGCCGCCGAAGCCCTGCAGCAGGCGGGCCTGGCCGATGGTCATCTGGATCGCGTCCGGTGCTGCGGCAGCCAGGACGCGGACCGCTGCACCGAGGTCCTCGATGCCGGGCAGGAACGCTGCCTCCCCGAAGAAGCCGTGGTCGACCGCGATGTCGAAACAGCGGCCCGAATCGGGGTTGAACAGGCGGCGCATGCGGTAGCTGAAGTCGGACATGGGAACTCCCGTTCATGAGGCGGCCAGTGCGGCAGCGGTCAGATATGCCAAAGGTAGGCGCCCGATGACATCGATGTCAACGATTGGGCGAAAACGACGTCGAAATTGCCTTGACGCTCGCCGGTCCCTCCTAGGTACACTGCCAACTGGCGATGACATCGGTGTCATTTCCGTGGCGAGAGGAGCCGGGATGGCGCGCGACATCCTCGTGGGCGTTGATGTGGGGACGACGTCGATCAAGGCGCTCGCCGTGCGGCCGGATGGCACGGTGCTCGCCGCGGCCTCCCGGGAGACCCCCTGGCGGCATGCCGGCGCCATGGCGGACGTCGACCCCACCCTCCTCGCCGACACCGTCATGACGGTCTGCGCGGCTGCGGCCTCGGACGAGCGGGTCGTGTCGGGCGGTGCGACCACCGTCCTGGGCATCGGCGTCACCGGCATCGCCGAGGCCGGCGCCCTCATCGATGCCGCCGGACGGCCATGCGCTCCCGCGCTCGCGTGGTTCGACCCGCGGGGCGAGGCCCAGGTGGTCAAGGACGTCATCGGCCGCGATCTGTTCCAGCGCACCACCGGCACCAGGCTGAACTCGCGGCTGTCCATCTGCAAGATCCTGTGGCTGCAGAAGAACGTGCCCGGGGCCGCCGCGGCTGTTCGGCACCTGTGCGTCGGCGAGTGGATCGTGCGGGCCCTCGGTGGCGACGAGGTCGCCGAGATGTCGTTGACATCGCGTACCGGCATGCTCGACGTGCTGGCGCAGGAGCCGTGGCGGCCGGCCACCGACCTGGTCGGCGACCTGCTGCCGTCCCGTCGGATCTGGGCGGGCGACCACGCGGGTGTGGCGGGGGGCGAGATCCCCGATGTGCTGAAGGGAGCCGCGCTGACGGTTGCCGGCCTGGACCACTTCGTGGCGGGCTTCATCTCCGGCGCCATCCGCGACGGCGTGCTGTTCGACTCGATGGGCACTGCTGAGGCACTCATCCGCACCGTCGCCGGCAGCGTGCCGCCCGAGGAGATCGCGGCCCTGACCGGTCGCGACGTGTCCGTCGGCTGGAGTGTCCTGCCCGACCACCTCATGCTGCTCGCCGGCCGCCTGACCGGGCTCTCGCTGGAGCGCATCGCCGCCTTGCTCGGCGTCACCGATCGTGAGTCGCGCCGCCTGCTGGGGGAGGCGGCCATGGCCGTGCAGCCCGGTGGCGACGCGCCCCACGTGTCCGACCTCGGCAACGACAGCCTGGGCATCACGGGCATCACCGACGGGATCAGTCCGGCACTGCTGTGGCGATCCGTCGTCGACGACCTCACCGCCATCACGGACGGGGCTCTCGCCGACATGACGGCCTCGGTCGGACCGGCCACATCGGCGGTCGTCGTGGGCGGGTGGAGCCGCAACCCGATGGTCGCCGAGGCGAAGCGCCGGCAGCTCGGCGACTACCGCACCAGTGACATCGCCGAGCCGGGTGCCCTCGGCGCTGCGTTCCTCGGGGGCATCGCGGCCGGCGTGCTGGAGCGGCCGGGACCTGACGGAGTCCCCGTGTGGGCGACGCGAGCATGAAGGTCACACCGTGAACAAGATGGTCACCTTGGCCGACGTCGCTCGGGCGGCCGGGGTGAGCGCGAAGACCGCCTCTCGCGTGATCAACGGCGACCCGCAGGTGGCGCCGGCCACGAGGGCTCGCGTGGAGGCGGCCGTCGAGGCGCTCGGCTACCAGGTCAACGTCCTCGCCAGGTCACTGCGGCGAGGTCACGACAACGTCGTGGGCGTCATCGTCGAAAGCGTGCGCGACCCCTTCTTCTCCGAGGTGATCGGCGAGCTCGAGCAGTTGATCACCCCGCGGGGCTTCACCGTCATGGTCGCGAGCAACACCCGGGGGTCGGGCCGCGAGCGGGAGATCGTCGAGGGATTCATCCAACGGTCGCTGGTCGGGATGATCGTCACCCCCCAGGATGCCGACTACTCCTTCCTGCGCAGCATCCGCATGCCCGTCGTCTTCATCGACCGGCGCCCGCGCAACCTCGACGCCGACGTGGTGCTCGCCGACGACCGCGGAGCAACCCTCGAGGGTGTCAACCACCTCGCGCGATACGGCCACCGTTCGATCGCCCTGATCTCCGACGCGCTCGACGTGCAGACGGTGCGCAACCGGTATGAGGGCTACCTCGATGCCATGCGCGAGGCGGGGCTGCCCGTCGACCCTTCGATGGTCCGGATCGGCTGCCTGGACGCTGACATGGCAGAGAAGGAGACGGTCGACCTGCTGCACCTCCCGCAGCCGCCCACGGCGATCCTCAGTACGCGCGGCGAGACCTCGCAGGGAGTGGTGCGCGCGCTGCATCGCCACGATGCGACCGACGTCGCCGTGGTCTCGGTCGGCGACTTCGCCCTGGCCGACTCCGTCACGCCCGCCATCACGGTGCTCGACCACTCGCCGACGCTGATCGGCCGCTACGCGGCGGAGCGGCTGTTCGCCCGGCTCGACGGGGAGTCGGGCCACCCGATCACCACCACGATCCCGGTGCCGCTCATCGCACGCGGTTCGGGCGAGCTGCCCCCGCGCGCCGCCGTCAGTGGGTGATGGCCATCTCGACGGCGAGGACGACCAGGCCCATGAAGCCGTAGCTGAGCCCGAACGTGATCCGGCGGACCGCCCCGAGGCCGGCTCGCTTAGCCGCGAAGGCGCCCCAGAAGAACAACGATCCGATCCCGAGGACCTGCACGAGGCTGACGGCGTCGTTGGCATCCCATCCGAGCACCGTGAGCAGGCTCAGGAGCAGGATCGGCGGGATCGCGATGTAGAGGTACTCGAGATTGGCTGCGGCCAGGTGGCGTCGCTCGTGCCCGGTCAGGCGGTGCCCCGTGCGGATGGTCAGGTCCAGCGCCTCGGAGAACGCGTGGGCCATGGCCAGGGCGAACAGCGGCGCGATGACGACACCGACCATCTCCAGCAGACTGCCGGTCTTCAACGGACTGGTGCCCTCGTCGTAGAGGGCCAGGCCGGTCATGAGCATGATGGTCGCGTAGATGACCTTGTGCGGATTCATGTGCAGGAACCAGACCTGGATGGTCTGCGACTCGAGCGGGCTGTCGTTGCCCGCGTTCGGGGGCAACGGGGTCTCGTCCACGGCATCAGCCTGCCATGCTGCTCCCGCCGACCGGGAGTCCGGTCGTGCGGCGAAGGAGTGCACCGTGACAACCGTTGATCGCGAACGACTGGCGGCCCTTCTCGACAGGGAGCGGGCCGAGCACCGGCGACGCACGCCGGCGTCGAGGCGGGCCTTCGAGGCCGCCGACCACCTGTTCGGCGGTGTGCCGATGACGTGGATGAACAAGTGGTCGGGCGGGTACCCGCTCTACCTGGCGCGCGCGCACGGCAATCGCATCACCGACATCGACGGCAACGAGTACGTCGACTTCGCCCTTGGCGACACGGCCGCGATGGCGGGCCACTCCCCTGAGGCGACCGTCGCCGCGGTCACCGAGCGCATCGGGTCCGCAGGTGGCATCACGACGATGATGCCGAGCGTGGACGCCGAGTGGGTGGCGGCCGAGCTCAGTCGCAGGTTCGGTATGCCGTTGTGGTCGTACAGCCTCACCGCGACCGACGCGAACCGATGGGCCCTGCGGATCGCCCGCATGGTCACCGGTCGCACCAAGGTGATGGCGTTCGCCTACTGCTACCACGGCTCGGTCGACGAGACCTTCGTCATCGCCGGACCGGACGGCGCCACTCTCCCGCGCGGTGGGAACGTAGGCCCCGCGGTGGACGTCGCGCAGACCACTCGGGTGGCCGAGTTCAACGACATCGCGTCGGTGGAGGCAGGACTGGCGCACGGTGACGTAGCGGTGCTCGTGATGGAGCCGGCTTTGACCAACATCGGCATCGTGCTGCCCGAGCCGGGCTTCCTCGATGCCGTGCGCGAGCTGTGCACGAGGTACGGAACGCTGCTGCTCATCGACGAGACGCACACGATCTCCGCCGGTCCGGGCGGATGTACCGCCCTGTGGGGACTCCAGCCCGACATCTTCGTCATCGGCAAGAGCATCGGCGGTGGGATCCCCTGCGGCGCCTACGGCATAACGGAGGACGTGGCCGCCGCCGTGCGCGCCAACGCGGAGGCCGATCTGGTCGACGTTGGTGGGGTGGGTGGCACCCTGGCCGGCAACGTGCTCTCGACTGCCGCGATGCGGGCCACGCTCGGCGAGGTCCTCACCGACATCGCCTTTGAGCACATGGTGGCGCTGGCCACGGCGTTCCGGGAGGGCGTCGAGTCGACCCTGACGGCCTACGACGTGCCGTGGTCGATCGCCCAGCTCGGGGCGCGCGCCGAGTATCGCTTCGTGTCGCCGGCACCGCGCTCCGGCTCGGAGTCTGCGGCGGCGCACGATGACGAGCTCGAGGAGTACCTGCACCTGTTCATGTCCAATCGCGGGCTGCTGATGACCCCCTTCCACAACATGGCGCTGATGTGCCCTGAGACCGCGCGCACGGACGTCGAGCTCCACACCGACCTCTTCGCACGAGCGGTGGCCGACGTGATGTCAGAGTGACTCCCGCGCCGTTCGATCTGGCCGGTCGAGTCGCCCTCGTCACCGGCGCGGGCTCGCCGACCGGAATCGGCTTCGCCACCGCCCGGCTCCTGGGCGAGCTCGGCGCACACGTCGCCGTCACCTCGACGACCGAGCGCGTCTTTGACCGCGTCGCGGAGCTCGAGACCACGGGCGTGAGGGGCTTCGGTGTCGTGGGGGACCTCACCGACGAGCACGACGTGTCCGACGTGGTGTCTGCGGTGGCCACAGCACTGGGCGGCATCGACATCCTGGTGAACAACGCCGGCATGCTGAGCATCGCTGGGGCGGCGGAGACCGGTCGCATCACCGACATGAGCCTGGCGACCTGGCGCGCGGGCATCGAGCGCAATCTCGACACGGCGTTCCTCGTTTCGCGCGCCGTGCTGCCCGGAATGCAGGACCGAGGGTGGGGGCGCATCGTGAACGTCACCAGCGTCACGGGGCCGGTGATGGCGATGCGCGACGAGGTCGCCTACGCGGCCGCCAAGGCCGCGATGGTGGGCCTTGCGCGCTCGATCGCCGTCGATTTCGGCCCGGTCGGAGTCACGTCGAACGCGGTGGCGCCGGGGTGGATCTCGACGGGGTCTCAGACGGCGCACGAGTACGAGCAGGGGCTGCGCACTCCGGTCGGCCGCAGCGCGACGCCCACCGAGGTAGCGTCCGCGATCGCCTGGCTGTGCACGCCGGGTGCTGCTTACACGACGGGCCAGTGCCTCGTGGTCGACGGAGGCAACTCGGTGGCCGAGGAGCGCACCTAGCCCCCAACTTCCGTTGAGTGGCGGCTTGTGGCGGTGAAAACGTCCGTTTTCACCGCCACAAGCCGCCACTCAACCGGGGTGGCTACGGGTTATGGCGTGAGCAGGATGGGGCCGTTCACCCTTACGTTCTTTCTCGGGCCGCGATCCACGCAGCGGCCGTCCAGCCGGCAGATCTGCGTGAACCGCGCCGGCACCCGGAAGCTGGCTCGGCCGGTCTCGGACCACACGACCCGGGTGGTCACGCCGCCCCGAGTGAACGTGCACACGATCTTGGCGGAGCCGCGACAGCCGTCGAACGTGGCGCCGACGATCCACTGCTGCAGCGTGGTGAGCGCGATGGCGGCGGTGCTGCCGTTGTTCATCTGGATGCCGAGCAGGTCCGCATCGGGCGCCCAGGCGTACCAGTACACACGGCTGATCCCGAGCCGGAGGGCGTCGAGGTAGGACCGGGCCGCCCACTCGCCCGCGCGCGGGCCGATGATGTCCTGGTCGGGGTTCGCCGTGCCGGGGCCGGCTAGGCCGAAGTTGTTCTCGGTGTCCCACAGGGGTCGGTTCGGCGCGCCCGCGGCATTGAGCATGGTGATCCACGTCCGGGCGAGCAGGGCGCGATCCGCCGGCGTCCCGAGGCTCGCCGGGTAGGTATGCGCCGCCCACACGTCCACGGGCCAGTTGCGCGCCTTGAGCTCGGCCAGGAAGGCCGGGTAGAACTTCTTGAACGGGCCGCCCAGGCGGGTGCCGGTGCTCGGCGCGACGACCAGAGCGGCCGGGTCGACGCTCTTGATGATGTCGTAGGCATGCTTGGTGAGGTCGGCCATCTCCGCCGGGGTTCCTGTGGAGAACGTGGTCAGGTTTGCCTCGTTCCAGGGCTGGTACGACGTGATCTTGCCCTTGTAGCGGGTCGCGACCTGGCGCACCCAGTCGTCCCAGTCGGCGAGGTTCTTGGGCATGCCGGCCGCTCCCGGGAGCACCCCCGCGGCACCCCCCGAGGCCGGATCGTCGGTCGCCCAGGACGGCGTGCCGGCGAGCACCATGAGGATGTCGTTCACGCCGTTTTTCTGTGCGGTGGCCACCGCGGTGTCGAGAGCCGTCCAGTCGAAGACGTCGTTCTTCTTCTCGATCTGCCCCCACGTGGTGGTGTTGTCCCACAGTCGCAGCGACCCGATCGGGATGGTGGGCCAAGTGCCGGTCTGGACGTCGAACACGTGCATGCCGAACAGGGTGGGCTGGACGACGGTGCCCTGGAGTCGCTCCGCGGGGAGCGGAGCCGCTTGGGCAGGGCCGGAGGCTAGGACGGAGGCCGCGATGGCCGCGGTGGCAAGGACGCTGACAAGGGAGAGCGGGGTTCGACGCATGCGGTCATGGTGCCATGCGATGCCGTCAGACAAGCACAGCAGGAGCCAACGCCGGGTAAAACTCCTATCGCGGACGGGCCGCCGCCACGAGAGTGACATCGTCGCGCCGCCAGTCGGCGGCGCGGTGCCGCACCTGGGCGAGCAGGCGGGAGATGAGCTCCTCGGGGTTCTCGCGCACGGGGGCGTCGAGGCCCCGGATGAACTGGGAGACCATCGAGGACTCGAGCTCGTCGCCGTCGGCGTTCCGCGACTCCACGAGGCCGTCGGTGAAGGCCACGAGGACGTCGCCGGACCCGAACGGCGCCGTCCGAGTGGACCACTCGCCCCCGAGGGAGGAGATGAGGGGCCCCGTGGGCTCGCAGAGGAACGACTCCTTGTCGTGCGTGACGACGATGGCGGGGTGGTGTCCGGCGTTGGCCCACTGGATCGTGCCGGCCACGGGATCGGCGATCAGGACGATGCCGGTGACGAAGTGCGCGTCCTGGGCCCCTGAGGTCGCGGCCATGGCGATGACCTGGTCGGGTGCGAGCCCGGACTGCAGGCCGGCGCGCAGGATCGAGCGCACCCGGATCGCGGTCACGCTGGCCTCGGGGCCATGGCCCGACACGTCGGCCACGACGATCGCCAGGGATCCGTCCGGTCGGAGGATGGGATCCCACCAGTCACCGGCCATGACCCCCACGGCGGACTGACTGGTACCCGAGACCGCGAGTCCGGGCACGGTCACGTCCGATCGTGCCGTGAGCTCGGCCTCCATGGCGGCCACCAGCGGCGCGTCCTGCGCGAGACCCTCGCGGGCGGCCCGTGCCTCGTCGATCTCCCGGACCAGACCCCGGCGCAGGAGCTCAGCATCGATGGCCACGTCCTGGAGCTCGGGCGGTCCTACCTCCTCGATCGGCGTCTCGTGACCAGCCACGCGCGCGGCCTGCTGCAAGTCCTGTCGCAGATGGCGCAGGGGCGCCAGCACCCACCGCTGGAGCCCGAACACGAAGATCAGCAGCCCCACGACGATGCAGATCCCCACCAAGAGGAGGCTCACGCCGAGCACGGTGTTGACGTCGTCGAGTGCCGAGGCCGCGGAGTCGCGCTCGTCGTTGACCGCCTGGTTGAGCTTGCTCGACGCCAGGGTCATGGCGTCGTACGAGGCCCAGGCCTCCTTGGTGTTGGTGGCCCGCATCGCCCGTTGGCGCTTGCCGCCCTCCATGAGGGCGATGACCTGGGCGGCGTCGGTGGCCACCCAGGCCTGCTGGGTCGCGCGGGAGTTCTTCAGCAGGGCGAGCAAGGTGGGCTTGTCGGCGGGGAGGGCTCCCTGGATCTGGTCGAGGAGGGTCGTGGCTCGGCCGATGGACTCGCGGTACTGCGTGAGGGAGGCCTCGCGCGTCAGCATGATGTAGTCCGACAGGGCGCCGCTGGCGTTGGCCTGCGCGAGCGTGAGCGAGGCGGTCGCGTCGGCCGTCGGCGACAGTTCCTGATGAAGGGCGATCCCGACCGCTGCGGTGAGGGCGAACTGGACGAACACGACGATTCCCATGATGACGAGCGCCACCAGCGCAATGCCGGAAGCGATCAGGGTTCGCACCCGCAGGGTCACACCGTGCAGGCTAATCGCTAAACCGGTCCCTTAGGCTCGGCTTCGTGACGCTTCCCCGCCTGCGCCCGGACATCAACGACCTGCCTGCATACAAGGCGGGTCAGCGAGCCGAGCCGCGCGAGGACCTCGTCACGTACAAGATCTCCAGCAACGAGAACCCCTATCCGCCCCTGCCCGGTGTTCTGCAAGCGATCATGCACGCGGCGCTGGACACCCATCGCTACCCGGATCCGTTCTCCCGGCGCCTGGTCGAGGCGCTCGCGATCCGGTTCGACGTTCCGCAGGAGGCGATCGCCCTCGGCACCGGCAGCGTGGCCATCTGCGGCCAGATCATCGCTTCCGCCGCAGGCCCCGGTGACGAGGTGCTGTTCGCATGGCGCAGCTTCGAGGCCTACCCCATCTGGACCCAGATCTCCGGGGCGACCAGCGTTCAGGTACCGCTGCTTCCCGACGAGCGGCACGACCTGCCCGCCATGCTGGCGGCCATCACCGAGCGCACCCGCGTGGTCTTCGTCTGCAATCCGAACAACCCCACCGGCCAGGTGGTGACGACCGCCGAGCTCGAGCACTTTGTCGCCCGCGTGCCGAGCGACGTCCTCGTCGTCCTCGACGAGGCCTACCGCGAGTTCATCGCGGGTGATGACGTGCCCGACGGCATCGGCTTCTACCGGCGCTACCCGAACGTCGTGGTGCTCCGCACCTTCTCCAAGGCCTACGGGCTCGCCGCGCTGCGCGTGGGCTTCGCCATCGCGCACGAGACCGTCGCATCGGCACTGCGCAAGACGGCCACCCCGTTCGGCGTCTCGACGATCGCAGAGGAGGCGGCCATCGCGTCGCTGGCGGCCGAGGAGGAGCTGCTGGAACGGGTCGACGCCCTCGTGCTCGAGCGTCAGCGCGTCTGGTCGGCGCTTCGTGACCAGGGCTGGCCGCTGCAGCGTACGGAGGCGAACTTCGTATGGCTGCGCCTCGGCGATCGCACCGCGGACTTCGCGGCTGCGTGCGAGCAGGCTGGCATCGTGGTTCGCCCCTTCGCGGGGGAGGGCGTCCGCATCACCGTGGCCGAGACGGAGGCCAACGACCGCGTTATCGAGGTGGCGGGACGGTTCCGCTCGCCGTTGGGCTGACCTGAGCGGCGGCGGTGGCGTCGACGATGGCCTGGGCGATCCCGTCGGCGAGCAGCAGCGAGCCCTCGACGCTGAGGTGGGTCTCGTCCTGGTAGCGGATCTGGTCGTCGCGCACGGCGCTGCACGTGGTGTCGTCGCACAGCGCCGGGAACGGGTCGTAGACGAGCGCGGCGGGGTACCGCGCCGCGATGTCCTTCTCGACGGCGAGGGCCGGCTTGCGATCGGCTTCGGAGTCGGATCGTGGGACGTCGAAGTCCGGCGTGCCGAACGCGTTCGACAGCAGCGACGTGCCGTTGGTGTAGCCACGCATCTCCGGCACCGCCCCGACGATGACGACGGGGATGCCCGCCTCGGTCAGTGTGGACACGATCGGCTCGAGGCCCTTGCGCCACAGGTCGGCCGCCTCTTGGACGGAGCTGGCCATGCCGCCGCGATCGGTGGCCGCGGTACGCCAGTTCCACTCGGGCCGCACGTAGCCGGCGGAGCGGTTGCTGATGACGACCGCGGCGGGCCGCGACTCGAGCGCGTAGGCGACGATCGACTTCTGCCAGGCACGGCACGGGTAGTTGTGCACGCCGCTTGACTCCCTGGCCAGGAACGGGCAGCCGGTGTGGCTGGTGACCACGGTGTCGAAGCCGAGCGCCGCGGCGGCGGCGATGGTGCCGTCGGCGAGGGCGTAGGCCTGCGAGTCGCCCGCCAGCAGGACGGTTCCGGTGGCGCCAGCGGGACCGAAACGGCACGTCACCGGATCGAGCGCGGTGTTGACGCAGCCGGCCTTCACCGCGACATGCTGCGAGCGCAGGCTGCCACCGTCGCCCTCGGCGACGTCGCCGTCCTGCTTGGCCGTCTCCTGCGCCTGCTCGGCCGCCTGCTCGTCGGGCACGGCGGCGCTGGTCGGATCCGGCACCGAGGTGATCTCAGGGGCGGCCGATGCCGTCGTCGATTCGAGGGCACCCGACGAGGCCGGAGCCGAGCCGCCGGGAGTCGCGGCCGAGGCAGCGGGGAGGGGCACGGGAGCCGGCGGGACCGAAGGCGCGACGGGTACCGCCGCCACGATCGGTGCCGTGGTGACCGGGGGCAGGAGCCCCCAGCCGCTGTTCGCCCCCACGAGCAGTGCGGAGCACAGGGCGAGGGGGATGCCGACGGTCGCGATGACCGCGGCGATCGCGCGGGGGCGCGTGCTGGGGCGCCAGCGCCGGATGGGCTGCTCGAGGAATCGGTACGACAGCAGCGCGGGCACCAGCGAGATCAGGGCGGCGATGACGAGCACGACGGGTTGGCGGGGGAAGAGGAGGGCCGCGAAGACGATGACCGGCCAGTGCCACAGGTACCAGGAGTACGAGGCATCGCCGATGGCGACCATGGGCCTAGTGGCCAGAGCGCGGCTGACACCCGACGACGTCGCCGAGCCGGCAAGCAGGACGAGGGCGGTGCCGATCACGGGCACGAGCGCGGCAAGGCCGGGGAATGGCATGGTCTCGTGGATCGCCAGCGCGGCGATCGCGATCAGGGCGGCTCCGGCGGCGCCCAGCCCGAGGGCGAGTCCACGGTGCAGGTTCGGGATGCGCGCCAGCAGCAGGGCCAGCAGCGCACCGACCGCGAACTCCCAGGCTCGCGTGAACGGGCTGTAGAAGGCGAAGGACTGCGGCCCGCCGAAGTAGGTGGTGAGGGGCTCGGCGAACGTCGATCCGTAGGACCAGGCGATCGACAAGGCGAAGGAGACCACCCCGATCGCGCTGACGATCAGCACCGGCGGGCCGAGTCTGCGACCGAGCCGGCGCGACAGCGTCCAGCCGAGCACGAAGAGCGCCGGGAAGATCAGGTAGAACTGCTCCTCCACCGAGAGGGACCACATGTTGAGCAGCGGGTTCGTGGTGGTGTCGGTGGCGAAGTAGTCGCCCGCCGCCGCCCCGATGACGAAGTTGGACGACAGGAGCATCGCGCCGAGCCCGGTGCGGGCGGTGGTCTGCTGCGCGCCGAACGGGTTCTGCAGGACGAGCGAGACGAGGGCCACGAGGCCGACGGTCAGGGCGAGCGCGGGCGTGAGGCGCAGGAACCTGCGGAAGTAGAAGGTGCGAAAGCCGATCCGCCCGGTGCCGGCCCACTCGCGCATGAGCATGGCCGTGATGACGAAGCCCGAGATGACGAAGAACACGTCGACGCCGACGAAGCCACCGGGGAGCGGGAGATCGGCGTGGAAGGCAACGACGAGCAGGACGGCGACCGCCCGGAGTCCCTGGATGTCGGCTCGCCGGTTGGTCGACCGCACCGGCATGGCGACCGGGACGTCCTGACGAAGATCGACGGTCATCGGCGCTCCCCGGACACCACGAGCACCACCCCGCCCACGACGAGGGTCAGCCCGATGAGGACGTCACGCGTGACGGGCTCGGAGAGCAGGACCGCGCCGAGGAGGACGGCGACGACCGGGTTCACGTAGGCGTACGTCGCGGTCAGGGAGAGGGGAGCGTTGCCCAGCAGCCAGGTGAAGGCCGAGTAGCCCGCGAGGGAGGCCGCGATGAGCCACGCGAAGGCCCACCACGACCCGGGGGTCACGCCCTGCCAGTCCATGCGCTCGCCGGTGACCAGACCGATCACGACGAGGAAGACGCCCGCGAAGGCCAGCTCGTACGCCGTCGTGACGAGGGGGTTGGTCGGCAGGGTGTACCGGGCCGATCGCCAGGAGAACACCGCCCAGCAGGTGCTCGAGGCCAGGATGGCGACCGACCACAGCACGACCTGGCCGTCGGAGCCGGACACGGGCTCGGTGCCGCCGGGCAGCAGCATGAGGCCAAGGCCGATCAGCCCGACGACGACTCCCCCGATCGTGAGGGTGGCCGGGCGCTCGCCGGCCCGCATGCGGAAGATGATGATCCAGATCGGCATCACGGCCACGAGGAGGGCGGCGACGCCGCTCGGCACGTAGGCCTCGGCGAGAGCCAACGTCCCGATACCGACGCCGAGCAGGCCGACCCCCATGGTTGCGGTCGCCCGTAGCTGGGCCGCACTGCACGCGAGGGCAGACGGTCCACGCGTCACGGCGAGGAGCGTGCCCAGGATGAGGGCGGCCGCCAGGAAGCGCAGGCCGTTGCCCATGAGCGGCGGCATGGAGCGCCCCAGCACGGCGATGGCGAGGTAGGTGGAGCCCCAGATCAGCCACAGGGCGACGAGCGGCACCCAGACCTGCAGGCCGGGCGCCCGCGTCACGCCGCGGATGTCAGTGCTCGTCACGGGGTCAACTGTGCCATTGGCAACGAGGGGCCGGTCACGCGTGTGGGGGACGGGCCAGCGAAGTAGGGACCAAAGTCCCTCAAGGAGTGGACTCATGCCGCGCCTGCGCGGCAGTCGGAGGAGCAAGATGGCGCCCAGCAGGCGGGAGGACAACTCCCGACGCATTCGTTTGCGTAACCGCCGACCCGAAAAAGAAGGACAGCGACCATGGGTGCGCTCCAACTCTCGCAGTGGCAGTTCGGTATCACGACCGTCTACCACTTCTTCTTCGTCCCGCTGACGCTCGGAACCGTCTGGCTCGTCGCCGGGTTCCAGACCGCCTACTTCCGGACGGGCAAGGTCAAGTACCTCCAGTTGACCAAGTTCTTCGGCAAGTTGTTCCTCATCAACTTCGCCATGGGCGTGGTCACCGGGATCGTGCAGGAGTTCCAGTTCGGCATGAACTGGTCGGACTACTCACGCTTCGTGGGCGACGTCTTCGGCGCGCCGCTCGCCATGGAGGGACTGCTCGCGTTCTTCCTCGAGTCCACGTTCCTCGGCCTGTGGATCTTCGGCTGGGACCGCCTGCCCAAGGGCCTGCACCTGGCGACGATCTGGCTGGCCGCCGCCGGTACCGCGTTCTCGGCGTACTTCATCCTCGCGGCGAACGCCTTCATGCAGCACCCGGTCGGCTTCGAAATCGACCCGGTCACGCAGCGCGCCGTGCTCAACGACATCTTCGCCGTGCTCTTCCAGAACACCGCCGTCATCGCCTTCTTCCACACCCTGGCCGCGTCGTTCCTCGTGTCCGGCGCCGGGGTGGCGGCGGTCAGCGCCTGGATGATCATGAAGAACCGTCAGGTCGACGTGTTCCGTCCTGCGGCCAAGCTCGGCGCCTGGGTGATCCTCATCTCGGCGGTCCTCGTCTCGGTCTCCGGCGACATGGACATGAAGATCATGGTCGACCAGCAGCCGATGAAGGTCGCGGCAGCGGAGGCCCTGTACACGACGCAGGAGAACGCACCGTTCAGCATCCTGTCCGTCGGCGACCTGTCCGGCGACACGGCGACCACGATCATCGAGATTCCCGGCCTCCTGTCCTACCTGGCCACGGGCACGTTCAACGGACCCGAGAGCACCGTCCAGGGGATCAACGACCTGCAGGCGCAGTACCTCGCCGAGTTCCCGCAGTACGGCCCAGAGATGAACTTCGTGCCGTACGTGCCGGTCACCTACTGGGGCTTCCGCCTCATGATCGGCCTGGGGATGCTCGCCGCCCTCTACGCCCTGTTCGTGCTGTTCCTCTTCCGCGGCGGACGCACGCCGAAGAGCCGGCTGTTCGCGGTGTTCAACGGCGTGATCGTGCTCTTCCCGCTGTTCGGCATCTCCGCGGGCTGGATCTTCACCGAGATGGGCCGCCAGCCCTGGATCGTCTTCGGCCAGCAGATCGTGGCTGACGGGGTGTCTCCGCTGCTGACGCCGCTTGAGGTGTGGATCTCGATGATCGGCTTCACCCTGCTCTACGGGGTCCTGGCGGTGATCGAGATCGGCCTGCTGCTCAAGTACATCAAGGCCGGCGCCCCCGAGGCCCCCGTCGAGGATCCCTTTGCCGAAGCGCAGAAGGACGACGACAAGCAGCTCTACTTCGCTTACTAGGCCGTTCGAGATCAAGTAGAAGGAACTCAACATGGAACTGACGACCGTCTGGTTCGCACTCATCGCGGTGCTGTGGATCGGATACTTCATCCTCGACGGCTTCGATCTCGGCGTGGGAATGCTCCTGCCCGTGATCGGCACGGACGACCTTCGTCGTCGCGTCATGATCAACTCGATCGCCACGGTGTGGGACGGCAACGAGGTGTGGCTGCTCGTCGCCGGAGGGGCCACGTTCGCGGCATTCCCCCTCTGGTACGCGACGATGTTCAGCGGCATGTACCTCGCCCTGTTCCTCGTGCTGGTCGGCCTCATCCTCCGCGGTGTCGCCTTCGAGTACCGCGGCAAGCGCGACTCGGCCGTGTGGCGGGCTCGCTGGGACTGGGCCATCGTCGTGGGCTCGGCGCTTCCGGCCCTCCTCTTCGGCGTGGCCTTCGGCAACATCGTCAGCGGCATGGCCATCGAGCCCCTTGCGGGCACGCCGGCCACGACCGACTTCGCGATCGACGCCGGCGCGCTGAACTACAGCGGCAACCTGTTCGGCCTGCTCAACCCGTTCTCGCTCCTCCTGGGCGTCATGACGCTCACGATCTTCATGGCTCATGGTGCGATCTACCTGGCGCTGAAGACCTCCGGTGAGATCCACGAGGCCGCCAAGAAGGTCGCGCTGAAGATCGGGCTCGTCGCGGCCGTCGCCGCCGTCGCCGCGCTGCTGTGGGCCCAGGCGTTCTCGGGCCGGGTGGCCTTCACGCTGCCGCTGGTGCTGCTGGCCGCCGTCGCGTGGCTCGCCGCCTTGTTCATGACGATGAAGGGTCGCGACGGCTGGGCGTTCATCCTCAGCTCGGGCACCATCCTGCTCGCCGTCACGGCGCTGTTCGTCGGCCTGTTCCCGAACGTCATGCCGAGCAACATCGACGACGCGTACAACCTGACGGTGACCAACTCATCGAGCCAGGAGTACACGCTCACGGTGATGACGATCGTCGCGGTCGTCATGACGCCGATCGTGCTCATCTACCAGGGCTGGACGTTCTGGGTCTTCCGCAAGAGGATCAGCACCTCGATGATCCCGCCGCAGCCCGTGAGCGGTCGTTCCGACGATCGGTTCGCCAACTCGAACGGCTGAGTCAGGGCGAGGGTTCCTCGCACCCATCGTCGAACGGGGTCGCCCCGACGGGGCGGCCCCGTTCGCATGTCAGGATGAGTCACCATGAAGCCGCTTGACCCACGCCTGCTCCGCTATGCGCGCAGCACGAGGGGCTTCATCGTCCTCGCCGTCGTTCTCGGCGTCTTCACGGCAATCCTCGTCATTGCGCAGGCCCGACTGCTGTCCGACGTGATCGTGTCGGTCACGGCCGACGGGGCCGACTGGTCCGACGTGCGTGACGGGGTGATCGCCGTGGCGCTGGTCTTCGCCTCGCGCGCCGTGATCGCGTGGTTGTCCGAGGTCGCAGCGGTGCGCGCATCGGCGCGCGCGAAGCAGGAATTGCGCCAGGCGACCCTCGCCCACATCCTGCGCCTCGGCCCGGCCGGGCCCAGTGCCCAGGATCCCGGCGCCCTGGCGGCTCTGATCACGCGCGGCATCGACGCCCTCGACGGCTACTTCTCCCGCTACCTGCCTCAACTCGTACTGGCCGTGATCGTCCCGGTGGCCGTCCTGCTCACCGTGCTCGGCCAGGATCTGCTGTCCACCCTCATCATCGCCGTGACCTGCCGCTCATCCCGGTGTTCATGGTGCTGATCGGCATGTACACGCGAACTCAGGTCGATCGGCAGTGGCGCACGCTAGCCATGCTGTCGGGGCACTTCCTGGACCTGGTGTCCGGGCTGCCGACCCTGAAGATCTTCGGCCGGGCCAAGTCGCAGGCCACGGCGATCCGGGCCATCGGCGACCGCTACCGCAGCACGACCATGGGCGTGCTGCGCGTGTCCTTCCTGTCGTCGCTCGCGTTGGAACTGCTCGCGACGCTCTCGGTGGCGCTGGTCGCCGTGTCGATCGGGTTGCGGCTCGCCGAGGGCCAGATCACGTATCGCGTCGGCCTGTTCGTGCTGCTGCTCGCCCCTGAGGCGTACCTGCCGCTGCGCCTCGTCGGCCAGCACTTCCATGCGGCGGCCGAGGGGCTCGGCGCCGCGGACCGTCTCTTCACCATCCTCGAGACTCCCGCCGCCACCGGCGGGGCCCTGGCACTGCCGGCCGGACGCATCCTCATCGGCGTCTCGGCGCTCCAGGTGACCTATCCGAGCAGGCCCGATCCCGCCCTGGACGGGGCCACGTTCACGGCCCGGCCGGGGACCGTGACCGCCGTCGTGGGCGCCTCCGGCGGCGGGAAGAGCACGCTGATGAGCGCCCTCCTGGGCTTCATCGAGCCGACGGCGGGCCGGATCACCCTGGCGACGGCGGGGAGCGACTCGGTCGAGCTCGAAGCGGTCGATCTCGAGGCGTGGCGCCGCCGCGTCTCCTGGCTGCCGCAGCGGGCGCACCTGGTCGCGGGCGACCTGTCCGAGGCGCCGTCCATCGGGGAGGCGATTCGGCTTGGCCGTCCGGACGCGAGCGATGCCCAGGTGTGGCAGGCGCTGAGCGATGCCGGGCTGGAGCAGGACATCCGGAGCCTGCCTGCCGGGATCGCCACGAGGTTGTCCGCCGACGGTTCGGGCCTGTCGGTGGGCCAGCTGCAGCGCGTGGCGCTGGCCCGGGCCATCGTGGCCGATGCCGACGTCGTGCTCCTCGACGAGCCGACGGCCGCGCTCGACTCCACGACGGAGGCGGCCGTGGTCGCGGCGATCGGCGTACTTGCACAGCGCGGCGCCACCGTGATCGTCGTGGCCCATCGGCCGGCCCTCATGGCCATCGCCGACCAGGTCATCCGGCTCGATCGCCCCGAGCCCGAGATCCTCCCGGGACCTCGCCCATCGCCCGGCGTCGACGCCATCCGAGGTGCCGGATGGTGAACCCGGTGCGCACAGTGTGGGCGGGCATGTCGTCGCAGCGACGTGAGCTGGCCGGTGCGGCGTTGCTGGGCGCGATCGCGTCGCTCAGCGCGGTCGCCCTGCTCGGAGTGTCCGCCTGGCTGATCTCCACGGCCGCGCAGATGCCGCCCGTGCTCACGCTGACCGTCGCGGCGGTGCTCGTGCGGGCGTTGGCCCTGAGCCGAGCCATCTTCCGGTACGTGGAGCGCCTCGTCGGTCACGACGCGGCCTTCCGAGGTCTGACCGAACTGCGCGTGGTCGTCTACGGGCACCTCGAGCGACTCGCGCCGACCGGCCTGACCGCCTTCGGTCGCGGCGACCTGCTGAGCCGCCTGGTGGCCGATGTCGATGCGGCCCTCGACCTGCCGTTGCGCGTCGTTCTGCCCTGGTTCCAGGCCATCCTCACCGCAGGCGTCACCGCCGTCTTCCTGCTCTGGCTGCTGCCGCCGGCCGGGGCGCTCGTCGCGGGCCTGTCGTTGGTGGCCCTCGTGCTGACGCCGTGGGTCGTGGCCCGGACCGCTCGCGCCGCGGAGGATCGCATGGCGCCCACCAAGGCGCAGGTCTCGGCCGCGGTCGTCCAGGCCCTCGACGCGACGGCCGACATCACCGCGTACGGCGCCGGCGCCCGTACCAATGGCGAGGTGTTCCGCCTCGACAGCGAGCTCACGCGGCTGAGCGTGCGCGAGTCGTACTCGCTGGCCCTGGGCGGCGGCCTGAGCGTCATCGTCCAGGGGATCGCCGTCACCGGCGCGCTGGTGATCGCCATCCCCGCTGTGGTGTCGGGCCGGATCGAGCCCGTGTGGCTGGCCGTCGTCGCCCTGCTCCCCCTCGCGCTCTTCGACGTGCTCGGCGGCCTGCCGTCGTCCGCGCTCGCCTACCAGCGGTTCCGCGGGTCGGCGGCGCGGCTCGTCGAGGTCGAGCACGCGCCAGTGCTCGTCACCGATCCGGCCGTGCCCGTGCCGGTACCCAACGAGTTCACCGGGCTGCACCTGCAGGACGTTTCGGCGAGCTGGACGGCAGCCGCCGACGGCCACGCGAACGTGCTGGCGCTCCAGGGCATCACCCTTCGCATCGAGCGCGGAGACCGTGTCGCCGTGGTGGGCCCGAGCGGCTCCGGCAAGTCGACGCTGGCTGCGGTGCTGATGGGCTTCCTGCCCTATGGAGGGTCGGTCCGCCTGTCCGACGTAGAGATCCGCGATGCCCACGGTGATGCGGTGCGCAGCCTCGTCGGCATGCTGACCCAGCAGGCGCACATCTTCGACACCTCCATCGCGGACAACGTCCGCCTGGGCGACCCCTCCGCCTCCGACGACGACGTGGCGGGCGCACTGGCCCAGGCGCAGCTCTCCGAGTGGGTCGCCCGACTACCCCTGGGCACCGGCACCGTGGTGGGATCCTTCGGGGTCGGCATCTCCGGTGGGGAACGCCAGCGGTTGGCTCTGGCGCGGCTCCTGCTCGCGCGACGCACCTTCGTCATCCTCGACGAGCCGACCGAGCACCTCGACGGAACGACGGCCGAGGCGCTCACCCAGACGATGATGTCGGCCCTGGCCGGTGACACGATCCTGCTCATCACCCACCGTCTCACCGGCCTCGAGGACTTCGACCGCATCGTCGAGATCCAGGACGGGCGGATCATCGCCCAGGGCACCCATGCCGACCTGCTGGCCAGGGGTGGTTGGTACGCCGAACAGTGGCAGGCGGAGTCCGAACTCCACGACATGGCGGCGCTGCTGCCCCGCCTGCCCATAGGAACCGCGGTGCCCGGACCCGTAGTGTGACCGCATGGTGATCCAGCAGGACCGGGACAAGGGCCTGTTCACGGCCGTCGTCTCGGTCGCTGCCGGACTCGAGCTCGGCGCGACCCTCAGGCGCATCGTCCAGGCCGCGGTCGAGCTCGTCGACGCCTCCTACGGCGCGCTGGGGGTGCTCGATCCCGAGGGCGGCCTCGGCGAGTTCATCCACGTTGGCATCGACGCGCAGACGGCGGCGGTGATCGGCCCGACGCCGGTGGGCAAGGGCATCCTCGGACTGCTTGTCGACCACCCGGTGCCGATCCGGCTCGACAACCTGTCGACCCACCCGGCCTCGACGGGGTTCCCGACCGGTCACCCGCCGATGATGTCGTTCCTCGGCGTGCCGGTTCGCGTGCGCGGCGAGGTCTTCGGCAACCTCTACCTCACGGAGAAGCGAAGCCCCGGCGGCTTCACCTCGGAGGACGAGCGCACCGTGATGGCGCTCGCCGCTGCCGCCGCCGTGGCCATCGAGAACGCGCGGCTGTACGAGCGTTCCCGGCAGCGTGAGCAGTGGCAGCAGGCCGTCACCGACATCGCCAACGCCGTGCTCGCCGACAGCGACGCCGACGAGGTGCTCGCACTGGTCGCGAACCGCGCCCGCACGCTCACCGGTGCCGACGTGGCTCTGGTCGCCTTGCCCGACGACTCAGCGCGACTCGTGGTGGAGATCGTCGACGGCCGGGGCGACGCATCCGGGCCCGCGGCGGTCCATGTCCTCCAGGAGATCAGCCAGTGGGAGGGCCAGCGCGTGCCCGCCCACTCCATCGCGCACCTGGCCTTCCACGACGGCATCAGCCGCATCGAACGCGACACTGCCCGGGTGCTGGCCCTGAGCGAGGGCTCTCCCAGCAGCGGACCGGCGGTCGTCATCCCGCTCGTGACCGCCGAGCACGTGCTCGGCGTGCTGATGCTGCTGTGGGGCGACGAGGGCGGCCGGGTGCCACCCGATGCGCTCGAGCTCGCGGGCTCCTTCGCGTCCCAGGCCTCGGTGACCTTGGTGCTGGCCGAAGCTCGTCGGGAGCACGAGCGGCTGGCCGTCTACGAGGATCGCGATCGCATCGCACGCGACCTGCACGATCTCGTCATCCAGCGGCTGTTCGCGACCGGGATGATGCTGCAGGGCACTACCCGCATCGACGACGTGCCACCGGGGGCCGCTGAGCGGGTGTCGCGTGCCGTCGACGAGCTCGACGAGACCATCAAGGAGATCCGCCAGACCATCTTCGCCCTGCACGAGCCCGTCGATGGACCGACGACGAGCGCTCGTGGTCGGGTGCTGAGGGAGACGGCGCAGTCGGCCGCCCTGCTGGGCTTCGAGCCCTCGGTGCGTTTCGTCGGCCCCGTGGACTCCATGCTCACGGCAGAGGCCACCGATCATCTCGTGGCCGCACTGCGCGAGGCGTTGACCAACGCTGCGAAGCATGCGCATGGCAAGCGGGTCGATGTCGTCGTGCAGATCGACTCCGGCGACGTCGTCCTGGTCGTGACGGACGACGGCGTCGGGATCAGCGTGAATGGTCCGGGACGTCGCTCCGGCGTCGCGAACATCGCCGCGCGCGCTCAGGTGCTCGGCGGCAGCTGCCGCCTGGAGCGGGTCTCAGAGTCGGGTGGCACGCGGCTGACGTGGTGCGTGCCGTTCTGACGTTCGACAGGACGATCCGCCTGCCGGCCGCTCAGTGGTGCTCGTTCTCCGCACCCATGCGGGCCACGTAGGCGGCGGCCTGCGTTCGCCGCTCCATGCCGAGCTTCGCGAGCAGGCTCGAGACGTAGTTCTTGACGGTCTTCTCGGCGAGGTGCATCTGCTCGCCGATCTGCCGGTTCGTCATGCCTTCGCCGATGAGCTCCAGGATCCGCTTCTCCTGATCGGAGAGGGCATCCAGCCGGCTGTCGTGCCGCTCTCCGTTGCGCAGGCGCTCCAGGACGCGCTGGGTGGCCATCGGGTCGAGCAGGGACTTCCCGGACGCCACCTGTCGGATCGCGTCGACGAGGTCGTTGCCGCGGATCTCCTTCAGCACGTAGCCCGAGGCGCCGGCCATGATCGCGTCGAAGAGGGCCTCGTCGTCGGCGTACGACGTGAGCATGAGGCAGTGCACCTCGGGCATCGAGGAACGAACGTCGCGGCACACCTCGACCCCGCTGCCGTCGGGCAGTCGGACGTCGAGGACCGCGACGTCCGGCCGAGCGGCGGGGATGCGGTGCAGCGCGTCGGCCGTCGAGCCGGCCTCGCCGACCACCTCCATGTCGCGCTCCAGGCTGATGAGGTCGGCGAGTCCTCGTCGCACGATCTCGTGATCGTCCATGAGGAAGACACGGATCATCGTGGGGGATTCAGGGGCTGCCGTCATGCCGTCATTGTGCACTACGGCGCCGGAAGGGCAATGCACTCGGCGATCGGTGGTGATTCCGCCGAGGGAAAGCGGTTCCCCCCGACGGGGAGTGGGTGGGAGGATGACCGGCGTGACAACAGAGCGCGTTCCCGCGGCGGCGGCCGTCCAGCTGCTGACCCCGGAGGGCGAACGCGTTCCGCATCCCGACTACGACATCTCGCTCAGCGACGATGTTCTGCGCGACCTGTATCGCGACATGGTGCTGGTCCGTCGGCTGGACACCGAGGCCACCGCCCTGCAGCGCCAGGGCGAGCTGGGGCTGTGGGCGCCCTGCCTGGGGCAGGAGGCCGCGCAGGTGGGCTCGGGTCGGGCCATGCACGAGAACGACTTCGCGTTCCCGACCTACCGCGACCACGGCGTGGCGTGGGCGCGCGGCGTGGCCCCGCTGGAGATCCTCGCGATGTTCCGCGGTGTGACCAACGGCGGCTGGGATCCGATCAGGAAGCGCTGCGCGCCGTACATGATCGTCATCGGCAATCAGGCCCTGCACGGAGTCGGCTACGGGATGGGGATCCAGCTCGACGGAGCAGAGGAGGCGGTCGTGGCCTACTTCGGCGACGGTGCCACCGCTGAGGGCGACGTGAACGAGGCGTTCGTCTTCGCGTCCGTCTACAACGCGCCGGTCGTCTTCTTCTGCCAGAACAACCAATGGGCCATCTCGCAGTCCCAGGAGCGCCACAGCCGCGTGCCCATCTATGAGCGGGCCGCGGGCTTCGGCTTCCCCGGTGTCCAGGTCGACGGCAATGACGTGCTCGCCGTGATGGCGGTGACGGCCCACGCACTCGACCGGGCGAGGTCGGGCGACGGACCGACGCTCATCGAGGCGTACACGTACCGCATGGGCGCGCACACCACGTCGGACGATCCCACGCGGTACCGCCATGCGAACGAGGTGGAGGTGTGGCGCCTGCGGGATCCGATCGAGCGGCTGAAGGTCTTCCTCGCTCGCCAGGGCATCGCCGATCGCGCCTACTTCGACGTCGTCGAGCACGAGGCGGACGAGTTGGCCATCCTCGTGCGTGATGGCGTGCGCTCGATGCCGGAGCCGTCCATCGATGCCATCTTCGACAACGTCTACGCCGAGCCGCACCCGCTCATGGAGGAGCAGCGACGCACCTTGCACGCCTACGAGGCGTCCTTCGCGGATGGAGCGGGCGCATGACCCAGCTGACCATGGCGAAGGCGATCACGGCGGGGCTGCGCAAGGCGATGGAGGACGATCCCAAGGTCGTACTGTTCGGCGAGGACATCGGGCGGCTGGGCGGCGTGTTCCGCGTCACCGACGGCCTGCAGAAGGACTTCGGCGAGCACCGGGTGATGGACTCCCCGCTGGCGGAGAGCGGCATCGTCGGCACGGCCGTAGGCCTGGCCATGCGTGGCTACCGGCCGGTCGTCGAGATCCAGTTCGACGGCTTCGTCTATCCGGCCTTCGACCAGATCGTCTCCCAGGTGGCGAAGATGCATCGCCGCACCGAGGGCCTGTTGATGATGCCGATCGTCGTCCGCATCCCGTACGGCGGCGGAATCGGCGCGGTCGAGCATCACAGCGAGTCGCCGGAGGCGTACTTCACGCACACCGCGGGTCTTCGGGTGCTCAGCCCCAGCGATCCGCAGGCCGCCTACCTCACCATCCAGCAGGCGATCGCCTGCGACGACCCCGTCGTCTACTTCGAGCCCAAGCGCCGCTACTGGGACAAGGGTGATGTCGACCTGTCCATCGACGCGACCGATCTGGCGCAGGTGCCCGGTCCGTGGCGAGCGCGCCTCGTCCGGCGCGGCACCGACGTGACGGTGGCCTGCTACGGGCCGATGGTGCGCACCTGCCTCGAGGCCGCTGAGGCGTCCGCTGACGTGTCGTTGGAGGTCATCGACCTGCAGTCGCTGTCGCCGCTCGACATGGACACGGTCGTGTCGTCCGTCGAGCGCACCGGCCGACTGGTCGTCGTTCACGAGGCGACGGCCAACGGCGGCCTCGGTGCGGAGGTCGCGACGCGCGTCACGGAGCGCTGCTTCTACTCTCTCGAGGCGCCAGTGCTGCGGGTCGCCGGCTTCGACGTGCCGTACCCGCCGAGTCGTCTTGAGGAGCACTTCCTGCCCAACCTCGATCGCGTCCTTGACGCCGTCGACCGCGCGATGGCCTTCTGATGGCGGCACAGGTGTTCAGCCTGCCCGACGTGGGGGAGGGACTGACAGAGGCGGAGATCCTGAAGTGGCACGTCCGCCCGGGCGATGTCGTGGCCGTCAACCAGGTCATCGTGGAGATCGAGACGGCGAAGGCGTCCGTCGAGCTGCCCTGTCCGTTCGCGGGCACGGTCGAACTGCTGCACGTGGACGAGGGCGCGATTGTGCCGGTCGGCTCTCCCATCATCTCCATCACGAGCGACGCCGTGACGGTCGTGGACAGCCCCGAACGGCGGGCCGTGCTGGTGGGCTACGGAGTCCTGGATGCGGGTGCTCCGTCGCGCCGTGAGCGACGCGCTCCGGCCGGAGCGGAAACGCCTGCGGCGACGGTGGTTGCCTCTCCCACTCGTGTGGTGAGGGCAAAGCCCTTGGTGCGCAAGCTCGCCAGGGAGAAGGGCGTCGACATCGCGGCGCTCACTGCGTCGGGAGCGAACGGCGAAGTGACGCGTGAGGATGTGCTGGGCGCGATCGCCGCGGAGGATCGGCCGAACAGTCGGTCCACCGGCGCCGCAGGCGAGCGAGTGCCCGTGCGCGGGGTCCAGCGAGCGATGGCAGAGGCGATGGTGCAGTCGGCCTTCACCGCGCCGCATGTCACGGAGTGGGTCGACGTCGACATGTCGCGATCCCTGGAGGTCCTCCGCGTCCTGCGCGAGGCCCCGGGCAACACCGAGGTGCGCATCACGCCGATGATCCTCGTGGCGGCCGGGCTCATCCGAGCAGCGCGTCAGCACCCGCGCGTCAACTCGACCTGGGTCGACGGGGCGGGCGGAGCGGATGTCGTGATCCACCGCGACGTGCATCTGGGCATCGCCGCCGACACTCCCCGTGGGTTGCTGGTTCCGACGATCAAGAACGCGACGTCGCTCGGCGTAGTCGAGCTCGCCCGCCGCGTGCAGCAGCTCATCGACACCGCCCGCGCGGGGCGCAGCACGCCCGCAGACCTGACCGGCGGCACCATCACGTTGACCAACGTCGGCGTCTTCGGCGTCGACGGCGGCACCCCGATCATCACTCCGGGGCAGTCGGCGATCCTTGCCATGGGTCGCATCCTGGACCGTGCGTGGGTGGTCGACGGGCAGGTCGTGGCCCGTCCGGTGATGCAGCTGTCGCTGTCCTTCGACCACCGAGTGATCGACGGCGCACTCGGCTCCCGCGTCCTGCAGTCAGTGGCGGAGTTCCTGCGAGATCCCGCATTGGCCTTCATGCTGGACACGGGTTGGCAGAGAGAGCAGCCCCCACCGACCTGACCACATCCCTGACCTCTGGCGAGTGGCGGCTTGTGGCCGGATCCAGCGAGCTGGATCCGGCCACAAGCCCCCACTCGGCGGGTACTGGTCCCTACGGCGTGATCGCCATGTTCGCGAGGAGCCGGGCGCCCAGGTCGGGATCGCCGCCGAGCTCGTACTTGTCGAGCGCCCACGGGTCGTCCGGTGCCACGCGCCCGCACGACAGCTTCAGGTAGGCGGGCCAGGTGAGATCCAGCGTGACGTCGGGCTGCTCGATGGGCTCGGTGCGCCGGCCGCGGCCGGCTTCGTCGACGACGACGTACGCCTCGTTGTGCAGGGCCGGCCCGATCACGGTCAGGCGCAGCGTGGCACCCGAGGGGGCCTCGGCCCCCTTGGCCCACACGAACGGCAGGGCGCTGAGGATCTGAACGAAGGAGATGCCCGCAGGATCGCTGTTCCAGCCGGCGTCGGAGCCGATGGCCGAACGGATGTCCTGCTCGTGCGTCCAGATGTCGAAGATGCGAACGCGCAGCAGCCGCTCGACCGGTACGGGGCTGCCCATGAGGCCGATCACCTCGACTCCTGCGGGGACCTCGTCGAGCTGCCCGCGACGGCGCGGGATGACGTCGTGCAGCTCGGCGGTCACCTCGGCCTGCGACCGGCCTCGTCGGGAGTCGACACCGAGCTCGATGAACTGGCCGACCGGGCTGGTGACGTGCGACAGCGCCGACCAGTCGAGCTCTCCGGCCGGTCGCGGGTCGCCCCCGACGAAGCCCTCGATGTCGGCCACGTGGGCCACGATGTCGCCCACCGTCCAGCCGGGGCACTGTGTGGGGAGCGACCACTGCTCGGCCGTCAGCGTGTCACTGAGGTCGGCGACGCGCGTCGCGGCGTCCTGCCAGATCGCGATGAGGTCGGCGAGGGTGGGTTCGGCCGGAGGGGGTGTCGTGGTGTCCATGCCGCCACGTTAGTCGGGGGTGGTTCGGGCCGTCGTAGAGTCTGGCCCATGACGGTTCGCGTGGCCCTCGTCCAGCTCGACTGCTCGACATCCGAGACGGTGTCGCATCGCGTCACGCGGACCCTCGAACTGGTTGACCGCACCGCGCCCGACGTCGACATGATCATCCTGCCCGAGCTGTGGCATGTCGGCGCTTTCGACGTCGAGGCGGCGCGCGCCCACGCCCAGCCGATCGACGGCCCCCTGGTGACGTCCCTGGGCGCGCTCGCCGCCGAGCACCGGATCTGGCTGCACGGTGGCTCGTTCTGCGAACTGGGTGACGATGGACGTCACTACAACACCAGCGTGCTGTTCGCGCCCGACGGTGCCCTCGTCGTCAGCTACCGGAAGATCCACCTCTTCGGCTTCGACGGCGGCGAGACGGTCCTCATGAGCGGAGGCGACGAGCTGGTCGTGGTCGACACTCCCCTCGGCCCGACCGGCCTGGCCACCTGCTACGACCTGCGGTTTCCCGAGCTGTTCCGGGCGCTCACCGAAGGGGCGGCCACCGCGGTCCTCCTCACGTCGGGCTGGCCGACGCCGCGGATCGAGCACTGGGACGTCCTCACGCGCGCGCGGGCCATCGAGAACCAGACGTGGTTCATCGCGTGCAACGAGGTCGGGACGCAGCTCGACATCGAGCTCGGCGGCCACTCGATGGTCGTCGACCCCCGGGGCACCGTGGTGGCGCAGGCGGGCGTTGCCCAGGAGGTGCTGGTGGTCGAGATCGACCCGTCGGCACCGAACGAGTGGCGCGAGCAGTTCCCCGTTCTGAAGGACATCCGACTCGCCTAGTGCCCCTGCGGGCAAGAACCCGTAAGGGGTTCTCGTCGGCCGTCAAGGACGCGTCAAGAGCGTCGAAGGCCAGCGTCGCCGCGGATCTACGTTGCAAGCGTGGTCACCTCTGTTCTCAAGCGCGTCATGGTCGGCAGCCCCCTCAGCAACGATCGGGCGGCCCACTCGCTGCTGCCCAAGTGGTTGGCGCTGCCCGTCTTCTGCTCCGACCCGCTCTCGAGCGTTGCGTATGCGACGGAGCAGATCCTGCTGGTGCTGGTCCTGGGGGGAGTGGCCGCCCTGACCATGACGCCGTGGGTCGGACTGGCGGTCGTCGGGCTCCTGATCATCGTCGTGGCCTCCTACCGCAAGACCGTCTACGCCTACCCCGGCGGCGGCGGCGCCTACGCCGTTGCGAAGGACAACTTCGGGCAGAAGGCAGCGCTGGTGGCTGCCTCCGCGCTGGTCGTCGACTACATCCTCACGGTCGCCGTCTCCATCGCGTCGGGCGTGGCGAACCTCGCATCCGCGTTTCCCGGGCTCGGGCCGTGGGTCGTGGAGATCAGCCTGGCCATGGTGGTGCTGCTCACCGTCGTGAACCTGCGCGGTGTGAAGGAGTCGGGTCTCTCCTTCGCCCTTCCCACATACGCCTTCATCGCGAGCGTCTTGATCATGCTGGGAATGGCCCTCTGGAAGGGCATCACGGGCGACCCGGTAGTGGCGGAGTCGGCTGGCTACTCCGTGGATGCGGTAGACGCGACCGCCGCCGCCGCCGTCTTCCTCCTCCTGCGCGCGTTCGCGTCCGGATGCACCGCGCTCACCGGCGTGGAGGCCGTCAGCAACGGCGTGCCGTTCTTCCGCAAGCCCAAGTCACGCAACGCGGCGGTGACCCTGACCGCCATGGGGGCTCTGGCCGTGGTCATGTTCGGGGGCATCACCGCACTGGCGGTCACATCGGGAGTGAAGATCGCCGAGGACCCGGCGACCCTGGGTCTGCCGGCCGACACGGTGCAGCCCACCGTCATCGCCCAACTCGGCACGGCAGTGTTCGGTGCTGGCTCCATCGGCTTCTTCGCGCTGCAACTGTTCACCACGGCCGTGCTCGTACTCGCCGCCAACACGGCCTACAACAGCTTCCCGATTCTGGGCTCGGTGCTCGGGCGGGACGGCTTCCTGCCCCGTCAGTTCGGACGCCGGGGCGACCGCCTGGTCTTCAGCAACGGGGTGCTCATCCTCGCCGGCAGTGCCGCGGTGCTGCTCGTGGCGTTCGACGCCAGCGTGACGCGGCTGGTCCAGCTGTACATCCTCGGCGTCTTCCTGTCGTTCACCATCTCGCAGGGCGGCATGGTGCGGCATTGGGGACGGGAGCTGCGAACGGCCACGGGAAGCACCCGGGGCAGGATCCAGCGGTCGCGCGCCCTCAACATGGTGGGGGCGTGCGTGACCGCCCTGGTGCTGGTGATCGTCGTCTTCACGAAGTTCAGCCACGGCGCGTGGCTCGTGATCATCGCGGTGCCCGTCTTCTACCTCATCATGACGGCGATCCAACATCACTACCAGCGCACGGACCGGCGACTGGCCGCGCCTCCCGGCGGCTTCACGCTGCCCAGTCGCGTCCACTCCGTGGTGCTCGTGTCCCGCTTGAATGCCCCCGCCATGCAGGCGCTCGCGTTCGCTCGGGCCGCGCGGCCGTCGTCGTTGGTGGGCCTGCACGTCCAGACGGATCGCAGCAACGTGCGTGACCTCGAGAAGGCCTGGGAACAAAGGGAGATCCCCGTGCCGCTCGTGGTGGTCGACTCGCCCTTCCGCGATGTGACCGGTCCGGTCGTCGACTACGTGAAGCGGATGAAGGCCGATCGGCCCGGCGACATGGTCGCCGTCTACATCCCCGAGTACGTGGTCCGTCATTGGTGGGAGGGCCTGCTCCACAACCAGAGCGCGATCCGGCTCAAGACCAGACTGCTCTTCGTGCCCGGTGTCGTGACGACCAGCGTGCCCATGCTGCTGGCGGGCGTCCAGGAGCCACGTCAGCCCGACCAGTGGATGCCTCCGCGCGAGGAGGCATCGCAGAGCGGCACTCACGGTCTGGCGTGAGTGCCAGACTAGGAAGCGTGGCAGTGCCCGTTGATTCGCGTCGTCGCACGATTCGCGTCGCCTCGTCAGTGGTGGGTCTTGGGGTTGTCTGGCTGACGGTGCTGGCCTTCACGCACGCCAATCCCATCGATCTGACGATCGCCCTGCTCGTGGTGCTCGCCGAAGTGCTTGCGGTGGCCGTCATGAGCGGTCCTGTGCTTGCAGTGGTGGTCGCGCTCCTCGCCGTCGTCCTCGTCAACTGGTACCTGGTGCCGCCGTTCGGGACCTTCGAGATCGCGAGCACCGAGAACGTCGTGGCCCTGGTTGTCTTCGCCTTCGTCGCAACGGTGGCTGCCGCGCTCGTCGAACTCGGTGCGCGAGCGAGGGCGCGAGCGGAGGTGTCAGCCCGGCAGGCCGAGCTGCTCGGCGAGATCGTCGGCGCCCACCAGAGCGACGATGCGGTCACGGCCCTCGAGCGGATCCGTAGCGAGCTTCGCCTCGACAGTGTCGAACTGCTGGGGCCGACCCAGGGGATGACCGCCGTCGTCGCGACTGCCGGACCGGGATCGTTTCGCGGGAACCCTGCCATCGATGTCCCGCTTGCCGACGGCTACCGCCTGCTCGGCTACGGCCGGGAGGTGTTCGCCCCGGACCCGGGCTTCCTCACCTCGTTGGGCTCCGCAGCCGTCCTCGCGTTCGAGAGCGAGCGACTCGAGGAGGAGACCAGAAGGGCTGAGGAGCTGTCGGCGATCGACCGCGCGCGCACGGCTCTGCTGGCCAGTGTCGGACACGACCTGCGCACTCCGCTGACCGGGCTGCGAGTCAGCGTCGACACGCTCCTTTCGACGCAGGCAACCGTGTCCGAGGACGAAAGACGCGAGCTGCTCGAGACCATCGACGATTCCGCGGAGCGGCTCGACGCACTCATCACGAACCTTCTGGACATGAGTCGCCTCCAGGCCGGCGCCGTCCTCGCGCATCCCCAGCCCACGGACCTCATCGAGACGGTCGATCGGGTGCTGATCGCCGCGCCCGACGCGCGCATCCATGTCGATCTGCCGGAATCCGTGCCGCTGGTCAGGGCCGATCCCGCGCTCCTTGAGCGGGTCGTGGCCAACCTGGTGTCCAACGCGCTGCGCTACTCGCCGGCGGCCTCGTCGGTGTCCATCACGGCGCACCAGCGGGATGGCGACGTTCTCCTGGACGTGGTCGACCAGGGTCCGGGGATCCCCCCGGAGCAGCGCGAGGAGGTATTCGCGCCGTTCCATCGGGTGGGTGCCCGTCCCGATGGCGGCAGCGGACTGGGCCTGGCCATCGTGCGTGGCTTCGCCGATGCGATGGAGATCGGCGTCGAGCTCATACCGAGTGAGCGGCTTGGACTGACCGCTCGGCTGCGGATGCGCGTGTGGACGACTGAGGGGATGAGCTCGTGAGCACCGTCCTGCTGGTCGAGGACGACGAGCGGCTGCGGCGGGCGCTGGCCCTGACTCTGCGTGCACGCGGATACACGGTCACCGACGTGGCGACGGGGCGCGAGGCGTTGGCCGAGGCGAGCCATCGGAAGCTGGACGCGATCGTGCTGGATCTGGGGCTGCCCGACCTCGACGGGCTGGAGGTGATCCGCCGAGTCCGGGAGTCGTCCGCGCTCCCCATCGTCGTGCTGTCCGCCCGCCGCGACGAGTCGGACAAGGTCCAGGCGCTCGACGCCGGTGCCGATGACTACATGACCAAGCCGTTCGGGGTCGACGAGCTGCTCGCCCGCCTCCGCGCGGCCGTTCGTCGGTCCGGTCGTGGCGAGGACCAGCGGGTCGTGGCGACTCCGGACTTCACTATCGACCTGGGCAGGAAGACCCTCACCGACCGGTCGCTGGCGCCCATCCACCTGACCCCGACCGAGTGGGGGGTGCTGGAGACGCTGGTCCGGGCGAACGGATTGCTGGTCACGTCCGCCGATCTGCTCTCCGAGGTGTGGGGCCCCGGGTACGAGGAGCAGACGAACTACCTGAGGGTGTACGTGGGGCAGCTGCGCCGCAAGATCGAGCCCGACGTCACGCGTCCGCGCTACCTCCTCACGACGCCAGGCATCGGCTATCGCTTCGATGCCTCGGGAGCGACGCCGACGAGCGCCTAGGGCCGCGCTGCTACATGCGGTCGATGAGCGACTGCGGCCCGATCACGATGACGGGCTTGCGATCCGGGTCGAGCCAGGTCAGCACCCGGCGCATCACCTGCTCGGACACGGCGATGCAGCCAGCGGTGGACCGGCCGTCGGACACGTGCAGGAAGATCCCGCCGCCGAGCCGGGTGTCGGCGGGCGCGCTGGTCCGTCGGATGCCGTCCGTCCCGGCCTGGATGGGGCCGTCGGGGAGATTGAAGTCGAGGACGGCGACGTAGCGGTACTGCTTGCCGTGCGACCACAGGTGCTCGACGTAGCCGCCGAATGAACGCCACGAGACTGCGGCGTTCTGGAAGACGTTGTACGTGCGGGGGCTCTCCGGGTTGTAGGTCCAGGCGTCGTTGCGATCGAACTGGGTGTAGCGCAGGCTCGTGCCGGGGTCGGGCAGCCGCCCGAAGGCGTTGACGATGCCGAACGTTCCGGCCGGGGTCTTCCCGCTGCCCTGCCGTCGGTCCCCGCCCTTCACCAGCCCGCTCCAGCCCAGGCGGGCAGGGGCGGCGCCGACCACCTGGGTCCACCCGCCCTTGCCGTCGCGCTCGTAGGCGCGCAGCGTGGCGTGCGTGGCCGACCAGCTCGCGGCCGTCACGACGATGACCTGCCCTGCCGTTCCGACGTGGGCGAGCTGCGAGGGGTGGTAGTCCGGCGCCTGGGCCGCCTCGACCGGCCGTGATGCGGCGGGCAGGGCCAGAAGGGTGACGGACAGCACCATCCCCAGCGTGACGAGCACGCGGGCAGGGCGCCGTAGGCGAACGTGGGGGAAGCTCACCGGTCTACGGTAAACGGCGTGTTTCGTCTCTGTCCAAACACCCCCAAACGACATCACGTGTTAGCCACCAATTCGGTAACAGTCTGTCCTTAGGGACCTCCTGCTCGGTACGTTCGACATGTTGATCCCACGTAGGAGAGGACACACCCATGCGCAAGTCCATGCTTGTGGTGCCGGTCATCCTGACCGCATCACTCGTGGCTGCCTGTTCCGGCAGCAGTACGAGTTCGGAATCCACCTCGGCCGCAGCGAGCGCCGCTGCCACCAGCGCTGCCGCCAGTGCCGCTGCGAGTACCGCCGCGAGCGCCGCCGGAAGTGCGATGAGCTCAGCCGACCTCGCCGCCATGTGCGGCACCACGGTCGATGCCATCGCCGCCAAGGCGAAGGAGGAGGGCAATGTCAATCTGATCGCCCTGCCCGACACGTGGGCCAACTACGCGGGCATCCTGAAGTCGTTCCGCGACACCTATGGCCTTGAGGCACCCGTCGCGAACCCCGATGGATCCTCGGCCGACGAGCTGACGGCCATCAAGACCCTGGCCGGCCAGCCGGACAAGCCCGATGCGATCGACATCGGCCCGTCCTTCACCGAGCAGGCCAAGGCCGAGGGCCTCATCACCCCGTACCAGACCACCAACTGGGCCGAGATCCCCGACAACCTGAAGGACCCCGACGGCAACTGGATCGGCTCGTACTACGGAATCATGTCGATCGGCAGCAACACCACGCTCGTGCCGAACGCACCCGCGACGTGGGCCGACCTGAAGAAGCCCGAGTACAAGGGCCAGGTCACGATGAACGGTGATCCGCGCGAGGCGGGTGCGGCCTTCGCAGCAGTCGTTGCGGCGTCGCTGGCCAACGGCGGCTCCTACGACGACATCATGCCGGGCATCCAGTACTTCTCCGACCTGAAGAAGTCGGGCAACCTCCAGGTGATCGACGTGACGGAGGCCGCACTGGTCTCCGGGGACGTACCGATCGCGCTCGACTGGTCGTACAACTTCCCGGGCATCCTGCCGAAGCTGCAGGAGGGCGGGTTCGACATGAAGGTGACGATCCCGACCGACGGCCTTTACGGGTCCTACTACGCACAGTCCGTCGTCTCTGACGCCGTGCACCCGTGCGCAGCCGCCCTGTGGATGGAGCACATCACCGGCGATGCCGGTGCGCTCGGCTACCTCGAGGGCGGGGCCATCCCGGCTCGCTACGCAGCCATGGACGCTGCCGGCGTCATCACCGACGAGATGAAGGCCAACCTGCCCAGCGCGGACCTGATCTCGCAGATCACCTTCCCGACCGCGGCGCAGACCGAGGCCATGAAGGCACAGCTCACCGAGAACTGGGGGCCGATGGTCGCCGACCTGTAGTCGTAGGGAGCGAAAGTGGGGCGTTGATCCGTCGACGCCCCACTTTCGCGCGGCGTACCCCCTAGCCTTGACCTCGCGACTCGAAGGAGGCTGCGTGCGCTCGTTGTTCCGGCGGGACAACCGTCTCGGCCTACTGGTTGCGCTGCCCTTCGCGGCCTTCGTCGGCCTGTTCCTCGTGTACCCGATGGTGGTCGTGATCTACAAGTCGGTCATGTCGGATGGGACCTTCAGCCTCGACGCCCTCGGCCGTGCAGTGTCCGGTCCCTACCGCACCGGCTTCATCAACTCGATCGCGCTGTCCTTCTGGAGCGCCCTCATCGGCGGGGTGATCGGCCTGCTGCTGGCCCTCACGATGAAGAGCCTGGCTCGGCCTCGATGGCTGCACTCGTCCCTCGACGCCTGGTCGTCCGTCGCCTCGCAGCTCGGCGGCATCATCCTGGCCTTCGCGTTCATCGCCACCATCGGCGCCCAGGGCGCCGTCACCAAGGTCTTCATGAACTTCGGGATAGACCTCAAGTCGATGGGCGTCTCCACCACCGGGTTCTGGGGACTGGTCGTCGTGTACCTGTACTTCCAGATCCCCCTGATGTTCCTGGTGATGATGCCGGCGGTCAACGGACTGAAGGCATCCTGGCGCGAGGCAGCGGCGATCATGGGTGCGTCGCCCCTGCGCTACTGGCGCACCGTGGCCGTGCCGATTCTCACGCCGTCCACCTTGGGCGGGATCCTGCTGCTGTTCGTCAACTCCTTCACGGCGTACGCGACGGCATACGTGCTCAACGCCAGCTATCCGATCGTGCCGCTGCAGATCCGGTTCCTGCTCCAGGGCAACGTCATCACCGGTGAGGAGGACCTCGGTAACGCCATCGTCTTCTGGGTGATCCTCCTACTGCTGACCAGCCTCCTGCTGGTCACCGTCATGCAGCGACGGACGTTGAAGTGGATGAGCTCTTGAGCGCCGGGAGCCGTCGCTGGCGCCCGACCGGCGTGGTGAAGTGGGCGTTCCTGATCTGCGTGGGCCTGTTCTTCCTGGTGCCGATGCTGGCCATGGCGCGTTTCGCGTTCCAGGCCGTGCCCATGGCACTGCTGACACCGGACAAGTTCTTCACGGGCTGGTCCGTCTCGGGCCTGGGCGCCGCCCTGACCGATCCGGACATCCTCACGGCCGCGAAGAACAGCCTCATGCTGGTTGTGCTCGCCATCATCCTCAACCTCGTCCTGCTCGTTCCGCTGTCCATCATCACCGAAGTGCGCAATCCCGCGCTGCGTCCCTACCTGACCGCGTTAACGCTCCTGCCGTGGGTCATCCCGCCCATCGCCCTGGTGGTGGGTGTGTCCGCCACGTTCCGAGCCACCGTGCCGTGGTTCCTGGCGAGCATCTTCAGCCTCGTGCCGTTCTACGCGCTGTGGGCGATGCCGTTCACCTACCGGGCCCTGGACGCCGGGCTGCAGGCCATCAACGCACGGACGCTGTACGAGGCGGCACGGAGCATGGGGGCATCACTGGGCACGATCATCTTCAAGGTGCTGCTGCCCAACATGCGAGCCTCGATGGTGGCCGCTGCGGCCCTGACCGCCGCCATGGTGCTCGGCGAGTTCGTGTTCGCGTCCCTGCTGCTGAAGAAGACCCTCCCGACGGAGATGGTCATCTACCAGCGCAGCGATCCGCGCGGGGGCCTCGGCTTGGCGCTGCTCGTCATGATTCTCACCGCACTCGCCATCGGCCTCGTCGTGCGCACCCTGCGCAAGCGCGGCCTCAACGTCCAGACGACTGGCATGTAGGGGATCACGTGGCAACTGTTGAACTGATCGGCATTCGCAAGGCGTTCGGACCCTCTGTAGCGCTGGAGGACTTCAGCTTGTCCATCAACTCCGGAGAGCTCGTGTGCCTGCTGGGTCCGAGCGGCTGCGGCAAGACCACGGCCCTGCGGATCCTCGCCGGCTTCGAGCGCCCGGATGGCGGCTCGGTCGAGGTGGACGGCCGCGACCTGGCCGACGATCCACCGGAGAAGCGGCAGTTCGGGATGGTGTTCCAGGACTACAGCCTGTTCCCCAACATGACCGCGCGGCAGAACATCGACTTCGGGCTGAAGGTGCAGAAGCGCCCCGCCGCGGAGCGCGCCACCATCATCGAGCGGATGATCGAGGTCACCGGGCTTCAGGAGCAGGTCGACAAGTACCCGCACCAGATGTCCGGCGGGCAGAAGCAGCGGGTCGCCCTCGCCCGCGCCATCGCCACCTCGCCGAAGGTGCTGCTGCTCGACGAGCCGCTGTCCGCGCTGGACGCGAAGGTGCGCGAGACCCTGCGCGACGAGATCAGGCGCCTGCAGCTGGAGATCGGCGTGACCACCGTGTTCGTCACGCACGATCAGCACGAGGCGCTGGCCATCGCCGACCGGGTCGGTGTCATGAGCAATGGCCGCCTCGAGCAGCTGGCCCCGCCGCAGGAGCTGTACGAGAACCCCGCGAACGAGTTCGTCGCGAGCTTCATCGGAACCGTCAACAAGCTGCCCGCGGTCGGCACCGACGACGGGCGCTGGCAGGTGCTCGGCCGGTCCGTCCCGGCCAGTGTGACGAGCAGCGCCGGCGAGGCGAACACCGCCGCCGTCCGGCCCGAGCAGATCGCCCTGGACCCGGTGCCGGGAGGTCCGGCGCACGTCGTGTCTGTGTCCTTCCTCGGCCCGATGACCCGCGTGATCCTGCAGGACGACGAACTGGGGCGCGTGGTGGCCGACATCATCAGTGCCGACGCCACCGGGCTGGTCCCCGGCCAGGATGTGCGCGCCCGATTGCGAGATGACGTGAGCGAGGCCGTCCTCATCGGCCCGCGGTGACCGGCGTGACCCATGAGCCGCCCCAGCACGCCACGACCCGTGCCACCATCGAGCGCGGGCCCGTCGGGCCCGGCGGCTGGCGCGACCTGACGGTCGGTCCGGCCGAGCCGTACCAGCAGCCGGTGCCCGAAGGTGAGGTCATCGGCTGCCTGTGGCACCTGTCGGACGTCCACCTGTGCGACGCGGAGTCGCCCGCCCGCCTGGAGTACCTCGACCGCTACAGCGATCCCGATTCTCCGCACCGTGACGATCTCGGGGACATCGGCACCTATCGCCCGCAGGAGACGCTGACCGTGCAGGTGGCGGTGGCCATGGTGGTGGCCGTCAACGCGATCACCGCCGGCCCGACCACGGGGGCGCCAATCGAGGCTGTCCTGCTCACGGGCGACCTCACCGACAACGCTCAGCGCAACGAGCTGGCCTGGTATCAGGGCGTGGTCGAGGGCGGCACCGTCTCGCCGCGCAGCGGCCTGGAAGACCGGAGCACGTGGGTCGGGGCCACGGATGCGGCCGCGTGGGACGAGCGGTACTGGCACCCCGACGGTCCACCCAGCGTCGGGGAGCCGGATCGCCCGACGCGGCTGTTCGGCTATCCCACGATCCCCGGATTCGTGGAAGCGTCGCGCGCCGACGTGGTGTCGCCGGGCCTGTCCCTGCCGTGGATCAGCGTCTACGGCAATCACGACGGGCTGCTGCAGGGCACGGTCCCCGTGGACGACGAACTCCGGGCCCTCGCCATCGGCGACTGGCGCATCTCGGGCCTGCCCGAGGGAGCCACTCCGCTGCTCACCGCGGCTGCCATCGCGGGAATCGGGCCGGCGAGTTACGTGCACGATGCCAGTTCGCCGCGGGTGAGCGTTCCGGCGGATGGGTCCCGCGCCCTCCTGACGGGCAACGAGTTCGCCCGCACGACCCGACCGGATGCTGCCGAGGACGCGCCGCTGTACTTCGCGACCGATGTCGGGGGCCTCCGAGTGATCTGCCTCGACACCATCAACCCGCACGGCGGCTGGCAGGGTTCGCTGTCAGAGACGCAGTTCGGCTGGCTCGAGCATCAGTTGCAGGACGCAGCTGGCCGCTATGTCGTCATCGCATCGCACCATCCGAGCCCCACACTGCTCAACGACCACCATCCGAGCGGCGCGGAGGGGCGGGTCCTGGGGCCAGCCGTGGTTCGGTTGCTGCTGTCCTATCCGAACGTCATCGCATGGATCGCCGGGCACGTGCACTTCCATGCCGCCCTGCGTCACGGCGATGCCGAGCGGGGCTTCATCGAGCTGACCACAGCCTCGCTCGTGGACTGGCCGCAGCAAGGTCGGGTCCTGGAGTTCGTGCGCGTGCGAGACGAGGGGACGCCGCAGATCGCGATCATCAGCACGGTGGTCGATCACGCCGGACCGGTCGCGTGGACCTCGGGCGCCTTGGATGATCCGATGAATCTGGCCGCGATCTCACGGACGCTGGCCGCCAACGACTATCGGCTGCGCGAGGGATCGCTGCGAGGCCTGGTGCTGGAGTCGGCTCCCGACGTGCGCAACGTCGTGTGGCGCGTGCCCGACGGCCTGGGTCGTTAGTCCGGCCGTCGGTCAGTAGACGACGGGGTAGCCGGCTTCCTGCCAGGCGGTGTAGCCGGTCTGGAGCTCGTAGATGCCGTTGATGCCCGCCTGCTGCATGGCGGCGACCGCGACCTGTGAGCGGTTGCCGCTGCGACAGTAGACGGCGTAGACGCCGGCCGGATCGAGGGCCGCGATCTGGGCCGCGAAGTCGGGACCCTCGACGTTGTAGTTGACCGCGCCTTCGAGGTGGCCCTCAGCGAACTCCTCGGGGGTGCGTACGTCGATCACGATCGACTGGGATGAGGCGACGACCTCGGCGAACCGTTCGACGTCGACGCGCTCGGGTGCACTCGGCGCGGCTACCGCGTCGACGGCGGCCTGGGACGTGGTCGTCCCCGCGTCGGTGGACGAGCAGCCGGCGAGGCCGAACGACGCGAGGGCGAGGGTGGCGGCAGCAAGGGCGACGAGTCGGTTACGCATACCCCCTAGGGTATAACACGATGGAGCTCGACGACGCATCGGGATCAGCGGCCGGAACGTGGTGGACGTTGATCGTGCTGGGTCATCGCGGAGAGCCGCTCGTTGTAGGCCCGAAGCTCCGCATCGTCGTCGCGCTCGGCCTGTCGGTCGTTGCGCGTGGCCTCGCGGTCGTCGCTGCGTGACCACTGCACCGCGATGGCGATGAGCACGATCAGGCTCGGGATCTCGGACAGCCCCCACGCCACCTGGCCACCGTTCAGCGTGTCCTTGAGCGGATCGGTGACCCACTCCGGTCGGACGATCCCGTACCACTCGACGGCCATCGGCGAGGTGCCCATCATGAGCGCGACGGCGAAGAAGCCGTGCACGGACAGCGCCATGAGCAGCAGCAGCAGTCGGCCCCAGTACGGAAGCGGTTTCGGCCGCGGGTCGATGCCGATCAGCACCCAGTAGAACAGGTAGCCGGACGCGATGAAGTGGACCTGCATCGCCACGTGGCCGATGTGGCTGCCCATGAGCCAGCCGAACAGCGGCGTCATGTAGAGGCCGTAGAGGCCGATGACGTACACGAAGAACACGTAGAACGGGTTGGTCAGGATCCGCGTGATCCAGCTGTGCAGGAACCACACGAGCCACTCACGTGGGCCTCGTTCGTTGCCGTGCGACGGCTTGAGCGCGCGTAGGGCCAGGGTGGCCGGGGCGCCCATGACCAGGAAGATCGGGCCGAGCATCGTGATCGTCATGTGCTGCAGCATGTGCATGCCGACGGACACCTGGGCGTACAGCGCTACCCCGGAGTTTGTGCACCAGATGATGACGGCCAATCCGGCGAGCCAGGAGGCGGTGCGCAGGACGGGCCAGTGGTCTCCACGCCGGACAAGACGCACGACGCCTGCGAGGTACAGGGCCCCCGCGATCAGTGATGCGGTGAAGAACAGGGGATCGAGGTGGAACCCGCCGGCCACGTTGGCGAAGGTCGGCGCCGGGGGGTAGGCGAAGCCGAGCAGGCTCTCTCCGTAGGAGGGCAGGTCGACCTGCACCCGCGGGGTAGGGCTCGACGCGAGGGCCACTCCCAGGCCGATGGCCACGGACATGATGAGCAGTTCGAGCCCGGCGATCCGCGCGAAGACGGCCGCCCGCGAGGCCTTGCCGAGGGTGGAGATGACTCGTTGCCGCAGGACCCAGCCCAGCATGGCCAGCCCGACGATCAGCCCGGTCTTCAGCAGCAGCACCTGGCCGTAGCCGGTGGTGAAGAGCTGGCTCGGTGCGTCGAGCCGTGTGTAGGCATTCGCGAAGCCGCTGGCCGCCAGCAGAATGATCGCGACGAGGGCGATCGTGGAGAACCGCTGGACAGGCCGCTGGAGCGGCAGGTCACGTCGCGCCGCGTGCGCGCCGAGGGCGATGAGCCCGCCCATCCACACCACCGCCGCGACGGAGTGGGCGACACCGGCCGTCATGGCAAGGGCATGGTCGCCGAGTCCGGCGCTGTGGCCCGCCAGCGCCGGCAGCGACGTCGCAGCGATGGCCACGAGCAGCCACGCCCCGGCCGCACCCGTGGTCGACGTCGCAACGGCTCCGATCGCGACGACGGTGGCGAGGACTGCCATGACGAGGAGTGCCCGTGTGGCGGGGATCTCCGTGGCGTACGTGGACACGACGTCGGGGGTGGCGGCCTCGGAGAGCGGCAGCCCGAGGACGTTCGCGAGCTCGAAGAACATCTGCAGCAGCGCCAGGACGGCCCAGGCAACGGCGAACGCGGTGGCTCGCTTCAGGTCGCGTCGGCCGGACTTCGAGACGACCCCGTCCTTGCCCGACGGATCCAGGATCGTGGCGGCGAGCAGCCACCCGACGGTGGCCACTCCCGCGAGATCGGTGAGCACGCGCAGCATCGGGTTGCCCCACCCGACGATGGGGCCGGGATCCGGCAGTCCTGGCAGGCCCGGCGCGTAGGCGCCGCCGGCGACCACGAGGCCGAATGCCGCGGCGACGAGCGCGACGACGGCCAGTGCGCCAGCGATCGTGGCGAGGGGCAGCCCCGCAACGGTCCGCGTCGCAGATGAGTCGAGGGTCGTACGCGTCACGACGTGAGCGTACGACCCTCGATCCGAGCGGACTAGAAGGCCTCCTCCGGGAGGTCCATCAGGTCGAGCGTGGTGGCCTCGGCCACGGCGCGCTCGGCGGCGATGAGAGGCAGCCGGTTCCGTGCGAACCAGCGGGCGGTCTCGATCTTGCCGTCGTAGAAGACGCGATCCCGGTCGGACGGACCTGCAGCCAGGGCCTTCGTCGCCACCTCGGCCTGCCGCATGAGCAGCCAGCCGATGATGAGGTCGCCGGTGACCATGAGCAGGCGGGTGGTGTTCAGGCCCACCTTGTAGATCTCACGGGTGTCCGTCTGCGATGCCATGGCCCACTGGCCGAGGACACCCACGATGCCCTGCACGTCCTCGAGCGCCTTGCCGAGCAGCTCCCGCTCCGCGGCGAGCTGGCCGGACCCCTCGTCACCCTTCACCGTCTCGGTGATCTGGGCGGCCAGGTAGAAGATCGACTTGAACTGGTCGCGGACCATCTTGCGGAAGAAGAAGTCCAGGCCCTGGATCGCCGTGGTGCCCTCGTAGAGGGTGTCGATCTTGGCGTCGCGGATGTACTGCTCGATCGGGTAGTCCTGCAGGAAGCCCGAGCCGCCGAAGGTCTGGAGTGCGACGGCGAGCATCTCGTACGAACGCTCGGACCCCACGCCCTTGACGACGGGCAGCAGGAGGTCGTTCATCCGCTCGGCCATGTCGAGGTCGACCGTGGTGTCGCCGTGCTCGGCCATCTCGACGAGGTCCTGCCAGTAGGCCGTGTAGGCGATGAGCGCCCGCATGCCCTCGGCGTACGACTTCTGCAGCATTAGGCTGCGGCGGACGTCGGGGTGGTGGGTGATCGTCACGCGGGGGGCGGACTTGTCCGTCATCTGCGTGAGGTCGGCACCCTGCACGCGATGCTTCGCGTACTCGAGGGCGTTGAGGTAGCCCGTGGACAGGGTCGCGATGGCCTTGGTGCCCACCATCATGCGCGCGTACTCGATGACCTTGAACATCTGCGCGATGCCGTCGTGCACGTCGCCGACGAGCCACCCGATGGCAGGCCCGTCATGGCCGAAGGTCAGCTCGCACGTGGTGGAGACCTTCAGGCCCATCTTCTTCTCGACGTTGGTGGCGTAGACGCCGTTGCGACCCGTGAGCTCACCGGTCTCGAGGTCGACGAAGTACTTGGGCACGACGAACAGGGACAGGCCCTTGGTGCCGGCGCCGGCGCCCTCGGGGCGCGCGAGGACGAGGTGGACGATGTTGTCGCTCATGTCGTGCTCGCCGGACGTGATGAAGCGCTTGACGCCGTCGATGCTCCATGTGCCGTCGCCGTTGTCCGTGGCCTTGGTACGACCCGCGCCGACGTCGGACCCGGCGTCGGGCTCGGTGAGGACCATCGTGGCGCCCCAGCGCTTCTCGATGATCAACTCGGCCCAGCGCTTCTGGTCGGCATTGCCGAGGTGATCGAGGATGGACGCGAAACCGGGTCCGGACATGAACATGAAGGCCGCGGGGTTGCTGCCCAGCATCATCTCGCTGGCCGCCCAGCGCAGCGACGGGGGTGCACCGGTGCCGCCGAGGTGCTCGGGCAGGTCCAGGCGCCACCACTCGGCGTCCATGAGTGCGTCGTAGGACTTCTTGAAGCCCTCGGGCATGATGACGCTCTTCGTCGCACGGTCGTACACCGGCGGGTTGCGGTCGGCGTCGGCGAAGGGCTCGGCCAGCACGCCGCTCGACAGCCGCTCGACCTCGCGCAGGATGTCGCGAGCGGTGTCGACGTGCATGTCGTGATACGGGCCGCTGCCCATTCGTTCGCCCGCGCCGAAGACCTCGAACAGGTTGAACTCGAGGTCGCGCAGATTGCTCTTGTAATGGGACATGGGTGTACCTCCGTTGTTACCGGCCAGTAACCACCATAATGCTACTGACGGGTAACTTACGCAAGTGCCAACCGGCACGGAACTGATTCGGCCCTGCCCTAGGTATGCGGGCTCGGAGTTGGGAACAATGGCCGCCATGAGCGCTCCCTGGCTGGAGTCGAAGACCCCGGTGGGTCCGCCGACCGCCGCCAACCCGACCGTGCGGCAGCTGCTGTACGCCGCCATCGTGACCGGAACGTGGTCGGGCCTACTGTGCCTCGTGATCTACCTGATCGCCTCGCTCTTCAGCGTCGACTTCGTCCTGATGGCCCCTTCGGGTGACGCCCAGGTGCGCTTCCCGTGGATCTTCTTCCTCCTCGTCCCGCTGTCGTTCGCGGTTGCGGGCGCCCTGCTCTCCTCACTCGTGCGCGGCCGGCAGCACGCGGGTCGCCTCGTCTTCTGGATCGGCACCCTCATCGCGCTGGGCACCACGGTGGTGCCGATCACGCAACCCAGCGACGTGCCCTGGTCGACGCGGATCATCCTCGTGGTCATGCATGTCATCACCTGGCTGCTGGTGGTCCCGCAGATCGCCCGCATCGTCGGCGACTCCGAGCCAGGGGCGCATGTCGACCGAGTCGAGTAGGGCGGTGCAGTCGGCCGGGGCGCGCAATGGGCCAGCTGCGATCCTCGCGGGGATGCGCCCGAAGCAGTGGCTCAAGAACGTCCTCGTGTTCGCGGCACCGCTGGCCGCGGGATCCCTCTTCGAGCCGTCGGTGCTGCTGCCGAGCATCGGCGCGTTCGTGGCGTTCTGCCTGATGTCCAGCGCGACGTACCTGCTGAACGACGTCCGTGACGTCGCCTCCGATCGCGCCCACCCCGTCAAGCGCGCTCGCCCGGTCGCTGCGGGCGAGCTCTCGCGGGCGACAGCGTTGACGGTGGCGGCGGCCCTGGGTGCCGCGGCGGTGGCCCTGGCCCTGGCGATCAACATCGGCCTGGCCGCCGTGGTGGTGGCCTATGCCGTCGTGACGACGGTGTACTCGCTGTGGCTGAAGCAGGAGCCCGTGATCGAGCTGGCCCTGCTCACCTTGGGGTTCCTCCTTCGCGCCATCGCGGGCGGCGTCGCGTCCGACCTGCCGATCTCCCAGTGGTTCCTCATCGTGGCCGGGTTCGGGTCGCTCTTCATGGCAGCAGGCAAGCGATTCAGCGAGCTCGACCGGTCCCTTCGCGCGACGGACGGCGCGGGGTCGCCTTCCTCGACGGACCATGCTTCGGCGAGACGAAGCCTGTCCGGGTACACGTCCGCGTACCTGCGATTCGTCTGGGGGATGTCGGCGGCGGTGACCGTCACCGGCTACTGCCTGTGGGCATTCGAGGTGTCGCAGGCCCCGGCGACGTTCCCGTGGGCTTCGTGGAGCGTGGTGCCGTTCGTGCTGGCTATCCTGCGATATGCCGCCGACATCGATCGGGGTGCTGCGGAGGCACCGGAGGACGTGGTCCTGCGGGATCGTGTTCTGCTGATCATGGGTGCTCTCTGGCTCGTGCTCTTCGCGCTTGGTGCACTGGGAGTGTGATGACGACGTCGAGCGTGAACGGCCGCTCGCCGCTGCACAGTGACGACCGCGAACGGCTCCTGAGCGGGTGGGGACGGACGTCGCCAACGGTGGCGCGAGTGGTCGCGGTCGGGAGCATCGACGACGTGCAGGCCCTGATCGCCGGGGCCGGCCCCCGCGGGGTCCTGGCCCGCGGGCTTGGTCGGTCGTACGGGGATGCGGCCCAGTCCGGCGGCGCCGATGTCCTCGACCTGGCGTCGATGTCCGGGATCTCCCTCGATCCGGAGGGGGGCGTCGTCACCGCAGGCGCTGGTGTGAGCCTGGATGCCCTGATGCGCGTCATCGTGCCGGCCGGATTCTTCGTCCCTGTCACGCCCGGCACGCGGATGGTCACCGTCGGCGGGGCCATCGCAGCCGACGTGCACGGCAAGAACCACCACGTCGAGGGCACGTTCGGAGCCCACGTGCAGTCCCTCACCCTCGTCGACGGCACGGGGGAGCGTCGGGTGATCGGCCCGAACGACGGCGGCGAGGAGTTCTGGGCGACCGTTGGTGGGATGGGCCTGACCGGCATCATCACCGAGGCCTCGTTCGACCTCATCCCCATCACGTCGTCGCTCATCAGCGTCGACACCGACCGGGTACTCCACCTGGACGACCTGATGTCGCACATGATCGCCCGCGACGACGAGTACCGCTACAGCGTGGCCTGGATCGACAGCGCTCATCCGTCGGGTCGCGGCGTGCTCACTCGCGGCGACCATGCTCCCGCTGACTGGCTGCCGCCCAAGCGGAGGGCCAGCCCCCTCGCCTACTCAGCCAAGGCCCTGGGCACCGTGCCACCGGTGTTTCCCAGCGGACTGGTCAATCCGCTGACGATGCGTGCCTTCAACGAGATGTGGTTCCGGAAGGCACCGAAGTCGCGCCAGGGCGAACTGCAGTCGATCGGCGCGTTCTTCCATCCGCTCGACGTTGCGCAGGACTGGAACCGCGGCTACGGACCACGAGGCTTCCTGCAGTACCAGTTCGCCGTCCCGGACCAGGCTGCCCACCTGGTGGCCGTCACTCTCGAGCGACTGCGCGCCATCGGTGCACTGTCGCCCGTGACCGTCCTCAAGCGCTTCGGCGCGGCCAATCCCGCGCCGCTGTCGTTCCCCCAGCCCGGGTGGACACTGGCCATCGACGTGCCGGCCGGGGTCGACGGCCTTGCGGGTGTGCTCGACGGCCTGGACGAGCTGGTGCTCGCCGCCGGAGGACGGCTGTACCTGGCGAAGGACTCGCGGATGTCGCCGGCGATGATGGCTGCGTCCTATCCCCGTCTGGGCGAGTGGCAGCGGGTACGCGACCGCATGGATCCCCGGGGGATCTTCGTCTCGGACCTGTCAAGGAGGTTGTCGCTGTGATGGACGCACTCGGGGAGCCGCAGTCCGTGCTCGTGCTCGGGGGGACGAGCGAGATCGCCCTCGCCACGGTGCGCGCACTGCCGGCGCGTCGACTGCGCCGGGTGGTCCTCGCGGGGCGGCCGTCCGCCGGGCTGGACGCGTCCGTGGCGGCGCTCACCGCCTCGGGAATCCTCGGAGTGGTGGCGCAGGAGTTCGACGCGACCGACACGGCCGGGCACGGGCCGATCATCGATGCGGTCTTCGACGGCGGCGACGTCGACATCGTCATCCTTGCCTTCGGACTGCTCGGCGACCAGACCCTGGCCGAGGCCGATCCGAACCTCGCCGTGACCGTTGCCACGACGAACTACACCGGTGCGGTGAGTGCCGGACTCCATGTGGCGCGGCGGTTGCGGGCTCAGGGCCACGGGGTGCTCGTTGTGCTCTCCAGTGTCGCCGGCGACCGCGCCCGTCGATCCAACTTCGTCTACGGATCGACGAAGGCCGGGCTCGACGCGTTCGCCCAGGGGCTGAGTGATGCCCTGCACGGCTCCGGTGCCCGCGTCCTCGTCGTACGCCCGGGCTTCGTGCGTACCCGCATGACGCAGGGCCTCGCGGAGGCACCGATGACCGTCGATCCCGAGGACGTCGCCTCGACCATCGTCTCCGCTCTGCGCAAGGGCCGTGGCACGGTGTACGCACCCGGCCCGCTGCGCTTCGTGATGGCGGGGCTGAAGGCCCTTCCGCGGCCCGTGTTCCGCAAGTTGCCGATGTAGGAGGATTCCCGGCGTCCCCCATCGCCCGCGCATGCGCGGTTCCGTAGCCACGGGCCAGCGTGGCGGCTACCGTGTCGTCCATGAGCAGGCCGGTGTCCCTCACGATCGCCGTGGTGCTGCAGTGGGTCGCTGGCATCGGTGCGCTCATCGTCGGACTCGACCTCATTGCCTCGGCGTTCGAGCTGTCGGACCCCGACACAAAGGCCTCCCTTGAGCAGGCGATGGTCAGCACCGGAGTGACCGACGTCGGGGCCTCGCTCGTGGTGCGCGGCATCTTCATGGCGGGCGCTGTCGTCGTGGGACTGGCCCTGCTGCGCGTGATCCTGGCCCTCTATCTCGCGAGAGGCCGCAACTGGGCAAGGCTGGTCATCGCCATCCTCGCGCTGGTCCAGCTCATCATCGGCGTCGTCTACCTCTTCCAGGAGCAGATCGTCTTCGGGTCTCTCGCCATCGCCCTGGAGGTCGCCGTGCTGTGGATGCTGTTCAACGCGAAGTCGAGCGCGTTCATCCGAGAGCGCTCGGCGTCCTGATCTCATGACGGAGCCCGGTTCGCCCACCGCCGGAGTCGCCCGCCTGTTCGACGCTCTCGCCGACGTGTACGACGGTGTCGGCGTCGACTTCTTCCAGCCGATCGCCGCGCAGCTGCTGTCGGCGATGGCGCCTCGGCCGGGCGAGCGATGGCTCGACGTCGGCTGCGGCCGCGGCGCCGTGCTCCTGCAGGCGGCGCAGGCCGTCGGACCCACGAGCACCGCGACCGGCGTCGACATCAGCGAGGCCATGGTGGTGAGCTGCCGGGACTCGGCGCGTCGACTCGGCCTGGACAACGTGGTCGTCGAGGTCGCCGATGCGCAGGGCCTGTCGCTCGACGGAGAGACGTTCGACGCCCTCACCTCGTGCCTCGTCCTGTTCTTCCTTCCGGACCCGAGTCAGGCCGTTCGCGGGTGGCTCCCGCTCCTCGCGCCCGGTGGCCGGATCGGGATCACCACGTTCGGGGGTCTCGACCAGAGGTGGAAGGACGTCGACGAAGTGTTCGAGCCGTACCTGCCGCCGGCCCTTCGTGATGCCCGAACGAGCGGCGCGAGCGGACCCTTCGCGAGCGACGCCGGTATGGAGGACCTGGTGCGCGACGCGGGCTTCAGCGACGTTCGCACTGTGCTCGGATCGATCCCCGTCCGCTTCGCCGACGACGACCAGTGGCACGCGTTCTCCTGGTCGACCGGTCAGCGGGCCATGTGGCTGGCCGTCCCCGAGGACGAGCGGCCTGCCGTTCGGGCGGAGGCGAAGCGGCGCCTCGCCCGCCATGCCGGTCCGGACGGGGTCATCGAGTTCGAGCAGCCCCTGCGGCACACCCTGGCGCGGCGACCCGCCTGAGGCGGGGGCACACTCGCATCGTGACACGCCTGCTGGCCCTGCCGACCGCGGCTGCCGCGCTGCTGGTGCTCTCCCTCGCGCCTGCGAGCGCGGCGACGCCGCCGAGCGGGTCGCGATGGGTGGCCGTGGTCGGTGACTACGGCAGCCGCTCGGGTGCCGAGGCCGACGTGGCACGACTGGTGGCCGCCGTGCGTCCGGGTGCAGTGGTGACGACCGGTGACAACCTCTACTCGGACTCCACCTACGCCGAGGCCGTCGGCGCCTACTACTGCGGCTTCATCGCGCAGGCGCCGCCGAGCACCGCGTGCCCGGCAGCGTCGATGGCCCGGGTGAATGCCTTCTTCCCCGCCACCGGAAATCACGACTACACCGACGGAGGTATCGCGGACTACCTCGGCTACTTCGGTTCTCTCGACGGGAGCACCACGTACTCGGTGGTCCGAGGCGGCATCGAGTTCATCGTCGTGGACAGCCAGGCGGCACTCGACTCGTCCGAGTCGATGACGAGCCAGCGGACCTGGGCGCGCCTTCGCGCGAGGACATCGCGTGCCCAGTGGCAGGTCGTCGTGCTTCACCACCCGCCCTACTCCTCGAGTGCGACCCACGGCTCGTCGCCTCAGTTCCGCTGGCCGTTCGCCACTTGGGGCGTCGACCTGGTTCTGTCCGGGCACGATCACGTCTACGAGCGCCTGCAGGAGCAGGGCACCACCTTCGTCGTCGACGGAACGGGCGGCGCCGACCTGTACGAGTTCGGCACCGTCCTGCCCGGATCGCTGGCGCGCGATGACACCCACCACGGGGCGCTCTTCCTGACCAGCACGCCGGTCGGCCTGGTCGGCGAGTACTGGTCGGTCGATCGAAGCCGGCTGGACCGCTTCGTCGTGCGAGCCGACTCGGCCGTCGTCGCGTAGCCAGCATGCCCGACCGCGAGCGGCGTCAGTCGTCGCAGAAGCGTGGCGAGAGCGCGTAGCGCAGCAGCACGACGTCGCCGATCGGGCGCACCTGCGCGAGCCGCGCGTGCTGGTCCTCGTTCCAGGGGAAGGGGCCGTCGCCCACGAATCGGCGAGCCCGCGCGTCCCCCACGAAGAACGGCGCGATCACCAGCTGCAGCTCGTCGGCCAGGCCGGAGGCGAGGAACTGCGTGTGCACAGTGCCGCCCCCCTCGACCATGAGTCGGCGCACCCCTCGGTCGTAGAGGTCTCGGCTCATCCACGGAACGTCCACCGGCTGGCCGCCGTCGATCACGGTGGCCACGTGACCGAGGCGGTCTCGTGCCTGCGTCGTGCTCGCGCTGGCGCAGTAGACGAGCTTCTCGGCATCCCCGGCCACGAAGAAGTTGGCCGAGACGTCGAGGTCGGCCTGCCCCGTGACGGTCACCTTGGTCGGGGTGCGTGGCAGTCCTTGCGCCGCGCGGGCATCCTGGCGCGACGTCGAGCGAACGAGCAGGCGCGGATTGTCGTTGCGCACGGTGGTGGCGCCGACGAGGATCGCGTCGCACGTGGCCCGCACCGCGTCGACACGGTCGAGGTCGGCCTCGTTCGACAGGAGCAGGCGATGCTCGCTTGCGCTGTCGAGGTAGCCGTCGAGCGAGATGCCGCAGCTGAGCAAGGTGTACGGATGGTCAGGCATGTGCTGCCGGCCTTGCGGTCACTGCGTCGCGACGGCGCCACGACACGGCCAGAACCACGGCCCCGGGCAGGGTGGCGACGAGGCTGAGGACGCCGTAGACGACGGCAGTGGCCACCCCCTGCGCGGCGCCCAGTCCGGCCATGGCGAACACCCATGCCGCGACGCCCTCGCGTGGACCCCACCCCCCGATGCTCAGGGGTATCGCCATCGCCATCAGAACGATCAGGGCGATCGGCAGCAGGTGCACGGTCGACGCGCTCAGGCCCACGGTGCGTGCGGCGATGAGGAACGTCGCGGCATGCCCGGCCACCACCAGCGCGGACGCGAGCACGATGCCCGGCCACGCCCGCTGGGCGAGAAGACCGTGGCGCAAATCGCTGCCCGCCGTCTGCATGGCCCGTACCCACAGGGCCGGGCCGCTCCGGGGCAGCGTCCGACTCACCAGGATGGCGAGCACGGCGACCGCCGCGACGCCCAGGGCGACAAGGGGCATCGCGCCGCGCACCGGCGACGGGAGCAGCAGCAGCACGACCACCGTCAGCGCCACTTGCACGACCTGGCCCGCGGAGCGCTCCCAGGCGACCGCCCGCACGCCGGCGCCGACGTCGCCGGCCTCGCGTCCGTGACGCACCGCGCGATGCACGTCGCCGAGCACGCCGCCGGGCAGGGTGGTGTTCAGGAACAGGGATCGGTAGTAGGCGGGCACTGCCGCGCGCAGCGGCACGCCCACGCCCAGGCCGCGAGAGACCAGGTGCCAGCGCCACGCGCAGCACACGGTGGTCAGCACCCCGATGACGAAGGCGGCGCCGAGCGACCAGGCGTCGATCGTGCGGATGCCGTCGACGAACGGGCCGGTGCCCAGCCGCCAGATCAGCAGGGCAAGGATCCCGGCGCCCGCCAGGACGCGGGCCACTGCCCACAGCCGGCGCCGGCGGCCGGCGAGCACCCGGCGTGGGAGGTCGCCCGTGACGGTGACCGCGGTGTCGGTGCCGCTCATCGTGGCCGGGCCAGCAGGTCGAGGTGGTGGACGGTGACCGTGAGCCGCCGTGCCCGCCCATCGGCCAGCCGGCGCTGCGCGTAGTCCGCAGCCGCGTCGGCCAGCTCCGGCCGCTGCTCGGTCGCCGCGTCGATCCAGCCGTGCAGCCACTGCGTCGTCAGGGCCGCCTCGTCGGCGTCGAGCACCCATGGGCTGGGGCGCACGGTGACGTCCATGCCGAGGCCTGCGAACAGCTCCGCGGCGATGCCCACGGCATCCGGCCCGAGCAGAGGTCCGCGATCGGACAGGCGGCGCTGGTGGTCGTTGAAGGCGTCGGTCAGTACCAGGTCGAGCGGGTCCGCCGGCGCGAGATCGACACGTCCGGTGACGGAGATGGTCAGGAGGACGGGGCAGTGCGCGGCGGCGCAGGTGGCGACGAAGCGGCCGAGCTCGTCGACGGTGAACATGTCGAGCAGCGCCGAGGCCGTGATCAGGGACGCGCCGGAGAGATCCTGGTCCGGGAGACGGGTGATGTCGCGCTGGCGAGGGTCGGCCGTTACGGGCGAACCGTCGGCGCTCGAGGTCGGTTGGTTGGCGCCGACCAGGTCGAGCAGGTCGGGGTCGCGGTCGTACATGAGCCAATGCTGCGAGCCGCTGAGCCGGGGCGCGAGCCACCGCAGCATCGACCCGGTGCCGCAGCCGAGATCGTGGATCTCTGCTCGCCCCTTGGTGGGCAGGTGCTCGCGGAGCAGCTCGACGAGGTCGGTGGCGCGGGCGGCCGCGTCGGCCGGCTCACGCAGCTCGAGCCAGGTCGGGCTGACGCGGACGAGCCCGGCCGTCATGCGGCAACCTCGGTCAGAACCTGGTCGATCCGCGCCGACGTGGTCGACCAGGGGGCCAGGGTCGCGCGACGCTCGCGAGCTCGGTCGCGCAGGCGTCCTCGCAGTCCCGGGTCGGTCAGCCAGCACCGCAGCGCCGCCGCCAGTGCGTCTGGATCGCCCGGTCGCACGAGCAGGCTGGGCCGGCCGCCGGTGGCGCGCCCCACCGCCTGCGGCAGTCCGCCCACGGCCGTCGCAAGAACCGGTAGTCCATGCGCGAGGGCTTCCGTGACCACCATCGCGTATGTCTCGGCGTGGGAGGCCAGGACGAGTACGTCCGCCGCGGCATAGGCGTGGTCGAGGCCGGCGCCTGCGAGGGGGCCGGCGAAGGTCATCCGGTCGGCGACGCCGGCGTCGGCCGCCTGGCGGGTGAGTCGCTGGACGAAGGCCGCGTCCCGATCGAGCGCGCCGACGAGCAGGCACCGCCAGTCGAGGTCGGTGATCCGGGCCAGGGCAGCCACGAGGACATCGTGCCCCTTGTGCGGGGCGACCGCTGCGACGCACAGCAGCGCGCCGCCGGCCGGGGTCCCCGGCGCGAGCCCCGCGGCGTCCACGCCGGGCTCGGCGACGTGCACCGCAGACGCGGCCAGTGCGTAGTGCTCGAGCAGCCATCGGCGGGTCCATGCGCTGGTGGCGACGACCGCGGCGGCGGCCGCGAGCACGGCCTGCTCACGTTCGCGGGTCTCGTCGACCGGCCCGTCCGTCATCGTGCCCAGCGGCAGGTGCACGACGACGACCAGCCGCAGTCGAGCGGCCTCGGGCACGAGGGCCTCGGGCGCCGACGAGGCGATCAGCCCGTCGAGGAGGACCACCGAGCCGACCGGGATCGCCGCGATCACGCGGGCCAGTCTCGCGTTCGCTGCGTCGTCCGGACGTGGCCATGGGCCCGGCACAGGGCACTCGTGCACCACCCAGCCGAGGTCGGCCAGCCCTCGGCAGACGCGGCGGTCGTAGGTGTTGCCGCCGCTCGGCCGCGCCGGATCGTCGACGCCGTCGGGCACGACGACGTACACGGCAGTCACAGCGGCCGCTCGTAGGTCGCCCAGGCGATGTGGGATTCGTGCAGCGTGACGCAGATCCCGGCGAGCCCCCGCGCCCCCTCTCCCAGCCCGCCGGCATGGACGCGCTCTGCCAGGCGGTCGGCGACCACCTGAGCAAGGGCCTCCGTGGAGGTGTTCATGCCGGCGAAGGCGATCTCCTCGTCGAGGTTGCGGAAGGAGATCTCCGCGAGGATCGCGTGCAGCTCCTCGGCTGCGCGCCCGATGTCGACGACGATGTTGTCCGCGTCGAGCGCGGCCCGCCGGAACGAGGCGTCGACGACGTACGTCGCCCCGTGCAGGCGCTGCGCCGGGCCGAACACCTCGCCGTTGAAGCTGTGGGCGATCATCATGTGGTCGCGGACGGTGACGCTGAACACTGGGCTACCCCTCGCCGTAGGTGATGACGTGGCAGATCGCGGTCAGGCTCCCGTTCGCCAACGAGGTCATCACGTCGGGCAGGTCGTCGAAGCGGGACTCACCCGTGAGGATCGCATCGAAAGCCGGGTCGCGCAGCAGAGCCAGCGCCAGGGCCAGCCGGTCACGGGATGTGCGGCTCCCCCGCCGAGCCGGCGACACCATGCCGACCTGGCTGGCACGCAGGGCCAGGCGGCCGGAGTGGAACGTGCCGCCGAGCGACAGACGGACCTCCGCGTCGCCGTACCAGCTGAGGTCGAGGACGGTGCCCTCGGTCGCGAGCAGGTCGAGTGAGCGCTGCAGGCCCTCGGTGGTGGCGCTGGTGTGCACGACGAGGTCGCGGTCGCCGGACGCGTCGTGCGGCAGGGCGAACGCCACCCCGAGTGCTTCAGCCACCTCGGCGCGAGAGGGATCGACGTCGACGAGGGTGACGTCGAGGCCGGGGAACCGGGCCAGCAGCCGGGCGATGCAGCAGCCCACCATGCCGGCCCCGACGACACTCACGCGGTCGCCGATGAGCGGTGCGGCATCCCAGAGGGCATTGACGGCGGTCTCCACGGTGCCGGCGAGGACCGCACGAGCGGGAGGAACGTCGTCCGGCACGGCGACCACTGCCGTGGCCGGCACCACGTAGGCGGTCTGGTGCGGGTGCAGGCAGAACACGGTTCGGCCCACCAGCGAGGGAGGTCCCTCGTCGACGACGCCGACGCTGAGGTAGCCGTACTTCACCGGTCCGGGGAAGTCGCCGTCCTGGAAGGGGGCGCGCATGGCCGCGTGCTGGCTCTGCGGCACCCCGCCGCGGAACACGAGGGACTCCGTGCCTCGGCTGATCCCCGAGTGAAGCGCGCGGACGAGGACCTCGTCGGCGCCCGGTGCCGGAATCGCGGTCGGCCGGATCTCCCCGACGCCCGGCTCTCGCACCCAGAAGGCGCGCGCGGCACTGGGCAACGACGTCTCCCTTGCTCGGTTCCGTCGGCGATCGACGCCAGGTCGGCGGACTCGACCATAGTATTTCGGGTTAGGCACCCCTAACCCGCGGAAACGGAGGAATCGTGCCCTCGGCTCGTTCCGCCCCCGTGATCGGCCTCGCCGCCCAGGCCGGCGTGCTCGCTGCGCTGTCCGGCACGGTCGGCCTGGGGGCCCCGGGATGGGTCATGGGCCTCGCCTATGGGGTCGTCACGAACGGCCTGCTCGGTCGCGGCCTGGCGCGCGAGGGGTCCACGGGACCGGGACCGGCCGACTGGGTGACCCTGACGCGGGCGACGCTCGTGGGCGGTGTGGCGGCGCTCGTCGCCGACTCGTTCGTGCGGCCGGCCCAGGTGACGGTGATCGTGGCGCTGACCGTCGTCGCGCTGGTCCTCGACGGCGTCGACGGCCATGTGGCCCGGCGCACCCGAACCGAATCGGCTCTGGGTGCCCGCTTCGACATGGAGGTCGACGCCTTCCATCTCCTGGTCCTCAGCGTGTTCGTCGCGCGATCGAGCGGGTGGTGGGTGCTCGCGATCGGCGCGGCCCGGTACGGCTTCGTCGCCGCGGGCTGGCTGCTGCCCTGGCTTCGGGCACCCCTGCCGCCGCGGTACTGGCGCAAGGTGGTGGCCGCCACGCAGGGCGTGGTGCTGACGGTCGCGGCGGCGGGAGTCCTGCCGGCCCTCCTCGTCGAGGTGGCCCTGGCCGTCTCGCTGGCGATGCTCGTGGAGTCGTTCGGCCGTGACGTGTGGTGGCTGTGGCGGCACCGGCGGCTTGACGTCGGCCTCGTCCCAGCGCAGGACGTGACCAGCGCCCGGGGCCGGGTGCGCACCGTGGCGTCGGGATTCCTGACCGTGCTCGCCTGCCTGCTCGTGTGGTTCGCGCTCGTCGCGCCGAACAGGATCGACGACCTCACGCTCATCGCGTTCGCTCGCATCCCGCTCGAGGGCCTCGTCCTGGTCGCGATCATCGTGGTGCTCCCGGCCCGGGCGCGACCCGTCGTGGCGGGGGGCGTCGGCTTGGCGCTGGGCCTCCTTGCCGTCGTCAAGGTGATCGACATGGGCTTCTTCGCCACGATCGACCGGCCCTTCAACCCCGTGTCGGACTGGGCCTACTTCGGCTCGGGCGTCGATCTGCTCGCGGACGCGATCGGCTCATCGGGGGCTCGTGCCGCCGCGGTTGCCGCAGGCGTCCTTGCGCTCGTCGTCCTCCTCCTCATGCCCCTGGCCGTGGTCCGACTGACCCGTCTGGCGGCACACCATCGCAACGGGTCGATCCGGGTCGTCGCCGGGCTCGGCGGGCTGTGGGTGCTGAGCGCGGTCCTCGGGGGCCAGCTCGTGCCCGGTGCGCCCATCGCGTCGGCCAGCGCCGCCGGCCTCGCCTACGACCAGGTGCGGGAGATCCGCTCGGGCGCGCAGGTCAAGGCGACGCTCGCCGAGGCGGTCCTCGGCGATCCCTTCCGGTACCGGGCGGGTGCCGATCTGCTCACGGGCCTGCGCGGCAAGGACGTCGTCATCGCGTTCGTCGAGAGCTACGGGCGCGTTGCCGTGCAGGATTCCCAGGTCTCGGGCGGGGTCGGTGACGTGCTCGACGCCGGGACGGCCGCGTTGAGCGCCGCCGGTCTCGCCTCGCGCAGCGCCTTCCTGACGTCATCGACGTTCGGCGGCATCAGCTGGCTCGCCCATGCCACGTTCCACTCGGGCCTGTGGATCGACAACCAGACGAGCTACGACCAGGTACTCGCCAGCGATCGCCTGACCCTGGCCGGCGCCTTCAAGCGCGCCGGCTGGCGCACCGTCGACGTGGTTCCGTCGAATGGCGAGAACTAGAACGAGGGCAAGGCCTTCTACGGGTACGACAAGGTCTACGACTATCGCAACCTCGGGTACAAGGGCCGCAGTCACAGCTATGCCACCATGCCCGACCAATACACCCTGGCGGTGCTCCAGCGACTCGAGCTCGCGCCGACGGACCGAGGGCCGGTCATGGTGGAGGTAGACCTCGTGTCGAGCCACACGCCGTGGACACCGCGGCCTCGCCTGATCGACTGGAGCGACATCGGGGACGGGTCGGTCTTCCGTCGCAGTCCCGCGGTCGGCGGATCGCCCGATGCCGTGTGGCGCGACGGAGACCAGGTGCGCGCGGCGTACGGGCAGGCCATCGAGTACACGTTGAGCAGCCTGATCTCGTTCATGCAGGAGTACGGAGACGACGATCTCGTGCTCATCCTCGTGGGTGACCATCAGCCGGCCGCGATCGTCTCCGGACCGGGGGCGGGCCACGATGTGCCGATCTCGATCATCGCCGGGGACGGCGCCGTGCTCGACCAGATCGCCGATTGGGGCTGGCAGGACGGCATGCGCCCCGATCCTGCGGCGCCGGTCTGGCCGATGGACGCCTTCCGCGACCGCTTCCTGACGGCGTTCGGCCCGGTGCCCGAGGTGCCGGGTACGTCGTAGGGACCCGTTGTTCCGTCCGTCAGCCCGCGTCGTCGAGTTCCCGGATGCGGGCGGCCAGCGACCTCATGACCTGCAGCGCGAACATGGGCGTCTCCTGGACGAGGAACAAGAAGGTGCGCTCGTCGATGGTCGCCAACTCGGTGGCCTCCGCGGCGACCGCGGTGAGGCTGCGGGGGGCCCCGTCGATGATGCCCATCTCCCCGAAGGTGCCCTCCGGCCCGATCCGCATGACGAGTTCCCCGTCCCTGAACAGGTCGATCGCGCCGGACACGACTCCGAACATCTGCGAGCTCGCGTCGCCCTGGGAGAAGACCACCTCACCGGGGAAGTACTGCTTCGTCTCCTTGGCGCTGACGAACATTCCTCTGACCGACACTCGACAAGCCTCTCGCTGAACGGACGCCTCTGTGGCTGGCGACCGACGCTAGCAGCGCGGCCCGCGCGCGAGGACACCACGAAATGACCGAAAGGTGAACATCGAGAGAACGCTGCCAACGGACGCGGCCGGGCAGCGGCAGGTGTCAGGCGAACGAGACGGAGGAGCCGACGGGGGAGGCAGGCTCCGGGGCGCTTCGGACGGGGTTGCGGATCTCCTGGCGCGAATCGGCCCCTGCCTGGAAGGCGTACGCGACGTCGATCCACCCGGTCACCCGATGGGCCGCGTCCGCGTCGGGGTGGGCAGCTTCCCATTCCTCGATCCATGCGCGCAGTTCCGCGCGCTCGGCAGCGTCGAGGACCTGCTCGAACATGTGCTCGATCAGCTCCTCGAGATCCTGGGGAAGTGCCAGCCTCGGGGCCACGGGCATATCTTGGCACGGATCGAGCGAGTTTTCCCGGTCTCAGCAACCGCTTGCACGGCTCTCACCCCACGAGGACGCCCAACTCGGCGAGCAGCGCCTCGACGCGGACCTTGATCTCGTCGCGGATCGGCCGGACCGAGGCGACGTCGAGCCCGTTTGGGTCGGTGAGCGTCCAGTCCTCGTAGCGCTTCCCGGGGAAGACGGGGCAGGCGTCGCCGCAGCCCATGGTGACGACCACGTCGGCGGCGCGAACGACCTCGTCGGTCCAGGGCTTCGGGAACTCCCCCGAGATGTCGATGCCCACCTCTGCCATGGCGGCGACGGCGGCGGGGTTGACCTGGTCGCCGGGCTCGGAGCCACCGGACCAGGCCACGGCGCGATCTCCCGCGAGGGCCCGGAAGTAGCCGAGGGCGATCTGCGAGCGGCCGGCGTTGTGGGTGCACAGGAACAACACGATGGGGCGGTGGTCGTCGCTCGTGCCCTCGACGCGGGCCAGGGCGGACAGCCGCTCGCGCGCGAAGCGCTCGGCGAACTGCGGAAGGTACTTGGTGACGGCGACCCGACCCGCGAACTCGTCGTAGGAGGAATGCAGGAAGCGTTCGATGGTCTCGGTCCCGAACTGGCCGGCGAAATCGCGTTGCAGGATGGTGGAGGACGTCCCGAGCACCATGGCGTGGTCGAGCGGGATGTCCTGACGGCGGTATGAGTCGGTCATGGCGTGCCTTTCGTTGGCGCGTGACGGCGATAGCGAACGCGGGGCGCGAGGTGGGCGACCCGTTCGGTGATGTCGGTGAGGGCTTCGGCGAACGCCTCATCGGTGTCGCGCAGGGCGGGGTCGGGGATCGACCAGTGGACGCGGGGGTTGGGCACGTCCCCCAGCTCCTCGTTCACGGAGTCGCAGACCGATACGAGGAGGTCGTCGGCGGAGAGCACGTCGTCGATCGAGCGTGGCGTCGCAGCGGCGAGTGCGAGTCCTGCCCGTCCCGCCGCCGACGTGGCTCGGGGGTTGACGCGCTCCGCGGGATGGGTGCCCGCCGACGCGCTGGGGACGTCGCTGACGGCGTTCCAGATCGCCTCCGCGAGCACCGATCTCGCCGAGTTGTGCGTGCAGACGAACACCACGCGGGGCACCACGAGCGGTCCGGGCGCCGGCAGGAGTCCGTCGAGGGACTCGGGGACGAGCCGGACGTAGGTGCGGCGCTTGTCGTTCTGCGAGTGGGCCCGCGTGACCACGCCAGCGGTCTCGAGGACCTTCAGGTGGTGGGCGAGCAGGTTGCCCGGGATCTCCAGGGCAGCCGCCAGGGCGTGCGGTGACAGGTCCTGCACCTGGAGCAGGTCGACCACCGCGAGCCGGCTCGGGTCGCCGAGAGCGCTCAGGACAGCGGCTCGTTGTGCTCGATCACCAGCCACCGTCGGCTCCCGACCATGTAGATCAGCGGATATTGACTCAATGGTCTTTGATTAGTTCCGCGGCGTCAAGTAGTGTCCCCCCGTCCCCTGCAGAGGAGTTCCGCATGTCACATCGGCTCGAGCGCCGTGGCGCCGCCGAGTTCCTCGGCACCGCGATGCTCGTCGCCACTGTCGTCGGGTCCGGCATCATGGGCACGCTCTTGTCGGACAATCTCGCCGTCACGCTGCTCATCAACGCGGTCGCGACCGTTGCCGCGCTGGGCGTCCTCATCTGGGCGGTTGGCCCGATTTCCGGCGCCCACTTCAACCCGGTCGTCACCGGGGTCGCCGTGGTTCGCCGGGAGATGCCCGTCGTCGAGGCCGGCGTCTACGTGATCGCGCAGGTGGGTGGCGCCCTCGCCGGCGTGGCTCTCGCGAATGTCATGTTCGACCTGCCCGCCTGGCAGGCATCGACCCACGTGCGCACCGGGTTCCCGATCTGGCTCGGCGAGATCGTCGCCACTGCTGGGCTCCTCCTCGTCATCGGGGCCCTCACCCGTACCGGTCGCGGGCACCTCGGCCCTGCCCTGGTGCCAGCGTGGATCGGCGCGGCCTACTTCTTCACCTCGTCCACGTCCTTCGCCAACCCCGCGGTCACGATCGGGCGCAGCCTCACCGATACGTTCTCCGGCATCGCCCCCGAGAGCGTGCCGATGTTCATCGTGTTCCAGGTGGTCGGCGCCGCCATCGGGGCGCTCCTGACGGAGTTCTTCTACCCGCGCCCGGGTGCCGCCGAGCCGCTCGACCTGCCCGATCCCGTCCACCATGGCCCGCACCCCAGCGACTGAACCCCAGCCGATACCGCCAACAGAAGTGAGAATCGATCTCCATGAGTCACAAGCCCTCCGTCCTGTTCGTCTGCATCCACAACGCGGGTCGCTCGCAGATGGCGGCCGCGTACCTCACACACCTGGCCGGCGACCGCGTCGAAGTCCGCTCCGCCGGGTCGGCCCCGGCCGGCTCCGTGAACGCCGCCGTTGTCGAGGCCCTGCTCGAAGAGGGCATCGACATCAGTAGCGAGGTGCCCAAGGTGCTCACCGACCGGGCCGTCCAGGAGTCCGACGTCGTCATCACCATGGGATGCGGCGACGTGTGTGCCGTCTACCCGGGCAAGCACTACGAGGACTGGAAGCTGGCCGACCCGGTGGGTCAGGGCGTCGAAGCCGTCCGCCCCATCCGCGACGACATCCGGCGCCGGATCGAGGCCCTCATCGCCGAGATCGCCCCGTAGCGCAGCATCAGGCGGTCCGAGCCGCGGCACTCGCCTCGGCCCGGATGAAGGCGGGGGCCACGGGTCGATACGCGCCCATGAACAGTGGCGACGTGACGATCATGTCGGCGGTCGTGCGGTTGCTGGCCACCGGGATGTTCCACAGCGTCGCGATCCGAAGCAGCGCCTTGACGTCGGGATCGTGCGGCTGGGGCTCCAGCGGATCCCAGAAGAAGATGAGGGCATCGATGGTCCCCTCCGCGATGGCCGCGCCGATCTGCTGGTCGCCGCCGAGCGGGCCGCTGAGGAACAGCTGGATGGGAACGCCGAGCTGATCGCTCAGGATCCGGCCCGTGGTACCGGTTGCGTAGATCCGATGACGCGCCAGCAGGTCGCGGTTGTGGAGTGCCCAGTGGGCCAGTTCCGCCTTCATGTGGTCGTGACCGACCAGCGCGATGTGTCGTTGGCCGGCGGCACGCTCGGTCGGGCCGAAGCTCCAGTCCGCGATGAAGTCTGTTCTCGTCACGGTTCGACCGTGACACAGGCGAGTGACGACCTGGGTGCACGCCCCCCACGTCGGAATGGCCAGTCGGTGAATTCACCGACTCGATGCCCGGACGCTAGGAGTGACCGTCCTTGAAGTACCTCTCGCGCCAGCGGTCGGCCTTGCCCCGTAGTTGCACGAGTTCGACCAGGTCCTTCTTCTTCAGCGGCGGAGCGTCATTCGAGGCCTTCATGAAGGGCTTGGCCGCGACCGCGTAGGCGGCCTCGGATTCCCGCCACTTGGCAAGCGGATCAGCGTCGTCCTTGGACATAGGGCGAAGATAGCGCCTGAAGATGAACACCACGGCCGCCGAACGAACGGGGGGCGACCGGACGGGTTCAGTGTGCGTGCGCCCTGCGGTGGATGTCGTCCCACAACGTGGCGAGCAGGTGGCGCGCTGATGCCTCGACTGCAGGGTCGTAGCCACCCGGGCCCACCGCGTGCACGTACACCCACAGCGTCTGGTCGTCGACTGACACCAGGCCGCGGATCTTCCGCCCATGGTCGACTGTCACGGCCACGCCCATCGCCAGTGCAGCGGCGCTGAAGGCCTCGACCTGACCCGCAGCCAAGTCGCTCTCCACGCTCAGTTCGGCGGAGAAGCCCTCGGGATCCTCCACCACGTCACACGTGACTGCGGGGAGGGTGTTCGCGTAGGTGACCACGCTTCGAAAGTAGCCGTCGTCGGTGGCGGTTTCCAGCGCTGCAGGAAGAGTTCATCGATCGTTCACCGGCGCGTCGCGAAGCGTATGCCACGCCGGGACTGGAGCCCCAGCCAAGCGTGGCAGCCGAACCCGAGGAGAGCCGGCGTCATCTCCCACAGCCCCGTGTCTCGCGCGCCGTGCCGTATCGCGCCGGGACGATGCCGATGACCGCCGATCCAGCCGAGGACGTTCGGATGCGCGAGCAGGATCGGCACCAGCTCGTCGGCGAGGATGCGTGGTGGCAGATCAAGGGTGCTCAGGGCATTGCGGAGTTCGCTCGACCGATGCCGCGTCGCGATCACGACACCGCGCCGCGGGCTGGCCGCCGGCTCACGGACCAGCCATGCGCATTGGTCGGAGTCGATCGATCCCCCGCGCCCACCGTTGGGGTTCCGGGTATCCAGCGTGATGAGCCGTACTCCGTCGCCCCCGAGCGACGACGCGAGAAAGTCGATCGCGGGCTTCGTAGGCGACGATGTTGGCGAGCGGGTGGGGAGGACGGTCATGATCAACTCCGGGGGAAGGCGTCCCGCCACGCTAGCCGCGCGTTCACCCTTGCGGGCGAACGCGAGCGGAAGTCCTGGCGACGATCCTGTGCGCGAACGACCCCGGCAACGTCTAGGACATGGAGTAGAGCCGATCGCGGTAGGCGCGAGCGATCGGTCGGCCGGACTCCTCGAACGCCGACCGCGCCGCCGGATCCATGGCGTCGAGCATCGCGTCTCTCAGGCTGGGGGTCGTGTCATCGATGATGAGGCTGAGGAGGACGGTGCGCTGATCGGCGGGCAGTGCGTCGCGGACGTAGGCGCCCAGGGCGGCGAACTCCTCCTGGGTCACCGTGCTGGCGAGCAGCGGCAGCAGCTCGCGCTCCTCGTGGCCGAGGTGCTTCAGCAGCCGCTTCTCGAAGACGATCAGTGCCGTGTGGAGCGACGCTCGGTTGGCGCCGGACGGGTCGGCGCTCCACGCATCGGCGAGCTGGGCGATCTGGGACAGTTCCGCGTTCAGCTCCGCGTGCTCCGCGTCCATCACGAAGACGGCCTCGTGCTCAGGTGCACGCTGCTGCACGAGCGGCCAGAGCAGCTCGTCCTCACCCTGATGGTGCACGTGCATCAGCCGGCCCATCAGGTGCACGTGCTCCGTGATGACCGCGGCTCGATCGGAGTCACCTTCGGCTATCGACTTCACGAGAAGCGGCATCGAGCCGTACTCCTTGCGCATCGCGTCGTGCACCGCGAACATCTCGCTGACGTCTATCGAGCCATCTGACACGCAAACCTCCTGGTGGTGTACCTGAATCGTGCCGGTAAGCGTGCCCGCTGGCAACGTCGCCCCGCCGAGCGATGAGGTGCCGCCCCGCCGAGCGGTGAGTCGTCGGGCCGAAAAGGGTCAAAAGCCGCCCGACAACTCACCGCTCGTCACGGGCCGAGCGGGAGGAACGGATAGAGGGCTGTCACGTGGCTGGGTGATCCGTTCGCGGCGTTGGGCTCGAACTGGCTCCTCCATCGGCCGACGATCCCTCCGCCTCGAGAACGTCGAAGCTCGGTGCCGTCTCGCCGATGGCTGATCCTCCGCGCTCAGGCGCCGACGTAGGCCGCGAGGTGCTCGCCGGTGAGGGTGGAGCGCGCGGCGACGAGGTCGGCGGGGGTGCCTTCGAAGACGATCCGGCCGCCGTCGTGGCCGGCGCCGGGCCCGAGGTCGATGATCCAGTCGGCGTGCGCCATGACCGCCTGGTGGTGAGCGATGACGATGACCGACTTGCCGGAGTCGACGAGCCGGTCGAGCAGGCCGAGCAGCTGCTCGACGTCGGCCAGGTGAAGCCCCGTGGTCGGCTCGTCGAGGACGTAGATGCCGCCCTTCTCGGCCATGTGGGTGGCCAGCTTGAGGCGCTGCCGCTCGCCGCCGGACAGTGTCGTGAGCGGCTGGCCGAGGCTGAGGTAGCCGAGGCCGACATCGGCGAGCCGGACGAGGATGGCGTGCGCGGCGGGTGTGCGCGCCTCGCCCGCGCGGAAGAACTCCTCGGCGCGCGTTACCGGCATCGCCAGCACCTCGGCGATGTTTAGTCCACCGAGCCGGTACTCCAGGACGGACGCCTGGAACCGTCGTCCTTCGCACTCCTCGCAGATCGAGGTCACGCCGGCCATCACGGCCAGGTCGGTGTAGATGACTCCGACGCCGTTGCAGGTCGGGCAGGCGCCCTCGGAATTGGCGCTGAACAGCGCCGGCTTCACGCCGTTGGCCTTCGCGAACGCCTTGCGGATCGGGTCGAGCAGACCGGTGTAGGTCGCTGGGTTGCTGCGCCGCGAGCCACGGATCGGTGCCTGGTCGACGGTCACGACGTCGTCCCGACCCGACACCGAACCGTGGATCAGGGAGCTCTTGCCCGACCCGGCCACGCCCGTGACCACGACGAGCACACCGAGGGGGATGTCGACGTCGACGTCCCGCAGGTTGTTGGCGGACGCTCCGCGGATCTCCAGCGCGCTGGTGGAACTTCTGAGCGTCTGCTTGAGCACGGCCCGGTCGTCGAGGTGCCGCCCGGTCAGCGTGCCGCTGGCCCGCAGGCCGTCGACGGTGCCCTCGAACACGACCTCGCCGCCCGCGGTTCCGGCGCCGGGGCCGAGGTCGACGACGTGGTCGGCGATCGCGATCGCCTCCGGCTTGTGCTCGACGACGAGCACCGTGTTGCCCTTGTCCCGCAGCCGCAGCAGCAGCTCGTTCATCCGCTGGATGTCGTGGGGGTGCAGCCCGATGGTCGGCTCGTCGAACACGTACGTGACATCGGTGAGCGATGACCCGAGATGGCGGATCATCTTGGTCCGTTGCGACTCACCGCCCGACAACGTCCCCGAGGGGCGGTCGAGGCTCAGATAGCCGAGGCCGATGTCGACGAACGAGTCGAGGGTCTCCCGCAGCGCGTGGAGCAGGGGTGCGACGGATGGCTCGTCGACACCGCGGACCCACTCGGCCAGGTCGCTGATCTGCATGGCGCAGGCATCGGCGATGTTGATCTCCCCGATCCTCGACGAGCGGGCCGCCTCGCTGAGGCGGGTGCCACCGCAGTCAGGGCAGGTGGTGAAGGTCACCACCCGTTCCACGAAGGCGCGGATGTGCGGCTGCATCGCGTCGACGTCCTTGGACAGCATCGACTTCTGGATCTTCGGGATCAGGCCCTCGAACGTCAGGTTGATGCTGTCGACCTTGATCTTGGTCGGCTCCTTGTAGAGCAGGTCGTGCACCTGCCTCTTCGTGAATTCACGGATCGGCTTGTCCGGGGGGAAGAAGCCACAGCCGCTGAAGATGCGGCCGTACCAGCCGTCCACACCGTAGCCGGGGATGGTGAGGGCACCCTCGTTCAGCGACTTGCTGTCGTCGTACACGCGTCGGTGGCGGTGCCCACCGTGGAGCGGGTGTTGGCGCCCATCCGCTCCTGATCGACGATGATCGCGGTGGTCAGCCCGTCGAGCACGTCGACCTCTGGGCGCGACAGCGTCGGCATGAATCCCTGCACGAAGGCGCTGTACGTCTCGTTGATGAGCCGCTGCGACTCCGCGGCGATCGTGTCGAACACCAGCGAGCTCTTGCCCGAGCCGGAGACGCCGGTGAACACCGTCAGCCGGCGCTTCGGGATCTCGACGCTGACGTCCTTGAGGTTGTTCTCGCGGGCGCCCTGCACACGGATCAGGTCGTGGCTGTCGGCGACGTGCGGCTCTTCGCGTCCACTCACCGTGTCTCCATCCCTGGGGCGGGGCCCCCGGCGAGGGAAAGCCCGGACCCCCCCATACGTCGCAAAAAGGAAGCCCCCCCCGCCGAACCAGGCCGGCCCCCCCCCCCCCCGGTGCCGGGGCCCCCCGGGGCCCCTCCCCCCGTTAACTCACAGGCGATGCCGTCTCCGTCCGCATCGAGTGCCGAGTTCGCGTCGTACCACGTGCTGTCAATGCGGAACTCGTCACTGTTGATCTCGAGGGCCTCCGTGTCGTCGGCCACCTCGTCGACGGCGCCCCGGCGGCCGATGCCGCTCCACACGGCATCGTGCAGGTCGGCGCACGTCTCGAAGACCTCCGCCGTGAGACCGAACAGCTTGAACGCGCCCTTGATCTGCGCCAACGGGACGAGGGACACGTAGTCGGTCGAGAGCGGCCGTGCGATGTAGCTGTTGTAGCCACCATCGCAGCGGTACCACGTGCCCGTGCCCTGGGGATCATTGCCGGAGGGTCCGGACTCCCTGAAGGTGTATCCGACGTCGTAGGCGGGAATGGCGCCGTTGTGCACCACGCGGTTGTAGTCCCGCTCACTTGCCGAGTGCAGGACGAGGAACTTCTTCCGCCGCGTGCCGTCGACGTACACCTGGCTCATCACGCTTGACCAGTTGCGCTTTCCCGAGAGGCTGATGTCGCCACGGCTGTCGTCGGCGAACGACTCAGCCATGGAGACCTTGGCGTCACGCATGCGGACCGGCATCACGCAGGAGTGATACGTCTTCGTCGCCACGTTGCTGCCCCAGAAGCCGTAGTCGGGTGCGGCGCTACCGCTGCGGAAGACGACGTCCACGAAGGACCACGGATTCCACCGCTTGTCCCTGACGTAGAAGGTCTTGTACTCGCCGCCGAAATTCGCCCACCAGGTGGCATTCCTCGATCCGCTGGGGACGGTAGCGGGGTTCTTGTCCTGCACCGTGCTCATGCGCACACCCCAGCCCTGGAGGGCGTTCTGGAAGAGCTGGAGGGTCGCGTACGACGGATACGGGAACCCGGCTGCGTTGACGTAGGTCGATGCCGCGACCCCTGCGGTGTTCCCGGGGTAACCCTGTTGGACGCGGTAGACGCGCCCATCTGCTCCCAGGAAGTAGCCGACTCGATCCGGGTTGGCTTGCGCCATGGCGTCCACGTCGAAAGTGAACGCCTCGATCTGCTTGTCGAGTGCCAGGTCGCGGTCGGACGCGACGCCCTTCTCGGCCATCGCCAAGAGAGACTCAGCGGTGTCACTCGACTTCCCCTGCTCGAGGAGTTGCAGTGACGCGATCACGGTCGCGAAGTACTCCGCCTCAGCGCCGGTGTAGTACTTGGTGAGTGCGTTCATCTGCTGGGTGTACCGGCCGGGGATGAATCGCGGCAGGGCCCCGGGCGTCCCGCTGTACTGCTGAGTCAACTGCGCGTTGAGGAGGCTGAAGTGAGCGGGCAGCAATCCGGTCGCAACCGGAGCCTTGGTCCCCGTGATGCCGGTCAGCAGGTCATTGCCGGTGTCCACCAGCTTCTGTCGGGCAAGATCCGAGCCGCCGATTCGGTAGAGCGTCGAGTGCAGGAGACGCGCGACCGGCCCGCCATAGGCCATGTCAGCGAGGGGCTTGTTGGTCCCGTCCCACAGGTCGGCGACCGTCTTGGGAGTCAGGGTCTTGGGGTTGTTGCCGTTGATGTCCGTGGTGACGCACGCCGCGCCCTCCTGCTTGTTCAGGTAGGCGAGGCAGTTCGTGTACTCCAGGTACTTGCGCATGGCGTCGCTGGACAGGCTCAGGGTCTTCTGGATCGCTTTGTACTCCTCGCGGACCTTCGCTTCCTCGATCTTGGCGATGATCACGTTCATCGCCCTCATGGTCTCTTCGTGGTTCTTGATCACCAGGTCACGGATTTCGGCGATGTCCGCCTGGACCTTGTTGAAGTCCTTCTTCCAGGCCGCATCGAAGCAGGAACCCCCCGCCTCCATGTTGGCCTTGCACGTGGAAGCGAACTTGTAGACCTCGAAGGCGCCCTTGAGGAGCGAGCCGATCGTGCTTCCACTGATGCCCGGGGCCTCGGCCGTGGGGCCCTCGACGGGGGCGGGGATGCATCGACCCACAGAGCCCTCGAGGCACGTCCTGCCGTCGATCCAGGTCGCCCCGGTCAGGTCGGCATCGGTCAGGATCGTCGTGCTGTCGATCTTGGCACCCCACAGCGACGCGCTGCGAAGATCGGCGGACGTGAGATCAGTGCGGACGAATCGAGCACCATCGAGATTGGCCGAGCCCAAGTCGACACGCTGCATCTGAGCGTCGGTGAAGTCCGCATTGAGCGCCGTCACCTTGCCAAGTTGCGCGTCGGGAAGGACGGCCCCGGTGAGGTCCGCGTTGGCGAACGAGGCCCAGGGCGCGTCGAGTGACGGCGCGCTCACTCCGCGCAGGAGCGCACCGCTGAACGATGTGGACGTGGCGGTCGCGTTCGAGAGGTCAGCTGCGCTGCCCTTGACGAACGAGAGGTTCGCGTTCGTCAGCTTCGCGTCGCGCAGTATCGCGCTGGAGATGTCCGCGCCGTCGAGGTTGGCGTTCTCGAGATTGACGCCCGTGAGGTCCTGGCCGCCGAGATCGCGTCCTGCCAGGACCGCGCCCGCGCAGTCCGCGCCTGGCGCCGGGGTGCAGTCCTCCGCTTCCGGGGCGGGTGCGGGTGCGGGGGTCGGGTCGACGGTCACGCCCGGATCGGCGAGTGGTGCGGCGCCCGCACCGACTTGCGCCATGCTGGCCAGCATGAGGCTGGCGGTGAGGGCTGCTCCGAGTTGATAGATGCGCTGACGACGGATCACGGTGTGCCTCCCACCCCCGGGACGGCCGGGGGGGCAGTGGCCCTTGCCTGGTCGCCTTCATGAATGTATGCCTCGTGGTTGGGGCGACGCGCGGTGAAAGGCGCCGCCTGCGTTGGCCTTCGGCTCCGTGAGCTGTCGCTGCACTCCTTCGGAAACCCCTGATCCCACCACCTACACGACCAGTTGGGGAGCACGCACGATGAACTCAGACGACCTCAACCAGCCGGACTCCGCCACCGCACCGTTCCGGCCACGGAACCCGAACGGCCATCACTCAGGTCACGTGAGCCTCGCCTGGGTCTCCTGCAGGACCCGGGTCATGAACGCGGCGAAGGCGGCCGGCTCGTCGAGATGCGGAACGTGGCCTGAGCTCTCGAACGTCACCAGCGTCTTACTGGGGGCGGTCAGGGTCGGGAACCATTCCCGTACTAGGGAGGACCGGCCGGTGGCCTCATGGGATCCGAGGGCCACATAGGTCGGGACGTCGAGGTGATCGACATCCCGCCGGAAGTCGATGCCCTGCAACTGCGGATAGAGCGTCGCAAATGTGTCGACCAGCGCAGACGCCGAACGGATCTGCTCAGTGAGGGTGAGTTCCGGGACGAACAGGTTCATCGGGTAGCTGGAGCGCGAAGAGTGGTCCGGTCCGGGCTCGAAGTCATGCCACTCGGGGTTCGACGAGATCGCCACGGGATAGTCGAGCATGTTGGCGTAGGGCGGTGGGCCGATCGCAGCCAGCTGGTCGGCGAAGGCGACATCCCCTTCGCGCTGGGCATAAGCGACACTCTCGGCATACATCCGCCGGTCGGTCTCGGCCTGATTCACCATCTGCCCGGTGCCGACGTACGCGGCGAACAGGTCCGGACGCCTCTGCGCCGTGAGGACGCCCAGCGTGGACCCCCAGGAGCTGCCGACGAGGTACACGCGCCGCTCGTCAAACCGCCGCCGAAGGTACTCGGCCACCTCGATCGCGTCGCTGATCGACTGCTCCAGGGTGATGGTCTCGGCGTGCTCGAGCGCGCTCGCCGACCGACCTGTGCCGCGCTGGTCCCAGGTGGCCACGACGAACGCCTTCTCCAGCGGTTCGCCCGCGATCCGCATCGAGCCGACCGCGGTGCCACCCGGGCCCCCTTCGAGGAACAGCAGCACGGGAGAACCGACGCTGTCACCGCGGATCATGATCGATTGGTCGATGCCACCGATCGACACTGTGGTTAGCTCCGCGATGCTGCCAGGCAGGACGTTCCCGTTGGCGTCCACGATCTCAGCGGTTGCACCCGGGCGGGCCAGCGCCACCACCAGGAGCGCAACGGCGGTTGTCGCGATGCCGAGGATGATGCGGCGTAGGACAAGCCCGACCGAGCCCTGCCCCTCGAGCCTGCGAGGTGCAAGGGCGCGTCGCCGCCAGGCCGCACCCCAGAACGCGCCGACGAGCATGGGGAGAAGCATCACCAGGCCGTCGAAGCCCCGACCGACCACGAACGCGAGCACGGCGTAGACCCCTCCGGCGACCGGTCGGTCGACCGTCGGTCCGTCCGCCCCGATCCGGACGAGCTCGAACACGAGCGCGAACAGCACCGGGCTGAGCAACGCCCCCCAGCGCCCGATGCACCGTCCCGCGAGCACCCCCACGCCGGCGCACAAGGCGAGCGCACTGATCGAGTCAAGGGTGGACATCGGGCCGCGCGGCATCAGCCATCCCAACAGGGCTGCGGCGGCGGTGGACCCCCCCGCTGCGAAGACCCATCGGACGGCGGCGCTGCGCTCGTCCATGCGGCTCATGGATGGCCTTTCCCAGCCCTACTGAACACGCCTCGAAGGAGGGGGCCCTCCGTGGAGGCCGCGTTCAGGCTAACGCCGCTGCAGGCGTGAGTCGCGGCGGCGAGACCCGGGCTCAGCTGGCGATGTCCCTCTGGCTGAAGCGTGCCCACGCCACCCCCAGGAACACGGCGGTGTACCCGAGGAAGGGCAGCAGTCCCCGGACCATGGTGTCCCAGTAGACGGGCTCCCGGAAGGGGTCCGCGAACGCCGGCTAGTAGTGCACCAGGAGCCACGGTTGCAGACGGGCGAGTTGGGAGATCTCGTGGCCATCGGAGGGGTGCTTATGGTCGTTCGCGTCCATTTGGATCGCCGAGCTCGCGAGTTGGCTCACCGCGATGGTCAGCGCCCGATTGCCCTTCACGGTGGCCTCCGCTAGGGGAGTTCTACGTGGCAGGCCTCGCACCGCCAGTGGGGTCGTAGCCCTTCGGGCAGGCAACATCCGCCGAGGCTGATCTCGCCACGCTCCGCCGCCTCGAACATGTCCGGGGACGGGAACCCGAAGGCCAACGGGACGACCGAGTCCGCAAGGCCGCAAGACGTGCAGACAGGTCGTGAAACATCGGTGCGATCCTGCACGCCACTCATCGGGCTGTCCCTTCTACACACCACATTCGAGCTTGGCTCACTTGCCACGATAGGCGCGGTCCCTGACATTGGGAGGCGGCGACAATCTGATCAGGTGCGTCCGACCTGTGGACAACGTCTGTTTCGGCTCTGTGACTCGTGCCGCTTCCGTGCGAGATCTACGGGGCTGCAACGCGCACGAGCGGGCGGCGGCGGGCTGAAGAACACCCCTAAGCACTGAGGGGTTTCGGTGGAGCGGGTGACGGGAATCGAACCCGCACTGTCAGCTTGGGAAGCTGATGTTCTGCCATTGAACTACACCCGCGGAACGAGCCGATTATGCCAGTGGCGGGTCCGCGGTCGCGTCGGGCGTCCAGCCTTGCGCCAACTCGGTCAGCCGGCGGGCCGCCTCCTCGACGGTCATCCCGCCCGCCACGGCCTGTCCCAACAGGTACGTGGACACGGGCGCCATCGGCCGCGCCACCCCGTGCGCCGCCTCGCGAGCCACGTCGAGAATCCGATCGACGTCGACGCTCGCGTCGAGTTCGAGTGCCTTGGCTGCTGCTTCGACCCATGCATCCATGCTGGACGGCCTTCCTGCCGTTGGTACGTGCGCGGTCCGCGAACTCACGCTACGCCGTGCGGCCGCCAGATCCTCGGGAGTGTCGATGTCCCGCAGATCGCGGACCACATCGTCGTCGCTGGATTCGGTGACGTTCAGTCGATCGGTGACGGCGCACATCGAAAGACCGAACACCAGCCCGGCCTCGGAGATGGCCCGTCGCAATGCCTCGACGCGATACAGCGCGGCGAGGGGCTGCCGGATGCCGGACTCGTCGCACGGGACGAGTGCGTCGGCCTGGGGAGGCACATCGCGAGCGCTCGCGGCCAGGGCCGTGGCAACGCGACCGGCGGCGGGCATGTCGACGGCGAGCACGGCGACCCAGGGCGTGGACGTCATCTCGAGGCCACAGGCCAGGCCCGACACCGGTCCGCCGAAGCGTCGGGGCTCAGTGGCCCAGGCGACGGCCCGCGGCACCTCGGTCGACTCCGGCCCGACGACCACGATCGGCACGTCGGCCGGGATGTCGTCGATGAGGGCGCCTAGGAGGGTGCGCCCGCCGACGGTGGCGCGGCTCTTGTCGAACCCGAGGCGCGTGGATCGACCACCGGCGAGGATGACCGCGGTCCAGTGGACGGGCAGTTCGGGCCTGGCGGTCACGAGGCTCCCGCGTCCACGGGCGCGAACGCCAGCCGGTCCGCATGGGCGACCCAGTCGGCGGTCCACAGCGCGAGGACGAAGGCGTGCGCGGCCGCGGCGTCCACGACGCGCGCGGGCAGGGGTTCCGGCCGATCGGCAGGCGGGGCGAGGGGTGCCTGCGGAGCGCCGTCGCGTTCGAGGCTGTCCGCGACATCGGTCCAGGTGACCGTGCTGGCGGCCACCGACTCCTCGACGAGCTGCGACAGCTCCGGGCTCGTGGACAGCACGGGCTGCTGCGCGGAGTAGGACCGGACGATCCGGCCGACGTCGAGCAGCAAGGTGGTGGCGTTCGTGAGGCGCGCCCACTGGCGCGAGTCGGTGATCGCGGTGCCCCGCTGCATGACGGCGATGTCGTGGGTCTCGGCCGAGCGAAGGGCCGCGTCGATGGCCGTCGTCTCCTGCCGCTGGATCTCCGCGCTGGGGATCTGCCGAGTGAGCGCCGCGACCGCGAGGGCAAGGTAGGCGGACGCCTCGCGGAGCCCCGTCGCCACGGCGGTGTGGAGGAGCTGGACGGCACCGCCGGGCCACAGCACGACTCCGACGACGACGGCCACGACCGCGCCGAGGGCGACGTTCTCGACTCGGAGCACGCCGATGGCGAGGTCGGGCGGCCAGTCGATGATGCCCAGCACGATCAGGATGAAGGCCGAGAAGGCCGCCTGTCCGGTGATGTAGTTGACGGCGACCGGGCCCCAGGCGCAGAGGACCAGGACGACGGGCATCAGCACCCACAAGAGCACCTCGTCGGGCGACGTGATGCTGATGAGCAGGGTCGCGGCGGCGACGCCCACGACGGTGCCGAGCACCGCCTGCCACGCGAAGCGCCGCGTGCTGGCCGCGTCATAGCGCTGCACGGACAGCACGCCCAGGAGCACCCAGAATCCGTGGCTGACTCCGAACTGCTCGACGACGAAGATGGCGATGCCCAGGCCGACGCCGCTGCGCAGGGCAGAGCGGAACCACGGGGAGCGCAGGCTCAACTGCGCGCGCACGATGGCCCCCCAGCTTCGCTCCGGCACCGCGGGCAGGTCGGGAAGGACCTCGACGGGGGCGCCGAGCGACTGTCGGGCCAGTTCGACGAGCTGCTCGGCGACGAGGGAGGAGACGCGGGCCGCGTGGCCGTCGCGAACGGCCAGCGCGAGCCCCGACGTGTCCGCCCCCGCCGCCGAGCGCTGCAGCACCCAGTCCTCGGTGCGCTGATGGTGGACGAGGCGTGCGTCATCGAGGGGCTGGGCGGTCGGTGGGGCGCTGCCGCCCATGAGCGCGTCCGCGATCCCGGCGAGGGCTTCGGTGACGGCCCGTGCGAGGTCCGGCGTCCCGATCTCCTCCCCCGGGTCGGCGGCGGTACTCCCCACTCCGCCGGCGAGCAGGATGCGGGCGGTGTTCACCTCGTCGACGAGAAGGGACAGCGCCCGGTCGCGCCCGGTCGTCCCGGCGGGTCGGAAGGGCTGACCCACATAGGTGGCGTTGAGCCGCTCGACGGCGTCGTCGAGGCGGGTGAGCTGCTGCGCGCGGAGGGCGTCGTCGGGATCGACCCACGTCGCGTGGACCAGGTCGGCGGCGGCCTGCAGCGCGTCGCAGAGAGCCTCACGGATGACCAGGCGGCGGTCCCGAGGCAGGACCAGAAGCGCCGCAGCGGTGCTGAGCACGACGGCCAGGGTCCAGCCGGCAAGGTACTGCGGCAGGGCGCTGGCGGGGCCGCCGAAAGTGATCGCCACGATGAAGACGATGAGAACCCCGGGGGCACCGGCAGCGACGCGTCCGCGCAGCACGGCGGCGAAGGCGAGCAGGAACGCGACCACGGCCGTGACCAGCACCTGGCTGACGGGGTTCTGGGCTGCCGCCCAGCCGATGACGAGGAAGGCTGCCCCGCTCAGGCCCATGAGGACGTAGGCCTAGAGCCGGCATTGACATGTGCCCGCGAAGTCGGCGTTGACGAGCAGCCCGATAATACCGAACGCCGCGAACAGTGCCGCCTGCGGGCTGTCCATGACGAGCAGGGTGATCGCGACCGCGAGTTGCAGGACGATGGCCGCCCGGACCCCGCGCCGGAGCGCGGTATGCCCCGGATCCGGATGGAGGATGGCCACGCCCGAGAGGCTACCGACCCGATAGCCTCGCCTCGTGCTGCTTTCCGATCGTGACATCAAGGCGGAGCTCGCCGACGGGCGCGTGGGGCTCGAGCCCTACGACGAGGCGATGATCCAGCCCTCGAGCATCGACGTCCGGCTCGATCGCTGGTTCCGCGTCTTCGAGAACCACCGCTACCCGTTCATCGACCCGAGCAGCGAGCAGCCCGACCTGACGCGCCTGCTCGAGCCGGAGGGCGACGAGCCGTTCATCCTCCACCCGGGCGAGTTCGTCCTCGGGTCGACGTTCGAGGTCGTCACGCTGCCCGACGACATCGCGGGCCGGCTCGAGGGCAAGTCCTCGCTCGGACGCCTGGGTCTGCTCACGCACTCCACCGCGGGCTTCATCGACCCGGGCTTCTCCGGGCATGTCACCCTCGAGCTGTCGAACGTCGCGAACCTGCCGATCATGCTGTATCCCGGGATGAAGATCGGCCAGCTGTGCCTGTTCCGGCTGTCCAGCCCGGCCGAGCATCCGTATGGGTCCGCGAAGTACGGGTCCAGGTACCAGGGCCAGCGGGGGCCAACTCCGAGCCGGTCCTTCGCGAACTTCCACCGCACCCAGATCTGACGTCGCATGGAGCCGCCGCCGGAGTCGGAGCTCGAGATCCTCACGTACGAGGACTTCGGCGTGGGCATCCGCTGGATCGCCCAGCAGGTGGTCGACGACGACTGGATCCCTGACGCCATCCTCGGCGTGGTGCGCGGCGGCCTGTTCGTCGCGGCCGGCATCGCGTACGCGCTCGATATCAAGGATGTGCGGCACGTCAACATCGAGTTCTACACCGATGCCGGGGTGACACTGCCGGAGCCGATCCTCATCGGCGACCAGCCGCATCTGCTCGACCTCGTGCACCGGCGGGTCCTCGTGGCGGATGACGTCGCGGACACGGGTGCCACGTTGCACTTCCTGCGCAAGCTGCTGCCCGCTGACTCCGATGTGCGCGTCGCCGTGCTGTACGAGAAGCCGCACACCACCTACGCGCCCGAGATCGCCTGGCGGTCGACCGACAAGTGGATCCGGTTCCCGTGGATCCAGGTGCCTCCGGTGCGGGTGGCCGAGGAGGGCCGATCGTCGGTCTAGTGCTGACCGTCGCTCGCGCGCTCCATCGACGGCGAGGAGGCCGACGGCGTCACGGGTGGACTCCGGGGTGGATGGGTCCCTCGGTCGTGGCCAGCTGCTGACCGCTGCCGCCCCGCCGCTCCTTGATGATCTCCGCCGCGATGGAGATGGCCGTCTCCTCCGGCGTCCGCGCTCCGAGGTCCAGGCCGATGGGCGCGTGCAGGCGGGACAGCTCGTCGTCGGTGAGCCCGGCCGCCTTCAGCCGGACGAGGCGCTCCGCGTGCGTGCGACGCGATCCCATCGCACCGACGTAGCCGGCGTTCGTGCGCAGGGCCACGGTCAGGGCCGGCACGTCGAACTTCGGATCGTGGGTGAGCACGGCGATCGCCGTGCGCTCATCGATGGGCTGCTTCTCGAGCCACCGATGCGGCCAGTCGACCACCACCTCGTCGGCGCCGGGGAACCGCTGGCGCGTGGCGAAGACCGGGCGGGCGTCGCACACGGTGACGCGGAAGCCGAGGATCTTGCCGACGCGCACGAGCACGGCGGAGACGTCGCTCGCGCCGAGAACGAACATCTGTGCGGGCGGTGCCTGGCTGGCGACGAACACGTCGAGGCCTTCGCCCAGGCGCTCGCCGTCGGGCCCGTAGTGCAGGAGGCCGGTGGCTCCGGCGGCGAGCATGCCGCTGGCGTCCTCGCGCACCGTGTGGTCGAGGCGTTCGGTGCCGAGCGACCCTTCGGAGTGCCCGGGCCGGACGAGGAGGTGCCGTCCGACGAAGTGCGGGCCGCGAACGATGGTGGCCACGGCGACGGGCTCCTGCCGCGCGATGCTCTCTGCCACCGACTCCAGCTCCGGCCACGTGCCGGCGTCGACCCGCTCGACGAAGACCTCGAGGATGCCGCCGCAGGTCAGGCCGACGGCGTACGCGTCGTCGTCGCTGATCCCATAAGTCTCGAAGCGGGGACGGCCGTCCGCGAGCACCTGCTGTCCGACGGTGAACACGGCACCCTCAACGCACCCGCCGCTGAGGGACCCGACGGCCGCGTCCTGGTCGGTGATGAGCATCGACGCACCTGCGGGGCTCGGGGCCGAACGCCAGGTGCGGACGACGGTGGCCATCGCGGCGCTGCCGCCGCGGATGCGGATCGACTGGAGCTCCGCCAGGACCTCGCGCAAGGCGTCTCCCCTCGATTCTTGTGGGCCGATTCGCCGTCGTGGCCCAATAATGGCCCGATGGGCGAGATCCGGCGGGCCGAAGTCGTCGAGAGCCCACTCGACCTGGCCGCACTCGAGAGACTGGTTGCCGACGACAGCGCCGGCGCCGTGGTGTCGTTCAGCGGCAACGTGCGCGACCACGATCACGGCCGCTCGGTTCAGTCACTGGCCTACGAGGGGCACCCGTCCGCCGGACGGGTACTGCAGGACGTGGCGGCCGAGGTGCTCGCCTCGTTCGATGTCATCAGCCTCGCGATCGCGCACCGCGTGGGTCCGCTGGAGGTCGGCGACGCCGCCCTCGTCGCGGTCGTGGCGACTGCCCACCGCGAGGAGGCCTTCCGGGCGTGCGCCGCCCTGGTCGACCTGACGAAGGAGCGCCTGCCGGTCTGGAAGCATCAGGTCTTCACCGACGGCACCGACGAGTGGGTGAACTGCGCATGAGACTCATCGACACCTACGGCCGTGTCCATCGCGACCTGCGCGTATCCATCACCGATCGCTGCAACCTGCGCTGCACCTACTGCATGCCGCCGGACTTCTCGGCCTGGCTGCCCGGCGACCACCTGCTCTCCGTCGACGAGATGCTGACCGTCATCTCGATCGCGGTGGAGAACGGGATCCGCAGCATCCGGCTCACCGGCGGTGAGCCGCTGGTGCGGCCCGATGTCGTCGACATCGTGACGCGCATCAACGCCTTGCCTGAACCCCCGCGCATCACCCTGACCACGAACGGCCTGCGCCTCGTCGAGCTCGCCGGTCCGCTGGCGGCCGCCGGCCTGGAGCGCGTCAACATCAGCCTCGACACGCTCGATCCGGAGCGCTTCTCGCGACTGACGTTCCGTGATCGCTTCGTCGAGGTGATCGCCGGCATCGAGGCTGCGCAGCGGGCGGGACTGCATCCGGTCAAGGTCAACACCGTTCTCATGCGGGGGATCAACGACGACGAGGCGGTGCCGCTCCTGCGTCATGCCATCGCCCACGGCTGGAGCCTGCGATTCATCGAGCAGATGCCGCTCGACCCGCACGGGTCCTGGGAGCGCTCGGAGATGGTCACCGCGGCGGAGATCCACGAGGTGCTCGGACAGCACTTCACGCTGACGCCGCTGCCTGGGCGCGGCTCCGCGCCAGCCGAGGAGTTCACGGTGGACGGCGGACCGGCCACGGTGGGCATCATCGCGAGCGTGAGCGAGCCGTTCTGCGCAGCCTGCGACCGGCTGCGCCTGACCGCGGACGGCCAGCTGCGCAACTGCCTCTTCGCCCGGGACGAGACCGACGTCCGAGCGACACTGCGCGATGGCTCGCTGTCGCCGGATCAGCGCCGGGAGGCGATCGCGGCCCTGTTCGCGACGTCGGTACTGGCCAAGCTGCCCGGTCACGGCATCAACGACCCGTCGTTCATCCGACCGGACCGGCCCATGTCCGCCATCGGCGGCTGACCCGCGTCAGCCGCCCGCGAACGGCGGCAGCACGTCGACGCGGCTGCCCGGGCGCACGTCGACCTCGGCCAGATCGCCATGAACCGCAACCTCGTCCACGAGGTAGCTGCAGCGCCCGCGCACCGATGCGAAGTCGGGATGCGACCTCTCGACGCCGGACAGGATCTGCGCGAGGGTCCCCGATGGCACGTCGAGCACGCTCTGCCCCACTGCTGCGCGAGCTGCGGCGAACAGGTGCACGTGCACCGGTTGGGTGACCACGCGTGGCAGCGTACGCGTGGTCGAGCGCCGTAGGGTGACGGCATGACGATGCCGGACGACGGGCTCAGCCACCTCAACAGCCGAGGTGAGGCGCGCATGGTCGATGTGACCCAGAAGGCGGTCACGACTCGCGAGGCCACGGCCCGGTGCCGCGTCTCGGTATCGGCAGAGGTGCTTGGCCTGTTGCGATCGGGTGACCTGCCCAAGGGCGACGCGCTGGCGGTGGCGCGCATCGCGGCCATCCAGGCGACCAAGCGCACACCCGACCTCATCCCGCTGTGCCACCCCATCGCCGTGCATGGGGTCGACGTGGAGGTGTCGGTCGCCGATGCCGGGTACGTCGAGATCGTGGCCACGGTCCGTACAGCCGACCGTACGGGCGTCGAGATGGAAGCACTGACGGCGGCGGCGGTGGGCGGCCTGACGGTCATCGACATGGTCAAGGGCAAGGACCGCACCGCGGCGATCAGCGAGGTCATTCTGCTGGAGAAGCTCGGAGGTCGCTCGGGCCACTGGGTGCGCGAGCCGTGACGACCGCCGCCGCACGTCGGGCACTGGTGGTCACGTCGTCGACCCGTGCCGCCGCCGGGGTCTCGGAGGACCGATCGGGACCGATCGTGGCCGAGGGCCTGGCCGCCCTGGGGCTGGCGGTGATCGGTCCCGTGGTCGTGGCCGACGGCGAGCCGCTGCTCGAAGCGCTGCGCGCCGGCATCGGCGACGACGTCGACCTCATCGTCACGACGGGCGGGACCGGCCACACGCCTACCGACCTCACCCCGGAGATCACCCGGCGCGTGATCGACCGCGAGTCGCCCGGCCTGGCGGAGGCGGTCCGCGCCTACGGGGTGGCCCACGGCGTGCCGACGGCAGTGCTGTCGCGCGGCATCGCCGGCATCGCCGGCACGACGCTGATCGTCAATCTGGCTGGCTCGACCGGCGCTGCACGCGACGGCGTGGCCGCGCTCGCTCCGGTGCTAGGTCATGCGCTCGACCAGGTCCGCGGCAGCGACCATCCCCGCACGTCCTGAACCGCCGCCCGGCCCGATGGCGGGGTACCGGTGTGTCAGCGCTTGCTGGATGCCAGCAGCAGCGTCGCGATGTCGACCACCTCGACGCCCTGAGCGGCGCCCTCGGCCTGGCGGGCCGTCACCGCGTCATTGAGCATCACGGAGCAGAACGGGCAGGCAACGGCCACCTTGGCGGCACCGGTGGCGATGGCCTCGTCGCCCCGGTTGACGTTGACCTTGGTGCCGATCTTCTCCTCCATCCACATGCGTGCGCCGCCGGCGCCGCAGCAGAAGGACTTGTCGCCGTGCCGCGGCATCTCGATGGCGGTGGCACCGCTCGCCTGCACGAGTTCGCGCGGCGGGACGTAGACGTTGTTGTGGCGGCCCAGGTAGCACGGATCGTGGTACGTGACCGACTGCTGGACGGGCGCGACAGGGGTCAGGCGCCCCGCCTTGACGAGGTCGTTGAGCAGCTCGGAGTGGTGCACGACCTCGTAGTTGCCGCCGAGCTGGGGGTACTCGCGCTTGAGCGTGTTGAGGCAGTGCGGGCACGTCACGACGATCTTCGTCGCCTTGATCTCGTTGAGCACCTCGACGTTCTGCATCGCCTGCATCTGGAAGAGGAACTCGTTACCGGCGCGCCGTGCCGGGTCGCCGGTGCAGGTCTCGCCCTCGCCCAGCACCCATGAAGTTCACGCCGGCGATGTGCAGCAGCTCGGCGACGGCCTTCGTGGTGCGCTTCGCCCGGTCCTCGAACGCCCCGGCGCAGCCCACCCAGAACAGGTAGTCGACGTCGTCGGGAATCGTCTCCTCGCCCTCCATGCCGAATACCCGCACGTCAAAGTCGACCTCGGCGATCCAGGCGTTGCGGTCGGAGGCGTTCATGCCCCACGGGTTGCCCTTGTTCTCGAGGTTCTTGAACATCCCGTTCAGCTCGCTCGGGAACTCCGTGGCGATCATCACCTGGTTGCGGCGCATGTCGACGAAGTGGTCGATGTGCTCGATGTCGACGGGGCACTGGTTGACGCACGCCCCGCACGTCGTGCACGACCAGAGCGCGTCCTGGTCGATGATCGGCAACTCGGCGCCGGTGGTCCGGTGGCCGTCGAAGGTGTAGCCGTCGTCGGTGGCGTGCTCGCTGTCCTCGCGCGGACCGATGAACGGGCGCTCGACCTCGGCACGGACCTCCGCGGTGACGGCCGCCAACGCCTCCTCGTGCATCTCGCCCAGGCCGGGATGGCCGCCGTTCGCGGCCAGCAGGTAGGGCGCCTGCGTGAACATCGTGTCGCGCAGGTTCATGATCATGAGCTTGGGCGACAGGGGCTTGCCGGTGTTCCAGGCCGGGCACTGCGACTGGCAGCGGCCGCACTCCGTGCAGGCCATGAAGTCGACGTAGTTCTTCCAGGTGAAGTCGGCGATGTGCCCCTTGCCGAAGATGGCATCGTCGGGCGGGTCCTCGAAGTTGACCGGCTCGCCCTGGTAGTAGATCGGCAGCAGCGGGCCGAGGGCGTTGGGCCGGCGCGAGGTGTAGACGTTCACAGGCGCGGCGCCGATGTGGAGATGCTTGGAGTTGAGCACGAGCACCAGGAAGATCAGCACGACGGCGATCTGCAGCCAGATCCCGATGGTCTCGATCCACAGCAGAGCGGTCTCGCTCAGTCCGGACATGAGGGAGCCGAGCCAGTCGGAGAAGAAGGCGCCGCTCTCGAACGGCAGGTTGCCGAGTGCGGACTGCGCGCCGCGATAGAGGAAGAGCGTCGCGACGACGAGGAAGATCATGAACAGGATCAGCCAGGCGCCCTGCGTGTGGGACCCGAAGAAGCGCGAGTCGCGGCCCATCTTCGCGGGGTTGTTCGTGGCCCTCAGGAACGCGAAGATCGCGATGCCCACGAGGACAAGGATGCCGAACAGGTCCTCGAGGAAGCCGATGATCGGCCAGCCTCCGACGATGGGTACTCCGAAGTCGGAGACGAACAGGGCCCCGAAGGACTCGAGGATGGTGAGTCCGAGCACGAGGAAGCCCCAGAACGCGAACACGTGAGCCAGTCCGGGCACAGTCCACTTCAGCAGCTTGCGCTGGCCGAGGACCTCGGTCGCCTCGGCCCCCACACGCGCCGTGGGGTCCACGAGTCGTCCGACGGCCGGCTTCCCCGATCTCGCCAGGGAAATGAGGAACCACAGCCGCTTGCCCGCGAAGGCGAGGATGATGACGGTGATGGCGACACCGATGACGGCGCGCAGAATCATGTGCGAGTCCACGGGCCGAGGCTATCGCGCCATCGGGCCTGAGGTCGCGACGACAGCGGCGGGGCATGCGTCCCGCGGGAAGGACGGCCGGTGAGCGGCAACGCATTGGGGATCCACGCGCTGGTGTGGGTGGGGGGCTGGGGCCCGGACGAATGCGAGTACGCGGTGGCCTCGTCGGCCGCCCTTGGCTTCGACATCATCGAGATCCCGGCGTTCGAACCCACGCAGATGGACGTCGTCGCGACGCGGGCCTCGCTGGCCCGCCATGGGCTGGCACCCACGATCTCCCTCGGTCTCACCCATGCGTCCGACATCAACTGCGAGGACGCCGAGCGCATCGAGCGCGGACGCGACACCCTGATGGCGGCCCTCGACTTCGCCCGGGCCATCGGCTCGGACTACGTCGGCGGCGTCATCTTCGGTGCCCTCGCCCGCTACGCCCAGCCCACGACCGAGCGCGCCCGGCTCAACTCCGCAGCCGTGATCAGGGAACTCGGGCAGGAGGCGGCCAAGGACGGCATCACGATCGGGCTGGAATTCGTCAACCGCTACGAGAGCAACCTGCTCAACACGGCCCAGCAGACGCTCGACTACCTCGACATCGTCGGCGAGGACAACGTCCTGGTGCATGCGGACACGTACCACATGAACATCGAGGAGACCGACTTCAGCACGCCGATCCTCGCCTGCGGCGACCGGCTCGGCTACGTGCACATCGGCGAGTCCCACCGCGGCTATCTCGGCAGCGGCACCATCGACTTCCCGGAGTTCTTCGGCGCCCTGAGGGATATCGACTACGCGGGACCGGTGACCTTCGAGTCCTTCTCCTCGGCGGTCGTCGACCGGCACCTGTCGAACACACTCGCGATCTGGCGCAACCTGTGGAGCGATGGCGCCGACCTCGCCGAGCAGGCGCGCGACTACATCAGGAGCGGACTGGCCGGCTGAGGGCTAGAGCTGCCGTACGAGCCGCTCGGCGGCCGCCAGCTCGGGCGCAAGGAAGCGGTCTGGACCCACCCCCGGCACGGTCTTCCTCAGTCGTGCGATCACCGCGGCCGTTGAGGGGGCGGGTTCCAGCGGGGCGCGCAGTTCGATGGCCCGAGCGGCCGTGAGCAACTCGATGGCCAGGATCATCGCGAGGTTGTCGACGGACGTGCGCAGCTTCCGGGCCGCGTGCCAGCCCATGGACACGTGGTCCTCCTGCATGGCCGAGCTGGGGATCGAGTCGACGCTTGCCGGCACCGCGAGGCGCTTGTTCTCGGACACCAGGCCGGCCTGGGTGTACTGCGCGATCATGAGGCCGCTGTCGACCCCCGCATCGTGCGCGAGGAAGGGCGGCAGGCCCTGGTTCCGGTTCTTGTCGAGCATCCGGTCGGTTCGCCGTTCGGCCATGGAGCCGAGATCGGCCGCGGTGATGGCCAGGAAGTCGAGCACGTAGGCGACGGGTGCGCCGTGGAAGTTGCCGTTGCTGGAGATGGTGCCGTCCTCGAGGACGACGGGATTGTCGATGGCTGCGCGCAGCTCACGCTCGGCGACGGTGCGGGCGTGGGTGAGCGTGTCGCGCACGGCACCGGTCACCTGGGGGGCGCAGCGCAGGGAGTAGGCATCCTGGACCCGATCGTCGCCGAGCTTGTGCGACTCGACGATGCCCGAGCCCGCCAGATTGCGCAGCATGTTGGCAGCGCTGATCGCCTGGCCGGGATGCGGGCGCAGTTCGGTGTGCAGATCGGCGTGGAACACCGCGTCCGTGCCGAGCAGCCCCTCGACGCTCATGGCGGCGGTCATGTCCGCGACATCGCACAGATGCTCGAGGTCGGCGATCGCCATGATGAGCATCCCGAGCATGCCGTCGGTGCCGTTGATGAGGGCCAGGCCCTCCTTCTCGTGCAGCTCCACCGGTGTGATGCCGGCCGCGTCGAGCAGTTCGGGGACGGGCCGCTCGGTGCCGGCGGCGTCGACCGCGACTCCCTCGCCCATGAGTACCAGTGCGCAGTGCGCCAGTGGGGCGAGGTCGCCGCTGCACCCGAGGGAGCCGTACTCGTGCACCACCGGCGTGATGCCGCCGTTCAGGAGCGCGGCCATGGTCTGCGCCACGATCGGACGGATGCCGGTGCGGGCGCTGCAGAGCGTCTTCAGGCGCAGGAGCATGAGCGCGCGGACGACCTCCCGCTCGACGGGCGCCCCCATGCCGGCGGCGTGGGAGCGGATCAGCGAGCGCTGCAGCTGCACCCGATCCTCGACGGGGATGTGCCGGTTCGCGAGGGCGCCGAAGCCCGTCGACACCCCGTAGACCGGTTCGGGGGAACTCGCCAGTGCGTCGATCTGCTGCCGGGTGACCGCCATGGCCGTGAGTGAGTCCTCGGAGATCCGCACCTCAGCGCCGTCCCGTGCGACAGCGATCACGTCGTCCAGGGTCATGCCCGATGTGCCGATGGTCACGGGGGCGGGAGGTGCACTCATGCGTCGACCTTAGGTGTGGTGGTGGATAGCCAGACGCGATCGACCAGATCGACGCCGGGCCGGTAGGCGAGGTGGACGTGGCTCGGGGCGTCGAGGCTGACGAGGTCGGCTCGCGAGCCCACGGTGACGCGCCCGATGTCATCGCGGCGCAGCGCGGCCGCTCCGCCCGCAGTGGCCGACCACACGGCCTCGTCGGGGGTCATCCTCATGTCGCGAACCGCGACCGCGATGCAGAACGGCATGCTCGTGGTGAAGCTCGATCCGGGGTTGCAGTCCGTGGCGAGGGCGACCGTGACGCCCGCGTCGAGCATGCGCCGCGCGTCGGGGTAGGGCGACCGGGTGGAGAACTCCGCACCGGGCAGAAGTGTCGCCACCGTCGTGCTTCCGGCCAGGAGCTCGATGTCGGAGTCGGTGGCGTACGTGCAGTGGTCGGCGGAGGCCGCGCCCACCTCGACAGCCACGCGGATGCCGTCGCCGGGCTGCAGCTGGTTGGCGTGTACGCGAGGCACGAGGCCGTGGTCCGCTCCGGCCAGCAGGATGTGACGCGCCTGGTCGGCGTCGAACGCGCCCCGGTCGCAGAAGACGTCGATCCACCGCGCGAAGGGCGCGCAGATGTCGAGCATGGCTCCCGAGACGAGGGCCACGTACCCGTCCGGGTCCGACGCGAACTCCGCCGGCACGACATGCGCGCCGAGGAACGTGGTCTCCGTCGTCTCCGAGAGGGCCAGTCGAAGCGATCGGGCCTCGTCGCGCTCCGTCAGGCCGTAGCCGGACTTGGTTTCGAAGGTGGTGATGCCGCTCATGCGCATCTCGTTCGCGAGCCGGGTCAGGGTGGTGCGCAGCTCGTCGTCGGTCGCGGCGCGGGTGCGATCAACCGTGCTACGGATCCCGCCTGCGGAGTACGGCTCCCCGCTCATGCGAGCGGCGAACTCCGCGGAACGGTCGCCCGCGAAGACCATGTGCGCGTGACTGTCGACGAAGCCGGGCAGCACCGCCCGCCCCTCGAGGTCGACCTGCTCGTCCGCCGGACCGCAGGCTCGCGACGGGCCCACCCACGCCACCCGGCCGTGCTCCACCACGACGGCCGCGTCGGTGATCATGCCCAGGGCGCCGGCTCCGACGCTCGGGTCGTTGGTGACCAGCGTCCCGATGTTGACCAGCGACGTGGTGCCTGCGCTGCCGTCCGGCATCTCAGGCATCTCAGGCACCAGAGGTGTCCAGCATGGGAATGTGCACGTGGCGCTCCTCGGCCACCTCGATGGCACGGTCGTAGCCGGCGTCGACATGCCGGATCACTCCCATCCCCGGGTCGTTCGTGAGCACGCGCGCCAGCTTCTGCGCGGCGAGCGGTGTGCCGTCGGCCACGCTCACCTGGCCCGCATGGATCGACCGGCCGATGCCCACTCCGCCACCGTGGTGGATCGAGACCCACGATGCGCCTGACGAGATGTTGATCATCGCGTTGAGCAGGGGCCAGTCGGCGATGGCATCGGAGCCGTCGAGCATCGCCTCCGACTCGCGGTACGGGGAGGCCACGGAGCCGCAGTCGAGGTGGTCGCGGCCGATGACGATCGGCGCGCTGACCTCGCCACTGGCCACGAGGTCGTTGAAGGCGAGGCCGGCCTTGTCTCGTTCGCCGTAGCCGAGCCAGCAGATCCGCGCCGGCAGGCCCTGGAAGGCGACTCGCTCCCGTGCCATCGTGATCCAGCGGTGCAGGTGCTCGTTGTCGGGGAACAGCTCGAGCACGGCCTGGTCGGTGCGGTAGATGTCCTGGGGATCACCCGAGAGCGCGGCCCAGCGGAAGGGGCCCTTGCCCTCGCAGAACAGCGGCCGGATGTATGCCGGGATGAAGCCCGGGAACGCGAAGGCGCGGTCGTACCCGCCCTTGCGCGCCTCGTCGCGGATCGAGTTGCCGTAGTCGAAGACCTCGGCCCCCTTGTCCATGAACCCGACCATCGCCGCGACGTGCTTCGCCATGGATGCCTGGGCGCGCTCCGTGAACTCCTCCGGCTTCCTGTCCGCGTAGTCGCGGGCGTCGTCGAAGTCGATGCCCTCGGGGATGTAGTAGAGGGGGTCATGCGCCGAGGTCTGGTCGGTGACGATGTCGATGGGCACGTCTCGACGCAGCAGCTCGGGCAGGACGGTGGCGGCGTTGCCGACCAGGCCGACGGAGACGGCCTTGCGGGCCGCCTTGTAGGCGAGCACGCGCTCGATCGCGTCGTCGAGGCTGTCGGCGACCTCGTCGAGGTAGCGGGTCTCGACGCGGCGCCGCAGCCGGGTCGGGTCGACGTCGATCATCAGGCACACGCCGTCGTTCATGGTGACGGCCAGCGGTTGCGCCCCGCCCATCCCACCGCAGCCCGCCGTGACCGTGAGCGTGCCGGCGAGCGTGCCGCCGAAGCGCTTGGCCGCAACCGCGGCGAAGGTCTCGTAGGTGCCCTGGAGGATGCCCTGCGTGCCGATGTAGATCCACGAGCCGGCGGTCATCTGGCCGTACATCGTCAGCCCCAGGTGCTCGAGCCGGCGAAACTCCGGCCAGGTGGCCCAGTCGCCGACGAGGTTCGAGTTGGCCAGGATCACGCGAGGCGCCCACTCGTGGGTCTGGAAGACGCCCACCGGCTTGCCGCTCTGCACGAGCATGGTCTCGTCGTCCTTCAGGGTCGTGAGCGTGCGCACCATGGCGTCGAAGCTCGCCCAGTTGCGGGCCGCCTTGCCGGTGCCGCCGTAGACGACGAGCTCGTCGGGATGCTCGGCGACCTCGGGGTCGAGGTTGTTCATGAGCATGCGCAGGGCAGCCTCCTGGGGCCAGCCCTGGGCCGTGAGGGTGGTGCCGCGGGCCGCGCGCACGGGGCGGGGCCCGGATACGGGAGATGTCATGCGCCCATTCCATCGACCCGAGCGCACGTGCGGAATAGCATCGGGGCCCTTAGCGTCTGAAATACGAGATTCGAGGTGCGGATGCCGGGCAACGTCCCCGGGGCAACCCGGGCCCTCGCCGCACTCACCGCCCTGGCGGCCGCGCCGTCGCCGATGCCGGCGTCGTCGCTCGCCCGTCAGCTCGGGCTGCCCCGATCGTCGACCTACCACCTGCTCGCGGCCATGACGGACGCCGGCTTCGTCGTCCACTACCCCGAGGAGGGGAGATGGGGGCTGGGCGTGGCTGCCTTCGAGATCGGGGCGGCGTACCTGCGGCACGATCCGCTCGAGCGGTTCGGCCGGCCCGTCCTTCACCGCCTGGCCCACGACATCTCCGACACGGCCGCGGCGGTCGCCCACCTCGGCGTGCTGCATGGCCGGGAGACCGTCTACCTGCTGACCGAGGCGACTCGAGCGCCGGTCACCGTCGTCGCGGACGTGGGAGTGCGGCTGCCCGCCGGGCTCACGGCCACCGGCCGCTCGATGCTCGCCGACCTGCCGGCGGCACAGGTCCGGGCGCTGTTCCCCTCGAAGTCGGCCTTCGTCGACCGGACGGGACATGGCCCCACGTCGCTCACCGCCCTGACGCGCCTGCTGGTCGCGGAGCGCGCGAAGGGCTGGAGCGAGGAGGACGGGTTCATCGTCGATGGCTATGCCTCCGTGGCGGTGGCGGTCCACGATCATTCGGGCAGACCCGTCGCTTCCGTCGGGCTAACGTTCAGGTCAGATCGCGTCGACGGCGCGACGAGGGCGCACCTGGCGGCGCATGCACGGCGAGCCGCACGTGAACTCTCCCGGCGGATGGGGGCCTGATGGCGGGGCGATTCCTGGGCGAGGGCACCGTGCTCCGCACCAGTGCGGCCCCCTACCTGGTCGTGGGGCTGGGCACCGAGATCCTGATCCAGGGCCTGGGCGCCTTCACCAACGGCTGGGTCCTTCACCCGGACGCGCCGTGGCACCGAGTCGTGTACGTGCTCGGGATGCTCGCCTGCGTGGTCCTGTGGTTCCTCTACCGGGAGTCCGACAAGCCCACCCTGTTCCGGGTCGCCGTGGGCCTCATGCTCGCGCTGTGGGTCCTGGCGCTGTGGCGCGGACTCGAGGTGCCCAAGAACATGCAGGCCGACACCTTCACGCTGCCGCTGCTGCTCGCGATGATGTGGATCAAGCCTCCGACAGCCCGGGACGCGCGGCTCGTCGCCGACGCGGTGGCGTGGATCTTCGTGGGCTTCTTCGTGGTGTGGCTCGGACTCGAGGTCTCGGGAGCGATGAGCAGTTGGTACGGCCCGAGCGCCGCCGGCCAAGCCGCGGCAGCCGCGGATCGGGCGTACTACGCGCTGCCGCTGGCCGACCCGCTGGGTCTGGACGGCCGCTGGGCCGGGCCGTTCTCGCACCCGAACAGCGCTGGGCCGGTCGGTGGGTTCCTTCTGATCATGGCGCTGTGCCGCCGCGGAGCGGGCCGATGGGTGTTCCTGGCGAGCGGACTGGCGATCCTCCTCCTGACGGGCAGTCGCACGTCGACCATCGCCGCGCTGGGCGGAGTCGTCGTGGTGCTGGCCGTCACCTGGCTGCTTCGGCGTCCGACGACGTTGGCCGACCGCATCCTCATGGGCGTGGTTCCCCTGAGCCTGGTGGGCCTCCTCGTGGTGGCGGCGAACCGCAGCATCGTCGGGGCGCCACGCGACGCGACGCTGGCCGGGCAGCTGTGGCAGGCCAACAGCACGATGAGCGGCCGGACCGAAATGTGGTCGGCCTACTGGAACCTGTGGCTCGACTCGCCCTTCCTCGGCGTGCCCAGTGGCGTCATCGCGGACGCCGTGCGATCGGGAGCCATCCCTGCCTGGGCGGCGGCCAGCGCGCACAATGCGCTGCTCGACGCCCTCGCACGTACCGGCCTGGTCGGTGCGGCCCTCGTGATCGCCACGGCGGTGGTCGCGGTGTGGCTCGCGATTCGGGCCGCACGATGGGGCCAGGTCATGCCCATCGGCGTCCTTGGGCTGCTGATCGTCAGCGGGTTCAGCGAGGCGCTGGTCTCCTGGCAATGGCCCTCAGCCTCCACGACCCTGCTCCTGCTGGCCGTGGTGGGGAGCCTGGGCCCCGAACGGCCGCAGGCTGCGGGGCTGGACCAACGCACGGAAATCGCATCGAGTACGGAGGCGTGATGACACAGGACGAGCGCTGGACACGCGCGGCCGACTGGCTGAGGCCGGGGCCGGGGACGGGCGATCTCGCGGTGGTCGGTGTCCCCGCCTACCGCACGTCGATCAGCGCGACGGGCGCTCATGCGACGCCCGGCGCCATCCGGAGTGCGCTGGCGCGGTACTCCACCTACTCGTGGGCGCATGACATCGACCTGGCCGACATCGTGGCGATCGACGCGGGCGACGTCGACGAGCCCGACGGCCCCGAGGGCGAAGCCAGGGTCGCCGCCAGGATCCGCGAGGTGGCCGAAGCGGCCACCCTCGTGATGGCGCTGGGCGGCGACAACTCGCTCACCTACGGTGTTGCCCTCGGGGTCTGGGGCGTGCGCATCGCATCCGCGGGACTCGTGACGCTAGATGCGCACCACGACCTGCGCGACGGCGTCAGCAACGGCTCCCCTGTGCGGCGCCTCATCGATGCGGGCCTGCCGGGCAGCCATGTCGTGCAGATCGGCATCGCGGACTTCTCCAACTCCGCGCAGTACGCCGCTCGCGCCCGTGACCTAGGGATCACGGTCATCACGCGGGGAGCGCTCCGCCACCGGCCCATGACCGACGTGATGGCCGAGGCGATCGCGATCGCCGGCACGGCGGGTGGTCCGATCCACGTCGACCTCGACGTCGATGTGTGCGATCGATCAGTGGTGCCGGGGTGTCCGGCCGCCGCACCCGGCGGTATCAGCGCCGACGAACTGCGGCAGGCGGCCTTCCTCGCGGGCCGCTCGCCCCGCGTGGAGTCGATGGACATCGCGGAGATCGATGCGACGGCCGACGCTCCCGATGGCCGCACCGTGCGACTCGGGGCGCTGTGCATCCTCGAGGCGGCCTGCGGGGTGGCCAGCCGACTCAAGGGCGCCTAGCGGCAGGCGCGGTGGCGGGACGGGTCAGTCGTCGTCCTGCTCGTGGCCGGAGTCGTCGCTGTCGCCCTCGTCCGTGTCGTCATCGCCTGCCGCGGTCGGCGCAACGGCGGGTGTCGTGTTCGAGGCGACCGACGACGAGGGTGCCGTGCCTGACGACTGGACGGGGTTGCCGAGCTCCGGGACCTGGCGGGACAGGGACCGCAGGGCCTTGTCGATGGCCGGCACCCGGTAGTCCGCTGCCGCGATCGGCGTCAGCGGGACAGGTTCGGTCCCCAGGGCAGACAGTGCACCGTCAGCCACGATCGTCGTCGTGGTGCCTCGGGCCGAGATGGCCGAGTTGACGGCGGCCACGCTCACGGCGGCTCCCGACATCATGACGGTGGTGACGGCGACGACGACGGCGATCCGGCTAGCGCGATTCATGGGGTCCTCTTCCTGAGCGTGTCCTTGAAGGCTAGGCGGGCGCCGTCAAGGCGGGCTCCAGCGGCGGTTAAGCACGGGTAAGGGTCCCGCGAACCAAGGAAGGCCGGCCCCGCGGGGGTCGGCCTTCCTTGGTTCAGAGGGAAGTTCAGTCGTCGCTCTCGTGGCTGTCGTCATCGGACTCGCCGTACGACTCGTGGTTGTCGGAATCGTGGTCGGCGGACTCATCCTCGGACTCGTTGTCCTCGTAGTCGTCACTCGACTCGCGGGCGTCATCGTCACCATGCGACGTCGGGCCACTGCTCGTGGTGCCGGCGCTGCTCACCGTCGGTCCTGAGACCTTGACCCAGTCGAAGACAACGCCGCTGGCACGATCGACGTAGCCCGTAACGACCGATCCATCGGCTCGCTCGACGGTGACCGAGTAGCTGGCATAGCCGCTGCGCTGGGCGCGAGAGACATCGAGGACGCGTCCAGGCGACACGCGCACGACGGCCGCCTTGGCCTGCGTGGAGCGGATGCCCGACGCGCCGGACGGCCTGGTTCCGCCCCTGCGTCCGTCCCTACTGGCGCCGGCGTCCCCCGAGGTGCTGGGCGCGGTGGCGCCGGCCTGAGGCGCCGTACCGGGAAGGCCGACCGTGGGTACCGTCAGCTCGTCGTCCGAGCCCACCTCGGGGAGAGCGGAGACCGGTGTGGTGGTCGACGCAGGAAGCGAGACTACGACCGCCTGGCTCCCCGTGGTGGGCTGCTCCCGGGAACTCGCGGACGCGCTGATGGCTGCGACGCTGGCGACCGACGCCGCGACGAGCACCCCCGTGGCGACGGTGACGGCGGCGAGTGTGCTTCGTCGACTCATGACAGCTCCTGTTGTTCGTGGATCGCGGTGTGTCCCCCTCAACGGACCGTAGGTCGCCGCTGGTTTTGGGCACACCCGTGGCCGGTTAAGGCCCGGTAAGGGTGGTTGGCCGCCCCACATGTGATCCACATCACACTCCCTGAGGGGTCCTGATCGGAATGACGAGGGTCGCCGCGCCGTTGAGATGCATAGTTGAGTCCACTCGACTCAAAGAGTATGCGTCCGCACTTGCGTGATGCCGACTCCGGGAGCAGACTCGAACACGACCACCTGGTCGACCGGTTGCGGTCGACCCACCGAACACAAAGGAGCACCACCACCATGGCACGAGCAGTGGGTATCGACCTGGGCACGACCAACTCGGTCGTCTCCGTCCTCGAGGGCGGCGAGCCCGTCGTCATCGCTAACGCCGAGGGTGCCAGGACCACGCCGTCCGTCGTCGCCTTCGCCAAGAACGGTGAGGTCCTGGTCGGCGAAGTCGCCAAGCGCCAGGCCGTCACCAACGTCGACCGCACCGTGCGGTCCGTCAAGCGCCACATGGGCACCACCTGGACCGTCGACATCGACGGCAAGGCGTACACCGCCCAGGAGATCAGCGCCCGCACCCTGGGCAAGCTGAAGCGCGATGCCGAGGCCTACCTCGGCGAGAACGTCACGGACGCCGTCATCACGGTGCCCGCCTACTTCAGCGACGCCGAGCGCCAGGCCACCAAGGAGGCCGGCGAGATCGCGGGCCTGAACGTCCTGCGCATCATCAACGAGCCCACGGCCGCCGCTCTCGCCTACGGCCTCGACAAGGGTGACCAGGAGCAGACGATCCTCGTCTTCGACCTCGGTGGCGGCACGTTCGACGTGTCCCTGCTCGAGATCGGCGACGGCGTCGTCGAGGTCAAGGCCACCAGCGGCGACAACCACCTCGGCGGCGACGACTGGGACAACAAGGTCGTCGACTGGCTGGTCACCTCCTTCAAGAACGCGCACGGCGTCGACCTGTCCAAGGACAAGATGGCCATGCAGCGCCTTCGCGAGGCGGCCGAGAAGGCGAAGATCGAGCTCTCCAGCTCGATGCAGTCGTCGATCAACCTGCCGTACATCACCGCGAGTGCCGAGGGTCCGCTCCACCTCGAGGAGACCCTGTCCCGCGCGCAGTTCGAGTCCCTGACCGCCGACCTGCTGGAGCGCACCAAGGCGCCGTTCCAGGCCGTGCTCAAGGATGCGGGTATCGCGCTCGACAAGATCGACCAGGTCGTCCTGGTCGGCGGTTCCACCCGGATGCCGGCCGTCACCGACCTGGTGAAGGCGGAGACCGGCAAGGAGCCCAACAAGAGCGTCAACCCCGACGAGGTCGTCGCCATCGGCGCGGCCCTTCAGGCCGGCGTCCTCAAGGGCGAGGTCAAGGACGTCCTGCTTCTCGACGTGACCCCGCTGTCGCTGGGCATCGAGACCAAGGGCGGCGTCATGACGCGTCTCATCGAGCGCAACACGACGATCCCGACCAAGCGCAGCGAGATCTTCACCACCGCTGACGACAACCAGCCGTCCGTCCTCATCCAGGTCTACCAGGGCGAGCGCGAGATGGCTGCGTACAACAAGCGGCTCGGCACGTTCGAGCTCACCGGCCTGCCTCCTGCTCCCCGCGGGATCCCGCAGGTCGAGGTCACGTTCGACATCGACGCGAACGGCATCGTGCATGTGTCCGCCAAGGACCTCGCGACGCAGAAGGAGCAGTCGATGACGATCTCCGGCGGGTCCGCCCTGAACAAGGACGAGATCGACCGCATGATGCGCGAGGCCGAGCAGCATGCCGAGGAGGACAAGCAGCGCAAGGAGGAGGTCGAGGTGCGCAACGGTGCGGAGGCGCTGGTCTACCAGACCGAGAAGTTCCTCGCCGACAACGCCGACAAGGTTCCCGCCGACGCGAAGGCCAACGTCGACGGTCCTCTCGCCGAGCTGAAGGCGGCCATCGAGGCGAACGACATCCCGGCCATGCGGACGGCAACCGACAAGGTTGCCCAGGCGAGCCAGGCTCTCGGCACCGCGATGTACGCGCAGGCGCAGCAGGACGGCGCGGCGTCGTCCGAGCAGGCGAGCGAGGCCGCCGCCGATACGAGCGACGACGATGTCGTCGACGCGGAGATCGTGGACGAGGGCGACGAGAAGTGAGTGATGGACCGATGAGCGATCAGGAATACGAGCAGTCGGGCGTCCGGTTCACGGACAAGCGACGTGTCGACCCTGAGACCAACCAGGTGCGCCAGCCGGCAGGTTCGGCTGGCGCACCGGGGCTCCTCGACGCGCTTCAGGAGGAGAGCGACGAGGCCACGGTGCTCGAGGTCGAGGTGGTCGAGGCGCAGGCGAAGCTCTCGGAGCTGACCAACGACCTTCAGCGCGTTCACGCCGAGTACGCCAACTACCGGCGTCGTGTTGATCGGGATCGCGAACTCGTGCGCGAGACCGCGATCGGCGGTGCGCTCAGCGAGCTCCTGCCCATCATCGACGACGTCGACCGGGCTCGCCAGCACGGCGAGCTCGATGGCGCATTCAAGAGCGTCGGCGAAGCGCTGGAGTCGGCCGTCGTCCGCATCGGACTGGAGAAGTTCGGGGCGGCCGGCGAGTCATTCGATCCGAACGTCCACGAGGCGCTCACCACCGAGTCTCGTGACGACGTGTCGGAGCCGACGGTCGTCTCGGTGTACCAGTCCGGGTACCGCTTCGCCGGACGCGTCCTGCGGCCGGCGCGGGTCGCCGTGGCCGGCACCGACTAGCCGGGGCTCAGGGAAGAACGACGTGAACAAGGACTGGCTCGAGAAGGACTTCTACGCACTGCTCGGCGTGCCCAAGGACGCGACCGCGGACGAGATCAAGAAGAGGTACCGCAAGCTCGCGCGCGAACTGCACCCGGACAAGAACCCGGGCGACAAGGTGGCCGAGGAGAAGTTCAAGGCCATGTCCGAGGCGTACGACGTGCTGTCCGACGACGCTAAGCGCAAGGAGTACGACGAGGCCAGGAGCCTGTTCGCCGGCGGGGGATACAGCCCGGGCGGCTTCGGTGGCGGGGGGTTCGGCGGCAGCCGTGGTGGCAACCAGCAGTACAACGTCAACGTCGAGGATCTCTTCGGCGAGGACTCCGGCGGCTTCGGGGAGTTCCTCGGCGGGATCTTCAACCGAGGCCGCGCCGGGGCCACCCGCACGCGCCAGGCCCGTCGCGGCACCGACCTCGAGAGCGCCCTCACGCTCTCGTTCGATGACGCTCTCGACGGGGTCACGGTGCCGCTGCGCCTGAGCAGTGACGCCGCCTGCGGGAGCTGTCACGGCACCGGCGCGAAGGCCGGCACCGTGCCGAGGATGTGCCCCACGTGCGATGGATCGGGTCAAACGCAGCGGAATCAGGGCGGCTTCGCCTTCGCCGATCCGTGCGTCACGTGCAAGGGCCGGGGACTCTACGTCGACGACCCGTGCCCGGTCTGCCACGGCTCGGGCCGTGGGCTGAGCACCCGCACCGTGCAGGCCCGCATCCCTGCCGGGGTCAAGAACGGATCGCGCATCCGGCTCAAGGGCAAGGGTGCGCCGGGGGAGAACGGCGGGCCGAACGGCGACCTGTTCGTCGAGGTCAGCATCGCCCCGCATCCGGTGTTCGACCGCAGGGGCGACAACGTCACCGTCTCCGTCCCGGTCACCTTCAGCGAGGCTGCGCTGGGCGGCGAGATCGCGGTGCCGGTCCCGCGCGGCGGCTCCGTCACGCTGAAGATCCCCGCCGGCACCTCCAACGGCCGCACATTCCGGGTGCGCGGGAAGGGCATTCGCCGCAAGGACGGCACGAACGGCGACCTGCTCGCGTCGGTCGAGGTGGCCGTGCCCCAGAAGCTCAGCAGCGAGGCCCGCGAGGCGCTGCAGAAGTACGCGGACGAGACGACTGACCACGATCCCCGCAAGGACCTCTTCGCCATGGCGGAGGGGGCATCCGGCGCGCGGAGCTCGTCATGAGCGCCGAGCGCACCGGCTTCAGCATCGCCGACGACGCACCGGTGTACGCCATCTCCGTCGCCGCGCAGCTGGCCGGTCTGCATGCACAGACACTGAGGCAGTACGACCGCCTCGGGCTCGTCGTGCCCACGCGGGTGGGCGGGCGCAACCGCCTGTACTCGACCAACGACATCTCCCGGCTGCGTGAGATCGCGGACCTGTCCGCGCAGGGCCTCACGCTCGAGGGCATCCGGCGCGTGCTCGAACTCCAGGAGGAGGTCAGGGTCCTGCGCAAGCGGCTGGAGGATTTCCGCCGTGATCAGGCTTCGACATCGCTGGTCGTCTGGCGACCGGCGAGGAACAGGTAGCAATGGACATCCAATTCACCACCAAGAGCCAGGATGCGCTCGGCGCCGCCGTACGCATCGCTGCCGCCAACGGCAATCCGCAGGTCGAGCCCCTGCATCTGCTCGACTCGCTCCTCCAGCAGGGCGAGGGAATCGCCACGGCGCTGCTGACCACCGTCGGTGCCGACGTGCCCGGCCTCACGTTCCAGGTGCGAGACGCGCTCAAGGCGCTGCCCTCCGCCAGCGGCTCCAGCGTCTCGGCACCGGGACTCAGCCAGGCGTCGTACAAGGTGCTCAACACCGCCCAGGAGTTCGCCAAGAAGCGCGGCGACGAGTTCGTCAGCACGGAGCACCTCCTCATCGCCCTCGCCCAGGATGGCGGTCCCGGCGTCAGCGACCGGCTGGCCCAGCACGGCGCCACGCCGGTGGCGCTCATGGACGCGCTCGAGCAGGTTAAAGGGAGCACCCGCGTCACCACGCAGGATCCCGAGCAGACGTTCCAGGCTCTCGAGAAGTTCGGTATCGACCTCACCGCCCGCGCCCGCGAGGGCAAGATCGACCCGGTCATCGGCCGCGACGAGGAGGTGCGCCGGGTGATCCAAGTCCTGTCCCGTCGTACCAAGAACAACCCGGTGCTGATCGGCGAGCCCGGCGTCGGGAAGACCGCCGTGGTCGAGGGGCTGGCCCGCCGCATCGTCGAGGGCGACGTGCCGACCTCCCTGCAGGGCAAGACCCTCATCGCCCTCGACATGGGCGCCATGGTCGCCGGCGCGAAGTACCGCGGCGAGTTCGAGGAGCGACTCAAGTCGGTTCTCGACGAGATCAAGGGCAGCGACGGGCAGATCGTCACGTTCATCGACGAGTTGCACACCGTGGTCGGCGCCGGAGCCAGCGGCGAGGGTGCGATGGACGCGGGCAACATGCTCAAGCCGCTGCTCGCTCGCGGTGAGCTGCACATGATCGGTGCGACCACGCTCGACGAGTACCGCAAGCACATCGAGAAGGACGCGGCCCTCGAGCGCCGCTTCCAGCAGGTGTTCGTCGGCGAGCCCTCCGTCGAGGACACCATCTCGATCCTGCGCGGCATCAAGGAGAAGTACGAGGCGCACCACAAGGTGGTCATCTCCGACTCCGCGCTGGTGGCGGCGGCGACGCTGTCCGACCGTTACATCACCGCGCGCTTCCTGCCGGACAAGGCCATCGACCTCATGGACGAGTCGGCCTCGCGACTGCGCATGGAGATCGACTCGTCGCCGGTGGAGATCGACGTGCTGCAGCGTCAGGTCGACCGCCTGCGCATGGAGGAGATGGCGGTGGCGAAGGAGACCGACGAGGCGTCGAAGGAGCGGCTGACGAAGATCCGCGCCGAGATCGCCGACAAGGACGAGGAGCTGCGCGGCCTGCGGGCCCGTTGGGACACCGAGAAGCAGGGTCTTGACCGCATCGGCGAGATCAAGGTGCTCATCGACGACCTCAGGGCCACGGCAGAGAAGGCGCAGCGCGCCGGTGACTTCGAGCAGGCCTCGCGCATCCTGTACGCCGAGATCCCGACCTTCGAGGACGAGCTCGAACGGGTGACCGGCGAGGTGAACAACCGCGCGGCCATGGTGAAGGACGAGGTCACCGCAGACGACATCGCCCTGGTCGTGTCGGCATGGACCGGCATCCCCGCCGGACGCCTGCTGGAGGGGGAGACCCAGAAGCTGCTGCGCATGGAGGACGAGCTGGGCCGGCGCGTGGTCGGCCAGACGCAGGCCGTGCGGGAGGTCAGCGACGCTGTGCGCCGGGCGAGGGCGGGCATCTCCGATCCGGACCGTCCCACGGGTTCGTTCCTGTTCCTCGGCCCGACCGGTGTGGGCAAGACCGAGCTGGCCAAGGCGCTGGCCGAGTTCCTCTTCGACGACGAGCGGGCGATGGTTCGCATCGACATGAGCGAGTACTCCGAGAAGCACTCGGTGGCCCGGCTCGTCGGTGCGCCGCCCGGGTACGTCGGCTACGAGGAGGGCGGTCAGCTCACCGAGGCGGTGCGCCGCCGGCCCTACTCGGTGGTCCTGCTCGACGAGGTCGAGAAGGCGCACCACGAGGTCTTCGACATCCTGCTGCAGGTGCTCGACGACGGCCGGCTGACCGACGGGCAGGGCCGCACGGTCGACTTCCGCAACGTCATCCTCGTGCTGACGTCGAACATGGGATCGCAGTACCTCGTCGAGGTCGACGTCCCCTACGAGCAGCGCAAGGAGCAGGTCCTCGGCGTGGTGCGGCAGCACTTCCGTCCGGAGTTCCTCAACCGACTGGACGCGATGGTCATGTTCGAGCCGCTCGACCGCACCCAGCTGCGCAAGGTGGCCGCGATCCAGATCGAGCAGCTGCAGCGCCGTCTCGACGACCGGCGCATCACCCTCGACGTCAGCGACGACGCGCTCGACTGGCTGGTCAACCGCGGGTTCGACCCGATCTACGGAGCGCGGCCGCTGCGTCGGCTCGTCCAGACGGCGATCGGCGACAAGCTGGCCAAGGGCATCCTGAGCGGCGAGATCCGCGACGGTGACGCTGTGCTTGTGGGCGCAGAGCCTGACGGCAGCGACGTCGTCCTGACCACAACGTAGCCCCGGTCAGGGCTGGTGGTGACCGCCCAGGATCGTGGGTCGCTTGCGCAGGCCGGCGGCGTGCAGGGCCATCACGACCTGGCGTGACGACACCTCGATCGCGCCCTCCTGGACGGCTACTCCGCGGATCTCGTCGGTGATGTCGTAGTGGTCGCCGCCGAAGGCCCGCTCGGGGATCCCGATCCAGCGGGCGAAGGCGTGCAGCTCGTCCAGGCTCGTGTCGCTCACCATGTGGCACCACAGGCGGTCACGCCACGGCCAGATGGCGTCGTCGACCAGGATCGCCACGCGGCTACCGGCCCAGTCCGGCGCGAAGCCGGTCGAGTGCGGCGTGCAGTACCTCGGGACGCTTGCAGAAGGCCCAGCGCACGTAGGGTGCACCGATGTCCGGGTCGTCGCAGAACACCTGATGGGGGATCGCGACGACACCCGCGCGTCGGGGCAGCTCTCGACAGAACGTCAGGCCATCGGGGTAGCCGAGTGGCCGGACGTCGGTGCTGATGAAGTAGGTGCCCTGGGGCGGTATGACGCCGAGGCCGAGGTCGGCCAGGCCCGTCGACAGGATGTCGCGCTTGCGTGCCAGGCCCGCGCGGAAGTCCTCGTAGTACGCGTCCGGCATCCCGAGCCCATGGGCGATGGCGTACTGGAACGGGCCGCCCGACACGTACGACAGGTGCTGGCGCACGACGCGGACGGCCCCGATGAGATCGGGTGGGCCGCTCGCCCAGCCCACCTTCCATCCCGTGAAGGAGAACGTCTTGCCACCCGACCCGACGGTCACGGTGCGCTCCCACATGCCGGGCAGCGTGGCGATCGGCACGTGGGCGCTGTCGTCGAACCAGAGGTGCTCGTAGGCCTCGTCCGACAGCACGACGACGTCGTTCTCGATCGCGATCCGGGCGACCTCACGTAGCTCCGCTGGGGTGAACACGATGCCCGTCGGGTTGTGCGGGGAGTTGAGCAGGATCAGCCGCGTGCGGGGGGTGACCGCTGCGCGCAGGGCCTCGAGGTCGGGCCGCAGCCCGGGGCCGTGCATCGGAACGCCCACGCGCCGTCCACCGGCCAGCGAGATGCCGGCCGTGTAGATGTCGAACCACGGCTCGAAGACGACGACCTCGTCGCCCTCGTCCACCAGCGCCATCAGGGCAGACTGGAGGATCTCCGACGCGCCAGTGCCCACGACGACGTCGACCTGTGGATCGACCTCGAGTCCGTAGAAGCGCAGCTGGTGCTCGGCGATCGCGGTGCGCAGCTGCGGGAGGCCGTGCGGCGGCGGGTACTGGTTGCCCCGCCCGTCCGCGATCGCCGCGATCGCCACCTCCTTGATCTCCACCGGCCCGTCGGTGTCCGGGAAGCCCTGTCCGAGGTTGATCGCGCCGACCTCGACGGCGAGTGTCGACATCTCCGCGAAGATCGACGTCGTGTGCTCGCGCATGCGAGGCACGAGCGGAGGTATTCGGCGTGCCATGGCGACACGGTAGCGCGCAGACCTGCCTGAGTACCGTGGCGTCGTGAGCGCCCCAACGTCCGCGGAGTTCCCGTTGCGCGACCCGGTGGGCCCCGATGTGCCGGCCGCCGCGGACGCGGGTGGCGCCGCCTTCGTTGCCGACCTCCTCGTCCCGCGGGCGGCGGACGCCGATGTGCACGGAGTTCGGCGATCCACGCTGGACGCGCTCGCCTCGGCTGGCCTGTTGGGAGCGCCGCGCGTCCCTGCATCCGCGCAGCGGGAGCTTGCCGAGCTCATCGCGGGCTGCGACGCCACGACCTGGTTCTGCTGGGTCCAGCACCAGTCGCCGCTTCGGGTTCTGGAGACCGCCGAGGCGGGACCGAACACGCCGTACGTGCGGGAGCTGAGGGAGTCCCTGCTCCCCGGTCTGAGAGCGGGAAGCACGGTGGCTGCGGTCGCCTTCGCCCACCTTCGACGACCGGGTCCGGCCAATCCGACGGCAACGCGGGTAGCGGGCGGGTGGCGGCTGGACGGCACGCTCGACTGGGTCACGTCCTGGGACATCGCGGATGTCGTCATGGTGATGGCGCAGGGCACCGGTCAGGACGCAGGGTCGATCGTCTGCGCCTACCTTGCGGCGGGCCGCGGCGACGTCACGGTCGCGGGGCTCGAACCCGGTCCCCCGCTGGACCTGCTGGCGATGTCCGGGACGCACACGCGTCCGATCACCCTCCGCGGGGTGATGGCGCCGGAGCACGTCATCGGGGCGGTGATCGATCGCGAGGCGTGGCTGGCCCGCGATGCGGTGACGTCGGCCGATGCCAACCCGTCTGCCTTCGGGGTCGCCCGGGCGGCCATCGCCGAACTCGACGCGGTGGCGGAGCAGCGATCAGACGAGGCGATCCGCGCCCTGGCCGGAGCGCTGGCGACCGAGTGCCGTCTCGTCCGGCGAGCGGCCTACACGGCCATTGACGAGTCGAGCACCGCGGTGGGTATCCGACTGGGGCACCGTGCTGCCGCACTCGATCTGGTGTCGCGGGCCACCCTGGCGGTCGTCATCGCGAGAGCCGGTGGGGCAATGCGCGCCGGGTATCCGGCCGAGCGCAGGGTGCGAGAAGCGATGTTCCTCCAGGTGCAGGCCCAGACGGCCGCCACGCGGGGGGCGTCCGTGGCTCTGCTGCGTGAGCGCAGCAGGCGCGACGTCCGGCCTACCGCGTCACCTTGATGATGACCGGGACGGAGTCGGCGATGCCGACGGCGTTGCCGGCTCGCAGTACGCAGGAGTACTTGATCGGTCGAAGGCCCTTGACCAGCACGATCCGTCCGGTCACGTTCGTGGCGATGCCGGCACCGCCGCGCACGGGCGTGCAGACGACCTGCAGGGACGTCAGTGGCGAGCCGTTGTCCGCGCTGGACGTCACCCGGAATCCGGCCTGGCCTCGCCCGAGAGCGACGGCCTGGCGGATACGACCGACGAACGGGACGGCGAGCGGGGTCGCCGTCACGGGCGCGGTCACTGGGGAGTTGCCCGCGTCGTTGCCCGCGATGGCGGTGATCTGGTACGCGGTGCCGTTCGTGAGTCCGGCGACGGTGCAGGTGGCCGGCGAGCCGTGGGTGGACGTTGGGGTGGAGCAGTTGACCGCCTGCCCGGTGGCCGGATCGAGGACGGTTGCCGCGAACGCCGTTGGCCGGGAACTGCCGACGGCCGCCTGGAACGTGATGCGCACCTCGCTGGAGAGTGCCTGGACCACGACAGCAGGCGCGATCGTGGGAGCAGTCAGCGGGATCGCCTGCTGAGCGGACAGGAAGGCGTACTCGAACGACAGCCGCGTGTAGACGCCGGGGAAGTCCTCGGCGCACGACTCGCCCCAGCTGACGACGCCGACGAGCCGGGCGTCGGCGCCTGTGCCCCACACCAGGGGGCCGCCTGAGTCGCCCTGGCAGCTGTCGATGCGCTGGCTGCCGCTCGTCACGCCGCCGGCGCACAGCATCGAGTTGGGGTCGGCGTCACCAGGGGCGAATCCCTTGAACGTCACACCGTTGATCGTGAAGTTCTCTCCGCCGCCGCACGTCCCGTCAGGGAAGATCGTGAGTTCGCCGACGCGGAAGGCGTCGGGGAACTGCTTGCGCGTGGGAGACATGGTGCCCCAGCCCGCCACGGTCACGGTCTGGCCGCTGGACGTGTAGGCCGCCGCCTCCTCGGGTCGGATCGGCAGCAGCGGCGCCACGTCGGTGACCGGCTTGGTCAGCACCAGCACGGCGACGTCGTTGCTGGCCGACCGTCGGATGTAATCGGGATTGACGGCCACGCGCTGGACCGCGACGACGCGCAGGTCGGGGCTTCGCAGATTCGCACCGAATCCGATCAGCACTTCTCCGGCGTCTCGAACCGTGCCGGTCTTCTGGTCCACGAGGCAGTGGGCCGCCGTGACGACAGTGGTGGCCGTGGTCAGCGTGCCGGCGCAGAACTGCGCCTGGAAGGCCCCCTCGTCCTGGAAGCGTCTCGTCTGGAGAAGGGAGACGAGGAACGGGTACTGGCCCGGATCTCCATCGGTGCCGTTGATGATGCGCGGGGCCAGCGATGGGGCGGCCTGAGCGGATGGCATGACGCCGAGTAGCAGGGCGACAACCGCGAGCCCGACGATCACCATCCGGGCGCTTGGCCGCGTCATTCCCACATCACCACGCTACGTTGACAGGCCAAGGCGGCACACCATCGGGGTGATCGTGCCGCCGTCAGGAGGAGTCAGTCATGCCCATCGCGGCGATCACGGGCCCGACATCGGGCATCGGAAGGGGCTTCGCCGACGCGTTCGCGCGGAAGGGCTACGACCTCGTCCTGGTCGCCCGTGACGAGGAGAGGCTCACGCTCCTCGCAGAGGAACTCTTTCGCGACTATGGGGTACGCAGCGAGATCCTCGTCGCCGACCTCGCGTCGCGCGCCGACGTCGACCGAGTGGCGGCCCGTCTGGCCGATCCGACCCGGCCCGTCGCAGCCCTGGTCAACAATGCCGGGTTCGGCCTGAGGTCGTCGTTCTCACGCAACGACGTCGACGACGAACAGGCGCTACTCGACGTGCTGGTCACCGCGGTGCTGCGGCTGACCCACGCGACGGTCCCGGGGATGGTGGAACGTGGCAGCGGCATGATCGTCAACGTCAGCAGCATCGCCGGCTGGATCACCGGAGGCACTTACTCCGCGGCCAAGGCCTGGGTCACCGTGTTCAGCGAGAGCCTGTCCCAGGAGTTGACCGGCACCGGCGTGAGGGTGACGGCGGTCTGCCCCGGCTTCGTCCACACGGAATTCCATGAGCGTGCCGACATCGACATGTCGTCGCTGCCGGAGGTGTTGTGGCTCGACGTGCCGCAGGTCGTGGGCCAGGCCATGCGTGACCTGGCGAGGAACCGGCCGGTCAGCGTGGCGGGCGCCCAGTACAAGGCCGTCTCCGGCCTTCTTCGGCACGGCCCCCGGTCGCTGGTGCACCTCGTCACGGGAGCACGCCGCAATCCGAGGTTCGGCGGACGCCGATAGGGATCAGGCGCGATCGGGCGACCACTCGGCGAGGTGATCCGTCTCCCGGACCGTCCAGCCGCGCAGGAGCGCGATGCGCGCGACGTCGCACCCGAGGTCGTCGACGAAGACCGTCATGCGCGCATCGGGCCAGCTGTCGGTGATCTCGGGGAGGACGGGATTGACCAGCACGTACTCGTCGACGCGGCGGTGGGCGGCTCGCTGGGCGAAGGCCACGGGGGGCAGCAGCGTGCAGGTCTCCTCGAACGTGATGATCGTCAGCGGGGGAACCGGATCGATGGCGTTGATCGCAGCGCAGGTGCGCGCCGCCAGCGGGGCTGTGCCCGGGATCGGCACCACGACGAAGGCGGGGCCCGAGGCGTCGACGAGTGAGGCGATCACGAGCTCGTAACGTGTCCGCGCCGAGGACAGGACGAGCACGGTTCCCACAGTCACGTGGGACACGCTAGAGGACCCCCGAATAGGCTGCGGCCATGCCTGGTGAAGCGTGGAACCTGCTCCGAGACCAGATCGTCGACAAGGCCGTCGTCCGGGGGAAGGTCATCTTGTCGAGCGGACGCGAGGCGGACTACTACGTCGATCTGCGCAGGGTCACGCTCGACGGTGTGGCTGCCCCTCTGGTCGGCCGGGTGATGCGTGATCTGACGGCCGACTGGAACGTCGATGCGGTCGGTGGGCTCACGCTCGGCGCCGACCCGGTTGCGACGGCGATGCTGCACGACGCCGCCGCGAACGGTGCGGTGCTCGACGCGTTCGTCGTGCGCAAGGCCGAGAAGCAGCATGGCCTTCAGCGGCGCATCGAGGGCCCCGACGTGACGGGCCGTCGCGTTCTGGCCGTCGAGGACACATCGACCACGGGCGGATCGGTGCTGGCTGCGGTCGATGCGCTGCTCGAGGCGGGGGCCGAGATCGCCGGTGTCGCCGTCATCGTCGACCGGGGTGCAGGCCCGGCTGTCGTCGAGCGCGGGTACGAGTACCGTGCCGCCTACTCGCTGGCCGACCTGGGTCTCGACTGACGGGTCAGGAGGCGGACCGCTGCATGCGGTGGCGGACGAACTCGATGATGATGGGGATGACGCTGAGCAACACCACCCCGATCAGGATCAGCTCGATGTTCTTCTTGACGAATTCGATATTGCCCAGGTAGTAGCCGGCGATGGTGACGCCCGCTGCCCAGAGCACGGCGCCGATGGCGCTGAAGGTCAGGTAGCGCCAGAAGTCCATCCTGCCGATGCCAGCCACCGCAGTGATGAAGGTGCGGACGATCGGCACGAAGCGGGCGAGGATGATCGCTCGCGCCCCGTACTTGTCGAAGAAGTGATGGGTCTTGTCGACGTACTCCTTGCGGAAGAGCTTGGAGTCGGGCTTGTTGAACAGGGCGGGTCCGGCCTTGTAGCCGATCCAGTAGCCGGTGATGTTGCCTGCGATGGCTGCGATGACGAGCAGCAGTGAGGCCACCCAGATGTTCAGCGAAATTGCGCCCGTGGCGATAAGGAGGCCGGTGATGAACAGCAGGGAGTCGCCGGGCAGGAAGAAGCCGACGAGGATGCCGCACTCCGCGAAGATGATCCCCAGTACCACCCAGAAGGCGATGTCACCCAGGCTGCGGAGCCAGCCTTCGAGGTCGGGCCCTAACGCCTGAATGGCCATGGTGGTCGCGTGCATAGTCGTGAGGCTATCGTCACGTGAATGGAACAGGGCGACCCAGTCGTCGGCGTGGGGCCGTACCCGGGGCCGTGGCCCGCTGATCCCAGGCTCGACCCGGATCTCCTCGAGGCCGGCGATCGCCGGAACGTGGCCGACCCCTACCGCTACTGGCGGCTGGAGGCGATCGTCGCCGACCTCGACGGGCGCCGGCATCCCTTCCATGTGGCCATCGAGAACTTCGCCCACGACTTCAACATCGGTTCGGTGGTTCGCACGGCCAACGCGTTCCTCGCGCGGGAGGTCCACATCGTCGGACGCCGCCGATGGAACCGGCGCGGGGCGATGGTCACCGACAAGTACCAGCACGTCCGCCATCACGCCGACGCCTCGGAGTTTGCGGCCTGGGCGAGTGCCGAGGGCCTCAGACTGATCGGCATCGACAACCTGCCGGGCGCCGTTCCGCTCGAGACCTTCGATCTGCCCCGTGACTGCGTGCTCCTCTTCGGCCAGGAGGGCGATGGCCTCACCGAGCAGGCACGGGAGCAGTGCGAGGCGGTGCTGTCGATCAGCCAGTTCGGCTCAACGCGGTCGATCAACGCAGGTGCGGCGGCGGCCATCGCCATGCACGCGTGGATCCGACGCCACGAGTTCGGGCAGCAGCCGTGAGCTTCGAGGATCCGGTCACGACGTCGTCGACGAAGGCCCTCTGGCAGAACGCGAGGTACCGCCGCCTCTTCGTCGCCCGCACGATCAGCAACGTCGGCAACGGCATCGCGCCCATCGCGCTGGCCTTCGGCGTGCTGGACATCCCGGGCGCGACGCCCACGTCGCTGAGCATCGTCCTCGCCGCGCAGGCGGTGCCGCTCGTGCTCGTGCTGCCCTTCGGCGGGGTCCTCGCGGATCGGCTCGGCCGCGCGCGGGTCATCGCCGTGACCGATCTCATCCTCAGTGCCTTCGTCATGGTGTCGGCGGTGCTCTTCCTGACCGACACCGCGACCGTGGCGCTGCTCGCCCTCCTCGGGGCGATCGCGGGATGCCTCAATGCCCTGTGGTGGCCCGCGTTCGCGGGACTCGTTCCCGATGTCGTCGAGGAGGAGCACCTTCAGCCGGCCAACGCCTTCGTGAGCGTCGCGGCGAACGGCGGTCTCATCCTCGGCAATGCCATCGGCGGGCTCCTCGTGGCGTTCGTGGGCTCGGGCTGGGCGATCGCGGTTGATTCGATCTCGTTCCTCGTCGCCGGCCTGCTGGTCTTCTCCTTCCGGGACGCCTCGCCCCCGCACGTGTCGGGCGAGGGCCTGCTCGGCGATCTCTCTCACGGCTGGAAGGTGTTCGTCTCCTACCGCTGGGCCGTGGTGATCGTCGCCTCCTTCAGCTTCATCGTCATGGTGTGGCGGGGTTCGGAGGAGGTGATGGGTCCGGTGCTGGCCCGTGAGATCTACGGTGGGGCGGCCGGATGGGCCATCGTGCTCGGTGCTCAGTCCGTCGGCCTCCTCGTCGGGGCGGTCGCGGCGACGCGGGTGCACATCGGACGACCCCTCGTGTTCGGGATGGTCGGCATGCTGGTCATGCCGATCTGGCTGACCATGCTGGCCTTCGAGCTGCCGCTGATCTGGGTCGCCGCAGGATCTTTCGCCGTGGGCTTGGTCCTCGAGCTGTTCTTCGTCCTGTGGACCACGACGCTGCAGCAGAACGTCCCGCGCGAGGCCCTCTCGCGCGTCAGCTCGTACGACGCCATGGGCTCCCTGATGTTCGGCCCGATCGGCCTGGCACTGGCCGGGCCCCTGATCGCCGGCGTCGGTTCGCAGGCCGCCTTCCTCATCGCCGCTGCGGTGGCCACGGTCGCGACCCTGTCCGCCCTGCTGTCCCGTTCGGTCCGGCAGCTGCGTGCGCAGCCGTCCCACTAGCCGCACGGCAATGGCAACGTCGGACCGTTCGTGGAAGGATGGGAACGCTTACATCCGCCCGCTAGTTGCAGGAGTAATCGATGCCCATTGCATCCCCCGAGGTCTACGCCGAGATGCTCAACCGAGCGAAGGCCGGCCAGTTCGCCTACCCGGCGATCAACTGCACGTCATCCCAGACAATCGTCTCCGCCCTCCGCGGGTTCGCCGAGGCCGAGAGCGACGGCATCGTGCAGGTCTCGTGGGGCGGCGCCGAGTTCGCGTCCGGCCAGGCTGTCAAGGACATGGTGGCCGGTGCGGCCGCCCTGGCCGAGTTCGCGCACTCGATCGCGGCTCACTACCCCGTGAACATCGCGCTGCACACCGACCACTGCCCGAAGGACAAGCTGCCCGGCTTCATGGAGCCGCTCATCGTGCTGTCGCAGGAGCGCGTGGCCAAGGGCCTCGAGCCGCTGTTCCAGTCGCACATGTGGGACGGCTCGGCCGTGCCGCTCAAGGAGAACCTCGACATCGCGTCGCGCATGCTCGACGAGTGCGTCAAAGCCAACATCATCCTCGAGATCGAGATCGGCGTCGTCGGCGGCGAAGAGGACGGCATCGAGGCGACGCACGACGCCAAGCTGTTCTCCTCCATCGAGGACGGGCTGGCCACTGCCGAGGCACTCGGCCTCGGGGAGCGCGGCCGCTACATGGTCGCCGCGACGTTCGGCAACGTGCACGGCGTCTACAAGCCGGGCAACGTCGTCCTCACCCCGTCGATCCTCAACGACATCCAGACGGCCGTTGGCGAGAAGTACGGCAAGGACAAGCCGTTCGACCTCGTCTTCCACGGTGGCTCGGGCTCGCTGCTCAGTGAGATCCGCGAGGCGCTCGACTACGGTGTCGTGAAGATGAACATCGACACCGACACCCAGTACGCGTTCACGCGTCCGGTCGCCGACCACATGTTCAAGAACTACGACGGCGTCCTGAAGGTCGACGGCGAGGTCGGCAACAAGAAGCAGTACGACCCGCGCGCCTGGGGCAAGTCGGCCGAGGCCGGCATGGCTGCTCGCGTCGTGGTGGGCTGCCAGGACCTGCGGTCCGCTGGCACCAAGATGTCCTAGCGGCATCTGCCCCAAGACGGGAGAGCGGTGAATCCGGGTCCATCGGGCCCGGATTCGCTGTTTCTCCCTCCACTTTCGCCAGGCTCGGCGGGTGACAGACTGCGGTCATGTCCCAGAACCTGCTCGCCGGCCCACCCCCCACCCTCCTGCCCGAGGATCCCGCCGTCGCCGAACTGGCCGGTGGTGCCACCGCCGACGAGGCGGCCCGCCGCCATCCGACGAGCTCCTTCGCATGGGCGGTCCTGAGCGACGAGGCGTGGGCCTCGGGTCGCGTCATGGAGTCGTACGCCTTCGCCCGGGTCGGCTACCACCGCGGCCTCGACGCGCTGCGGCGAGGCGGCTGGAAGGGGCACGGGCCGGTGCCGTGGTCGCACGAGTCGAATCGGGGGTTCCTGCGCTGTCTTCGCTCGCTCGGTCGGGCGGCCTCGGCGATCGGGGAGAACGACGAGGTGGAGCGCATCGACGCCTTCATGGCCGACTGCGACCCGTCGATCCCGCGCGACTGACATGGGGGCGCTCGTGGTCGGCGGCGGCATCGCCGGCGCCGCCTGTGCCGCCGCTCTTTCCGACGCAGGAGTGCCCGCCGCACTCCGGGAGCGGGGCCACCGCCTCGGTGGGCGCATGGCATCGCGAACCCTGCGCGACACCGGGACCTCCTTCGACGGGCGGGTCGTGGACATCGGCGCGTCGTACTTCACCGCGGGCGATCCGGACTTCGTGACGCTGGTCGAAGCGCTGGCGGCACGCGGGATCGTTCGTCCCTGGGCCGACGGCTTCCACGTGGCCGGTCCGACGGGCATCGAGGGCGTGTCCGGAGGGGCGATGAGGTTCGCGGCGCCAGGGGGGCTGCGCAGCGTGGTCGAGGCGATGGTCGGCGGCATCGGCGGGCTGGATGTCGCGACCGATGCGCTGGTCGGCCGGGTGAGCCTGACACCGGATGGCCTCATTGTCGACGAGGCACCCGTGGACGCCGTCGCCATGTGCATGCCGGGGCCGCAGGCGCGGCGCGTCTGCGAAGCGATGCCGGACGACCCGATCCCGTGGGAACCGGTCATCGCGGTCACCTGCGTGTTCGATCGGCGGCACTGGATCGAGCTCGACGGCGTGTTCGTCAACGACGATCCGGTCATCACGTGGATCGCCGACGACGGCAGCCGCCGGGGAGACGACGCCCCCGTCCTCGTCGCCCACGTGCACCCGGTGCTCTCGGCGCGGCATCTGGACGATCCTGGATCCGTGATCCCCGCAGCCGTGGCGGCCGTCCAGCGGGTCCTGGGCATCGCCCCGTACCCCGAGTGGGTCGACGTGCACCGGTGGTCGTTCGCCAAGCCGCTGGCCGCGGCCGAGGCGGGACACTGGCTGCACGACGAGGTCGATCTCGGACTCGCGGGCGATGCGTGGAGCGGCGGACCGAGGGTGGAGGCCGCGTGGCTGTCCGGGCGCAGCCTCGGGCGAGCGTTGGCGGGGCGGCTCGTCGCATCCGGCCACGGCGCCAACCGATAGCCTTCGACCATGCCAGCAATCGTCCTTGTGGGCGCCCAGTGGGGCGACGAAGGCAAGGGAAAAGCGACGGACCTCCTAGGGGGGCGCGTCGACTACGTCGTGCGCTACCAGGGCGGCAACAATGCCGGGCACACCGTCGTCATCGGCGACCAGAAGTTCGCACTCCATCTGCTGCCCAGCGGCATCCTCACCCCGACAGTTGTGCCGGTCATCGGCAACGGCGTGGTGATCGACCCGGCCGTGATGCTCGAGGAGATGCGGGCGCTCAACGAGCGCGGCGTCGATACGTCGAAGCTGGTCATCAGCGCGAACGCGCACCTGATCACGCCGTACCACGTCACCCTCGACAAGGTCACCGAGCGGTTCCTGGGCAAGGCGAAGCTCGGCACCACGGGTCGCGGAATCGGCCCCACCTACAGCGACAAGATCGCGCGCATCGGCATCCGGGTGCAGGACCTGTTCGACCCGTCGATCCTGCGCCAGAAGGTGGAGGGCGCACTGGAGGGCAAGAACCAGGTCCTCGTCAAGGTGTTCAACCGGCGCGCGCTCGACGTCGATGCGATCAGCGAGCAGCTGCTCGAGTATGCCGATGTCCTGCGTCCCTACGTGGCCGACACCGCCTTGCTGCTGAACAACGCCCTCGACGATGGCAAGGTCGTGCTGCTCGAGGGAGGTCAAGGCACCCTCCTCGACGTCGACCACGGCACCTACCCCTTCGTCACGTCGAGCAACCCGACGGCTGGCGGCGCCTCCACGGGCAGCGGTATCGGGCCGACACGCATCACTCGCGTCTGCGGCATCCTCAAGGCCTACACCACGCGCGTCGGCTCGGGCCCGTTCCCGACCGAGCTGTTCGACGACGACGGCGAGCGTCTGCGCACCATCGGTGGTGAGCGCGGTGTCACCACCGGACGCCCCCGTCGATGCGGCTGGTTCGACGCGCCGATCGCCCGGTTCGCCACGCGGGTCAATGGCCTGACCGACATCTTCCTGACGAAGCTCGACGTGCTCACCGGCTGGGAGCAGATCCCGGTGTGCGTCGCCTACGACGTCGACGGAGTGCGGTCCGACGAGGTGCCGATGACGCAGACCGACTTCCACCACGCGAAGCCCATCTACGAGTTCCTGCCCGGCTGGAGCGAGGACATCTCCGGCGCGCGCGAGGTGTCCGATCTGCCCGCGAACGCGCGGGCGTACGTGCAGTTCCTCGAGGACGTCTCCGGCACGCGGATCAGCGCGATCGGTGTCGGCCAGGACCGCGACGCCACCATCTCGGTCCACGACCTGCTGTCCTGACGGTGTTCGAGCCGCGCATCGACCCCCGCCCGGGCGATCCGGCGTGGCCGGAGGCGATCTGGCCCGTACCCGAGGGCACCCGCTTGACCGGACCAAACGTCGAGCTGTCCTTCCCGAGCGACGGCGACGCGGAGGGCCTGTTCGCCGCGCTCGACCACGATGCCGTGTGGGCGCACGTGCGTGGCCGCCCGTCCTCCGCCGAGGACGTCAGAGCAACTCTCGCCGCCGCGAATGCTGCGGGCCGATGGCCCTGGATCGTGCGACAGGCGGGTGCGATCGTGGGCACGACCTCGTACCTCGAGGTGTCGCCGGTGGATGCGCGTCTGGAGATCGGATTCACGCTCTACGCGCCCTCGGTATGGGGCACGGTGGTCAACCCCGAGTGCAAGCTGCTGCTGATGACCTGGGCGTTCGAGGTGGCGCACATGGGCCGGGTCCAGTTGAAGACCGACATCCGAAACGCGCGTAGCCAGCAGGCGATCGCGCGTCTTGGCGCCACCTACGAGGGTGTTCTGCGTCGCTACCAACGTCGTCAGGACGGCTCGGTTCGTGACACCGTGGTGTTCTCCGTGCTGGCCGAGGAGTGGCCCGCCGTCAAGGCAGGGCTCCTCGAACGCGTCTCATAGCGCCTCGTCCACTGTCCACAACCGTTGGTAATACTGGTGTTCTGAGCAGCGCGAGTGTCAGACCCCTTGTCTAGTCTGGGCACATGTTCGACGACATCGATCCGTTCACCTGCGCGCCGGCTGCGTTGCTGGCGCGGGTGGTGGATGTGGAACCGGGCCCGTTGATGATGTCGGTTCTCCTGATGGTCGACCGTGCGAAGCTGTCGCCGGAGGATGCGGTGACGTTCCTGCAACTGCACGAGAGGGTGACGGCGTGGTGGGCATCGGTGCAGGTGCACGCGGTGATCTCCGCCGCCCGACCTGAGCCGCTGGTGGAGGAGTTCACGCTGCTCGTGCCCGACTCGGACGAGGAGCGCACCATCCGGATCGCGGATGCTGTGCGTGAGGAGCTGGGGGCGGCGTTGCGGCTGCCGCCGGCCACCGCCCAGCATCGGATCGACACGGCCCGCCTGCTGGCGGGTCCGCTGGCCCAGTCGGGCGAGGCGCTATCGCTCGGGGAGATCAGCGACCGGCACGTGGCAGTGATCGTGGAGGCGGCCGAACGGCTCCCCGGCCGACACCAGCACACCGCTCAGGAGGCCGCGGCCTTCCAGGCGGCCTGCTCAGAACTGCAGCGTCGGGTGCTGCCGACGGCGCGGCGGGCGACGGTGTCGATGACGAGGGGCGCAGCCCGGCGGGCGGTGCTGGCGATCGACGCCGCCGGGGAGCGCCGCCGCCGTCGCGAAGCCAGGTGCACCCGCGATGTGTACGTGTGCGACGAGCTCGACGGCATCTCGACCCTCATCGCTCGGATGTCGACCGAGGCCGCGCACGCCGTGATGACCGCGGTCGACGCGCTAGCCCACGACGACCGGTTCAGCCGGCGCGCCGTCGATGCCCCGGAAGGTGACGTCCCGACCGAAGCCACCACCACGATGGGTGAGCGCCGCGTGGAGGCCTTTGCAGCGCTGGTCCTGCGGACCGAAGCCTCGGCCCCGCAGGTCCGGGCGCACCTCGACCTGGTCATCGACCTGCCCACCCTGGCGGACCTGGTCGGGGGTGTCACTGGGGGTGTCGTCGAGCTGCGGGGGTCCGGGCCGGTCAGCGCCGAGGTGGTCCGCGACCTGCTCGCCGACCCCGAGGTGGCGGTGACGATGCGGCGGCTGGTCACCGACCCCGTCACCGGACACCTGCTCGACTACGGGCGCCGGGTCTACCGAGTGCCCCAGCGGCTGCGGGAGTACGTCATCGCCAGGGACCGGGTCTGCCGGTTCCCCGGCTGCCGCCGCGCCGCCGCCCGATCCCAGATCGACCATGCCGACCCGTGGAACGACGGCGGAGACACGTCACCGAGGAACCTCGGCGCGCTGTGCGTCAGGCACCACCAGCTCAAGACGCTCGCCGGCTGGACCGTTACCGACAGCAGAGCGGACGGCTCCTGCACCTGGACCTCACCTCACGGCCGCGTCTACGAACACGCGCCCCCACCCTTCTGAGTCGAACCCGGTCCCAGCCCCATTCGTCGTGAACATTCGCGGCCCCTTACCCTGCGACGCAGGAGCACGTACCCTGCTCGCGTCGGAAGAATCCCCAAGGAGCCAGCCATGTCGTTCACCGCGGATCCCGCAGAGGGCCAGCGCATTCACGCACTCGATCGTGCGCACGTTTTCCACTCGTGGAGTGCGCAGGGCGCCCTCAACCCGATGGACATCGCCGCGGCCGAGGGCTGCTACGTCTGGGACTACGACGGCAATCGCTACCTCGACCTCTCGTCGCAGCTGGTCAACGTCAACATCGGTCACCAGCATCCGAAGGTCATCAAGGCGATCCAGGATCAGGCCGCCACTCTGGCCACCGTGGCACCGCAGCACGCCAACGCGGCACGCGGTGAGGCTGCCCACCGTATCGCCGAGATCGCGCCCGACGGCTTCAACAAGGTCTTCTTCACCAATGGCGGCGCCGACGCCATCGAGAACGCGGTCCGCATGGCGCGCATCCACACGGGCAAGCCGAAGGTGCTCTCCTTCTACCGCTCGTACCACGGCAACACGGGCGTTGCGATCCAGGCGACGGGCGATCCGCGACGTTGGCCGAACGAGTACGCCCAGCACCAGGTGCACTTCTTCGGGCCCTACCTTTACCGCTCGAGCTTCTGGTCGACCACGCCAGAGCAGGAGGCCGAGCGCGCACTGGAGCACCTCGAGCAGGTCATCCGATTCGAGGGCCCGAGCACGATCGGAGCCATCCTCATCGAGTCGGTCGTCGGCACCGCAGGCGTCCTCGTCCCCCCGCCCGGCTACATGGAGGGCGTCCGGGCCCTGTGCGACGAGCACGGAATCATGTTCATCGCCGACGAGGTGATGGCGGGCTTCGGCCGCACGGGCACGTGGTTCGCGTTCGAGAACTTCAACGTCGTGCCCGACCTCATCGCCTTCGCCAAGGGCTCCAACTCCGGCTACGTGCCCGTGGGTGGCGTGATCATCTCCGACCCCATCGCCGCCACCTTCGACGAGCGGGTGTTCCCCGGTGGCCTGACGTACTCCGGTCACCCCCTGGCCGCCGCGTCGATCGTCGCCTCCATCGATGCCATGAAGGAGGAGGGCATCGTGGAGAACGCCAAGCGCATCGGCGAGGACGTCCTCGGCCCCGGCCTGCGTGAGCTCGCCGAGCGCCATCGCGTGATCGGCGAGGTGCGCGGGCTCGGGGTGTTCTGGGCCCTCGACCTCGTGAGCAATCGCGAGACGCGCGAGCCGCTGGCGCCGTACGGCGGCACCTCGGCCGCGATGACGGAGTTGGGTGCGGAGATGAAGAAGCGCGGCGCACTGCCGTTCACGAACTTCAACCGACTCCATGTCGTGCCGCCGTGCACCATCACCGATGCCGAGGCGAAGGAGGGCCTGGCCATCCTCGACGAGGCCTTCGCGGTGATCGATAAGCACTATCAGGGGTAGGCGCCGCCATCACTAGGCTTGGCGCGTGAAGGTACTCGTCATCGGTTCGGGCGCGCGCGAGCACGCCCTCGTGACCTCCCTCCTCGCGGACGAGAACGTCACGGAGGTGGTGTGCGCACCCGGCAACGCCGGTATCGCCCTCGCGGTGCGAACCTGCGCCGTCGACTCGGCCGATCCCGCCGCCATCGCCGACCTGTCCGTCCGGGAGTCGGCTGACCTGGTCGTGATCGGGCCCGAGGTGCCCCTGGTCGCCGGTGCCGCCGACGCCGTGCGTGCCCGCGGGATCGCCTGCTTCGGCCCGTCCGCCGAGGCGGCACGGCTCGAGGGCAGCAAGGCGTTCGCCAAGCAGGTGATGGCTGAGGCCGGCGTGCCCACCTCGATGGCGCACCTGTGCACGACCGTTGACGAGGTCGCCTCGGCGCTCGACCAGTTCGGCCCGCCCTACGTGGTCAAGGACGACGGGCTGGCGGCCGGCAAGGGCGTCGTCGTGACGTCCGACCGAGACACCGCCCTCGCCCACGCCCGCACCTGCCTGGACCGCAGCCCCGATGCGCAGGTGGTCATCGAGGAGTTCCTCGACGGCGAGGAGGTCTCCCTGTTCGCGATCACCGACGGCCTCACCGTCGTCCCCCTCCAGCCGGCCCAGGACTTCAAGCGGCTGGCCGACCACGACGAGGGGCCCAACACGGGCGGGATGGGTGCCTACTCACCGCTGCCCTGGGCGCCGCCGGACCTCGTCGAGGACATCACCGCGCGGGTGCTGCAGCCCATGGTCGACGCCATGCGACACCGCGGCACTCCGTTCGTGGGACTGCTCTATGCCGGCCTGGCCATGACGTCCCGGGGCGTGCGCGTCATCGAGTTCAACGCGCGCTTCGGCGACCCGGAGACCCAGGTGGTGCTCGCCAACCTCCGCAGTCCGCTGGCCACCCTCCTCCTTGCCGCCGCAACGGGCCGGCTGGCCGACGTGCCGCCCCTCGTGTGGCAGTCGGGCTACGCCGTCACCGTCGTGATCGCGGCCGCGGGCTACCCGGACGCCCCTCGAGGCGGCGACGTCGTCTCAGGGCTGGAGCAGGCCGCCGAGCTCGTCGGTGTCGAGGTCTTCCATGCCGGCACGACCGTTCTGGACGACGGCACCATCGCCTCGGCGGGCGGTCGCGTGCTGTCGGTGACGGCGCACGGGGAGACCCTCGCCCGAGCCCGCGAGCACGCGTATTCGGCGGTCGACCTCATCACGCTGGCCGGCTCGCACCACCGCCGTGACATCGCCGAACGCGCCGCGGCGGGCGTGGAAGGATGACGAGGTGACCGCGAAGCCCTCGATCCCGAATGTCCTCGCCGGTCGGTACGCGTCCGTCGCCATGGCCGACGTCTGGTCGCCCGAGGCCAAGATCGTCATGGAACGCAGGCTGTGGCTCGCGGTGGCCAGTGCACAGGTCGACCTCGGCCTAAATGTGCCCGCAGGAGCGCTCGACGACTACAACGCGGTGATCCACCAGGTCGACCTCGACTCGATCGCCGAGCGCGAGCGGGTGACGAAGCACGACGTCAAGGCGCGCATCGAGGAGTTCAACGCCCTGGCGGGGCACGAGCACATGCACGTGGGCATGACCTCGCGCGACCTCACCGAGAACGTTGAGCAACTGCAGGTGCGCGACTCGCTGCTCATCGTGCGGGACAAGTGCGTGGCCGCGCTGGACCGCCTGTCAGCACTCGCGGTCGTCTACTCGGACACGGCCATCACGGGGCGGTCGCACAACGTGCCCGCCCAGACCACCACGCTCGGCAAGCGCTTCGCTTCGGCGGCCGACGAGCTACTCGTGGCCTTCGAGCGCCTCGACGACCTCATCGGCCGCTATCCCCTGCGCGGCATCAAGGGGCCGATGGGCACCGCGCAGGACATGCTCGACCTGATGGACGGCGACGAGGATCGCCTTCGACGACTCGAGTCGGCGGTTGCGGCGCACCTCGGTTTCGCTCGGGTGCTCGACAGTGTCGGGCAGGTCTATCCCCGATCGCTCGACTTCGACGTGGTCTCGGCGCTGTCGCAGCTTGCGGCCGCTCCCTCGAGTCTGGCCACGACGATCCGGCTGATGGCCGGTCATGACCTGGTCACCGAGGGCTTCCGTCCGGGCCAGGTCGGCTCCTCAGCCATGCCGCACAAGATGAACTCGCGTTCCTGCGAGCGGGTGAACGGGTTCGCCGTGCTCCTGCGCGGCTACCTCACCATGGTCGCTGACCTGTCCGGATCTCAGTGGAACGAGGGCGACGTCTCCTGCTCCGTTGTGCGCCGGGTGGCGCTGCCCGACGCGTTCTTCGCCCTCGACGGGCTGTTCGAGACCTTCCTCACGGTGCTGGACGAGTTCGGCGCGTTCCCGGCCGTCATCGACCGCGAGCTCGAGCGGTACCTGCCGTTCCTGTCGACCACGAAGGTGCTCATCGCGGCCGTGCGCAAGGGCGTCGGGCGGGAGACGGCGCACGAGGCCATCAAGGAGCATGCGGTGGAAGTGGCCCTGGCCATGCGGGAGAGCGGCCAGGCCGACAACGACCTTCTCGATCGCCTCGCGGCGGATGCGCGACTGGGCCTGAGCAGGACGGAGCTCGAGGCGCTGATCGCCGATCCCCTCTCGTTCACCGGCGCGGCGGCGAGCCAGGTCCGGGCCGTGGCCGACCGCGTCGCCGTCGTGGTCGAACGCTTCCCCGATGCCGCGTCCTACCGACCTGGAGACATCCTGTGACCACCGCGCCATCGGGGGGCCCCGACTACGGGCTCCCGCCCGAGTACGAGCACCTCTACTCGGGCAAGGTCCGCGACCTCTACCGCACCCCCGACGACCGCCTCCTGTTCGTCGCCAGTGACCGGATCTCGGCCTACGACTGGGTGCTGCCCACCACGATCCCGGACAAGGGCCGCATCCTCACCTCGTTGTCGAAGTGGTGGTTCACGCAGCTCGAAGGGGTGGTGCCGAACCACGTGTCGTCGGGCCGCATCCCGAAGGCGGTGGCGGGCCGGGCCATGGTCTGCGAGCGCCTCGAGATGATCCCCGTGGAGTGCGTCGTGCGGGGCTACCTCGCGGGCTCGGGTCTCACCGAGTACCTCGCAACGGGGTCGATCTGCGGCAACGGGCTGCCGCCCGGCCTCAAGGACGGGTCCGAGCTCCCCAAGCACCTGTTCACCCCGGCCACGAAGGCGGCCCTCGGCGAGCACGACGTGAACGTCACCTACGACGAGGTCATCGTGGCGATCGGCCAGGAGGAGGCGCAGGAGCTCAAGCGCATGTCGCTCGCGGTCTACGAGATCGCCCGCGAGATCGCCCGCGAGCGAGGCCTGATCCTCGCCGACACGAAGTTCGAGTTCGGCGTCGCCCGCTCTGGCAAGCACACGAATCGCATCGTGCTGGCCGACGAGGTGCTCACCCCCGATTCGTCGCGGTACTGGGATATGAGCACGTGGCAGCCAGGGGGCCAGCAGCCGTCGTTCGACAAGCAGTTCGTCCGCGACTGGCTGACGTCACCGGAGTCCGGCTGGGACCGGGCGGCGAACGTGCCCCCGCCGCCACTGCCCGACGAGGTCGTCGAGCGCACTCGCGCGAAGTACGTGGAGGCCTACGAACGACTCACGGGAGAGGTCTTCAGTTGAGCACCTGGCTGGTCACCGGCGGAGCCGGGTACATCGGCGCGCATGTCGTCACCGCCCTCATCGCGAGCGGCCGCGACGTCGTGGTCTACGACGACTTCTCGGCTGGGCTCGACCGGCGCGTGCCCGAGGGCGTTCCCGTCGTCCGGGCCGACGTCCATGACCGCCATGCCCTCGAGGCTGCCTTCGCCGACCACGATGTCGACGGCGTCATCCACCTCGCCGCCAAGAAGGCGGCCGGGGAGTCGGTCGACATCCCGCTGTACTACTACCGGGAGAACGTCGACGGGCTGCTCTCCGTGCTCGAGTCCATGCAGGCGGCCGGGGTCAGCCACCTGGTGTACTCGTCGTCGGCGGCCGTCTACGGCACGCCGGAGTCCAACCCGGTCACCGAGGACGCCTACCTGAAGCCGGAGTCGCCCTACGGCGAGACGAAGGTCGTGGGCGAGTGGCTGGCCCGCGACTGCGGAATCGCCTGGGGCCTGTCGTGGGTGGCCCTGCGGTACTTCAACGTGGCCGGCGCCGGCTCCGATGCCCTGGGCGACAACAGCGTGAACAACCTCATCCCCATGGTTTTCGAGGCCCTCGAACGGGGTGAGCGACCGCGGATCTTCGGCGAGGACTACGCCACGCCCGACGGCACCTGTGTGCGCGACTACGTGCACGTCGCCGACCTGGCGGAGGCCCACGTCTACGCCGCCGCCGCCTGCGAGGTGGGGGGCAGCGCCACGGCCTTCAACGTCGGACGTGGGGTGGGGTCGTCCGTCCGCGAGGTCATGGACATGGTCAGCGAGGTGCTCGACCGGGACATCGCGCCCCTCGTGGTCGAGCGCCGCCCCGGCGACCCCGACGCCACCTTCGCCGCCACCGATCGGATCGCGCGCGACCTCGGCTGGCGGGCGTCCCGCGACCTGCGCGAGATGGTCACGTCGGCCTGGTCGGCGTGGCAGGCGACCTCGTCGGCCCCGTGACCGTGGGGGATAGGCTGGGGGCACTTCCCCATTGGCACCGCTTCACCGTCTGATCTCTGCCCCGCCGATCACAGGAGCGCCCGTGGCCCGCGTCGTCGTCGACGTCATGCTCAAGCCGGAGATCCTCGACCCTCAGGGCCGGGCCGTCCAGGGGGCCCTCGGCCGACTGGGGCTCACCGGGGTATCCGATGTGCGGCAGGGCAAGCAGTTCGTGATCGACATCGAGGGTGACCTCGAGGGTGACCGACTTGCGCTCATGCACACCCTCGCCGAGGAACTGCTCAGCAACCCGGTCATCGAGGACTACTCGATGACGGTGCTGGAGGACGCGCAGTGAACCCACGGGTCGGCGTCGTCACGTTCCCCGGATCGCTCGACGATCGCGACGCGGCCCGCGCCGTGCGCATCGCCGGTGGCGAGCCTGTTGCCCTGTGGCACGGTGATGACGACCTCAGGAGCGTCGACGCGGTGGTGCTGCCCGGCGGCTTCTCCTACGGCGACTACCTGCGCTGCGGAGCCATCGCCCGGTTCGCCCCCGTCATGCACTCGATCGTGGAGGGCGCCAAGAGCGGGCTGCCGGTCCTGGGCATCTGCAACGGATTCCAGATCCTGTGCGAGTCGCACCTGCTGCCCGGCGCGCTCACCCGCAACGACTCCCTGCACTTCATCTGCCGCGACCAGCGCCTCCGCATCGAGGACACCACGTCGATGTGGACGTCCGACTACGAGCCCGGCGACGAGATCGTGATCCCGCTGAAGAACGGCGAGGGTGGCTTCGTCGCCGACGAGAAGACGCTCGACATGCTCGAGGGCGAGGGCCGCGTCATCGCCCGGTACCTCGAGCTCAATCCCAACGGCAGCCGCCGCGACATCGCCGGCATCCGCAACGAGCGCGGCAACGTCGTCGGGCTCATGCCCCATCCCGAGCACGCCGTCGAGGCCCTCGTCGGGCCCACCACCGACGGCCTGGCGTTCTTCACCAGTGTCCTGAACTCGCTGGTCGGTGCGGCATGACGGACACCGTCGAGCGCGCCGCCACGACACCCGAGCAGGAACAGCCATACGCAGAGCTCGGCTTGAAACCCGATGAGTACCAACGCATTCGGGACATCCTGGGCCGCCGTCCCACGAGTTCCGAGCTGGCAATGTACTCGGTCATGTGGAGCGAGCACTGCTCCTACAAGTCCAGCAAGGGCCACCTCAAGCAGTTCGGTGACAAGAAGCCGGACACGGATGCGCTGCTCGTCGGCATCGGCGAGAACGCCGGTGTGGTCGACATCGGCGACGGCTGGGCCGTGACGTTCAAGGTCGAGAGCCACAACCACCCGTCCTACGTCGAGCCCTACCAGGGGGCGGCCACCGGTGTCGGGGGGATCGTGCGCGACATCCTGTCGATGGGGGCCCGCCCGCTCGCCGTGATGGATCCGCTGCGCTTCGGTCCGCTCGACGCTCCCGACACGCGCCGCGTGCTGCCGGGCATCGTCGCGGGCGTCGGGGGCTACGGCAACTGCCTGGGGCTGCCCAATATCGGCGGCGAGGTCGTCTTCGACGAGTCCTATGCCGGCAATCCGCTGGTCAACGCCCTGTGCGTCGGGGCCATGAGGCACGAGGACATCCACCTCGCGAGCGCCAAGGGCGTGGGCAACCTGGTGGTGCTCTACGGCGCGCGCACCGGGGGCGACGGCATCGGCGGCGTGTCCGTGCTCGCATCCGAGACGTTCAGCGAGGGTGGGCCCACCAAGCGCCCGAGCGTCCAGGTGGGCGACCCCTTCATGGAGAAGCTCCTGATCGAGGCGACCCTGGAAGTGCTGCATGCCGGGCTCGTCGAGGGCATCCAGGACCTCGGTGGCGCCGGGATCTCCTGCGCCACGAGCGAGCTGGCCTCGAACGGCGAGGGCGGCATGCACGTATGGCTCGACAGGGTGCTGCTTCGTGACCCGTCGCTCTCGCCCGAGGAGATCCTCATGAGCGAGTCGCAGGAGCGGATGTGCGCGATCGTCACGCCGGCGAATCTCGACGCCTTCCTGGTGCTGTGCGCCAAGTGGGACGTGGAGGCGGTCGTGATCGGCGAGGTCACCGACTCCGGACGCCTCACGGTCGACTGGCATGGCGAGCGCATCGTCGACGTTCCGCCGCGCACCGTCGCTCACGAAGGACCCGTGTACGAGCGTCCCTTCCATCGGCCCACGTGGCAGGACGCCCTCCAGGCCGACGTTCCTGACACCCTGGCGCGACCGGAGACGCCCGCTGAGCTGCGGGCCACGCTGCTGACCATGGTGGCGGCGCCCAACCTGGCCTCGAAGTCGTGGGTCACGTCGCAGTACGACCGCTACGTGCTCGGCAACACCGTGCTGGCGCAACCCGAGGATGCGGGAATGATCCGCATCGACGAGGAGACCGGCAGGGGCGTGGCCATCTCCACCGACTGCAACGGCCGCTTCGCCAAGCTCGACCCATACAACGGCGCGAAGCTCGCGCTCGCGGAGAGCTACCGCAACGTCGCAGCCTCCGGCGCGGTGCCCCTGGCCGTGACCAACTGCCTCAACTTCGGATCCCCCGAGGACCCCGAGGTCATGTGGCAGTTCGCGCAGGCGACCACCGGCCTGGCGGACGGATGCCTGGAGCTGGGCATCCCCGTCACGGGCGGCAACGTCTCGTTCTACAACCAGACCGGCACTACCGCGATCCTGCCGACGCCGGTCGTGGGAGTGCTCGGCGTCATCGACGACGTCGAGCGCCGCACGCCCATCGCGTGGGGTCCGGACGGCGAGCTCATCTACCTGCTCGGCGACACCCGCGACGAGTTCGCGGGCAGCGAGTGGGCCCACCACGTGCACGGCCATCTCGGTGGGCTGCCGCCCGTCGTCGACCTCGGTCGCGAGCGGCTGCTGGGCGAGATCCTCGTGGCCGGGTCGCGCGACGGGATGCTCACTGCCGCCCATGACGTGTCCGATGGCGGCGTCGGCCAGGTGCTCGTCGAGATGGCCCTGCGGTCCGGCGTCGGCGCGCGATGCTGGGTCCCCGATGGCATCGACCCGTTCGTCCTGCTGTTCGGTGAGTCGGCGGGTCGCGCGGTGGTGGTCGTACCCCGCAGCGAGGAGCTGCGATTCACCGAGATGTGCGCGGCGCGTGGCCTCCCGGCCCAGAGGATCGGTGTGGTCGACTCGGGGCTCGGCCCAGATGCGGGCTTCGCGGCGGGGACGCAGGTCCTTGAGCTGTCGAACCTGTTCACGATGACTCTCGATGAGCTTCGCGTCGCGCATGAGCGCACGCTGCCGGACGTCCTGCAGGGCTGAGCCGATGGCCGGCGTGCTTCCCGCGGAGGTCGCCGCGGTGCTCGACGACTACGCCCACGACCGCCGGCCCAGCCGGGAGAGCGAGAAGGCGGCAGTCAAGGCGACGCTGTCCGCCCTCGTGGCCGTCGCACCCGGGCGAAGCGTCGAGGTGCGGATCCCGCCCTACGCCGCCGTGCAGGTCATCGAGGGCACCACGCACCGCCGCGGCACGCCGTCCGCGGTCGTCGAGACCGATGCCCGCACGTGGTTGCTCATGGCCTGCGGAGCCCTGATCTGGGCCGATGGCGTCGCCTCGGGAGCCGTGCGGGCCAGTGGGGCTCGCTCGGACCTGAGCGCGTGGCTCCCGGTGTTCGTCGCGCGCTGACGAACGGATTCCGCGGTCAGCCAACGAAACGGTAACGATTTCGACCGGCCCATCGGACCGATGTACACGGAAAGCGCTGTCAGCCGGTATGGTTCCGCGATCGCCGTACCCGGCGGTGGCAAGCCCATGGCAGGAGCGTTGGTAGGCATGGTCGAGCAGTCGGTGGCCATTCGGCTTCGGGGCCTGACCCGGTCGTTCGGCGACGTCGTGGCCGTGAACGGCGTGGACCTCGACGTCATCGACGGTGAATTCCTCACGCTGCTCGGGCCGTCCGGCTCCGGGAAGACCACCGTTCTGCGCATGATCGCCGGCTTCGAGCGGCCCGACTCGGGCACCATCGAGCTGGCCGGCACCGATGTCACGTCGGTGCCGCCGCACGGGCGCGACGTCAACACGGTGTTCCAGGACTACGCGCTGTTCCCGCACATGAGCGTGCAGAGGAACGTCGAGTACGGCCTCAGGGTCAAGAAGGTGCCCTCCGCCGACCGCATCCGGCGGGCCAAGGAGGCTCTGGCCGCCGTGCGGCTCGACGGCTATGGCGACCGCGCCCCGTCGCAGTTGTCCGGCGGACAGCGCCAGCGGGTCGCGCTGGCACGGGCGCTCGTCAACCGGCCGAAGGTGCTGCTCCTCGACGAGCCACTCGGCGCGCTCGACCTGAAGTTGCGTGAGCAGATGCAGGTGGAGCTCAAGGAGATCCAGCGCGACGTCGGCATCACCTTCGTCTTCGTCACGCACGATCAGGACGAGGCGCTGACCATGTCCGACCGGATCGCGGTCTTCAACGAGGGCAACATCGCCCAGCTCGGTACCCCGTCGGATGTCTACGAGCATCCCGCGACGGCTTTCGTGGCTGGCTTCGTGGGCACGTCCAACCTCCTCGAGACGGCGGCCGCCGAGGCGGTGCTCGGTCGCCCGGGCACCTGGTCGGTGCGTCCGGAGAAGATCCGCCTGCTCGGCGCCGATGAGGCGGTGGGCCACGGTCAGCACGCGGTGCGCGGCACCGTGCGCGAGGTCGTCTACGTCGGCATGTCGACGCGCTTCGTGGTCGACCTGGCGGTCGGCGGATCGCTCATGGCAGTGCAGCAGAACTCTCAGCCGATCACCGACCTCAGCCACCTGCGCGGCCAGGACGTCCAGCTCGTCTGGGACACCCAGCACGAGTACCGCGTGGGCGAGTAGCACTCAGCACCACCACCAGCTGCTCGCATCCGCGGGCGGCTTCGTCAGAGAACAGGAGGATGCAGGTGCAAACCAAGCGTCTGCTCAAGGTCGCCGCGGTCGGTTCCGCTGTGGCGATGCTCGTCGCTGCTTGCGGCGGGAGCACGTCCGGGGACTCGTCCTCGAGCGCTGCAGCGGGGGGCTCGGCAGCGCCGGCGTCGTCCGCTGCGGCCGCTGCGCCCGGCGGCGCGGCCTACGCCGGTCCCGTCGGTGAGGGCGAGGGCCAGGTCAACGTCCTCGCGTGGCCGGGCTACGTCGAGAACGGATCCACCGATCCGGCCGTCGACTGGGTCACGGACTTCGAGAAGGAGACGGGCTGCAAGGTGAACCTGAAGACCTTCGGCACGTCCGACGAGGCCGTCAAGCTCGTGCAGGGCGGCGGCTGGGACGTCGTGTCGGCTTCGGGTGACGCGACACTTCGCCTCATCTACGGAGACAGCGTCCAGCCGGTCAACACCGACCTGGTGCCGAGCTATGCCGACATCTTCGAGGACCTGAAGCTGCAGTCCTTCAACAGTGTCAACGGCGTGCCCTACGGCATCCCCCACGGCCGTGGCGCCAACCTCATCATGTGGAACACCGACAAGGTGACCACCCCCGTCGACTCGTGGGCGGACACGTTCGAGGCTGACTCGCCCTACGCGGGCGCGGTCACCGCGTACGACTCCCCGATCTTCATCGCCGACGCGGCCGTGTACCTGATGGCGACTCAGCCCGAGCTCGGCATCACCGACCCGTACGCACTGGACCAGACGCAGTTCGACGCGGCCATGGCGCTGCTCGAGCAGCAGAAGGCGCTTGTGGGCGAGTACTGGAGCGACTACACCAAGGCGATCCAGGCCTTCAACTCCGGCACGACGGCCATCGGCACGTCATGGCAGGTCATCGCCAACCTGGCCAAGGCCGAGGGTGGCAAGGTCGAGGCCACCAAGGCCAAGGAAGGCGCAACCGGCTGGTCGGACACGTGGATGATCGTCAACGACACGCCGAACATCAACTGTGCCTACAAGTGGGTCGATCACATCGCCTCCCCCGAGACCAACGCACAGGTCGCGGAGTGGTTCGGCGAGGCGCCGTCCAACGCGAAGTCCTGTGACCTGACGGCCGACAAGGCCTTCTGCGAGACGTTCCACGCGGGCGACACCGAGTACTGGAAGGACGTCTACTACTGGAACACCCCGACGGCCACCTGCCTCGACGGTCGTACGGACACGCAGTGCGTGCCCTACAGCGAGTGGGCCACGGCGTGGAGCGCCCTGCGCTCCTAGGCGCAGGCATCTAGTTCAGGGAACCCACCAGTGACGACCACGACCGCCACGTCTCGGGGCTTCGGCTACCGGCATCCGAATCTTCGGCTCGCCGGCCTGCTGTCCGCCCCGATGGCGTGGCTGGTCGTGGTCTACCTGGGTTCCCTGGCGGCGCTGTTCCTGACCGCCTTCTGGACGGTGGACGACTTCACCGGTCAATTGGTGCGCACGTTCACGCTCAAGAACTTCCAGCAGGTCTTCACCAGCTCGGCGTATCTCGGCTCCGTCGTGCGCACGCTGGGCATCGCGCTGCTCGTCACGCTGTTCTGCCTCGTGCTGGCGATGCCGTTGGCGTTCTTCATGGCCCGCGTGGCGCGGCCATCGTGGCGGCCCCTGCTCGTGGCTCTGGTGCTCACGCCGCTGTGGGCCTCCTACCTGGTCAAGGTCTACGCCTGGCGGGCGATGCTCCAGCCGGAGACCGGCGTCCTGGGTTGGTTCCTCGCCCCGTTCGGACTCGACAGCCCGGGCTACGGGTTCTTGGGCATCGTCATCACCCTCACCTACCTCTGGCTGCCGTACATGATCCTGCCGATCTACGCGGGGCTCACCCGGCTGCCCGACTCCATGCTCGACGCGTCGGCCGACCTCGGGGCAAAGGGCGGCCGCACCTTCCGCAGCGTCGTGATGCCGATCATCTTCCCGTCGATCGTCGCGGGGTCGGTGTTCACGTTCTCGCTGAGCCTCGGCGACTACATCACTGCGCAGATCGTCGGCGGCAAGGTCACCATGCTCGGCAACATCGTCCAGACCACGTACGTCACCAACCTCCCCTTCGCCGCGGCCGTCGCGACCATCCCGGTCGTCATCGTGCTGCTCTACCTGTTCGCCGTCCGCCGTTCGGGCGCGCTGGACAACCTGTAGGCCGCCATGTCGATCTCCCGCGGCACGAAGATCGTGCTCTCGATCTTCGCCGTCATCGCGTTCGGGTTCATCTATGTCCCGCTGGGTGTCATCCTCATCAACTCGTTCAGTGTCGACAAGAGCCTGACGTGGCCGCCTTCCGGCTTCACCACTGAGTGGTGGGGCAAGGCGGTGCAGAACGAGGGTGTGCGCGAGGCGCTCGTGACCTCGGTCGGCGTGGCCGTCGTGGCCACCCTGCTGGCTCTCGTCCTCGGCACGCTGCTCGCCCTGGCCCTCGGTCGCTATGCGTTCTTCGGCCGTGAGTCCATCTCCATGCTGGTGATCCTCCCGATCGCGCTGCCCGGCATCGTCACGGGCATCGCCCTGAACAACGTGTTCACCACGTTCCTCGGCGGTCTCACGATCGTCACGCTGATCGTCGGCCACGCGACCTTCTGCATCGTGGTCGTGTTCAACAACACGATCGCCCGCATCCGCCGGATGGGCGGAAACGTCGAGGAGGCGTCCGCCGACCTCGGCGCGGGGGGCTGGACGACGTTCCGCCTCGTCACCTTCCCGCTGATGCGCTCGGCCCTCGTGGCGGGCGCGATCCTCGCCTTCGGGCTGTCCTTCGACGAGATCATCGTCACCACCTTCACGGCCGGCCCGGGCATCACCACGCTGCCCATCTGGATCTATCAGAACCTCTTCCGCCCCAACCAGGCACCGATCGTCAACGTGGTCGCCGCGGCCCTCGTGATCGTGAGCATCCTGCCCATCTACGTGGCGCAGAGGTTCTCCAACGCCGACGAGCGTGGCGCGGGCCTGATCTAGCCCGGCCGGCGAGCCGGTAGCATGGGCGCGTGCCCCGTGGTGACGGTCTTCTCTCGCACGAGCTTCTTCCGGGCGAGAAGGGGCCCCAGGACGCCTGCGGCGTCTTCGGTGTCTGGGCACCGGGCGACGAGGTCGCCAAGCTCACCTACTTCGGGCTCTACGCGCTGCAGCACCGCGGTCAGGAGTCGGCGGGCATCGCCGTCAGCGACGGCTCGCACATCGTCGTCTACAAGGACATGGGCCTGGTCTCGCAGGTGTTCACCGAGGCCAGCCTGGAGTCCCTCAAGGGTCACGTAGCCATCGGCCACACCCGTTACTCCACCACCGGATCGAGTGTGTGGGAGAACGCCCAGCCCACCTTCCGGGCCACGGCCACGGGGCACCTGGCCCTGGGTCACAACGGGAATCTCACGAACACCCACGAGCTGAAGCGACGGCTCGCCGACCTCGCCGTCGCATCGGGCGAGCTGCCCCTGGGCACGCGGATGCAGTCGACCAGCGACACCGACACCCTGGCCGGACTGATCGCCTCCCATCCCGAGCTCAGTGTCGAGTCGGCCGCCCTCCTGGAGCTGCCGCACGTGCGCGGCGCCTTCTCGCTGGTGTTCATGGACGATGACGCCCTGTATGGCGCCCGCGACCCGCAGGGCATCCGCCCCCTCGTGCTGGGCCGCCTCGAGAGGGGCTGGGTGATCGCCAGCGAGACCGCGGCCCTGGACATCGTCGGCGCGTCCTTCGTGCGCGAGGTCGAGCCCGGTGAGCTCATCGTCATCGACGAGAACGGCCTGCGCTCGCACCGCTTCGCGGAGGCCGACCCGAAGGGCTGCCTCTTCGAGTTCGTCTACCTGGCCCGTCCGGATACGAGTATCTCCGGTCGAGGCATCCAGACCGTGCGCGTCGAGACCGGTCGACGGCTCGCCCGCGAGCACGCGGTCGAGGCAGATCTCGTCATCCCGGTGCCGGAGAGCGGTCGCTACGCAGCCATCGGCTATGCGCAGGAGTCGGGGATACCGTTCGCCGAGGGGCTCGTCAAGAACGCCTATGTCGGCCGTACGTTCATCCAGCCCAGCCAGACCATCCGGCAGCTCGGCATCCGGTTGAAGCTGAATCCGCTGCGCGACGTTATCGCCGGGCAGCGACTGGTCGTGGTCGACGACTCCATCGTGCGCGGCAACACGCAGCGGGCACTCGTGCGGATGCTGCGCGAGGCCGGTGCGAAAGAGGTGCACGTGCGCATCTCCAGCCCGCCGGTGAAGTGGCCGTGCTTCTACGGCATCGACTTCGCCACCCGCGCCGAGCTCGTCGCCAACGGCCTCACCGTCGACGAGATCTGCAATTCGATCGGCGCCGACTCGCTCGCGTTCGTCGACCTCGAGGAGCTGATCGAGGCCACGACCGTCCCCAAGGACAAGCTCTGCCGAGCCTGCTTCGATGGCGTCTACCCCATCGACCTGCCGGAGCCCGAACTGCTCGGCAAGCACGTCCTCGAGGGGATCGAGCGGCGCGCCGTCGCTGGGGCGTCCGCCGACGTCGAGGGCGTCACGACCCTGATCGGCGGCGGGGCCGCCGACGCGCTGACCGTCCGTGACCGATTCGCCCGACCCACGGCCGGTGCCGCAGGGCGCGTCGTATGCCGCGGCGGGCGTCGACGTGGAGGCCGGTGAGCGAGCCGTTGCCCTCATGCGGGCGTCCGTCACCGCCGCCCAGCGACCCGAGGTGGTCGGTGACTTCGGCGGATTCGCCGGACTGTTCGACATCTCCGCCTACACCCGCTTCCGCCGGCCGCTCCTGGCCACGTCGACCGATGGGGTGGGTACCAAGATCGCGGTTGCCCGCGCCATGGACGTGCACGACACCATCGGGATCGACCTGGTGGCCATGGTGATCGACGACCTCGTGGTGTGCGGCGCGGAGCCGCTCTTCATGACCGACTACATCGCCGTGGGCGCCGTCGTCCCCGAGCGCATCGCGGCCATCGTGTCGGGCATCGCCCACGGCTGCCGGCTTGCTGGCTGCGCCCTCGTGGGTGGAGAGACGGCCGAGCACCCGGGTCTGATGGCTCCCGACGAGTACGACGTGGCGGGTGCCGGCACGGGCGTCGTCGACGCCGACGCGCTCCTGGGACCTGCGCGCGTTCGTGAGGGCGACGCGGTCATCGCGATGGCATCGTCGGGGCTGCACTCCAACGGCTACTCCCTCGCGCGGCTCGTGCTGCTGGGCGAGGGCGGCCCCGGTCTCTCGGCGTATCGGGACGAACTGGGCCGGACCGTGGGAGAGGAGCTCCTCGAGCCCACGCGCATCTACGCTCTCGACTGCCTGGCCCTGGCCTCGGCGGTGGACGTGCATGCGATCAGTCATGTCACCGGTGGCGGGCTGGCCGCGAACCTCGCCCGGGTGCTGCCCGTGCACGTGGCCGTCGACGTCGACAGATCGACGTGGCATCCCCAGCCGGTGTTCGGCCTCATCGGCGGCCTCGGCCGGGTCGACAGCCTCGACCTCGAGCGCACCTTCAACATGGGGATCGGGATGATCGCCGTGGTCGCGGCGGCGGATGCCGATGAGAGTGTGCGGCTGCTGGGAGAGCGCGGGCTCACGGCGTGGCAGTGCGGGACCGTGCGGGCTCGTCGCGATGGCGAGCAGGGCGACGCCGAGGCGAAGGGCGGCGCCGGAGGCGCCGTGACGCTCGTGGCGTCACATCGGGAGGACTAGCGGCGACGGTCGCGGAGGTGCGGACTACCGCGAGGCGGCAGACGCGTCGTCGTCATCGTCCTCGTCGTAGTACTTGGCGTACGGATCCTCGGCGTACGGATCCTCGACCACCTCGTGGGCGGTATCGAGCTCCGTCACCGGATCGACGATGTGCTCGGCGTGGTCAGCAACGCCGCCACCGCCGGCTAGTTCGGCCTGCAGACGATCGAAGTCGGTCTTGGGCCCGCCGTACTTCAACTCGCGGGCGACCTTCGTCTGCTTGGCCTTAGCACGGCCGCGCCCCATGGCTCGACCCCCTCATCCGAGGACACACCCCGGCTATCCGTGGACAGTTCAGACGTTTCCCACCACATGGGCAGGAAACGCAATACCGGAAGAGTACCCGTTCGACTCGGTCATGGGGACGACTGCCCCGAGCATGTCGGACTCGCGCTCACCGTTGTGCTGCGATCCTATCCTCGGCCTCGCGCTCAGCGGCGGCCACTGGCGTGATGCCCTGGGCGGCTGCCCTTTCGAGTACCCGCAGGGTCGTCTCGTAGACCTTCGCCGTGCGGGCCCGGGCGCGGGCCATGTCGCACCCGACCAGCTCCTCAGCCACCTGGATGACGCCTCCGCAGTTGACCAGGAAGTCCGGTGCGTAGACGATGCCTCGCTCGGCGAGCTGGTCGGCGACCTCGGGGGTGGCCAGCTGGTTGTTGGCACCGCCGCAGATCAGGCGAGCCGAGATCCGGGGCACGAGGTCGGGCGTCAGCAGACCACCCAAGGCATTGGGGGACAGAACCTCGGGGTTCGTGGCCAGCAGGTCGTCAACGGACCCGACGAACCGGACGTCGGGATGCGCCTCGAGCACTGCGGTCCGGGCGGCGGGGGACGGGTCTACGGCGGTCACCTCGGCCCCGGCGTCGACGAGGTGGTCGATCACGCGGCCGCCCACCTTGCCGGCGCCGATGACGCCGACGCGCTTGCCAGCGAGACCCCCCGTGCCCCAGACGGTGCTGGCGCTCGCCCGCAGTCCCTCGAAGACTCCGAACGCGGTGAGGATGCCGGAGTCGCCCACGCCACCGTTCTCAGGCGACCGACCGGTGGTCCAGGGGCACGTCTCGCCGATGACGTCCATGTCGCGCACCGTCATGCCCACGTCGCCGGCTGTCACGTAGCTGCCGTCGAGGGAGTCGACGAGCCGTCCGTACGCGCGCAGGACGTCGGCGGACTTGGCGTCGGGGTCGGCGATGATGACGCCCTTGCCGCCGCCGTGATCAAGTCCGGCCAGGGCGTTCTTGTAGGTCATCGCCCGGGAGAGTCGAAGCGCGTCGGCGTAGGCAGCCGATCCGGCGTCGTCGGTGCCCTCGTACAGGGACATCCGAGTACCGCCGAGCGCCGGTCCTAGAACCGTGGAGTGCAGGGCGATCACCATCCGCACACCGGCCTGCTCGGCGACGACGACCCGCTCGTGTCCGTCGAATCCGGCCCACGGACTGGCTATCGCACGTGCTGCTGTCGTTGGCATGCCCCTCAGATTAGGGGGGGGCGGATTAAGGATGGGATAAATAGTGGCTATTACGGACATTTGCGCTTGCTACGTCGCAGACGCGATGCGACGCTTCCAAAACGTAAGAATACGGACGCGCGACCCTGGCCCCAGGGGAGCGTTGGGGGTACGTCGTCAAGGAGGTTCACATGTCCGCGCACAGCCCGGAAGCCGAGCACCTGCTCACTCCTGCTGAAGTCGCAGCTTTGTTCAGGGTCGACCCGAAGACGGTCACCAGGTGGGCGAAGGCCGGCAAGTTGACGAGTATCCGCACGCTGGGTGGACACCGCCGCTACCGCTCGGCCGAGGTGCACGCCCTCCTCGACAGCCACGCACCGGTGCGTCACTACGACGTCTCGGCAGCCGGCTGACTCCAGCACGCAGCGGGGGGCAACGGGGGGTCCCTCGCCCTACTACGGTTGTCACATGCCGATGCCGTGCAACCGCCGATCCTGTCATTTCGTGACGGGGCACCGTCATGGGTGACCCCGTCTACCGACCCATCATCCTGGCCGCTCGCGGACTCTTCGCCGGGCTGAATCTGCGCTTCGACATCGCGGGCCTGGAGAACATGCCGACGTCGGGTGGCGCGGTCCTGGCCATCAACCACACCAGTTATCTCGACTTCGCTCTCGCCGGGATTCCCGCGCACCACGTTGGCCACCGCCTCGTCCGGTTCATGGCCAAGGACGGCATCTTCCGCCATCCGGTGGCGGGGCCGCTCATGCGTGGGATGAAGCACATCCCCGTCGACCGCGACGCCGGCTCGGCCGCCTTTCGCGACGCGGTCGCCGCGCTCAAGAGCGGTGAGCTGGTGGGGGTCTTCCCTGAGGCCACGATGAGCCGCTCCTTCGAGGTCAAGGAGATCAAGAACGGGGCCGTTCGCATGGCGCGGGCGGCGAACGTCCCGCTCATCCCGATGATCGTGTTCGGCGGACACCGGGTCCTGTCCTACGACCACAAGGACTTCGTGCCCGGCAAGCCGATCTGCATCACGGTGGGCCAGCCGGTGCCGGTGCCACGAGGCTCCGATCCCGACGAGGTCACGGTCGAGCTGCATGCGGCGATGGCTGCACTGCTTGACGAGACGATCGAGCGGTACCCCGACAAGCCCCCCGGTGCCTGGTGGATCCCGAAGCGGCTCGGCGGCAGCGCCGTGACGATCGAGGAGGCAGCGGCGATCGACGAGCGGGTCCGCCTCGAACGCGCTGAGAAGCGAGCCGCGCAGCAGAAGGCCGACTAGCGGGATTCTGCGTCGCGAGCGACCCAGGCCTCGTAGGCCGCGACCGCCGTGGGCAAGGTCGAGTAGATGTGCTCGCTGCCAATCCGTCCCGCCACCCCATGTCGGACCAGGTGTTCGAGCAGCTCGCTCTTCACGCGAACCAGTGCGAGGACGATGCCGTCGGCCTCGCACTCGGAGCGCACGTCCTCGAGGGCGTCGAGCCCGGTGATGTCGACCTCGGTGTTGCCCTCCATGTTGAGCAGGAACCAGCAGGCGGGGGGCTGGGCCCCCTCGATCGCCGTCCTGCAGCGTTTGGAGAAGTCCTCCGCGTTGGCGAAGAACAGCGGAGAGTCGTAGCGGAACACCACCAGCCCGGGGAGCTGCCTCGACGCCGAGTAGTCGTCGACGTCGTGCCAGCCGGCGATACCCGGGCTCTGCCCCAGCACTGCTGCATGCGGACGTGCCACACGCGTGAGCAGCTCGATGACCGAGAGGGCCACCGCCGCCAGCACGCCGTACAGAATGTTGAACAGCAGCACGCCGATCACGGCGAAGGCCGCGAGCAGGAACTCGCGCCGGCGGAAGGCCCACAACCGGCGGAACTCCGCGATGTCGATGAGCCGGATGGCGGCGTAGATGACCAGGCCACCCAGAGCCGCCAGCGGGAACGCCGAGATGACCCTGCCGAAGACGAGCATGGAGATGATCACCAGGGCCGCGGACACGAGCGAGTACAACTGGGAGCGTGCGCCACTCGCCTCGGCGATCACGCTTCGGCTGGCGCTGGAACTGACCGGGAACCCCGACACCAGGGCCGAGCCGACGTTGGCGGCACCCATGGCGAGGAACTCCTGGTTGTTGTGCAGGCGCTGCCGATGCCGGCTCGCCAACATGCGTGCGGTGAGGATGTTGTCGGCGTAGCCGACGACGAAGATGCCCAGGGCGGGCAGCAGCAGCAGGGAGAGGTCGCCGTCGACCAGGGGCGCCGCCCCGAACTGCGGCCAGCCGAAGGCCACGTCACCCACGGTCTTGACGCCGCGTGACGTGAGGTCGAACGCCGCGACGAGCGCCGTGGCTCCGAGCATGACGACGAGAGGGATCGGGACGCGGGGGAAGCGGGGGGTCAGCCACAGGAGGAGCCCGGCGACGCTCAAACCGATCGCGACGGTGGGGCCCGACACCCCGTGGTCTCCGGCGTTGGTGATGAAGGACTGGACGTCCTCGAGGAACGAGTCCCCCGCGACGTCGACACCGGTCACCTTGCCCAGCTGGCTGGTGATCATGATGATCGCGACGCCGGCCATGTAGCCGATGAGCACGGGCTTCGAGATCAGCTCACCGATGAAGCCGAGGCGGAAGAGCCAGGCCAGCAGCGCGAAGACCCCCACGAGGAGAGCCAGGGAGGCGGCCAGCGCCGCGTAGCGCGTGGGATCGCCCAGGGCGAGCGGGCCGAGCACGGCAGCGGTCAGCAGGGCGGTGGTCGACTCGGGGCCGACCGACAGCAGTCGAGACGATCCGACGAACGCGTAGACGGTCATCGTGACGACGACGACCCACAGCCCGGTCTGCGGCGGCAGGCCCGCGAGTGCGGAGTACGCCATGACCTGCGGGATGAGGTAGGCGGTGACCGTGATGCCACCGACGAGGTCGCCGCGCAGGTCGCGCCGGTCGTAGTGCAGGAGGCGTTGGATGCCCGTGTGCCCGCTCACATGCACACGCTAGGGGGTGACCGTAGGTTTGCCCCATGGATATTCGTCCCGATACCAAGGACTGGACCTGGGTGCTCGACCGGCCGTGCCCGGAGTGCGGGTTCGACAGCCGTTCGCCGGAACGTCAGGACCTCGCTGACCTCGCCGCAGCCGTGGGCGGGCGATGGGCGGACGCCCTGTCAGCGGCGGGCGCGGCGCAGACCCGGCCCGGACCCTCGGTGTGGTCGCCGCTGGAGTATGCCTGCCACGTGCGCGACGTCTACGCACTGGCCGACTACCGGGTGCGCCTGATGCTCGACGAGGACGACCCCCTCTTCGCGAACTGGGACCAGGACGCGACAGCCGTCGAGTCGGACTACTCCGCACAGGATCCGCGCGCGGTGTCGGTCCAGGTGCGAGCCGTCGCGGACGCCTTCGCCGGACTTCTCGCCGGCATGGACGTCGGCGGCTGGGCGCGATCGGGACGCCGAAGCGACGGCGCCGCTTTCACGGTCGAGTCGTTCACGAGGTACGTGCTGCACGACGTGGTGCACCACCTGACCGATGTCACGGGTGCTGCCTGGGCGTGAGCTCCGCCGGGGCGTCAGGCCTGGGGTGGCGCTTCCTGGTCGGCCTTCGCGGCCTTGCCGTCCTTCTCCGCCTTGACCTTCTTGGCGTGCTTCTCGCCCTTGTCGTGGCGCTCGAGCAGCTCGGCGGCGTAGTCCTCCACGTAGTGGCTCAGTTCGCGCGGCGGACGCTCGTAGCCGGCCTGCTCGGGCCGCTTGGGCAGCTCGAGCGGCGGGCGCATCGCGGCGAAGTACGGAACCGTGCTGAGCAGGTGATGGATCATGTTGAGCCGGGCGCGACGCTTGTCGTCGCCCTCGACGATGTACCACGGCGACTCGGCGATGTCGGTGTGCACGAGCATCTCGTCCTTGGCGCGTGAGTACTCCTCCCAGCGCGTAATGGACTCCAGGTCCATCGGCGACAGCTTCCACTGGCGCATGGGGTCGCGCAGCCGCGACTTGAACCTGTTCTCCTGCTCCGCATCGCTCACGCTGAACCAGTACTTGCGCAGGAGGATGCCCTCCTCGATGAGGAGCCGCTCGAAGATGGGTGTCTGGTGCAGGAACCTGCGGTACTCGTCCGGCGTGCAGAAGCCCATGACCTTCTCGACACCGGCACGGTTGTACCAGGACCGGTCGAAGAGCCGGATCTCGCCGGCGGCGGGGAGCTCCTTGATGTAGCGGGCGAAGTACCACTGCGTCTTCTCGCGGTCGCTGGGCGTGGGGAGTGCCACGATGCTGGCGACGCGCGGATTGAGGTACTGCGTCACCCGCTTGATGGCCGAGCCCTTGCCGGCAGCGTCGCGGCCCTCGAAGACCACCACCATCCGCACGCCCTCGAGCCGCACCCATTCCTGCATCTTCACGAGCTCCGCCTGCAGGCGGTAGAGCTCCTTCTCGTAGATGTCCTTGGGCACCCGCTCGATGGCCGGATCGACGGGTCGCCTGCTCGCCTTGAGGCTCTCTTTCTTGGTCACGGGGGACAGTCAAGCACCCGATCCGCCCTGTGGGCGGCCCAGCCAGCGAATCGGGCCGGCGTTCCTCGGGTACGGTCGCCGCGTGGGAGCGAGTCGCACGTCATGGCGGGTGGGCATTGTGCTGCTGTCGGTGGCTCTTGCCGCCACCGGCTGCGGTGGCGGTTCGCCCGCGGCCGACGACTCCGCGAGTCAACGGATCACGGCCGCGAGCGCCGCCGCGGCCGCCACGGGCCAGGCGCCCAAGGGCGAGACGGCGAGCGGGCTGAGCGTCACGCGCGTCGTCGACGGCGACACGATCCATGTCGACATGGACGGCCGCGACGTGACCGTGCGCCTGATCGGGATCGACACCCCGGAGACGGTGAAGCCCGATTCGCCCGTCGAGTGCTTCGGGCCCGAGGCGTCGGACTTCGGCAAGAGCGCATTGACCGGCCAGACGATCACGCTGGAGTTCGACGCATCGCAAGGCCGTGAGGATCAGTACGGTCGCACGCTGGCCTACGTATGGACGGAGCTGCCGGACGGTGGCCTGAGCCTGTTCAACCTGCAGGCCGTCGAGGGCGGCTACGCCGTGGAGCGGCAGTACGGTCCCACGCCCTACGCGTGGAAGGCCGAGTTCAGGGACGCCCAGAAGGACGCGAAGTCCGCGGACGCGGGCCTGTGGGGGGCCTGCCCCTGATCGACCCGAACACTCCTCGAACGCGGAGTGGACGTGCTCTTCACGCGCAGCGGTCAGAGTACGGGTGGCCGATCGACGGCCCAGTGCCTTGACGGCGCCATGAAGGGAGAGCTCCCGTGAGCGAGAACACCGGCCCCGCGGCCGATCCGTCCGAGACCAGCGTGACCGAGCCGTTGCAGCTTGCCGACCAGAGCCCCATCGAGCCGGTCGTGGCAGCGGCGACACCGCCCCCGAAGAAGAGCTCGACCCGCACCATCCTCGAGGTGGTCGGCGGCGTCGTGGCTGTCGTCCTCATCGCGCTGTCGGGCATCGTCGGCTTCGCGCTGGGCCACTTCACGTCCGACGGGAACGACCGCGGTCGTGACTCCTACCGTGCGAGCACCTCGCAGGGAACGCCGGACGCCGGCGGCATGATGCGGGGCCAGGGTGACGATGCCCAGGGCGTCGACCCGCGCGGTGTAGATCCCGATGGCGACAACTGGACCGGTGGCGACCAGGGCATGATGCCCGGCCAGGGCCGTGGTCCCGAGGGCATGATGCCCGGCCAGGGCCATGGCCCGCAGGGTGTGATGCCCGGCCAAAGCTCCGCGCCCACCGCTCCTCAGCAGGGCTAGCTGTAACCGGCCAGGGCGTTGGTGTCAGGCGTGGCTGCTTGAAATGAGGTGAGACCTCCGTTGCGGTGGTGATTGCGACGTCACCCGCCAGCTCCGGAGGTCTCAATGAGTCACGCTAATGCCCGTTTGACGTTTCACGGCCGTTGCCTGCTGATCGAGCGGGTCCGGCAGGACCGCCGTCCGGTCTCGCACGTGGCCAAGGAGATGGGAATCTCGCGGCAGTGCGCCCATCGCTGGGTCGCGCGGTTCGATGCGGAGGGCTGGGACGGGCTGCGCGACCGGTCCAGTCGGGCGAAGTCGTTCCCGACCCGCACGCCGGCGGACGTGGAGGCAGGGGTCGTGGCGGCGCGACGGGAGTTGCGGATGGGCCGGGACCGGATCGCGGAGGCCACGGGCGTGCCCGCGCGCACGGTCTCGAGGATCCTTGCCCGCCACCACGTCCCGCCGATCGCGGCCCTGGACCCCGTCACCGGCGCCGTGATCCGGGCCTCGAAGGCCACGAGCCACCGATACGAGCGGGACCGGCCCGGGGATCTGGTTCACGTGGACGTCAAGAAGCTGGGGCGGATCCCTGATGGAGGCGGCTGGCGTGCTCTGGGCCGGGCCGCGACCGGCCACCATCACGACAAGCCGATCAAGATCGGCTTCGACTACGTCCACGCCGTCGTCGACGACCACTCCCGCGTCGCCTACGCCGAGATCCACTCCGACGAGAAGGGCTCCACCGCGGCCGGCGTCCTGCTGCGCGCCGCGCAGTTCTTCGCCTCCCACGGCGTCACGATCCGCGAGGTCATCAGCGACAACGCGTTCGCCTACCGGCACTCGAACGACTTCAAGGCCGCCCTGGCCACCCTCGGAGCCCGGCAGCTGTTCATCAAACCCCACTGCCCCTGGCAGAACGGGAAAGTCGAACGGTTCAACCGCACCCTGCAGGCCGAATGGGCCTACCGACAGCCCTTCACCAGCAACGACCAGCGCGCCAAAGCCCTAGACCCCTGGCTCGACCACTACAACAATGAGCGCACCCACCACGGCATCGGAGGCACCACACCCCTCAGCCGCGTTCCGTCATGAACGCTCTGGCCGGTTACAGCTAGCCCAACTCATCGTTGAGGCCGCCGCGTTCGCGTGGCGGCCTCAACGCATGTCGGGTGGTGTCAGTCGTCGTGCAGTGCGGCGTCGGCCGGCCCGATGGCGAAGCGCGTGAACCGCACGACGAGGTCGGCGCGAGTCGGTGAGCAGCAGAAGGGCCCCACCTGCCAGTCCAGTGCGGGATCCAGCGGGGCGAGCCGCACGAGTCGCCAGTCTCCGTCGGCGCGGGCCCGCACCGTCAACGCGTCGCCCGACCGGCTGGCGCGCATGGTGATCGTGCGTCCCATCCACTCCGGCACCGGCGCAGTCGACCAGTCGGAGACCTCACGCGTGACGACGGCGCCGACCTGGGGCGCCCCGTCGCTGAATTCGACCCCCGCCTTGATCCACGACCGCTCGTTGGCGCGAACCACCACGCCGGCCTGGTCGAACGTGCCGCTGTAGTCGAGTACGAAGGCCACCTCGACCGCCGTGTCGTCGGGGAAGTCGATCAGCAGGGCGTGGCCGTCGTCGTGGACGAAGCCGTAGGAGGTCACGCGCCAGAAGTCGCTGCCCTCGGTGGCGGTGACCAGCAGGTCGTCACCTACCCCCTGTGCCGTCGTCGGAGGATTCAGCCAGTCGCCCGATGCCCAGGGCAGGTCGACCATCGTCATGACAGGTCCCTTCGTCGGCGAAGCGCCACGGCGACGGCAAGGGCCGCTGCGGCGAGCAGGGCGAGGCCGCCGACGATAGCTGCCACGGGTGGCGAGTCGCTCGATGTCGGTCCAGGTGGGGCAGAACTGCCCGCGCCGGTGGCGACGGGGACCGGCTCGGGAGCGGGCGACGGCCCGTTCGACGCCGCGGCAGGTGCCGTGATGGTGAAGGTGATGGCGCCGATCACCGGGTGGCCATCGTTCGACACGACGCGGTAGGCGACCTGGAACGTCCCGGACGTGAGGTCGCTCGGCCACGGCACGGACATCGTCGAGCCGGACGGGGTGACCTGCTGGCTGGACACGACGGTGCCGTTGATGTCGTTGATGGAGATGGTCTCGGTGTCCTCGAGCAGCGGTTCGTCGAACGTGAACTCGATCCGCGTCGGCGGGGCGGTCAACGTGGCGCCGTCGACCGGATTCGAGGACGTCAGGCCCGCGTGCGCGAGGACGGGGGTCGCCGTGACGGCGCAGACGGTCGCCGCCAGCGCCAGGGTGGCCAGCCAGCGCGCTGCCCCGGCCCGGAGGGTGCGGGGCCGGTCAGCCGGCAAGCGTGGCCTTGCCCTTGACCACGACGACGCCGGTGCCGTTGACGAGGGTTGCGGTGAACGACCAGGTACCGGGCATCGGCAGGACGCCTCGGGACCTCGCTGTCGTGCCGTTGCCCTTGACCGTCCAGGTGATGGGCTCGCGCAGCTTCGACGATGTCCACTCGACCTGACCGCTGCGGGCCCGAGTGGTGAACGTCAGCGTGCGCGCGCCGGGCAAGGCGGCACTCAGGGTGGTGGGCACCTTGGGCATGGTCGGAAGGACCACGGACGGTCCCTTCCCGTTGGGCGTCGCAACGGTGAAGGAAATGGCTCCGTCGACGGCGTCCCTGTCGGCGGAGATCACGTGCCAGGCGACGGCGTAGCGGCCGGGTGCCAGACGGGACGCGGGCACCAGCGTGACCTTCCGGCCCGACGACGTCACGTCAGCGGGAACGGTCTTCCCGTTCTCGTCGATGATCCGCGTGCCGGTGCCGTCGAGGCTCACCTTCTCCTCGAAGACGAGGGTGACCGCCTTGGGGGCCGCAGCCAGCCGGGCTCCGTTCGCCGGTGAGCTCGAGCCGAGGCCGGCATGGGCCGATGCTGACGTGGCACCGGCCACGAGGGCGAGCACCGCGACCAAGGCGATGCTGATGGCTCGGCCGGTCGTGTGGAACGGCTTCACGGTTCCTCGCTTCCTCCGTCGCGTCAGGCAGGGGCCACGCATGGACCCTAGCGGGGTGGGGGCGTCGTCGTCCTGTCCCGCCATCGCGAGTCAGGGCGCGCCGGCACCCTTGACCACGAGCCGGTCGAGCAGATCCTGGGTGGCGGCGGCCACGGCCGCGACCGCTTCGTCGAACGCCTCGCGGTTGTGCGCCGCCGGCTCCCGGAAGCCGCTGACCTTTCGCACGAACTGGAGCGCGGCGGCGCGGACGTCGGCGTCACCGACCTCGTCGGTGAACGGCGGTCGCAGGGTCTTGATGCTTCGGCACATCCCCTGAGGCTAGTCGCGGAACAAAGGCCGGTCATCAGGCGTTTTACTGCTCACTGGAACGTTCGCCGATCGGGCGGCGTCCAAGACCGGTCGGCCCGAAGGGCCGGCCTCGGTGAGGAGGACGGCATGGGCGTATTCGGTCGGGCGGCCACGGTCGCCGGCGCAGTTCGCACGAGTCGGGGTCGGCATCCGCTGGGGCAGCGGATCGCTGCCGTTCCCCCGATGCTGCGCGACGCCTTCACCGGCCGATGGTCCGGGGCCCCGCGCGGTCGACTCTTGGCTGGGCTCGCGGGCCTGGTCTACGTCATCTCCCCCTTGGACTTCCTGCCCGAGATCCTGCTCGGTCCGTTCGGCCTCGGCGACGATCTCGCGATCGCCGCCGTCGCGGTCGCGGCCCTGCTGACGTCGGCCGAGGAGTGGCTGGACCGGGCAGCCTCGAGCACCGTCCCGCCCGCCTCGCCGTCCGCAGCGTCCGCAGAAGTGATCCCCGGCGTCGTCCTCGATCGGCACTGACCCGGACGCGACGGCGCCGTCACGACCACCAGGTGGCCAACCCCACAGTGCGGAATCCGACGGCCCGGTAGAGCGGCTCGCCCGCCGCCGTCGCGGTGAGGCTGACCGGCGACGACTCGAGCGGGGCGAGCGCGGCCTGCATCACCGCCCGTCCGATCCCCTTCGACCGCTGCTCCTCGAGGGTCGTCACCCAGTACACGCCCCCGCACGTGCCCTCGTCGACGGTCAGGCAGGCGCCCGCCGCCGAGCCGTCGCTAGCCGCGAGGAACAGCCGGACTCCCGGGTACCACAGCAGGTCGTCCGGGAACGCCTCTCCGGGCGTCAGCGGCTGCATGCGCTGCAGCGGGAACCCGTGCACGACCACGTCCTCCGCGGCGCGCACCTGCTCGACGGTGCCGACCACTGAGACCGTGATGCCCGCCGCCGGGTCGCCCGTCGGCGCAGGCGCCGGCCTCCGGGACATGACGGGCAGGGAGATGGGCCCCAGGCCGAGGTGGGCGAAGTCGGTCGCCGCGAACTGGTCCTCGATGGTGACGGGCAGGCCGGCGTTCCGCCCGACCAGCTCGTCGATGGTGGTCCGAGCCTCGATGTCGAGCGTCCGCCCGAGCAGGAGGATCCGCAGGCCCGCCCTCGGTCCGCCGAGCACGGCGAGCAGGCCGGGGCGCTGGACGAGCTCGTGTCCGCGCGTGCGGGCGATGGCCGACCAGAACGCCGCGGCGTTGCGCACCGACAGCCGCAGTGCGGTCGCGTCGTCGATCGGAGGGGTGTCCGGTGGCTCGGGGAGCGCGTCGTGCATTGCCCGAGCATAGGTCGGCGGCGCAGCGAGTAGCCTCGACCCCGTGCTCGCCCATGTGACCGCGACGCGATACGTGACGCCGCTACGCGAAGGCGGGTCGCTCCCGGGGCTCATGGAGGCCGATGACCTCGGCACGTACGTGGTCAAGTACCGCGGCGCGGGCCAGGGCCTGAAGGCGCTCGTCGCCGAGGTGGTGTCCGCGGGCATCGCGCGCGGACTGGGCCTGCCCGTGCCCGACCTCGTCACGGTCGACGTCGACCCGGGACTGGCCAGCGGGGAGCCCGACGAGGAGGTGCAGGACCTGCTGCGGCGCAGCGCGGGGCTGAACCTCGGCATCGACTTCCTGCCGGGCGCGCTGGACTTCGATCCGAAGGCCTTCCCCGTCGATGTCGAGATGGCGGGGCGCGTCCTGTGGTTCGACGCCGTCGTGGGCAACATGGATCGCTCGCATCGCAACCCCAACCTGTTGCAGTGGCGCGGTCTGTGGCTGATCGACCACGGGGCGACCCTGTCGTTCCACCATCGCTGGTCGTCGGCGCAGTCGTACGACGACCGCCGGTACGACGCGAGCGACCACGCACTCATCGACGGATCCCCGGACGTGATGGCCGCCGACGCCGTCCTCGGACGGCTCCTCACGGGCGACCTGATCGAGGCGGCTCTTGCGGACGTCCCGGACGGGTGGCTCCTCGACGAGGCCGACGTCGGTGGTCCGCGCGAAGCCAGGGCCGCGTATGCCGAGCGGCTCGCCGGCCGACTGTCCGCGCGCCCGGCCTGGCTCCCCGACCTCGCCGCTTCGGCGGCCCGCCGAGGGAGGCCGGCACCGTGACCGTCCCGAAGAGCCTGTTCGAGTACGCGATCCTGCGCGTCATCCCTCGCGTCGAGCGAGGTGAGTCGATGAACGCAGGCGTGCTCCTGTACTGCCGACCCCTGAACTACCTCGGCTCGCGGGTGCTGCTGGACCATGCCCGGCTGGCGGCTCTTGATCCGGCGGCCGATCCCGAACCGGTGGCGCGCGCCCTCGCGGCCGCGGCGGACTGCGAACTGCGCGAGGGTGACGACATCGGGCAGCGGTTCCGGTGGCTCACCGCGCCGAGGAGCACCGTGGTGCAACCCAGTCCCATCCACACCGGGCTGACGTCCGATCCCGAGGCTGAGACGCAGCGGCTCTTCGAGCTGCTCGTGCTGCGGCTGCCTTCACCGCCCCACGAGTAGGTCCCGACCCAGCGATCAGTTGCGATCCGGGCTGGGCGGCTCGTGGTCCACCAGAGGGTCGTAGTCCACCGTGCGGGCCCGGCCTCCGCGCTTGGCGCGGTACAACGCCCGGTCGGCGAACTCGAGCACACGATCGGAGTTCGCGCCGGGTGCGGCGAGCGAGACGCCGATGCTCAAGGTCGCGGCAATCTGCCGTCCGTCGATGGTCAGGGGTGCGGCGACCGCCGCCTGGATCTTGTCCGCGATCCGGTGGGCGTCGTCGATCGAGTGGACGGCGGGCAGGAACACGACGAACTCGTCGCCGCCGAGACGTGCCACGAGGTCCTCGGCCCGCACCTGCCCCCGGATGCGCTGAGAGATCTCGACGATGACCGCGTCGCCGACGCCGTGCCCGAAGGTGTCGTTGATCCGCTTCAGGCCGTCGAGGTCGATGAACAGGGCGGCCACCTGCGTTCCGGTGCGCGGCTGGTGCGACAGGGCGCGATCCATCTGGGTGAGCAGTTCGGGGCGGTTGACCAGCCGGGTCAGCGGGTCGTGGGTCGCCATGAAGCGCAGTTCCTCTCGGGCCTGCCTCGCCTCCGTGATGTTGACGAACTGCGACACGTACCCCCACGGGAAGCCGTCATCGTCCTGCAGCAGTCCGATCGCGTGCTCGACCCATACCGGGGAGCCGTCCGGCCGCATCAGCCGCTTCTCCCGGGTGACGGCTCCGCTACGTCCGGAAAGGACCTCGGCACGCATCCGCAGGTCCACCTCATCGTCGCGCGGGTCGAGGATGTCGACGATCCGGTGGCTCAGCAGCCAGGCCTCGTCCCGGTCCAGCATCCGGCACAGCGCGGGATTGACTTCGACGAAGCGCCGGTCGAGATCGACCACGGCCATGCCGGCAGGGGCCGATTCCATCGCGGTGCGGAACGTCTCCTCGCTCCGGGCGAGTGCTGCGGTGGCCTTGACCTCGGCGTCGACGACGCGGAAGGACGACGTCACTCCGGTGTGCGTGCCCTGAGCGTCGACGAACGGGCGGGCGTGGACCTCGATCCACTGGTATCCACCGTTCGCCGAGAGCACCCGGACCCGATGTCGAGTCGTCTCGCCGGCGAGGGCCTCGTCGACGTGTGGTCCGTGCTCGGGCCGATCGTCGGGGTGGAGGAACTCCGAGAAGCGGCGACCCATCCACTCGGCCGGCGACCAGCCGAGTGCATCGCTGAGCGACGGGGACACCCATCGGATGACGCCCTCGCGCACGTGGACGATCACGTCGGAGACGCTGTCCAGCAGCAGCCGGAACTGCTCCTCCGAGTCCGCCAGGGCGTCGCGCGCCCTGACCTGCTCGGTGACGTCGACGATCTGCGCGATGAAGTAGGTGAGGGCTCCGTCGCCGCTTCGCACTCCCTTGACGGTGACGTCGCCGAAGACGATACCGCCGTCTGGACGGAGGTATCGCTTGGTCATCCGGTACTGGTCGATGGCTCCTGAGACCACCTGCTGGGCAAGGTCCAGGTCGGCCGACAGGTCGTCGGGGTGCGTGAGCTCCAGCCAGGTGAGTGCCTTGATGTCGGCCTCGTCGCGTCCGAGGATCTCGCACAGCGCTGCGTTGACGTCGAGGAATGTGCCATCGACGGTGGCGAGGCACATGCCGAACCCCGCGTTGTGCATGGCGGAGCGGAACTTCTCCTCACTGCCGGCGAGCGCCTCGAAGGCCCTCACCTGCAGATCGACGTCGCGCAGCCGGGTGATGCGTGTCGGCGCCGTCCCGTGTGATGGTGGCGCCGACTGGGACGCCGCTTCCACCCAGAGGTAGGTGCCGTCACCTCGCCGGATGCGAAACGTCAGCAGCGCCCGCTCGCCCCCCTGGGCGAGGCGGACCGCCTCGGCCGCGAGTGCGGCGACGTCGTCGGGGTGCATCCACTCCGTGGTGCTCGTTCCGACCATGGCATCGGGCGACCAGCCGAAGTTGCGTGAGGCGGCGGGAGAGACCCACTCGATGCGGCCGTCGGAACCGGTTCGCACGACCACGTCGCTGGTGTTCTCCACGAGCAGGCGGTAGAACTCGCGGCTGTCGGCGAGTGCCTTCTCCGCGTCCACCTCCGCCTGGATGTCGCGCAGGGAGGTCACCCGCGAACGTTCGCTGCCATCTGCGTCGGTGACGGACCGCTGCGTCCAGGCGAACCACCGAAAGGAGCCGTCGGTCCGCCGCACCCGGCTGCGCCCCGACGTGACCTCGTCGGTCCTGACCCGTTCAGCGCCGTCGCGCACTCCCTGCAGATCGTCGACGTGGACGAACTCCATCACCGAGTGGTCGAGGACATTCTTCGGCTCCCAGCCCAGCACGTCGCCGGCGGAGGGGGAGATCCAGTTGATGACGCCCTCGTCCGATGTCTCGAGCACGACGTCGCCCGAGTTCTCGGCGATGATGCGGTACCGGACCTCGGCCTCGGCCAGGGCCTGTTCGGCGAGGGCTTGCTCGTGCACGTCACGCGTGACGACGACGAGGGCGGCGATACGGCCCTCGGGATCGCGGACCGCACGAGCGGTCGATGCGGCCCAGCTGAACGACCCGTCCATATGCAGCAGGCGGATGCGCGCGGTGGCGGACTCCTCGCCATCGGCCAGGCGCGATCGGACGGCGGCGAGGGCGGGATAGTCGTCGGGGTGGATGAGGTCGAGGTGCAGGTTGATGCGCTCCTGAGGCGTCCACCCGAGGACTCGCTCGACCGCGGGCGAGATCCACCGCAGCCGGCCCCCCGGCTCGTGGATGGCCAGGATGTCGCTCGACTCCTCGACCAGGAACCGGTACTGCAACTCGGGATCGATGAGGAGGGCATCGATCACCGAGGAGTTCGGCGTTGTGCCCGGATCCACGTGTGCCTCACCCCCCGGCACGCGCATCGGCTGGGCTGCGCGCCGTGGACCCATTGTGCGCGCAGCCGCCGGATCTCGCCTGCTATCCGGCCGGTTCGGCGACCGTGGGCGATGACGCGGTTAGACCGCTGGGTGACGGCGAGGCGGCTCTCCCTGAATCCGCCTCGCCGTCACCCCGTGGTGGACGGGGCAGTGGCTCGTTGGCGCTGCGCGCGCAGCTCGGTCGACACGATCTTGGGGCTCGGTGCCGGATCGCCGACGGCGGGTGCCCCGATCCCCGGCCTCGTCGTGTCCGTGGTGGCGGGGGCCGCGGCGGACAGGAGGCCGACGGCCAGCAACACGGCGATGACGGTGCACACGAGGATGAACAGCCCGGCGATCCACTCGTTGGCGGACTGGTCGTCGGTGCGGGCGCTGCTCGGGGTGATGACCGCGAGTGCCATGACGTCCTCCTTGGTGATCCGTGCTCGTGGTGCCCAAAGTAGGGACGCCGTCGACTCCTCTCGTTCATGTCTCTGACGCCCGGATTGTCATCTTGATGACATTTCGCCCACCACAGTGATGGACTCCTCCCGTGGCCCCGCATCTACTGGCATCGGTACCCGAACCGCAGCGCTCGCGCGTGCTCGACGCGTGTCGGCGTCGGCCGTTCACGCGCGGCGAGGCCGTCTTCCGCGAGGGCGACTCGGGCGACAGCGTGCACATCGTCGACAGGGGTCACCTGCTGGTGCGGGCCTTCACCGAGGATGGCGACGCGGTCACGCTGGAAGTCGCTGGACCGGGGGCTGTCCTCGGCGAGATCGCCTTGGTGCGCAAGGGCGGCGAGCGGACGGCGACGGTCGTGGCTCTGGACGACGGCGGCACGCTCGTCCTGACGGCGGCCCGGTTCGAGGAGCTCTGTGCCGAGCACGTCGGCGTGGCGATCGCCGCCGCCCAGCTGCTGGCCGACCGCGTCGAGCGTCTCACCGCCCAGCTCACGGAGGCCATCTACGTCGGTGTCGACCGCCGGGTCGCGAGGAGACTGCTGACCCTGGCCGACATCTTCGGTGGCGCCGCGCCCGGCACCGAGGTGCCGGTGACCCAGCAGGACATCGCCGATCTCGCCGGAGCCGCGCGACCCACGGTCAACCAGTCACTGAAGGCGCTGGAGTCACGGGGCGCGATCGCCGTGTTCCGCGGCGGAGTGCGCATTGTCGATATCGATGTCCTGCGTTCGCGCGCGGGCCTGTAGAACGGGAGCTGGTGCGGTGAGAAGGATCATCCTGATGATGCAGGTGTCCGTCGACGGCTACTTCGAGGGCCCCGATCGGGAACTCGACTGGGGTCTGGTCGATGAACCGCTGCACCAGCACTTCAACGACGAGCTCGGGGCCATGAGCGCCTTCCTCGGCGGAAGGGTCACCTGGGAGCTGATGGCCGCCTACTGGCCGACGGCCGATGCCGATCCCTCGGCGAATGCGGTCGAGAAGGAGTTCGCCGGCATCTGGCGGGACATGCCGAAGATCGTCTACTCGACGACGCTCGAACGGGCTGACTGGAACACCACGATCGCTCGGAGCGTCGTGCCGGCCGACGTCCTGGCGCTCAAGGCGCTGCCTGGAGGGGACATGGTGCTCGGCGGTGCGGAACTCGGCGCGGAGTTCGCTCGGCTGGGCCTTGTTGACGAGTACCGGCTCTACGTCCATCCCGTCGTCCTTGGCCGAGGGAGGCCTCTGTTCCCGTCGTCGGACACCCCGGTCGGCCTCACGCTGCTCGAGGCGCGGGTCTTCGACAACGGAGTGGTGCTGCTGCGCTATCAGCCGGCTGAGACCTCGCCGCACGAGCCGATCCCCGGGGGGTGACGGCGTCCGTCGTGGTGGATCAGCTGGCAGTCAGGGCGTTGATCGTCGCCCAGGCGCGCGCTGCGAGTTGCAGCTGGAACCGGGTGTCCGGATCGCTGAGATCGAGGCCGGAGAGTTCCTGGATCCTCCGGATTCGGTAGCGCACGGTGCTGCGCCCGATGGTCAGAGTGCGGGCGGTGGTGTCGTAGTTGCCGCCGACGTCGAGGTAGGTCGTGAGCGTCGCGATGAGGTCGCTGCCATGCGCGACGTCATAGTCGATCAGCGTGCCTAGCCAGGTGCGGACGAAGGTGTCGAGAGCTCGGGGGTCGGCGACCTCGGAGAGCAACTGGTACACACCGAGATCGTCGTATCTCATGATTCCCGAGGAATCGCGGGAACTCTGGGCGAGCCGCAGGGCCACCTGGGCTTCTCGGTAGGACCTGGGGAAGTCCTCGAACGAGCGGCAGACGCCACCCACGCCGATCCGGGTCTTTCGGCCGGCATCTCGTTGGAGCGACGCCAGCAGGTCGGAGTCGGCTGCCTTGGCCGTGACGAGTGCGACGACGGCGTGGCCGCTCTGCATCAGCAACGGTGAAGGGGCACCGGGGCGTGCGGTGAGGCCGCCACTGAGGGTCTCCCGCACCCGGAGAAGGGCATCGTCCGCGGAGATGTGGCGTGCATCGACGCTGAGGACGACCACCCGGTGGGGGCGGTGCAGGTCGTGGCCGAGGGCCTGGGCGCGAGCGACGGCGTCGTCGGGCTGCCCCTGGAGCAGGTCGGCGACAAGGTTGCGGCCAAGGCGCAGCTCGGTCTCGGCGAGACCGTGCAGGCATGCGAGCTCGATGGCGAGGACGGTCACGCCATGCTCGAGGGCGACCTCCTCCTGGCGACCGGCAAGGTTGCTGGGGTCGACAAGCATGAGCACGCCGACGACATCGGGGTGCGGTCGGACGACCGTGAGCAGCCGGTCGCCGGCTCGCATCGGTCTGCCGGACGTCGCGGCGCCCTGGATGAGGGCTTCGCGCTTGGTGTTGAAGACCGCGCGACGGACAGGGGTCGCGAGCGGGCTGGCGCTGGCGATGACGTGGCCGTTGCCGTCCTCGATCGCGGCCGGCAGCCCGGTCAACTCGAAGAGCGCGTCGACAACGCCCTGGTAGCCGCCCCCGGCGAGGGCGACCTGGGTGAAGCGGTCGTGGATCGCGGTGGTGTGGCGCAGCGCGGCAACCGTCTCCGAGAGCTGGTCGTTGGTGGCCTTGTGGCTCGCGTGCAGTCGGGCGTTGGCCAGCGCGATGCCTGTCTGCTGGGCGAGTGAGCGAAGTACCAGCATGTCGTCGTCGGATGGTGCCGTGTCCGCGGCGACGATGAGCGTGCCGATCTGATCGACGGGGCTGGGCAGCCCGAAGGCCCACGCCCACGGCTCGCCACTGATCTGCAGGGGTCCGCCGTTGCGAGGAAGACGCTGCAATTGCGACAGGATGTCGGCTCGATTAGCGGGACTCTCCACAGCGGCGCGCATCGCGTGCCACCGGGCTCCGTCGCCGAACGGCACGTGCACTCCAACGGCACGTGCGGCCACCAGTGCGGGAATCGCCGTCGTGGCGAGGTGGAGGATCTCGTCGAGGTGCCGCCGCTCCGTCATCAGCATCGACAGTGCGAGCAGGCCGCGGACGTTGGACAGTTGTTCGCGCAGGTAGACCTCGACGTCGGGAGCGGGTTCGGGCAGGCTGCTGGTGCGGATCGCGGACGCTGTCATGCCCGAAGCCTCAGGCGGCGCTGTAGTCGTCGCTCGCGATGTGGTGAGGGTTCTCCAGCAGCAGCCCACCCATAAGCAGCTTGGGGTGCGTGCGCAGAAGGTCCACCATGATGCTGCTGCCCAGTCGCCGCAGGTCGTAGAGGCACAGGATCGTCATCGGGTAGCGGGAGACGAACTGGTCGGCCCATGACTCGTAGCGGACGATGGCCGCCCGGGGTGTGTCCGACCGGTCCAGCCACGACAGCTCACCCAGCAGCCTGATGAAGTCGAACTCGTCCTCCTCCATGAGCTCCTTGGCGCGGGATTCCCAGAAGTCGATGGTCAGGTCGGGATCGAAGGATCCCGTGCGCAGGTAGGTCTCGTCGGAGTCGTAGAGCTCGAGCTGACCGGACGCCACCGCCGCCTCGGTGCCCTCGATGGTCAGCATGAGCTCGCCGGGCCGGGTCGAGTCGACGACGGCGACGCACTTGTCGCCGTTGAGCAGGCCTTCGCGCAGGAACGGCAGCAGCATCGCGTCGCGCTCCTCGGGCCCGTAGTAGAAGCCGCAGACGTGATCTCCGTGCCCCAGGCCAAGGCCCTGTGGATCCAATTCGACTGACATGTGCGACGCCCTCTCGGTTGGACAGAGGCCTAGCACACGACGTGCGAGAGGTACAGCGTTGTTCCGCGGCATCTTTGTCCATTATCAACCGTTTTGTCACCGTAGGGGACCTAGCCGGAAGTGGCCACGGGGTCGCCGATCTTCGCCCTAGGAGGCCGTTGTCGGGGGGTCGGGAACTGCCCATGATCACGATCACGCCTGCAGTTCGGGCGTCTCTTGTTGCCGGTGCCTCGAAAGGAGCCGCGATGCCGCGTCTATCTCGGTCGGAGTGGTACGACCTCACGCGTGACATGAACTGGGATCTGTCCTACGTCAGCGAGGACGAGGCCTTCCCGCCCGTGCTGTCCAACAGCTTCGGGGTGCCCGCCCACGACTGGTGGGTCTGGGATGAGCCGTACAAGATCACGTACACCGAGTACGTGCACAACCAGGCGGGCAAGGACGCGGGCGTGTACTCGGTCAACAACGTCCTCAACCGCTCGCACATCTTCGACAACCTCGAGCCTGGCTGGAAGGCCGCCGTCATCGCCCACTACGGGGCCATCGCCGTCGCCGAGTACCAGGCGGGCATCGGCGAGGCGCGCATGGGCCGATTCGGCCGCGCGGCCGCGTGGCGCAACATGGCCACCTTCGGCACGCTCGACGAGACGCGGCACGGCCAGCTGCAGACCTACATCCCGTACCAGGCTCTGGCCAAGGAGCCGCGGCTGGACTGGGCGCACAAGGCGTACCACACGAACGAGTGGGGCATCATCGCCGCTCGGCACCTGTTCGACGACATGTTCACTGCCAACGACGCGGTGTCCACCGCGATCCAGTTGACCTTCACGTTCGAGACGGGCTTCACCAACCTGCAGTTCCTGGGGATGGCGGCAGACGCCATGAAGGCCGGCGACTTCGACTTCGGTGCGCTGATCGCCTCCATCCAGACCGACGAGGCCCGGCATGCGCAGCAGGGTGAGCCGACCATCAAGGTCCTGGTCAAGGCTGGCAAGGCCGACGTCGCTCAGAACCTCCTCGACCGCATGTTCTGGCGTGCCTGGAAGATCTTCGCCCTGCTCACGGGCCTGTCCATGGACTACTACACGCCTGTCGAGAACCGCACGCACTCCTTCAAGGAGTTCATGGAGGAGTTCATCAACAAGCAGTTCATCGACACCTTCCGCGACTTCGGTCTCGAGAAGCCGTGGTACTGGGACCAATTGCTCAACGAGATGAACTGGGTCCATCACGCGTACCACATCGGCGTCTACTTCTGGCGCCCCACGGTGTGGTGGAACCCCGTTGCCGGCGTGTCGCCCGCCGAGCGGGAGTGGTTGGAGGAGAAGTACCCCGGGTGGAACGAATCGTTCGGCAAGTACTGGGACGTCATGGGCGACAACGTGCGCAACGGACACCCCGAGCTCACACTTCCGGAGACCTTCCCGATGGTGTGCAACAGCTGCCAGGTCCCGGTCTGCACGCCGGCCGGGTATGCGGCCGGCTACCTCGACAGTCCGCTGCCGCACATCCTCGATTTCGAGGGTCGTCGCTACACGTTCTGCTCAGAGCCCTGCCAGTGGGTCTTCGAGCAGGATCCCGAGCAGTTCAAGGGCCACCTGTCGATCATCGACCGCTTCCTGGGCGGCGTCATCCAGCCGGCAACCATCCCCGGCGCGCTGGAGTACATGGGGCTGTCGCCGGAGGAGTGCGGCGTGGATGGCACGGACTACGCGTGGGCCGGTCCGGTCATTCCGGCCGAGAAGTCGGCCTAGGCCGAGAGCGAAGGAGACCAGACATGGCTTTGTTCCCTGTGCAGGGATGCGTCGAAGGAGACTTCGTTCTCGTCCTCGTTCCCGTCGATGATCAGGATCCGATGAGCACCGTGGCGCTGTCGATCGCCCACCACGGCATCGGTAAGCGGGTGGCGGCCCAGGACCGGCCCCTGCGCGTGCGGTGGCAGGGCGACCTGGTGCCTGACGACGCCACGATCGCTTCGCTCGGTTGTGCACCCCTGGACGTCCTGGAGGTCGTCTACGCATGACGGCTGAGATCTTGTGGGTCACCGCCGCGACGACCGACGATCTGTGGGAAGGCGACATCCTCGACGTGGAGGTCGAGGGTGAGCAGGTCCTGCTCGTCCACGTCATGGACGGACCCGTCAAGGCATACCAGGGGATGTGCCCCCATCAGGAGGTGCTCCTCGGTGACGGGAGCTGGGACGTCGACACGAATCGGCTCCTGTGCCCCGGCCACAAGTGGGAGTTCGACCTGATGACCGGCGCCGGCACGAATCCCTTGGGCTGCCAGTTGTTCGAGTACCCCGTGAAGGTGGACGGGGACGACATCGTCCTGGGAATCCCCCAGGACGGGACGCGGCACCACAACCGCTTCGAGACTTCTGAAGGAGACGAATGACAACGCAGCTGAAGATGGTGGGGCCGGTCGTGAGCGGGATGGACGGCGCTCTCGCGGAGGCGGTGGTCACCGCGATCGAGGACGACAACCCGGACCTCGAGGTCGACGTCGATGACCAAGGCGGCTACATCCGCGTCCAGACTCCGGGCCGCTGCCGCATCACCAGGGCCAGCCTCGAGGACGCGCTCGGCCGAACGTTCCACATGCACGAACTGGAGCCCTCATTGGCCGGTTTCGCGGGCCGCATGAAGGTCACGGACGAGGACATCATCTGGTACTTGGAGAGGGAGGACTGACGATGGCGACGACAAAGCGCAAGCCACCGAAGACATGGAGCCTGCTCGGCGACGTGAAGCGGCGTCCGAGCACCTACGAGGTGACGGCCGCGAAGTTCAACTACCACTTCCGCCGCGAGCCCGCCCCCTTCGAGATGGATCCGGCCGCGCCCATCAACCTGTGGTACCTCGCCAACCGCGAAGGCTCGCCCTTCAACGTGGAGGACTGGGAGGGCTTCCGCGATCCGGCGAGGATGACGTACTCCGACTACGTCACGGTGCAGCACGACCGCGAGACGTACCTCGATGCGGTCATCGACCACCACGAGGCGGCCGACAGCGTGACCGGCCTCGATCCAGCCTGGGTCGAGGCGCTGACCCGAATCGCGGTGCCGCTGCGCTTCCCGCTGCACATCCTGCAGATGACCGCGCTGTACGTGGCTCAGATGGCCCCCAGCGCCTACATCATCAACTGCTCGAACTTCCAGGCAGCCGATGAGATGCGGCGTGTCCAGCGGCTGGCGTACCTGACCAAGATGCTGGCCAACGCCCACGGCGATGCCATCGCCGAGACGGCGACGGCGCGCTCTCCGTGGGAGGAGGATGCGGCCTGGCAGCCCATGCGCAGGATGCTCGAGAAGATGCTGGCCGTCTACGACTGGGGCCAGGCCTTCGCCGTGCTGGATCTCGTCGTCAAGCCGACGATCGACGAGCTCGTCAACGTCCAGTTGGCGGCACTTGCGGAGCGCAACGGTGACGATCTGCTCGCGCAGTTGCTCGCGGAGTTCCATCTCGACGCCCAGCGCAGCAAGGACTGGACCATTGCCTTGGCGCAGTACGCGTTGGCCAGTGATCCAGCGCTCGCCGACACGCTGCGGGAGTGGGTCGACGAGTGGATCCCGGCCGTCGATGAGACCGCCGAGGCGTGGGCGGCATTGCTGGCCACCGCCCCGAACGCGCTCCCCAGCGGACAGGTCGTCGAGGCGGCCGGCCGTGCGCGAGCCGAGTTGTTGGCGGCCTGCGGGCTGTGAACGCGGTTCACCCTGCCTCGACGGGCGTGGACGTCGAGGGTGGTGCGGGCTTCCGTGTCACCCTCGACGGATCGGGTGCCTCCTTCCCGGTCGCACGAGGCGAGAGCATCCTCGGCGCGGGTCGGCGGGCCGGCTACTGGCTGCCGTTCGAATGCGGGTGGGGCAGTTGCGGCCGCTGCCGAGCCACGCTCGTCGACGGCGAGCTGGTGTCGATGTTCCCGGACGCTCCGGCGATCGAGGCGAGGGACGAGCGTCGGCGCCGGTTCCTCATGTGCCAGTCCACGCCCGCAAGTGACGTGGTCATCAAGGCGACCAAGGTCGACATGGCACCACCCGACGAGCGTCCCGTCGTCGACCACCGAGGCACCCTCACGCACGTCCGCCAGCTCGGTCCGGCGATCGCCGAGTTCACGTTCGACCTCGCACCGGTCGAGGGGGTGTCCACCGTTGCGCACTTCCGGCCCGGTCAGTACGCCGTGCTGGAGCTGGAGCCAGGGCTGCGCCGGTGCTACTCGATGGCCAATCTTCCGGGAAGCGGCCATGTGCAGTTCATCGCCAAGCGCTACGAGGGCCGGCCGGGCAGCAACCGCCTGTTCGACCTCGCCCTGGGTACGACGATTCCGCTGGAGCTGCCGTACGGCGACATGTGGTTGCGCGACCGGGACCGACCGGCGCTTCTGATCGCCGGTGGCACCGGGATCTCCGCCATCTTGTCCCTGCTGCGCAGCATCAGCCGCGACCCGAGGTGGTCCACGCGTCCGGTCCACGTCCTGTACGGTGCCGCGACGTTTGACGAGTTGGTGTGCTGGGACGAGCTCCAGGCGCTCACCCGCGAGATGCCGACGGCGAACGTGCACGGCGCGCTCGTGACCGCGGATGCGTCGTGGGAGGGCACGCGTGGCTTCGTCACCGAGACCCTCGCCGGGCTTCTCGACACCGATCCGGGACACGACTGGAGTCCCGCGGCCGGCGTCGTCTACCTTGCTGGACCGCCGCCTATGGTCCGTGCCGTGCAGGACGTCCTCGCCACCGGCGGCATTCAGCTCGATCGCATCCACGTGGACAGCTTCGGCTGACGAGTGACGTTGGCTGGCGCCGTCGTCGCATGCCTCGGGCGGGCCGGCTTGCTGCTGCTCTTCAGGAGGCACCCCACGTGAGCCGATAACCAAGGAGTGATCGCTTCCGCGGTGGGTGTCGTGCTGCTCGCCTGCTCGACGGCCCTGTCGACGCTCGCCGCGGGATCCATCGAGGCCTCACCGCAGCAGCACGCGAGGATCCCGCACGCCCCTACGCCGGTGATCGTCCAGGCGCTTCCCGTCGGGTACGACGCCATCGCCGACTACGAGGCCCAGTCCCTGTGCGACGCGAGCCCGAAGCCCGGCACGCGGGCTCTGGCGGCCCTCGTCACCAAGACGTACGGTCGAGGCCAGGTGGTCGGGATCTCCCGAGGCTGCAGCATCGGCGGCACCAGCGAGCACAAGGAGGGCCGCGCCCTCGACTGGATGACCAGTGTGCGCAACCGGCAGGGGCGCGCCAATGCCAAGGCCTTCCTGTCGTGGCTTCTCGGTCCGGACCAGTTCGGCGTCCCGTACGGCAACGCCACGCGGCTCGGCGTGATGTACATCGGCTGGAACGACCGGTTCTGGGCGGCCTACGCGACCGACCGCGGCTGGACGGAGTTGAAGGGGTGCTTCTCCACCCCTGGCGCCGGCAGCGACACGATCTGCCACCGCAACCACATCCACATCTCGTTGACGTGGGACGGGGCGAGCGGGCGAACGTCGTTCTGGGACGGCACCACCCTGACGCCCTACTGCGCGTCACCGCGGTCCGCCGCCGCGGTGACCTACCCGGGGCGCTCGGCCGACGTCATTGCGATCCCGCCCGTGCGCGTGCTGAGCACGCGTGAGGGGAGGGGCCTGAGCCCGGGGATGCCCGACTTCTACGGGTGGGACGGCCTTGACGATGGCGGGTACCGCGACGATGCGGTCGATCCCTCACTGCCGCAGGAACCGGCTCCCGAGCCCGTCCCCGAGCCCGTCCCCGAGCCGCCGCCAGCCCCGGCGCCCACGCCGACGGCCCCCTGCCGCGTGCATCCCTCCGGCTGGCACGGCGATCCGGGCGGCATCCTCACCAAGGTCACCGGCCAGGGCGGCGTGCCCGAGGCCGGGGTGGCGGCCGTGGCGGTCACCGTCACTGCCCTCGGCTCGACGGCGCCCTCAGACATCAGCGTGGGGGCCACCGGCGATGCGAAGCGCCAGACCGTGGCGACCGTGCGGATGAACGGCCGCGCCAGCGGGAGCGCCGTGGTGCCGGTCGCGTCGGACGGCACCATCGCCCTGGGCACGTCGAGGGGCGCCACCGACCTGACGGTCGACGTGACCGGCTACTACCTCGTCGGCGACCAGCCCAACACCACGGCTGTAGCCCTCGTCCCTGCGACCTCGAGGTGAGTTTTCCCAGAAGTTGAACAACCTATGCATCCAAACGGGGTGCGGGGACCGAAGAGGTAGTAACCAGCACCACTACCCGGAGGTTCCCATGAAGAAGATCTCGATCGCCGTAGCCGCGGTCGCCGTGAGTCTCGTGCTCGCTGCATGCGGCGGATCCAGCGACGCGGATTCGGCAGCGAGCTCGCCGGCCGCCGCTCCGTCGTCAACTGCGGCCAGCGCCGCCCCGGCGGAGTCAATGGCCGCAGCCGACATCGTCGGAGTCGCCAGCACCACGGAGGGCTTCTCCACGCTCGTGGCCGCCGTCACCGCCGCCGGACTGGTGGAGACGCTGCAGGGTCCCGGACCCTTCACCGTCTTCGCACCGACCGACGATGCCTTCGCGGCCCTGCCCGCCGGCGTGCTCGACGCCCTCCTGAAGCCGGAGAACAAGGACGTCCTGGCCAAGATCCTCACCTACCACGTGGTGCCCGGCACCGTCATGGCCGCTGACATCACGGACGGCGACGTCGCCACCGTCGAGGGCCAGACCGTGGCCCTCTCGACCGCAGACGGCGTGACCGTGAACGGCGCCAAGGTCGTCCAGGCCGACGTCGCGGCCTCGAACGGCGTCATCCACGTCATCGACGCCGTCATCCTGCCCCCGGACGTCGACCCGGCGGCCCTCCTGAAGTAGCCAGGCCACGGCCAGGCAGGGGATGCGGATGCATCCCCTGCCTCGTCGTTGAAAGGGGTCGCGCGGACCGGTAGATCGCGAGAGGCTGGGCCATGCTCCGCCGAGCCGGGAATCCGCTGCTGGTGATGGCCGTCGTCCTCGCCCTGGCCGGCTGCGGGACGGGCACGTTCGACTCCACGTATCGGGTGTCCGTCGAGGATCCCACCGGCGCGGTCGTCGCCGTCTCCGTGTTCGACTCCAGCATGGGCGACACGCAGGACTGGGCCGAGAAGTCGCTCGGCACCGCCTCGCCGGAACGGCCCTACGAGGCGACGATGTCCGCGGTGGAGTCGCGGCTCGTGCTCGACGGCGGGCCCTCCAAGACCGTCGAGGCGGGCCTCTACCTGCCCGAGCTGAACCCCGACGGCTGGTACCGCGTCGCGTTCGAGCCCGTGGACGGTGCGCAGCAGGGGGTGAAGGCGCCGTTCGTCCCGTGGGAGGTGCCCGGGAACCCGGCTCCCGCCATCGACCTGCGGATCCTGCCCGAATCCGACGGCAGCGCGTGGATTCTCGATCTCACGGTCCTTCCCACCGGCCCGCCCCCCGCGGCATCCTGAGCCCATGAAGTCGATGCGGATCCTGGGCCTGGCGCTCTTCGCGTACGGAGCGGTGATGCTCGTCCTGCTGCTCACGCCCGCCCGTCAGTGGGCCCTCGACCACAGCATCGCCGCCGTGGTCAGCACCGCCGACCGTCGAGCCGGCAACGGCGTCCAAGGCTCGGCCGACCTGCCGATGGCCATCGCGGGCAGCGCCGTCGTGATGCTTGCCGGGCTCTGGTTCGGGCTCCTCGTGCCCTACGTGTTCCGCCGCAACTCGGCGCGACAACGCGCGGTCATCGAGGAGAACGTCACACGGTGATGACGATCTTGCCCGTGTGGTGCTGGCCGCTGTAGTAGCGGAACGCGTCGGCGAGGTCGCTCAGGGGGTAGACGCTGTCCACGAGCGGCACCACCGACCCGTCCTCCAGCAGCCGAGTGAGGAAAGTTACGTCAGCGTCGTTGTTCGTCTTCCACATCGGCACGCTGACCTTGCGATCGTGGTAAGAGGACACCAGCCGGCCTCCTGCCATGACGAGGAGCAGTCGGGGGATCGAGCCGCCGATCAGCGCGGCTTTGCCGCCGGGTCGCAGCGAGCGTCGGTAGGCCCGCATGGAGCGATGCGAGGCGGTGTCGACGATCAGGTCGTACGCCTCCCCGGACTCCGCGAAGTCTCGCTCGGTGTAGTCGACGACGTGGTCGGCACCCACACTGCGGATCCCGTCGAGCTTCCTGCCGAGGTCGACGCCCGTCACTTCGGCGCCGAACGACTTGGCGATCTGCACCGCGAAGGTGCCCACTCCTCCACCCGCGCCGTTGACCAGGACTCTGCTCTCCGCGTCCAGGGGCTTCGCGCTGCGAATGGCCATGACCGCCAGGCCACCGGCTTGCGGCACCGCGGCCGCCTGCTCGAACGTCAGGCTCTCCGGCTTCCGCGCGAAGGTGTCGGCAGGCGCCGTGACGTACTCGGCGAAGGCGCCGAATCCGCTCGACGACATGTCGCCGTAGACCTCGTCGCCGGGAGCGAAGCGCGTGACACGGGCCCCGACCGACGTCACGGTCCCGGCGACGTCGGAGCCGAGGACGTGGTACTTCGGCTTCCGCAGTGCGCCGATGCGATTGATGAACGGCGTGCCCGCGAGGAGGTGCCAGTCATAGTCGTTGATGGACGTGGTGTGGACCTTGACGAGCACCTCGCCGTCACCGGGCGTGGGCCGGGGGACGTCCTCGGAGCGGAGCATGTCCGGCGGACCGTAGTCGTCGTAGACGATCGCCTTCATGCCGGTCTCACGTGATTTGGGCGCATGGCGGACGGTATCGCCCCGGCGCGCGCTCGGGAAGAACCTCCGTTGGGCAGTTGCCTGGGATCCCGGTGTTTCCCCTGATGCCGCGTCCCGTTCGCGCGACCTACCGTGGAGGTGGATCTCACAACGGGAGGCATCATCATGAGGATCAGGCAGGTATTCCCGACAGTGGCGGCGTGCGCACTTCTGGCCGCCTGCGGTTCGTCGACCGGAGCGGCGACACCCTCGCCCGCGGCCCCCGAGGCGAGCCCGGCCAGCGTCGCAGAGCCGGCGCAGGCAGTTGTGGCGGTTCCCATGCCCAGCAGCTCTCCCACCGGCGAGCTCACGTGCGGCAGCTTCGACATGGCCGCCGCCCACTTCCTCACGTATGCGCACTACGCGGGCCTCAACGTCGGCACGAACAACGACACGACCGGCTCGTTCAGCGACATGAACGAGGCCATGGGCATCCTGACGGCAATGGCTCCCGAGTGCGCGCCGGACTCGGTCGAGGCGATCGCGGCGCTCGGAGTGGCAGCAGGCCAGACGGCGGCTACCTACAAGCCGGGCGACGACGAGGCCGTGAAGGCCGCGGACAAGGCGGCGCTCGAGGAGCTGAAGGCCAAGGGCGTCGTGGCGTGGGACGCCATGGGGCTGGACCCGGCGGTGTGGGACACGACGATCAGGTTCGTCGACTGACCGCTGGCGAGGCGTTCCCCGGACGTCGTGAGGCCGGCTACCCCTCGTCGAGGCAGAGGCAGAAGGGGTGGCCGGCCGGGTCGAGGAGCACGCGGACGTGCTCCTGCGGCTGGTGCGTCGCGAGGGTCGCACCCAAGGCGATCGCGTCCTCGACCGCCGACTCCAGATCGCCGACCTGGAAGTCGAAGTGCATCATGGGGCGCTGCTCCCCATCGACCGGTGGCCACACCGGTGCCCGGTAGTCGCTCGCCTGCTGGAAGACGACGTAGACCGATCCCTCGGGGGCGGCGAGGACGGCCGTCCCCGGCTCCTCGTGGCCAATGCGCCAGCCCAGCAGTTCTGCGTAGAAGCGCGCCAATGCGCCGGGATCGGGCGCTTCGATGGCGGTGCCCCACCACATGCCGTTCATTCGAGATCGCACTCGCACAGCCTGTCTGAGGCACCCCGCCCTGTCCAGATCTCCAGCCGCGAATCGTCGGTCGAACCGGCCTAGCCTTGAGGCATGATCACTCTGCGTTCGAAGGCACTGACTGCGTCGATGGTTGCGGTCGCGCTGATCGTGACCCTCGCGTCCGCACCGCCAGCCGCCGCGAAGGTGCGGCAGCCCTTCCGGACCCTGTACAAGAGCCAGCTTCTCGTCCTCACCGAACGGAACACGGCCCTGCTGGTTGTGGAGAAGGATGCGAACGGCGGGTTCACTGATCGCATCGCGGACTGCGGTGCGCAGGCACCTGATCCGGTCGGGATGACGGTGCTGGCCGACGCACTGCGCGCGTCCGCCGATGCGTGGTGGGCATCGGCAACCGGTGCGGCGAAGAACGTCAAGGGCATGGTCTCGGCCGACTGGTTCACCAACCCGGCCGACGTCGGCACGGTGAAGCGCGCGGCGAACACGTTCGTCCAGTACGCGAACCGGGGCAAGGAGGCTCTCTACGGTGTTGCGTCCGCCTACGAGGCGATGGGTGCCGGCGACTGCGGCACGGCTACCAAGGTGTTCGACGCGGCGCTGGGTGATCAGGGGGATGCCGCCGACCTCTACAAGACGGCCATGACGACGTTCCGCCGGGTGCTCTGAGCGTGGTGCGGCCGACTCGGTGACGATGGTAGCCGTGACGTACGCGGGTTTCGGCTGGATGCCCTGGCGCACCGCACTCGTGGTGGCTGCTGTCCTGCTGGTCCTCATGGGCCTGTTCAGCCTGAGCCAGCGGACGCGGCCGAGCGTACGGATCCTCGGCGAGGTCGCGGTGATCCTCGGCCTCTACGCCGCGTGGCAGTACGTGGGTGCCATGTCGAGGAGCGGCCTCGACCAGGCTGCGCAGGCAGGGTTGTGGTTGGCGGACATCGAGCGCTTCCTCGGCTGGCCGACTGAGGCGTCCCTGCAACAACCGATCCTCGGCAACGACGGGCTGGTGGCCGCCGCCGACACCTACTACGCGTCGCTACACGCCCCGGTCTTCATCGTGACGTTGATCTGGGTCCTGGCGCTGCACCGCCGGGACTGGCCGTTCACCCGAACGGTGGCGATCCTCGTGACGGGGGCCTGCCTGCTCGTGCAGTTCAAGCCGGTGGCGCCGCCACGGCTGCTGCCGTCCCTGGGGATCATCGACACCGCCCTGGAGAACGGCAGATCCGTGTACGCGGCGGTGCCGGGCGCGAATCAGCTGTCGGCTATGCCCTCGGTGCACATCGCCTGGGCCGGCGCGGTGGCGCTTTTCGTGATCGTCTCCGCGCGCTCGTCCTGGCGCTGGTTGGCCCTTGCCTACCCTGGCATCACGCTGTGGGTCGTGGTCGTCACGGGCAACCACTTCATCGTCGACGGGCTCGTCGCCCTCATCCTGCTCGCCGTGGCCGTGGCCGTGACGGTGAGCATCCCGTCTCAGCGACCCGAACGGTTCGTCCGGCTGCTTGCCCGTCAGAACGCGGGGAGCGCAGTGCCCGAGGCCTCGTGAAGGGCAGGGCGCCACTGACGCGCCATGACGCACGTGACAGCAGTGGGCCGGAGCCATGGCTCCGGCCCACTGCTGACTTGGTGGGTCAGCTGGTCGTTGTGGCGCTCGGCGCGGCCTGGGCGCCGTCGCCGTCGCCGTCCGGACCGTGGTGGCCACCCCTGCCGCCGGGGCCGCCGGGCCCGCGGGTGTCTTCGCCGGTGATGGCGAAGTTGGCGTCGAGCATGACGGTGGCGTGGGTGCCGTCGGCCTTGGTGATGTGGGCCTCGTAGACGGAGGTGCCGTCGGAGTCCTTCTCCATGCGGTCGATGGTGGCGCCGGGGTACTTGGCTTCGACGGCGGTCTTGACCTTGGTGGCGGTGTCGCCGGTCAGTGCCTCCTCGGCGACGCGTGCGCCCTTGCCGCCGGGGCCGCCGGGGCCGCGGGTGTCTTCGCCGGTGATGGTGAAGTTGGCGTCGAGCATGACGGTGGCGTGGGTGCCGTCGGCCTTGGTGATGTGGGCCTCGTAGACGGAGGTGCCGTCGGAGTCCTTCTCCATGCGGTCGATGGTGGCGCCGGGGTACTTCGCTTCGACGGCGGTCTTGACCTTGGTGGCGGTGTCGCCGGTCAGTGCCTCCTCGGCCACGCGTGCGCCCTTGCCGCCGGGGCCGCCGGGGCCGCGGGTGTCTTCGCCGGTGATGGTGAAGTTGGCGTCGAGCATGACGGTGGCGTGGGTGCCGTCGGCCTTGGTGATGTGGGCCTCGTAGACGGAGGTGCCGTCGGAGTCCTTCTCCATGCGGTCGATGGTGGCGCCGGGGTACTTCGCTTCGACGGCGGTCTTGACCTTGGTGGCGGTGTCGCCGGTCAGGACCTCCTCGGCCACGTGGTTCGTGCCCCTGTTCGCGTCGGACGTCGACTGCTGGCCCGATGTCGCGGTCGGGCTTGGCGTGCTGTCAGCGGCGTTCGCCACGGTCGAACCGACGATGCCGGTGATCGCAAGCGCCGCAACGGCGGCCCCCGCGATGATTCCTGCGCGAGCCTTCGTGGGGATGTTCATTGGTGCTCCCTTGTGTCGGGATTTCGGTTGACGCCATTGATGATGGGCGACCGATGTTCAGCGCCGACCTTGACGGCGTTCGGGACAGGTAAGGAGCCGGAAGCGACCCGAAACCGTCTGGGCAGGATCCGATCGTGGTCGAGATCAACCTGAGGTGAGGTCACACCCCGGCGAGGAACTCCCCGACCGAGGCGAGCACGTCGGGGTTCCACGTCATCCCGGTGTCCCATGCCTGGCCGATGAGGTCGGAGACGAAGATGCTGTGCGTGACCGCGAAGGCTGCGGACGTGTGACGCGGAGCGACCTGTGGCGGCAGGCCCTCGGCGACCGCGCTGAACCGCGCGACCAGCCCGTCGTTGGGCCACAGCTCCGGGTCGCCTCCCTCGGCCTCGAAGTAGGTGCCGCCGACCGTGTACACGGGGATGTCATCCAGCACGCCGACCTGGAAGTCGTTCCAGCGGCCCGCGCCCACGAGGTAGTGGTAGGTGTTCTCGGGGGCGAGGCCGAGGTCGCCCTCCCCGACCCGTGCCTTGAACTCGGCTGCGAACTGCGTGGCGAACTGCTGGCCCATGAGCGCCGAGTCGGGGACCTCTCCGTAGGCCCAGCGAAGCGGGAAGGTGCCCATCCACGGGGTCCCGAGCGTGGTGAGCGAGCGAGCGGTCACGGGTACCTCGAGCAGGCCCAGCGTGCGGATCGCCGAGCGGCAGTAGAGGCCGCCGTTGGAGTGGCCGACGAAGTCGACCTCGTCAATCCCGTAGCGCTGGTGTAGAAGCTGGATGAAGCGGGCGAGGTGCTCACCGGCGAGGTCGATGTCGCCGTCGGAGTTGACGGTGTACTGCTCGCCCAGCACCTCGGGCTGCTCGCCGAACGCGCCGAAGCTGCTGGGATCGGGATCCGTGACGACCCCCCTGCCGTTCTGCGCGGGGGCGGTGAACACGCGGTGGCCCGCAGCGAGGAGGTACTCGCGCAGCGCCGTGTCGGTGTTGCCGGCGGCCAGGCCGCTGCCGCACGCGGCATCGGGTGTGGTGAAGGGGGAGACGGCGTCGCCGCCGGACATGATGACCAAGGCGCGGGACATGCCTGCACTCTATGGGGCGCGGACGCACATGCGTCCTGCGCGGACGCTAGGGCAGACAGCCCGGCCGGGCCGACGATTCGGTCACTCGTTGATGGCCTCGATCCCTTGCTGCTTGAGCTTCTCGAGACTGTCGCGCATCCCCTGCAGCACCTCGGGCGGATGGCCCTGCCAGCGCGAGACCTCGGCGACGACGCGTAGCGGCTCACGTGTCCGATAGGACCTGGTCACGTTGCCCGGGAACCTCTTGTCGGTGAGATTCGGGTCGTCCTCGAAGGGCCCCGTGGGCTCCACCACGTAGATGCGGCCGGGCGCATCGCCCAGTGCCAGCTCCGCTCCCCAGATGGCGGCGTCGAGCACGGCCGACATGTAGATGAAGGCGGCCGTCCTCCCCTCGCCGAAGTTGGAGGTCTTGCCCGGCTCGAGAAGGTCGCCGATCGCCAGGTCGGCCTTCGTGCCGTGGAAGAACGGCCCGGGGTCTGCGGACCCGAGCCGCGTCGGGTCGATCTCCATGGGCTCTCCCTAGCCGATCTCGGCGATGCGCGCCGCGGCCATGTCGCGCAGCAGCTTCGTGTCGGGCTTCCAGTCGACCGGGACCTGGATCGTCTTCTTGTTGACCTTGTAGTCGGTCAGGCGTGGACGGAACTGCTCCAGGACGTCCTTGCCCCACGGTGCGATGAGGATGTGGTTGGTCTGCACCGAGACACCGAAGACGTACTGGCCGTCGAGCTTGAGCATGGGTTGGTTCCACGCGATGACCAGCTCCATCGCCGGGTACTTCGACGTGATGGCCGCGAAGATCGCGCGAACGGTCGCGCGCTTGGTGTCGTCACAGGGCTCGAGGTACTGGTCGAGCGTATGGACGCGATGGGCGCTCGTCGATCCGCGGGAGTACAGGACCAGCGCGTTGGCGTGGGCCTGGCTGAACCCGTGGTTCTCGCGCAGGTAGGCGATCTGCTCCGGGTACTTTCGGTCGGCGATCTGCTCCATCTCGTCGAACCAGTAGGACATCGGCTGACCGTGCTTCTTCTCGATGGCCGGGAAGTAGCTCGAGCGATCGGGGTTGGTGGCCATGGACGGAATCCTAGGTTCATGCCCGGAGTGCACCGGGGGAGACGGACCACGAGGTGGCGCGAAGCGGAGTCCGGTTGCCTCGTCAGTCGTCGGCGTGACGGCTGACGAGGCGACGACCGCGGACGTAGGTGCGCACCAGCGTGATCTCGCGCATCGCCATGAGAGAGGTGAAGAGCAGGGCGTCGCGCGCGGCCATCGGGTCGGTCGGCCGTGAGCCGCGAGTGAGGGTGTTGCTGTAGTGATCCCATCGCGACGGGTCGACGACCACGAAGTCTGCGTCCTTGCCGACGTCGAAGTTGCCGATGCGGTCCTCGAGGTCGAGTGCGCGGGCGCCCGCGAGGGTGCCGAGGAAGAGCAGCACCGCGGGGTGCAGGGACAGGCCGGCGTCGTCGGGCTCGGAGATGTGCACCTTGAAGCAGGCGTTCAGCACTGAGGGGATGAACCACTCGTCGCCGGCGGAGAAGTCGCTGCCGATCGCGACGTTGACGCCGGACGCGACGGTGCGCGACCACGGCATGGTCCCGGAGCCGAGGAAGAGCTGGGAGACGGGGCAGTGGGCGATGGACGTCCCGGTCTCCGCCATGCGGGCCAACTCAGCGTCCTGGCAGTGCACGGCGTGCGCGAGGACGCTGCGCCGCCCGAGGAGGCTCGCGCCCCCGACGGCCGAGCCGGGCAGGAACCGGCCGTCGTACGTGTCGAGATAGGACCTCACCGAGTACTGCTTCTTCACCAGGTCGATCTCGCCGGTGCCGGGCCGGTTGTTCTCGTTCAGGTGGGAGGTGAAGTAGACCCCGCGACCCCGGTACTCGTCATACAGCTCGCCCAGAGCGGCCAGGGTCGTCGGTGTCACCGACAGGGAGAAGCGCGGCGCGACGGCGACCATCTGCAGCGAGGCGGCGCGGTCGGTGACGTCACTGGGGTGCCACCGCTCGATCTCGTCGCGGACGAGGTCGATGGCCCGCTCCTCGCTCGTCATGAGCGGGATCGCGGCGTCCGGTCCGACGGTCTGGATGGTGCGGCCGGCGATGATCCGGATGCCCCGCTCGCGGGCTTCCTCGAACAGGGCGTCCTGCGCGGAGGGGAACTGCGAGCCAAAGATGAGGCCGGTCGTGGTGCCCGCGGTGACCATGCGGTTGACCCACTCGCGCGCCGCTCCGCGGGCGTAGGCCTCGTCGGCCAGCTTGGCCTCCGAAGGGAAGATGCAGTGCGTCAGCCATTCGAGCAGCTGCCCGCCGCCGTAGGAGTCCCCGCAGTCGACCTGCGGGAAGTGCATGTGGGTGTCGACGAACCCCGGCAGCAGGTAGCAGCCGACGTGCTCCTCTACGACGGCATCCGCGAACTCGGCGGGACGGTCGGCCCAGTGACCGCACCACGTGATGGTGCCGTCGGCATCGACTGCGAGGCCCCCGTCGGGGTAGTGGGCCAGGTGGTCGGCCGCGTCGTGGACGCTGGGCGCACCGGCCACATGGAAGATCCTCCCCCGGTGGAGTGTGGTCATGACGGTGTCCTCTGGGCCGGTCTGATCCTCACCCTAGCCGCGCCATCACCGGGCAGTCAGCGCGTGCGCGCTGGGAAGCATGCAGAACTCGTTGCCGGACGGGTCGGCGAAGACGCGCCACGGCAGGTCGCCCCACTGAGGGCGGAGTTCGCGGCCGCCGCGCTTGATGATGCCCGCCGCGACGGCGTCGGGGTCATCTCCGGTCTCAAGCCGGACGTCGAGGTGCAGTCGGTTCTTGGCCGCGCCCTTGGGAGTCCGCTCAGGGGTCAGGTCGAGGAGGGGGCCTCGCAAGGAAGGGTGGCGCAGGGACCGGGGCGCGACGCCAGGCGCGTCGATCCAGCCGGTCAGCCAGGACCAGAACTCCGCGTCTCGGTCCGGGTCGGCCGAGTCGAGTGGCAGCGCCGCCAGAGGCCCGGTGCCGGAGTACACCGCTCGATCCTCCATGACGCAGAACGGATTGCCCTCCGGGTCGGCGAGCACCATCCAGGGGACATCGCGCTGACCGATGTCGAGGTGTCGTGCGCCAAGCCTCAGCAGCCGGTCGACTTGCCGCTCCTGGCTGGCCCCGCCGAGGAGGTCCAGGTGGAGTCTCGGCGGCTCGAACGGCGGCTCAGGGACACGCTGGAAGCACAGGTCGAGCACCGGGCCGCCCTCGATGCTGAGCCGGGTCTCGAAGCCATCGGGCTCGTCGGTCAGCCGCTCGCCACCCAGAGCCGCCTCCCAGAACCGGCCCAGCAGCTGTGGCTCGACGGCGTCGAAAACGACGTTCTCCAGATGCACTCACCCACCGTAGGTCCCGGCGGGCGGCGGCGTCGTCGGCCCATGGCGCCTCGGGTGCCTCGTCCTCACGACCGGAAGGAGAGCCCCAGGACAGCCAGGTGCTCGCGAAGGATGCCGACGGCCCGCGGGCCCATGCCGTGAAGGGCCAGCAGGTCCCTCTCGGACCAGTCCGCCAGTTCGTCGAGGCGATGCACGCCGGCATTCTCGAGTGCTCTCGTCGCGGGGGCACCGATCTTCGGGATCGCACTCCTCGCCATCCGCGTGCGCTCGCACGTGGGGCAGGTGGGGCAGTCACTGGTCTTCTCGAAGGGATGGCCGTTCGAGCAGGGCTTCTGCATGGCGACGGGCTCCTCCTGCCGCGCGGGGCTAGCTCGGCTGGGTGATGTTCACCATCCAGGCGACGCCGAATCGGTCCGTGCCCATCCCGAACTCGTCCCCCCAGGCCTGCTTCTGCAGCGGCACCTCGACGGCGCCTCCCTCGGTGAGCTCCGCGAAGTAGCCGCGAAGCTCATCCGCATCGTCGCCGCTCACGCTGATGGTGATGTTCGCGCCCGGCGTGAGTTCCATGGGCGCGGGGACATCGGAGGCCATGATGGTGAAGCCGAGGGGCGTCTCCAGCTGGGCGTGCATGACCCCATCGGGATCGGTGCCCTCACGGGCACCGCCGAAGTCCGCGAAGGTGCTGATGGTGAGCTCGCCGCCGAAGACCCCCTGGTAGAAGGTCATCGCCTCGCGGGCGTCGTTCCTGAAGGCGATGTAGGGGTTGAGTCGAGATGTCATGAGAGGGACCGTAAGGCATGTGCGCAGTGGGCGGAACCCTTTCCGGCCGCCCGCGTTGGTCCCCGGTCAGTTGTGTGGGTAGATGTGGTCCAGAAGGGGCGTCACCTCGACACCGGGCAACGCCGTCGAGTAGTGCCAGCCCTGGGCGCTGGGGCAGCCCAGGTCGTGCAGGCAGGCTGCCTGGTCGGGATACTCGACCCCTTCGGCGGTGACGGTCATGCCCAGGGCCGAGGCCAGGGCGATGATGGCCGTCGTGATCGCCTGGTCCTGCTCGTCGGTCGTGATGTTGGTGACGAAGCTGCGATCGATCTTGATGACGTTGATGGGGTAACGCCGCAGGTACAGCAGGGACGCGTAGCCCGTGCCGAAGTCGTCGATGGCGATGCCGACGCCGCGCTCGTGGATGCCGGCGACGTTGTCGGTCGCGGTGGCGGTCTGGCTCAGCAGGGCGGTCTCGGTGATCTCGATGCACAGCAGGTTCGGGTCCAGCCCGCTTGCGGCCAGGGCGTCGTCGAGTGTGGGGAGCAGGCGGGCATCGGCGACCTGGAGGGCGGACTTGTTGACCCGCACGGTGATGGGCCGATCGGGGCGGGCCGTGGCCCACGCGGCGGCCTGGGTGCAGGCCTGCCGCAGCACCCAGTCGCCGATGTCGAGGATCATCCCGGTGTCCTCGGCGACCTCGATGAACCGGTCGGCGGACCAGACGGTGCCATCGGGGTGGTGTCAGCGCAGCAGCGCCTCGACCGCGATCACCGCTCCGGTCGCTAGCTCGACTTCGGGCTGGTACCAGACCGCGAGCTGGCCTCGCTCCAGGGCGTGTCGCAGGTCGGACTCGATGGCCAGGCGGGCAGAGACGATCTCCCGCAGCTCCTCGTTGTAGACCGACACCCGGTCGCGGCCCTCGGCCTTGGCCGCGTACATGGCCGAGTCCGCTTCGCGCAGAAGGTCGCCAGCCTTCAACGCGAATCCGACGCCTGTCGTGTCGGCGGCGATGGCGATGCCGATGCTCGCGGTGGCGTAGAACTCGCGCCCGGCCACCACGAAGGGATGGCGGAACGCCTCCACCAGTCGCCACGCGGCACGCACCGCGTCGGCGGCCGTATCGAGGTCGCGCATGACGATGACGAACTCGTCCCCGCCTGGGCGGGCGGCCACGTCGCCGGCCCTCGTGATGCTCTCGATTCGTGTGGCCGCTGCCTGCAGTAGCTCGTCGCCGGCGGTGTGCCCGAGCTGGTCGTTCACGTTCTTGAAGTGGTCCAGGTCCACGACCAGTACTGCGGTCGAGCGCCCGGTGCGGGTCTGCGCGCTCAAGGCCCGAGCGGCCTCGTCAAGAATGGCCGCCCGGTTCGCCAGGCCGGTCAACGAGTCGTGGGTGGCCATCGCGGCCAGCGCCGCCTCATGGTCCACGCGCTCGGTGACGTCGAGGATCTGCGCGATCTGGAACGCAATGGTGCCGTCGGAGTTCAGAGCCGCCGCGACGGACAGGTCGCCCCAGACCACGCGGCCGTCGGACGCCAGGTACCGGCTCAGGGTGCGGAAGCTGCTGCGCTCGCCGGCCACGAGATCGCCGACCAGCGCGACCAGGACGCCGACATCATCGGGATGGGTCACGCTCTGCAACGTCGCACCCAGAAGCTCGTCCTCGGAGCTGCCCAGCAGTTCACACAGGGCTCGATTCACCCGAAGGAAGCGACCCTCCGCCGACACGGTGCATCCCGCCACGCCGGACCAGTCCATGAAGAACCGGAACTGCTCCTCGGCGAGGAAGTGCTCCTTGGCTGCATCCTCGTGGGCCTCGGCGAGCCGCTCGGCGGCCGTGCGGGCGGCGGCGGCGAGTTCCTCGGCGGCGTCAGCGTGCGCGGCAGCGAGCTCCTCGGCGGCGTCGGCGTGGGCGATGGCCAGGTCTCCAGCCGCGCCTGCCGCGGTGATCTCCTGCCGCGAGAATTCGCCGGTGGCCTCCGAGATCGGGGCTGATTCCCGAGCGGCAACCCGGTCGCGGTCGGACAGGTCATCGGCGGTCGCTCGCTGGGCGGCGACCAGCCGGGCTGCGGCGAGCTGCTCCGCGGCCTTCTTCGCTGCCGCCAGGAGGAGGGCCGTCGCTACCAGGGCTCCGGCGGTTTCGTGCTCGGCTCGACGCCGCAGGGTGCCATCGGGCAGCCGGGACAGCGTCCGGTCCCATTCGGCGTCCGCCATCGGTCCTCCAACGACGAAGTGGGGACATCTGCAAAGACAAATCTAGGCCCCGAGGCCGCGCCAACGCCGGTCAGCGCGAGCCCGGGGAATCGTGCGCTGCAGGAGGCAGGGGTTCCTGCGATCCCCGGTCCGGTCTCGCAGTGCCTTCGCGATACACCCTCGACCGACGACGCGAGCGCCGTCCCCATCTCACGAGTGGGGATGCGCTCTCACCGATCAGCGAGCAGTGTCTGAAGGGGCCCTAAGCAGGGTTCTTCCGCGGGCGCCCGCGCGGCTTCCCGCGGGTTCGACGGGGCTCGCTGACCAGGTCGGCGGTGGGAGTGAGGGGCTTGCCGACGAGGTCGGATGACGGTGTCAGGGGCTTGCCGACGAGGTCGGATGACGGTGTCAGCGGCTTGCCGACCAGGTCGGCCGACGGAGTCAGCAGCTTGCCGAGAGGCTGGATCAACCCTGCACCATCACGTGAGACATGCTCGCCGCCACCCGCGGGCTGGTCGTCGGAGTCGGGAACGGCACGTGTCGATTTCGCCGAGGACGGCGAGGCGGGTTCCTTAGGGCTGTCGGCCACGGCGGTCTCCTTGACTGTGAGTCCTGCCACCATCGATGGGGAATGGGAAAGTAGCGCACCCGCTCCCGCCCTGGCTAGATCCGACCGCTCCGCTGCGGAGCAGGTCCAGGAGACTTAGCGTGACCGCAGCGAACCTGCTGCTGGAGGAGGTGATCTCGATGACTCGACCCGGGAGATGGAAACGAGCGCAGCGCTCCGTTGAGTACTGGGCGAAGTGGACCCTCCTGAGTCTCTTCGGCCCGGCGCAGCAGGACCGCGAGCAGGACCCGATCGAGATCCTCAGGCGCGAATACGGACGACCTCCCCGGTCCTCCAACTGACTCGCGAACGCGCGCCGGCTAGTTCCGATAGCGCAGTTCGAGGACCGTCCCCGCGCGACCGAAGAAGGCGATCCGCGCACCGGCCGACGCGGAGATCTCTGCGCCGTCCGCGTCGCCCGCGCCTGCGGGTGCCCCGTCGACCGAGAAGGCCCTCCAGCTGCCGTTGCCACGGATGGCCAGGGTGCCGCCGGTGGGGACGGTGCGCCACTCGGCGTATCCGTCGGGTCCGATGGTGACGTTCGCCGAGCGCTCCGTGATCGCCGGCACGGTCGACAGTGGTCGGTAGAGCGCCCCACCGAAGCTCACCCACTCGCCGTCTGTTCTGTTCAGGACGTGAAGGTCGTTGAGGTCGCGTCCTTGCACGATGGGGATGGTCAGGAACATGGTGGCAACGTCGTCGCTCGGCTGGGGGTCGACGGGCGCCGGGCCCAGGAGGTCCGCCACCCACAGGTAGCCGGTCAGGCCAGGCACTTGGGCGAGGGTCAGCGTGGGGAGCTCCTGCCACAGGATCGAGTCGGCGCGCTCGTTGACGTTCAGCCAGGTCTGGCCGACCCGCTGCTGCCAGGCCGGCGAGAGGACGTCGACGGAGGTGACCTTCTGCCCCAGGAGGATGGTCTCGTGGTAGGTGCCCATGCCGCCGGGGCGCGTCAGGGCGAGGAAGGTGCGGCCCCAGCCGCGCGTCAGGCTCAGGGCTGCGGGTGAGGGCCCGTCCGCCCAGTACTGCCCGTCGCTGCGTCTGGTCAACGTGCTCGGCTGGGTGACCCACGTCCCGCCTTGGTATACGGCGAGCGAGAGCGCACCGTCCGAGCGAGGCGCCACTCGGAGGGCCGACCCCGCGGCGAGATAGATCCCGGCCATGTCGGCCGTCTGGGCGGGGGTCGGCGCGACTGCCCGCGGCGCTGAGGTGGCCAGCGGCTCGGGGAGAGCAGCGATGACGCCCTTCTCGACCAGTGCGGACAGCACGATGCGCTGTGCGAGGCCGGCCAGGGCTGCCGAGGAGACACCCGTGCCGACCGCCAGGACGGCGGCGGCCACATCTTCCTTGGGTGCCAGGGTGAACGCGGCGTGGTACTGCGGGGTGTCGCCGCCCTTGTTCCAGCCGTCCACACCTGCGGCGGCGAGTCCGGGCTCGGTGACCGTGTCCCAGCCGAGGCCGTACCGGAACTGGGGTGGTCCGGCGGTCAACGTGCTCGTCAGCTGGTTGCGGCTCATCTCCTTGATGGCCTGCGAGGACAGGATGCGCACTCCGTCGAGCGTGCCGCCGTTCATGAGCATGGCGGCGAGGCGCCCCAAGTCCGTTGGCGTCGACAGGAGGCCGCCGGATGCGTACACGTTGAGGAGTGCCGGGGGCAGGGCACCGGCGTCGGTCACGATCGGCGCGTACGAGCCGGGCGACAGTGGCGTGGTCGGGAAGAGCGACATCCGCATCTTCAGTGGCGTGAGGATGCGCTGCTGCACGTAGTCGGTGTAGGACAGGCCGCTCATCCGCTCGACGAGGATGCCGGCGAGGGTGAAGCAGTCGTTGCAGTAGACGCTCATGGAGCCGGGCGTCGTCTTGAGCGTCGAGGTGGCCAAGGTGTCGAGCACCTGCTGGGCGTACCCCGGGTAGGGCGTCGACGTGATGCCATTCGAGGCGTCCGTGCCCGGGAAGCCGGCACTGTGGTTGAGGAGCATCCGGACGGTGACCTGTCGGTACTCCGGTGAGGCCATCGTGAAGTCCGTGACGTAGTCGGTCACCGGCGCATCGAGTGACACCTTCCCCGCGTCCACCAGTTGCATGACGGCGATGGCGGTGAACGTCTTGGTGACGGAGCCGATGCCGTACAGCGTCGATGCGGTCGGCTTGGTGCCGTTCTCGTCGATGGCCCCCACCGTCGTAGACCACACCGTCCGCTTGCCATCGACCAGTGAGAACGAGATCGACGACGCTCCGGTCTCCTTCAACACGTCGGCTGCAGCATCGCGAGCCGCTTCGAGCGTGTCGGAGAATGCCGGACCGGGACGCGTGTCGGCGAACGCCGGCCCGACCGAGACAGTCGAAACCGCAAGGCCCACAGCGAGGGACAGGGAGGCGATGGCAATGCGGCTCGTGGTCATACTCCCCTAACGGAAGCTGGCTTCTCGGCGTGCCACCGGAATGGATTCCGGTGGCACGAAGTGCGGGTGGCGACCTCGGTGACGGGTTGAACGCCCCCCTCCAGCGGTCAGCACGCAGGGGACGCGGAAAGGTTCATGATTCCTGCATCTGTCCGCGACCGCAATGGCATCTCGGATGTGACGCATGGTCTGACGAGAGGCGGAGGCCGTGCCCTTGCCACGGGAGTAGTGGTGTGGCGACAAACGGCATCCGGAAGCCTCGGGTCCAGTCCGTCGATCTCCCGACACTCCCCTTCCGGAATCGGCGTCTTGGAGTTGCTGGTAGTCGACACCGTGAGCGGGGATCCGCGCAATGACGCCGGACAGGTCGGCTTAGGCTGCGGTCGTGAGCCACGCGACCGTCGCCGATAGCGGTCTCGAGGTGCTTGCGCGGTGACCTTCCTCGGTCTGATCATGCGCGGGCTCCGATGGCGCTTGGTCAGTTCGGTTGCGGTGGCGCTGGTGGCCGTGGTCGCCATGGTCGGCGCGGTCCTTGGTCCGCTGTATGCGAGCAGTGCCGCCGACTCCGTGGTTCGCGAGGGCTTGGCGGAAGCCGCTCCTGTGTCGACAGGTGTGCTGATGCGCGCGCAGCGTGCGGGGCAGACGCAGTTCACTCCCGGTGACCTGCTCGACGCGGTCGCGGAGCGGGCAGCCGACCCCTCGCTGGATCCGTGGTACGCGCCCGGAACGCTGGCGCTCACGGTGACGGACGGAAGGCCCAAGGTCCGGGACAATCCGATCGGCCTCGCCATGATCGGCTGGCATCGTGGGCAGTGCGGCGCCGTCGAACTCAGGTCCGGCAGCTGCCCTTCCCGTCAGGGCGAGGCGATGATCTCCGCCCGGATGGCTGATCAGTTCGACGTCTCGCTGGGCGAGTATCTGCGGCTCGGGATCAGGGCCGACGGCGCGAACGACAAAGTCAAGGTCGTCGGCACCTATGACGCGGCCACCGCTGATCCGGCGGTGTGGGGCCTGGTCTCGCCCGCGCAGTTCCTGCCCGCGCCGGCCCCGGACGGTCCGGACCGCCTCGACGAGATCGTCGTGGACGAGGGGACATTCGGCAGCAGCAGCGGGGACGTCGCGGCAACAAGCTTCAGGGCGCTCGACCCGGCCACCGTTCACGTGTCCGAGCTGCCTGGCCTCCGCCAGGCCGTGGAGTCGGCGGTCGCCATCCCGGCCTCGGTCGGTACCGAACCCCGGACGGTGGCGTCCACCGGGCTGCCGGCGTTCCTCGACGCACTCGACCCCGAACTCGCCTATGTCGCTGCAGCATCGTTCGCCGTCACCGCCGCCCTCGTGCTCCTTGCGTGGTTCGCGCTCTTCCTCGTCGTCTCCGCCACGAGCGAGGAGCGGTCGGGGGAGGTGGCGCTCGCGAAGCTGCGCGGCATGGGCGCCCGCTCGACGTTCATCTTCGGCCTCGCTGAACCGCTCCTGCTCCTGCTCGTCGCTGTGCCCGTGGGGCTTGCTGCCGCCTATGCCACCAACGCGTTCATCACGGGCAAGGCAATGGCCCCGGGCACAGACACCGCCATCACCACATCCGCGCTGCTCGCACTGGCCGTCGGCTTCCTCGGTGGCGTGGTTGCCGCAACGCTGGCGTCCCGTCGGATTCTCACCGCACCCGTCATCGAGCAGTTGCGTCGCACCGGCGGCCGCCGAGCGCGGCTTGCGAGGTCCGTCGCGGTCGATGCATTCGCGATCGCGCTGCTGGCCGCCGGCATCTATCAGCTCCGGCGCGGCGGCTCGGACGCCCTCGCCCTGCTGACCCCTTCCCTCCTTGCGCTGACGATGGGCCTGCTCGCGGTGCGCGTCGTACCGCGACTTGCCCGTCTGGAGGTGTCACGAGCGCGTGGGTCGCGCCGCGTCGCCACCTTCGTGGCCGCGTCCAACATTGCCCGTCGGCCCGGTGGACTCCGCACAGTCGTCCTCCTCTCGCTCGCTGTTGGCTTGACGGTGTTCGCCGTGGATGGCTGGGCGGTGGCCTCAACGAATCGCGACGATGTCGCCCCCGCCGAGGTCGGAGGATGGGAGGTGCTCCACGTGCGGTCGCATTCAGCCGGTGACCTTCTGAGCGCCGTGCGGACCGCGGACCCCAGCGGCACTCAGGCACTGGCCGCCGTCGCCACCACCGCTGGATCCAGCGGTGGTCTCATCGCGATCGACGCCTCGCGGATCGGCGCCGTCTCGGCCTGGGATCCCGCGTGGACGGGAAGTTCCCGAGAGGAGATCGGCTCGCAGCTCCACCCCGAGCAGGTGGGTTCTCCCATTCCCCTGCGTGGCGACCTGTCGATCGACGTGGACTACGACCAGGCCTTGGGATCGGGCGCGGTGGATCTCGCCGTGGCGGTGCGCGATGCGAGTGGGCTCCTGCACACGGTCGACCTCGGCGAACTCCGACCAGGGCCCTCGACACCCACGGCGGCCCTCCCCATGTGCGTCGACGCTCCGTGCGCCCTCGAGGCCTTCATCTTCACGCCATCGCCGCTCGCGTCGAGGGGGGCGGGCACCGTGACGATCTCGGGCGCGCAGGACTCCAGCGGCGATGTCGACCTGACGTCGGCCGGTTCCGACGGGTGGCGGAGCGGTGCCACGTCTGTCCTGGTCCGCATCCCACCGGTGGCCACCGTCTCCGTCGAGGAGTCTGGGCGACTCGTGACGTCCTTCGATGTCGAAGGCGAGAGTGCGGCCGTCGAGGTTGCCGACCACCCCACCCAGCTGCCCGTCTTCGTCGGCAGTGAGTTGGTTGGGAGTGGGGGGCCGGCATCGGAGGCGACGGTCACCGGTCTCGACGGTCGCGCCCTCCCCGCCCAGCTCCTCGGGTCGGGAGTGCTCCCGCGCAAGCTGGGGACGGGCGCCCTGGCCGACCTCTCGTCCGCGCTCGCCGTGATGGGGAGCGCGCCGACTCTGCTCGACTACCAGGTGTGGCTGGCCGCCGATGCCCCTCCATCGATTCGCGCGGCACTCGAGGCTGACGGATACGAGGTGCTCGCGGTCGAATCCGTTGACGAGCGACTGAGCGAACTCGCCCTAGGCAGTGACGCACTGGCGTTGCGACTGTTCCTGGTCGCCGCCGTTGTCGCGCTCATGATCGCGGCGGGAACCCTGCTCGCAGGGACCTACATCACCGCGCGCCGGCGGGCCTACGAGCTCGCGGCGATGCGCTCGCTCGGCGCCGACCAAGGCGTTCTCGTGCGCTCGGGACGGCTCGAACAGGTCGCTCTCGCTTTCATCGGAACGGCTCTCGGCTTGGTCGCGGGTCTAGTGGGCGCAGCCATCACCCTGCCCAACCTGCTGATGTCGGTGACCGACGTCCATCCGGCCCCGTGGTTCGGCCCCGCATGGCTGCCGGTCCTCGCCACGATCGTCGGCGTCCTGCTGCTTCTGGGTCTTGTCGCCGAAGTCGGTGCTCGTCGCACCGCACGGTTGGCTCAGCCGGATCTGCTTCGGGCGGTGCAGGAGTGATGAGCAGCGTTCCTGGAGTGGGCCTCAGCATTCGATGCGAGGAACTGGTTTACATCTATTGCACGGGCGATGTCGATGTCGTTGCCGTGCGCGGGGTCGACCTCGATGTCGACGCGGGCGAGCGCATTGCGCTCCTTGGCCCGTCGGGGTCCGGCAAGTCCACGCTGCTCGGGATGCTCGGCGGCCTGATTCCGCCGTCGGCGGGACGGGCGTGGATCGGCGACGACGAGATCGGCGGGCTCACCGAACGCCAACTCCTGCGCATGCGGGCGGACCGCGTGGGGTTCGTGCTTCAGGGCGCGGCCCGGAACCTTCTCCCCTACGGGACGGCAACCGACAACGTCCGTTTCGCTCAGCGATCGATCTCCCGCGCCCGGCGCAGCGACCTCCTCCAGCCGCTCGCGCTCCTCGACGCGCTCGGGCTTGCTGACATCGCGGATCAGCCGATGGCGACGCTCGCGGGCGGCGAGCAGCAGCGGGTGGCGCTGGCCGTCGCCGTGGCCAACGGGCCTGGCCTGCTCCTCGCTGACGAGCCGACGTCCCAGCTCGACGAGCCGGCCCGCGACGCCGTTCTCGACCTGCTGGAGGCGGTCAACGAGCGATTCGGGACGACCATCGTCGTCGTCACTCACGACGAGGAGGTGGGCCGTCGCCTCGGCCGCACGGTCTCGATGCGCTTCGGGCAGGTGGGCCACGAGGGGCGCAAGGACGGCCAGTTCACCGTCGTCGGCAAGGACGGCAGCGTCCACCTCCCGGACGAGATCCTCGCCGAGTGGCCGCCAGGGACGCGCGTCGTCGTCGAGCTCGACGCGGACCACGTCAGGCTGACCAGGAGGCACCCGTGACAGCTCGTTCCGGCGAAGGTCCACGCGTGCATGGCCAGGGCCTCGTCGTCGCCCGAGCGGGTCGAGTCATCCTCGACCATGTCGACATCGAGGCCGAGCCGGGAGTCGTGACGGCTGTGACCGGAGCCTCGGGAGCGGGCAAGTCGACCCTGCTCTGGGTCATCGCCGGGCTCATCGAGCCGGACGCGGGATCGATCAGCCCCGACAACCGGTTCGACCTGTCGGCCGTCGTCGTCCAGAGCTACGGCCTGCTTCCCGTGTTGACGGCGAAGGAGAACGTAGAGCTCCCACTCCTCATGCGAGGTGTCACCGGCGAAGAGGCTCGGCGCCGCACCGAAGGCGCGCTCGCGCGGGCGGGACTCCCCGAGCTGCACGACCGGCTCGCCGAGGAGCTGTCAGGCGGGCAGCGTCAACGCGTGGCGGTGGCCCGGGCCCTCGCCATGGGGGCCCAGCTGCTCGTGGCGGACGAGCCGACCGCCGAGCTCGATGCAGCCAGTGCGTCGTTGGTCGTCACCGCGCTGCGCGCCGAGGCGGACGCCGGCGTCACGGTCGTCCTGTCGACCAACGATCCGAGTCTCGCGGCCCTGTGCGACCGCGTGTACCACCTGCATGACGGGGCGATACAGCCCGACACGTCGAGAGTCGAGTCCGACTGACCGCGGCGAAGGTTGGAGCTTCAGCGCACGCGGAGACTGAGAACGACGCAGGGTCACTGGCTGAGCAGAGCCATCTGCGGATAGGTGCGATTGGTCCCCTCGGCGGCCGCGTTGGCTCCCTCGCCGCGAACGCACGCTCCTCCCTGGACCTGTCCGCCGTCCAGGCCAGCTTGACGCACGCCTGGTTGGCGAGCTGCCCCCATTAGCTGGGATGCATGGACTCCTGCAGCCCGTGCGGCCGTCCATCAAGCACCATGGCGGTGGCCCGGATGGAGGCGACCCACTCGGACCCGAGCACGGCGTCCGGCTCGGTCCAGTGATGCCTCCTGCACTCTCAAGTCGCATAGCGAGAGTCGTGTTCGTGCCGGTTCCTCGGTCGCTCGAGTGAGGCGTCGGGTTCCGAGCTCCGTCATGTCGGGGGCAGACTGTGCTCAAGGCATGCGCACGCCCTCCATTTCTCGTCCGGTCCGCCTGATGGAAGATGGCTCGGGAACATGTTGGCAGTCAACAGTTCCTGACCGCATCTGGCCATGCAGTATTTGGGCGTAGCCGGGGTGAACGGGCAGAACCTGAGCCGCAAGGGAAGCCGGCGAGCCTGGCGCCCGCACCCATCTCGGTGATCGTCACCCGGAAGGTCATGGCGGTGCTGCCGCTCGGCTCGGTCTCACTTTGGTGAAAACCGGCCGCGAAGGGTTTCGGATTGCCGCGAACCGGCGTACAAGTGAGGTAGTCGCCCTCGACGAATGGGAAGGATGACCATGTCTCTCCGCCGTGCTCTCGCGGTCACAGCCGCAGGATTCATCGCCATCGCCGGACTTGTGGCCTGCAGTTCCACCTCTACCTCCCCTTCCAGCAATGACGTTGCCGATCTCGAGGCCCGCGTCACGACCCTGGAGAGCCAGGTCGCCGGCCTTGAGGCGATTGTCGGCAAGGCCATCATCGCGGACCCCGCCGCTCAGATGGCCGATCTCGAGTCGCGGATCCAGGGACTGCAGCAGGAGCTGAACGACGCGCAGGCCCAGGCGGTCGATGCGGCCGATGCCGTCGCGACTGAAGCCGATGCCGCGCGGGCCGCGGTGGACGAGGCGCGGGCCGCGGTCGAGAACGCCGTGGCCAACGCCGATGCGGCCGCCGAGGTCCGCGACCAGGCCGTCGCCGACGCGCAAGCCAGGGTCGACGGAGCCAGAGCCGCCCTCGACGCGCTGAAGGCGAAGATCGCCGAAGTCATCGGTGGCAGCGGCTCGCCGGCGGCAAGCCCCAGCGCCCAGTAGTCGCCCGTGGACTCTGGAGAGCAGCCGATGACGGACGACGACGGCGCCGCCGTCGAATACGGACACCGCGTGCATCCCGTCCTACACATTGTGAAGCCGGTGGCCACGATCGCCACGGTGTGGGCCGCGAGAGAGGTGATCACGCGTGCCTACGTGCGTGCGACGGGCCGAGCGGCGCCGGTTCCCAGCGACCCCCAGACCTCGTGGAAGCGTGCAATCGCCTGGACCGTGATCACGACGTCCACCGCCGCGGCGATCGAGGTGTCCCTGCGCCGGCTGGCCAACGAGCGCCAGGTCGTCCGGGTCCTACGGCGGGGACCCGATGTCGGCGACCATGTGGAGTCCTAGCCGTTCTGTCCATCGACGTTGGTAACGAGGCGCGTCAGCTGTTGACGTGGGGAAGGCCTCCTTGTGAGGTGTGAAGCGACCAAGCAATCACATTCACGAAGGAGGCCTTCATGGCCCACGCTAATGCCCCGTTGTCCGAGCTGGGCCGGTTGAAGCTGGCCCGGTTCCATGTTGAGTCGGGGTCGACGATCCGTGGGACTGCGGAGCGGTTCCAGGTCTCGACCACGACGGTGATCCGATGGTCGCGTCGGTATCGGGCGGTGTTGGCCGCCGGGATGACACCGACGTCGCGGGATGGTCGATGTCTCGAGCCGGCCGCACCGATCGCCGACGCGGACCAGGCGCCGGATCGAGAGGAGGGTCAAGCACCTGCGAACGAAGCGGCGGTTCGGGCCGGTCCAGATCGCGGGCCGGGTCGGGATCCCCGCCTCGACGGTGCACCGGATCCTGGTCCGCGAGGGCCTCAACCGGCTCGATCACATGGACCGGGCCACCGGTGAGGTCATCCGCTACGAGCGGGACCGGCCGGGGACCTGCTGCACGTGGACGTGAAGAAGTTCGGCCTGATCCCTCCCGGCGGCGGATGGAAGGTCAACGGACGCGCCGGGTTCCAGACCGGACGCAAGCAGATCGAGGCCGACCGCCGCCAGCAGCGGTCCCGACGAGGGACCGGAAGGGCGGGCTACGCGTTCGTGCACTCCGCAGTCGACGACCACTCCCGCCTGGCCTACCCGAGGTCCACGACGACGAGACCAAGGCGACCACCGTGGCCTTCTGGACCCGGGCCATCGCGTTCTACGCCTCGCACGGGATCACCGTCACCGAGGTCATCAGCGATAACGGCCCGGCCTACCGCTCCACCGACTGGGTCCGGCTGAACACCGACCTCGGCATCGCCATCCGCCGCACCCGGCCATACCGACCCCAGACCAACGGCAAGGTCGAGCGCTACCAGCGGACCCTGCGCGACGAATGGGGCTACGCCAAGGCCTACTCCTCCGAATCAGCCCGCCGGAAGGCCTTGACCAGCTGGCTCCACATCTACAACCATCACAGGCCACACACCGCACTCGGCGGCAAGCCACCGGTCACCCGCGTGACCAACCTGCTTGGACAGAACACCTAGCCGTCGACGACACGCAGACGTACTGCCAGACGTACGGATACGACATCGTGATGCAGGCAAAGACCGACGTGTCCCAGGTACCACGCGTGACGTAGCTGGGCCCGCCCCTGTCACCGCGACCACTCGCGGGTCTTGACGGCTGCGACATGATGCGCGAGAAACCCTCGGGGCGCGCTTCCGGCCGCTCTCCGGCATCGACGACCGAAGGAGCCTCCGTGCCCCGCGCCCGCGTTCACAACTTCTCCGTCTCTCTCGACGGCTTCGCCACCGGTGTGGACCTGAGCGCCGATGCCCCGTTCGGTCATGCCGGGCACCGACTCGTCGAGTGGATGAAGGCGACCCGCTTCTGGCACGAGCTGGGGGTCGTGGACATGCCGGGTGGTGTGCCAGGTACCGCTGGCGTCGACAACGCGTTCGCCGAGCGCTTCGCCCCCGGGATCGGCGCCGAGATCATGGGCGCGGGCAAGTTCGGCCCACCTGGATGGCAGGACGACCCGGAGTGGCGCGGGTGGTGGGGCGAAAACCCGCCCTTCCACACGCCGACGTTCGTCCTGACCCACCGGCCGCGCCCGTCGATGGAGATGGACGGGGGCACGACGTTCCACTTCGTGGACGTGGCTCCTGCAGAGGCCCTGGCCGCGGCCTACGACGCGGCCGAGGGTCAGGACGTCCGCATCGGCGGCGGCCCGACGACGGTGCGCGCGTTCCTTGCCGCCGGCCTGGTCGACGACCTGCATGTCGTCCAGGTGCCGATCGTGCTCGGCCGCGGTGTCCGGCTGTGGGACGGCCTGGAGGGGCTGGAGCTCCAGTACGACGTGCAGGCGGTGTCATCGCCCAGCGGCGTCACCCACCTCACCTTCACGCGCTGAGGGCGGCCCTAGGCAGCAGGGGCCGCGATGTTGACCATCCAGGCGACGCCGAATCGGTCGGTGCACATGCCGAACGTGTCGCCCCACATCTGGGGCTCGAGCGGCAGCGTGATGCTCCCGCCGTCGACGAGACCGTCCCAGTAGCCCCGCAACTCTGACTCGTCGTCGCCGCTCAAGCTGATCGTCATCGCGCTGCCCGACGAGAACTCCATCCCGGGCGGGGCGTCCGAGGCCATGAGCGTGAACCCGCTGGGAGACTCGAGCGTCGCATGCATGACCAGGTTCTCGACCGGCGTTCCTGCTTGCCCGTACTCCCCGAAGGTGTTGATGTGCAGTTCGCCGCCGAACCCGTCCTGGTAGAAGGTCATCGCCTCCCGGGCGTTGTCGACGAACGAGATGTAGGGGTTCATCCGGCTGCTCATTGCTGGTCCTCTCCTGGGGCGGGGGCGGGCGACGTGATCAGTGCGCTGTCGTCGATGTCGTCGATCTCCGAGGCTCCCGCCTCGATATCGTCCTCGGACTCGACGCTCACGTGCGGCAGCAGCCGGTCGAGCCATCCTGGCAGCCACCAGTTGCGCGGGCCGAGGACCGTCATGAGGGCCGGGACGAGGATCAGCCGGACGACGAAGGCATCGAGCAGGACGGCCGCCGACAAGGAGACTGCGAAGAGCTTGACCGTCTGGTCGTTGCCGAGGACAAAGGCCGCGAAGACGCTCGTCATGATCAGCGCGGCAATGGCGACGACGCGTCCGGAGCCCGCGAGGCCGCGGCGGATGGCCGTGTGGTTGTCGTGCGTGTGCAGCCACTCCTCGTGCATGCGGCTGACGAGGAACACCTGGTAGTCGCACGACAGCCCGAACAGGATGGCGAAGACCATGATCGGCAGGAACGGGAAGATCGGCCCGGTGTTCTGCAGGTTGATGAGGTTCGCGAACCAGCCGAACTGGAACACCGCCACCGTGATGCCGAGGGCCGCGGCGAGGGACAGCAGGCTGAACAGCACTCCCATGAGCGGGACGAGGATGGATCGGAACAGGAAGAGCAGCGCGATGAAGCCCAGCCCCACGACGATGAGCAGGAACCACGGCAGCGCGTCGCTGAGGACCTTCGTGAAGTCGACGGTCACGGCCTGGAAGCCGCCCACGAAGGCCGTGCCTCCGGTTGCCTCCAGTGCCTGGGGGATGACGGTCTCGCGCAGGTGGAAGAGCAGGTCGGTCGTCGCCTCGTCCTGCGGGGCCGTCGTCGGGAAGACCTGGATCACGCCGACCTGCGCGTCCGGCGCGACGGGGGCTGCTGCGGCCAGCGCCACGCCGGGATCGGCGTTCAGTGCCGCCGACAGCGCGCCGACGGCTGCCTGGTCGCCAGCACTGGGGAGCTGGACCGCGATGTACATCGGTCCGTTGACCCCCGGACCGAAACCCTCCGCGGTCAGGTCGTAGGCGATCCGTGCGGGACTGCCCTGCGGGGCTCCCGAGTCGTCCGAGAATCCTTGCCGCAGCTGCAGGACGGGTCCGGCGAAGATGAGCATGATGATGAGGGCCGTGATGACCATCAGCCACGGGCGGCGCTGCAGCCACTCGCCGTAGCGGGCGAACGCGCTGGGGTGGTGGAGATCGGGGGCCTTGCCGCCCCGGACGAGGCGGCGCCAGAGCCAGCCGATGACGGTCACCGGCAGGAAGATGATCCAGCCGACGTACCGCAGAACGCGCCCCAGCACATGTGCGACGCCCGTCAGTCGGGGCTTCGGGATGGCCTCCTCGTCGGTGACCCACGCCATGCGCCCGACGAAGGCCCAGCTGCCCAGCAGCGACAGCACGGCCGGCAGCAGCAGGAGGGCCCCGAGCATGACCATGAAGACGGTGATCGCCGCCGAGACGGCGATGCCGTTGAAGAACTCGATCCGCATCACGAACAGGCCCAGCAGCGCGATGATCACGGTGAGGGCCGCGAACTGCACGGCGCGCCCGGACGTGCGTACGGACTCCAGCGCCGCGGCGCGGGGGTCGCGGCCGTGTCGCATCGCCTCGCGATAGCGATTGATGACGAACAGCGAGTAGTCGATGCCGACGCCTAGGCCGATCATCGAGGCCAGGAAGGGCGCGAAGGTGGCCACCGAGAAGTAGTTGGCCACGATCGGCAGCACGAGGGCGGTCGTGATGGACACCGACACCGCCGCAGAGACGATTGGCAGGAACGCTCCCAGGACGGAGCCGAAGGCGAACAGCAGGATGAACAGCGCAACCCCGACGCCGATGCTCTCGGACGACGGCGGCTCTCCCTGAACGAAGCCGAAGATCCCGTTCGCGCCGACGGTCAGCCCGTCCTCGCCGTTCTGCGCCTTGACCACGCCGAGGGCGTCCGCCACCTGCTCCGTGGGCAGGTCGCTGAACGACTCGCCCGCGAACAGCACCGTCGCGTAGGCCACCGTGCCGTCGGGACTCACCCCCGCCTGACCGAAGTGAGACATCGGGCCGAGGGCCTCCGGCGGCAGCTCCGGCGGCGCCTGGCCGCCCTCGCCCGCTCCCGGGGGCGCCGCGATCGCCGGGCAGGCCGCACCCTGAGGCTCGCCCAGCGGCGAGATGACGCAGGTGACTCCGGGCAGTGCCGCCAGCTCGGAGAAGACGGCGCCCATGGCTGCGGCCGGACCGGCATCGACCGCGGAGCCGGAGTCGGCATGCCAGACAACCTGGCCCTCGAGCCCCGATCCGGTGCCCGCGCCCCCAGACAGGTCACTCAGCAGGTCCTGAGCGGTCGTCGACTCGGAGTCGGGCAGGTTGAAGTTGTCGTTGTAGTCGCCCTTGAACTGGCTGTACAGGATCCCGATGAACACGATCAGGAGCAGCCACGAAGCGAGGCCGAGCCAGGGGTGACGGACGGCCCACTGCGAGATTCGAGTCATGGCGGCGGCTCCCGTTTGCGCGGCTGGCGTCGCGGCTTTCCGGCGACCGTACCAACGCGCGTGGGCGGTCTTCAAGGGTCTGTCTGCCGACTCACCACGCTGTTTAGCGTGAGGGAAGGCTGGCGCGGCCTCGAGGGTGTGCCGGCGGGAAGACGCCCGGGCTACTCGGCCGCCCGGCCCCACACATGTGCGCCGCCCCAGTCGATCGCCTCGACCGGCTCGTCCCCGATCACCCACGCGTCGTGACCCGGAGGCAGCCAGTTCACGTCGCCTGGCCGAGCCTCGAACTCGTCTCCGTCGGCGGTCCTCACGCCGATCCGTCCGGAGATGAGGTACTGGAAGTGCGGAGCCTCGCAGAATTCTGTCCCGGTTGCCGGCTTCACATGATCGGACCATCGCCAGCCTGGCTGCAGCGTCATGTGCATCACCTTGCCGCCGCCGATGTCGACGATCTCGCCCCTGCCGAAGGGGAACTCAAGGACATCATCCGGCTGCGCGAAGTTCTTCAACTCGTATGTGGCCATCGAACAATCCTCTCCTCGGCAATCCAACTTCGTCACGAGGAAATACCAGAAAGCCTTGCGCCGCAGCGGATCACCACGAGCCCACCTGGATTGGTAAGGCAAGCCTCACCGTACTCAGAGTGCGGGCGGCGTCAAGACCTCTGTGCGAAGCAACGCTGCACCGGGTGGGCGGCCGCTCGGATCGGCTGACTCCAAGGCAGCAGGGCCCGCGATGTCGACCATCCAGGCGACGCCGAATCGGTCGGTGCACATGCCCAACGTGTCGCCCCACATCTGGGGCTCGAGCGACAGCGTGATGCTCCCGCTGTCGACGAGACCGTCGCATGCATGACCAGGTTCTCGACCGGCGTTCCCGCTTGCCCGTACGTGCTCGTCCGCTCGTGGAACGGGTGGCGGCTCCCATTCGCGCAGCGCGCCGCGCAACGTGCGGCGAAGGTACCAACGTCCGTCCGCCGTTCACACGGTTCTACCCGCGGGGTACTCATCTGTCGGAAGACCGTCGTGCTCCCCTGTTCGCCGGGGGCTCCAGCATCTAGCGTGGCCCCTGTCAACGTCGATGAAGGAGATGGCATGGCTGCCGACGCACTCCCGACCGCCCGATCCACGAAGACCCGCGCGCGCTTCCTGGCCGGGGCGGTGGCCCTGGTGACGTCCGCGGCAGTGCTCGGCCTCGGGACCTCGACCGCGACGGCCGGCGACGTGCCGGCGCCCGGTCCCGGCGGCGACACGGCCCCCCGGCTCATCCGCCTGCAGCTGCTGGCGTTCAACGACTACCACGGCCATCTGGAGGCCTCCACGCCCGGACCGGTCGGCGACCAGGCGGCCGGCGGCTCGGAGTACCTCTCGACCGCCCTCACGCAGCTGCGTGCCGGCAAGCGCTTCAGCCTGACCGTGGCCGCGGGCGACCTCATCGGCGGATCGCCTGCGCTGTCGGGGCTGTTCAACGACGAGCCCTCCGTCGAGTCGCTCAACGCGATGCAGCTCGACGTCTCCAGCGTCGGCAACCACGAGTTCGATGACGGCGTCGCCGAGCTCAAGCGGATGCAGGAGGGCGGGTGTCATCCCGTCGACGGGTGCTACTTCCCGGACCAGCCATACGCAGGAGCGGACTTCCAGTGGCTGGCGGCGAACGTGGTGAAGGAGGGCACCCGCAACACCGTCCTTCCCCCCTACTGGATCAAGGACGTCGGGGGAGTCAAGGTCGGCTTCATCGGCATGACCCTCGAGGGCACGGACGCCATCGTCGCGGCCGCGGGCATCCAGGGCTACTCGTTCCTCGACGAGGCGCGGACCGCCAACCGGCTGGTTCCCGAGATCAAGAGGCAGGGCGTCGAGAGCATCGTCGTGCTGCTGCACGAGGGCGCGACTCAGGACCCTGCGCCCGGTGACATCAACGCCTGCAACGTCATCAGCGGTCCGGTCATCGAGATCAACAGCAAGCTCGACCCCGAGATCGACGCGGTCATCACGGGCCACACCCACCAGCCCTACAACTGCATGCTGCCCGGTCCGGACGGCCGCAAGCGCATGGTGACGAGCGCGTACTCCTTCGGCCGGGTCGTCTCCGAGCTGATCCTCGTCCTCGACCGGGACACCGGGGAGGTGCTCCGCAACCAGAGCACGGCAACGAACCATGCGGTGATCCAGTCGGAGCTCGCCCCCGATCCCGCGCTGACCGCCGTCATCGCCAAGTGGACGCCGCTGTTCGAGGCGGCCGGCAACACGCCGGTCGGGACGATCACCGCCGACATCGTCCGGGGTGGGACCCCGCCCGGAGCCGACCGTGGTGTCGAGTCCTCGGCGGGCAACCTCGTCGCCGATGCCCAGCTCTGGGCGACGTCGTTCAACGGTGCCCAGGTGGCCTTCATGAACGCCGGCGGCGTGCGCTCCGACCTGACGTACGCACCGTCCGGAGCCGAGGGTGCCGGTGTCGTCACCTACGGCGAAGCGTTCACCTTCCAGCCGTTCGGGAACACCCTGGTCACGATCCCGATGACGGGCGCCCAGATCGTGTCGGTGCTGCAGGAGCAGTGCCAGCCGGCGGGCTCCTCGCGGCCGTTCCTGAACCTCGGCGTCTCGACCGGGTTCAGCTACACGCTGAGCAGGACGATCGTGAACGGCACCTGCACGGCAGTGTCCGTCACGGGCGTCACGCTGAACGGCAAGGCGCTCGACCCGGGCACGACCTACTGGGTCACGGTGAACACCTTCCTCGCCGACGGTGGGGACAACTTCGCCACCTTCAAGCAGGTTCCTGCGTCGGAGAGGCTGCCAGGTGGGGTGGACCTCCAGGCGCTCACCGACTACCTGGGCACGTTCTCCCCGGTGGCCCCACCGTCGACGGCTCGGGTGACCGAGGTTCCGTAGGAGGGGGCCGGCGACAGTTGTCTTTCCCCACCTCGCATCCGACGCTAGCGTCGGATCGTGGATCCGTTGGTGGCTCTGAGGCGTGTGGCGTTCCTCCTCGAACGCCAGAACGCCGACGCCTATCGAGTGAGGGCCTTTCGAGGAGCGGCCGCGGCGCTGGAGGCGGCCGGCGTTGACGAGGTGCAACGTCGGATCCGGAACGGCAGCCTGGCCGAGCTGCGCGGGGTCGGACCGAAGACGGCGGCCGTCGCGACCGAATCCGTCACCCGGGGGATGTCGACCTACCTGGCCGAGCTGGAGGCGGAACCGCGGCCGGCAGATCGCCTCGACGTCGATGCCCAGGTGCTTCTCGAGACCCAGCGCGGTGACTGCCACACGCACAGCGACTGGAGCGACGGAGGCAGCCCTCCCCTGGAGATGGCGCTGGCCTGCGTCGAGCTTGGTCACGAGTGGACGGTCCTGACGGACCACAGTCCGCGACTGACCATCGCGCGGGGACTGACGCGTGAGCGGCTCGAGCAGCAGCTGGACGTGGTGGCCGCGATCAACAGCGAGCTGGCCCCGTTCCGATACCTCACGGGCATCGAGGTGGACATCAACGAGGACGGCAGCCTCGACCAGGACGACGACCTCCTGGCGCGCCTCGATCTCGTCGTCGCGAGCGTGCACTCGAAGCTGAGGGCGCCCAGTGAGGCGATGACACGACGTATGGTGACGGCGATTGCCAATCCGCACGTCGACGTGCTGGGTCACTGCACCGGCAGGATGGTGGCTGGCGGGAGGGTTCGCCCGGAATCCGAGTTCGACGTGGACCTGATCGTGGAGGCGTGTCGCAAGTTCGATGTGGCCATGGAGATCAACAGCCGTCCCGAGCGGCTGGATCCGCCTCGCCGGATCCTCCGCGCGGCCGTCGAGGCGGATCTGCTCGTCGCGATCGACACCGACGCTCACGCCCCGGGGCAGTTGGACTGGCAGGCGAACGGCGTGGAGCGGGCCGTTGAGTGCGGTGTTGACCCGACCCGGGTGATTACTACCTGGACGGCCGACGAGCTGCTGGCCTGGACCGGCGGGCGTGGACCCGGCTAACGGGTCGAGGCCTCAGCCACGGGCTTGCCGGCGAGAAACGCGGCCGAGGCGAGCAGCGCATCGCCAGCAGGGATGTACTGCGCTCACGGCTGCCGTCTCGTCAACAAACCGCGTGGCTGCTCACCTGCGCTGAGCGTCCGTTCGCGCTGCGAGTGCCGCCGTCTGCTCCGTGGTGATGGCGAGGGACCTCTCGAGATAGCGGACCAGGAATCGCAGTTGGGTCGTGGTGAGTGACTCGTGCAGCTCGTCGAACCCCTGGCCTATGCCCTCGTAGACATTCTCGCCGGACGCGAGACCGTCCAGGTCGGCGGACACGAGGACCCGCCTCCGGTCCTGCTCGTCAGGGTTCCGCCGTGCGAGGCCGGCGGCGCTGAGTCGGTCGACCACGCCGGTGATCGCGCCAGAGGTGAGGTGAAGTCGGCTCGCAAGCGCACCGGCCGACTGCGGCCCCTCGCGCAGGATGATGCTCAGCGCACGCATGTCCGTGACACCGAGGCCGTAGGACGCCGCGGCCGTCTGCTGGAACAGCGCCGTCTGCGTGGCCCCTTGCTCACCCAGCAGTCGGAGCCGGTCAATGAGGGCGTCGCGCTTCATCACATAGCCATCTTGCCACATAAGTATCTTAGTGACTAAGGTATTTACATGGACACCGCAGTCGACGTCATCACCCACGGCGGGGCCACCATCGCCGTGACCACTGTGGGTGACTCAGGTCCCGGAATCCTGGTGGTGCACGGGGCGATGCAGGCGGGCGAGTCGCAACGCGACCTCGCCGAGCTGCTCGCCGCGGACGGCTTCCGGGTGCACCTGATGGACCGGCGCGGTCGGGGTGGCAGCAGCGCACTGATGCCCGACACCAGTCCGGACGACGAAGTCGAGGACGTCCGCGCGGTGCTGGCCGCGACCGGGGCGCGGCGCTGCGTCGGCGTCAGTTCCGGGGCACTGCTTGCCGCACGCTGTGCACTGGCTCACCCGGGACTCCTGGACGGGGTGGTCCTGTTCGAGCCGCCATTGGCGATCGACGGCTCGGTCCGAGTCAGCGATGCGCAACGCGTCAGAACAGCGGTCCGCCGTGGCCAGCTCGCCACGGCGATGGCCGTCGGCATGCGCGCCGCGGAGATGGGTCCGCCGTGGATGTTCCGCCTGCCGATCCCCGTGCTTGCGGCCTTCGCGCGACTGATGCTGCGTCGACCAGGCATTGCCGAGCGAGCGGCTGCCCTGACCGCCGACTTCGCCATCGTGGAGTTGAACGCCGACCGACTCTCGGACTTCGCCGCGGTTGGCGCGCCGACGCTGCTCATCGACGGGACGGAAACACGCCCCTACCTGCAGAAGGCGGTCGCTGAACTCGCCCACACGATTCCCGGCGCACGACACGTCAGACTCGAGGGGCTCACGCACGGTGCCACTCAGAACCGGGACGAGTACGGGCGGCCGGGCCTGGTGGCGCCCGTGATGGCGGACTTCCTCGCCTGAGACGACGGCGTCCACCGTTCGATAGCGTGGATACTCCGTCGTGACCGGGTTCACGGGTCTGCTACGTCCAGGCCCCCAGAGATACGCCCAGGAAGGGGCCGAGATGTTGATGCGCGTTCGCTACGTCGTCCTGTATGTCGATGACGCAGAGGCATGCCGCCGGTTCTGGATTGAGCAGGTGGGCATGGTCGAGAAGGACCGCAAGGAGATCGGCGACTTTTCCGTGGTTCAGGTCGGCTTCGCTGAACAGGAGTTTGCCTTCGAGCTCGTCCCCCTTGGGATGATGGCCGACAACCCGTACGGCATCGATCTCGCGACCCCGTCAATCGCCCTGCATGTGGATGACCTCGAGTCGGCACGAGCGCGCCTCATCGACCGCGGCGTCACGGCCATGGAGATCGGCGAGTACAGCGGCGTGAGGAGCTTCGCCTTCAGCGACCCTGAGGGTCGCTGGTTTGCCGTAACGAGCTGACCATCGGGCGGCGACGGCGCGTGCTCCACCAGTCGCTCGATTGCGGGGTGGCAAGCCGGGATCAGCCAGCGTCGATCCGGAGGCGGACGGCCGGAGCGAAGGGGCTCCACAGGAACCAGCCGGGGAACTGGCGGACAAGGCCGGGTTGTCCGGCCACCTCGATCACCCCCGATTCGCGTGCCTCGCGAAGGCTGACGATGCCGGAGAAGACACGCATGAGCACCACCGGTTCCGTGGTCACGGTGACGTCGCTGTCGAAACCGGGATGGCTGGTGCACACTGAGGGCTCACCGCGATCCAGGACCAGCCAGATCCGGGTGGCGTCGATGCCGGTGTAGACGAACTCGACGACCACACGTCGGGGCGGAAGCCGATCGGTGTCGAGTCGTCGAGACATCCACCAGGTCAGCGACACGGGATCGACCTCACGTGGCTCCGGCTCGGCGAACATCCAGCGCACGGCCCACTCGCCGAAGGCCATGATCACAGATTCCAGGTCGCGCCCGGCCTCGGTCAGGTGATACTCGTGGCCGCCCTTGACCGGCTCCCGGTCGAGGACACCGCGGCGCTCGAGGTGCAACAGCCGCTGCAAGAGCAGGGTCCGGGAGATGCCTGGCAGGCCACGCGCGATGTCGTTGAACCGGTGGCTGCCCAGGACGAGCTCGCGGACGATGAGCGGGGTCCACCGGTCCGCGAGCACTTCACTCGCGAGCGCCACCGGGCAGTACTGGTTGTAGTCGCGCATACCGACAGTGTCCGGTTGGGCGGGCCACGCGTCCAGTACGGAATCAGTACCGGGTTGGTCCACTTCGCGCACTGGTCGGTCAGGCGCGCAGTCGGTGTACTCGACGTGCCGACATCGCTTCACGACCTGAGGAGTCCCGATGACCACCACCACCTTCGATCCCGCTGCCTACAAGAGGACGACGCTCGCGCAATGGGAGACCGCCGCTGACGCCTGGGACCGCTGGGGACCCGCCATCGAGGACTGGCTCGGGCAGGCGACAGAGGTGATGCTGGACGGGGCCGCGATCACCCCCGGCAGCCGGGTCCTCGACGTCGCGGCAGGGGCAGGAGGCCAGACTCTGGCGGCTGCCGAACGGGTCGGGCCGTCCGGGCACGTGCTGGCCACCGACATCTCACCGACGATTCTGGAGTACGCCGCGCGTGCAGCGGTACGAGCGGGGCTCCCGCAGGTGCACACGCTGGTGGCAGACGGTGAAGACCTCGCCGAGGTCGAGGCTTCGTCGTACGACGCGGTGATCTCGCGTGTCGGGCTCATCTACTTCCCGAGCCGGAGCACCGCGCTGGAGTCCATGTGCCGCGTACTCCGACCCGGTGGCCGGCTCTCCGCAGTCGTCTACTCCACGGCTGACCGCAACGAGTTCTTCTCCCTCCCGGTCGGGATCATCCGCCGCATTGCTCAGCTTCCCCCGCCGCTACCGGGTCAGCCCGGACCGTTCAGCCTGGGCGCCCCGGGTGTCGCTGAGGCGGCGTTCCGGTCAGCAGGGCTGCGTGGCGTCACCGTCACCACGGTGCCATCGCCGGTACGGATGAGGAGCGCGGCGGACTGCGTACGGTTCGAGAAGGAGTCCTTTGGCGCCCTGCACCAGATGCTCGTTGGTGTGGACCTAGCAGGACAGGCCGCAGCGTGGCAGGAGGTCACCGACGAGCTGAGCAAGTTCGAGGGTCCGGGCGGGTTTGTCGGACCCTGCGAGATGCTGGTCGTGACCGGCGTGAAGTGACGGGCGGATGCGCGCTCGGCCTGGCCCGACAGTGTGCCCGGCCGGTCACGCCTGGCGGAAACAGGCTTTGTCGGCGTGCCCAGACCCATCGGATCGGGCGACGGTCCGAGCCTCGCGCCGAGAGCCTGCTCGAGACCGCGGACTGCCGAGGAGGGCATCGACCATCGCGGGGTGACCGCACGTTCCCCCAAACAGGGTGGCGGCGTGAACCGTAGCCGAAGTCCATCCTCTCCACGTCTCGCACTGGGCCAGCGCCGGCGTCACTGGAGGTACAGTGGAAGACGGGTCAAGACCATTTCAGGATCTAAGGGCTACCGCCCTGGGCCTACCCCCCGCATTGAGGCGTCCCATGAGGACAAGAGTCATTCTCATCGCATCGTCCGCTTGCTGCTTGGCGCTTGCGACGGCATTGCCCGCGGCTGCAGACAGTACGAGCGCGACGATAACGGTCACGGGCGGATCGCTATCGATCTCCACACCTGCATCCGCCGTCATCGGTACCATCGAGAACTCGGTTGGTGGTGGCATCATCCACGGCTCACTGGGTGAGGTCGTCGTTAGCGATGCGCGAGGCGCGGCGGCTGGCTCTGGTTGGGTCGCCAGCGTCATCTCCAGCGCCTTCACGCCACCTGCTGGGCCGGCTATCCCTGCGAGCGATGTCGGCTACACCGCGGGCGCCATCGCAAAGGTCGGGACGGCCACGTACACCGCCAACAATCCGACGAATCTCACTGCCGTGACCGCCGCAGTAACGGCCAGCGGCATCACCGGTGACAACTCGGCCACCTGGAGCCCCACGATCAACGTCACCGTCAACGGCGGCATGGCCGCGGCCACCTACTCGGCGACGATCACGCACTCCGTGGCGTAGCACGGTGGGCGTGTCGCGGCTGCGTCTGTCGGTGGCCTCCGTCCTTGCGGGGCTGGTGGCCCTGACGAGTGCTGCCGTCGCGCTCTCCTCGACCGCGAGCGGGTCGGAAGCTGCTGACAGCGTCGGGATAAGGCTGCTGGATGTCCCTGCCGGCGCCGTCGACGATCCACGCGCGCGGCTGTACATCGTTGACCACGTGGCACCGGGCACCTCGTTCCAGCGGCGGGTCGAGGTCTCCACGACTAGCGCGGCACCGACGGCGGTCGAGCTGTACGCAGGCGGTGCCTCGGTCGCCAATGGTGTCTTCGCGGTCGCCGATGGACGTACCGCCAACGAGCTGTCGACGTGGACACTAGTTGATCCGTCTGCGCTCAACGTCCCGAGCCGCGGGAAGGCCGTGGCTACCGTGACGATCGCGGTGCCCGGCGACGCAGCGCCGGGGGAACGGTACGCAGTGGTGTGGGTTGAGACTCGCTCGTCTCCTGGACCTGCCGGGGGAGTAACGCAGGTCAATCGAGTTGGCATCCGGGTCTACCTGTCGGTCGGTCCTGGCGGGCCGCCTGCCGCGGCGTTCGAGATCGATTCGCTGACCGCAGCGCGCTCAGACGACGGTCGGCCGATGGTGCTCGCCAGTGTGCACAACACCGGCGGTCGTGCGCTGGATCTCGATGGTTCCCTGTCCCTCCTCGATGGTCCGGGCGGTCTCACTGCTGGGCCCTTTCCCGTGGACCTCGGCGTGACCGTGGGCATCGCGGAGACGGTGCCCGTCGAGATCCCATTGGACGCGCGCCTGCCGGCTGGCCCCTGGGACGCTCAACTGACCCTGGCGAGCGGGCTCGTGGAGCGCACCGTCCGCGGCGAGCTGACCTTCCCTGACACTGGCGCCTCTCCCGCGGTTCCCGCCGAACCTGTTGCGTCGGCCCCGATCGTTCCTGCCCTGTTGGGGCTCGTCGCGATTCTCGGGGTCAGCGTCGTGCTCCTCGCTCTCGGGATGAGAAGTCGCCAACGCAGCTGAACCGTGCCTCGAACGGAAGCGACGCGGCGCGAACCAGGGTGTGGTGCAACACGCTTGGCGGCCAGGGGCGGAATCGAACCGTCGACCTTCCGATTCTCCGCCGCCCCGGCCCGATTCTCACTCCTCACGAAGTCCTTGCTAATCAACAACTACTTGGTTGACGTCGACGCACGGCAGCCATTGTGAACCGTCAAGAGGGGGCAGAATCACGGGCAGGGTGGTGAGCATCATGCAAGTGTGAATCGGAGAGTGCATCCGACACGGTGATCAGAGTCCTCGTGGAGGCGGTTGGCGTCTCACGAGCCAAGCGGAGATCTCACAACACCACTCGACTCTTGTTGGACGAGAGCCGTCGCCCAACTTCGGCGTCTTCCTACTGGTGCTGAACGAACGTGTCTCGACCTGCGCTCTTGGCTCGGTACATTGCCGCGTCCGCGTCGATGATCAAGGACTGCGCGTCCGACTGCTCGGTGGCGACCGCCAACCCGATGCTGACGGTGCAGGTGACGTCACGCTCGCCGCAACGATGGGGTTCTCGGATCGCCTCTGCGATCCGCGAGGCCAAAGAAGCTGCATCATCCCCGGGCATCTGCTCGCAGACGATGATGAACTCGTCACCCGCGTAGCGGACCAGAGTGTCGCCGGGGCGCACGATCGACCGGAGCCGATCAGCCACCGACACGAGCAGCTCGTCACCCACTTGGTGCCCGAGGGTGTCGTTGATGCCCTTGAAGTGATCCACGTCCACGAACAGCAGCACGACCAGGCCCCGATGACGAACGCCCCGGGCAAGAGCCTGCTCGATTCGATCCGTCAGCAGGAGCCTGTTCGCCAACCCTGTCAGCGGATCGTGAAGGGCTTGATGCTCCTGCTCGCGTGAGGAGTCGGCCACCTTCTGGATCGCTAACACGGGAATCAGGAGCAGCCACAGGGCGATCCACGACCACTCACCGGCCACCGCCACGATCGCGATCAGCGGAGACAGCGACAGCACGGCCACCATGGAGAGCGCATGAGCAGCCGCGTCCTCGCTGAAGGACTCCCACCAGGTCTGCTCAGTCCACGCGGCAAGCCCCGCGACCAGAGCCATGTTCACCAGGATGAACACCACCCACGACACAGCCATCCACACGACGGCAGACGCCGACATCGGTGCTGCTCCCGTTGCCGAGAAGCCAGCCGTTTCGATGACCAGCCATGACGCTGTGACAGAAAGGATGTACATGCCGGCGTTGAACAGCCACTTTTCCGCGCTCTTGCGTTGGACCACCTGGCCGCCGAGTGTTCCCGCCGCCGTCAGGACGACGGCCGGTGACAGTCCCCACAGGTACAGGGCTGCGAACACGAACGCCCACCACAGATAGAGCCGCTGGCCCTTCAGCGCCGGAAGGGTCACCGGAAGGCACGACGTCACCAGTGTCAGGACGGCGACCGTCGCGAACGGCCACGACGCAACCCGGTCGATCCACTGCGGCGCTTGGATCAGCGACCACGTCAGCAGCGCCAGTCCGAACACCGTGCAGAAGAGCCATGTGATGGTGAACATCGACACTTCACGCAAGGACGGCCGCGCTCGTATCTCCCCCATAACGATCCCCCAGATCAGCCAGACCAAGGTAACCAAAGGGCAGGCTTCGATGCACGGTCAGGCTGCCTCCGGGGCAAGACGATCACCTACCCTGCCTCCGCAGAATGGCGCACCTGCCCGCCACAAGGCGACGCCTCGGATCGGATAGGTCATCCCTTACGGCCGCTCAACGTGAGGGTTCGAGTGTGGCTGTCGCACCGCGGAGGCGCTCGACTAGCGCGCCATCCGCGATTTCGCGGCCGGCACCCCTTCTCCGTCAGTGGGGACGTCATCACGACGATTTAGACCCTCTTGACCCGTTTTGACCGGAATGCGAGACTCCCCCCACGCGACAATCCAACGGGGGCAAACATGAGTACCTATCGACATCCAGTGATCCTCGCGGCGACGGTTCTGCTGCTTGCTGTGGGGCTCCCGCTCGTTCCCGCCGCCGCCAGTGAGCAGGCTTCCGGCGCGGCCGTACCAACCCGCAAGCTGACGACCAGCCAACTCGCCGCGAGGATCCTGACCGCCGACGAGGTGCGGGCCGCGACGGGCATCACGGTGCTCAATAGCTTCTCAACTCCCAGCTGCGACGAGTTGTCGGTGTTGGGAGTGCCCGTCACGCACTGCAACTCGTACAGCATCTACGACTTGCGCAATGGCGAGATCCCCGACACCGTCACGCAGACAGGCGGTTCCTCCGTCACGTCCTACGCGACCTCCAAGGAAGTTGCGTCGAGATTCGCGTTCGAAGGCAAGAGCGTGAAGAAGGCGGTCAAAGCTGGCAAGGCCACGCTGCTGGTGTCGAAGCCCGACCTGCTCATCTGGGCAGGCGCGCTCCCTGACGGTGGCAGCCGGACCTACGTGGTGTCGGTGAAGGGCAGCAACCTCGTTGACACCTCGTGCTCCCAGGGCACGGATGCCTCGAGGCGGTCCTGTGCCATGAAGCTGAACCAGGCGCAGGCCGCCAAGCTGAGCGCAGGCAGCCTCTCAACATCAGCGGCACCGCCCACGCCAACACCCGCGGGCGACTCCGACCCATCGCAAAGCCCTGACAGTGGCGGAACGACCGTGGTCACTGACGGCGAGTTCTCTCCTGGCGGGGCGTGACCGTGTCCTCCTCATGGGAGGCCAACGAGGGCAGGGCGGCTCTTTGCGCTCGCGCGGGTGTCGGGCTGACCCGTGTGGGTGTCATGTTCGACTCGCTCGACGCGTAGGGATTCGGCCCGGATGACGATCGTCGAGGGCGCGGCCGCGGCGTCGCCGCAGCCTCGCGCGAGGCGACTCCACAGCGGTTTCCTGATGCGGGGAGTTGGTTCTCGGCTGTCGGCGTTTGCCGCGTGTGCTGGGCTGGTCATGGGTCTCGTGGCAGTGCAACCCGCGGAGGCGGCCGCGGCCACGCGCAACACTTTCGGGTTCCAATGCTCCTACGAATCGCCGCCCGGCAAGGTGCGAATCTGGTGGACCGAGAACCGTGCGAGGAATGTGCTCGTCGGTGGTGCCGGAGGAGTGGCATCAGACGGCAAGTGCTCGACGGTGCCTGAGTCGGTGCCGTGGATGGCGGTCCAGGTCGAGGAAGTCATCCGCCTGCACAAGGCGAATGGGCTCCCCATGCCCCCCAGTGACAAGGGGGTCCAGCGGCTCGCCCAGGGTCGATACGGTGTGCTCGACGACGGCTCAGGCGCGTTCGACGTGTTCCTCGACGGCGGTTCGGACGACAACATCTCAGCTTTCGCACAGTGCCGGGGCTACGCATATCCCCGGCGAGGGACGTGGAAGTTCGGAGCCATCGCGAAGATGTACATGTACGACATGCCCGCGTCGATCCCCGACGCCACGAGGACGCGGGGGATTCACTCGAATCTGGCGCACGAGTTCGTGCATGTCGCCCAGTGCGCCGTCACCAACCCGCCAAGGCTCAGCACCGCCTCCGACCTCCAAGGACCCTGGGTGGAGGCCGTTCCGGATGCCCTGGCAGCGAGCCTCATCGGCGGCAGGCGATCGACCGACCCCTGCACGAAGGAAGCCAAGTTGCTGTCACCGAACGGCGGGTTGGCGTCGCAAGGGTACGGCCAGTGGCCGTTCTGGTACTCGCTGCTGGAGGCACCGTCTGCCATCACGTACACGGCACTGCTGCGCGACGTCATGCGCGCGCCGGTGAAGCAGGCGGGTCCGCAACTGGCCCGCGCCATTCGGAAACGATTCACCGACAAGCAGATCAGCCAGGCCCTGCTCACGTGGGCCAACAGCAGTTACTTCGGCGTCCCACTCCCGTCAGCAAGCGGCGTCCCCATCTCCACCTATCCCGTCATGGTCCTCGGCGGTGAGTACGAGCCTCTCGCCGACTCGCTGACACCGCCCGCAGGGGGGTCGGCCAGCGCCGGGGTGTCGATCCAGCCACTGACGTGTGCCGCGCTACTTGTGCCCTGGCCTGATGGCGCACAGAACCTCACCGTCAGCGCGACCGGCGCACCCAGTGGGGATCTCGCGGACGTCGTGACAGTGGCTCTGGACGTGCCGCCAGGCTCTCCCGCGACCGCGCCCTGCGGGGCATATGGCGAACGCACCGTGGTGCCCCTCACCGGCAACCAGTTCACGGCCACCCGCCCTTGCCTAGCGTGGAAGGCCGCCCCAGAGATGTGGGTCGTGATGGTCAATGGGGGCACGGCACCGTTGAAACTGACGGTGACGGCGACCTCCTCCTGAATGCCTCCGGGACCCCACCCAATACGAAGTGATGCTGCCGAACTCGCACCGTGTTGCGCATGATCCGCACTCCCTCAGCAGTGACCTGCGTCGGATGCGCAGTCCCGTCACTGATGCCGTGTCTCCGGCCGCGCCTTGGGAGGCTCTCCTGCCGCAACGCGGTGCCGATCGTGATCTCTGCCCGGAACAGGGCCATAGCCCCTTTCGATCGGATGGCATCCGGGTGCCGCGTTTCCCGAGCCTCCACCTTCATGGCGGCGTCCTCTTGGACGGCCACGCCGCGTAGTTCCTCACGGGCGCGCCGCACCGACCCCGTGACGGCTCGGGCCACATCCCGATGAGTGCGGTGGCCTGGTGACGGTTGCCACTGCCCGAACGCCATCAGCTCCGTCCGGGAGGCGTGGACCGATGGTCTGTACGGAGCCGATCGGCCGGAGTAGCGTCACACCATCCGTTGCCTTGACTCGGGGGGCGAACAAGGCGTTGGCCTCAGGAGGCGATGCCCGATGGACGATTCGCACTCGACATCCGGTAGGAGTTCGTGGCGCTGCCGCATAGGAATGCACGACTACCACCCCACGACAAACGACGATGGCGGGAAGTATCTGGTGTGCTCGCGCTGCCAGAAGGAGGACTATCCCGGCTCGTCGTTCAACACGATGCCCAACGGATAGGCCGCAGGTCGATCGACGCCCCGGTCGGGGCCTCGCGGTTACGGAACGGGCGTCCTCACCATCGCCGTGCTCGCGGCCACCGCGATGGGACACTCCCCTCCTCGCGACATCGCGCCGCCGCGAGAGTGCCCACGCTCTCCCGGTGACCGTGCATCAGCAGTCGGCGCCTGAACCGGTCGCGCCCCCCACATGGAAGCGACAAGGCAAGGAGTCCACCTATGTGCGCCAGTTGCGACACAGAACGTAAGTGGTCCGCTCTCTGTCTGATCGGCCTGCACAGGTGGCAGCCGCAGAACGCTGACGGCCTGGCCCGCTACAAGGTCTGCCTTCAGCGCAACCTTGTTGACGTTGCGTGGACCGGGGCGATCGGCTTCTGACCCCACCCGTGTTGTACGCGACGAAAGGAACTCCCACATGGACGCTGGCCGGCACGTGTTTCAGTCCGCGGGGAGCAATGCCCGTGGCGCGTCGAGGCCGTGGTCGCGCCTCCGCTCTTGGGGCCTCGCCGATGAGGGGCAATGACATGTCGATTGTCACGACCACCTTCGAGTGCACCGCCCACAGGCTCCGTCCCAGCGCTCGTCCCTACCAAGGGTTGCCGAGACTTAGGCAGCGCGCCGTCATGACC
>JADKGE010000003.1 GCA_016717115.1 Actinomycetota bacterium
CGCGCGGCGGCCGAGGCGGGAGCGGTCCTGGGGCAGAGAGGGGCGGAGCCCGGGCATGCGGGTGGCCGGGATCGACGGCGGTCATGGCTGCGCGGGGATGCCGTAGCGGGGGCAGAAGGTGACGGCGTCGCCGGTGGCGGCGAGGAGCCGCTCAGCGGCGGCGAGAAGGTCCAGGATCTGCTGGTCGGCCGCCAGTGCGTACAGCGAGGCGCGGCCCTGAGCACGGACAGTCACCATGCCGCAGTCCAGCAGGCAGCGCAGGTGCGCGGAAACGGTCGACTGCGCAAGGCCGAGGTGCGCAGTGAGGTCGCGGACGTTGTGCTCGCCGAGGGCCAGGTGACACACGATCGCCAGGCGAGAGGGGTCCCCGAAGCCGCGGAACAGTGCCGCCGCCGCGGCGAGTGCCGCATCGTCTCGCCCCGGCACCCCGTGCAGCATCTCTTCGCCCTGCGGCGCTTTCATCTGGCCTGGGACCCGATGATAGCGTCAAGTGGCGAAACAACACAGAACCTTAATGATCTGAGCGGCGGTATCTCACAACTCGCCACGGATGATGGTGAGTGCGGGAACCGAGCACGCGATCCGAAGGGGTGAAGGCGTTCCGATGATGGATTGGTATGGCGGCGGCGGGAGCAGCTTCGCTCCCCCTCATGTGGATGATGATGGGCCTGTTCTGGATCGCTCTCATCGCCCTGATCATCTTCCTGGTGATCCGCCTGCTGCCCGGGTCAGGCACCACCCGCGCCGCCTCGCTTGCACCGCAGCCCGTCTCCACGGCACCCGAGTCGCCCGAGCAGATCCTGGACCGACTGTTCGCGCTCGGCGAGATCGATGAGCAGACCTACCGGACCCGGCGAACCGCGCTGGCCGAGATGAGGAGATCGTCACGACCAACCGACGCGCAACTACCGGATCGCCCTAGGTGTCACCGCCCTGGCGCTGCTTGGCTCGATCGGAGCCGCCACCGCGTACGCGGTCAACGCCAGCACACCCCGACCGCACAGCCGGCGGCCGTCGCCGCGGACTGGAACGACGGTCCCGGCTGGATGATGGACCCGGACACCATGATGGGCGGCACCTGGACGGCGCCTGCCGACTTCACCGTCACCGCCGACCGGGCCCGCGCGAAGGCGCAAGCCTGAATCACTACGCGGGAGCCGGGCGCTACACTCCGGGGACGTCGACGGTGCCGATGGGCTGCAGGTTCACGGTGACCTTGAACGGCAAGACGGTCGGCGTCGTCATGGTCAACGGCACGACCGGGGCTGTCGCCGGCCATGGCCTGACCACCGGCCAGTCGGACTGGACCGACAACTGGCACGGGATGATGGGCCAGAACTGGAACACCGGCGCCGCCTTCACCGTCACCGACGCCCAGGCCGCCGCGAAGGCGCGAGACTGGCTCGCCTCCCGTGAACCGGGCGCTTCCATCGGGACCGTCGTTCCGGATCCCCGATGGGCTACCGCTTCCGGTCACACTGAACGGCAAGGCGCTCGGCGTGGTCATGGTTCAACGGCGTCACCGGCCAGTGACCGGGCACGCCGTGACCGGCAACTCCACCGGCTGGACGGACAACTGGCACCGGATGATGGGCCAGGACTGGAACAACAACGGCAACGGCACCGCGAACCAGAATGGCTGGGGCGGGATGATGGACGACGGGTCCAATGGCTCAAGCTGGGGCGGGATGATGCGATGACGATGACCTGGTCATCTCTTCGGACGGCTCAGCCAACGCCGGAGGATGCACCCTGGTGACGGCCATTGACGCCGTCGGGTCGCCGCTGAACGTCCTGGTCGTGAAAAACGAGACGGCGATCCGCCGCGTCATCTCCGGCTACCTTGGAGCAGGACGGCTTCGCCGTCACCGAGGTCGCGGACGGGCTCGCCGCCGCGCAGGCCGCGCGGGAAGTGTCGCCGGACGTCATCGTGCTGGACGTGGGCCTGCCCGGACTGGACGGCATCGAGGTGTGTCGGCAGGTGCGCACCTTCACCGACGCGTACATCATCATGCTGACCCCGCACCGACGAGGTCGACAAGCTCATCGGCCTGTCCGTCGGCGCCGATGACTACCTCACCAAGCCGTTCAGCGCACGCGAGCTGGTCGCCCGCATCCACGTCCTGCTGCGCCGACCACGCACTCCAACGACCTCAGTCCCCGATGCGTCCCGGGTCTTTGGCGACCTCCAGATCGACCCGGCCGCCCGTGAGGTCACCCTCGCTGGAATGCCCATCGACCTGACCCGAACCGAGTTCGACATCCTCGACCTGCTCAGCGCTCCCAACCACGCCGTGCACACGCGAGCCGTCATCGTCGAGGAGGTCTGGGGGCCCCGGGATGGGTCGGAGACGAGCGGGTCGTCGACGTCCACGTCGCGCACCTTCGCGCGAAACTCGGCGATGACACGGCGGCGCCCCCGGTACGTGGTCACCATCCGCGGAGTCGCTTCCGGATGGGCGCCGGATGAGCGCGCCGGGCGGATCGGGCCCCAGCCTGCGCGTGCGGATCTTCGGCGCCATGGCCCTGGTCGTCCTCGCCGGCGCCGGAACCCCGATGATCGTCTCCCTCATCGTCGCGCCAGGGGTGTTCTACCGCCACCTTCAGCAGGCCGGCGTCGCTCAGGACCCGACCGTCACCACCCACGTCGCTGACGGATTCGCGCTGGCGACCGTGGTCTCGACCGTCGTCGGCGTCGTCATCGCCGGCGCCGTCGCGGCCTCCATGGCGGTCCTGGTCTCGCGGCGCATCTCCACGCCGATCACCACCGCCGCCGACGCCGCCGGTCGCCTCGCCTCCGGGACTACACCGGCCACTGTCGACGACCCCGCATGGGACCCGAACTCGCCGATCTGACCGCATCCGTGAACGGTCTGGCCGCACGGCTTCAGTCCACCGAGCAGGACCGCATCCGGCTGATGGCCGACGTCGCCCACCAGCTCCGCACGCCGATGGCCGCCATCACCGCGACCGTCGAGGCGATCACCGACGGCGTCCTGCCCGCCGACAACACGACGCTGGCAACACTCACCGACAACGCCACCCGGTTGTCACGGCTCATCGACGACTCTCTCCCTGGTGTCCAGAGCTCAGAGCGCGCCTTCATCGTCCATGCCGACACCGTCGACCTGGTCGTTATCACGCAAACCGTCAGTAAAGCCGCGCGAGCCCGTTTCACCGCGGCCGGCGTTGACCTCGCCGTCACTGCCGCGGAACCGATTTACGTGCGCACCGACCGCGACCGGATCGGTGAGGTGATCAGCCAACTCCTCGACAACGCCCTCCACCACACTCACCCCGGCGACAGCGTCGACCTGGCCGTGTCGCGACGGGCCGACCAAGCACTCCTGACGGTCACCGACACGGGTGACGGCTTCCATCCCGAGGAGGCCGAGGCGATCTTCGGCCGCTTCTACCGCGCGACTAGCGCCTCAGACTCAACCGGTAGCGGCATCGGACTGACCATCGCCCGGGCGTTGGTAAGGGCCCACGGCGGAACCATCACCGCACACAGCCCCGGCCTTGGCAAGGGAGCCACGTTCACCATCACGATCCCATCGGTCTCGGAGTGAAGTGGGTGCATTCGCGATGAACCAGGTGGCGTCGACCGCCGCAAAATGCCCCGGATATGCCCCGGAACAAGGCGCATGTATGGCCGAAGATGCCGGGGTAAGCCGGAGCATGCACGAGTAAGAGCGTGACCCTAGAGGGGCGGCGAACGGCTCGTAATGCGTAGGTCCGGGGTTCAAATCCCCGAGGCGGCACCCGAGGCGGCCCCACCCGAAAGTCGTGTGATACCAACACTTTTCAGCGCTTCTCAACCCCAAGAACCCTGTCCGATTTGGGGTGATTTCGCGTCTGCTTGCACTGATTGCTTGCACTACTGCACCGACGCAGCATCTGCCGGTTGTCCCGGGGGTGGGCTGCTTGCACTGCGCGGCAGTGCAAGCAGAGCGCGAGTTGTGCCCACGTCGTCGTGATCGTCGCCGGCGCCAGAGGAGATTGGCCGGGGCATCGCCAGATTGGCTTCGCCCGACTGCCGCCAGCAGCCGTGAGCGAGTTCCGACTTGCTCGTACCCAATAGCACGCGGGGCCAATCGGCGGCATCAGGCCGGAGCATCGGGGCCGGGCGTACCAGAGATCCACGTCACCCGGGCCGCCTGATCATCGTGAAGGGACGTGGTTCGCGCGATGACCAGCCGGGACGGTGGCGCATTGGCGAAATGGCTCGATGCCGAGGCCGCCTACGCCCAGACTCTCGCACCATTCCAAAGTGGGGAAGCCGAGGCTCCGCCACTATGGAAGAGCGACTTGCTCAAGATGGTTGAGCTGCGCTGCAGAGCCGACCGGCACAGAGAGGACTACTTCGCCGAAGGCAATGCGGAGAGCCTGGACTGATGAGCTCCGAGTATGGATGTGCCACTGGCTGGCCCTGCGTCTTCGGACGAGCAAATGCCCCGGATATGCCCCGGAACAAGGCCGGTGTATGGCCGAATATGCAGGGGTAAGCCGGAGTATGCACGAGTATGGGCTTGGTCTTAGGGGTTGCGAACAGCTCGTAATGCGTAGGTCCGGGGTACAAACCCCCGAGGCGGCTCTCGGTCGAAATCTATTGCGCTGCAACAGGTTACGGCGATTAGGGACCCTCGTCAAGGAGTCCGATTCGTCCGGTTCCGAGCCCCATGTGCCCCGGAAATGCCCCGGTCTGATGGAACATTCCCTCGACCTACGCAGCGAATGCGTAGGTCGAGCTTGAATTGTCGGCGGGCCGGAAGGCGATCCAGTTCGTCGACTGCGTCGCTGCCATGGTCCCGTTCCACGTCGAGACGATCCGGTCCGCAAACGGCTCAGAGTTCCAGGGCCGCTTCACCCGGGACGTCCTGGACAGGGGCATCAACCACGTCCATTTGAGGCGGCACTCCGCGTTTCAGAGCCAAGATCTGTGAGCATCGCCTCGACGTCGAAGACTTCTAGCGTCTCCAGTCGCACGGGCATCGACGCGGCCAGCCGGTCCTTCATGACACCCCTGGCCGCGCATCGCTCACCGGTCGAGGTCGCAACATGTGTCGACTGGTGACCACTGTCGTTGAGTTCCAACTCGCAATCCGAATGGTCATCCTCAGCGTACGGTGCGTCACTCACGCCGAAAGCCGAACGCAACAGCGTTGTGCCGAACAGGCGCGCGGGGTCCGGATTGACGGGTAGCGTGCCCGTCAACCAAGAACCGGGAGGCCCCGTGTCCGCCAGGCAGTACGGCACGATCGGAATCGTCGGTGTCAGCGTCTTCCTGCTGGTGAACGTCGCGTTGCACTTCCTCGACCCCGACCTCAGTGTCGTCGACGCGGTCCTCAGCGACTACGCCCTGGGTGACTATGGCTGGCTGAGCCGAGCCGGGGATTTCGCGGCTGCGGTGGGCCTGATCTCGATCGCTCTGGGACTCCGTTCGACCCTGGCGCCCGGCAAGCGTGTCGCCGCCTCATGGATCCTCATACTCCTCGCCGGATTCGGATTCATTGTCTCGGGGTTGTTTGACACCGACGGGACGGAAGCCACCGAGTTCACGACTACTGGGACTGTCCACATCGTCGGAAGCATGGTGTCGATCCTCGGCCTGATCGTCACCGCATGGCTACTGCGGGGCGTGTTCTCGCGCGACGACGGCTACCGGTATCTGAGCAGAACGCAACTCTGGTTCGCCGTAGTCATCAGTGTGACTGCTGTGGCGCTGATCCTCCTCTCCGGAATGGCAGATGGACTAGCCCAACGGGCCCTTGTCATCGTGATGGTGACCTGGTGGATCGTGCTCGCCGTGAACGTCCGACAATCGGCAACGCGCCGGCAGGCCATCGAGAGGGGCGTCCTCGCGTAGCGGTGCCATCTGGATGGACAGCAAACCCGGATGGTCCAGTCAGGGCGCGGTCCACCGAGCTCGCGAAGTGCCCCGGATATGACCCGGAACAAGGAGTAGGTATGGCAGAGCATGCCGGGGTAAGCCGGAGCATGCACGAGGAAGAGCGTGACCGTAGAGGGGCGGCGAACGGCTCGTAATGCGTAGGCCCGGGGTTCAAATCCCCGAGGCGGCCCCAGAGCGTCCTGCGCGAGTCCTTTGCCGTCCTTAAGTCCCTTGACGGTCACCCGCACCGCATCTGATGCGCAACGGAAGGTTGCGCATCGTGGAACGTTGGCCTACATTTGTGCAACCATAAGTTGCGAAAGGACAGGGCCATGGAAATGGGCAGCATCGCGCGCGAGATTCACATTGACGCATCTCCGGAGATCGTCTTCGAGGTCATCACGAGCCCTCAGCACATCCGAGAGTGGTGGGGTGGCGCCGAAGCCGACGTGGCGCCCCACGAGGGCTTGGTGGCGGAGATCGCGTGGGGCAAGGACTCGACGGATCCGCACATCGAGTACCTGACGGTGGTTGAGGTGGATGCACCTCAACTGTTCTCGTTTCGCTGGGTGGCCGACGGCGCGGCCGTGGCGACCGCCGGCAATTCGCTTCTGGTGAGGTTCGAGCTCACGCCGGAAGGGTCGGGCACCCTGCTGCGGATGACGGAGTCAGGCTTCCGCGAGAAGGGCTGGGAGGCTGCCGTGCTGGAGGAGGCGTACGCCGACCACGTGCGTGGATGGGACCTGTTCATCCCGAGTCTTGGCGCGTACTCCGCAGAAGTGGCCGCGGCGCGATGAGCGCCGCGATCGACGACGAACTGTGGTCGGCGATCGGAGACCCCACCCGGCGTCGGATCCTTGACCTGCTGCTTGCCGACGGAGCAAGCACAGCAACCGCCCTCAGCCAGCACTTGCCGGTGTCTCGCCAGGCCATCGCCAAGCACATAGCCGTCCTTGGCGGCGCCGGGCTTGTCAAGGGCTATGCGGTCGGACGTGAACGGCGGTATGACGTGGATCAGGAACAACTCGCACGGGCGGTCGCCGAGCTGGCCAGCGTCCATGCAATGTGGGATGAGCGCCTGAGTCGGATTAAGCGCCTTGCCGAGGCCATCGAGAAGGAGAGGAACCTGTAGATGAGCAACGGCACGAGTAATGGAAGCTTCACGACGACATGCGTGGTCGACCGCAGTCCCGGCTCGACGGACTATCGTCGCTTCAATCAGGGCCGACAGTCGGTGGCGGTTGCCGTAGATCCCGTCGGGCATCGGGTCACGGTCCTCCCCATCAGCATGGGTGGTGCTTAGGTCCAGGCGAATCATTCACCGAATCCACGCATGGATGCTCGACCTTCGCGTCGCCCCTTCTCCGCGTCGCTCGTTGTGTCTGGGTGTCGCTCAGTGTCTCGAAAGTCTTTGACGGGCAACATGCCCTAGGGGCGAATGCATGCGTGGGTGCAGTCTCGTAGTGCGTAGATCCGGATTCGAGTCCAGGGAGCGTGTCGTATTCACAGCTATTGCCCTGCAGTGACTCTGGGCGCGCTCGGGTGCAGGTGTGCTCTGCGAAGAGGCCGAAAGGCTGCCCGGTTGCACGAGTTGCTTGCACTTGCTCAATCAAGGTTGTCGCGCGCTCGAGCACTCGCACCGGGGAAGGAAATGTAGATTCGGTTTCCGGGCCGCCCTCCGGCAATGCGACGACTGGCGCTGACCGCAAGACACAAGACCGGTATCCTGAGGGTGTAGACAGGATGGGTAGTGGAGCACGTTCGGCGGGATGTCGCGTGCCACGTTTGTGACGGACTCGCCGCCCTTTCAGCCGCCCTTACTTCCCGATTCTGGGTGTTTCACAGTGGTGCTCGGTGGCTCGAAAGTTGTTGCTACTGAACGAATTCACGCTCAACCGTGAGGTGCCTCGGCACTCTTTTAATCCGTAGGTTCGGGGTTCGAGCCCCCGGCGACCCACTCGAAAGTCGTTGCGCTGCAACAGGTTTCTGGCTGCAAAGCGACAACGTTCGTTGTCGATTTGCCGAGTTGGCCCTTTCCCTGGCCCTTTCTTTGGCCCTTTCTTCTTCAACCTACGGATAATCAATCCGCAGCCCATGTGGAATCCGCAGATCGCGGCGCTGTGCGTGGTCTCTTTGGCCGTGGGAGATTGGCGAAACGACGGATTCCGCACGTGCATCTCCGCGAGCCCGGCTGGGAGAGCTGACATCGCCCAGGACGGCCCGATCGTGCGGACGCGTAGTCCGTGGGTTCAATGCGGCTCGCGGGGTCCGTCCGACGTCGAGAAGCCCCAGTCGGCACCCCGTGGGGGACCGGTGGTTCGTGAACGAGACGTACGTCAAGGTCAACGGGGTGTGGCGGTACGTGTGTCGGGCGGTGGACCAGCACTGGCAGGTTATCGACGTTTCCGTGTCTCGCCGCACGGAAATCGCGTCGGACAGGCGGTTCTGCACCACGTCGCCGTTGGCGCATCTCACGCCGGCGGAGGTCATCACGGACCGGGCGGCTGCTCTGGCGAACGTGATCGAGGTCCTGATGCCGGCGGCGTTCCACAACACCGGGCAGTACGAGAACAACCGGTGTGCAGCCGATCCCTGAAGGCTCAAGGCACGGCTCCGGCCGACGCGCGGTTTGAACACCGACGTGACGGCGAGCATCTTCGTCCGAGGGCACGGCTTGGTCGAGAACCTGCGAAGCGGCCACTACAAGCTGGGAGTCGAGGTCGCACCCGTCTTCTGGCTGGCGACGGCATTCGCCGAACTCCAGCCCGCGATCTGAGGCATCCCGCCTCCACCAAGGATTCCGCACGAAGGCCTTCCGAGCCCGCCGACTCCGGGTCGGCGCGGCTAGCGCGACCCGTGCCGCTCGTCGGCCAACGCCCGCTCATAGGCCACGTCAGCTACTGCCGCCGCCGCGGATGCGTGCCCCGCCACGAAGATCGTGAAGTCCTCTCGGGAGATCGCGAAGGTGGTCAGCGCGCCCACCGCGGTGACCGTCGCGGTGCGCTTGACGTTGCGCAGCAGGGCGATCTCGCCGAAGCTGCTTCCCGGCCCGAGCTCGGCGACCACCTTGCCGTCCCGGCTGACGCGAGCCCGACCCGACATCACCACGTGGAACTCGTCGCCGACGGCCCCTGCACCATCACGTCCTCGCCATCGGCGAACGTCCGCTTGACCCCGACGGCCGCCAGATGGTCCACCACAGCCACGGGAAGGTCAGCCAACTCGCGGCACCCGCGCAGTGCAGAGACGTTCTCGCCGGGGATCAGCTGGGCGTCGAGCCGGCGGGCCCACGGGATGCTGCACGCGGCAAGGGCCACGAGCACGCATCCCGTGAGCCACAACGAGGGCGCGACGCCGAACGCCGGGACAGCCAGGCCGGCGACCAGGGAACCGGTGGTGAAACCCAGGACGACGATCACTTCGAACGCCGCGAAGGCTCGCCCCAGCATTCTGGGCGGGATCACCCTGGCGACCAGGGTGAAGGCCCCGACGTCGAGCACTGCATTGCCGATGCCGATGACCACGAATCCGACGTAGCCGACGGCCGGCATGGTCAAGGCGCCGATGGCGACCATCGGCAGGCCCCAGAGCGCCACGCCCACTGGAACGGCTCGGCTGATGCGCGTCGAGGTGACAAGTGCGGCCGCGGCCGCGCTGCCCGCCAGACCCCCCACGCCCAGCATCGCCGTCAACCACCCGACACCCGCGTCGCCCTGGCCGAACGTGTCGACGGCGAGGACCACCACGGCGATGAGGAGCACCCCGCGGGCGAACGTCTGCACGAACACCAGCACGACGAGAGGAGGCTGCCGGATCAGGGCGCGCAGGCCGCCGCCGAATTCCCTGATCGCGGAGGCCAGCGTCATGGCGCTGCCGCGGTCACCGGGCGCAGTGACATCGTGGATGCGGCCGGCGGCAACCGCGGCGGCACCCACCGCGACCGCCGCCAGCACCAGGGCGAGGGGTGCCGGGCCTACCACGAGCAGAACGCCGGCGAGAACAGGCCCGACCAGGGTGCCGGCGCTCTCAGCGAACGACGAGGCGGCGTTGGCCGCTGTCAGCTGCGCCGGACTGGTGGCCAGGTGCGGAAGCAGCGCAGCGCTCATGGGCCGGTGCGTGCTGAACAGGACCGAAGCGAGCCCGCCTGCGAGCAAGCCCGCCACGGGCTCACCCGCGACGAGCAGGGCGGCGCTCAGACCCAACAGGCCGGCCCGCATCGCGAGGATGGTCGTCAGCCAGACCTCGCGCCGACCCCGATCGGACCACCCGATGACGACGGGCGCGATGATGAGGGCAGGTATGGCTCGCAGGATCGAGAAGCCGGCGACCAGCCCGGGACCGCCGACGTCATAGGCTACGACCAGCAGCGCGACCAGTGACGCGGTCTCGGCGATGACCGACAGACCCCAGCCCAGCACCGCCCACCGGAGGCCAGGGAACGCCATCACGGCGCTCAGCCTCACGCCGCGACCCGGGTGCGGTCCGTCGATACGCTCCCCATCGGCGAGAGTCTGCCCTACCGCAGCGCGAGCGCAGCACTGCCCCTCGAGGCGTCCCGCCGTTCGGGCGCAGACCGCATCGGGGCGACGATCGACACCCTATGGACACAAACGTGAAGTACCCCAGGTTTGATGCCGCCTCCCCTTCTCACCTCGCATTATTGTAGTACAATATTGACGTGCGTGAGGTCGGCATCAACGCCAGTGCCCGACGGCACGGGATCGAGGATGGCGACATCAGGCACGCGATCACTCATGCCGTGTTCAGCGACGATATCGACCCCGAGCCTCCGGTTCGACGCCTTCACCTGGGGCCGGACCGTGCGGGGAACATGCTCGAGGTCGTGACGTTGCACTTCGACGACGGTGGCGTGCTCGCGATCCACGCGATGCGGATGACGAAGCAGTACTGGCGACTCCTGGAAGGGCACGGCAATGGCTAAGAAGCAGATCCTCGGCGTCTCCGGTGGTCAGCCGATCACCCAGGCCGACGTCGAGCGGATGGCCGATGAGGCTGAGCGTGGCTATGGCGACGACCAGCTTCGTCACGTCGGCAGGGGCCGCCCCACTCTGGGTAGCGGCCCTGCCAAGGCGGTCCAGGCACGGCTGGACCCCGAGCTGCACGCTGCTCTCGAGCGCCGCGCCAAGGCGGATCACAAGACGTCGAGTGAGATCGTCCGCGAGGCGCTGCACGAGTACCTGTCGGCGTGAGAATGGGTGCGCCTAACCGTCGACTTTGGCCCTTACATGGCCCTTTCATGCCGGGGGCGTTGGCCCTTTCTTGACGGGCCTGGGTGGTTCTGGGAGGGTCCAAGTGCGCCGGAATGCATTGCAATCGCTTGATATTCGGTTGTCTGCGGTGTGATCCGGAAGGCTCTTAATCCGTAGGTTCGGGGTTCGAGCCCCCGGCGACCCACTCGTCAAACCTGTTGCAGCGCAACGGATTTCGGCGCTGCAAATGGAAAACGGTGTGTGGCAAAACCGCAGTTTGGCCCTTTCTTTGGCCCTTTCTTTGGCCCTTTCTTCTTCAACCTACGGATAATCAATCCGCGAATTCGGGCCGTTGCAGGGCGACGTTTCAGGGCGTTCCCAGGCTCATCCAGACACCTGCAGATCCTTCTGCTGAACTGGAGACTGCGCGCGCAGTTGCGGGGGCATCGGACGGCTGGAAGCGGAACCGGCGCGACAGCGAACGTTTACGATGCTGAGTCGGCCATCGGGATGGTGCGATTGGACCGGCGTAAGAGAGGCGCTTACTCCTCGCCTTCATCGTTCTTGGCGGTGAGGCCACGCTCGTCGGCGTACTGGTCGCGCAGGTCCTTGAGCCGGTCTCCGCCGTCGCGTTCGGTCTGCCAGAAGTACCAGCCGTTGGCTGCATGGACTGTGAAGACCTTTGCTGCCCCGCTGGGCGACCAGAAAAGTTCATCGCCGACTTTCAGCCAGCCATCCTCGGTGACGGTGCATTCCTTGCCTGCGTACGCAGGAGGATGTGAATGAAGGCGTTGGCCGGCTGTCAGCAATCCTGCAGCCAGGAGATCCGGTATGCCGACGTACACCTCAACGGCTGGGGCAGACCCATTCTGGAGTCCCACGTTGCCCTCGGGCACTGGCCAGATCTCGAGGATGACGTCGATCATTGCGTCGGTGCGGGCCTGGATTGTCTCGTCCGTCCACGCCTTCTTGCCCCTCTTCACTGCGTCTTGAGTGATGGACACGGCCGTGAACTTGGAATCGGAGAGGATCTCGAACTTCCCGGGGTCAGTGTCGGTGCCGTGCCATGGTCCGTTGGAGACCTTCGAGTTCAGCGACGACGTGGTCAGGGTCAGGTTCCCCATGGTGTGGATCAGATCGTCACGGTCGATGCCCTCCTTGGGCGGGGACCAGTGCGCCTGCCAGTGCTGAGGCATGAGGTGTTCGATGCTCAAGCTTCCACGGCGAACCCGCGACTCGTGCTTGGGGCGGGGGCCATCCCAGCCGCGTCGGTGATCCTCGACGGCCTCGAGAAGCATTCGGGTGCGGCCGCGCTGGAACCGCTTGTAGATGGAGAGCTTGCGCAGGGCGGTCCGAACTTCGTCGTCGGTGGGCCAGTAGGTGTCCGGGCTGGACTGCCGGGCAAGGAAGTCCTGCACGATGTCGCCGGCGCTTTCCCGATTGCCGGCCTTGAGCGTGGCGAGTAATGACAGGGTTAGGTCGCGGTAGTTCTTGTTGCCCGCGCGGATGCAGGCGCGACGCACAAGCCAGCTCTCCAAGTTCTCGATGGCTTTGGTCAGTTGTGCAGGCGGAACTGGGGTGTCATTGGGATCAGTGAGCCAGATGACGACCGGGCGCAGGGCTTCTGACTTCAGCGTCGAGGTGCGGTAGGCGAACAGGCCCAGGCGGGTCAGGTCATGAGTGGGGTGAGCGGCTTCCTGAGCCAGCCGGTGGTACTCGTCGGCTGTGGCGCGGATCTCCGGCAACAGGGTGTCCATCGGCATCGGGTTGTCCGCGACGTATGACTTGAACGCGGAGAACACGGATTTGGACGCTACGTCTTTGCCGGTCTTGGCGATAAGCCACTGGTTGAAGAACAGGGAGCTGCGACTGTAGGTGACGGGGCCTGCCTGAACGTTCGCCTCCCAGTACTCGGTCTCGAACGGCCCCCAGTACTGGTGCGACGCCTTCTCGATCTGCTCCGACGTTCCTTCCAGGCGCTGGAACACGAAGTTCTTGATCAGGTCAGCTGCCGTCAGGGGAGTGCCGCGGGCATTGAGGGTCTCGAAGATCTCCTGGGCGTCCTCGTGCGGCAGGAGGTTGATGACCACCATCTGCAGATTGGTAGAGACCGCATCGACGAGCGCGCGGGCACGGGTCTGCATGTCCGCGTCGCCCAGCCACGTGCGGGCTGCCTGAGCGAAGTACTCATGAGCAGCGGCGAACTTCGGGTTGCCCATCCGCTCAAGGGTCTTGTAGTCGATCGGGGGCTCGGCTGCCATCACCTCTTCGAACGCGGTGCGATCGCGATTGGTCGGAGACACCTTGAAGCGATGCTCCGGGTGACCTTTGATGAAGTGCTCGGGGTTCTCCACGAGATCGGAGATCTGTCGGGCGATGTCCTCAAAGCCTGCGTGAGCCACTTCCTCATGGATCGCGTCGAGGAGGAGTTGCAGGGTCGTCAGGCGCTGCTGACCGTCGATCACGGTCCAGGTGCCCAACGAGCCGACCTGCCCCTCCTGCTGCTGGATCACGATCGCACCGAGGAAGTGCGACACGTTGGCCTCGCGCGCAAGCGACCGATCGGCGAGCCGGCGCACGTCATCCCACAGCGGCTCCCATTGCCCTTCCTGCGTCCATACATACGGGCGCTGGAACGGCGGAAGCACCAGTCTTTGCGGCATGAAGAACGTCTCGTGCGGTGTCTTCACCTGCGTCATCACAACGCCCCCGTGTGATCCGGCCGTCCTCATCTGGTGATCGACGCGACGCTAGCAGGGCACGGTGACGCATGTGGCCCTCCGCGATTGGTCGAACCTGGCGCGGATCGCTGGTGGCCACGCGGTGCTTGCCCGCAGGGATCTCAACCGCCGCCAAGGGGACTGCTCCGTACAGCTGATCCTCTGCCTGGAGCTATTGAGGCTCCTCGTCATCGCGGGAGGGGTCGAGCAGATCGGCCGTCTGATCGGGGTAGGCCGTGACCCATGCGATCCACAGTGCGTCGATCCGCTCGGGCAGCGTCATGGTCAGGTCGACGCGGAGGCTCGCGCGGGCGGGGTCCTGGCTGCGCTCGTCCTGCGCGCGGGCGTAGTAGCGGTTGGTGGTCTGGACTGTGGAGTGACGTAGGAGTGCGGCGGCCTCGTACTGCGTGCCCCCGCTGTCGACGACGACGCTGGCTGCGTAGGCCCGCAGGTCCTTGACGCGTAGGGGTCGTCTACGCGGGTCGAGTGCGGAGAGTGCGGGATCACCGTTCAGGTCGGCGGCTTCCCGAGCCGGACACCACACTCGCTTGCGCCAGTTGTTGTTGTCGATGACGACCGGGGCTGTGTTCGCGTATCGGCGGCGCACGGGACGGAAGAGAAGGTCCCCGCCGAGGCTGCGATCGATCGTGCGACTCGTGGCGAGGTCGAGCAGCGCCTCCCAGAGCGGAGTAGGTAGGGGAATCACGTCCGCATTGCCGCCCTTGACGTCCTCGATGACCCACTGCCCTATCGTGCGGTCCCACGCGAAGATGCGCCGCACGCTCATGCGGGGCCGCGATGGCCACACGTCGCCGGCGGCGAGGCTGATGGCTTCGCTCCAGCGCAGCCCTCCCCAGGCGATCAGCAGGATGAGGAGGCGGTCCTCCCAGCGGCCAGGATGCGAGGCGAGGACGGCGAGTTCCTCCCACGAGGGCAGCAGGACGGGGTCGGCGGTGATCCGGCTTCCGCGGCCCTTCTTGGTGCTGACCCGTCGGACCTCGCGTGCCGGGTTGGTGGCCAGTCGTCCGGCGCGCACCTCCCAGGCGAGTGCTGCCCTGACGATAGCCAGGGCCTTGGCGGCGCGACGGTGGGAGACTCCCTCGTCTCGCAGTCGACGGAACCAGGTGTCGATCGCGAGGCTGTCGAGCTGGTTCGCGGGGACTCCGCCGAGGTCGGCGTAGTCGCGGTTGACGACGTTCTTCAAGACGTCGTTGTAGTCGCGGACGGTGTTGATGGCGATCGGGTCGTATGCGTCGGTGCGCCGGGCTTCGATGTAGTCCTCGATGATGTTGCGAACTCGACGCACAGGTCCGCCGGTCGGGGCCTCGGTCTTTCGAGGCGTGCGGCCGGCGTCGAGGTCGGCGATGGCTTGGTTCAGCGCCTTGCGGCATTCGCGTTCTGTCGGGTACGTGCCATCGATGTAGCGACGGTGGGGATCGAGGCGGCTGGGCAGGCGCCCACGCCACCGACCGGAGCCGGGCGGGTGTTGACGCACGGACCCTTCGAGGCCGATACGACGACCCATCGGTCGACTCCCTTCTTCGCGGCTCCGCCATTCCACCCGGCCCACCCCTCCGGCCGTGTGGTCCCGCGACGTTCCGTGGACGGGCGTCCCGAGGCTGTGGACGGCTAGCGGAGGTGGTGGTTCTCGCGGTCCGCGATGAACAGCTCGATGTCCGCAGTGGCGTAGCGCACGAGCCGGCCGATACGCCGGCACGGCAACGTGCCCTCCAAGGTCAGCTGGCACCAGCGTTTCGGAGACCGCCAGCGCGTCAGCGACCTCCTCGGCGGTCCACAGCATCCGCGGATGCATAACCGTCGGCGATGCAGTTGCCTCCTGAATAGCCTGGCTCATCACTACACCGCCATCCGCTGGCCGAGGTCGGTATCGACGACGGCGAAGGCTGACTGGTGGTGCTCGCCTGTCCGCCCGTGCTCAGGAGTTCGCGGGGGTGAGGGGTCGAGGAGGGTGAGGGCGGAGGTGTGATGGCGTGCAGAGCGGCCCATCGCGGTGACGGCTGCGCGCAGGTAGTCGATGCGGGCGTCGAGCAGCCCGGTCATGGGCGGGTCGGCGTCCATGCGGTCCAGCCATCCGGGGACCACGGTCATGGGTGAGCTGGACATCACTCGGGATCGCAGGCCGTGGTCGTTGCCGATGATGGGTGGGTTTCCGGGGCTGCTGGTGGCCGCGATGCTCATGGCGTGGGCACGGATGCCCTGGCGGGTGGGGGGCACGCCGAGGTCGATGAGGTCGTGGATGCACTGGGTGACCTGCGCCTGCTCGGGGGTGAAGTCCACGCGCAGCCCAGACTCGATCAGGCGGGTGGCAGCGACGTTCTCGGTGGCGGCGATGCGGTGCAGCAGCCGCTCGGCGTCGACCTCGGGCATGTGCCTGGCGGCGGCGAGCTCGGTGGCGGTGGGCAGGGCGTGGCCGGGGGGAAGGGCGTCGGCGACGGGCCAGCGCAGGACCTCGTGCAGGAGTGCGTCGCCCTCCGCGACGACCTCCGGGTGCGGGTGACTGGCGGCGCGGTCGGCCGCGCCGGCGAGGGTCTGCGCGAGGGCGTCGAGGAGGCGCGGGTCGTTGTCGGCGTAGATCGCCGCGGCGAGTACGTCGGGGTCGGCGTGGCGCAGTGCGGTGAGGATGTCGGTGATGTTCAGGCGGTGCATGGCGGCTCCTGACATGAGGGGTTCTGTCAGGTCAACGCGATTTCGCTTTCACTGTCACACAATCACCGCGATCAGTTGGTCACGGCCGGCGAATGCTGTCGTGGTGGGCGTGGGTCGTCGGCGGCCGGTCTGCAGTCGCGCACCTTCCGGGCGACCGGCCGCCCTGCCCCGCCAAGTCATTGGCGCTACCAGATGTGGCCGGACGCTCATGCCCGGGCGCTCCGCTCGTCGTCGCGAGGGCGGCCTCACCGGTCCGCCGCGTCGTGGGGTGTGTCGATGGATCTGCGCATGCCCAAGCCTGCGTTGACGCGCTGTGCGATCTGCCGTGGTGCACGCATCGTCGTGCTCGGTGCTCCTGACTCGCGACCCCGATGAGCAGTCGGCCGTAGCCATCGACGGATGACGTAGGATGCAACCATGATCAGTCGTCTGCCTCTCGTTCGTGTGACCGCGGAGCACGCTCCGCTTGGTCGTGGTAGGCCTGGCGCCTAGTTGGCATGTTGCCGCGCCGGTCCAAGTTATTGGGCCGGCGTTCTTCTTTGAGGAGTGAAATGGATACGCGCACAGCAGGAACGGGAGCAGATGCCGACGAGGCACGCGTCCTCTTGGAGCAAGCGCTGCGATACAACGAGGCCGAGGCTGCCTCGTCGCGGCTTGTCCTTGACGCCCTGGTGCAGGACGGCGCTGCCAGCTCGGACAGCATGGGCAATGTGGTCGCGGCCGCGCGCTACTCGTTGGCTGATACGGAGTCCATTCTCGACGAGGTCTCTGCCGCCTACAAGCGTCTGGACGCGGGCACGTACGGCACGTGCGAGGTGTGCGGGCACGGAATAGGTGTCGAGCGACTGCGACTGCGTCCCTACGTCAGAACCTGCGTCGGATGTGCTGGTGGTGCCATGCGGCCATGAGCCGCACCGTTGATGTCATCGCGTTGGATGTCGGCAGTTCCTTCCTGCGCACCTTTGGCTCGGAGCGACTGGTGCGCGAGTCGGCCTGGAATCACCGAGGGATCGTTCGTCGCGGTGCAGTGGCTGATCCGCGGCTACTGCGATCGCATCTCAGGCGCGCGGTTGGGCGGGCTCGCGAGGTGGCGTTGTCGATGCCCGTCAGTGCCTCCGAGGCTGAGGAGTCGGAGCTTGTGGAGGCTGCGGCGAGCGGACTACGTGCCCGCCGCGTCGTGACGCTGGCGGCTCCTGTGGCCGCGCTGCGATCCTCGAGCACGTGTGGCCCTCAGGTCGTCGTCGATGTTGGTGCGGACCTTGTGGAGACGTCATGGGCCGAGCCCGGCGGGTTCCACGTCGGGACCCGCCTGCCGTGGGGGGTACGTGATGTGCTCGAGGACCTGACCGTGCATGTGATCCGCGCCTATGGGATCCGCACTGACCGATGGCAGCTGGGACCTGCTTGGGCAGGAAGCGTTGTCGTGGGCAGGGACATCGATTCGGGTGCAGCGCGTGTGGTCCGCATCACTTCGCGCGATATCGCTGCGGTCCTGGAACACCGGGCTAGCCGCATAGCCGACGCCGTCCGCCGGCTTCTGGCCGCACCTCGATCGTCAGGAGCGGGGGTCGTGCTGGTGGGCGGTGGCGCGTGCGTCGTCGACATCCGCCAGGCCATCGCCCGGCATCTGGCGGCCGCCATCGTGGTGCCACCCACCCCGAGCCACGCAGTCGTGCGCGGACTGAGCACGACATGACCCTCCCGCGGCCCAGGGACTTCGTGCGGCGCGGAATAGTCGAAGCCATGGGCATGCAGATCCACCTCAGGGGAGTGAGCTTGGGCAGAGGCGTTCTCGAGTGCAGGTCCAGCAATGAGTTCTAGGGGCTCCGTCACCGTCCTGCCTACCTTTCGGCTGGCTCCTGCATCGCCTTCGGGTTCAGGAACGTCGATGTCCTCATCGCCCTGGCCAGGTTTGGCAGGGGTGGCACCGCGTTGCCCTGCCTGGCCGACCTGACCCGCGGATGCGTCAGGAGATCCCGGAAGTGCCCTGGTCTAGGGATCGGATCGCTCGACTGCATGCACAATGCCTGGGCAGGCCTCAAGCTGCTTAGCCAAGCTGCACTCGGGGACTGCTCCTGGCGGCGATTCCTGAGTCCGTGATCCTTCTGCGCGCCACTTCCGCGGAAGGCAGGTGGTCAGACGCGTAGTCGGTATCCCATTCCGCGCACGGTCTCGATGAGGTCGTCCCCCAGCTTGCGGCGCAGGTTGCGTACGTAGACCTCGACCACGTTGCTGCCGGGGTCGTAGTCGTATCCCCATACGCCGCTGAGGATCTGTTCGCGGGACAGAACCTGGCCGGCGTGCGACAACAGCATTTCGAGCAGCGAGAACTCGCGGGAGGACAACTCGACGGTGACTTCGCCTCGGTTGGCGGTGCGGGCGCGGATGTCCAGTGACACGTCACCGACGACCAGGACTGTTGCTGACCCGCCTTCGGGGACGGTCGCCCGCTGCCTAAGTCGCAGGCGGATGCGGGCCAGGAGTTCGTCGAGGGAGAAGGGTTTGGCCATGTAGTCGTCTGCACCGCCCTCGAGGCCGGCGACGGTGTCCGCGACGGAATCCCGAGCGGTGAGGACGATGACCGGCAGGTCGCTGCCGCCACCGCGAAGGCGGCGAAGCACTTCGAACCCGTCGATGCCGACGAGGCCGATATCGAGAACCATCAGGTCGAATTCTCCGAAGAGGCCCCAGTTGAGTGCCTCCTGCCCATCGGCAGTGGCCGAGACGGTGAACTCATGCGCCTCGAGTCCTCGAGTGACGAACGATGAGATGCGGGGCTCGTCCTCTGCCAGCAGGATTCTGGCCATCAGTGAGCCTCCTTCGTGGCCGAAGCTGCTTCGACATCTGCGCCGCAGTGGGGCAGCCGTATCTCGATGGTGGCGCCCCCTCCTGGTGTATCGGCGACGGTGACGTCGCCCCCGTGAGCGTGAGCGATCGCCGCGACGATGGACAGTCCCAACCCGGCCCCCTCCGCGCGTGGCCCACCGGCGCGGACGAAGCGCTGGAAGACCCGCTCGCGGTCGGCTTGCGGGATACCGGAGCCGGTGTCCCGCACCCAGAAGCACACGCCGCCGTCCTCCTCCCGGCATCCGATCGCGACAGTATCGCCAGGCTGCGTGTGCTGGGTCGCGTTCTGGGCGAGCTGGACGAGGGCCTGAGTCAGGCGGTCCCGGTCCGCCTCGATGACACCCTCGCACCGGGCATCGAGCTGCCAATCGCGGTCGCCCAGGGCCCGGGCCCGTCTCAGGGCATCGTCGACGAGATCAGCCAGGTCCACGGGGGCTCGTCGGATGAAGCCGGGCTGGGTGGCCTTGGTGAGGGTCTGCAGGTCGTGAACGATGCGTGCCATGCGGCCCAGTTCATCGGAGATGACGGACATCAGCTGGATGCGGTCGGCGGGATCGGTGGCTGCCTGCAGGATCTCAAGGTGCCCGCGAATGATGGTGAGGGGCGTGCGCAGCTCGTGCCCCGCGTCGTCGACGAACGCGCGCTGCGCCGAGAAGGCGCCCTGCAATCGGTCCAGCATGTCGTTGAAGGTGGTTGCCAGGTCGTCGAACTCGTCGCCGCGACCGGTGAGGGGAATCCGGCTGGTGAGGTCTGTGTCCGTGATGTCGCGAGCGGTGTCGCGCATCTGACGTATCGGTGCGAGGACTCGGCCGGCAACGAGCCAGCCCACTGCCGTGGCAAGACCGAGCCCACCTAGCGATGCCAGAAGCAGGGTGCGTACGACGGAGTTGGCGTCCGCGCTCTCGGCATCGGCGAAGATCGCCACCACGAGGGTGCCGGCCTCGTTCTGGCCGGGGTTGGAGACGGGGACGGCGACGTATCGGACGAGGCCGGCGCTGGTGTCGACGGACCCGTACGCCACCTCGTCGACGGCCCCCAGTGCGGCCACCAAGTCCTCGTCCTCGTCCAGCCGCACAGGAGGAACGTCGGATGTACGCGCATCGACCATGCCGTCGACGATGCTGAACATGGTCTCGTTGGGGTCCGGGATGCTGCGGTCGAGGTAGAGCCGCAGGAGCGAGCGAGGACCGGCCTCCTCGGAGGAGGTCGCTGGGGGTCTGTCAGCAGCAAGCACCCTCAGCTCCGAGACCTCGCCGGCCAGTTCCTGCTGGATGCGGGCCTCGACCTGGCTCACCAGCAGTTCACGGGCGACAATCCAGCTCAGGACGAGCACGAGCGCCGCTGGCACGAGGATCCAGCCGAGGATGCGCAGCCGGGCCGAACGTCGGCGATCAGTCATCGCGCAGGTCGTCGGTGAGGAACACGTAGTCGAAGTCCTCGGCCACCTGCTCTCCCTCGTCATCGATGACGGGCCTGTCGACCCCAAGCTCAAGGATGCCATCGCCGTTGTCGGACAGCATCCGCCCCACGAGCTCCATCGGGCCCGGCACGGGCTGATCGAGTCTCACCGTGACTGGTTGACGGCCTTCTGTGCGCAGGTCCGAACCGAGCAGTACTCCGTCGGCGGTCTCGATCGCGATGTGCACCACTGGTAGATCGGTGTCCACTGCCTCCATGACCACAGTCAACCCATCACCGACCTGGTCATCGATATCCAGGTCGGCCCGCGGGTCGGTCACCGGCGCGGCACCACCGCCATCCACCGACCCGGAAGGGCTGGTGGATGGCACGGACCTCTCCGCCAGATCGACCACGATCGGTGAGACATCGATCCCAGCAGGCAGGGCATCGGACCCCGACGCGCACGCAGACACGCCGAGCACGATGAGCGGGATACTGAGCCAGCACTGAACTCGACGTCGGCGGAGCATGAGGCGGTCAGATCCGCAACGTCGCACGGCACAGTTGGCCATCGGTGCTCATCGCCCGAACGGTGAACCGATCGCTGCCGGAGCGATCGCGGACGATGTGGTCGACGTCGACCTCGCCCTCGGTATCTGCTGGACGAGATACCTTCAGCACCTGCGAACCGTTCCTCTTGACGACCACGTTCCAGCGCTCGCCAGGTGTTGCACCGTCGATCTCGAAGCCGATGTCGATGACCCCGAACTCGCGCTCGAGGTTCAGGTCCCATCGGGCGCTGGCTGAGCACGTGCCCGTGGTCTCCCGCTCGACCTCCGCGGGGACCCTGGGCGCGGCCGCCGCAGGAGGGGCCAGAAGCCCGGTCGCAGCGAGCGTGGCTCCAGCAGCAATGGCCGTAAATGTCTGCATACGCACGATGTCGTTCCTCTCCCTCGGACAGCGGACTGCTGCCACGGCACTGAGCATCGAGGGTCAACCTGAGCGGGAGATGAAGTGAAGATGAGCCTTCCTTCAGCCGGTGAGCCGGGCTCGATGGTGGCTTCGGGTGTCCTTGGGCCCCATCGGCTGCTGAGCAATCGAGCACGGGAACGACGCTTCGTCCACCATTGAGTGGTCAGTTCGCAAGGTCGCACACTCCGACGATGGGCTCTCGTGCGGACTCAACGGACGCGCCGCTGCTGTCGACCAGCACGGCCTCCATCCCGTCGACCATCGCGTCACGAAGGTCCGACACGACCGGCAGGCTGCCGGCCAGGCCCAGGTCCGCGTCGACCGCAGGAGTCACCTCACTCAGCGTCGCCGGCCTCGTCAGGATGCGCGATCACCGCACCGCTCATGAGCACGACGCTATCCCCTGCGCTTGTCGCCCGCGCCTTGTACGCTCCCTAAGACCAAATGCACGAAGCGTGAGGAAGTGGATCGCCATGGATAGGGATGTGCTCGCGCCGGTGGCCTACCTGGCAGTGGAGTTCCCGGCCGGCCGGGTGACGGGGGAGGGGTTCGCCCTCGTCCACGACCTGGTCGCCCCGGGTGTCATTGCCGTGCTCGACCTCGAGTTCATCGCGAAAGAGGCTGACGGCAGCGTCCACAAGGTGCGCCTGGACGACATCGATCACGGGGCGGATGTCGACATCACGCAGTGGCAGGGCGCCTATTCGGGACTGCTGGACCAGGACGACGTCGACACGGTTGCCGCGGCCATGCGGTCCGGCGGCCTGACCGGGATCATTGTCTACGAGAACGTGTGGGCTGCGCCGATGCTCGCAGCTATGGATGCGAATGGTGCACGCCTTGTCGGCTCCGGCAGTATCGACGTCGACGACCTCATCCAGTCGCTGAACGACACCTCGCCAGCCTGAGTCCCGCGAATCGAACGGAGCACCTCATGGGCCTTATCAAGACCGGTATCAAGGCAGCCGTGGCCGTCAAGGTGGGCCACATGGTCCACGATCGAATCCAGACCCGCAAGCAGGCGGAGTGGGAGGCGCAGGGCAACCCGCAGGGCACCACCCCGCCAAACCTGTTCACCAGCACCCAGACCGCCCCGGCCGCAGCCGATGACCGCCTCACGCGCCTCGCCCAGCTTGGCGAGCTCCGTGCCACGGGCGTCCTCACCGATGCGGAGTTCGATCAGCAGAAGGCCCTCATCCTCGCAGGCTGAGTGCCCCCCGTGAGGGGATGGCGCTCGGTGGATGCTTATGCGTCACGTACTGGATCGAGGCTGGGCCTGCGCTGCGAAATGCCCCGGATATGCCCCGGAACAAGGCGCAGGTATGGACGAACATGCCGAGCTAGGCCGGAGTATGCACGAGTATGAGCTTGACCCTAGAGGGGCAGCGAACGGCTCGTAATGCGTAGGTCCGGGGTTCAAGTCCCCGAGGCGGCTCGGCCCGAAACCCGTTGCAGCGCAACGGGTTTTCGTATTTGCGAAGGAGTATTTGCGTGTCTAATATCGGTGTTATGTCCCTTTTTAGCACTACTGCTATGCACTAGCGATGGACCGCTCGGTCCCGAACTGGGCCCCGCTATGCACTAGAACGCCATTGATTCCAGTGCATGCTGCACTCTGTAGTGCAACCCGGCCGCAGCAACCGCGATCACGACTTCCTTCGGCGCGGGAGCAAGCTATCGATCAGGTCGAGTGAACGTCCTCGGTGACGGATGGCAGGTACCGCGTGCTCTCGCTTTGCCTGGACCGTGCGGAAGTCCCTCCGCTGTGGCCTGCTCGCCACCTTCGAGGCCCGCACGTTGACGACCGTGCGCAATCGTCGGCCGGGTGGCGTCCCTTCGCAGGCGTGGCCCCAGTGGGGTGAGGCCATCTCATTGCCAATGGATGGGCGCGTACCTACAGTGAGGCGAAGCCGCATCGCCCGAGGAGGTACACCGATGGATCCCCGCCCTCCACTCCCTCCCTTCACCGAGGAGACCGCTCGCGCGAAGGTGCAGGCGGCCGAGAACGGCTGGAACACCCGGGACCCCGAACGCGTGGCCGCCGCCTACACCGAGGACACGGAGTGGCGGAACAGAAGTGAGCACGTCGTCGGCCGGGAGGACGTCGTCGCCTTCCTGACGCGCAAGTGGGCGAAGGAGCACGACTACGCGCTGCGCAAGAGCCTGTGGGCGTTCTCGGGCAACCGCATCGCCGTGCGCTTCCAGTACGAGTGGCACGACGACGAGGGCCAGTGGTTCCGCAGCTACGGGAACGAGCAGTGGGAGTTCGACGACCTGGGCTACATGCGTCGTCGTGAGGCCAGCATCAACGACGTCGCGATCGCGGAGTCGGACAGGCGCATCTTCGGTCCTCGTGATCCGGACGACTCGAGCGACGTACCGGTCTTCTAGCCTAGGCGCAGCAGGTCGATGACCATCGGCTGGTGCGGCCGTGCATGGTAGGTCTCCTCGAAGCCGTCCGTCGTCCACCCGAGCCGCTCGAAGAAGCGGACGTTGGCGATCTGGATGTGCGCCTTCATGATCCGACCGCCGTGCTCGGCAGCGGTCGACACCGCCAGCCGGACGAGATCCGACCCGAGCTGGTAGACGCGGAACTCGGGCTCGACCGCGAGCCGGTCCCCCTGCCAGACGTCGCCGGTCCTGTCCAGGGGATAGAGGCGCACCGCACCGACGACGCGCGATTCCGTCGCGCCGACGAGGTGGATCGTGTCAATCCGCTCGTCGAACTCGTCGCGGTCGGTGGCCGGGAAGATGGCCTGCTCGACGACGAACACCTGATGTCGAATGGCGAAGTGCTCGTCGAGGTCCTCCGGGGTGAGGGCAGCCCTGCACTCGGTCCGGAGGAGCGGGACATCGTCTAGGCGAGTGATGTCGGTCCTCGCCCGATGGTGACGGGAACGGCGGTCGGCGCCGGCTCGAGGGACTTCAGCCCCGAGCAGGCCTGGCACCGCGCGCAGCCGGCCTTCGTCGTGCCGGCATTCATCCCCCGCAGCGCCATGTAGGCCTGCACCTGTCGGTAGATGGGCTCGGTGTACTCGCGTGGCGGCGAGGGCCAGTCGGCCATGAGCGAACCGGCGACGGGGCGAAGCGGGACGACCAGCGGGAAGACGCCGATGTCAATGGCCCGCTTGGCTCCTTCGATCGTGATCTTCGGGTCCTCGCCCATGCCGAGGATGACGTAGGTCGACACCTGCCCCTCGCCGAACACCGCCACGGCTCGCTCCCACGCGGCGAAGTAGGCCTCCATGCCCGTGCGCGACTTCGCCGGCGCCACGCGCGCCAGGACCGCGGGGTCGAAGGACTCGAGATGGATGCCGACGGAGTCGACGCCCATGTCGCCCACCTCGTTGATCACGTTGAGGTCGAGGGGCGGCTCGAACTGCACCTCGACGGGCAGACCGCTGGCCTCCTTCACCGCCTGGGCGCACTTGGCCACGTACCGGGCACCGCGATCGACACCGCGCGAGCTGCCGGTGGTCAAGGTGGCGTCGACGGCTCCATCGAGGTCGCGCGCCGCGACGGCGACCTCGGCGAGCATCTCGGGGGTCTTCTTCACGATGGTGCGGCCCGCGTCCAGCGACAGGCCGATGCCGCAGAAGGTGCACTGGTCGTCGTTGCCCCAGTAGGCGCACGTCTGCACGACTGTCGACGCCAGCGAGTCGAGGTGCAGCAGGGCGATCTGCTCGTACGGGATCCCGTCGGCGGTGGTGAGGTCGTAGAAGGCGGGTCGCTGCTGGGTGCGAGCGCTGGCGAGTCTCGTCGACCCGAGGTAGACGCCGTAGCCGTCGTCCTCGGCGCGCAGGACGTAGGGCGTGTCCTCGGGCTTCGCCTTGGGGGCCGTGACGCGGTAGCCGTCGATCCACAGCATCCCGAGGTCGGTGGGCCCGGCGCCGCCGACCCGCTGCTCGATGGGTCCGTCCATCTGGACGCCACGTGCCTGGATGTCGATGGTCAGGCTGCTGATGTCCATGGGCCGGGTGAAGCCGGCGAGGAATCGTCCGTCGGCGTCCGGACCCTCGGTGACTCGTGCGTAGTCCAACTGTGTGGTCATTCTCGCGCTCCGTTCAGGTTGTGCCGCTTGAGACGACCCCCGCGGTGCCGCTAACTGGATTGATCGAAGGCAACATCATAGGAAGGTTGACGGCAAATCGGATAGGAAATTTCACGTCGTCTTGTGTCGCCACTCGTCGGCGGTGGCCAGCCACGTGGCCCGGTCGGGGCACTCGGCCGTCTCGCGCCCGCCTGCGGGATCCACGAGAGTCACGCGAAAGACGGGTTCGCCGGTACTCGGCTGCATGGAGACGGATCGCACCAGTTCGGCGCCCGAGGCGATGTGGACCTCGACCCATTCCTGGGTGGGCGACATGCCCAGGGTGGCCGCGTCCGGCTCGGACACCGTGACCCAGGCCAGCCCCGCAGCTCGCGCCTCCTCGACCCTCGTGCTGGTGCGATCCAGCGCGGTGAGCATCAGCAGGGCCCGAAAGCGCTGCGACATGGCCGCATCGACCACCATGTCGAGGTCGAGGTCCGCGATGGGGAGGGCCTGGCGACTGGCGATCTCCCGGGCGTTGGCCACTGCGGCCGCGTGGCCGCTCTCGAGATCGGCGAGCGTCGAGTCGGCGAAGTAGGCCGTCAGTTGGCCGATGAGGGTGATGGCGCGCTGGTAGCGGTCGGCGTCGACCATGACGAGCGGGAAGACCTGGTCCTCGGCGGCTCGAAGGCGAGTCGCCAGCGCGCGGTACTCAGGGGGGATCGCCGACGACTGATCGGCTCCGAATGCGGGGGACGGCGGGATGTTGTTCACTATAGTGCTGGAACCCTCTCCTATCCAGTACGGTTGACCACACCCTATAGGCGCGACTTGCAGTGAGGCGGTGATTCAGTGTCGACGACATCTGTCCTTCGCACGGTGGTCATCGCCCTCGGCGGCAATGCGATCACCGCCGAGGATCAATCCGGAACCTACGCCGAAATGCTGGTCAACTGCCAACGAATGGCGAAGGCGGTGAACGCACTGGTCGACGGCGGCTGGCGGGTCGTCGTGACCCATGGCAACGGCCCCCAGGTGGGCAACCTGTCCCTCCAGCAGGGTGCGGCCGAGCCCACCGTGCCCGCCCAGCCGCTGAGCTCGCTGGTGGCGATGACCCAGGGCTGGCTGGGCGGCCTCATCGAGCTGGCGCTGCGCAACACCGGCAGCGCCAGCATGCCGCCCGTCGTGTCGGTCGTGACGCACGTCGTCGTGGACCCGAGGGACCCCGGATTCCTGAAGTTGACGAAGCCGATCGGCCCCTTCTACGAGAAGGACGCGGCGCAGGCCAGGACGGACGAGCTCGGGTGGCAGATGGTGGAGGACTCCGGCCGTGGGTACCGCCGGGTCGTCGCGTCGCCCCACCCCGTGTCGATGCTCGAATCAGACGCGATCGCCACCCTCGTCGACAAGGGGTTCCTGGTCATCGCGGCGGGCGGTGGCGGCGTGCCCGTCATCAGGAGTCAAGGCCTCCTCCAGGGCGTCGATGCAGTGGTCGACAAGGACCGCGCCGCGGCGATCCTGGCCGCTCAGCTGAAGGCCGACGCGCTGCTGCTGGTGACCGGCGTCGACTCCGTGCTCCTCGACTTCGGGAAGCCGACACAGCGCGCACTCCACGATGTGGGAGCCGAGGAGATGCTCCGTCACAACGACGACGGGCAGTTCCCGTCCGGCAGCATGGGGCCCAAGGTGGAGGCGGCCGTGGAGTACCTCGGCCAGTGCAACGGCCAGGCCGTCATCACGTCGGTCGACAAGATGGTGCCGGCGCTCGAGGGGATGAAGGGCGTGGGCACGAGGATTCGACGCACGACGGTGAGGGTTCCGTGACGCCTGTCCAGTCCGTCAAGCTGTTCAAGGACACCTACCTGGACTCCGTCCTCCAGCTCATGGGCACCCGTGCCATGGAGGGCATGTCCGGTGTCGGCTGGGCGGCGGTCGCCATGTCGACGGCCTCCAACGTCGAGACGCTCTCGGAGCGCGGCTTCCCGTCGACCGAGCTTGCCGGCGCGTCGCCCGGCGATCTGTTCATCGCGGTCGAGGCGGTCGATGAGCAGACGGCGGCCAGTGCCACCGGCGAGGCCGAAGTGGTCATGTTCTCTGCGAGGCAAGGGCGCGACACGAGCGGCCAGGCGGCGCCTCGCTCGCTGGAGGAGGCCCTGCGCCAGCAGCCGGCCTCGAACATCGCGGTCATCTCCGTGCCGGGCGACTATGCGGCCCTGGAGGCGCACAAGGCGCTGGCCAGCGGCCTGGACGTCCTGCTCTTCAGCGACAACGTCTCCCGCCAGGACGAGATCGAGCTGAAGGAGCACGCGCGGCTGCGCGATCGCCTGCTCATGGGCCCCGGCGCCGGGACGGCCATGCTCGGCGGCGTGGGACTGGCCTTCGCCAACGTCGTGCGCAGCGGACCGGTCGGCGTGATCGCCGCTGCGGGCACGGGCGCGCAGGAGGCCATGGCCCTGCTGGATCGCTGGGGTGTCGGCGTGTCCCATGTCATCGGCCTCGGTGGCCGCGACCTCAACGAGGACATCGGCGGGCGCATGGCGCGACAGGCCATCGCCTACCTGAAGGCCGACCCCGGCACGGAGGTCATCCTGTTCGTCTCGAAGCCGCCGGCTGCGGACGTCGCTCGCGACGTGCTGGCCCTGGCCGACGGCACGCCGCTGATCGCCGCCTTCATGGGGGTGGACACGGGCATGCCCGTGCCGACCGGCGTCGTCGTCACCGACACCCTCGAGGGAGGTGTGGTGAAGGCGCTGGAGGCGCTGGGCCGCGTGCCTCCGGACACCACGTCGCTCGTCGGCCCTTCGCTCGACGACGCGATCGCGCGGGTCGACGCCGACCGAACGACGATCCGTGGCCTGTACTCCGGTGGCACCCTCTGCTACGAGGCGCTCGTGCTGCTGGGCCGGCACTTCGGCGCGGTCTACTCGAACACCCCCGTCGACAAGACGCTGCGGACGCCCGCCCCGGAGCATTCGTCGATCCTCCTCGACCTCGGGGAGGAGGAGTACACCAAGGGGCGGCCGCATCCGATGATCGATCCGCAGGCGCGTGTCGAGATGCTCGAGGAGCTCGTCGACGACGACGACGTGGCGGTCATCGTCATGGACGTCGTGCTCGGGTACGGCTCGCATCCCGACCCGGCGGGCGTGCTCGCTCCTGTCTGCGCGCGCATCATGGCCGACGGCGGCCCGCAGGTCGTCACATACGTCCTTGGCACAGACGGGGACCCGCAGCACTACCAGGCCCAGGTCGACGTGCTCACCGCCGTGGGATGCATCGTCACCGAGACCGCGGCGCGGGCCGCCCTCGCGTCGGCAGCCATCGCCGCGCGGAAGCCGGGCGTTGCTAGCGTCAGCCTGTGACAGACGCCCTGAAGGTCGCGGTCCTCACCTATTCGACCAAGCCCCGTGGTGGCGTCGTGCACTCGCTCAGCCTTGCCGAGGCCCTCGCCGCGCAGGGCGTCGACGTGCACCTCTTCGGTCTGGGGCCTGCCGACGGCGAGTTCTTCCGGCCCACCACGGTCCCCTTCACGCTGTTCCCCGCTCCGGAGACCGCCGAGTCGCTCGAAGACAAGGTCTTCGCCTCGGTCGACGCCATGGCGCTGGGGCTGAAGGGGCTGGACGCCGGGTTCGACATCCTCCATTCGCAGGACTGCATCTCCGCGCGGGCCGCCACCCGCGTGCGCGACGACGGCCTGAGCACGCCCGTCGTGCGGACCGTGCACCATGTCGACGACTTCACCACGCGGGCGCTCATCGACTGCCAGCGGCAGGCCATCCTCCAGCCCGATCACATCCTCGTGGTCAGCACGCGGTGGCAGGAGATCATGCTCGAGGAGTACGGGAGACGAGCCGACATCGTCCGCAACGGAGTCGATCCCGGCCGGTTCCCGGCGATCACGGACGATAGGCGATCCGCACTGCGCGAGTCCGTGTCGGCGGGCGACCGTCGCGTGCTGCTCTCCATCGGAGGAATCGAGCCCCGCAAGGGGAGCAACGAGCTGTTCGAGGCACTGGGCATCCTGAAGGAGCGCGGTCTGCGACCCGTCCTGGTCATGCTCGGCGGGCACTCGTTCCAGGACTATGCGGCGTACCGCGACGCGGCCCTCGCCCGCCTGCCGGAGCTCGGCCTCGAGCTGGGTGTGGACATCGTCCAGGTCGGCACGGTCGACGACGTGACGCTCGGGGAGTGGTACCGGGCGGCAGATGCTCTCGCGTTCCCGTCGGTCAAGGAGGGCTTCGGCCTGGTGGCACTGGAGGGCCAGGCGGCCGACCTGCCCGTGGTGGCCAGCAGCATCCCGGTGTTCGCGGAATTCCTGACGGACGGCGAGAACGCGCTGCTCCCCGAGGTCGGCAACCCGATCGCGATCGCTGATGCGCTCGAGCGCGTGCTGACCGACTCCGACCTGCGAGCCCGACTCGTCGCGGGTGGCCGTGAGGTCGTGCCGAGATTCGGCTGGGACGCATCTGCCCGGCGACACATCGAGATCTACCGCGAGGTGCTGGCGGGTCGAGCTCAGTCCTGAGCCCGCTCCAGCCCGGTGGCGGGAGTGTCCTGCGCGTCGATCAGGTGCCTGATCTCACCGTCCACGGCGACGCTGATCACTCCCGTCTGGTCGATCACGCCCACCTTCGCTGCCGAGAGACCGGCGTCGACGAAGACGGAGATGCACTCCTGTGTCGTCTCCGGATCGCACGTCAGCAGGAAGCCGAAGCAGGGGAAGCAGTTGAACCACTGGCCGAGGGGTACGTCGCGGGGGGTCGGGACGGCGTCCACGTCGATGATCACCCCGAACGATCCCCACTCGAGCAGCATCGCGAGCGAGCCGACGAGGCCGGCCATGCTGATGTCCTTGGCTCCCCGGGCCAGTCCGCGGCTGGCGATCGCGGAGAACAGGCGCACGTCGTCCCCGAGTCGATCACCCCGCTCGTCGAAGGACGCGAAGAACGGGAAGTCCGAGCGCATGCGGCCATCGGTGCACGCTACGACGACGAGGTCCTGGCCGCTCGCGACATTCGTGGACGACAGCACGGTGTCTGCGTGACCCACGGCGAAGGCCGAGAGAGACGCCGGACCGTCGGTGATGGTGAGGTGACCGCCGACGATGGGAACACGGTAGAGGGCGGATGCGTACCGCATGCCCTCCAGCACACTGCGCGCTGTCTGCCGCGAGGCGACCACGGTGTCGACGATGGCCAGGGGAAGGCCGCCCATGGCAGCAACGTCGTTGACGTTCGCGAGGACCGCCGCGATCCCCGCTCCGTAGGGATCGGCCGCCACGAACGGCGGCCAGATGGCCTCTCCGCAGGCGATCACGCTGGCACCAGCCACGGACACCACTGCGCCGTCGTCGCCGGGACCCTCGACCCAGCCCGACTCTCCGAGCACGTCACTGACGAGCCGGATGTCGCGTTTCGCGGCGATCGACGGGTTGGAGAGCACCGCCTGGGCTATCTCGTCGAGAAGCTGCGCTGCAGAGTGCTGACCGCCCACGACGCTCCGTTCCAGGGTGTCGGCCACGACGAAGGCGACCGACGAAGTTCTTTCCTATAGTGAATCTTCTCCTAGGATAGTCTAGGATCCTGCGCGTGAAGCCGGATTTCCTGAGACTCCCCGAGGTGCCCGCCAAGCCTCGCACCGTGGGCGTCACGCACATGCTGGACAAGGGAATCCCGCTCAACACCACCGCCGCGATCCTGCGTTCCTACGCCGATCACATGGACTTCTGGAAGTTCGGCTGGGGCACCGCCTATGTGGAGAGCCAGCTGGCCGACAAGCTCGCCGTCCTGCACGAGCACGACGTGGTCGCCTGTCTCGGTGGCACGCTCATGGAGATCGCGTGGGCGCAGAACGCGGTGGACGAATGCCTGGCCTGGGCTCGCCGTGTCGGGTTCCGCGCGGTCGAGGTGTCGCGGGGCAGCGTGCCGATGCCCCTGTCTGCCAAGGCGATGATCATCCGGCAGGCAGCACCGCACTTCACCGTGCTCGCCGAGACCGGATACAAGAGCGCCGAGCGGCTCATGTCTCTCGATGAGTGGTCGGCGGAGATCGTCGAGGACCTCGACAGCGGCGCCGAGTACATCGTCACGGAGGGCCGCGAGAGCGGCACGGTCGGCGTCTACGACCATGACGGCGAGCCCAAGCCCGAGGTCGTTCGCGCCGTGATCGAGGCCGCTGGTCTGGAACGCGCACTCTTCGAGGCCCCCCGCAAGAGCCAGCAGGCCTGGTTCATCAACGAGTTCGGACCCGACGTCAATCTCGGCAACATCCCGCCCGACGACGCGCTGGCCCTGCACACCCTGCGGCTGGGCCTTCGCGCGGACACGATCAGCATCACCACCACGACCGTCGAGTCAGTTCGACTGTAGGTGTGGGCACCTTGGCCCCGCTCGGGATCCTCGTCGTGGAACTGCCATGACTGTGCGTCTCACCGAGTCCGCGATGTACCGGCACGCCTGGACCACTCCGTCGCTCGACGCGATCCTCGCGGAGGACGCACGACTGCGCACCTGGCTGCGCATCCTCGCTGTGCTGGCCGACTGCCAGGCACGGCTGGGGATCATCCCCGGGGCCGCGGCGACGGCGATCGCCGAGGATGCCCAGGCGGATCGACTCGATCTCGAGGCGATCGCTGCGCGAACCCGGGAGTCGTCGCACAGCGTGCTGGGCCTGATCGAGGGGTTGCAGGCGACGCTCCCCGACCAGGCGCGGGAGTACGTGTACTACGGCATCACGGTCCAGGACCTCACGGACACCTGGTTCGGCCTGGTCATGCGCGACGTGACCGCAATCCTGCGAGCTGACCTCGTGCGCATCGAGACTGCCTGCCTGCGACTGGCCCACGAGCACCGCGCCACGGTCATGGCGGGACGTACGCACGGACAGGTCGGATCGCCCATCACCTTCGGCCTCAAGGCCGCGACGTGGGCCGACGAGACGGCGCGCAACATCGAACGGCTCGACGAGGGCGTGCGTCGCTGGGCGGTCGTGCAGCTGGCCGGGTCGACGGGGGGCCTGGCGTTCTTCGGCGAGCAGGGTGCCGAACTGAGGGCGCTGTTCAGCGGGGCCCTCGGCCTCGGCGACCCGGGCGTCTCCTGGACGTCGACGCGCGACCGCACCGCGGAGTTCGGCGCCACCCTGAGCCTGGTGACCGGGGCGCTGGCGCGCATCGGGAACGAGATCTACGAGCTCCAACGGCCGGAGATCGCCGAGCTCAGCGAACCCTTCAACAGTGCGGTCGTGGGCAGCATCACGATGCCGCACAAGCGCAACCCCGAGTACTGCGAGCACCTGGACACCCTGGCCCGGGTCGCGCGTGCAGCGGCCGGGGGCCTGCTGGAGGGAACGGCCGCGAGCCACGAGAGGGACGGCCGCGCCTGGAAGGCGGAGTGGGCCTTCCTGCCCGACGTGGCGTTGGCCGCCGGCACGTCGGCATCGCTCGGCGCCGAACTCCTCGAGGGTCTCGTGGTCCACCCGGAGGCCATGCTGCGCAACCTGGGCGACGACGGTTCATGGGCCTCGGAGCAGGTCCTCGTCCAGCTGTCGCGGCGGCTGGGCAAGCATCGTGCCCAGGCGCTGCTGCAGTCGGCCTTCGCGTCCGACGGGTCCGACGTGGCCACGACCATCGCGGTCGCCGCCGGAGTCGACGTCGCCGACGTGCAAGCCTGGATGGATGTCCCGAACACGACGACGGCGACCGCCATGGTCGACGGCGTGGTCGCCCGGCTGGGCGGGCCATCCCGGTGAACCCGACTGCCGCCTTCTCGCGCTACTCGCTGGGGCAGTTCCCCACCCCGCTGCATCGCCTGCACCGTCTGGAGCAGGCGCTCGGTGGCGGTCACCTGATGGTCAAGCGCGACGACCTCGCCGGCTTCGCCGTGGCCGGCAACAAGACTCGGCCGCTGGAGTTCCTCATCGGTGATGCCCTGACGTGCGGTGCCGAGGTCGTCGTCAGCGGAGGCGCACCCAAGTCCAACTTCGCTTCCGCGCTGGCGGCCGCGACTCGATCGGCGGGGCTCGAGTGCGAGCTGATGGTCCCGGGGGGCAAGCTCGACGACCCCCCGGTGCCCTTGGCCATGGCCATCGCGAGCGGCGCCACCTTGCGCTTCACGGGCGGTGATCGGGAGGAGCTCGACACGGCGATCGACGAACGAGTCCGGGAGCTGGCTGCCGCGGGCCGACGCGCGTACGCCGTGCCCCGAGGCGGAGCCTGCGCTGTCGGAGCACTGGGCTTCGCCAATGCCGCCTGCGAGCTCGCAGAGCAGGGGGTGCCCGACGATGCCGCCATCGTGCTGCCCGTCGGCTCAGGCGCCTCCGTCGCCGGACTGATCGCCGGGCGAGCGGCCGTCGGGGCGGGATGGTCCGTGGCAGGGGTGTCCGTGAGTCGGCCCATCGACGAGATGCACGAGCAGACGTCCTCCATCGCCGCTGCCTGCAGCCGGAGCATGCTCACTGCCGAGCCGCACGATGCACTGCTCGTCGATGCCACTGTCCCGGGCATGGCCGCCGTGACGGAGGGCGAGCGCGTCGATGCGCTGCTGGCCTTCGACACGGAGGGCCTGCTCTTCGACCCCTCCTACGGGGTGAAGGCGCTCCACCACGCGCTGACGATGATCAGGCAGGGTTCGACCGAACCGATCATCCTGTGGCACACGGGCGGCCTGACGTCGGCGATTCCGTTGATCGCACGCGAAGGTGCGTCATGACCATCGACGGCGCCGACGAGCTGGCACGGGCCGGCTACGCGTGGGAGATCGCCGACGCGCCGCTGCTGCACGAGCCGCTGACTCTCGCGGACCTCGCCCACGTGCTCGAGCTGGTCCGCATCAAGGCGATCCCGCCCGCGTCGGCTCGCGCGCTGGCAGGTGAGCTCCTTGCCATGCTCGCCGCCCCGCCCGAGTCCGTCGACTACTCGCCGGCCTTCGGGGAGATGTACTCCTCGCGCGAGCACCACCTCGCGAACCGGATAGGGGACGATGCGGGCTGGCTGCACTCGGGCAGGACCAGGCGCGAGGCGATGCGGATCGCCTATCGGATCCTGGTGCGGCGTCATGTCGTCGACCTGGTCGGCGGGGCCGCGGGGCTCGCCGAGGCGCTGTGCGACCAGGCCGCCGAGGACCTCGACAGCGTGATGCCCGACTACACCTACCTGCAGCCGGCCGAGCCGACCACGTTCGGCCACTACCTCGCGTCGTTCGTCGATCCGGTGCTCCGCGACGGAGGGCGGCTCGAGCGGGAGTTCGCCGACGTCAATGCCAGTCCCATGGGCTCCGGCGCAGCGAGCGGGTCCGCCCTCCTGCGTGAGCGCACCGTGGCCGGCAACGACCTCGGCTTCGACGGCGCCATCGACCACGTCCGCGATGCCATGTGGCAGAGCGACCCGTTCACCCACGTGCTCCTCGCCGCCACCACGCTTGTCCTCGGTCAGGACAAGCTGGCAGAGGACCTCGAGGTCTTCGCCAGTCGCGAGTTCGACTTCGTCCAGCTCGGTGACGGACTGGTGCGTCCGAGCGTGCTGATGCCGCAGAAGCGCAACCCGTACGCGCTCACCGTCATCCGGGGGATGTCGGGAATCCTCATCGGGCGCGCGACCGGGCAGCTGGCCGTGTCCAAGTCGCCGTCCGCACGGAGCGATCTGTACATCTACGCGTATGGCGAGGTGCCCCGCGCGCTCGATCTGGCGACGCGCACGACGGAGCTGTCGACAGCAGTCGTGCGCACGCTGCGGGTCAGCGCCTCGCGCATGAGCGCGGCGCTGGTCGGCCGCCACACCGGTGCCGCCGAGACGGCCGCCTACCTGGTGCGCGAGTTCGGAGTCGACTACCGCACGGCTCACTCGATCGTCTCGCAGGCGGTGCGTGCGGCCGGAGCGGACGCGCGAGAGGTCACGGCTGCCGACATCGCGACGGCGGCGCGGACCGCGGGCATCGCGCCCGTCGTCGTCACGGACGACCGGCTGCGTGCGCTGGCCGACCCGCGAGGCGTGGTCGCATCGCACGACGGACTGGGCGGCTCGGCGGCGGAGTCGATGACGGCGTTCATCGCGGAGCGGCGAATGCGCGCCGAGGAGCTGGCCACATGGGCGCAGGGCACGAGACGCCGCCTCGACGACGGTGAGGCGAGCGTGGTCCGACGGGCACGGGAACTAGTGGGCGAGTACGACGACAAGGAGATCTCATGAGTCCAGTACGGGAACTGCCGAGCGAGGCGCACGTGATCAACCTCGGCCTCCCGGACTTCGCCGCCGCCGTCGCCGCGCAGGGGGCGGAGGCCATCCAGGTCGACTGGAGCCTTCCGGCCGGCGGAGATCCCACCAGCGTCGCGGCCCTCACTGCGCTGTACGGCGTGCGGTCGATCTCCATCGACGACGCCAACGCCGAGATCGTGCGTCGCCTCGACAAGGGCACGCCGTTCCTCACCGGCGTGGCTCCGGCCGGGGAGGTCGTTCCGGGCCTGGGCGACCGCATGCTGCTGCATGCCGGTCCGCCCATCGCCTACGAGCAGGTGTGCGATCCGATGCGCCGGTCGATGCGCGCCGCCGTCGTGGCGGAGGGGTGGGCCGCAGACCTCGGTGCCGCCGAGGAGCTGCTCGCCCGAGGGGACATCGCGCTCGACGCCGCCAACGACCATGCGACGGTCGTTCCCATGGTGACGGCGCTGGGCCCGACCACACCGGTCTGGATCGCGGACAACGCCGATGCCGGCACGCGCGGCTTCGCGCCGGTCAACCAGGGCCCCGGTGACGTGGCGTGGTTCGGTCGCGAGAGCCAGGGGGCGATCGACCGACTGGTGTTCCTGCGCGACGTGGTCCAGCCGAGATTCGCCCGGATCCTGGACGAGGTGGGTCCGATCGACATCATGTCGCTGGCGAGCCAGGGCGTGCAGATGGGCGACGACGTGCACATCCGGACCCAGGCAACGACGAACCTGTTGATCCGCAACGTCCTTCCCGCGATCTCCCGGCTCGGAAAGGACCCGGAGTCGGTGGCGATGTCCGAGTTCCTGGCCACGTCGCACCTGTTCTTCCTCACCATCGCGATGGCCGGCGCGAAGTCGCTGACGCTCGCGGCCGAGCAGGTCGCGGGAGGAACCGTCGTCACCACGATGGCCCGCAACGGCACCACGTTCGGTGTGAAGCTCGCCGGCTCTGCGACCTGGCACGTGTGCGACGCGCCGCCCGTCGGCGATGCCCTCTACTACTCGGGCTACAGCGAGTCGGACGCGGCGAAGGATGTCGGCGACAGCGCCGTCCTCGAGCTGGTCGGCCTCGGTGGCGCTGCCGCGGCCGCCTCGCCGGCGGTGGCGGGGTTCCTCGGCGGCTCGATGGACGACGCGGTCCGTGCGACCAGCGAGATGATCACCATCTGCCTGTCCGAGAGCACCCGGTTCAAGCTGCCCATCCTCGGCTTCCGGGGAAGCCCGCTCGGAGTGGATGTCCGACGAGTCGTCGAGACCGGGGTGCGACCGAAGGTGACCACCGGCGTCCTGCACGTCAGCTCAGGTGTCGGCCAGATCGGCGCCGGGGTCGCGACCGCACCGCTCGAGGGGTTCCGTGAGGCGCTCCTCCTGCTCGCGGCCGGTCCTCGGGACTGACCTCGATGCCGACCCCCGGTCGCGTGCTCGGCATCGGCGATGTCGCCTTGCGCGCGCTGGCATCGGGTCGCGAGGGCGAGGTCGTGGCGGTGTTCTCACGTGCCGCATACCTGGACCTCGCCGGAGACATCGCCGTGCTCGTCCTCGGGGACGTCCCGAACGGACCCCTTCATGTGCGACTCGACCGACTGCCGCGACTTCGACGCGGCGCCCGGGTCCGTTGCCGCTCAGGCGTGGTCGCGATCGAGGAGCACAGATGGCTCACTCCGTCGGCGGCGTGGCGGCCCGAGCCTCCTGTTGACGTCGTGTCGGCCGAGCCGATCGTCAGCGCCGTCGTCCGTCATCGACCCGTGCTCGACATGGGGACCGGCAGCGTGGTCGACATCGACGGCTGGCTGGTGCCGTTGCTGGCTCATGGCGACGTCGCGGGAGCCTGCGCACGCCTCTTCGGGCGAGGGGCGGGCCTGACTCCTGCGGGCGACGACGTGGCCGCCGGCATCCTGCTCGTCGAGTGCCTGTCGGGCTCCGCTGATCGAACGAGCCTGGGTCTCCTCGCGACCCGTGCGCCGACGCACGCGATCTCCCGTGCCTTCCTGCGAGCTGCGGCCGAGGGCCAGTGCATCGAGCCCGTCCACACGCTGCTGCGGGCAGCCAGTGCCGGCGACGAGGGCGTGGCCACCGACGCGGTGGAGCAGCTCAGCCGCGTCGGTCACACGTCGGGATTGGACCTCGCGGCCGGAGTCCGTGCCGCGCTGGTCGCCTTGGCCGCGCGGGCCGATTCCGCCGACCGCACCCCGCGCGACACGATCAGCATCCACGCCCACAAGGTGCCGTAGGCGACCACGATCACGTAGCCGACGAGCTCGAAGTGCTGGCTCACCTCGGCCAGCGGCGCGAGGAACGCGATCCCGAACTGGCTGACGAGGAGCCCCGCCGCGTAGATGAGGCCCACCGTGATGGCGATGCATGCGGTCAGCAGCGTCATCACCATGTTGAACGTGAGGCGTCGTCGGGGCTGCGTTCGATTGGAACCGTAGACGCTGATCATCAGCAGTGAGTTGAGGGTGTCGAACAGGGTCATGCCCGCGGCGAAGAGGATCGGCAGGGCAAGCAAGGACATCAGGGGCATCGTCCCCGAGACGGCCGCAGTGGCCGACAGGCCGAGCAGGGCGATCTCCGATGCCGTCTCCAGTCCGAGCCCGAAGACGAAGCCGATGGGGAACATCCGCCAGCTCGCCGTCACCGACGACTGCAGCCGGCTGCCGAAGAGTCGGCTGAGCACGCTCCTGGCATTGAGGATCTCGTCGATCTGCTCGTTGCTCAGGTCGACGCCGCGGTGGGCCTGCCGGGCCGTCCAGACGCGACGGAGCACGCGCAGGTTGAGGACGCCGACGAAGAGGAGGAAGGATGCTGCGACGAGTGCCGAGAAGGTGCCGCCGATCCCGCGCACCGCAGGGATGACGGTCTCGCTCGCGGAGGCGCTGGCCACGGCCACGACCACGAAGAGGACGAACACGACGCTCGAGTGGCCGAGGGCGAAGAACAGGCCGAGTCCGGTCGGACGCTGACCCTGGCGAACGAGCAGCCGAGTGCAGTCGTCGATCGTGGCGAGGTGGTCGGCGTCGAACGCATGACGCACGCCGAGAACGTAGGCCAGGGTGCCTGCCCCGACGTAGGCGGCCGTCGCACTCCCGGCGCTGGCCGAGTACGCGTACAGACCCCAGCCCGCGAGGTTCAGCGCGATGACGACCGCGATGACCAGGCGGATCTGCCGGCGGCCCTGGGTTCTCATCCCGATCTCCTCTGCCGGCAATGACCTGAACGCACTCGCGAGGGCTGTCATAGTAAGGCACACGCTCATTCACTATGGGTGATTCGCAGACTCCGATGACGGGCTGGAGGGACGACGTGGCCGACGACAGGACCGTGAGCGCGCGGTGGCTCGGTGGGTACCAGGTCGACGTCGTCACGGGAGACTTCACGGTCCGCGTCGACGAACCCGAGCGCGTCGGTGGCACAGACACCGGCCCGCAGCCGACCGACCTGCTGCTCGCGTCGGTCGCCTCGTGCTTCGTGCTCTCGCTGGCCTGGGCTGCCAAGAAGCGCGAGATGGAGGTGCCTGCCATCTCCGTCGAGGTGACCGGGACCTACGAGGGCCCGCGCTTCTCCTCGATGGTGATCGCGGTGTCGATGCCGGTGCCCGACGACGTGGCAGAGCGACTGATCCAGTCAGCCGAGCGGGTCTGCTACGTGACGAACACGCTCAAGCGCGCGCCGGACATCACGGTGCGGCGCGTCGACGCGATCTAGCCGTTGCGCAGGGCCACCCACACGACCTCGGCGGGCTTCTTGCTCGCGTTCTCCCAGTGGTGGGGGACATCGCCGGAGAAGTGCAGGGAGTCACCCTCGGTGAGGACGAAGTCCTGCTCGCCGACGTGGAAACGCACCTGACCACGGAGCACGTGGACCAGCTCCTCGCCCGGATGCTTGAGCGGCTTCTCCCCGCTGTTCGCACCGGGCGCCATGCTGGCCACCGCTGCCGCCGTCTGGAACTGCCGGTAGGAGCCGGTGATCCCGGACAGGGACAGACCGGTGTGCGGAGTGAACACGGCACGCCGCTCATCGGCGGCGGTGAAGTGGACGGGCTCCGGGTGCGACTCCTCCTCCTGCACGAAGTAGCTGACGGGGACGCCGAGGGCGGTACCGAGCTTGAGGAGTGTCGTGATGGTGGGCACCATGCCGTTGCGTTCCATCTTGTGGATGGCCGCCGCAGACACGTCGCTGATGACGGCCAGCTGCTGGAGCGACAGCCCCTGCGCCTTGCGGAGCTCGGCGATCTTGGGACCCACCATGCTGACGATCTCTTCGACCTGGAGGGCTTGGGGCGCGGGCGCCGTCACCGCTCTCGGCTTGCGTACGGCGGCTTTGGTGGCCAACGGATCCTCCGGCGGGTGCGCTCTTCGTGCGTCCGGCCAGACTACCGTCCGACCGCGCGGGTTCGGCGTCGAAGCCGCGACGCGCAGTGCCTGACGGGTCTCGCCGAACCGGTTGACGGGCAACCGTGCTTCCAGCATAGTGAACGTCTAGTCATTCATCGTGTACGCGAGTACGCAACGGGAGGGACAGCCGCGTGGCCCAAAGGGTAGTGGTGATCGGTGGTGGCGGAGGCGGACTTGGCGCAGCCGGTGGGGCCAAGGCGGTCGATCCCTCGGCCCAGGTCACCGTCTATACCGAGTACGAGGACGTCGCCTACAGCCCGTGTGGCATCCCGTTCGTCCATGGCAAGGAGATCCCGAGCTTCGAGGCGCTCTTCCTGGCGGAGAAGCAGGCCTACGTGGACGCAGGCATCGACGTGCACTATGAGACGCGCGTGTCGTCGATCGACCGGGCGAACAGGACGATCACCGTCGACGGCGAGGGAACGGTCGGCTACGACTCCCTGGTGATCTCGACGGGTTTCGTCTACGCGGACCCGGGGGTACCGGGTGCGGGCCTTGACGGCCTGTACTACGTGAAGAACATCCGTGACGCCATGGAGTGGGACAAGCGACTGGACACGGTCAAGAAGGCCGTCGTCGTCGAGGCCGGACCGCTCGGCATCGAGATGGTCACAGCCCTGGCACACCGTGGCATCGAGACCCACGTCATCGATCCCAACCCGTGGTGCCTGGGCGAACTGCTCGACCCCGACATCGCCGAGGTCGTGCAGGAGTCGTGGACCGAGCTCGGCATCACCATGCACTGGAACACCACGCTGCTGGGCTTCGTGGACAACGGCAGCGGATCGGTCGGCGGCGTCTCGACGTCGGGCGGCACGATCGACTGCGACCTGGTCGTCGTCGCGACCCACAAGCAGCCGAACAACGCTCTCGCGGTGGCGGCGGGCATCGCCATCGGCACTACCGGTGGGGTGATCGTCGACGAGACGATGAAGACCTCCGATCCCAGCATCTGGGCCTGCGGGGACGTCTGCGAGATCCCGCACGGCAACGCATCCCTCCCGCTCCAGGGGCTGACCGGCAGCCATGCGTACGCGCAGGGCAAGGTCGCCGGCGCCAACGCGGCCGGTGGCAGCCGCGTCTACAACTCGGTGTACATCCCGTGGGGCATGGTCGCGGGCAAGTGGATGATCGGCGGGGCCGCCTTCGGAGAGGTCGCTGCCGATGCGCTGGGCATGCCCTACGTCCTTGGCGTCGCCGAGGGCATCTCGCGTGCTCGCTACTACCCCGGCGTGAAGAAGGTGAAGGTCAAGCTGCTCGCCGAGCCGGGAACCCTTCGCCTGATCGGTGCCCAGATGATCGGTGGCGAGGGGATCAAGGAGAGAGCCGACTTCCTCGGTGTAGCCGTCAAGAAGGGCCTGACACTCTTCGACCTGGCCACGATGGAGAACGTGTACTCGCCCCCGATCGGCGCGCTGAACGAGCCGATCGCCGTGGCTGCGCAGAACGGCGTTGCGGCGTCCCGGAGCGCCTGACATGACGAAGCTGGCCACGTGGCTCCGGACGAATTCCCAGCACTACCTGTTGCGTGACTCCCAGGCGCGTATAGCCAGGAAGTACGGCATCGCCCCACCGGACACCAGGGGTTCGTTCTTCTGGACCAAGGTGTTCGTCCCGGTGTACCGGGTGCTCCCGTGGGGGCTGCGTTCCAGCGTGATGGCAGCCATGCCGGGCAGCCATCGCAAGCGTTGGTCGAAACAAGCTCCGCCCGCTGGTGCGGCGGTTTAGGTTGGTCACCACTCACATGCAAGGAAAACTGGAGGGTTCATGCCAATTACGGTAGACAGGTCGCTCCCCGCAGAGGGCGAGTCCCTGTTCAAGAGTGAAGAGAAGATCTTCCCGGAGATCATGGCGAAGCCGGGACAGAAGGCTTTCGTCTTCATCCACACGGTGCCCTACGAGGGTTCGGTCCTCCTCGTCAACCTCCTGACCTCGACGCGCCTGGTACGCAAGGGTTTCGACGTCAGCATCGTCCTTTACGGCCCTGCGGTCCTTGCGGCCTCCGGCACGCGCGGATACCCGACGGTGGGCGCCGCGGCGTTCCCCGGTCACCTGGCCATCAACGAGCAGCTCAAGACCCTCATGAAGGAGGGCGCGAAGGTCTATGCGTGCCGCTTCGCCATGGGCGCGCTGTACGGCTTCGGCGAGACGGACCTCATCCCCGGAGTCATCCCCTTCAACCCGCTCGACGTCCTCGACGCCGCCCTCACGGCGTGGACCGAGGGCGCGTTCCAGATGAACACCTGGACGGTCTGACCTCACTCGGGATGGGTGGCGGGCCCGGCCCCCACCCATCCCGAGGTCTTTTCCCGACCGCGGCAGCCATGGGAGGCAAGCATGACGACAATCCAACCCGCGAGCGGCATCGCCGACATGGGGGGCACGGACGGTTGGGGCACAGCGCCGACCATCGACCCGAACGAGAAGGTGTTCAAGGAGCCTTGGGAAGGACGGGCGTTCGCCCTGTCCCTGCTCTCCATGCGGCTCTCGGGCACCAACCTCGACGCCTTCCGTCACTCGATGAACCGCCTCGATCGCGAGCACTACATCGATGACGGCTACTACGGCCGCTGGCTGTACGGCGCCGAGAACCTGCTCATGGACAGCGACATCATCGCGCCGGGCACGGTCGAGGCGCGGGCGGTCAACCTGTCGGGTGGCCATGCGGATGAGCCGCCGGCTCCGGAGCCGCACAAGCCTGACTACGCCCCGACCGCGGCCGGGTCGCTTCGGCAGATCGATGCCGAGCCGACGTTCGCCGTGGGCCAGCGGGTGCGGGCCAAGGTCCAGCAGGCACCGGGCCACACCCGGCTGCAGCACTACATCCAGGGGCACGTCGGAACGGTCGCGATCATCGAGCCGCCGCAGGTGCTCCCCGACACGCACGCGCACTTCATCGCGGAGAACGCGCAGTGGGTCTACACGGTCGCCTTCGACTCGCACGAGCTCTTCGGCCCTGACGCCGAGCGCTTCACTCTGAACACCGACTGCTACGAGGACTACCTTGAGGATGCGTCATGACGTCTGAACTGACAGTGAACGACCACGTTCCGATCCAGCTGCGCACCGAGGCGCTCGAGGACCTCCTGGTCGAGCGCGGACTCATCGATCGCGCCGTCATGGACAACTTCATCAAGACGTACGAGCAGGACGTCGGCCCGCTGAACGGGGCCAAGGTCGTCGCCAAGGCGTGGACCGATCCCGAGTACAGGGAGCGGTTGCTGGACAACGGCACGACCGCCGTGGCCGAACTCGGATTCAAGGGTCCGCAGGGCGAGCACATCGTCGTCGTCCAGAACTCCGCGGACGTTCACAACGTGGTGGTCTGCACGCTCTGCTCCTGCTACCCCTGGCCACTTCTCGGCCTGCCGCCCGCTTGGTACAAGGACCCCGCCTACCGCTCGCGAGTGGTCAAAGAGCCTCGTCAGGTGCTGTCCGAGATGGGTCTCGACGTCCCGGAGTCGAAGGAGATCAAGGTCTGGGACAGCAGCTCAGAGGTGCGCTTCTTCGTCCTTCCGGAGCGACCGGCCGGTACCGACGGACTGAGCGAGGAGGAGCTGGTCCCGCTCATCACGCGCGATGCGATGGTCGGCGTGGCCGTGGTGGGTTCCCCATGACCGCCATGGCCCAGCTCGACGTCGACGGCGAGGCGGCTCCGCCCAGGTCGAACGGCGAGCTCGTCTTCGCGGAGCCGTGGGAGAGCCGCGCGTTCGGCCTGTGCATGACGCTGTACGAAGCCGGACTCTTCACTTGGGACGAGTTCCGCGACGAGCTGATCGCCGCGATCTCCACGTGGGAGGACGATGCCCAGCCCGGTGACTGCTACTCGTACTACCGGTGCTGGCTCACGGCGCTGGAGCGGGTTGTCGTCGCGAAGGAGATCCTCACCGAGGATGCCCTCGAGCACCGTGCCGAGGAACTCGCCGCGCGTCCTGCCGGGTACGACCACGGTCACGAGCATGGTCACGACCACGACCACGACCACGACCACGACCACTGACGGCCGGTCCGCCCTGAACGGCATAGGACCTAGCGGGCCAAAGCCGAGCCCTGACGCGGGGCCTCGGCCACCGGGCCGAGTTTGGTGAGCAGGCGCAGGGCCAGTCGCACCTCGTCGAGGGTGGAGCCCCAGGGCACGACCGCTTCGTTTCCATGCTGCTCGACGCCACGCTCCAGCAGGCAGCACTTGGTGAGGACCAGCGTGCCCTCGTCGATCTGCGCGGAGCGACGATGCGGGCACAGGTCGACCTGCTGAGGGTCGGTGCCGTAGAAGTTGCGGTGGAACTGCATCGATCGCTCGCAGCCGATCAGCAGCCAGTCGGCGCTCTCGGCCGGGCGGGTGTCGAGGAACTCCACGGGCGCCGGCAGGTCGACGCCGGAGCCTCGGCAGGGCAGCAGGTACTGCGGTGCCGGGTTGTCGGCAGCGATGACGCGGATGTCGACCGCGTCCAGCACCAGTTCGATGGGCGGCAGCTCGTCGTCGAACGCCACCGCCTGGCGAGCCATCTCCAGGAGCTTCGCCGGCTCGGGGGGCACGACCTCGGTGACGACGATGCGCACCGGGGTCGGTCGCCAGATGACATTGATGTGCTCGTAGCGACCCTTGACCGCGATGGCATCTGCATCGGTCCGACCGAAGAGGGCAGCCGCGGCCGCCATGGCCGTGGCGTTGCCGACATCGGTGCGCGGCTCGTCGATCCACACCGTCCGGTCCGGACCCGCGAGCACTCGAGCCTCGATGATCGGTGACATAAGGGGTTCGTACGATTCCTTGCGAATCTCGACGAGGGCATGCTCGTCGCCGTTGCGCAGCAGCAGCCATTCGGTGCGACGGTACGAATCGCGACCGACGAGGTAGTCGAGGATCGCGGACTCGTCGCTGAGCGGTACGTCGACGTCCTGTACCGAGAGGCCGCGATACGGCCGGGTCAGCGCATTCGGCTCGGGCAGGGGAATCACGGTCCCTAGCCTCTCACGGTGCGGGGTCGCCCGGCTCAGTCCAGAGTGGCGGCGTCAGCGTCGTCGCATCCCTTGGTGGGCCTACCCTCATCGGGTTGCTCGCCGAGCTTACCGGCCCGGTGAGCTCTATGTTCCTGGTCGTTGCGCTTCTTGCTGCCTTTGGGTGCGTTGCAGCGACCAAGCCCATTCCCTCGACGACGACGTGCGGTCGCCAGGTCGCGCTGAGCTCGGAAGCATGCAGAGGTCGCAACTCTTTCGGCGGTCCTCAGGTCGTCTTCCCGGTCCAAGGAGAGGTCGGTGCCCCGGGTCGTGAAGTGTCCGAGTCCGATTGGCCGGATGAAGTTCGACATGGCTCAGTGCTGGCGTCGAAGGGTGGTTATCGGCGTACAGGCTGGAACAATTCCTGCGGCCGCCCTTTCCTTTCCGAGCGCATCGGTGCAGGGTCTCAGGGGCAACTGACCGCCCTTACGTCCGCCCTTTCTCGCCGATGCTCGCGGTGTCTTGAGGAGTCTGGCAGCGCCGACATTCGTTGGTATTGCTGGACTTCCCGGCAACAAGTTCACCGGGCAGATCGCCCCGGCGATCATGCGGCAGGTCGACAACGGCACCATCCGCGTCCTGGACATCACCTTCATCATGAGGAACGCCGACGGTGGCAGACGCCGTCTTGCCAGCACTCTCCCGTTCTCGTCGACGATCTCGACGTCGTGATGGGCCTCAGCCCAGTCGTCCCCGACGAACAGCACCCGCTTCTCCTCCCGGTCGTTCACGGTGAGCCCGCGAGGAACCTCGCTGCTACCTAATGGACCAGTGCTCAGGGCACGTCATCCCACCAGCGCTACCAGTTCCTCGCCCACCGGCCGGGGCACGTTCTACGCATAGGAGTCCAAAAACTCCAGGTTCGGGCAGTGCTCACCGGACGGCGGCTCGGACACCAGTCTGGTCCGAAGACAAGACCCGTGCGGTCCCATTAGGTTCAGAGCTCGAAGTGGCCACGACGAGGACGCTCGATAGGCCCGGGTATCAAGCGACTGATTCCAACCCCCTGGGCACTCGAGGCGCTGGGGTCAGCACGGCTTCTCTGCGCCGGGGCGCGCGTAGAACCACCAGGAGATGACGCCGGCGATGAGTGCGAACACGACTCCCATTCCGAAGAACAGTGCCGGGGAGACATATGCGAGCATCACGCCGAAGATGAAGGGGCCGTAGGCGGCGATCGCTGAGGTCCAGCCGATCACTCCGCCTGCCTGTCGGCGTTCGAAGATCATGGGCATCTGCTTGAAGGTGCTGGCGTTGCCGACTCCGGCGAAGAAGAAGATGGCCAGCATCCCGTAGAGGAACTGCGGGAACTGGTCGGCAGAAGTGGGGGACAGCTGGAAGCACGTGTAGAGGGATGCAAGGGAGATGCCCACCGTCGCCACCACGGTCATTCGGCCGCCGCCGACGCGGTCGGCGATCGGCCCGGAGATGATGCGTGCTGCCGATCCGATGAGGGCGCCGAGGAAGGCGTACTTGACGGGGTCGATGCCCGCGTCGCCGAACGCCTTCGTGCCGTAGAGGTTGTTGATGAGGAGGGCGAAACCGGCGGCGAGGCCGGAGAACGTACCGAAGGTGATGACGTAGAGGTACGTCATGATCCAGGTGTGCTTGTTCTGGAAGATGTCGAGTTGGTCCTTGAAACCTCGAGCCTGGACAGGAACGCTGCGGAGCAGGAACCAGGCGAGGATGACGGCCACGATCACGAAGGGGACCCAGAGGTAGCCGGCGTTCTGGTACCAGACCTCCTTGGTGGCGCCGGTGTCCTTGTTCGTCATCATCTGTGATCCGCCGATGATGGCGATGCCGATGATCCACGGGGTTACGAACTGCACGAGGCTGACGCCGAAGTTGCCGATGCCGGCCTGGAGGCCCAGAGCGGTGCCCTGCTTGGAGCGAGGGAAGAAGTAGGAGGTGCTCGGCATGAAGCCGGAGAACGCACCGCCGCCGATCCCGGCAAGGATGCCGAGCAGCATCAGGACGGCATATGGGGTGTCGGGGTTCTGCACGGCCAGGGCCCAGCCGATCAGCGGTATCAGGAAGAGGGCCGTCGTGAGGGTGACGAGCTTGCGGGTGCCCATGATGGGTGGCAGGAATGTCCAGATCAGGCGCAGTGTTCCGCCGGCCAGACCTGGCATCGCGATGAGCCAGTAGAGCTGGCCTTGGCTGAGGTCGAAGCCGATGCTGTTGAGCTTCGGAGCGATCGCCGAGGCGAGAAACCAGGTGATGAAGCCGAGGGTGAGCGCGTAGGTGGTGACCCACAGGGTCTTCCAAGCGCGACCCGAGTCCCAGTCGGCAGCTTCCGGATCCCAGACGGGGAGCCAGTCCGATCCCTTGCGCTGCGTCGTAGGCGTGCTCATGAGCGGGCTCCTGTCTTGTCGAACTCGGACTCGTCGAGGAAGGGAGCTTCGTCAGCGAGGGGGGTGTGGTGGTCGTGCTCGAACTTGTTGGACAGCTCCGGGCTCGCCTTGTGGAGGAGGGAGACGACGGTGACATGCATCCAGACCATGGCGATCAGCGTCACCATGAAGATCACGAAGAACGTGGACTGCGGGAGCATCGTGAACGACGTCGTGTAGGCGAACAGAAGCGGCAGGAAGAATCCGCCGAGCGCACCGAGGGAACCGACGAGGCCGCCGACGGCGCCCACGTCGTTCGGGAAGTACTCGGGGATGTGCTTGTAGACCGCGGCCTTGCCGATGCCCATCGCGCAGCCCATGAGGAAGACCAGCAGCGTGAAGAGGATGGTGCCGACCTGCCAGGGGAGGATCTCGCTGGTGGTGCCGTTCGGATTCGCCAGGACGATGTGGCCGTAGGGCATCATCAGGATTCCCGACGCGATGAGCATGATCGTGAAGCAGATGTACATGACCTTGCGTGCGCCGATGCGATCGGACATCCAGCCACCGACCGGGCGCAGCAGTGACGCGGGGAAGATGAAGATGGCGGTGAGCAGGGCGGCTTGCGAGAGTGGCATGCCGTAGACGTCGACGTAGTACTTCGGTAGCCAGGCGGCTAGGGCGACGTAGGCGCCGAAGACGACGACGTAGTAGAGGCTGAAGCGCCAGACGCGGGCCTGCTTCAGTGGCGTCAGCATCGATTTCATCGAGCGGCCGCTGCCGGGTTTGATCTCACGGTGCGGGGTGAACGCCCACATTCCGATGGCCATCGCGATGAGCAGGACCATGTACAGGAAGGGGACGAACCGCCAGCCGCCTGGCACCAGGCCACCGAGATATCCCGCAGCCGGGACGGCGACGATGAGGGCGGGGCCGATGAACTTGGTGACCGACGCGCCCACGTTGCCGGCGCCGAAGACACCGAGTGCGAAGCCCTGCCGGTTCTGCGGCCACCAGGCGCTGACCCAGGCGATGCCCACGCTGAACGAGTTTCCGGCGAAGCCGACAAGGAACGCGTAGAACAGCAGCGTTGCAAAGGAGGTCGCGGTCGAGACGAGGTATGCCGGCACGGCGGTGATGGCCAGCATGGTCACGAAGACCCGCTTCCCGCCGAACCGGTCTGCGGCGATGCCGGCGGGCAGCCGCCAGATCGCGCCGTTCAGGACGGCGACCGCGGTGAGCCAGGCCAGCTGCACGTCCGACAGGCCGAACTCCTCGCGGATCGGGATGCCCAGGACGCCGAACATGAGCCAGACGGCGAACATCAGCGTGAAGCCGAGGGTGGACCAGACGAGGACCGGCACGCGGCCCTTCTCAAGGGTGTCAGTCGTCACGGGACATGATTAAACCACAAACAATGTTTAAACACCGTGTTTAATCAAATAGCCACGAATGTGTGGTAGAAAATACCTGTGACCGACAGCGTGACGACCCAGGAGAGCCGGGCCAGGATCCTGCTGGCCGTCGAGAACGCCGCCGACCCGATGACGGTCGAGGACATCGCCGACCGCACGGGTCTGCACGCGAACACCGTCCGCGCGCACCTCGATGTGCTCATGGCCGCCGGCTCCATCAGCCGCACCGCGGCCGACGCGCACGGCCGCGGCCGCCCTCGCTGGCTGTACCGGGCGGCGTCGCCAGTCAGCTCCCCGTTCCAGGTGCTGGCCGAGGCCTTGAGCATGCAGCTGACGCAGGTGGCCGATCCCGCCCTCGCGGGACGGGCGGCCGACCAATGGGCGCAGGCCCTGCCGGACCTGCCGAGGGCGGCAACGCCGGACGAGGCCGTCGCCGAGGCGACCGATGCCCTGAACGGACTCGGCTTCACCGCCGTGGCGAATCCCCGAGGCGACGCGATCACGCTCACCGACTGCCCCTACGCCGAGCTGGTCGACGCCAACCCCATCATCTGCGACATCCACGCCGCACTGGTGGCGCGACTGCTCACCCAGACCGGCCAGCCCGTCACCGTCGAGTCGGTCGTGGTGTGGACCCGACCGGGCATGTGCGCGGCGCACCTGCGCCGACCCGATCTCGTGCCCGCCCGCATCATCACCGCCGACGACCGAGGGACGTTCACCTCCAACGAAAGAAGCACGTCGTGACCACATCCGACATCGCCAGCGATGCCACATCCGAGTTCCTCGTCCGGGCGGGCCGCTTCTTCACGCCCGGCCGGGTGTCCGCCGACATGCGCACCGTCACGAAGACCGGCGGGCGCGAGGGTGACGTGTTCTACCGCGATCGCTGGAGTCACGACAAGGTCGTGCGGAGCACGCATGGCGTGAACTGCACGGGTTCATGCTCGTGGAAGGTGTACGTCAAGGACGGCATCATCACGTGGGAGACGCAGCAGACCGACTACCCCAGCGTCGGGCCCGACAGTCCGGAGTACGAGCCGCGCGGATGCCCGCGCGGGGCGGCCTTCTCCTGGTACACCTATTCCCCGACCCGGGTGCGCTACCCGTACGTCCGCGGGGTGCTCCTGGAGGCGTACCGCAAGGCCCGCGCGCTGCACGATGACCCCGTCGATGCCTGGGCAGCCATCGTCGGTGACCCCGAGACCCGGCGCCGCTACCAGCGGGCACGCGGTAAGGGCGGGCTCGTCCGGGCGTCGTGGGCAGAGGTCAACGAGATCATCGCCGCCGCGCACGTTCACACCATCAAGGCCCATGGCCCGGACCGTGTCTTCGGCTTCTCGCCCATCCCGGCCATGTCGATGGCCTCGCATGCAGCCGGCGCCCGATTCATCAGCCTGCTCGGCGGATCGATGCTGTCCTTCTACGACTGGTACGCCGACCTGCCGGTCGCATCACCGCAGGTCTTCGGCGACCAGACCGACGTGCCTGAGTCGGCCGACTGGTGGAACGCCGCCTACCTGATCATGTGGGGCTCCAACGTCCCCGTCACTCGTACCCCCGACGCCCACTTCATGGCGGAGGCCCGCTACCGCGGCCAGAAGGTCGTCACGGTCTCGCCGGACTACGCCGACAACACCAAGTTCGCCGACGAGTGGATGGCGCCGCATCCCGGCACCGACGGCGCATTGGCGATGGCGATGGGGCACGTCATCCTCACGGAGTTCTTCATCCAGCGCCAGGTCCCGCGCTTCATCGACTACGTCAAGAAGTACAGCGATCTGCCCTTCCTCGTGACCCTGAAGGAGAAGGACGGCGCCTGGGTCCCGGACAAGTTCGTCACGTCGGCCGACCTCGGCGACACCGCGGAAGGTGCAGCCTTCAAGACCGTGTTCGTCGACTCCGCCACCGGCCTGCCGCACGTGCCCAACGGATCGCTCGGCTTCCGCTTCAACGAGTCCGGCATGGGCAAGTGGAACCTCGACCTCGAGAACGTCGACCCTGCCCTGTCGCTGCACGGCGCCAGCAGCACGGAGAACGTGGAGGTGCTCCTGCCGCGCTTCGACGTCGGCCAGGCGGACAACGAGGGCGGCGGCATCCATCATCGAGGGGTACCGGCCGCGAGACTCGCCACCACCGCCGGCGAGAGACTCGTCACGACGGTGTTCGACCTCCTGCTGGCGCAGTACGGAGTGGGACGCGACGGCCTGCCGGGCCAGTGGCCCACCGGCTACGACGACCCCGAGCCCTACACGCCCGCGTGGCAGGAGGAGATCACCGGCGTCCCGGCCGCCATGGCCGAGCGCATCGGCCGTGAGTTCGCGCAGAACGCCGAGGACTCCGGCGGCCGATCGATGATCCTCATGGGCGCCGGCACCAATCACTGGTTCCACTCCGACACGATCTACCGCACCTTCCTGGCCCTGACGACGCTCACCGGGACACAGGGGATCAACGGCGGCGGCTGGGCGCACTACGTCGGGCAGGAGAAGTGCCGTCCCGTGACCGGGTGGGCGCAGCTCGCGTTCGGCCTGGACTGGTCGCGGCCGCCGCGGCAGATGATCGGCACCGGATTCTGGTACGTCCAGACCGATCAGTGGCGTTACGACCGGCTCGGTGCTGACCTGCTCGCCACTCCGCTGGGCGAGGGCCGCTTCGTCGGGCAGTCGATGATCGACACGATCGCGCAGTCAGCCCGCTCTGGCTGGATGCCGTCCTACCCGCAGTTCGACCGCAACCCGCTGGACATCGTCGACCAGGCGGAGGCCGCGGGCAGGGCGCCCGCCGAGTACGTGACCGAGCAGCTCACCAGTGGTGAGATGAAGTTCGCGATCGAGGACCCCGACGCCGAGGAGAACTGGCCGCGTGTGCTCACGGTGTGGCGGGCCAACCTGCTGGGCTCGTCCAGCAAGGGCAACGAGTACTTCCTCAAGCACCTGCTCGGAACCGACAACTCGGTCCGCGCGACCGAGACACCCGAGAGTGAGCGGCCCAGAGACATCACCTGGCACGACGAGGCCCCGGAGGGCAAGCTCGACCTGCTGGTGAGCATCGACTTCCGGATGACGAGCACCGGCCTGTTCGGCGACATCCTGCTGCCGGCCGCGACCTGGTACGAGAAGCACGACCTCTCGTCGACCGACATGCACCCGTTCATCCACGCCTTCACCCCGGCCATCGACCCGCCGTGGGAGACCAAGAGCGACTACGACATCTTCCAGGCCCTCGGCCGCCGCGTCTCGGACCTGGCTCCCGGTCACCTCGATGTCCGCAAGGACCTTGTCGCGGTGCCGCTGCTGCACGACACGGCGGACGAGATGGCGGTGCCCGGCGGAGTCGTCCGCGACTGGAAGTCCGGCGAGGTCGAGCTCATCCCCGGCCTGACGGCACCGAAGTTCGTCGTCGTGGAGCGCGACTACACGGCCATCGGCGCGAAGATGTCGGCTCTCGGCCCCCTGGCGGAGACCCTGGGCATGGTCACCAAGGGTGTGCCTTTCTCCCCGACGGAGGAGATCGCCCTGCTCGCCAGCAAGAACGGCGTCATCCCCGACGGTCCGGCTGCCGGGCGGCCTTCGCTGGTCACCGACGTTCATGCCTGTGAGACGATCCTGGCGCTGTCCGGCACGACGAACGGCCGCTTGGCAGTCCAGGGCTTCCGCGCCGTGGAGAAGCGGACCGGCCAGCGGCTGGCCTTCCTCGCTGAGGAGGAGGAGGGCAAGCGCATCACGTTCCCCGACACGCAGGCTCGACCCGTCCCGGTGATCACCAGCCCAGAATGGTCAGGCAGCGAGCATGGCGGCCGCCGCTACACCGCATTCGCGATCAACGTCGAGCAACTCAAGCCCTGGCACACGCTGACCGGACGCATGCACTTCTTCCTCGACCATGACTGGATGAGCGAGCTCGGCGAGAACATGCCGATCTTCCGGCCGCCGCTGAACCTGCACCGACTCGACGGAAACCAGCAACTCGGCGACGGCAAGGAAGTGACCGTCCGCTACCTCACGCCCCACTCCAAGTGGTCGATCCACTCCGAATACCAGGACAACCTCTTCATGCTGTCCCTGTCCCGAGGCGGACCCGAGATCTGGATGAGTCCGCAGGATGCCGAGGCCATCGGTGTCAAGGACAACGAGTGGGTCGAGTCCTACAACCGCAACGGCGTCGTCGCCGCAAGGGCCATCGTGTCGCACCGGATGCCCGCCGGAACGGTGTTCATGTACCACGCCAAGGACCGCACCGTCGACGTGCCGATCACGGAGACGTCCAAGAAGCGCGGAGGCATCCACAACTCGCTGACCCGGCTGCTCATCAAGCCCAGCCACATCGTCGGCGGCTACGCCCAGCTGTCCTTCGCGTTCAACTACCTGGGGCCCACGGGCAACCAGCGCGATGAGATCACCGTGATCCGCCGCCGTTCGCAGGAGGTCGAGTACTGATGCGCGTCATGGCTCAGATGGCAATGGTGATGAACCTCGACAAGTGCATCGGGTGCCACACCTGCTCCGTCACGTGCAAGCAGGCGTGGACGAACCGTTCCGGCGTCGAGTACGTCTGGTTCAACAACGTCGAGACCCGGCCGGGCCAGGGATACCCGCGCACCTACCAGGACCAGGAGAAGTGGAAGGGCGGCTGGACGGTCAAGCGCGGCAAGCTGAAGCTTCGATCGGGTGGCCGCTTCAAGCGTCTTGCTCAGATCTTCAGCAACCCCAACCTTCCCACGCTGCAGGACTACTACGAGCCGTGGACCTACGAGTACGACATGCTGCTGTCCTCGCCCTTGGGCGAGCACACCCCGGTAGCGCGGCCCAAGTCGCTCATCACCGGCAAGAACATGAAGATCGAATGGTCGGCCAACTGGGACGACGACCTCGCCGGCGGACCGGAGCTCGCCCCGAAGGACCCGGTCCTGGTGAAGATCAAGGACCAGGTCGGTGACCGGGTCAAGATGGAGTTCGAGCAGGCCTTCATGTTCTACCTGCCGCGCATCTGCGAGCACTGCTTGAACCCGGCGTGCGTCGCCGCCTGCCCGTCCGGCGCGATGTACAAGAGGTCCGAGGATGGGATCGTCCTGGTCGACCAGGACCAGTGCCGCGGCTGGCGCATGTGCGTGTCCGGCTGCCCCTACAAGAAGGTCTACTTCAACCACAAGACGGGCAAGGCCGAGAAGTGCACGATGTGCTACCCACGCATCGAGGTCGGACTGCCCACTGTGTGCGCGGAGACATGCGTCGGCCGCCTTCGGTACATCGGACTGTTCCTCTACGACGCCGACAAGGTCACCGCGGCGGCGTCAGTCGAGAACGAGCACGACCTGCTGCAGGCCCAGTTGGACCTCCTCCTGGATCCCAACGATCCCGCCGTGCAGGAGGCCGCACGTCGCGACGGCATTCCCGCCGACTGGCTCGATGCGGCGCAGCGCTCACCGGTCTACAAGCTGGCCAAGGTCTACAACGTCGCCCTCCCACTGCATCCGGAATACCGAACCATGCCGATGGTCTGGTACATCCCACCCTTGTCACCGGTGGTCGACGCGCTGCGCGACACCGGCAACGACGCGGAAGACGTCGACAACCTCTTCGGTGCGCTCGACACGCTGCGCATCCCGATCGAGTACCTGGCTGAGCTCTTCACTGCGGGTGACCCCGCGCCGGTGCAGTCCTCACTACGCAAGCTCGCAGCGATGCGGTCCTACATGCGCGACGTCAACCTCGGTCGTGAGCCACGACCGGAGATCCCCGCGGCCGTCGGCATGACCGAGGAGTCCATCTACGAGATGTACCGACTCCTGGCGATCGCCAAGTACGAGGACCGCTACATCATCCCCAAGGCGCACGCCGAGACCGCGAGGGATCTTGAGGAACTGGCCTGCGCAGTCGACTACGACGGCGACCCCCACGACGCCTCCGGCCCGTTCGGCTACGCGTCCGGTCGCCCGGTACCCGTCGCGGTCGAGACGTTCCACGCCCTCAAGGAACGGCAGACCTCCGAAGTGCTGATACCGCTCGATGCGGTGCGGATGAACCTGCGTAGCTGGGGCGGGGGAGGGCAGTCAGATGACGAGTGAGCATCGCAAGGACCGGCAGGTCGCAGCTGCCCGGCTCGCGGCGTCGTGGCTGCTCTGGTACCCCGACGACCTGCTCCTCAGCCGTCTTGATGACATCTCAGCCGTCGTTGACGACCTGCCTGATCGATTGTCGATGCCGATACGCGCATTCCTCGACTACCTGGAGAACACGCCCATCAGAGAGGTGCAGGCCCACTACGTCGCGACATTCGACATGAAGCGCAAGGCCTGCCCCTACCTCACCTACTGGACCGACGGAGACACCCGAAACCGCGGCCGGGCCATCCTGAGGTTCAAGCAGGCCTACCTCGAGTCCGGGTTCGACGCCGGCAACGTCGAGCTGGCCGACCACCTCGCCATGGTGCTGGAGTTCGCCGCGGTGGGCGACGAGTTGACCGGCGACGCCCTGCTGGCTGAGCACTCGGTGCCCATTCACCTGCTCCGGGATGCCCTCGCGAAGCTGGGCTCCGCCTACGTGCACGTGCTCGATGCGATCGTCGTCACGTTGCCGTCCATCACTCCGGACATCGAACTGCGCATGGCTCAACTCGCAGCCTCAGGCCCGCCCGCGGAGTCAGTCGGTCTCGAGCCGTTCGGAGTCAGCGTCACCATCGAATCGATTGGGGCACGGCGATGACCGCTTCCGAGATCCTGCTGTGGGTTGCCCTGCCCTACATCACCATCGCGGTCTTCGTCACCGGAACCGTGTGGCGCTATCGATACGACAAGTTCGGCTGGACCACACGCTCCAGCCAGCTCTACGAGCGCAAGCTGATCCGAATCGCCAGCCCGATCTTCCACATCGGCATCCTGGCCGTCCTGATGGGTCACGTCGTGGGCCTTCTCATTCCGGAGAGCTGGACGAATGCTGCCGGGCTCAGCGAGGACGCGTACCACCTGATGGCTGTGGGGATCGGCGCCGTGGCGGGAGTGTGCACGTTGGTAGGCGTATCGCTGCTGGTCTACCGGCGTCGCACCACCGGCGCCGTGATGGCAGCCACCACGAAGAACGACAAGACGATGTATGTCTTCCTCATCGCAGCGATCTGCCTCGGACTGCTCACCACGATCATCGGCTCCGGTGTCCTCGGCGACGGCTACAACTACCGCGAGACGGTCTCGCCCTGGTTCCGCTCGATCTTCCTGCTCAATCCGCAGCCCGAGTTGATGGCCGAGTCCCTGCCGTCGTTCCAGGTCCACGCGGTCGCCGGCATGCTGCTCTTCATCATCTGGCCGTTCACCCGTCTGGTGCACGCGTTCAGTGCGCCCTTCGGCTACGTGTTCAGGCCATACGTCGTCTACCGCGACAAGGGCCCGCACGATGCCGGTAACCATGCACCCAAGCGAGGCTGGGAGAAGGTCGGCTGATGACTCTCGTCGAGCCGAGTTGGCACGACGCCCGCCAGGCCGCCTATGCCTGCGTTGCATCTTTGCCGATCGAGCGGGTCAGCCTCATCGACGCCCATGCACGAGTAGCTGCGGAGCCCGTCACAGCTCTGACACCGCTGCCGCCGATGCCCATCTCCGCCATGGACGGTTGGGCAGTCTCGGGCGAGGGTCCGTGGGTCGTGGTCGGGCAGGTACTTGCCGGCCGGGTCTGGCCAACGCCTCTCGCTCCTGGTCAGGCAGTTCTGATCGCCACCGGGGCGGCCGTCCCGGCGGGATGCGACGGGGTCCTCCGAAGCGAGGACGGGCTCGTTGATTCGCTCGGGTTCGTGAGGGGGCGACTTCGCGAGAGTGGCGACATCAGGCCGGCGGGTGAAGAGGCCCGCGAAGGGGACGTTTTGATACCCCGGGGTGTTGTTCTGACGCCGGCCCGGATCGGATTGGCTGCCGCGGCGGGGCACGACACCCTCGCCGTCAGACGTCGAACCATCGCGAGACTGCTCATTCTCGGTGACGAACTCCTCAGCGAAGGGCCAGCCAGGCACGGACAGGTGCGCGACAGCCTCGGCCCGCAACTGCCGGGTTGGTTTGATCGCCTCGGCGTTGACCTGAGGGAGTCAATCCGGGTCGAAGACACGCTCAGCGCGTTGTCGACGGCGTTGGATGAGGCGCAAGGGGTCGACATCGTCTTCACTACGGGAGGCACTGCGGCGGGACCAGTCGACCACCTGCATGCCGCTATCGCTGCAACCGGTGGCTCACTCATCGTGGACACCGTTGCTTGCCGCCCCGGACACCCGATGCTGCTGGGTGCGTGGCCATCAGGCCGCCGCCTCGTCGGGTTGCCGGGCAACCCGCTGGCTGCGATCGTTGCCCTGCTGACGTTGGCGCAGCCCCTGGTCGGTGGCCTCGGAGGCCGTCGCATGGAGCCACTGCCGAGGGTTGTGCTGGCCGACTACGTCGCGTCCCAGGGAGCCAAGACCAGGCTCGTTCCTTGCCGACGCGTTGGTGATCGCGTGTTCCCCCTCGACCACATCGGATCGGGAATGTTGAGGGGCCTTGCCGAAGCGGACGGCTTCGCGGTCGTAGCGGCCGGAGAGGGAGAGCCGGGATCGACTGCAGAGTGGCTGCATCTTCCCTGATCGACATCATGATGCTCGGACTGAAGCATCGGTGGTGCTTAGGTCCAAGGACCGAAGCGAGCGTCGGTCCGGTGGGAAGTTAGCCCCGCGGCTAGCCGCAACTCCAGTGAACTGGAGTGGCCTGGAGTGGTCTGGATGGTACGAAAGCCGTTGGTAGGACTGGACTTCCCTCATGACCGTGGGGCTGGAGATTTGTCTCGTATTGCGTAGGTCCGGGGCTCAAGTCCCCGAGGCGGCGCGGCCCGAAACCCGTTGCAGCGCAACGGGTGTGCGTGTTTTCAGGGGGCACCTACGGTGTCCACTATGGGGAATACGTCCGCCCACTTGCGCTGGGCACTTGCGCGACGCGCGCAAGTCGGCCGGCCGCACGCCGCCGCTACTTGCGCTCGAATGCACCCCTTAAGAGCGCAAGTGGGTACACATAGCGCAAACAAGCGTTCCGGGTGGCCCCGACGGGCGCGACGACGGACGACAAGACTCAGGAATCGCGATCCACTCGCGGTTCGAATCCGCAATCACTCAAGTACTGTCGAAGCTCCTCGTCCCCGGAGGCCTCCGCGATCTCGCCGAGCAGGACGGCTGCCTCCTCCTGATCCGCGTCGATGAGCCACTTCAGGGTCGCGACGTCGCCAGTCTCCGCGGCCATCTGGGCAAGAGCCGCACCCGCCTGGCCAACGCCGGAGTCGACGAGTGCCCGCAGCAAGTCGACGTCGTCATCCGCGACAGCGAGCTCAACCAGCTGGGCGGCGGCGTCCTGGTCGCCTTCCTCCTCGACCAGTCGGCGTAGCGCTTCACGATCGTCGAGCTCCATCGAGCCATCGTAAGTGGGGAACCGCCTGTGAGGTCGCGATCAGCCGGCTCGGGAACGAGTGACTCGATGACGGAACCAGCTCGTCCGACCGGGCCCGCGTTACGACGTCGTGCCTCCGTAGGACGAGGTGACGCAGGCGGCGGCCGCCGGGTGCTTGACGGCCCAGAGGCGCCACAGTTCCTCGACACGAGCGGGGAGGGAGAGTTCGGGCTTGAGGCGGAGCTTGGCGCGGTCGGGGTCGTGGGCCTTCTCGCTCATCGCCCTCGCGTAGTACTTCTCGGTGGTGCGGGTGTCACGGTGCCGGAGCATGGCTGAGGCCTCGAGGTCGGTCGCTCCCGCGTCATGGAGGATCGACGCGGTGAAGGCGCGCAGGTCCTTGATCAGGATCGGGTTGCGGCGGGGATCCAGCTCGGGACGACTGTCGTCGCCGACGAGACCCGCGGCCGTTCGGGCCGGCACCCAGGCGTCGCGGGTCCAGTTGCGGTTGTTGATGATGCCGATGCGCTCGGGGGACTGCTGCCAGCGGTGACCGCGGAACAGCAGATCTCCGGCCGGGCTCGGGCACTCGGGCTGTGAGATGCGCAGGTGCGCCAGACGCAGCAGCGCCTGCCACAGAGGCGTCGGCAGCGGGATGGTGGCGCGTTGGCCGCCCTTGACGGGTTCCTCGAGCCACGCGCCCTTGAGTCGCCCGTCGAACGCTGGTGAGCCGGATCGGTCGGCTCGGGTGAGCGCGGCTTTGTGGCCCTGCTTCCACACCAGTACCCGCGCGACGGTGAGCATCGGCCGGTCGGGCCACACGTCCGTGCACCTCAGCGAGGTCGCCTCGGTCCACCGCAGACCCGACCAGGCGAGCAGCGCGATCAGTACCTGGTCCTGCTCGAACTTCGGTGTCGCGATGAGGGTGGAGAGGTCAGCCCAGGTCGGCAGCAGCACCAGGCGCGACCGCGAGTCCTCGTCGGCGTCGGTCTTCGACCAGAACGACGCCACCTGTCCGACAGGGTTCGCGCCAGTGAACTCACCGCGGGTGATCAGCCACTTGAACGTCCCCGACAGCAGCCACCGCCCGTACCGAATACGGGACGCGGCGACACCAGCGCCCGCGAGATCCTCGTACCACTTGTTGATCACCGGAGCGGTGACTCTGTTGAGGGTTAAGGCCCCGATGTTCGCGCGGGGGTGCCTGACGCAGGCGTCGAGGACGGCGCGGTAGCCCTGTTCCGTCGCCGCTGCCCACCGTCCGCGCGCAGCCGTGGACCGGTACTCGATGTAGCGCTCGACCGCCTGGGCCAGATTCGTCGGAGTCCCAGCGGACGGGACTTCCCGGCGCTCGCTGCGCAGATCGGCGATGAAGTCGTTGAGGGCCACCCGGGCCTCCGCTTCGGAGCGGAAGATGCCTGGGACGCGCACCCGTTTCCCGTCACCCATCGACGCCGGCAGATACGCGTGCCACGTCCCCGAGCCCTTGCGCGGACGCTCCAGGACGGTGCCCACGTTCGCGGTACTGCGCGTCGAGCGTTTACGAGCCACGGGTGCCTCCAGAGTTTGGCGCGACGCTAGGCCGAACTGCTTCACCAATCCGGCGGACGAGCCTGCCTGTGGACAGGTGACAGTTGGGAGCGAGGCTGTGGATCATTGGTGACTCACCGGTAGGGGTGATCGCGGTAGCTGTCGATGAAGCACGCGAGGTCCTCGGGCGCGTATCGCACCATCCGCCCGATGCGACGGCACGGAAGCACCCCCCGGCTGGTGAGGTTGCGGACCATGCTCGACGACATCGAGAGGATCTCGGCGACCTGGTGCACGCGATACAGCTCTGGCCTCATCGACGTCGACACATCCGAAGCACTTGGCGTTGAGTTGCTCATGTCTGACTCCTGGCAGGTGTGTGGGGCTCCTACCAGCACTACGGCGAACACCGCTGGGTACCGCGCAAGTTTCGTCAGCGTCGGCGGCGGCTGCGCTGCGCGCGTCGTCCGCGGCGCAAAGCGAAACGCAGACCACAAGAAGACACGAATCAAGAACCACGAACACGAACAACAACGAAGCCAAGACCAAGACGATCAACAGAACGACAGATCACTAACACACGAGAACAAGACCACCAAGGACAAGATCAACGACCATCAAGAACGAGCCCAAGAACAAGAACGAAGCCCCAACCGGGCTGGCATCCTGATGCCTCCGGCGGTTCGGCCTCACAGAATGAGCCCGTGTGACGGTCGGTCGAACGCCCGCCGTGGAAGCGCGTCCGGCCGTCAAATCGCCCGACCTTGAGTGGCCCTTTCGGGACCGAAAAGGGCGCAATAGGCGCCGGCTCAGGTCGTGGACAAGGGCTTCAGCGCCGAGGTGAGTGGGAGTGCGAGCAGCAGGGCGATTGCCACGACGAGCAGTGTCGAAGAGGGGTCGGTGTGCTCGGCGATGAGTCCGATGAGTGCCGGGCCGCCGAGGAATGCGACTACGGTGAGGGACGCGACCACGCTGATTCTGGGAGCCGCCATGCGAGGAGTGTCAGCCGCGGCGCTCATGGCGACCGGGTAGCCGAGAGCGATCCCGCATCCCCACACGAAGGCGCTGAAGAGCAGGCCGATGGGCTGGTGGACGAGCGCGAAAGCGAGCACGCCGATGATGGCGAGGAGCACACTGGCTCGGAGTGCAGCGACGCGTCCCATGCGGGCCAAAACTGTCGGACCGACCCATCGAGTGACCGCCATGCCGGCGACGAAGGCGGCATAGGCGAGTGACGCGACCGCGGCTTTCATGCCACCGGGGTCGGCCGCAGCGACCGCGATCCAGTCCATTCCAGCCCCCTGAGCAAAGGCCAGCGCCACCGCGAACAGACCGATAGCGATGGTGCGTGGCTCGCGCCAGGCCCGACGCACCGAGCCAGGCTCAGGCTTGCCAGTGTCGTCAGGATTGGCCTCCGTGAAGTGTCGACCAGCGACCATGCACGTCACGGCGACGGCGGCCGCGATGGTGCACAGGTGTGCCGGAACGGAGATGCCGAACCCATTGGCAGCGACTCCCGCCAGCGCTCCGACAACGGTCCCGATGGAGAAGACCGCGTGGAACCTCGGCATGATGGCGCGCCCCGAGGCTCGCTCGACAGCGGCTCCCTCCACGTTCTGGGCCACGTTCCAGAAGGCGGTGCAGAAGCCGAATATGAGCAGGCCAATGCCGACGACCGGGGGCCCGAACAACACTCCGAGGCCGGTAGTGGCGACACCCACGGCGGCACCGAGGCCGCCGTGAGCCACGGCCCGCGCCGGACCGAGCCACCCGACCAGATGCCCAGCCAGTGGCAAGGCCAGCAGCGTCCCGACGCCCACGCACACGATCAGAAGACCAAGAGTGGACGGCGTCAGACCGAGGTCATCGCGCATCTGGGGAATCCGCGAGGCCCAGCTCGCGACCAGCACACCGTTGGCAGCAAAGGAGGCATAGACCGCAAGGGTCACGATGCGTAGATGTTCTCCACCCCTCGCCGAGTCGGCGGTCACGGCAACGGCGCTGGACCCGAACTCGCCCGCACGGCTAGTTCGCCGACCCACAGTTGCTGCTCGGGAGGGAGCTCGAGTCCGGCGATGGACCTGATGAGGAGGCGCGCCGCCGTACGGCCGATTTGCTCGGCCGGAGAACTGATGGTCGTGATGGCTGGGGTGGTGGCGGATGCGAAGTCCTCGGGCGTGCCGATGGAGACGATAGACAGGTCCTCGGGAATGTGGACGCCCTGCTCGATCGCTTCCTGCATCAAGCCGATCGTTGCCTCAACGTTCAGGCAGATGAGTGCGGTGCAACCAGGGGCGTCCGCCGAAAGCCGTCCCAGTGCCTCTCGCCCGGCTTCGATCGTCGACTCGCAGTAGACGACCGCACCCGTAGTTCCCGTTGCCTCGAGTGCTGATCGGAAACCGTTCTCGGCCCGCACGGGTGCGCCAAGCTTGAGGTCGATGTTGCGCTGAGGGCCGGACAGGTAGCCGATGCGTGTGTGACCGAGACCGACGAGGTACTGGGTGGCCTTGAGCATGGCTGCTTGGAAGTCGCGGTCCGCCGCGATCGCCGCGTCAGACTTCGCTCCGGTGCGGCCGATGAGGCCTACGGGCACGCCGGCCTTGCCGAGGGTGCGTAACCGCTCATCCTTCATGCGGACTTCCATGAGCAGCACGCCGCCGATGAGTCCGGCTTGGAACAACGACGCCACGTCACTGACGTCGCGATCCTCTGTTGGCCACAGCAGCAGGTGGTAGCCGAGCTCACGGGCAGCGCTTGCCGCGCCGAGAACGTACTCGAGGTCAGCATTGGAGATTCCGCGCTCTTGGCTGGGAAACAGCAGGGCGATGATCGAGCTGCTTCCACCTGCGAGGGCCTGAGCCATCAGGTTGGGCCGGTAGTCGAGTTCGCGCATCGCCTCGAACACGCGCTCGCGTGTCGCCTGGGAGATGGTCCGCTTGCCGCTGAGGGCATACGACACGGTCGCCTCGGACACTCCTGCCCGTTGAGCGACATCCTTGCGAGTAGGCATGCGGGACATCCTCCAAGAGGTGGGCGCGCGGACTTCCATCGACCCGCCGAAGGCCGGTCCAGGTCGCCGTGATCGTCGTTGCAGATTTGTTATGTTCCAGTGTTGACGCGCGTCAACACTGGCGTTTACCTTATGCGAGACGTTCCCTTCTGTGCACGGAAGACGACTGTCGCCGGTTGGTCCCCACCAGGGCTGATCGGGCTCCACCAAGACAATCCAGTCGGCCCGGCGACGTGGCCACCACTACAGGAGAAGGCACATGAAGTTCAGGCACAACATGCACACGAGGGGACGGTCGACGTCCATCCTCAGCGGAGTGGCCGTTGTGGCCGTTGCCGCTTTGACGCTTACCGCCTGCGGAGGCTCGTCCAGCTCTTCGGAGTCTTCGGCCGCGGCCGGTGACAAGGCGAGCACGGCAGCGAGCGCCGCGGCGTCCGCGGCGGCCAGCGCCGCCCCCGCCGGTGAGGTCACCAAGATCACGGTGTGGGCGCAGGAGGGCCAGGAGGGAGAGGTCCAGGCGGCCAAGGACGAGGTTGCCGCGTTCAACGCTGCCAACCCGAACATCCAGGCCGAGCTGACCCTGATTCCTCAGGCGACCTACGGCCAGACGCTGGCATCGACCTACGTGGACGCCCTTCCGGATGTTTACGAGTTCGACGGCGAGACGGTCGGCGCCCTCGTGTACGCCGGCAAGGTGGCACCGCTGGAAGGCCTCGTCGATCAGTCCGTCTTCGACAACGAACTGCCGTCCCTGGTGGCCGAGGGAACCGTCGACGGCAAGATCTACTCGGTTTCGCAGTACGACTCGGGTCTCGCGCTGTACGGCAACAAGGCCATGCTCGAGGCTGCCGGCATCACGGACATTCCCACGACCGTCGATCAGGCCTGGACCGCCGAGGAGTTCCAGACTGTCCTGGAGAAGCTCGCCAAGGTGGGCAAGGACGGCAAGGCGATCGACCTCAAGGAGCAGTACGCCGGCACGTGGCCGGGCTATGCCTTCACCCCGGTCGTGAACTCGGCCGGATTCCCGCTCATCAAGGACGGCAAGGCTGAGGGTTCGCTCAACTCCCCCGAAGTCGCTGCGGCTCTCTCCCAGATTGCCAGCTGGCGCCAGTACGTCGATCCCAATGCCGACGACAAGGCGTTCACCGACAAGCGCGTGGGACTGGCCTGGGTTGGCCACTGGGCATACGGCGCCAACAAGGAAGCTCTCGGTGAGGATCTCGTCGTCATCCCGCTGCCCGACTGGGGCAATGGCACGAAGAGCGGCCAGGGATCGCACAGCTGGGGCATCGGCGCCAATGCGGCCAACAAGGAGGCCGGTGGCAAGTTCCTCGACTTCATCATGCAGGACCAGTGGGTCGATCAGATCACCAAGGCCAACGGGGCTGTGCCGGCGAACAAGGCCGTCCTTGCCGCCAGCGAGCTGTACGGACCGGGCGGCGACCTTGAGCTCTACGGCCAGCAGCTCGCGCTGACCTGCGGCTCGGCCGACCCGACACCGGAGTGCGTCACTGTGCCCCGCACGATCAGCGCCGCCTGGCCGGTCATCAACCAGAAGTTCAGCGACGCCTTCTGGGCGATCTACGGCGGCGGCGATGCACAGGCCGAGCTGGACAAGGCTGCCAAGGCGATCGATCAGGATGCAGCCGACAACAACAACTACCAGTAGTACCTGACCGCACGTGGGTCATCAGGAGCGCCGGGCCAGTCGGTCTGGCCCGGCGCTCCTTCCCCCAGCACTTTGAGGTACCCAGCACTTCCGAGGCTCGAAGGAGCTAGCCGATGGCAACGAATCAGCAGGTAGCCCCTGCCAAGCAGAGGTTCGGATACGACAACACGGCAGGCTTCATGATGAGCCTGCCGGCCCTGCTTCTGCTCGCCTTGTTCGTGCTGGTCCCATTCGTGATGGCTTTCGTCCTGTCGATGCAGAACGTGCGCCTTGATGGGGCTCGACCCAACGTATGGATGGGCTTGGAGCAGTACCGGCGGATCCTGCTGGATCCCGATACGAGCTCGGTCTTCTATCGCTCACTTCTCAACAACTTCATCTTTGCCCTCATCGTTGTGCCGATCCAGACCGCGTTGGCCGTGGGCTTGGCCGTGATGGTGAACCAGAAGCTCAAGGGCATCGCCATCTTCCGGACCATCTTCTTCCTGCCGGTGGTGTTCCCCATGGCACTGGTGGCGACGATCTGGAGTCTCATCTTCGCCCGCGACAGTCTCGGGATGCTCAACGGATTCCTGGCGGCCGTCACGTTCGGCATGATCGGCCCGCAGGACTGGCTGGGCGACCCCAAGCTCGCACTTCTGTCCATCGCCATCATGTCCATCTGGGCCGGCGTCGGCTTCCAGATGATCATCGTGCTTGCCGGACTCCAAGGCATCCCTCAGGAACTGTACGAGGCTGCCACCCTCGACCGCGCAAACCCATGGCAGCAGTTCTGGAACGTTACGATTTTGGGCCTGCGCAACACACTGGTCTTCGTCATCATCGTGACAACGATCTTCTCGTTCCGGCTCTTCGATCAGGTCTACATCATGACGCGAGGCGGACCGGGCGACTCCACTTCGACCGTCATGTACCAGGCCGTGACTTCAGCGTTCGTGGAGAACAACGTGGGTCGTGGTGCCGCTATGACCGTCGTCTTCGTCTTCGTCATCATCGCGATCACCCTGCTCCAGCAGCGCATCTTCCGCCAGAACAGGGAGGTCCAGTGACAACCGCGATCGCCGAGACTCCGACGAGTCAGGCTGCTCCGCACAAGGGCATGACCCTTCGCACGCGCAAGAACATCTCCAACGCGATCTCCTACTTCTTCCTCTGCCTGGTGTCGCCGCTGTTCCTGGCGCCCATCGCCTACATGATCATCGGCTCGTTCAAGCCGTCCGATGAGGTGCTCAACGGACTCGGCGGGTTCCTGCCGACGAACCTGTCGCTGGACAACTACAGCGGCGTCATGGGTCGGTTCGACAGCGACGCATCGGGGTACTTCTGGAACTTCTACCTGACGTCGCTGATCGTCAGCCTGGTGATCGTGATCGGCGGGCTGGTGATCAACTCGATGGCGGCGTATGCCCTCGCCCGATTGAGGTGGGTCGGGCGCAACCTCGTGCTCTCGATCATCGTGCTGCTCGTGATCCTGCCCTTCGAAGCGATCGCGGTGCCGTTGTTCTACCTGATGAACGGGATGAGGAACACGTACTACGTGCAGTTCCTGCCCTTCATCGCCAGCGCATTCTCGATCTACCTGTTCTATACGTTCTTCATCAGCATCCCCAACGAGATCCAGGAGTCCGCGCGGCTCGATGGAGCCAAGCCCTTCCGCGTGTTCATATCGATCATCGTCCCGATGTCGAAGCCGGTGTACGCGTCCGTCACGATCCTTACGTTCCTCGCGGCCTGGTCGTCGTTCCTCTTCCCAGTCATGATGATCGACCAGCCTCGGGTCCGCCCGCTCCCGCTCGCTATCGCGGTGTTCAAGGCTCAGCCGCCGACGGACTGGGGCCAGATCTTCGCGTTCGGCGTTCTACTGGTCATCCCGGTAGTCCTCGTCTTCCTGGTGTTCCAGCGGTGGTTCATCCAGAGCGTCGCCTCATCGGCGGTCAAGGGCTAGCAGTGTCACTTTCCACAGTCCCCAACTCCACCAGTGAGGCGGGCCCACAGGTCGATGTCGAGTCAAGCCGGGCCTGGTGGCAGCAGGCCGTCGTCTACCAGATCTATCCGAGGAGCTTCGCCGACTCCAATGCGGACGGCATAGGGGATCTGCGTGGGATCGTCAGCCGCATCGACTACCTGACCAAGCTCGGCATAGACGCGGTGTGGCTCAGCCCGTTCTACCCATCCGGCTGGGCTGATGGCGGCTACGACGTCGCGGACTATCGGAACGTCGATCCGCGATTCGGCACCCTGGAGGACTTCGATCTTCTTGTGCAGTCTCTGCACGCCGTCGGCATCCGGATCATGGTCGATCTGGTGCCCAACCATTCCTCGAGGCTCCACCCGTGGTTCGTGGAGGCACTGGCCGCGGGACCTGGCTCACCAGAAAGGGATCGCTACATCTTCCGCGACGGTCGCGGAGTCGATGGTTCGCTGCCTCCCAACGACTGGCCCTCGCACTGGGGCCCGCAGGGGTGGACACGTGTCGAGGACGGGCAGTGGTACCTGCACTTCTTCAGCCCCGATCAACCCGACTTCAACTGGGACAACGCCGAGGTGCGTCAGGAGTTCGAGCACACGATCCGGTTCTGGGCCGATCGTGGGGTGGACGGATTCCGGGTCGACGTCGCACATGGACTGGTCAAGGACATGTCCGAGCCGTATCAGCACTTCACGAGCTTCAGCCCGCTCCTGACCCCCACCGACGGCAGCCACCCGCTCTTCGACCGCGACGACGTTCACGAGATCTACCGCGGCTGGCGAGCCATCTTCGAGGCGTACGACCCGCCGCGGATGGCCGTGGCAGAGGCGGCTGTTCCTGCCGAGCGGATCCCGCTGTATGCCAGTTCGGATGGCCTCAATCAGGCCTTCAACTTCGACCTGCTGTTCACGGAGTGGAGCGCTGCAGAGTTCCGCACGGCCATCTCCACCAATCTCGATATCGCTAGCAGCTCCGGGTCCCCCAGCACGTGGGTGCTGTCCAACCATGATTGCGTCCGACATGCATCCCGCTATGCGCTCCCACCGGGCACCGATCGCAACGCGTGGCTTCTCGCGAGTGGCAGGGAGCCTTCAGAGGACCGGTCCACCGGCCAGTCGCGTGCACGGGCAGCGATCATGCTGCTGCTGGCTTTGCCGGGCTCGGCCTATCTCTACCAGGGTGAGGAGCTGGGACTCTTCGAAGTGGCGAACCTGGACGTGGCCACCCTTCTCGACCCCGTGTGGACACGAACCCTGCACACGGAGAAGGGCCGAGATGGCTGCAGAGTGCCGCTTCCCTGGCGGGCCGCGACGGACAACTTCGGGTTCAGCGCTGGAGCGAGCCCTCTCCATCAGCCCGGTTGGTTCGCAGACTTCGCAGTCGACGCTCAAGAGGCCGACCAGTCGTCGACGCTGGCCCTCTATCGTGCGGCGATCTCTCTCCGGAAGCAGCTGCAAGGGCGGGACGTCCTGGCATGGGTCGACACCGCCGACGAGGACGTGCTGCACTTCACGCGGCCCGGAGGCTGGCAGTCCATCACCAACTTCGGTTCGTCCCCCGTCCCACTCCCGGTTGGCAAGGTCCTCCTTTCGAGCGGTCCGCTGCTCGATGGCCTGCTACCCGCCGATACCACTGCGTGGCTGACGAGTACGGCCTGACATGACGCTGCGACTCGCCGACTCCTGGATCTGGGACTCCTGGTACGCCTTCGATGGCGAACTGCATCACGCCTTCTACCTTCGTGCTTCCAGAGACCTCGGCGATCCGGAACTGCGCCACCGCCACCCGCACGTCGGTCACGCCACCTCGTCTGACCTTCGCAACTGGACCGTCCTGCCGGATGCGCTGTCACCGAGCGAGGAGCCGGCGTTCGACGACTGGACCACCTGGACAGGCAGCGTGGTCCGCGACGAAAGCGGCACCTGGTGGATGTTCTACACCGGCTCCACTCACTCCGACGGGGGGCTCGTCCAGCGCGTCGGAGCGGCGACGTCAGAGGACCTGATCACATGGACCAAGGCGAAGGATGTGCCCATCCTCGAGGCCGACTTCCGCTGGTACGAGGAACTCGACACCGACTTTTGGCACGACCAGGCGTGGCGAGACCCGTTCGTGTTCCAGCACAACTTCGGTATGTGGCACATGCTGGTCACCGCTCGGACAAAGACCGGGCCCACTCGCGACCGGGGTGTTCTCGGACACTGCGTCTCCCGGGACCTGCGTCACTGGACAGTGCTGGAGCCGCTCACGCCACCGGGAGCCGGATTCGGCCAGATGGAGGTCGCGCAGGTCGAGGAGGTCGACGGCACCCCGACCCTGCTCTTCTCCTGCGGAACAGCCGAACTCAGCGAAGAGGCACGCAGCCGCTACGGCTCGGGCGGAGTGTTCAGCGTCACCGGGCCCTCCACCCTGGGGCCGTTCGACATCACCACGGCGACGCGCTTCCCGACAGACTCCGTCTACGCGGGTCGCCTCGTGCAGCACAACGGGTCTTGGGGGCTCATCGGCTTCCGCAACATCGAGAACGATGAGTTCGTCGGAGAGATCACCGATCCCACGCCGGTGACCAGCATCCCGGGCCTGGGACTGATACCGACCGACGCGTTCGGCCGAAGCCTCCGAGGAACATGGTCGCCCCAAGATCGGCATGAACGTCAAGGTCAGGCCTGAGCGCACCTACGTCTTCGCCGCCTAAGGCGACCAGAAGCGTCTCTCGCACCTGCGCTGACTCGGAATGGCTAGGAGGAGCTGCCCGAGCGAACGAGATGGCGTTGGCTTCACACCGTGGGCAGGATCAACAGGGTGCAGTTCCGTGCAAGTGGCACTGAACTGCACTCTGCTTGCGCTGAGTTAGTCGAGTTGGGCACGGAACGCGTAGGTCCACCTAGATGCAGAGTTGCGCCCTACTTGCGCTCTACTTGCGCTTAGGGGAGCGCAAGTAGTGACGCTGGGTAGCGCTCGGTGGCAGTGAAGCCGTTGGTATTCAACAGTTCTTAGGGGCCAGACTTGCACTCTGATTCAACTCGTAATGCGTAGGTCCGGGGTTCAAATCCCCGAGGCGGCCCCACGTGAAAGTCGTTGCGGCGCAACGCTATTCGCCATTCTTTCACTTTCTGGGCGCTGTCGGAATTGACCGATTTGTTGTGCCCTCGCCCTTGCTTTCGCCCTTTTCTATCGGTGACGTCCCCGGTGGTGGTGGGTTTTCGGCCTTGAGCGTGGCGGTGTCTGCGACGTAGTGGGCCATCGTGCAAGGGTCAGTGATGTTCGGACTAGGAACTCACGAGAGGACACCTTGCACGATGGCTATGGACCAGTCTGCCCTGTTGGAACTGCTGGAGGCGTTGAAGGCTGCCGGAGTGGATGAACGGATCCGGATCGCCGCGCAGAGCATGTATCAGGCGTTGATCGACGCGGAGGCTGAGGGCGTGATCGGCGCGGGCTTCTGGGAACGAACGGAGGCCCGCACAGCGGTCCGGAACGGGTCGAGGCAGCGGCTGCTGTCCACGACGGCCGGGGACCTGGAGCTGCGGATCCCGAAGCTGCGGTCGGGATCGTTCTTCCCGTCGCTGCTGGAGCGCCGGCGCCGGATCGACCAGGCGCTGTTCGCGGTGATCATGGAGGCCTACCTGCACGGCGTCTCGACGCGCAAGGTCGACGACCTGGTCAAGGCCCTCGGCGCCGACACCGGGATCTCCAAATCGGAGGTCTCGCGGATCTGCAAGGACCTCGATGAGGAGGTCGGTGCGTTCCGAGACCGGTCCCTGGCGGAGACGACGTACCCGTACGTGTTCCTCGACGCGACCTACTGCAAGGCCCGCGTGAACCACCGCGTCGTCTCGCAGGCCATCGTCGTGGCGATCGGCGTGACCGCCGACGGCAGGCGCGAGGTCCTGGGCATGGACGTCGGCGACAGCGAGGACGGCGCGTTCTGGACCGCGTTCCTGCGCGGCCTGAAGGCCCGCGGACTGACCGGCGTGCAGCTGGTCATCTCCGACGCCCATAGCGGCCTGAAGCAAGCAATCGCAGCGGTTCTCATCGGCTCGAGCTGGCAAAGATGCCGCGTGCACTTCATGCGCAACGTCCTCGCGGTGGTGCCGAAGGGCAACGCCGAGATGGTCGCCGCGGCCATCAGGACGATCTTCGCCCAGCCCGACGCCGAGCACGTGGAGGAGCAGTTCGACGTCATCGCCGGGATGCTCGGCCGGCAGCTGCCCAAGGTCGAGGCGATGCTCCGCGAGGCGCAGGACGACCTGCTGGCGTTCACCGGGTTCCCGCAGGTCCACTGGCGGCAGATCTGGTCCACCAACCCGCTCGAGCGGGTGAACAAGGAGATCAAGCGCCGCACCGACGTCGTTGGCGTGTTCCCCAATCCCGAGGCGCTCCTGCGCCTCGCCGGAGCGGTCCTCGTCGAGCAGCACGACGAATGGGCCGCCGCCGATCGCCGCTACTTCAGCGAGCGATCCATGACCCTCGTCACGACCAGCAGCACCGACAACGAGGGGCAGGTGACGACACCGGAACTCATGTCGGCATGATCAGAGAACTGACCTGAGCGCGACGAGCGAAAAGCCACCACGCCAGGGGACGTCACCTTTCTATCCGGCCTGGCGTGCCGTCGCCCTTTCGCTACGCGGCGTCGCATGGGGGCGTGAGAGGCGAAAGGGCGAGGTTGGGGCGAGGACGCCCTCTAAGAATTGAGGCTGGACGTGCTCTGGTGCTGTTCAGAAGGACTGCTCCGCGATGATCGACCTACGCACATTTGATGCGTAGGTCCGAGAGGTTGTTCCGATGGGCGCAGGCTCGGATGGCGTTGAGTTGCAACGGAGATTCCTGAATCGCCTCCATCTCGAATCGCTCTTCGGAGGTCTTTCGCCCTTTCCTTCGCCCTTTGAATTGGCGGGAGCCAGGGCGGGGGTGTTCAGCCGTGCGCATGACCGGGACGCACAACTTGCTGAAGTCCCGAGCTCAGGGCGAGGCGGGGCCACTCGCTGGCGCTGATTCTCTTTCAGGCGACTGCCCAGGTTCGGGGCTGTGTGCGTCCGTGGCCGAGAGGTAGTCCATTCGGTATCCGTCGTCGTCCTTCTGCAGGAGCCCTTGCTCAACGAGGGCGAAGGGGTCGATCAGGAGGTCCATGCATGCGGGAAGCCCGGCGACGCCACCTCGACGAACCACCAGGACGGCGTAGGGACTGCTGTCGCTCGCGTCGTGCAGCTTCAGGGCCTACAGCCATTCGCTACGAGACAGGAGGAATGACCCGGTTGTGCTGCTCTTGACCTCAAGGGCCACCGGCTGTGGATGGCCGGTTCGATCGACGTCCAACCAGCCGAGCATGTCGAATCCGAGAGTGTCGGCGTGTTCGCTCAAGTGAAGCAGACCCCTTCCAGTATCGATTGAGGAACTCGGAGGGCGCACCTGTCGAGGCCGCCCTGGCACACCTCCCAGGCGCGCTCGACCCCAACGCGGACGAGGAGGACCTCATCGCAGATCTGGTGTGGCCGCACTGGGAAATGCGATCAGTCCGTCACGTGATGCGGGGTGTTGGAGGGCGTGTGTAACGCCTGGGACGGTGGCGAGACTGAATCATGAAGGCGTATCCCCGTCGGGGGCAGGATGCGCGAAACCGACCGATGGAGGAGGTCTCCGGTGACGAACGACCTGAATGGGATGGCCCCGGGCGATACGCCGGGTGGAGGCAATCGGATGAGCGTGGGCAGGCGGGCGGTGCTGGCTTTCGTGGCGGTCTTCGTGGCGAACGGGCTGGGTGGCGGCGACAGGAGGACGTCTGGAGTCCTACTCATTGGTGCGGTGGTGGTCGTGATCCTTCTCGTTGGGTCGGCGCGGTGGATCCGCGGACGCCGGACGTGATCACCACGATGGCAACTGTTGGCGCGAGGGGCTCTTGGGGCCGTTGGGATCCAGTGAGGGAGCCGGAGCGTCCGGATGACAGCCACGGACGTCCGGAACCGGAACGCACGAGATGACCGATGACGACATGGTGGTTCGTGAGCTCCTGCTGATCTGCGGGAGCCTGCGGGCGGCGTCGACCAACATGGCGATGATGCGCACCGTCCTGCAGATGCTGCCTGACGGTGTCGCGGGCACGCTCTACGAGGGGCTGGCCACCCTGCCTCACTTCGATCCCGACGACGACCACGACCCGCTCCCCGCTGCGGTCGAGTCCCTTCGGGCCTCGCTGCGCGGCGCGGACGCGATCATGTTCTGTACCCCCGAGTACGCGGGAGGTCTGCCCGGCTCGTTCAAGAACCTTCTCGACTGGACCGTGGGAGGCCAAGAGATCGAACTGCCCGTCGGGTGGATCAACGTCTCTACGGCTCCCGGGGGAGCGCAACGTGCCCACGAGTCGCTGGGTGTCGTCCTTGGCTACACCGGGGCGCAGGTCGTCGCAACGGCATGCAAACAAATCCCGGTGCGGCGGGACCTCATTGACTCCGACGGCACCATCGGTGATGAAACGATCCGGTCCGAGGTCTCACACGTGATTGCCGAGATCCTCACCCACGTGCCTCGCCAGCATCGGACGGTGGGCGATCAAGGGGCGGGCCTGGGCGGGTGAAGGTCGCCATGTCCAGAGATCGGCGGGTTGACAGGTTGCGGGTGCGCGGCGGCCCTGACAGTGACGACACCGGCTTCGGGCGTCCGAGGCGGGCCCGTGGACGTGTCGGAATAGACTTCGGCGGTCCTAGGCGAGGAGTTGCCCAGATGAGCACGTCGTCCGCCCGGGAGCCGGTAACGGTCGAGTCCGCGCGTTCCAGAGACGCGGAACTCGTCGGCCGTTTGCGCGCAGGTGACGCCGCAGCGTTCGCGGAGATCGTGGACGACTGGTCCGCATCCATGCTTCAGCTTGCACGGACTTATGTGTCGACGCGTTCCTCGGCCGAGGAGATCGTTCAAGAATGCTGGCTCGCGGTGTTTCGGGGCCTGGACGCCTTCGAGGGCCGGTCATCCCTGCGGACGTGGACCTACCGGATTCTCACGAACTTGGCCAAGACCCGCGGGGTAAGCGAAGCTCGCGTGCTGCCGTGGGCGCCGGGGGGCGACGACGACCCCGGACCGACGGTGGACCCGAGCCGCTTCCGCGGGGCCGGCGAGAAATGGGCGGGCGGATGGACCCCCGAGGGCGCGCCGACGTCGTGGGAGCCTTCGCCGGAGTCGGCGCTGATCGGAGCGGAGATCCGTTCTCTGCTGTCGGCGGCGCTGTCGCTGCTGCCCGAGCGCCAGCGGCAGGTGGTCAGTCTGAGGGACATCCAGGGAATGTCGGCGGACGAGGCGGGCGCCCTCATGGGGATCAGCTCAGGCAACCAGCGGGTCCTTCTGCACCGCGGTCGGGCGCGGTTGCGTCTGGCACTGGAGGGGTACTACCGAGACATGACGAGCGAGGTGATGTCGTGATCGAGTCAAAGGCGCAGGAGCCGGATCTCGCCTGCAGGGAGTTCGTCGAGATGGTGACCGCCTACCTCGAGGGGGCGCTCGACGAGCAGGCGTCGTTGGCGGTGCAGAGCCACCTGTCGCACTGCCCAGGCTGCGACGTCTACCTCGCGCAGATGCTCGCAACCATCGCGGCGGTCGGGCACGTACCGGTGGAGTCCTTGAGCTCGACCGCCAAGGCCGACCTCACCGCCGCGTTCCGCGACTTCCACATGCGGGCCCGGTAGTCGCCAGTCCGTGGCGGATCCCTGCCTGCGCTCACTCATGCGGCGCTGTTGCGTCAGGCGATCGCGGTAGTCGCCGGTTCGCCGAGGTTCCGTCAACGCCACAGTCCGCTCGTATGCGGAATGGACGTGGCCGGCGACGAGGATGCCGTCATTCGCTGGATGCGTAGGCGCTGGCGCAGCGGGCGGACTCGCGATCGAGGTCGCGGGCGCGGGTGGGGCTGAACTGGTCGAGGGTTTTCCGTGCGATCGCTGTGTGGGCTGGGGTGGACTCGCAATGCGTAGGTCCGGGGTTCAACTCCCCGAGGCGGCCCTGAGTCGTAATCCATTGCGCTGCAACAAGTTTCGGCGATTTGAGACGTTCAGTCAAGGTGCCCGTTTCGCCGCCTTTCGCGGACGAAATGCCCCGGAAGTGCCCCGGTCGTGAGGCCGACTTCCCACATCTACGCGTCGAATGCGTAGGTCGGCGGTTCCAGAAGGACCTACTTGTCGAGTTGGAGTCGGCTCCATGCCACGAGGATCAGGCTGCAGCTGCCCAGGACGAGCGGGATGATGAGTGCGAGCTGGGTTGGGGAGACGCGCGTTCCTTGGCTCACGGCCCACAGTGCCGGTGCGGCGAAGGTGAACCAGCCGCCTGTCCCGGCGACCACGGCCACTTGGGAGACGACGAGGATTCCTATGGCTGTCCCGATGCCGGCGAGCACTGACCGGCCGAGTGTGGCAGCCCATGCTGCGGGTATCGCGATGGTCGCGGTCAGCAGGGTCAACGCAACCTGTCTGCCCATCGCTGGCACGGCCTCGACTGTCACGGCTCCGAGGCCGGACACGAGCCCAAAGGCGACCAGTGCGAGCACCAGGGAGACGCTCACGGCTAAGGCCCAGAGCGCGTAGATGATGAGTTTCGCGGCCGCGATCGTGTGGCGTTTGACAGGCAGGGCGAAGAGTCCGGTGATGGTGCCTTCCCCGAATTCACGACCGAACATCCAGCTCAGCAGCGCTCCGCAGCCGAGCAGGCCGGCGGCCGATGTGACTTGTGCGGCCGCGGCGAAGTACCCGACCCAGCCTCCTGGATCGATGAGGGGCCCGAGCTTGGCGGCCATCTGGGCGTCCGCCGTCCCGACGGCGAGCAGCATGGATGCGCAGATCAGTGCGATGCCGAGCACGACGATCACGGTGATTGCTCGCGCTGTCCTGGAGCGGTAGACCTTCAGGGCCTCGGTGACTAGCGCCGCGTGCATGGCACCTCCGTGTCGTCGGCGAGTACGAGATCGAAGAAGGAGCGCTCGATGTCAATGCCGCCAGGGTCGAGGTCTCCGATGATTCGTCCTTGATTGACGACGGAGATGCGATCGGCGATGCGGGCGACTTCGTCCAGGTGGTGGCTGCTCACCAGCACGCCGGCGCCATCCCCTGCGCGGGTCAGCAGTGCTTCGCGCAGGAGGATCACGCCGGCGGGGTCAAGTCCGTTCGAGGGCTCATCAAGCACGATGATCCGTGGATGGTGCTGCAGGGCGGACGCCAAGCCGAGTCGTTGTCGATTCCCGAGGGAGAGCGTGCGCGCCCGCCGACCCGCGTAGGTGTCCATGCGAAGTTCGGTCATGGCGGCATCGACCATCGGTGCCACGCGCGGGGCGGGGACGCCGTGCAGTCGGGCGCCCAGTGCAAGGTTCTGGCGGACGGTGAGCTCGCCGTAGGCCAGGGGGGACTCCACTAGGTGCCCGACCGCGGCCCAGTCGGCCCCGTCGAGGCGCCGGCCCTCGATCGTCACGGTCCCCGCGGTTGGTTTCAGCATCCCGAGCAGGATGCGCATCAGCGTGCTCTTTCCCGCCCCGTTCAGCCCGACGAGGGCGTGGATCTGACCCGCCACGACGGCGATGTCCATCCCGCGGACACCGGCCCCGTCCCCGTAGAGCCGCACCAGGCCGCGACCGGCGAGCGCCACGTCAGCCACGACGGTCCTCCAGGACCGCGAGGGCGGCATCGAAGGCCGAACCCAGTGGGAGGTCGTCAGTGAGCGACCATTCGCGAAGTGCGGCGTTCAATGCGCCCATGACGGCCGCTGCGGCAATGAGGGCATCACGACGAGGCGTGCCCGGCACCGTGAGGGCATCGGCTATCGCGGCCTCGGTGGCGGCCGCTCCGCGGGTCAGGCTTGCGTGCAGGGTCGGCGTCTTGGCCACGATGCGGACCCGCCTGCGGACTTCCTCTCCGCCGACCTCAGGAACGCGTCGCCAAGCCATCTGAATGCCGCGGGCGGCTCGAGTGAGCGGGTCCGAGTGCGTCGGCTGATGGGCGATCTCTTGGCCGATCACCGGATCGTAGGCGTCGTCGACGAGAGGTCCCTCCTTGGAAGTGAAGTGGCGAAAGAACGTCATCTCCGTGACGCCGGCCCTCGCGGCGATCTGGGCCACGCTTGTCGCCTCGTACCCCTGAACCTCGAACAGGTCCAGTGCTGCCACCTGAAGCCTCTGCTGGGTGATCTCCCGCTTGCTCGCCACGTCATGAATGTTAGTCACTAACATTTATGACGTCAACATGCGACCGCATTCATGGGGTCGCGTCTTGGAAGCCCACGAGGGCACTGTGGCGTTCGGTTTCGAGACGATCCGCCCGACCGAGGACGGTTCCACGTCGAGGCCGGTCGTATCGTCATCAGCAGTCTGCTCGTCGGTTCGATCGCCAGTTTCGCGGGCCGGTTCCTAAGTCAGGCGCTCAAGCCTGGCCTCAAGGGCATGCAAGGCCAGTCTGATGGTGCTCCGCGGTGGTCCTCATGGTTGCGCCGAGTTCGGATGCGACTCAGTCGGGATCTGGTCAAGGTCCGTCGTCGGGAGTAGTTTTCCGAGATCGTCCCGGTTAGTGGAGCCAAGGCGGGACGCCCCGGAGGCAGACGATGGCCGACAAGCCCATGTATCACGCGGGGTCGAGAGCCATCCAGGATCGATTCGACAGCCGCCGGATCGCCGACCGCCTGGAGCAGGTGACCGTCCACGAGGAACTATCCGAGTGGGACGTCCACTTCATCGAGCACGCGTCGATGTTCTTCCTCGCGACGGCTGACGCCGATGGATGGCCCGACTGCTCCTACAAGGGAGGCTTGCCGGGGTTTGTCGACGTGCTCGACGACCGAACGTTGGCCTTTCCCAGCTACGACGGTAACGGGATGTTCCGTAGCCTCGGCAACATCGCCATCACCGCCAAGGTGGGCATGCTCTTCATCGACTTCGAGAACCCCAGCCGGATACGCATCAACGGCACGGCGACCGTGCACTTCGAAGGCGACCTAGTGGAGCACTTCGACGGCGCCCAGGCAGTCGTGCGCGTCGCCGTCCAACGCGTCTTCCCGAACTGCCCCCGTTACATTCACCGCATGCAGCTCCAGGACTACTCGGTGTACGCGCCGGCTCCGGGGCACGTCCCGCCTCAGCCTGACTGGAAGCAGAGTCCGGACTTCCGCGACGCCTTGCCAGGAACCTGACCGATCCGGCAGATCCACGTACCGCCGGGTTGCGAGGCGATCCGAGTGGGGTGGGTTTGCTGCTGCTCGGTTCAGGGCACGGCCGTGACGGTCGTGGAGCCGGCGGCGTCGAGCACGGTGAAAGGTGCGGGCGGCACCTCGCCTGGGGGGACCTCGACGAAGACGAGGACGTGGCCGCCGGTCTGGGTGCCCTCGGATCGTGGCGCACCGTCGTAGGCGATGGACATCGTGCGCTTCGTGTCGTCGGATGTGATGCCCGTGATGGTCGGATCCGCACCCACTTCGGGTGGAAGCACGAAGGTCACAATCGGCCAGTCTCGGGGGATGCCGGGGTCGGTCGGTTCGGTGAGGCAGGCGGACATGTCCAGCGTCGCCGAGACCCTGGCAGGACCGACGTCGGTCACGGTCGAGCAGCTGGCTAGGACCTCCCAGTTGGTCACGACGTCCTTCTTGACGAATCGCGCGACGACCAGGACGAGCGCGACGACGACGGCGACGACCACCACGATCCGGATCCACCCGGGTTGCGCGTCACCGGGCGATGGAACAGCGATCGGGTCCACCCCTGCCGGCTCGTCGGCCATGTACAGTCCTTACATGTAGTCATACAATTGATGTACGGTAGCACTTGAAGGATGAATTCACGGCGCAAAGTGGACGCGAAGGGAGCAGTCGTGGACCAGCTCGATGCGACGGCGGTGGAGGTTCTGACGGCCTCGCGGGCCCTGCTGGGTGTTGTTGCCCGCTCGGTCGCCCCGGTGCTGGACCGGGTCACTGTCCCGCAGTTCCGGGTGCTCGTGATCCTGTCCACATCGGATGGCCCTGTCCGCAGTGGCGACCTGGCCGCGGCCTTGGGGGTGCATCCGTCGACGTTCACGCGGACCGCGGATCGGCTCGTCGGCGCGGGCTGGGTGCTCCGCGCCGAGAACCCCGACAATCGGCGCGAGACGTTGGTCGAGCTGACCGCCGAGGGAGCCCGGCTCGTGGCGCAGGTCACCGACCAGCGCCGCCACGAGATCACGACGATCCTGGCCCGCCTTGAGCCCACCGAGCGCGACCTGGTCCTGGACGCGATGACGCTGTTCGCCCGCGCAGCAGGCGAGCCGCGGGTGCGCGACCTGCTCACCTTGGGGGTCTGAGATCGACACGACGTCCATCCCATCCGCCGGCGGCCGCGTCGCCACAAGAGAGGAGCCCGACATGTCCACCCTTCATGGCACCGATGCGTCTGTTGACGACGCCTTCGAGAACGCGAGTCGATTGACGCTCTTCGCGGTCGCCGCCGCCGGAGCCGCGGTCGTCATTGGCGCGGTCCTCATCGACCGCCTGCTGCACCACGCCTCCAACCTTCCCGTGGGGTAGCGGCCCGCGGCCGACGTCCAACGCGTCGCTAGACCCGCACCTCGGCCAGCGGTTCGCCCGTGGGGTGCTCGGCGCCCGGGTCCTCGACTGTGAGCATGAAGGCCGCTGCGTCGTTCACCCCGGTGTGCAGCATCACCGACACGTGCCCGTCGCGGTCGGGCGTGAACGTGGCGGCGGACGTCATCGAGCCATCCGCCATCACCGTCCACATGTGGTACTCCCGCCCGGACGCGGGCATCGGCAGATCGGTGGCCATAACCGCGCCCATGTCCATCCCGCTGGACACGACCAGTTTGGCCGTGCCCTGCGGGAGGTCCAGGGGCATGAAGTGCGCGTCCGGGGCGCTCGTGACGTCCAGGATCACCTGGGCCTCACCGTCGGCGACGACCTGCCCCGAGGTGTCGCCGACGTGCAGGACGCCGGTCGTCGCGACTAGGCCAGCCCCGAGGATGAACGCGGCGGCGGCAGCTGCCGGCCACATCCAGCGCCCCCGGTGGGAGGCAAGGGGAGTGGGCGCCGGCACGGTCCCCTGCGCGTCGTCATCGACAATGCCCACCGAAGCAGAGGGGCCGAACAGCGAGGCCATCAACTGGTCCTCGACGTGGGACGGCGGCGCGACGTTGGACGCCGACGCGAGGTCCGCGACGGTGTCCGAGACCGCGGCAACTTCGGCCTGGCACGCGGCGCAAGTGGGCAGGTGTCCGGTGAAGCGTTCGGACTCGCCGGGGTCGAGGGCATCCAACAGGAATCCGGGCAGCAGGTCGTGGGGATCGCCGGCCAGGTCGTGCCACGGGGTGGTCATGTCGTCCCCTCCATCTCGAGTCGGAGCCGCTGCAACGCGTCGCGTAGTCGGGTCTTCGCCGTTCCGAGCGGGATGCCCAGGTGGTCGGCGATCTGGGCCTGGGTCATGCCTCGGTGGTAGGCCAGGTCGAGCACCTGCCGCTGCAACGGGGTCAGGGCGGCCAGCGCCGAGCGCACGCGGCGGTGCTCGGCGCGCAGTTCGACGATCTCCGCGACCGAGTCGTGGTCGACGACGAGCTGGCCGGTCCCCCAGGCACGGCCGCGTTGCCGGTCGGCCTGGTCGCGCCGGACGCGGTCCACGGCCCGTCGGTGCACGAGCGTCATGATCCACGCCCGGGCGGACCCGGATCCCGGATCGAAGCGGCTCGCGTCGGTCCAGACCTGGGTGAAGGCCTCCTGCAGCGCGTCCTGCGCGAGGTGCTCGTCGCGCAGGACGCGCAGCGCCAGGCCGTAGGCGGCCGGACTGAATTCCCGGTACAAGGCCTGGAACGCAGCCCGCTCGCCCATCGCGCAGGCCGCGAGCAGCCGTTCCGGCGACGACGCGGCGTCGACCGGAACAGGGACTGGCTCGGGCTGCATCAGCTCAGGTGCTCCAGGAGGCTGGTCGGTGGGATCAGGAGGCCGGGGACTCGCTCATCATCGCGTCCTCCGACGCCTTCGGCGACTCCTCCATCATCGCGTCCGACGGTGAGGGCGACTCCTCCATCATGGCGTCCGACGGCTTGGGTGATTCGCTCATCATGGCCGGGGAGTCGCTCATGGTGGCGGCGGGTGTGGGATCCGAGCTGCTGCTCGAGCAGCCCGAGAGGCCGACGACGGCCAGGACGGCGGTCGTGACGGTGATGACGGCTGGGCGGGTGATGTTCATGGGTGCTCCTCGTGGTCGTGGGTCGGCGGTGGCCGCCGGTCGTCGGCCATTCGCACCGGCCGGTGCGGTGGATTGGTCGCACCGGTGGGATTCGGGTGAGGTGGGATTCCGGGTCATCCGAAGGTGAAGGCGTACGCGGCGACTCCGGGTGTGGCCGTGAGGGTGAGGAGCGCGTCGTGGCGGGCGGCCTTGTCGAGGGTGTACAGCGTGGGGGAGCCGTGGACGTCGATCGTCCGGGCCGTCTTGCCGTCGACGGTGACGTCGATGCTGCCCTCTCCGCCGAGGACGAGGAACACCTTGTTCGCGGTGTAACGCAGCTGCAGACGGGCACCGTTACCGGCGGTGATGCTCTCGGGGCCGATCGTCCACTCACCGTCGAGGGCCACCCCGTCCGGTGGGACCGTCCCAGGCGCCTCGTATGTGTGGGTGCTGCCGGCGACGAGGTCGGGGTTTGCGTACGCGTTGGCGCGCTCGGAGCCCAGGTACGTCTCGGGGGTCGTTCCGGGCATCATCGCCGGCGTGACGGCGGGCGCGCCTTCGGCTGCGATGGCGGCCGCGTCGGGTGCCTTCTGGTCGAGGAGCTGGCGGATGAGGGCCTCGGTCTGGTCGTAGGATCCCTCGCCGTAATGGACCTGCCGGACGGTCCCGTTCTTGTCGATGAGGTAGTGGGCGGGCCAGAACCGCTGGTCGTACGCGCGCCATGTCTTGAAGTCGTTGTCGATCGCGATCGGGTACGTCACTCCTAGCCGGGCGGCCTGGTCGGCGACGTTGCCGACCTCGTGCTCGAAGGCGAACTCCGGTGAGTGGACGCCGACGATGGTCAGGCCCTTGTCCCGGTACTTGGCGTCCCACGCCGTCAGGTACGGCAGGGTCCGCTGGCAGTTGATGCAGGAGTACGTCCAGAAGTCGACGAGGACGACGCGGCCGCGCAGCGCCTCGAGGGTCAGGGCCTTCCCGCCGGGGGTGTTCAGCCACGCTTGGATGCCGACGAAGTCGCGCGCGGTGCCGCAGTTGGCCAGCGTGCTCGGGTCCTTTTCGCACTTGTCGAACGACATCACTGGGCCGAGGCCGGGGGAGTCGACGGGGACCGTGCCGGGTTCCGGTCCGGCCGCCGCCGGGCCGTTGAGGGTGCCGAGGGCTTCGCGTGCGGCGGTGCTGTCCTCGATCTGGCTCTGGGCCGCGGTGACGTAGCTGGGCACCAGGCGCTGCACCTGGTCGGCAAGGCCGAAGAAGACGGCCAGCGCGGTGACGATGAGGACGGCTCCGGTGATGCGGCGGACCAGGGGCATGCGGGTGCGCACGGCCGTGATCCGGGTGGCCATCTGCTGCCCGGCCAACGCGAACGCCAGCAGGGGCAGGGCGACGCCGATCGAGAACGCGATGGTCAGCACGATCAGGCCGGACTGCACCTGGTTGGTGGCGGCGAGCACCGTGATGGTTGCCAGGACGGGGCCGGCGCACGGCACGAAGGCGAGCCCAAAGGTGGCGCCGAACAGGAATGCGGACCCGCTACGACGCGGTCCGACGCGGCTGAATCGGGCGAAGGGCCGTTCGAGGAGGTGGCCAACGGCCGGGATGAGGAACCCGATGCCGACCAGGATCATCGCGGCGATCCCGATATTGCGGAGCAGGTCAGCGGGCAGCCCCAGGGCCGCGAGCAGGGAGGCCCCGATCAGGGTGAACACCGCAAACGAGGTGACCAGTCCGGCGATTACAATGAACGGGCGCTTCCGGTCCGGCTTCGGCTGAGTACCCGTCGTGGGATCCGCCAGGCCGGGCGGGATCGCGGAGGTCGCGAGAACCGCGGGCAGCACCGGGAGGATGCAGGGGGACAGGCCGGTGACGATGCCCGACAGCAGGCCGATGAGTACCAGGGTCAACATGCTGGCTATTCGCCACGCGAGAGCCCGAGGATTGGTCGGGCGCGAGGTCAGTCGGCCGCGGGTGCCGGTTCGGGGCCGTCGAGGTGGGGGTAGGGAGCACCAACGATCCAGCCCCCGTAGTGCCGTGGTTCGTCGTCGGAGGTCACGAGGCGTGCCTGGTCGCCGACGGTGATCGTCCCGGGTCGGATGACCCAGCAGTTCAGCGCGAGCTCACCGCCGAAGTCGCGCCGGATCTCACGCAGGACATCGAGGTCCTGCTCTCCGGTGTCGGGGTCGATGGTCGTGACGATGCAGCGGGCGCGCAGCGAGTCGATACCGATCAGGACGTCACCGATCGCCAGTGCATGCCCGGGCCAGTTGGCCTCATCTCCGGTGGCGACCCCGGAGATGAGGACGTTCGGGCGCAGACGGCGAACGTCGTGGCCGAACCGTGCGACGGCCTCGTCGGTGGCGACGAGCAGGTTGAGGACGTCGAACCGCTGCGGACTTTCATCGGCGACCAGCGCCGCGCCGTCCCCAGCCCGCTGGCGAACCAACTCCACGACCTGCGGGGAGTCCCACGACTGACCATTCACCAGCGGAATGCCGTCAGGACCCGTGCGCACCGGGAGAGTCAGCAGGCCGTGCCGCGTGCGGCCGGTGAGAGGACCTCGCGGTCCCCGCACATGAACGATCCGGTCCCCGCGGACTCCGTCCGCCGTCAACTCGGCGGACGCGAGCCGCTCCCCGCCCAGGGACTTCACCGGATAGCGCCACAGTCCTGCGACCTGCATGCGGCTCATTGTGCGGGGTCCGTCAAGACCATCCCGTGATTCGGTGTCGAGACCGAATGGCAGCCGCGCTCCGCGTAAGGTCAGCGGTGGTGCGCCGGGAAGTCTGGTCGGCAAGTCGTCGACCTATGGAGATCATGTGCCCACCGAGCCCACCGGCGCCGATCGTTCGTCACGCGCTCGCGGTGTGCTGTTCAGCCGCCCCGCCCTGCTGATCGCCTTTGCCTTCGCGGTGATGGCCGACCCCGTCTCGTCGGTCGCCTACGCCATCGAGGCGGCCTTGCGTGCGCTGGGTGGCGACCTGGCTCTCCTGCTGCCGACGATGGCGCTCGTCGTCGCCGTGGTCGCGCTCGTGATCACCAACTACCACCAGCTCGTGGCCCGCTTCCCCGAGGGCGGCGGGGCAGCAGCAGCGGCGGGCGCGGCGTTCGGCGAGGGCTGGGCCTTCATCCCGATCGGCGCGCTGATCGTGGATTTCGTCCTCACCATCGCCATCAGCGTCTCGGCGGCCGCGTCCGCGGTGATCGCGTACGTGCCGGGGCTCGCTCCGTGGCGTGTCCCGCTGGCGGTCCTGGTCGTGACAGCGGTCGCCGCGCTGACCTGGTTCGGGCATCTGGGCCGGGCCGTGTTCGCCGTCATGACCATCGGCTTCGTGCTTGTCGGCGCGATGGTGCTCACCGGTGGGCTCACGGCTGCACCCGTCGACACCGTTGCTGCAGCGACGCCGCCCGGTGGCCACGTGGCTTTCGTCGCGATCCTGCTGGCGTTCCCTGTCGCGATGGCACTGGCCACCGGAGTCGAGGCTCCTTCCTCGGCCATCGCCCAACTCGGCCAGCTCGACGACGCCGGTCGCCGGCGCTTCGGCCGGGTCACGCTGTGGCTGACCTTGGGCATCGTCGGAACCCTGACCTTGGGCCTGACGGCGATCGCCGTCCGACTGGGTATCGGCATCCCGGCACCGGAGTCCACCCAGATCGCGAATATCGCGCAGGCGAGCGTGGGACCACGCCTCTATGCGGTGTTCCAGCTCCTGACCGCCCTGCTGCTTCTTGCGGCTGCGAGCTCCAGCTTCCAGGCCGGCCCGGGCCTGCTCAAGGCCCTGGCCCGTCGCACCCACCTAGACGGCAACGAGACCGGCATCCTGCACCCCCGCATGGGTGTCGCCAATCAGCACCACACCCCCTACTGGGCCGTCGCCCTATTCCTGCTCGTCTCGATCGCCGTGGTCGTCGCTGCGGGCGCGCAGGACCAGGAGCTCGTGCTGTTCTACGCAGTGTCGGTGTTCATGAGCTTCCTCGTCGGGTTGATCGCGATGGCGAAGTTCGACCACACCGAGCATCGACGCGTCAGCATGGCCGTCAGCGTCCTCGGCGCCGTCGTCATCGGGTTCACCCTGATCGTGAACCTGCTCCGCGGATACCCGATCGTGTCCCTGGGCGCCGCCTGCGGCATCGCTGGGATCCTGTACTGGCTGTGGGTGCGCGCCGGTCGACCACGGGGCATCGCCCGCGCGGTCATCGACGCCGAAGCGCAGACGGATCAGTGACCGCAGCACGAATCAGGAGGAGCCCATGAGCGAGGTCGAGCCCGCACCACGATCACGCGGACGAGCGCAGCCCGCATCCGACCTTGCGGATCGCCTTCCGGTGAGGCAGGCCCTGCCACTGGTGCTGGTGGAGACGCTGGGACTGGGGATCATCTTCGCGATCTACGCCGTCCTCGACGCGCGCGACAGCGTCCTCGCCCCACTCCTCGTGCCGTTCGCGGTGAGCTTCATCCTCATCGTTGCGAACTCGGCTGCCCCCGGGGCCCGACCCCTGCGCGTCATCGGCTCATACGCCATCGCCGGCACCGTCGGCCTAGGAGTGTCGGCGCTACCCGGGCCGACCTTCCCCGAAGCAGTCCTCGCGGGTGCCCTGACCATGCTCGCGATGCACCTGACCGGCGCGCTGCACTCGCCGGCGATCGCCGTCGCGATGATCGCCGTCCTCGCCAACTTCACCCCAGCCTCCGCGTTCCAAGCACTGCCGTTGGTGGTGCTACTCGCAATGGGGGTGGTCACGCTGGCGTGGGCCGCCCACAAGGTGCTCGGAGACGCCGACTATCCAGCGCGATGGTGGTAGGCGAGCGGCTCCATGGATCGAACGCGCGATGCTCGAGGTAAGGACGCTCCCCCCGAAGAAGCCCAAGCCGGCGAAGAAGAAATCCACTCGCTAGGTGCCCCGCTCTTGGCTCCCGCGGCCTCCTGTCATTCGCCTGGGTCTTGCCGGGGCTCTGGGCGCGGTGCATGCTTGAGGCCTCCGGCGGCCCGCTGGTGCGCGTTGAGAGGACTGCCCACATGGAGAAGTACCTCGTGCTCTACCGCTCGAAGATGACGATGGGGGAGCAGATGGCCGGGTCGACGCCCGAGGAGATGAAGGCCGGCATGGACGCGTGGATGGCGTGGGGTGCGGCCGCGGGCGACGCCCTCGTCGACTGGGGTGTCCCCACGATGCCGACGTCGCAGGACGACCCGGGACCGGCCGGATGGATCGGCGGGTACTCGATCGTGCAGGGCGAGGACCTGGCATCAGTTCAGGCGCTCGTGGCCGGGCACCCGCACAACCAGATGGGCACCATCGAGATCCTGCAGATGCTGCCTATGCCCGGCGCCTGACGGGGCCTGAAGCATCGGGGGTGCTGAGGTCCAAGTCGGAAACCGGACAGTTCTACGCATGAACTCTCACCCTTTCCGTCGCCCTTTCTCCCTGTCGCTCGGTGTGCCTGAGTGTCACTCGGTGTCACGAAACCTGTTGATAGGCAACAAGTCCTCGAGGCGAATCCATGCGTTCGGGCAGTCTCGTAATGCGTAGGTCCGGGGTGGGAGGAGCGATAGCGACGGTTCCCCGAGGCGGCCCTGACTGAAAGTTGTTGGGCTGCAACGACTTTCTGCACTTCGCGGAACTCGCGCCTGCGTCGGAATTGACCGATTTGATTCGCCCTTCCGCCCGGACCTCGAGTCGCGCCCGAATTCGGTTCGCCCTTTCCCCCCTTTGGCCGGAGTGATACGCGAGTCGATGACGTGAGGGGTTGTCACAGACTCGCCCGCGCCTTCCGCCAGCCACCGGGCGATCCACCGTCCGCCTGTGCCATCCAAGGATCGGTGCGATGCGGGGAGACAGTTCGCGCGGCGTTGTCACGGCGCTGTCGGGAAGGATGGGGGCATGAGTGCCGCTGGCAAGCCCGTTCGGCGTGGACCGCGACGCCGAGAAGGTGCTCCGTCAGGCCCTGACGAGGTGCGCAACGCCGTTCTGGATGCGGCCGCGACCCTCTTCGCCTTGCGAGGCATCGACGGGGTCTCGCTTCGCGACGTCGCTGCCGAGGCGGATGTGAACTTGTCGCTGATTCGTCGATACATCGGAAGCCGGGACGATCTGATCGACGCCGTGTTCGCGCATGTGTCCGAGCAGCTGGCTGAGGCCGTGGCCGAGCATCCGCTGGCCGGGCAGGGGCACTCTCCGGACACGGTGATGGGCAAGTGGGTGCGCATCGGGGCGGCGCTGGCGATATCCGGCCGGCCCATGTCGTCGGATGCCATCCGCAACCCGGTGCAGGCGATCGCCGATAGCGTGGTCGCCGGCTACGGCCTGTCGACGGAGGCGGCACGGGTCCGCGCCACGCAGATCGTGGCGACGGCGCTCGGGTGGCGCATCTTCGAGGCGTACCTGGTGGACGCTGCCGGTCTGGGCGACATACCGGTGGAGGTGCTGCGCGAGGAGCTCGTGCGCTCCGCCCGGCGACTGGGCGCGACACCGTGGCCGTCCCCTCCGGACCCGCCCGTCCTCGGCACCTGACACTGGACCAAAGCCCTCCTCCTTCGCCGCGCAACGGCATCGGCTCGCCCATATCGTTGTGTACACAAACGTGTGCATTAGTCGGGACGAGTGGAGGGGCACGGTCATGGCGGACAAGGTCGTTGATCTGAGCACGATCGCGTTGGACTGGAACGAGGTCTACTACACCAACTGCCCGCTGGTGTCCGCGAGCAACGTGGACCAGGAACTGGGGTGGACGCGTGAGGAGTACAAGAAGATCGGGGTGAAGTACGCGTTCCTGCGCTCGGTCCGGGAGAACAACTGGTACCCGCACTACATCCACAACCTGGACAACCTGATCCGCTTCGGCGGCCTGTTCCCGCCGGTGGCGGTGCACGCAGACATCCGCCGAACCCGACTCCTCGGGGTCACCCATGCTCCGCACGAGGGCGGCGTGATGCTGGTGCGCGCCCGCGACGACATCTACCGGATGGCCGAACTGAAGGGCAAGAAGATCGGCCTGACGAAGAGTCTCAACACGATCAAGAACGACTGGTGGCGGATCCAGGAGGAGCAGGGCATCGAGCTCATGCTCCGCGTCAACGGGATGACCCGCGACGACGTCGAGATCGTGGAGTTCCCCTACCCGGACGACTGGTACGACAACCCCGCGATGCTCGACCCGATGGAGAACCCATCCGAGCTGTGGCTCAAGCGCGACCACAAGCACGACCTCGCGTTCCGGCCGTTGGAGACCGCGCTGGAGACAGGCGTCGTCGACGCGATCTACAGCCAGAGCAAGCCCTTCCAGCACCTGCAGGAGGCCACGGGCAGGTTCAAGGCCATCGAGGACCTGTCCCGCTACCCAGACTGGACGCTGCAGGTCGCGAACATCCCCGCCGTCATCACCTGCACCGACGTGATGGCCGAGGAGCATCCCGAGCTCGTCGTGACGTTCATGAAGGGCATGATCAAGGTCGGCCGCTGGGCGAACGAGCACAAGCACGCCGCCGCTGCCATCCTCGACAAGCAGACCTTCTACCTCGACGTCGAGGACACCTACCGCGGCATCAAGGACATCGACATGGTGCCGAACCTCTCCCCGCAGAACCTCGTGTCAGTCGAGATCGGCAAGGACTTCATGCTCGGCCACGGCTACATCGCCAACGACTTCGACGTCCACGAGTGGGCGGCGCCCGAGTTCCTGGAGCAGGCGGCCCGGGACCTGCTGGAGGAGGAATGGGCGAAGCGGTCCATGTCGCGCCTGCCCGAGGGCACTGAACTGCACGCCGGCACCACCCGGCTCGGCTGAGCAGAGGGAATGACGATGACCACCACCGCTGCCCAGATGATCGTCGACGCCAATGCCCGCATCCCGGGGGTGACGCCGGTCGAGGCGCATGACCGCCTCGCGGCGGGTACGTGCGTCCTGCTGGACGTTCGTGAGCCCACCGAGTGGGAGACCCACATCGTGGGGGCCGTGCAGGTGCCTCGCGGCATCCTGGAGTTCCAGGCCGACCCGACGAGTCCCCGGCACAACGCCGCACTCACCCCGGACCGTCAGGTGATCGTCTTCTGCCGGTCTGGTGCGCGGGCGGCCCTCGCGGCCGCCACGCTCACCGACCTCGGGTTCACCGACGTCTTGAACATGACCGGGGGACTCACCGCGTGGAAGGAAGCCGGCCTGCCCACGGCCGACGTCCACGCCGACATCTGACCATCCACACAACTAGGAGAGCTCCATGTTCAACGACAACGGATCGTTCCTGCTCGCCCTTTTCGAGTTCTTCCTGTTCTTCGCCTGGTTCATGTGCCTGTTCTGGGTGCTGGGCGACATCTTCCGCAGCAGCGACATGGGCGGCGGGGCCAAGACGTTCTGGATCATCTTCGTGATCATCATCCCGTGGTTGGGCATCCTCGTGTACGTCATCGCCCGCGGCAAGGGCATGCAGGAACGCCAACTCGAGCAGGCCAAGGCCATGCAGGCTGCTCAGTCCGAGTACATCAAGTCCGTCGCCGGCAGTACCACGGCGACCGACCAGATCTCCTCGGCCAAGGCTCTCCTCGACCAGGGCGTCATCACGCAGGACGAGTTCAACGCCCTGAAGTCCAAGGCCCTCGCCTGAATGGCCGTCGGGCCAGAGCCAGAGGGCCGGTGAAGGGAGGCGTCGTGCGGGTACCCTGCGGGCATGGCTCCTCTTGACCGGATCACCCGCTCCATCGACGTGATGGGCGGGAAGCCGTGCGTGGGCCGCACCCGGGTAACGATTGGCACTGTGGTCGGCCTCGTCGCGGCGGGTACGTCGATCGCGGAGATCCTGGACGCCTACCCGTACCTGGACGAGCAGGACGCGATGCAGGCCCTCGCGTGCGCCGCTTGGCGAGTCGAGGAGATCGAGAGCCCGATGCCCCCGACCGCGAGATCCTCGAGCAGGCGCACCGCAACGGGCAGGTCATCCTCACCCAGGACCTGGGCTTCGGCACCCCACTCGCTGTCGGGAGCCTGGCGACACCGAGCGTGATCCACTTCGGCGCCCAAGCGGTCCTGCCGAGGGATGTGGGCGAGCAACTGCTCGCCGCCCTGGATGTGGCGCGCACTCACCTCGAGACCGGGTGCGCTGGTCACCGTGGATCCCATGAGGCCTCGGGCCACGGTCCTGCCCATCACCATGGACGGTGCTCAGGCTCGGGCGGACCAGCCACGGAACGTACACATAGGTGCTCGCACTGCCCGTCGCCCTGTCTCCATGGCCCTCAGTGTCTCTGCGTGTCACTCAGTGTCACGAAACCTGTTGATAGGCAACGAATCCTGGAGGCGACCCCATGTGTGGGCGCAGTCTCCTAATGCTTATGTGCGGGGCCAAATCCCCGAGGCGGCTCCAGGCAAGACGGACATTCTGAAGGGCAACTGCCCAGGTCGTGGTGCGGGGAGGGTCGCCGTACCTGCCTGGTAGCGGCGAATTGACACTGGGCGGGGTCAATGGGGTAGGCCAAGGTACGCGTCAGCCTTCAGGGTCCAATCCACGCGAGGCGGAACTCCGACAGCGCGACCGTCGTCAACTCGGCTCCGGTCGAGAGGAGAGGATGGACCGAACACCAACGGCAACTCTTGACTTGGCGGCAGGGGTCGGCCCACTCGCTCCTCTCCTGCAGGTTTGCCGCCATGCGGCGAGCCTTGGCCCCGCCGCGCGTACGGGGCGCACCCTGCGGGACCAGAGAAAGTCGGGCATACTGCCCGCGAAGCTGGAGACCCAGTCCGCCGAACTCGGCCGGAGGTACTCATGCGTGCTCCGCGCATCCTGCTGGCCCTTGTCCCCATCGTCCTGGTCGCCGCGGCCTGCTCGTCGAGCACTGCTGTTCGCCAGGCCGACGTCGAGGGCCAGGTCGCGGCGGCCATCGAGGAGGCGGGAGTCCCGGCGGACTCCTTCACCGTGGCGTGCCCTGGCGACCTGACCGGGACGGTCGGAACCACCATGACGTGCACGGTCACCACGGACGCCAACACCTCCGAGGTCCTGCTCACGGTGACCACGGTCGATGGCGACACCGTGAACTTCGACATCGAGGACGTGCCGGCCTCCTAGGCCGCGTGGTGTCCGAGGTCGGAATCCGACGGCCTCGCCTCTGAGCAGGTCGCCTGGATCGCGGGGCCGAGGGCCTCGTTCCCATCTCCCGTGTCAAGAAGGTGGCATCCTCGACGTGCGATCGAACCCGAGTCCAAAAACCTAGGCACCCTCGACGTCTTCACCAGCAGTGGAGGCGGCCGGTCGCAGCGGGGTGCCGAGGGGCATACTCTGCGGCCCTGAGTGAGTTCTCGTGGCCGGAAGAGGAGGGTCGAGCCCCATGAGGTTCCAGGCTTTCGTTGCCGTGATCCGCCGGTACTGGGCGACGACACTCCTCGTGGCCATCGTGCTGGTCGCTGGAGTGGTGACCGGGGCGCTGTGGCAGGGCGTCGCAACAGGCACATCACTCTTCGAGAACGTCGCCTACGGTCTGCCGGCGCTGCAGGCCGGTCGCTGGTGGACGTTCCTGACCGGGATGGCCTTCGCGCCGCAGCCGGTGCTGTACATCCCGGTCCTCGTGCTCGTGGCCTGGGCGGCGAGCGTGTACGAGCGCCGCGTCGGTCACGTTCGAACCCTGGTGGTTGCCATCGGCGGCCAGGCCCTGGGCGCCCTGCTGACCGCACTGTTCTTGATGCCGTTCGACGAGAGTGGCTGGACCTGGGCACGCGACCTCGGCAACGAGTACGACCTCGGCATCTCCGCCGGTGGACTTGCCCTGGTCGGAGCGCTTACGGCTGTCATGCAGCCCATCTGGCGTACCCGCGTCCGCGTGGGAGTGTTCGCGTATCTCATCGCCATGGTGCTCAACTCCGGGTTGCTGTGGGACGTCGAGCACGTCGTGGCGTTCACGATCGCCGTGATGGCGGGTCCCTACCTGGCGGGTCGCCGTCCGAGCAGGCCGGTGTTCAGCTTCCAGCGCCGCACCCAGCGGTCGCTCGTGGCGCTGATCATCGCGGTCACGGCAGTCACGTCAGTGATCGAAGGCATGTTCCCGGGGACGGGCGGGCCGTTCCAGTCCGAGGGCTCGGCGCAGCACTCGACAGGTTTCGGCCTGGGCTTCATCGTCGGGGCGCTCCTCCTGCTCGTACTCGCTGATGGCCTCAGGCGTGGGCGACGCGTGGCGTGGATTCTCTCGACGGCGTTGCTCCTGCTGACCCTCGCTGGGGCGATCGCCGCTGAGCCGAGTTCAGAGCGCACCGCCGACATCTTCCTGGCATCCGCTCAGCTCCTTCTTCTCCTCGTCACTGTCCGCGCGTTCAGTTCGCGCCCACAGCAGCGGGCCGTTCGCCGCCTGGGCAAGCGCGTGCTCGTCGGCGGGGGAATCCTCATCGCCTACACGGTGATCGGGGCGCTCGTCCTGCAGGACGACTTCGCCGATCAGACTCTCCTGGCCGGACTGTTCGTCGCCTCGCTCACGGTGCTGTGGGTGGGGGCACTGTTCATGCTCGTGGTGGGGCTGGTGTACTCCAGCCGCCGCCCGGAGTCCGGAGCGGATGACGACGTGCGGCTCCGCGAGTTGCTGCGCAGCAGCCCCTCCTCGAATATCGAGTGGATGCTGACCTGGAAGGGCATCTCGGTCTGGTTCTCGCGGGACGGCCAGACCGCCATCGGGTACGAGGTCGTGGGCTCGGTGGCCCTGTGCCTCGCAGACCCCGTCGGGCACTTGGACAGACGACTGGCCGCCCTGCACGAGTTCGACGAGTACTGCTTCGCGAACGGCTGGATCCCCTGCCTCTTCGCCGCGAGCCAGGCGACCGCGGACATGGCGCCGGACCTGCGGTGGAAGGCGATCGAGGTGGCCGAGGACAGCGTGATGTCGCTCGACAATGTCGAGTTCGCCGGGAAGTCATGGCAGGACGTGCGTACCGCGCTCAACAAGGCCGGCAAGCAAGACATCGAGCTGCTGCCCACCCAGTGGGCGGACTGCGGGCCGGTGTTCACCGACCAGTTGCGGGCCATCAGCGGCGAGTGGGTCGGTGAGAAGGCGCTGCCCGAGATGGGCTTCACCCTCGGCACCCTGCGGGAGGCGGACGACCCGGAGGTACGCCTCAACCTGGCGGTAGGGCCGGACAAGACGGTCGAGGGGTTCACGTCATGGATGCCAGTGGCCGAGAACGGGGAGGTCGTGGGCTGGACTCTCGACCTGATGCGTCGGCGTGACACGGGGTTCAGGCCGGTGATGGAGTTCCTTATCGGCGCATCGGCACGCCAATTCCACGAGGAGGGCTACCGTTTCATCAGCTTGTCGGCGGCTCCGCTCGCGAAGGCCCCGACGGAGCTGCAAGGCAGCAGCGACGAGCAGGTGCTGCAGAAGCTGCTGAACCTCCTGGGCACCGTCCTCGAGCCCTACTACGGATTCCAGTCGCTGTTCCGGTTCAAGGAGAAGTTCAACCCCGAGCACCGGCCGCTGTACCTCGTGTTCCCTGACGAGACCGCCCTGGCCGAGATCGGCCTGGCGGTGGCACGGGCCTACATGCCTGACGCCGGGCTCGTCGACTGGGTGCGGATGGGCTGGGAGATGGTCGTACCGAAACACCCGGTACCCCAGTCAGGAGGCACCGCATGACCGCCGAACTCGACGGCTTCGAGTTGCAGGCGGCGATCGGCTCCGCCGCGACCGCGTCCGGGCATCCGGTCCTGAACGCCGGTCGAGGACAGCCGAACTGGCTGGCCACACAGCCACGCGACGCTGCCTTCGTGCTCGGGCGCTTTGCCCTTCGCGAAGCACGTGCCTCGAGCACGCATCCCGAATGGGGAATGACCCCCAACAGCGAGGGAATCGCTGACCGCCTCGCTCGGTCACTCAGCTCGGACGAGTCGGAGGGCGCGGACTTCCTGCGCAGTGCCGTCGAGTACGGGGTCACCACGTTCGGCTTCGAGCCTGACGCGTGGGTGCACGAGCTCGCGCGGGCCGTGCTGGGCGACGGGTACCCGTCGCCCAACCGCATGTTGGCCCACATCGAGAAGGTGATGGAGCGCTACCTGGTGGAGGCCAGCGGGGCGGAGCAGGCGCCTGTCGGCACGTATCAGGTGTTCGGCACAGAGGGCGGCGCGGCCGCGATGGCCTATGTGTTCCGGTCGTTGCAGGAGAACGGAGTGATCCGGCCTGGCGACAAGGTCGCGATCGCCACGCCCGTCTTCACCCCCTACCTGCAGATTCCGGTGCTCGAGGACTTCGGGCTCGAGGTGGTGCCGATCCACGCTGCGCACAACAGCCCGTCACGGTTCACCGACGACGTACTCGACCAGCTCCTCGATCCCGAGATCAAGGTGTTCTTCCTCGTCAACCCGGGAAACCCAGACAGTCGCGCGGTCAGACCGGAACGGCTGCGCGCCCTGCGTGACCTGGTCACCGAGAACCGACCTGATCTCGTCATCGTTGCCGACACCGTCTACGCCACGTTCGTCGAGGACTTCCGGGGGATGCTGGCCGACCTGCCTCATCACGTCGTCAGCGTGCACTCATTCTCCAAGAACTTCGGTGCGACTGGTTCGCGACTTGGCTTCGTCGCACTCCACCGCGACCATGTCCTCGACCGGATCCTTGCCGGCCAGGACGAGGAAATCCGCCAGGTGCAGGCGGACCGCTACTCGTCTCTGACGTCGGACGTCACGGCGCTGTCCTTCATGGCTCGGATGGTTGCCGACAGCCGCGAGGTGGCGCTGCACAACATCACCGGCCTGGCCACGCCCGATCAGCTTCAGATGGCGTTCTTCGCGCTCGCGTACCTGATGCCCTCCGGGCGGTCCTACATCGCGGCGACGCGCGCCGAGCTGGCCGCGCGCGATGCCGCGCTCCGGGCTCCGCTGCAGATCCCGCCGCCTGGCGGTCAGGACAGCATGTACTACGCACTCGTCGACCTGCTGCAGGTCACCGAGGCGCTCTGCGGTCCAGGCGGAGTCGAGCGCCTGATGGCCAGTCAGACGCCGACGGCGATCCCGCTCAAGCTCGCGCAGGAGTACGGCGTGATCGTCCTGCCGGGTCAGCTCTACGGCGCGCACTCGTGGGACGTCCGCGTCTCGCTCGCCTCTCTGACCGTGGACGAACTTGGCCGCGTGGGAGCCGCGCTCGCCGCAGTGCTGACGGACATGGCAGGCCTACCGGTCCGAGGAAGGTAGCCCCGGATGTTCAGGCGCGCGAGCGGGCGCGCTGTGCCTCCATGTGCACGTCGAACTCCTCGCGCCACGTCTCGCTAACCGCGATGCCATTGCGCCGAGCCTCCTCGGTGCTGAGCTCGACCGGGAAGCCGTAGGTGTCGTAGAGGACGAACAGCTCGGCACCGGTGACGCCGGTGGCCCGGTGCCCCTTCAACTGCTTGATGCCCTTGCGAAGGGTCCTACGGAAGGCCTGCTCCTCCTTCGACAGCACGTCGATGACTGAGTCGGCGTGCTCGGAGACCTCGGGGAAGTGATGCGTGTAGATGCCGGAGATCGTCGGGACGATCTGGGGAAAGAAGTTCTCCTCCAGCCCGAGGTCGAACGCATACCGGGTGGCCCTGCGGATGAGCCGTCGCATGACGTAGCCCTGTGCCTTGTTGCTGGGGCGTACGCCGTCGACAGCGAGGAACGTGGCGCCGCGCAGGTGATCGGCGATGACTCGCATCGCTCGTGTCTCGTCCTCGTAGCGCTTGCCAGACAGCTCCTCGAGCTTCTCCACGATCGGCCACAGCAGCCCGATCCGGAAGACGTCGCCGGTGTTGATGGCTGCGGCGGCGATGCGGGCGAGGCCGCCGCCGTAGTCCACGTTGCGACGAGGCAGGGGCTCGAAACCGGTCTCGGTGCGTCGGTACTCCATGAAGACGGAGTTCCCCAGCTCGATGAAGCGCCCGCAGTCGCAGTTCTGGTGACAGTGTGGCCCGTAGGCTGGGTCGTGCTCGATGTCCGGGAAAAGGTAGAACACCTCGGTGTCTGGTCCGCCGGGCTCACCCACGGGCATGTCCTCTGCGGTGCCGCCGCGGCACCACCAATTCTTCTTGCCGTAGAAGGCGATGCGAGCGCCACCGGTGCCCTGCAGAGCAGCGTTCTCCTCGCTACCGAGTTCCACTTGGTCTGAGGAGATGCCAGCTGCCGTGAACAGTTCGGTCCAGATGCCTGCTGACTCGGTGTCCTTGGGAATGCCGTGGGCGGGGTCACCGATGAAGCAGGAGACGTAGATGCGCTCCGGGCTCAGTCCCACTCGCTCGGTGAGGAACGTCCAGAACTGCCTGATCTGGACATCCTTGAAGTAGTCGCCCAGGCTCCAGCAGCCGAGCATCTCGAAGAAGGTGGTGTGACGGCTGTCGCCGACCTCCTCGATGTCCTGCACGCGCAGGCATGTCTGACTGTCGGTGAGACGCCGGCCATCGGGATGGTCCTGTCCGAGCAGGTACGGGAGGAGGGGCTGCATGCCGCTGCCCGTGAACAGGGTCGTGGGGTCATCCTTCGGAATCAGCGGAGCACGCGGGATAACCGTGTGGCCTTGCTCGGCCATGTACTCGAGAAAGGCACTGCGAATCTGATCGGCGTCCATGAACCTATTCGACACTAGGCGTGGCCACCCTGTCAGACGATCCCACCACCGGCCGCCGCCGTCGTGACAATGCGTGCCCAGTTTGCGGGCTACTCGAAACTCGACTAATCTCACGACCGATCAAGGGGGATGCGCACTTGGGGCGCCCCGCCAGGTTCAACTCCTGGGTCCTCCACAATGCGCCGCTGGCCGCCTGTGAGGCGGCCAGCGGCGTTGTTCGTAAGCATCCATGCTGGATGCCTTCTAAGTCGCATCCACTATGCGGCTCGCCGTGGGACCGCTGCACCTCGTCGACAGCCGACACCTCCCGAACGCGCACATCGAGAATGCGGTCGCAGCGCGAAGTCCTTGATATGAAACGGTTTCATGTCTGCTGGAATTGCGCGCACGCCAAGGACCGGGCATGGTTCCGCTGTTGGCTCACCCCGTCGAAGGGCTCCTCGTGCGTGGATTCCGTACCTCCCGTGTGTTCGCTTGGATCGGCGTCGGTGCTGTTGCCGCCGGCGTCCTCGTATCTGTCCCGGCTCCGGCGGCCGCCGCGTCCACCCTGCCGTGGGCGTCATGTGGCGAGGCGGGCCTGGATGCGGGGGGCTTCCAGTGCGCCACGCTTACTGTCCCGAAGGATCGCAAGAATCCCAAGGACGGCACGATCAAGCTCGCGGTCATCCGGCATCCCAGCACGGGCACACCGGAGCAGCGCATCGGCTCACTGGTGCTCAACCCGGGCGGTCCAGGCGGCGCAGGAACCGAGGTCGTCGAGCCCATCTGGGCAGCCCTGCCTGACGAGATCAAGGCCCGCTTCGACCTGGTGTCGTGGGATCCTCGCGGAGTCGGCCAGTCCACGCCGGCGCTGAAGGGCTGCGACGCGCCGTGGCCAGACCGGCCCGACACCGGCCCCGTCAACTGGGCGAAGGTCGCCACGGCGTTCCAGAAGACCCTGGCGAAGGCCAACGCCGACTGCCAGGCGAAGAACGCCGACCTCGTCCCCTTCATGGGGACCAACGAGAACGTCGAGGACCTGGACCGGCTCCGGGCCGCGCTCGGCGACGAGAAGCTGACGTTCTGGGGTATCAGCTACGGCACGCGCATCGGATACCTGTACGCACTCAAGCATCCCGAGCGCACCCGAGCCATCATCCTCGACGGCTCCATCGATCCGGCCGGCACGACTCTGGGCTTCGCCGACGGCGGCTCGGCCTCTGATCAGGCCTTCGGAGTGTTCGCCCAGCTGTACCCCAAGGCCGCGGCCGCGATCCAGCTCTCGCTGGCGAAGCTGAACACGAAGACCGTTCCCCTGCCCAACGGCACTGAGCTCACCCGCTGGGATGTCATCGACTTCGTCTACAACGCGATCGCCCAGGAGCGGGTCTACGCGCCCATCGCCGACCAGGTCGCGGGTCTGCTCTACGCGGCGGTCTTCGGCAAGGGCGCGCAGCAGGCTGCGGCCGCCGAGGCGGCGGTCGGCGTGTTCGCCCGCCAGCCCAACGCGAACGCGGGTGGCGTCTTCTCGGTGGTCAACTGCCTGGACTACCCGGGGCGGCCGGGCCTCCAGCAGGCGATCTCTGCCATCAACACGCAGCGTCGGTACGGCCCGGTCAACGGCGCCACCACCACGACCTCGTTCGTGCTGGGCTGCTCCGGGCTGTCGATGAAGCCGGACCCCGTCCCGCTCATCGGCGGGCAGGGTCCGGACGTCCCGCTCCTGATCCTCGGGGCGACGCGCGACGGATCGACCCCCCAGATGTGGACTGCGCGCATGTCGCGGGCGTTCCCCCAGTCCCGCACAGTGACCTACGCCGGCGGTCTGCACGGCACGTGGGTCGCGAGCAACGGGGACTGCGTGAACTCCGTCGCCAACACCTATGTCACGACGCTGGCACTGCCCGCGACGGACCTCGCCTGCCCGAACTCCTACCAGCCACCAAGCAACTAGCAGCCCGGGCAACGGCCCTTCGTCGAGACCTGCTGAGTCGTCGCCAGCGAGCAGTCTGGTAGCGGATTCGGCAGGTCTCGTCGTCAACCGTCAGCCCCACTGACGGTGACCGCCCCCTCCGTGCGCTGCAGGAGGGGAGACTGGGACGTGTCGGGTGGATAGCGAAACCGACTTCCGAACGACGGGGAAGCCCCCGCTCGACGGGCCGAACGCGAGCGCGAAGGGGACGTCTAGGCTCCGATCGGGATCTGGCGGGCGAGGGAGGGCCGATGGAGCGCTCGACAGCCGACGTGGATGGCCGCGCGCCCGAACCGTCGGCGGTGGTCGAGGCGCTCGGGTGGGTGCTGGACAGCCGGCAGTTCAGGCGTTCGGTTCGATCGCGTGGATTCCTGGCGTACGTGGTCACGGAGACCCTGGCAGGGCGCGGCGAGCGACTGTCGGAACGCACCGTCGCACGAGGTGGCATGCAGCGCTCCAGCGACTTCGACGGCAGGGGTGACGCGACCGTGCGGGTCCAGGCGACTCGAGTCCGCAAGGGCCTTGAGGACTATTACTCGGCCGACGGAGGCAACGATCCCCTTCGCATCGTTCTTCCGCGCGGCTCATACATCCCTGTCTTCGAGCACTCCGGGTTACACGCACCAGACGTCTCAAGAGTGCCAGGAGTCGTCGTCGTCGTGCTGACGCCGTTGGGCGAGGAGCCCGCTGAATCCGTCGCCCGATCGCTGTCGGAATCCCTGGTCCACCATCTCGCGGCACACACTCACATCAGGGTTGTTGGACCCATCGATGCGTCTGCGGATGCTCGACGATCGGCCTCGGCCGCAGGAGTCTCCTCGGTCCTCACGGGACAGGTCACTGTCCGCGACGAACGACTCACGCTGGCGGTCCGGCTAGTCGACGCGGAATCCGCTGAGGTCCTGTGGTCGACGGAGGAGGTCGTCACACTCGCTGATCTCGCGCGATTCGAGACCGAGGAGGAGTGGTCGCGCGCCATCGCCTCGACGGTGGGAGACCCCTCGGGTCTGGTGATCCGTCAGGCATTGGGGCGCGGGCGAAGCGGCGGCACCGAGCCGGAACTCGCGGCCCGGCTCGCCTTCTACGCCCACCTCTACCGGGAGACGGAGACCTCGCTCACGGAGGCGATCACCCTCGTCGACGCGGCGCTCGACGCCGGATTGCGAACGGCCCCACTCCTCGCCATGCGAGGCGCACTTGCCAACTCCTCCAGCATCTACGACTTCGCCGACACGGAGGCCGAACTCGACCGGGCCGCGTCACTCGCTCGCGAGGCCCTGGCACTGGACGGCGACAATGCGCATGCTCACCTCGTCCTCAGCTGGCCGACGCTCGTGCGGGGGCACCCGCAACTGGCCATCGAGCATGTCGAGACAGCGGTGCGACTGGCGCCCTATCAGCCGTTCTACCTGATCGCAGCCGGGATCGCTCTCAGTGCATGCGGAGAGTGGCAGCGTGGCTCGGAACTGATCCGGGAGGCGCACAGCCTGAATCCGGGAATGTCGGCACTCACCCGTGGGTGGCTTGCCATGGGCCACCTTGTCAACGAGGACTATGGGCGGGCCCTCGCGGAGGCGAGCCTTCTGCCTTCGGGGGACGGCTACGTGTGGGGCTCGCTCCTGAGAGCGATGGCACTCTCCGGCCTGGGCTACGTCGAACAGTCGCAGGTCGAGGCGGCAAGGGCACGAGAGATGCGGCCCGACGTCATGAACGACCTTGCTGGCCATCTCGGCGGCATGATGAGGCTCACCCCTGAGCAGTTGACGCGGCTCGTCTCCCTGGTATCCGAATAGGAACCGAGTAACCGTTTCTCTTGGCGAAACGCCTCCGTCGGCTACCCCACGGGTGTGCGCTGTCGGCGGGCCTGCCATGAGGGGGCCGTTCTGCGATGCCGCACCGCGGCTGGAACCTACCTAAGTGAGTGAGCATGTCAGTTGAGGCGCCGGGGGTTGTCACCCTCGCCGGAATCTATCTGTGGATCATGGTGCGGTGTCGGCCGTTACCGGGGCCGCGCTGCTGGTGGTGCGCAACGACGCCGCCACACAGGCCGCGGACGGGGTGAGCGGCACAGCACTCGTGTGGAGCCACCGTGCGAAAAGCCACCCCCGGTGCTCGCCGACATGGCGAGGCGCCTGTCCGGACTAGATTCAATGGCTCTGGAGGGTTCGTCGTCCGCGCTGTCGCGTAATGCGTACGTGCGGGGTCCACATCCCCGAGGCGGCTCCAGGCAAGACGGACATACTGAAGGGCAAGTGCCCTGGTCGGGGCCGGACCAGCCGTCCGGTACGTCTCAGAGCGGGGAGCGGTGACCTTCTCCCCCGATCCAATGCGGACCGAGTCGCCGTACATCCGAGGTAGCGGCGAGTTGACATGGGGGAATCCCCTGAGGAGGTCGCTGCGATCGAGCACGCGATCATTTCCAAGTTGATCGTGGCAGGCTTCGCCGCGGTGACCGTCACCTCGGTGATCGTCACCAGCATCATCGCGGGTGGCATCGGAGGCTGACCGGTGTGGCAATGTTGGAGCCGCAATCGCGCGGAATCCGCCCCTAGCTTTTCGCGTGGGAGAGGTGAAGCCGGACATCGGGCCGGCAACGGCAGCAGGAGGCATCGTGACCGAGTACCTCATCTACTTCAACCAGCAGTGGGTGGGCGACCACACCGAGGAGTGGTTCCGTCAACGTGGACCGCTCGCGATGGCGGTCATCGACGAGATGAGGGCTGCCGGCGTCTACGTGTTCGCCGGGGGCCTCGAGGAGGACGCCGGCAGGGCCTTCAGCGCAGACGCGACAAGTGGCGCTTTGTCGTTCACCGACGGGCCATTTGTTGAGACCAAGGAGTTCCTGGGCGGGTTCACAGTGGTGGACGTCGCCGACGACGAGGCAGCCAAGGTGTGGGCGGGCAGGATTGCCGAAGCTTGCGGCTGGCCCCAAGAGGTTCGCCGGTTCAAGTCGCGGCCGCAGGCCTAGGACCGCACAGTGACCCTTCCTGGAGGTTCGGCGGGGGCGGTGAGCCAAGGCGCGACAGGGACACAGCGACCAGCAGCCGCCCACGGGATGTTCGAAACTGAAGAGTTCACCCGGTGAGCGACGAGGGGCTTGCGCGCCCACCCGGAGCGTTCGTCATGGGCCTGATCGTCGTGCGGTTCCTGCTGGAACTCGCGCTCTGGTCGTCCTTCACGATCTCGTGCGTTCGGCTGATCGATGGGCCGCTCGGCTGGGTTGTTGGGGCGCTACTCACGTCGATGTCCATTGCGGTCTGGGCTGTGCTTCTATCCCCTCGTCGTCCCGTTCGGTTGCCGGTAGGGGCACGCGTCGCTGTTGAGCTGGCGTTGTTCATTGTCGCGGCCTCGCTCCTGGCTGCGGCGGGCCTCGCCATGGCCGGCGCCGTCTTGCTCGTGCTCGAACTGCTCGACCTCGGTCTCCTCCAGGGCCCCGACAAGCATGCACTGTGAACGTCTGTCGTCACCGAGCCCATTCACGTTGGCACGGTCTGATGCCCGTTGGGCTCATGCGATGCGCAAGTGCCTGGCGTCGAAGGATTCGGTGTCGTGACGGACCCCCCCGCCGCACTGCCGGCCCACGTCGGCCGCTGGCTCTGTCGACAAGGCTCCTCACCGCGGGCGTCAGCTACGCGTCCGATCAACCAGCGCCACGAGGAGGCGTTCTATGAGGCCGTAGGGAAACACGCAGGTGCACGAGATGCAGCTCGTCGATCGAGAAGCACGGCATCTTGTAGCGCACCGATTGGCTGATCCCCGGTGCCGCACGATGAATGGCCTGCCGCACTTGCTGAGCGATCGTGTCCGCGTCGCCTTCGAGGACTGCCATGAAAGCATCAACGGCGTCGAAGGCTGTATCGATGCACGGACCTGGCCTCCGGGATCGCAGAGCGTAGCCGAATTCGCCAACTTGCAGGGATCGGTTGGCCGATCCGGCCAGCCGCACAACGAGCGCTGAGCCGTGGCAGCACAGGCAGCCGCAGGGCGTCCGACCGCAGGACGCCTCCCCGGCGACCGCCTTCGGGTCAGGCGGGTTGGTCTGCGCCTGGGCGGGCCTTGGCGCCTTTGATGAGCAGCCAGAGAGCCAGGCCGACTTCCGCGATGAAGCTGATGGCCCACCCTGGATAGTTGAGGGCGGGATAGTCCGGCAGCAGCAACGCGCGCAAGAACCAGAACAGGTTGGCGATGCCGTCGAGGATCAGGAGCACGCCGAGGAACCTCGGGAGGAATCCTGACTTGTAGACCAGGTATCCCAGGGGGAACAGCCAGGCGCTGTAGAACAGTTGGGCCGTGACGAAGACCGTCTTGTAGACGCCGATGGACAGGTACGCCAGTCCGGTGAGTTGTTCGGCTGAATACGCCTGCAAGTGGCTGGCCTGGTCGCCTTGCAGCATGACGGAGATCAACGGCAGCATGCTCGCGCACTGGATGGCGACGCCCACGGCGTTGAGCAGAAGGAAGAGCAATGCGAGATGTCTGTTGACCGGACGCAGGAGGACGTAGAGGCCCCAGGCGGCGAGGAGGAAGAGGAATGCCGACAGGAGTGAGCTCACCAGTCCGAGGCGGAACATCGCGGTATTCGTGGTGATGCTCTCGTACAGACTGTCGGCGCTACTGAGCTCGATGTCTCCGAGCGTGCTCGCGAGCACGGAAGTCAGGATGAAAGCGAGGAAGGCGCCGCCTGCGAACCGGGCGACCCTGTCCCGCGACCAGCCGTCATCGAGACTGGCGGACATTCAGCCCCCTCCTCCCAGTCGGAGTGACGCCGAGCCCGCACGCGGACCCCGTCACCGTCAGGTTCCATGACCTGCCGCCAGGTCCCGCAGGCAGGAATCCCGCCCGGGCGACGCTCAGCGAGGCATCCACTCCGAGGGTACGGTGCGCCCGGGTCCCATGCGAGGCAGAAGTTGGCACCTTCAGATGGCCCCGGAGCGGGCTCCCAACTTCATGTGCTGTGATGCCGGTCGAGCCGGCCGAAAAGATAGCCGACAGATACTCCCAGTGCGAGGATCCGCAGCACGTTGAACAGTGCGGCGATGAGGAAGTAGCGCGGCGCATCGCTCATTGCGGTCCCGAACTTGGCGGGGCCTTCGACAACCAGTGTGACCACGACGAAGACGGCGGAACACAGCAGCAGAGATTTCACCATGGGACTGGTCGACGGAATCCAGTCGAAGAAGCGGACCAAGCAGTAGCTGACGCATAAGCCGATCAGCAGGCCGCCCAACAGCGCCTCCAGGAGCATCGAAGGGTATTGGATGGCAAGGGCTTCGCGATACTCCGCGGCGAGGGGCGTCAGGGAGATGGCGAAATTGGCGACCCAGAATCCCAGCCCTCCTACCAAGGCCAGGAGTGCGATCCTTCTCCGCGCCAACTGGGACTGGGACACGCTGCTCCTTCCTTCCGTGCGGGTGTCGGCCGCAACCACAAGGTGCCGCCGGCGTTGACGGTCCCTCGCGACGCCCGCCCGCCCAGTCTCCTCGCGGGCAAACGTTGATGCTTCGACGGAAGACGAACCTCGGTGGAAACCGAGCCGTGAGACCGGGCGTGACGCTAGGGGGACGGTCGCGTCCGCGCCTGGGAACCCAGCGTGACGAGCGGGGGCACCTGGGTGTCACTCAATGGCACGAGAGTCATTGATACGCAGAAGAACCCCAAGGGTGAATCCCTGCCTGGGTAGGTCTCGCAGTGCGTGGGTCCGGGGTGGGGAGGAGCGATAGCGACGGTTCCCCCCGGGCGGCCCCACAGGAAGGGGATTGCGCTGCAACGACTCTTGGCATTGCACGTTGGCAAGGTGAGCTTCGGACATAGCCGCTTGGTTTCGCCCTCGCGCCTTCCTTCGCTCTTTCCCGAGATCCGCGCGCTCACGTAGCGTTTCCGTTGGCCCTGCGCCGTCACTACCCTCGAGGGATGTCGACCCTGCCTCGCATCGTGCGCACGGCGTCACTGGCGGCGGGCCTCGCAGCGCTTGTCACCGTCGCCATGCCGGCCACTCAGGCAACGAGCACCGCCGCCGGCTTCAATCCCGGCGTGATCGCGGCGTATTCCATCGCGGCACCCGCATCTGAGGCCGCCTCACGGCTGATCGCCCGCGCGGTAATCCCCCGCGGAGCGGCGTGCCCGAACATCGTGGTCCGCGTGTCGGGACGATCGACACCCGACGAGGTCGTCATGTACGGCCGCAATCTGCCCGACTCGACGGCCCCGGCATTCGAATCCATCACGGTGTGCTCAGCGCGTATACCCGACAAGGCCATTTCGGCCAGCATCATGGGCCATCCGATCCCAGCCCACCTGCCCACGCGCGTAGGTAGCCTGGCACTGTTCAGCGACACCGGGTGCCGCATCAAGCCGCCCCATCTGCAGGACTGCGCCGACCTCAACAGTTGGCCCTTGGCGAGCATCGCTGAGTCCATCGTCGAGGAGCAGCCCGACGCCGTGGTCTTCGCCGGTGACTTCTTCTACCGCGAGGCACCATGTCCGGCAGAGGTCCAGAACTGGTGCGGATCCAGCCCGCCTCCGGTGGCCGGACTGCCGTTCAAGGACAGCGCCTACGGCTGGATCGCCGAGGTGCTCCTGCCCATGGCACCACTCCTGTCGACCGCCCCGCTGATCATCGCCCGGGGCAACCACGAGGCGTGCAATCGCGGAGGCAACGGGTACTTCTTGCTTTTCGACCCACGCCGCGACACGACGGCAGCGTGCGCACCGATCGCCGGCCCGGCGGGTCTCACCGCTCCCGAGACGACTCCTACCGCGACGTACACGGTCGATCTGCCCATTACCGCGGATCGCACGCTGCGGCTGGCGATCGTCGATACGGCGGGGGGCGCCGACACCTTCTCCGACGCCTTCGCCCCGATCCAGCGTCCGTCGTTCGAGGCCGCCGCGAACCTGACCACGCCTCGCGACGGCGTGGAGAACTGGCTGATCACCCACCGGCCCGTCTTCGGATACGCCAGCCCGCTGATGGATGGCCCGCCGGTGCCCTTCGACCCGTGGGTGGGGGCCGACTCCCAGACGGCAGCGTCCTTCGGCCTCCTGGATCACTTCGACCTAGTGTTCTCCTCGCACATCCACATCGGTCAGGCAGTTCAGATCCCTGGCCAACCCGGACAGTTGATCCTCGGGAACGGCGGGACGCTCCTCGATCCGCTGACCGGCTACCCGCTGCCCACGACCGGACCGACCGACACGGCAGGTCAGGCCTACCCGCCGCCGGTTTCCGCCTGGATCGCACCGCGCTTCGGCTACGCGATTGCTCGGCCGAACGCACAGGCCGGCTCGTGGCGGATTGACATGAAGGATCCGTCAGGTCATCAGTTCGCCCGCTGCGGTGTCGCCAACCGGCAGATCTTCTGCCGCGACCTGCCTCGCTGAATCGAGGCGTCTAGCGCAGGACTCCGTCAGTGAGGCCGAGGGTGTGAGCGGGCACCACCGGCAGCCCGAGCTCGGCGGACATGGCCAGCAGTCCTTCCATGATGTAATCGTCGCCTCCTTCGTCCTCGTCCTGCTCGAACTCAGCTTCGGCTAGAGCGCCAGTTTCATCCTCGGGGCCCGGGCGAGGCTGAATCCGACCCGTTCGTAGATGCGCTGCCCGTCCGCCGTGGCACTGAGATCGACGCGGTCAGCGTTAATCGAACGGGCCCACTCGATCACGTCGCGAACAAGGAGCGTTCCGTAACCGCTACGGCGGTGCTCCGGCAGGGTGACGAGGTTGGCGAGCCGGACCGTTCGTCCCTGAGGGCAGTGTGGGTTGGGAACGCCGAGTTCCAAGGTGCCGATGGCCGTAGCCACGACGGTGCCTTCGATCTCGATCAAGGGGAATCGAGCCAGGTGTCGGTCCTCGACAGCGCGGGCGAACCACTCAAGTGCGTGGGGGGTCCACGTGAGCGCATGAGCCCCTTCATCCTGGTCGAACACCAACGCCCACAAGCGGACCAGTTGCGCGGAATCAGCCGGTGTGGCTGGGCGGATGCGAACCTCGTCTGGGGCGCTCATGGCGTCATGGTGCCCTAGCCGAATCGACACAGTGCGAAGTTGAGACTGACGCGCTGGCACAGTGCCGCGAAACTGGGTGAGGTCGAGGTCCGATTGGATGTGCCGGTGAACCCGTGACGATGCATCGTTCGGTGGCTGTGGCACGGGGCATGGATCAAGCGGCCAGGTGGAAGGTGTTCGCAAACCGGTCGAGGAGGTCACCACGACCTCGCAGAACCTCGATCACCCCCGTCGCGATCGCACGATCAGGTGAAAGCTCGCCGGAGATGAGTCGGCGGATGCCCGGGCCGGCGGCGAACGCCAGGTCGGCTGGTCCGTCGCCGCGCGCCACGCTAAGGGTGGGACCGTCCACCCGGATGAGCAGTTCCGCGGCACCGAGGCGCGCCGCGTAGGCGGTGGCCGGCAGGGTCGCAGCGACCCGCGGCCTGAAGGCGGTGCGCAGGCCCATCGTCATCGAGTCGGGGGTGATGATCTGCTCCTCACGCGGATCACCCATCGCCTTGAAGCCCCAAGCGCCGAGCGCCAGGACGACCGGTTCGAGCTCGCGGCCATACGCCGTCAGCTCGTAGATGATGACGCGCGAGCGCGGCACCCGGCGGATGACGCCGGCTGCCTGAAGCTCCTTCAGCCGCGCAGCCAGGATGTTGCTCGGGATCCGCGGCAGCCCCGATGCGAGTTCGCCATATCGGCGCGGCCCGACGAGCAGGTCACGAATGATGAGCACGGCCCAGCGTTCGCCCACCAGTTCCAGGGCACGCGTCACCCCGCAGTACTGCCCGTATTCGCGTGCGGCCACTGACCTCAGGCCTGCTTGCTCGCCACGGCTTCGGGACCCTGCTGGGCAGCGGTTGGGTCCATCCAGCCGAACTCGAGGCCGTTGCCGTCGGGATCGGTGATCCCGCGCTGGTACATGAAGCCGTAGTCCGAGGCGGGCCGCGGCTCGGAGCCGCCCGCGGCGAGACCGGCTGCGGCGGCCGCGTCGACGGCCTCGCGGCTGTCGACGAAGATGGCGACCGCCGAGGCGGGGCTCACCTTCGGGTCGCCGAGCGGAAGGTCGGTGAAGGTCTGGAAGAACTCGCGGGTCAGGATCATGATGGCGCTGTGGTCCTCTTCGACGACGACGCAGGCCGCGTTGTGGTCGGTGAACAGAGGGTTGATGGTGAACCCGAGCGCCGTGTAGAAGGCCTTCGCCCGTTCAAGGTCCGTCACGGGCAGGCTGACGAACATCGCGGTCATGGTGGACTCCCTCTGGTGGTTCCGGCGTGGACGGGAGAACACTTGCAAAAAACAAGTGGTGCGTCAAGACCCGAGGCTCGCCCGGCTCAGATAGCCGACGTACGGCTCATGAGGCGGCTGCGGGTCTAGACACCTACGCCACGGCTGACGAGCTCTGGCGGATCAAGCCGTGGACAGGCACGGCAGCCTGATCGGGAAACGCCTCGGGTGTGCCCCGGAACATGGCGTAGGCATGGCCGACCATGCCGGGGCAAACGGAATATGCACGGGTGAGGGCGTGTTCCCGAGTGGCTTGCGAATGGCTCCCATGCGCTCAATACACGGGCTTGATCCCAAAGGCGGTTGTCTTGGCACGGCTGACGTGCTTGAGCAGCTTCATGCCGTACTTGTAGAGCTGGGAATCCACCGCGCCGATAGCGTCCCTGGGGACGCCATCGATCGACTCGATGAAGTCGGCGAACGTGCCGGCCACTTTGGATAGTCGATCCTTGGCCACGAATTCGAAGGCGTCGTCGTCCGTGAGGAGATACACCGGATTGGTGATGTAGTTGACGACAGGCACGCCCGCGGCGTACCAATCGCCACCATCGGTGGGGGGATAATCGCCCAACGGTCCCTCGGCGGGGAGGAGGACCATGCGGCTGAGTTCGTTGGTCTTGGCCGCGTCAAGGAGCAGTCCCGTCACGGTGCGGTTCATGGGCACGAACACCCCGGCCGCCTCAGCGAGTCCTGTGGGCACCAGCCGTTGCTGGTCGTCCTCGACAGCCTCGAGCGCGATGTGCTCGATGGTGATCTCAAGTGCCGTGTGCTTCACGACGTCATCTCTGTGCGACTCGATGAAGGTCCTCGTGCCCAGTGATCCGTAGAAGTGCCCCGCGGTGAGCACGACGACCAGCCTGCGCTTGAGGCCCCTCTGCTGGGCGAAGTGCCGGGCAAGTGCGAGCACCACCGCCACGCCACTGGCGTCCTCGACGGGCGAGGCGAATGGCGAGTCGTGGTGGCAGGTCAGGACTATGGTCTCGTCGCTCGATCCCGGAATCTCGCCCACGATGTTGTGCATGGTTCCCGGCTCTCGGATGCCGGCGAGCCTCAGGCGGGCCTTGCCGTCGCCGCTCTCGGCCGCCTTGCGAAGCCACGATGCCTCGTCCCGGCCGACCCAGAACCCAGGGATGGGCTTGTCGAGGATGTCCTTCTCCCGGAAGCCATAGGGGGCGTACATGTGGCAACTTCCCCCAGGCTGGTCCTTCACGATTCCTATGAAACCCACTGCCCCCCGTTTGGCCGCCAGGTGGTAGAGGTGCCACCCGAGTCGGACCCACGTGGCGGGGTGCTTGACGAGGTCGAGGCTGCCGTCGGGATCGTACTGGCCGAGGCTGAACTTCCTGAGCAGCTTCACATCCAGGTCCGGGAAGCTGATTTCGGTGACCACGATGGCTCCGTTCCAGTCGGCCCGATGCCAGAGTGTGGCCGGGTCGGCGAAGACCAGTCGAGCTTCTCGGCCTTCTGGCGGCGTAAACGCCGAGTAGGGGATGGGGAACGAGTCCACCTGCTCGAAGCCCGAGCCCGCGTCGATTTCGACCGAGTGCGTCTCCGCGGCCCAGTGGGTGATGGGGATGGCCTCCCGACGAACCTTCTCGAGCCCGAAATCGCGCAGGTGCGCCTCGATGTAGTCCTCGTTCTGCCGATCCGCCGCACTTCCCGCGCGGCGAGCACCCATGTTCGCCTGATCCCTGATCCACTGGAACATTTCTTCGTTGTCGAACCGGTCGCTGGGCATGGCCGCTCCTCGCATGGTTGCCGTGACTCTCGTCGGGCCCCAGCCCAGACCATAGCCGCCGAGTGACGCGCCCGCGGGGTGAGGAGGAGCGCAGCGACGGTTTCCCGAGACGGCTCCACACTACGAACGTCGGGTCATCGCGAGGGGCGCCATCACCGACCTGCTAGTCAGGCAAACGCTGGTGCTCCGGCTCCTCTCGCCGGCGGTACATCTCGCTGTCGGCCCGCGCGATCAGCGCAGCGACGTCCGAGTCACCCGGACCGCTGGCGAACCCCACCGTCACGGTTCTCGGCCACTCGCCGGACAGATCGTCCGCCAGTGCCAGGACGGCGTTCACCCGCTCGTTGAGCTCGTGGGCCGACCCCGACGTGCCCTCGCCTATGACGACGAACTCGTCACCGCCCCACCGGGCGATCAGGTCGTTCGCGCGCACGCACTCGCGCAGGGCATTGGCGGTCGCGTTGATGACGGCATCCCCGAAGGCATGGCCGTGCCTGTCGTTCGCCTGCTTGAGACCGCGCACGTCGACGAACCAGACCAGGACCTGGTCGCTCGACCGGAGCGCCGTGGCAGACATCGAGGGGATCGCCCGTTCGATGCCGTTGCGGTTGAGCACGCCGGTCAGTGGGTCAATGGTTGCCTGACGGTCCAGCATCGCCTGCGACTCGGCAAGGTCGTCGAGTGCCTTCATGCGCAGGCGCAGCAGGACGGAGCTGATGAGTAGGCCGGCGACGCAGACGAGCGCGCTGTCGATGACGACGACCCCCGGCGTTGAGGCGAAGACCACGATCACGATGGCGAGCATGGCGGCCCCGGCCACCCAGAAGACCGGCCAGGCGTGAGTGAGGGGGCCGAACGCCGTCATCACGGCCACGATGTAGGCCAAGTTTGGCGGAGTGGGCTGGTGGAAGAAGACCAACGCCAGCATCGCGACGAGGATGAGGCTGCAGGAGGCCCACACCCAGGGGACGAGGGCCTCCCGGACGACGTTGCGCCGGACGGCCCACGCCAGGCCGAGGAACAAGGGGCCGAACACGAGGTTGGTCGCCCACGCCCACGGCGTCTCGCCCGGCAGCGTGAGGTAGTTGACCACCCCGAACACCAGGGTGAGCGCGCCAGCCCAGGTGAGGATCTCGGGGATCTGGTGCCGCGCAATGCTCAGGCGAAGGTCGCGGCGCTGCTCGTTGCTCGCGTGCCCGTCCATGTGCCACCCCGCTTCCGAGACTAGAGGAAACGGGAGCCTCATCGGGTGGTCAGGCGTTCCGCTGGTACCTGCGGTACGCCCGTGTCGTGACAGAACCAGTGACGAGCGAAGCGATGCAGATCAGTTCCTTGGAGCAGCTGCTCCACCGCGCAGATCTGCGGTCGCGGACGCCGCCGTCAGGCAGTGGCGGTGACGGCGGGACCCGGCGTTGCGGCCGCGCGGGCCCGGACCGCGAGGATCGCGACCGCGCCGTAGTGCGTCGCGAACCCGACGAGCGTCATCGTGTGGAACGCCTCGTGGTAGCCAAAGGTGGCCGGGGCCAAGGCCGGACGGTGCGTGCCGTACATGACGGCCCCCAAGGTGTACGCCGCGCCGCCCGCGGCCAGAAGCACGCAGGCCGTCGGCGAGACCGCCCATGCATGACGGACCCCGATCGCCCCGACCCACCCCAAGGCCACATAGCCGGCGGACGCCGTCCGGTTGGCCCGCCCCGTCGCTCGCAGGCCCGCTCCGACCGCTGCTGCCGCCCACGCGGCCGGCAGCGCCCACCGAGTCGCGCGAGTGCTTGTCGTGTACGCCAGCACCGGGGTCGCGGTCCCGGCGATCAGTGCGTAGATGGTCGCGCGGTCCGCGCGGGACATGGCCTCCTGCGACGCGCGGGTCGCGGCGAACGTGTGGTACGCCGCGGACACGCCCAGCGTCGCCACGAGCGTCCCGCCATACAGCGCGACCGGCCAGCGACGCCGGGGCGGCGCCAGGGCGACGAGGACGGCGGTGGCCGGGACCGCGGCGAGCAGGGCGTATGTGTGCTGGCGCCCGCGCCACGTCGGCTTCGCCACCCCGTCACCGCGGTGATCCGGGTGCGGGGCGGCGGACGGCCGCAGGGCCGCGCGGGCATGCGTGCTCAGGCCCGCCACCGTGCGCCGCCACGCGGCCCGAGCCGCAGGCTCCGGCGACGAGGGCAGCCGCTCGAGGGAATCCATGGACTCATCGTGCCGCGTCGGGGGTGCGGGTCGCAGCGGGGGATTCCACTTTGATCGGTATTGGCAACGTCCTCGTGGCGTCCGATCCGGCGGCATCGCACCGACCGGCAACAGGCCGGTGTCTCTGTCCGCGAGATCACGGAAGCGAACCGCGCGGAGGGTGAGGGTCTGCGCGTCCGTCACGTCCGGGAGCACTACGTCGATTCGTTGCTCGGCCGCGCCCGGGGCGTACTAGAGGTGGAAGTCCTGTCCGGGGGTGCAGGTGCATTCGGCGCGTGCACACAGCGGGCAGAGGGTGCGCCCGTGCCCACCGTCCGGGGACCGGTCAGCAGCGTCGAGTATCGCGTGGACTAGCGCTGTCAGCGGATTCTTCCTCATGGCGTCTCCTCTGTGCTTCCATGATGCGCTCCCGCGGCCGCGCGTCAACATCCACGGCCCCGAAACGGGTGTGAGGTTGCTCGCGCACTGGAGCGCTATCGACGACGCACCGACCACGAGCGGACTCGATCCAGCGCGTGTGCCGGGAGATCACCGAGACCACACTCCCGCGCGAGACGACCCTCGCACGTGACACCCCATGTGCTGGGTAGTCAGTAGCTGCCTGCGCCGTGGCCCGGCACCCTGCCTAGACCGTGTGGGCGCGGCCCCAGCGGGAAAGTGCCACGAGCACGGGTTCGAGGGTCCGGCCGGCGTCCGTCAGCGAGTACTCCACCCTGGGCGGGACCTCGGCGTAGATGCGACGCTCAACAAGCCCGTGGGCCTCGAGTCCGCGGAGCCGGTCAGTGAGCGTCTTGGGGCTGATGCCGTCCAACGAACGACGAAGCTCCCCGAATCGCTTGGTGCCGCCAAGGAGATCGCGGACGACGAGGATGGTCCACTTCCCGTCAAGGGCCACGAGCGCACGCGTGACGGGGCAACTGCCGTCTTCGCAGGGCTCAAAGTCGCTGGTCATAGCAATAGTTCCCTTCAGGAAACTGGATTACAGATTGACAACTGATTCCCGATGGTACCTAGTGTGACGGGCCTATGCATTCGACAGAGGGGATTCATCATGCGAGGCCTACGATTCACGTTGCGATTCATCGCTGTGGTCCAGTTCTTCTTCGGCGTCCTGTTCACGTTCGCCCCCGGAGCCGCCGACGGTCTTCTTGGGCTCGAGCCGACGGCGCCGGGATGGGTCGAGTGGCTCTTCGTGATGATGGGCGCCCGATTCCTCGGCTACGGAGTGGGGATGCTCGTCGCGTCCCGCGATCCGCTAGCCCATCAGTCGTGGATCAACACGATGATCGGTATCCAGGTCATCGACTGGGTTGCGACAGTCGGATTCCTGCTGGCTGGTGACCTGCCGCTCAGCCACGTGCTCAGCGCCCTCGTCCTTCCGGTCATCTTCGTGGCCGCGCTGACGTGGTGGCATCCCCGACGCGCCGCTGGTGCTGCGGCGACGGTGCTGGCGTGATCGCGATGGAGTCCCAGTACCGCCTCATGTACCGGCTGGGCCTAACCCCCTGGGACCAGGACACGATTCCCACCGAGCTGACGCAGATGATCGAAGGTGCCGGAGCGCAACCGCCCGGATTGGCCCTGGACATCGGCTGCGGCACCGGACGTCACGCCGACTACATGGCGAGCCGCGGCTGGCACGTTACGGCCTTCGACGTCTCATCCCGAGCAATTGAGGAGGCCCGGCGACGGCGAGCCGACATCGATTGGCACGCCGTCGGGCTTGGCGCACCGTCGTTGGATCCGGTCCTTGGTCGCCTGGCCGGTCGCGTCACTCTGGTGCTCGACATCGGATGCCTGCACGGACTCGACACCCGGGGCCGCGCCGCGTGGGCATCCACCGTCAACAGGGTGGCCGCGCCCGGGGCCCGCCTTCTGCTTCGCGCGGCACCGTCACGAGGGACCGGTTTCATCACCCCACGGGGGATCGATCCCGCAGAGGTCTCAGCCCTGTTGGGTCCCGAGTGGAGTCGGGCCGGCCACCCATCGCATCAGTGGGACGTCCATGTGAGATCCATTTTGGGGGCGCCTCCGTTCAGATGTTAAAACTTGTTGACATGGAGTCAGGCACGCTTTACATTAGGTGTGTTAAGAATGTTTGACAACACGTCGACCGCAGGAGGTCAAGATGCCATTCGAGGAGAAGGCAACGTGGGTCAGTGTGGTGGTCGGACTGCTGGTGCCCGTCGTGTACTTCGCAACGGTGCTGCCCCAACTCGCCGACACCGCGGCGGCGGACATCGCGTATCAGAGGTCCCTGATCATCGCCGTCATCGCGTCGATCATCCTCATCATCCTCGGCACCATCGCGATGGCGATCGCCACCGCCGTGGGCGCCGAGATCACTGGGACCGGCTCTGTCGACGACATCGACCGCAAGGACGAGCGCGACGTCAGCATCAGCCGGCGCGGTGACGTGGTCGGGTACTACGTGGCCTCGATTGGGGCCGTGGGCGCGCTGATCCTCACCATGCTCGAGTACGACTACTTCTGGATCGCGAACACGCTCTACCTGTCGTTCGTGCTCGCCGGGTTCGTGGCGGGGACCGTCAAGTTGCGCGCGTATCGCCGGGGCTTCTGATGGTCCGGCCCACGCGCGTCACCAACCGGATCCGGGCCTTGCGGTTCGCCGCAGACGAGATGACCCAGGCTGACCTGGCCGACCTCGTCGGAGTGACCCGCCAGACCATCATCGCGATCGAGCAGGGCAGGTACTCACCCTCGCTGGAGGTGGCGTTTCGGATCGCCCACGCCCTTCGGGTGCCCCTCGCCGAGGTCTTCACCTATCCGCAGGAGGAGTCATGAACGAGTTCCGCAATCAGACGTCGACGGCCATCACCGTCGGTGTGCTTCCCATCCTCGCAACCGCCGCAGCAGCTCCGAGACTCGAGGGGAGCCCATCATGGGCATCGACCACCGCGTCCTGATCCTTGGCGCGACCGGCCGCACCGGCGGCTGCGCGCTCACGCAACTGCTCGAGCGCGGCGTGCCGGTGCGGGCGATCGTCCGCTCGGCCGCGCGCCTGCCCGAGGGATCTGTGGGCAATCCGCTGCTCGAGGTGGTCGAGGCCGACGTGCTGGCGCTGCCGACTGAGGTGCTGGCCGAGCACCTGGCCGGCTGCGACACCGTCATCTCGTGCCTTGGCCACACGATCAGCGTGCGCGGCGTCCTCGGGCCGCCCCACGACCTGGTCGGGCAAGCCGTGCGGCTCGTGCGCGACGCGGTTGACACCAGCCAGCGCAAGCAGTCCGCGGCGGGGCAACCCGCCGCACCGGTGCGCCTGATCCTCATGAGCAGCGTGTCGGTTAACCAGCCTGAGCGTGCTGACGCGCGGCGGGGTCGCGGCGAGCGCGCGTACATGTGGGGAATGCGAGCGCTGGTGCCGCCGGCGCGCGACAACCAGCGCGCCGCCGACTTCCTGGTGCATGAGGTGGGGCCCGCCGACGCCAACCTGCAGTGGGTGATCGTACGGCCCGACACCCTGACCGAGGGTGCGGTCGCCGAGTACCGCGTGCACGAGGCCCTGGTGTCCAGCCTCTTCAAGCCAGACAGCACCCGCATGTCCGAGGTGGCCCACTTCATGTGCGAACTGGCCACGGACGACGCGACATGGAAGCGGTGGCGCAGCCGGATGCCGGTGATCGTCGACGCCCAGCCGCCCGCCTGACCCGGGCCGGCACCGCGGGGCCGATCGATCGGCGAGGGCGGCGTTCGGTCCGTGCGGGGCTGGAGCGAAGGGACACCCGGTGGCCCGGGAGGAAGAGTGGGGGCATGAGATCACACCGCCTCTCTCGTCTTGGGATTGTCGTCGCAACCCTTGCGGCGTGGACGCTCAGCACGACAGCCATAGCGCAGTTGACGCCCGCGGGTGCCGAGACAGTTGCGGCCAACGTCCAGGTGGACGTCGCTCCCGATAGCCAAGCGGTCGGCGCCGAGACGTCCGGGCGCGCGGTGGTCGTCATCGAGGGCGGCGGCAGTCCGCACCCGTTCACGAGTCCGTGGGCCGCGTGCGACGGCGGCCGGCCCCAGTACGTCCAGGCGCTGCTCGACGCCGGGTTGCCGGTGTTCACGGCGCCGGGGTTCGGCAACACGTACACCAGCACGGCTGGGCAATCGGGCTGCCCCCCGCAACCGCCGATCGAGGTTCAGTGGAACACGTCGGAGTACCCGACGCAGGCCGGCCAGGCGGTGCTCGGCCTGCTGGGGTATCTGCACGCGACCTACGGCTACCGCACGTTCGACCTCGTGGGATACAGCTACGGCGGCGTGGTCGCCCGGGCGACCGTGGCAACTCTCAAGCAGCGGCCGCCGGCGGGCACTATGGCGCCTGCGTTCTCATACGCCCAGGCCGCCGTCGACGCCGGCATCGTGATCCCCTCTCTCGTCACGCTCAACTCGCCGCATCTGGGTGGGCCGGCGTACGACATCGCGGCGGATCCGGCCGTGTACCTGCGGCCTGTCACCGAGGCATGGGGCCGCCAGTTCGCCAACTCGTCCAAGAGTCTCATCGAATTTCAGCGCACGGCGGGGGCTGGCTCCATCCACGTGCTCGTGACGAGTGCGCATGCGAAGCGCAACCCGGACAGCTGGGACGCCCAGCAGGTGGGCGTGCTCGATGGTGTCGCGCTCACGCTGATCGCGGGCGACTATTGCGGCAAGACGTGCGGCGACGACCGCCCTTCCGCTGGTGGCGGCCCCAGGAAGAACCTGCGCACCGATGGGACGGTGCCCGTCTACAGCCAGCTCATGCTGCCGTGCCCGACGGCGTGCCCCGCGCCGCCCGGGTCGGTCTACATCCCCAAGGGCCTGGTCCCTGAGGAGACCGTTGTGCGCAAGACGTTCCCCACCGTGCACTCGACGTTCGTCACCAAGGGGCTCGGGCTGCCGGAGGCCCGGGCTGTCTCGCGGAACCCGGCCGCGATCTCCTACCTGGTGGCCACCATGGTCGCGCAGTGGCAGTCAGCGGGGCGAGGCTGCTGCCGCGGACCCGATGACACGACACGGATCTCGGCGGCTTGTGGCTAGGCGTCGCGTCGCTTGAGAAGGTATCCCGCGACGAGGATCAGTGCGATGGTCCAGGCGGCGAAGACCCCGAAGCCCTGCCAGGCGGTCAGCAGGTCGGTGGGGGCCTGAATGGTGGTGGTGATGCGTTGCCCTGCGTTGGTGGGCAGGTAGGCGTAGACGTAGCGTCCCCAGTCGCCGGGCAGCAGCAGGGCAAGGGGTGACAGGACAAGGACGAAGCCGATGATGGCCGTGATCGCCCCGGCGGTGTGGCGCGGGAGCGCACCGATGGCGATGGCGAACACGCCGAGGAGGGCCGCATAGAGGCCGACGCCCAGAATGGCCTGCAGAACTCCCGAGTCGCCGAGGGAGACCTCAACGCGTGAGCTCAGGATGGCCGCACCGATCATGAAGGAGGTGAAGGCAGCGACTTCCGCGACGACGAAGACGAGCGCGGCGAAGACGAGCGCTTTGGCCACGAGCACGGGGGTACGCCGGGGCACGGCGAGCAGCGTGGCACGGATCGTGCCACTGGAGTACTCGCCGGTGACGATCAGGACGCCCAGGACGCAGATGGCGAGTTGGCTGAACTGGAATCCCGAGCCGAGGATCTGCCCGGTCGGGTCGAGCATGACGGCCTGACGCTGGCCGTCGGTCACGGCGGCCCACTGTGACACGGTCAGCCAGTTGAACAGTGCCGTGAAACTGATGGTGACAACGACCAGGGCGACCAGTGCCCAGATGGTGGAGCGGACCGAGCGGATCTTGGTCCATTCGGACTGGAGCTCGCCGGCGAAGTCGGCTGCTGCGGACGGAGGAACCGCGGTGGGTTGCGAGGCGGGCATCAGGGTGGTGCTCATCGAGTGCTCCCATTGATTCGTTCGGCTGCTACGAGCTCCGCTTCCAGGCGCGGACGGTCACTGATGTCGAAGTCGAGGCTGTCGTGGGTGGTCTCCATGAATGCGTCCTCCAAGGAAGCCACCTGTGGGCTGAGCTCGTGCACTGCCAGGCGGGCGGCCGCGGCGAGATCGCCGATGCGTGCCGCCGGAAGGCGCTGGACGGTCAGGGCGCCGTCCTCTCCCGTGCTCACCTGACCTCCGGCTTCGATCAGGATGCTGCGCAGGGCAGCCGCATCGGGAGCTCGGACGATGACGGACTGATCGGAGTTGCGCTCGATGAACTCGGCCATCGTGCTCTGTGCGATCAGCGAGCCACGGCCGATGACGATGAGGTTGTCGGCCGTCTGCGCCATCTCGCTCATCAGGTGGCTGGATACCAGCACCGTGCGACCCTCGTCCGCGAGACGCCGCAGCAGGTTGCGCACCCACAGAATCCCCTCGGGGTCCAGCCCGTTGATCGGCTCGTCGAGGATGAGCACCCGCGGGTCGCCGAGGAGTGCGGCCGCGATACCCATGCGTTGCCGCATCCCCAGGGAGAACCCGCCCACCCGTTCCCGGGCGACGTCGTGCAGTCCGACAAGGTCGATGACCTCGTCGACCCGGCGCTTTGGCAGCGCCTGGGTCTGCGCGAGGAACAGGAGATGGTTGTGTGCGGAGCGACCCGGATGCAGCGCCCCGGCCTCCAGCAGCGCACCCACCACGCGCAGGGGCTGATGCAGTTCGGCGTAGCGTCTTTCGTCGATTGTGGCGGTCTCGGCGGTCGGATGATCGAGTCCCACGATCAGCCGCATGGTGGTCGACTTGCCGGCGCCGTTGGGCCCGAGGAAGCCGGTGACAGTGCCCGGCTCGACGGTGAAGGACAAGTGGTTGACGGCGAGCTTGTCGCCGTAGCGCTTGCTCAGATCCTGGACCTCGATCATGTGGTTCCTCACTGCTTGGCGTGCATCGATGGACCGTCGATCGACGGTTCGTGGACGACGGGGCTGCGTCAGGGCGTTGGGGGGTGCTTCATGTCCCAGGCGGCGCCGAGGGCCATGCCCGAGCCAGTTCCGATGGCGAGGCCGAGTGCAAGCGCTGTGCCCCCGCCCATCAGCACACCGAACGTGACGCCTAGCCCAGTCCCGATGGCGATGCCGGTGCTCAGCCCAAGGGAACTCGGGGCCTTGTCGGGTTGGGCGGCTGGTGTGGTCATGACTGGACCTGCCTGGTCTCGCGCCGGGCAGTCTCTGCGTTCCAGGCGTTGCCGTCCCAGTACCGCAACAGCGTGGCGTCATTGTGGTCGGGGAACCACCCGGGAAGGCGTGGGCCGGACGGCGGCGTTGGGTTCTCGGCACGTCGTGCCGCGTGCCACAGGCCGACGACGATCACGACGACGCCGCCGATCAGCATCACGACGCTGAGCATGCTGACCATGTCGCGCAGGAAGCCGACGGACATGGACAGCGATACCGAGCGCGCTATCAACGCGATGAGGAAGAACAGCGCGCCGTAGAGGAGTTCCGATGTCGTGGTCATGCGCATCGTTCCGAATGGCTTGGGCACGGAGCCCTCATTCCATAGGCGACGCTCCTGAGTGCGTGGTCACCATACGGGACCGCCAACAAGGCATCTGTCTTCGACGATAGCCCTATTCGCGCGGCCGAGCTCCCACTCGAGTGTCCGTTGGCGTCCGCCGTGTTGCTCGAATGCCGGCGAAACCGTTGCCCCGCAACGGATTTGACGGTGGCCGGGGAACTGCTTCATCGCTGTGAGATGTGACGAAGCCCTCGCGCGATGAGACAGGTCCATACGATGAAGGTTTGAACTGGTCCAGGTTGATGCCGCTCCACTACAGCGACAACGACCTGCGGCAGATGTATGCCGGCCAGCGCGGCAACGTCACGGCGCGCCGATTCGCCCGCTTCTGGGCGACGCTGTTCGCCTGGGGTGTAGCGCCCCGACGGTGGGTGACTCTCGAGGTGGTCGGGCGCACTTCGGGCAAGGCGCTCCGCTTCCCCCTCGGTGAGGCCGACCTGGACGGAAGGCGATACCTCGTGTCGATGCTCGGGAACGACAGCAACTGGGTGCGCAACGTACGGGCTGCCAACGGGCTGGTGTTCCTGGTCCGTCGCACGAGGGTCCCCTGCCTTCTGGTGGAGATTCCGGTGGATGAGCGGGCGCCGATCATCAGGAGGTATCTCCATCAGGTTCCGGGCGCACGCCCTCACATCCCCGTCGACCGGCACGCCGACGTCTACGGCTCTGCCGGCACAACGAGCAGGCGCGGTATGCGCGTTCATCGTCGCTGGGGCCGTGATCACGATCGCGATACTGAGCGTGAGTTTCGACCCCGTCCCTCAGTCGCCGCGCTACTCGTGCCGGTGGTCCTCGCCCTGGCTGCCGCCACAGCCTGCCTTTGCATCACTCTCGTTCGAACCCCCAGGCTCCGAGCCCTCGGCCTAGCCGTGTTCTTCTCGGGAGTCGGCGTCGGCCTCCTTCGGGCACACCCAGCGACCTCCGCAGCGGCGTGACGTGCCGAGGGCGTGAGTGACACGAGCAGTGGCGCGAGAGGGCACCCCCTTTGTGCCCCGGGGCTGGTTGAGGAATGGATCGCCCCAGTCAGTAGCAGGGATATGCGTGGTCCAGGAGTGGGGTGAGCTGGTCGGCCGGTACGGCAGGGGAGTAGAGGAAGCCCTGTGCCGAGGGGCAGCCCATCCGACGGAGACGCGTGGCCTGGTCAGGCTGTTCGACACCCTCGGCGGTGACGGTGATATCGAGAATGCGGGCGAGGGCGATGATGCCGGCGACAAGTCGATGATCGTGGTCGAGCAGGACGGAATCGGTGATGAAGCTGCGGTCGATCTTGATGACGTCGATCGGGTAGTGATTCAGGTAGGTCAGGGACCCGTAGCCGGTGCCGAAATCGTCGATCGCGATGCCGATGCCGCGTTCATGGATGCCGGCGAGGTTGTCAAGTGCTGTGGCGGTGCGCCGCAGCAGCGCAGTCTCTGTGATCTCGATGCAGAGCCGACCGGGGTCCAAACCGCTCGCTGCCAGTGCGTCGTCGATGGTTGGGAGGAGCCCGGTCTCGCCGATCTGAAGCGCGGACTCGTTGATCCGCACCGTCAGGTGCCGGTCTGGCCGGCCGGCGGCCCATGCAGCTCCTTCACGGCAGGCCTCGTGCAGGGCCCAGTTGCCGATGTCCAGGATCAATCCGGTGTCCTCGGCGACGTCGATGAACTGGTCGGCGGACCATATCGATCCGTCGGGATGGTGCCAGCGCATCAGCGCCTCGACAGCGATCACGGCACCAGACGTCAGGTCGACCTCGGGCTGGTACCACACGGCGAGCTGGTGGCGTTCGAGCGCATGCCGCAGATCACCCTCGACCGCCAGATGCTTGGTGATGGCGGTTCGCAGGTCCTCGTTGAACACCGCCACTCGGTCGCGGCCCGACTCCTTCGCGGCGTACATCGCAGTGTCGGCTTCTCGAAGCAGGTCTCCGGCGTTCCCGACGTCAGTGGCAAACGCCACTCCGACGCTCGCAGTGGTGTACAGCTCAGCCCCGGCCACGGTGAACGGGGTCTGGAACGCCTCCACCAGACGCGATGCCACTTGGCCGGCGACTGCCGGGTCGTCCAAGTCCCGCATGGCGACGACGAACTCATCTCCGCCGAGTCGGGCCACGAGGTCGCCGGCGCGTACGACGTGCTCGACGCGGGCCGCAGCGGCGATGAGCAGCTCATCACCGGCGGCATGCCCCATGGTGTCGTTGACATCCTTGAACCGGTCCAGATCCATCATCAGAACTGCCGTCGTCCGGCCCGATCGGCGCGCTCCGCTCATTGCGCGGGTGATCTCGTCAATCACCGCCGATCGGTTCGCCAGCCCGGTCAACGGGTCGTGGGTCGCCATTACCTGCAAGGCGTCGGACGCGTTCTTGCGCTCGGTGAAGTCGCGACTGGTCTCGATCACATGGGCGACGGCCCCGTCGCTGTCGAATCCGGGGGCGACAGTCGTCTCGTACCAGCGATGACCCTCGGCGTTGACCATCTCGAACTCGTACGTGACCGGCTCCCCGGTGGTGAACACCTTGCGCCGATGCGCTTCCCAGGACTCCGCAAGGTCACTTGCATAGCCCATCTCTTGAAAGGTCTTGCCGATCCACTGGTCGAGCGGGGTGCCGGATACCTCGACGGCCCTCCGGTTCACATACTCAATCCGTCCGTCACGCCCGATTTGGATCGTGACATCCCGTGAAGTGTCGAGCACCACACGCAGCAGTTCTTCGCTGGTGGCCAAGGCTCGCTCGGCGCGTGCCCGGTCAGTGATATCCCGGGCAGCGGCCAAGACCCCGGCAACCTCGCCGCGTTGATCTCGATAGACGGTCGCGTTGTACAGAACCTCGCTGACAGTGCCATCGGCGTGACGGATGGCCAGCGGGTAGTCGGTGACCGAGCCTGCGGCGAATGCCTGGAGGTAGCCGTCACGGGCCAGTTCTGGATCGGTGAAGTAGCCGGCGAAATCGCTGCCGATCAGGCCTTCTCGTGGGACGCCGGTGACGATCTCGGTGGCCGCGTTGACGTCGGTGATGACGCCGGCCGCGCTGATCGTGACCAACGGATCGAGGCTCACTTCGATCAGGCTCCGCGAGTACCCGGCTGACTGCGCGAGCTCCGCAACCGCGCGCTCGCGATCGCTGACATCGATGAATGTCACGATGACCTGCTCCAGCTGGCCGGAATCGTCGATGATGGGAAGCGCGTTGACCTCCATCCAGACGTCGGGACTCATTGGCGGACGGATGATCATGATGAGCCCGCGCACCGCTTGCTGGGTGGCGAGGACCTGCATGACCGGGAAGCGCTCCAGCGCCATCGGCGAGTGATCGGACTCGAGGAACACCCACTCGGGGTCGGTCGCGAGTCGGCCTTCTAGGTCCTGGAGTCCCAGAAGGGCGCGGGCACGGTCATTGGCCTCGACTATGGCGGTGTCGGCAGCGTGGATCACCACTCCGGCGTCCAGCGCCGCGAGAAGGGCTTCGTACCTGCTCAGCACGGGATCCCCCCCCGCCCAGTCATGACCTTCGTCAGTCCTTGCGTGCGCCTCTTCCGCCTTTGATGCTACTCATCGATGCTGTCTGGCGCGTCGTGGAACCGAGGTGGTGGCCACGGATGCCTTTCAGGGAGAACGGAGCGGCGAACGCATTGCGGCTGGCGCCTTCGGCAGCCCGCACTAGGCTTCTCGCCTGCGGTCGTACGACCATCTGCGATCTCCATTGGGCGCTCGGCACCGTCGGGGAGGACATCGTGCGCCGCTTCGGTCTGCAGCCCGTGAGGCGGCGGCCGGCTTCAACGCCGTCGTCGCGATGGAGCTGCTCGCCGAAGGCGCCTGGCACGGGACGGGTGTCCACACCGCGGAGTCGTTCGATCCCGATCCCTACCTCGCCATCCTCGACCGAGACGGCATCTACTACTCAACGGTGGAGATCGAGCCAGGCCACGCCTTCGCCTGACGGGCCTGCCGTCGCCACGCCCTCGAGTGAGGGAGGTGTGTCTCAGCCGGGCACGAGGGCCGGGCTGCGCCACGAACGACGAATGAGCAGGACGATGCTCACGAGCGCTATCCAGGCCGGGAACACGTACACAGTCGTCGGCGCCACGGTGACGTTCACGAACTCGAAGACGCCGACGGCGTAGCTCAGCCACACGAGCCACCGAGGGAGCGCGCCGGTGGCGCGTCCGAGGGCCGCAGTGGAGAACACGACGAGCGTGGCGACCCTGGGCGCGAAGACCGACAGCAGCGTCACAGCAAGCGCCCGGGTCAGCGACGCCGCTCCGGGATCCGGGAGCCGGCCGCCCGCCTCCACCAGAACCGCGGGCGCGGCAAGCGCCGCCGTTCCCACCAGCACGACCCCGGCCATCAGGATCGCGCCGCCCTGGAAGACCGTTCCGAACAGCTTGGGTTCACCTTCGCCGAGACGGGCCCGCACGACGCCGATGAACCACAGGAAGGCGATCGTCCCGATCACGATGAACTGCAGCAGCACCAGCGTGTAGAAGCCGGGTCGTGGGTCGGCGTAGTAGCGGAGGATCTCCTCGTCCGAGGCATCCACCGAGGGGGCAGCCCAGAGGCCGCTCAGCCCGATCGACCATGCGACGGCGCAGACGACCCCCGCGATGGCGGCAGCTTCGATCGAGCGCAGCCAGGTCCGCCAGCGTCTCGCCGCGATGGGCGGCTGTGCCGCGGCAGACGGAGTTGGTGTACGCGGTGGCACTCCCTTCTCGGCGTGGCTCGGGGTGTGGCGAAGTCTGGACCGGCGGGTTGGTGGTTCGCAAGGCTGCCCTGAGGTCCAAGGCTCGAATGGGCCATGGATTGACGACCGGGTCCGCATGAACGGCGGACGAAGTCTCGGCGATGCAGATGCCGGGTCTGGGCTTCGCGGATAGGCTGCGCGAATCTCGGATGCTTAAGGGGGAGAACGATGCCGCAGGACAAGCCCAACATCCTGGTGATCTGGGGCGACGACATCGGCATCTCGAACCTGAGCTGCTACAGCGACGGGCTGATGGGGTACCGCACCCCGAACATCGACCGGATCGCGGACGAGGGCGTGCGCTTCACCGACTACTACGGCGAGCAGAGCTGCACCGCCGGCCGGGCGGCGTTCATCACCGGGCAGAACCCGTACCGCACCGGCCTGACCAAGGTGGGCATGCCGGGCGCCGAGCGCGGGCTCGAGGCCGAGGACCCCACCATCGCCACGGCGCTCAAGGCGCAGGGCTACGCCACCGGGCAGTTCGGCAAGAACCACCTGGGCGACCGCGACGAGTTCCTGCCCACGATGCACGGCTTCGACGAGTTCTTCGGCAACCTGTACCACCTCAACGCCGAGGAGGAGCCGGAGCTGGACGACTACCCGACCGAGGAGGACTTCCCGAACTTCCGGTCGGGCTTCGGCCCGCGGGGGTCCGCTGCTGGGCCGACGGTGACGGACGCACGGATCGAAGACACCGGGCCGCTCACCCAGGAAGCGGATGGAGACCATCGACGAGGAGTTCCTCGACGCCGCAACCGGTTCATCGGCCGACAAGGCGGCTTCGGACACGCCGTTCTTCGTGTGGTTCAACTCCACCCACATGCACTTCCGGACCCATGTCAAGCCGGAGAGCAAGGGCCAGGCCGGACGGTGGCAGTCGGACTACCACGACGTGATGATCGACCACGACAAGCAGGTCGGAACGCTGCTCGAGCTGCTCGACGAGCTCGGCCTGGCCGAGGACACGATCGTCGTCTACTCCACCGACAACGGCCCCCACATGAACTCCTGGCCCGATGCCGGGACGACGCCGTTCCGGGGGGAGAAGAACACGAACTGGGAGGGCGCCTACCGCGTGCCCGCCGTGGTGCGCTGGCCCGGGCACTTCCCCGAGGACACCGTCCTGAACGGGGTCATGAGCCACAACGACTGGTTCACGACTCTGCTGGCTGCGGCCGGGGTGCCGGATATCGCCGAGCAGCTGCGCGCGGGCGCCGACCTGGGCGGCACGACCTACCGGGTCCACCTCGACGGGCACAACCAGCTGCCCTACCTGACCGGGGAGACAGACACCAGCCCTCGCAACTTCTTCTTCTACGTGAACGACGACGCTGATCTCGTCGCGGTGCGGTTCGACAACTGGAAGATGGTGTTCCTCGAGCAGCGCGTCACCGGCACGCTGCAGGTGTGGGCCGAGCCTTTCGTGGAGTTGCGCGTGCCGAAGATCTTCAACCTGCGTACCGACCCCTATGAGCGGGCCGACTTCACGTCGAACACCTACTACGACTGGATGATCGACCACGCCTTCCTGCTGGTTCCGGCTCAGGCGTTCGTCGCGCAGATGGCCGCTTCATTCCTGGAGTTCCCCCCGCGACAGGAGTCGGCCACCTTCGGAGTCACCGACGCCCTGGACAAGCTGCGAGCCGGCCTACGCAGCGCGTGAACCCAGAGGAAGCACCCTCACGGGCAGCTCGCTATTGGCGCATTGCGCGTCCCGTCGTCCTGCTCGCCGTCGCTCTCCTCGCTGCCCGGATCATCATCGGCCTCGTCGGCGCTATCGACTGGGCCTCGGTGTGGACCGCCGTGCGGCAGTTGACGCTGCCCGGCGCGATCCTCCTGTTGCTCATTCTCCTGGCCCGTCAGGTGTTCAACGGTGTTCCCCTCGCCAAGTTCGTCGCGGGACTGTCCCCGCCGCGATCGATGCAGAACGACATGGGTGCCATCCTCATCGGGACGGTGGCACCACCGCCATCGGATGTCGTGCTGCGGGTCTCCATGTTCCGCTCGTGGGGCATCGACCCGCTCGAGGGCATGGCCGGCGTGACCCTGAACACGCTCACGTTCTACGTCGTCCGGTTCGCTGCTCCCGCCCTCGGACTCGCACTATTCGCCTTCATCGAGGCTGACGCGGGCCACGTCTGGGCGGCCGTCGGCTCGGCCTTGGTTGGCATCGTCATCCTCGTGGCGCTCGTGTCCTTGAGTCGCGGCGATCGACTGGCCAGGATCATCGGGCTGACGGCGGGTCGTGTGGCCTCGCGCTTTCGGCACGAGGTGGAGCCTGAGGCGTGGTCCCGCTCCGTAGTCGAGTTCCGTGGTCGGGTGGGGGACCGCGTGCGCACCGGGATCAGACCGTCCTTGCTCGCCCTGACGGTGATGGTGCTGGCCGAATCGCTGCTGCTGATCACGGCACTTCGGCTCGTCGGCGTTGACTCCGATGCCGTCGCCACGCTGCTCATCCTCAGCTCATTCCTCGTCGCCTATCCGCTCACGCTCTTCCCCTTGATGGGCCTGGGCATCCTCGACGCGTTCCTGGTGGCGGCGTGGACGCAGGTTGCCGGAACTGAGTACGAGGCGCGGATCGTGGCGGGGCTGATCGTGTGGCGCGTCTTCTCCCTGCTCGTCCCCATCCTCCTGGGGGTCGTCGCGATCACCTGGTGGAGAAGAACGACTCACGGTGCCGAAGAACCGTCCGCTTGGTCCGTGGCGAATGACCAGCACGCTGGCGAGACCCCGCGGCCGTTGCCACCGACGACCAGTCCCCCCGACTAGGCCCATCGGGCTCGGGGTAGGTCGAAATGAGGCGTTGGGTTCCGTTTCGCAGAGCCACGATCCGCCAGGACGCTGTTGCGGGTCTCGTCCTTGGCGTTCAGAGCGTGCCCGACGGACTGGCGACGGGCTTGCTGGCCGGCGTCAACCCCCTTGCGGGCCTATACGCCTACATGGTGGGGACGATCACCGGCGCCGTCGTGACCAGTTCGGCGTTCATGGCGATCCAGGGCACCGGTGCGATGGCGATGATCGTTGCGGACGTGCCCGCCGTTCACGCTGCCATCGACCCGGCGGGGGCCTTGTTCACTCTGTCGATGCTGACTGGCGTTGTGATGCTTGCCGCGGGGTTGTTCCGGCTCGGGTCGGTCCTGCGGTTCGTGTCGAACGCGGTGATGGTCGGGTTCATCAATGCCGTCGGAGTCAACATCATCCTCGGTCAATTGGCGAACTTCACCGGCTATGCCGCCGAAGGGCCCAACAGGGTGGTTCGCGCCGTCAACACCATCCTTCACCCCGGACAGCTCCAGGCGACGGTAGCGGTGGGGGCCGCAACGATCGCGCTGATCATTCTTCTGGAGCGCACGCGCGTCGGCCCGATGGGTCTGGTCGTTGCCGTCATCCTCACGTCTGCGGCGGTTGCGGTGTTTGGGTGGGACGGGGTGGCGACCCTGAATGATCTGGGAGTTGTCCTGTCGTCGCTGCCTCGACCCGAGGCGCCGATGCTTCTGCTGATTCCGTCACTGCTGATCCCGGCAGTGTCGCTGGCGTTCGTCGGACTGGTGCAGGGGGCGAGCATTTCGGCGACCTATCCCAACCCCGACGGCACTTCCCCCGACGCGTCGCGCGACTTCGTCGGCCAGGGCGTCGCGAACGTCGCGGCGGGCGTTTTCCAGGGGATGCCGGTGGGCGGATCTGTCTCAGCCTCCGCTGTGAACAAGGAGGCTGGCGCCCGCTCGCGTCAGTCGCTGGTGTACGCGGGAGTGGTGATGGCGATTGTCATCGTCGCCTTCGGAGGAGTCGTCGGCTACGTCGCCATGCCGGCGCTGGCGGGCCTGCTGATGCTGATCGGCTACCGCACCATCAAGCCGGCCGACCTCGTTTCCGTGTGGCGGACGGGCTCAGTGCAGAAGGCCGTGCTGGTCGTCACGTTCGTCCTGACCATGGTCATCCCCTTGCAGTACGCCGTTCTGGTCGGAGTGGGTCTCTCGGTGATCCTGTACGTCGTCCAGCAGTCGAACCAGGTCACCGTCAGGCGCCAGCAGTACGACACCGACGGGCACCTCGTCGAGACCGACCCCCCGACGCTGCTTCCTGCAAACGAGGTTGTGGTGCTGCAGCCGTACGGGAGTCTCTTCTTCGCCGCCGCACCGGTGTTCCAGGCGCTCCTCCCCGCGCCGGCCGAGACGTCGCGCCACAGCGTGGTCATCCTGCGGCTGCGCGGACGAAGCGAGCTCGGTTCCACCGTCATGGACATTCTTCACCGATATGCGTCGTCCCTCGCCGAGGTGGACTGCAGGCTCGTCATCGTGTCCACGAACGAACGCATCGCCCGGCAGCTCACCATCAGCGGCATCTCCGACGTCATCGGGCCCGATGGGATCTACCGAGGTGACGAGCGGGTCGGCGCCACCCTGCAGCGCGCCGAGGCCGACGCCGCCGCCTGGATCGCTGCTCAGCAGGGGAAGCGCGACGGCACGATCGACTAGGGCCGCCGATACGGTCGCCTGTCGCACCTTCCCACCTTCCGTTGGCCGCACCGCTACCGCGTCATCGCCCGAGTGGCGTGCCGCCAACGACCGCTCCCCGACAGCTCCAGCGATCCGACGGCCACGATGTGGATACATCTTCGGCTCCCAGATGCATCCGGCACCGTCGCGACTCAGACTTCGGTCAGGGTTGCGAAGTCGATCGGGACGCAGGGGGAGACCATGCATCAGCATGTCGGTGCGTATCCGCGGCCCGCGCTTCGCCTGGAGTGCAACAAGATTCACGTCACGGTGGATCCCTACCGCCCGTCCACCTGGGCACGGGTGGCAGTGGCCAGTTTCCTTGACGGATTGCGTCGGCCGGTCAATCCGAACGCTGCGGAATGGAAGTGGTGCCGGCCATGACTTTCCGGTCATCCGTTGCGGTAGGGGTTGGGGTCGTCGCGGGAGCGATTGCCCTGGTCACGGTGACGCCCACGGCCGGCGCCTCACCTGTTGCACTTCAACCGATGTCGATGGCTCGGGTGGCGACCCCCGTGATCGCAACTCCGCGAACGGAACCGACCGCTCGCGAAGCGAGTTGGAGGGCCGTCTTGTGCGACAGCGGCCTGGCGCAACTGCCGACGCTGCGGGCGTCCTCGACTCGGACCAGCAGCGCGGCTGCGCGAGTGGTCCAGGCGGCTCTCATCGATCTTGATTTCCCGCCGCCGGTGCCCATCAAGGTCGACGGCTGGTACGGCCCGGCGACGGCCTCGGCAGTGACCGCATACCAGCGCTCGAGGGGGCTGGTCGTGGACGGAGTCGTCGGCCAGCAGACGTGGCGGCAGTTGCGCCGGGATGTATGCGGCGAGCCGGCCTCCGCCACAAGGGGGAGCACCACCATCGTGCTGAAGGTCTCTGGATGCGACGGCTGCGTGCTCACCCCCCGGTCCGTCCGTCAGACGACGTCAGGGATGACGCCCTACCTCGATTGGAAAGGCCCGGCGCTGACGGTCACCGATGGCGGTGCCAGCTTCGTCATTCCCACCGCCAACACACGGGGGATGTCCATCGAGATCGCAGCGCCATGGGCGAGCGGCGACCTGGGCGCGGTCCCGCTCATCGCGCTGTCCAAGGGGCGACCGAGCGAGTACGACCCCTCGGCGAGGGAGGGCGTGCACTGCTGGAAGGGCACGACCGCGTCTCAGGCGGTCCTCCCCATCAATGTCAGGCGCGAGACTGTCGGCGCGATGGGCGGCGGCAAGGCCGTGGCGCCGAATGCCTACCTGGCCAATCTGGGCCCGTCGGACGACATCCCGGGGCATCAGGATCTTCCCTACTGCACCGTCCCCCGCTGATCACGGGCACGGGCCCACGCCAAGGTGTCAGCCTGCTGAGGCGAGCTTGCCCTCGCGGGCTGACCCTTGGTCACGGCGAGCCTGCGCTAGGCAGCGCCGCAGGGTTGGGAATCCCGAGGTGCCCGATCCGACGCTGAGGTACGGTGAAACGGACATATGGGCCGCCACGCGCGCCTCGGCGACGGCATCCCTCCGGGTTCTCGCTGAGCAAGCACCTTTCGTAGGGAGCACGACCTTGACTCGTCGCATGGTTGCGTCCGTCTGGCTCGCTGTCTGCCTGGCCGCATCAACGGTTTCCGCCGGTTCCGCGCTAGCCGACACCGGTCCGAGGACCGCGTTTCCGGACACGCTCGCCGTGGCCCGCGCTGCCGCGGTAGACGTGATGCGGGAGACCGGGGCGACATCGATCTCTCTGGCCCTGGTCGAAGGGAAGCGGACGGTGTGGTCGACGACGGTGGGGGCCATCGACGAGAACGGCACCACGCCGACCGCATCGACGCTGTACGGCATCGGCTCGGTGAGCAAGATGTTCGCGACCGTCTCCGTGATGCAGCTGGTGGATGCGGGCAAGGTGTCGCTCGATGCGCCGGTGACCGACTACGTCACGGACTTCACGATGGCCTCACCGGAGTACCGACAGGTCACGGTCAGGATGCTTCTGAACCACAGTGCCGGCTTCCCGGGCACGGACTACCCGAACGGATTCACCAGCACGCCCTTCCCCGGGTACGCGCAGCAGGTGCTCGACACCCTGGCGACCTCGAGGCTGAAGACGACGCCCGGCGCGATGAGCGTGTACTGCAACGACTGCTTCACCCTCGCCGGCATCCTCGTCGAGCGGATGAGCGGGCTGCCTTTCACCGACTACGTGCAGCAGCGCATCCTCACGCCACTGGGCATGGACCTGTCGCGCTACCCGTTGACCCCGCTGACGCCGGGCTCGTACGCACCGGTCCTGACCGACACCGGCGCTCTGCCGGCGGAGATCACCAACATCCACGCCTCCGGCGGACTGCTGTCCACCCCGGACGACCTCGGGCGCCTGGCCGCGGTGCTCCTGAACGGCGGCGCCCTTAACGGAGTGCGGATCCTTTCCGCCGGCGCCGTGAAGGAGATGGGCCGCAGTCAACTGCCGACCACGCTGACTGCCGGTCCCCCGTTCCTGGACTACGGCCTCGGCTGGGACTCGGCCAGAGAGCCCGGACTCGCCGCCGCGGGTGTGGACGGCTGGATGAAGGGCGGTGACACCGTCCAGTACCACGCGTCGTTCACCCTCGCCCCCACGGAGAAGGTGGCCGCGGTCGTCCTGGGGGCAGGAACGACACTCTCCTCGACCGCCCTAGAAGCCCTGGCACAGCGCATGGTTCTGTCCGCGCTGGCCGAGAAGGGTGCCATCGCGGGTCTCCCGAAGCCGTTGACGGGCCCAGCCCCGCGTCATGTCGCCCCGACCGGTGCGGAGACGGCGAACATCGCCGGGACCTACCTCGCCCAGGGTGCGGTCCTGCGCGTGACGGCTCGCAAGGACGGCGCTCTGAGGGTCTCCGTGTACCGAGGTGAGGAGTGGGTCACGCTTCCGAGCACCTTCACCCTGCGCAGCGACGGGCAGTACTGGCCCAACGGGACGGCTGCGTCCGCGGCGTCCACTCTCAGCCTCGCTCGCGGCTGGGGCCGCACCTTCCTCGTCCAGAACCAAGTGGGCGGAATCGGCCACTATCGCGAGCATGTGCTGCTGGGGCAGAAGGCCACTTCCGTCGATCCTCTGCCGCCGGCGTGGCAGCAGCGGGTCGGCCAGATCTGGCTGAACGTCAACGAGACGCCCGACTCGATCTACTGGGAGGCGCTGCCAACGCTCGCCCTCTCAGCGGTCCCGGGGCTGCCCGGCTTCCTCTGGGTCGCTGATCCCATAGCCCCGTCGCCCGTCGACCCGCAGACGAGCGATGACGTCGCCACCATGTTCCTGACGGTCCCCATCGCGCAGGGGCGTGACTTGAACGACCTCCAGGTCGAGCATCGGACGAATGGAGAGTGGCTGCGCTTCGGCAGTTCGCTGTACCGGCCGCTGTCGAGTGTTCCGGCCATCACCGCCGGCTCCAACGAGGTCATGATCGGATCCGACGGCTACGCCGAGTGGCGGACGGCCCCCCTAGGCGGCCCGGTGACGATCGCGGGGAACGGGTCCTGGAAGGTGTTCGCGGGCGATGGAGAGCTCGTAGGTCAGGGCGTCGCGGACGGAGCCGCGGTGTCGCTGCCTGCGGGGGCGCGGATCGCGGTGTTCGGTCCGGCAGGCGCGGTGCTCGAGGTACGCCACACGGCCTGAACCAGTGGCCGTGCCCAGTGGCGGACCCACCGGCGACGTCGCTCGGCACTCTCGGGTCGCAGGCGTCGTCGGCGTAGCATCGAATCGAGACGACGCCGAACGTGCACTCGACCTCGCGGCCGCAGGACAGAGGAGGACCGGACCATGACGCACACCGAGTCGGTGATGACGCACCGCCCATTGGGCAGGGCGACGGGCATCGAGGTGACGGATGTCGGGCTGGGGTTGTGGGCGGTGGCGGGCAGCGAGTGGGGGCCGGGTGAGGACCGCGCGTCGCTGGAGGCGATCGAGGTCGCCCTCGACGCGGGTGTCACGTTCTTCGACACGGCCGATGTGTACGGCGCGGGACACTCAGAGGAGTTGCTGGGCCAGGCGATGAGGGGGCGCCGGGAGCGGTTCGTCGTGGCGAGCAAGATCGGCTGGACTGGATTCGACCGCGAGGCGAATCACTCGGCCTACGACACCGTCGACGCGTTGATCGCCGGGGTTGAGGGGTCACTGCGCCGCCTGGAGACCGATTTCCTCGACGTCATCCAGTGCCACATCAACTATCTCGAGCCCAACACCGACGTGTTCATCGAGGGCTTCCGGGCTCTTCGGGCGGCGGGCAAGGTACGTGCCTGGGGGGTCAGCACGAGCGACGTCGACCTGCTGCGGCACTTCAACGCCGATGGCGACTGCGACGTGCTGCAGATCGACTACTCGATCCTGAACCGCACCCCCGAGGAGGAGATTCTCCCGTATTGCGAGCTGAACGGAATCGGCGTCATCGTCCGCGGTCCGCTGGCCATGGGGCTGCTCGCTGGGAAGTTCGGCGTCGGGGATACCTTCCCGGAGGGCGACTTCCGTGCCAACTGGATCAGCGATCCAGTACAGAACGCGCAGTACCGGCAGGACCTTGCGGTCGTTGAGGTCCTTCGTGCGACCGTTCCTGACGGGCAGTCGATGGCGGAGTTCGCACTGCGCTTCGTGCGGAGCAACCCGGCCGTCAGCACGGTGATCCCTGGTGCTCGCGATGGGCGGCAGTCAGTCGCCAACGCCGCTGCCGGACTCGCGCCGCTCCTCTCCTCCGACGAGCGCGCCGCCGTCGATCGACTCGTGCCTCCCGGTGGGGGTCGCAAGATCTGGCCAGCCTGAGGGTGGCCCGGACCTGGTGGCCGTCGAACGCGCGAAACCAGGGATACCCGGTTGACTCCGCTGCCAGGGACGCGCCGACCCCCATCGGGCTGTCCACGAGCCCTGTCGGGAGTGACGTCCGGCTGGACCATCGTGGGTCGGTGCTGGCTATCGGCGCACGGAGGTGGTTCCGGGTCGCTAGTGTCGACGTCGGGGGACGCAATGACTGGGGGTCGCCATGCGCCAGGCTCGTGGTCTGCATCGTTGTCTGGGGCTGGCCGTCTTCACGTCTGCCGTGACTCTCGCGCTGCTGTCAGCCGTCCCGGCTCTGGCGGCGAAGCCACCGGTTCCTGGTGCCGGTCCCGTCCTTTCTCCAGGCCAAGTACCGCACGAATGCACGGCGGCTGATGCCGGCGCTTCGGGCTACTCACCCCTGATGGGGTACTACTTCTCCCGGGCCGCCAACTCCTGGGTGACGGCTCCCTCCTGCTACCCGCGGTGGGGCAACCTGTCCGCCTCGCCACCGCAGGTCGTCCCGGCCGGTCAGCCGGTGACCGTCGCCGCGATCCCCGACACCAACGCCGCGCAGTACGCCCCCGAGACCGCGTCCATCGCCTGGACATATGGCGGCAAGCGGGTGGCGGGCTGCGGGCCATCCGATCTGACGTGCACCGTCATCCCGGCAGCACGGGCCTCCACCGAGTGGCAGTGGGTGCAGTTCCAGGTGACGATGCCGCGGATCTTCTTCGTGGACAGCCCGGGAAGCCTGTGCGCGGGCCAGCACCTGTGCGCCGGGAACTCGACGAATGCCTGGTCCTTCGCGGGAGTGCCGCCCGTTGACCGGATCTGCTTGGGTACCTGCAAGCAGTTGGCGGTGGAGCTCCCGCCGGAAGTCAGCGGCGAAGGATCGCTGACGCCCGTCGATCTCACCTGCGGAGCCGGGGCGACCTGCGACGTGAAGACACAGACCCTGTTGGATCCGAAGACGATCACCGTGCAGCAGCAGATCATCGACGACTCGCTGAAGAAGCAGGCCGAAAGGTGGCAGATCCTGAAGGACACGCAGACGAAGATCTTCGACATCACGAAGGACGCCACGCTGAACAAGAAGAACTCCGCCGATGCCCTGAAGGGCCAGACCCGCTTCAACGGCTACATCTACGGCTCGACGGACAGCACCGACACGGTCGCACTCCAGGCCACCGACGCTGAACTGACCTCGGTGTTCCCCGGAAGCGGGCCGTCGCTGAACAGCGTGAGCACCAAGCGGGCCACCGCTGCCGCCATGCCGCCGGCCGACCTGGTGCTGCGCGCCCTGTCCGAGCCGGCTCCGTCGCGAACTCAGCTTCGAGCGCTGGAGCAGGCGCTTGCCCTGGCGAACGGTCCCGAATACTCGACCGACCGCGCTGTCGCTCGCATCACTCTGACGAACGGCCTGGTGCTTGGCCAACGCCTGCTGGCGGCGCAAGGCGCCTCGTTCGCGCGAGGAGGGCCCATCGTGATCGGCACGTCGACCGCAACGGTCCCGGGCGGGCGCAGCAAGCGCGTCGCTGTTGACGCGTCGGCCCTCGGCGAGCGAGCCCTGCGCTTGGTGGACGTTGCGCGCGGCGGTGCGCCCGTCACCATGACCGTGACGATCGACCTCAGCCGATCGGGATCACGCAAGCACGCCTCGCGCACGATTCCGCTGGGCTAGCGATCGCGATCGGGTGCTGGCGGGTCTTGACGCGCCGCCCACGTGCGGGCATCATCTAGACCACTCGGTCTAGACCAAATGGTCTAGACGCCTCGACCCTAGGAGTGGCGATGCGCATCAACAGGCAGGACGTGGACGTTCGGATGGCCATCCCCGGCGCCACCGTGCGTCAACATCGTGACTTCGGTTCGGCAGGGGACCTGGGCGGCATCAGCTGCGAGTACTTCACCCTGGCGACGGGCGTGGACACGACGCCGCTCTTCCTCGGCCTGGACGGTGACGCATGCCAGTGCCCGCACTGGGGTTACGTCCTCGTCGGTGCGCTGACGACCACGGACGCGCTCGGGGCCGAGGAGACGGTTCGCGAGGGCGACCTGTTCTACTGGCCGGCAGGGCACAACGTACGCGTCGACCAGGACGCGGAGATCGTCATGTTCTCCCCGCAGGACGAGCACAGCGCGGTGATCCAGCACATGCTAGACAAGGTGAGTGGATAACCAACCCCTGCCGGCCGCCCGCCAGCGACTGCTCGACGCCGGACTGGAGCTGCTGCTGGAGCGGGGGTACCACGGGGTCGGCATTCAGGCTGTGCTTGACGCGAGCCTGACCCCGAAAGGCTCGTTCTATCACCACTTCCGGGACAAGGAAGACTTCGCTCTCCAGGTCATCGACGCCTACATGGCTGGTGTCCATGGCGCTCTGGACGTGAGCCTGGCCGACGTCTCGGTGCCTCCGCTGGAGCGGGTGCGCGGGTTCTTCGGACTGGTGGCCGGCGGGTATGCGAAGGACGGATACCTGGGCTGTCTGCTCGGCGGGCTGGGACAGGAGCTGTCAGGAGTGAGCCCCGTGTTCGCGCAACGGATCGACGGGTGCCTGTCCTACATCGCCGATCGGCTCGCGGAACCGCTTGACGAGGCTCGGTCGGTGGGGGACCTGCCGCCCAGCACTGACCCGAAGGCACTGGCCACTCGCCTGGTCGACTGCTGGGAGGGTGCCGCGCTGCGCAGCCGGCTGTCACGTGATCCGGCGCCGCTGCGCGAGATGCTCGACTTCTTCTTCCATGCGGCCACCCGAGAGTGACGTCGCATCGGTCCTAAGCGGCCGGCCGGGCGCAGGGCGGACGGGACGCGTACATGTCGGCATCGGCGCCGTCGATGACAGACAGCACGTCCGCGTCCTCGCACGACGCGGTGCCGACCGACACGCAACCAGACCAGCGATCCTCCAGGCCCCGGATGTCCATGACGGCGGTGATACGGCGCGCGTACTCGACTCGTTCGGGCTCGGGTCCCATGCCGATGACGACGAACTCGTCCCCGCCCCAGCGAGCGACGAGGTCGCAGTCGCGGCTGACGCTGCGAACGGCGAGGGCGCAACGGGATATCACGAGGTCGCCCGCACCATGACCGTGCTGGTCGTTGACGGCCTTCAGCCCGACGACGTCGACGAACACCGCAAAGATCGGCTGCCCGTTGCGCAGGGCCGTGCTGACCAGGTGGCCGGTTGCCGTCAACAGGCCGTGCCGGTTCAACAGAGCGGTCGCCTGGTCGTGGGTGGCCATTCCCTCGATGGCCCGCTGCGCGATGACGAGCTCTGTCGCCGAACGCCGGCGTGCGACGAGCAATGCAGCACTGGCGCCGATGCCGGCGAGAACGGCGATCATCCAGGGCATCGCGCCATTGGGGTCTCGACTGAACAACGCCATCGAGACCAGGACGATGATGACGGCTGAGGCGAGGAAAGGTCGCCACATAGCGAGGAGGCCGCCGAACAGGACTGTCGTCATGAGGAGCACGCCTATGGAGTTACCCACCGGGTCGACGGCGTGCTGGTAGCTCAGAGCGGCGACGTTCACCACGAGCGCGAGGGCGAAGAGCCACGGTGTCCAGGCGACGGGGACGATCCGACCTCGGCATAGGACCACAACCACCAGGAAGAACACCCCCTGGATCATGTCGGAGACGTAGGAGCCGAGCGGCGCGATCAGCCCTCCGGCCGCGGATGCCGCGTCGAACGAGACCATGAGAAGTGCAAGTGCCAGCATCACCCACGGGGCCTCGCGAGTCACTTGCTCGGTCACGATCGCATCGCGCCGAGACAGTGTGGCCGCGTCCAGGGTCCGACCGCACTCCGCTCCGCTGCCCGTGGACCTCGACGTGTCACGTGCTGGGAGCGAGATCGCATGCTTGGTCCCGAGCGCAGACCCAACCGCCCAGGAGGTGGCCGCATCGGTCATGGTCATGGCTTCACGGTAGGACCCCGATTCGGCCCCACGGACGGGACCTTCGGCTATCCGAAGACCGTCGACGTGGGAAGGATTGAGCAGGCGTCGCCGCTGCGCGGAGGAGCGTGCGGAACGACGGTGTCAGGCGTCGTCGGGCTCGCGATCGATCCCACGAGTCGGGCCGACTGCCGTCGGCAGGATGGCGGACATGCGGGTGATTCCGGACGTGGTCTCGAGGTGCCATTCGAGTGCGACGTCGTTGATCAGGGACATGCCGAGTCCGGTGTGCGAGGCGGGATCCAACGGCGTTCCGTCGTTGTCGATCACCAGCGTGACGAGTCGCTGACTCTCCGGCTGGGTGATCGACACCGCGATGCGAGTGGCGTGCCCGTGCCGAATGGCGTTCGCGCACGATTCCGTGACGATGTCGGTGACGGCACTCGAGCAGGCGGGGTCGGCCGCGATATTGGCCAGGACCGCGTCCGGCATCGTGATGCTGATGTCGCACAGGCCGTCCCACGTCCCTTGAATGCGGCGGAAGTCGAGTTCGAGATCGGGGATGCGATCTGTGGCAGCGGTAGGCAGGTAACCGAGCGCGTCGATGATGCTCGCGCGCTCAGAATCGACCAGTTCAGTCGTCACGCTGCCCGTGCGCACAGCGGCATCAATGCGCAGGGCGGCAGCGTTGACGGCACTCTGCAGGGGGCCGTGCAAGGCGCGGGCAAGAGCGCGCTGCTGCTGCCATTGCGTCTGGTTGGCCCGGGCGATCGCCCAGTCCAGCTCACGTCGAAGCTTCCGCAGCTCCACCTCCGTGACGTCGAGCTGGTACTGGGTCGCCCGCAGGAGTGCGAGGGCCCAGCCGATGAAGATCGTGATCACGACGTTCAGGAGGAGAGTTCCCACGGTGCCCTGCACCAGTCCCAGCATCCGCTGCGTGAGGACGCCGATGACGCCGATGACGCCGAGCGCCAGGGTGAGGGCAACGGCTCGGGCAAGTGGCGACAGCCGGGCGTCAACGGCCGAGAGGATCCGATTCGCCACGACGGCCCCCAGCCAGATCGCCACGGCATCCGCCGCACTGGCGAGCAGTCCCACCGTCACGTCGTACTTCACGATGCGGTAGACGACGGTGAGCGCGGCCGAGATGAGCGGCAGGGCTATGACGGGGATGGGTCGACCTGTGGTTGCATCCCTCAGCACGCTGGGCCAGTTGAGGCCGGTCGGTGTGGTGGACGGGAAGGTGGGGCTGAACGGCACGCTGTTGGTGGCCAGGTCGTGGCTCAGCGGGCGCACGAGGTCCTGGGCGGCCCAGCGGAGTGTCTCGACGGCTTCGTGCGGGCTGTCCACCGTGAGTTCGCTGACGGCCTCGGTCAACTGCCCACTGATCCGCGTGACAGTGACCTGCTGGCGTTCGGCGATCGCCTGGCTCACGGTTGCGCTCACATGCTCTAGGCGCATGCGGTCTTCGCTGAGCACCTCCTGCTGATGCCGATGCTGAGCGAACGCATCCGCGGCGACCGCGGCGATGACGAGCACGACGAAGGTCGCGGCGGTGTTGCTCGCGTACCCGAACGAGTCCGCGGCGGGGGGTTCGACCACTCGGCCCTTGATCAGGTATCCCAATACCGCCGTTATGACGGTGGACGCCAGCGCGAATACCGCCATCGTCAGCCAGGGGCGCGATTTCGCGGCCGTGTTCCGCAGAACGGTTGCACGGGCTCCGCGCAGCACGCCGATCATCACGACCTGGGCGATCGTCAGATAGACGACGCGGATCGCCTGCTCGGGCATCCCCGGGGAGGGCAGATCGAGAATGAACGCCAACCAGGTGAAGACGTAGGCCGTGATGACCACCGGCCAGCTCAGCGACCTTGGTCCGCCGATGCGGTCGAGGAGGGTGCGCGGGCGAACGGGGGCGGTCATGGTCTCGCAGGCATCCCGGCGGCGTTGATGTAGTGGCGGATCGCCTCGACGCGAGGATTGACATCGCCATGGGTGGGGACGCCGAGAGCCTGGAACACCGAGTGGAGGATCATCTCGACGGATCGCTCGCTGACGTGACGCTCGCGAGCGATCGCGGCGTTCGTCAGGCCCTGGGCGGCCATGTGGAGGACGTCGACCTGCGTTGCGGTCAGTCTCGCGAGCGGCCGATCAGGGGCCAGGTCGTGGCGAACCCTGTCCGATCGTTCGGCCAGGACGCTCTCGATCGCCTCGAACAGGTACGCGGTGTCGGTGACCATGTCCTTGCGCAGGAAGCCGGCGCCTGGGGGAACGTCGGCCCCGTCGAGACCGGCGGTCCGCCGATCGGGGTGCTTGGTCAGGAAGATGAGCGCGATGTCCGGGCGCGATGCATGCAGGACCATCGCGAGATCCAGGCCCGATGGCCCTCCGCCCAGCGAGATGTCGAGGAGCGCGACGTCCGGGTCGAAGGCGCGTACCGCCTCGCGGGCATCCAAGACGTTGTTGGCAACCTCGACCTCGAAGCCGGAAGCCGTCAGGACATCCGAAAGGAGGGACGACATCAGGGACTCGTCCTCCACCACGAGTACGCGACGCCCCATTCCCGGCATGCATACAACCTACGACGGTTGACGCGATCGTGGCGGATCAGACCTTCGGGTTTCCGAAGGTCGCGTGAGCACTCAGCCCCCGCTGCTGTCCCCGAGATCGCGGTAGACGAAGGCGTCGGCGGGCACCGCCGCGGTGCCAGGCGTCGTTCCGGGCATGATCGCGAAGGTCGGCTCGAACTGGGTGAGCACCTCGGCGAGCGTCAGCAGGGGAGTCGGGTCGCCCTCGAGCGTCGCGGTACCGTCCACGACCTGCTGCTGAAGGGGGACAACGCCGATCATCGCTTTCTCGAGGTCGGACCGGTTGATCGTCAGCGTGAGGTCGGCAGCCTCGGCAACGAAGCCTTGGAGGCTGGTCAGTGTCCCGTTGCTCAGCTCGACGACGAAGGACTCGTCGTTGTCCGGCGTGATGAGGTTCATCACGAACGAGGCATCGCCGACCTTGGAGCTGTCGAGGCGGATGCCCAGGTAGTCCAGGAACTGCTGTGTGCTCAACGCGCGGACGAGATCCGGGCCGGTGCTCTTGGGCGCGACGCCGGATGGGATACCCGACCGCAGCTCGAGGGCCGCGGCCAGGAAGCTGTTGCGAACGCTCGGGCTCTCCTGCTGGTAGCCCACCTGCTCGAAGGCATCGGCGAGCAGGTGGCGGCCCGCTTCGTTGTCCGGCTCCGCGTAGACGAGCTTGTTGAGGATCTCGATCGCAAGCAGGTACTCGCCGGCGTCCATCAGCTGCCCCGCCCTGGTGAGGATGGCAGCGGGCCCGCCCATCATCTCGACGAACAGGGGTGCTGACTCCCGCGGCGCGAGCGGGATGAGGGTGGCGGGGTTGCCGTCCCAGTAGCCGAGGTACCGGTTGATCACCGCTCGGGAGTTGTGCTCTACCGAGCCGTGGTAGCTCCGCGCGGCCCAGTCCCGTTGCAGCGACTCGGGCACCTGGTAGATCCGGTGGATCTCATTGATCGTCACGCCCATGTTCGCCAGATGCATGACTCCGTTGTTGAGATGCGCATAGGCGTCTCGCTGCGTGCGCATGACCTCCTGGATCCGCTCGTTTCCCCACCGTGGCCACGAGTGCGAGGCGAACATGACCTCGGCGTCTCGGCCGAACAGGTAGAGCGCCTTGTTGATCTGGCGTGACCACTCGAGGGCGTCGCGCACGAGTGCGCCACGCAGCGTGTAGATGTTGTGGATTGTCGCGACGATGTTCTCGGCCGCCCAGAACGCCTTGAGGTCGGGGAACCAGGTGTTCATCTCGGCCGGGGCTTCGGTGCCCGGCGTGTTCTGGAACACCATCCGCACACCGTCGACCGTGAGCTCCTCGATGTCCTCGACGATGTCGACTGTCGGGGGAATCAGGCCGACAGACCCCGCAGCGACGCCCTTGCCGATGGCCTGGTCGACGTGGCCGAAGGGACTGCGATCGAGGAGCGACCCGTACTGGTAGAACATCCGCCGGTTCATCGCGTTGCCGGCGTACACGTTCTCCGCGACGGCGTGCTCGAGGAAGCCGATAGGGGCGATCACCGGCACCTTGCCGGACCGCACGTCCGCCTCGTCGACCACCCCGTGCGCGCCACCGAAGTGGTCGCCGTGCGAGTGCGAGTAGACGACGGCGACGACCGGTCGCGGTCCCAGCTGCTCGTTCACCAGGGCGAGGGCAGCGGCCGCCGTCTCGGTCGCAGTGAGGGGGTCGAACACGATCCATCCCGTTTCGGACCGGATGAAGGAGATGTTGGCAAGGTCGAAGCCGCGCACCTGGTAGATGTGGCCGGGCACGACCTCGTACAGGCCGTACTCCATGTTGAGGATCGCTTGACGCTGCAGCGACGGGTGGATCGAGTCGAAGTCCTCCCCCGTGAGCAGGAAGTCGTAGGCACCCATGTCCCACGCGACGTGTCCCGCCGCAGCCATGATCTGGCGGTAGGGCGGGGCCGCGATGAAGCCTCGCCGGGCCTCCTGGAAGTCCCGCTCGTCGTCGAAGGGCAACTGGGTGCGGACGGCGGCCCGCACCGCAGACGTCGCTGGGGAGGGCAGTTTTCCAAGCTCGTGAAAATGCTCGTAGGCCATCGAAGTCACGCTCCAGTCCGCTCACGCCGGTGCCCGAAGGGGGGCCACCGAGGGCACCCTAGCCGTGTTCTCAGGCGTTCCGGCGATGGTAGGTGGAGGTGGCGACGGCTATCCCGACAACGAGGATGCCGAGGCACCAGGCGAGGGCGATCCAGATGTCCGCGCTGACCGCCTGCTGGGTGAGCAGGTCGCGGAGGGAGTTGACGATGGGAGTCACCGGCTGGTTCTCAGCGAAGGCTCGCACCGGGCCGGGCATGGTCTCGGTGAGCACGAATGCCGAGCTGACGAACGGCAGCAGGATCAGCGGATAGGAGAAGGCACTCGCGCCGTCGACCGTCTTCGCGGCCAGGCCTGCGACGACAGCGAGCCAGGTCAGCGCAAGGGTGAACAACATCAGGATGCCGGCGATCTCAAGCCAGGCCAGCACCCCCGCCGCGGACCGAAATCCCATGAGCAGAGCCACGAGCACCACGACAACGATCGAGATGAGCGTGGCGACCACCGAGGTCAGCACGTGCGCCCACAGCACGGACGACCGGGAGATCGGCATGGACTGGAAGCGCTCGAAGATGCCGCTCTTCTTGTCCATGAACAGGCGGAAGGCGGTGTAGGAGATGCTCGACGCGATCGTGATGACCAGTATGCCGGGCAGCAGGTAGTTCACGTATGCGTCGGACCCGGCATCGATGGAGCCGCCGAAGACGTAGACGAACAGCAGCATGAAGGCGATGGGCATGAGCGTCGTGGTGATGATCGTGTCCGGGCTGCGTGCGATGTGTCGCAGGGAGCGTCCCGTCAGCAGGGCTGTGTCGCCCACGAAGTGACTGGCCATGTCCTCTCCTCAGGTGCTCGAATTGCCGGCGCCGACAACGGCGAGGAAGACGTCCTCCAGGCTCGGCTGCTTCTCGACGTATTGGATCTCCACGGGTGGGAGGAGCCGCTTGAGCTCGGCGAGCGTCCCGTTCGCGATGATCGTGCCCTCGTGGAGGATCGCGATGCGGTCGGCCAGCTGCTCGGCCTCGTCGAGGTACTGCGTGGTCAGCAGCACGGTGGTGCCTTGTCCGGCGAGTTCCCTGATGCAGCTCCACACCTCCAGCCGGGACTGTGGGTCGAGTCCGGTCGTCGGCTCGTCGAGGAAGATCACCGGGGGATTCCCGATGAGGCTCATGGCGATGTCGAGCCGGCGACGCATGCCGCCCGAGTACGTCGCGACCCGGCGCCCACCTGCGTCGGAGAGCTGGAAGCGGGCCAGCAGGTCATCCGCGATACGGCCGGCGACCTTCTGATGCCGCAGCCGGGCCATCAGCGCGAGGTTCTCGCGCCCGGTGAGGATCTCGTCGACGGCGGCGAACTGCCCGGTGAGGCTGATGGACTCCCGCACGCTGGCCGACTGGGTGAGGACGTCGAAGCCAGCGACGGTGGCCATGCCCGCATCGGCCTTGAGCAACGTGGACAGGATCCGCACGACCGTGGTCTTGCCGGCACCGTTGGAGCCGAGTAGGGCGAAGATGCTGCCTCGCGCCACGTCGAAGTCCACGCCGCGCAGCACGTGCACCTCCTGGAAGGACTTCTCCAGCGCCTGAACCTGCAGCGCGGGCGCAGCGATCGACTGGCTCGTCATGAGTCGGCCTGCTGTCCTCGCTCCGCATCCTGGATCGCCTTGGTCAGGCGGGCGCGTTCCTTGTCGATCCACCGCTTGCCGGTGTACGCCTGAACGAACGCATCAGCGAACTCGACCGGATCCTCTCCGACGATCGCGCGCACAGGTGTTCCGTCCTCAGCCGCCCGCTCCCATAGATCGACGAAGTCGCCCATCATCGTGAGGGACCCCTCCGCATCCATGACCGCGCCCCCGTTGTACATGAAGTACCTGTACAGCGCCCGTGCCGCAGCGGCGTACGGCTCGGGCAAGGCCTCCATGCGGCCCCGGTATTGCCTGTACCGCTTCTTCTGATCGAGCGACCCGGTAACAAGTTCGATCCACCTTGCGGCCATGTCAATTGTCTCCTTGGCGGAGCTGTTCGAGCTGCTCTGTGAGGAAGCTCCAGGTCCTCCAGAACTCTTCGAGGTATTCGCTTCCCTCAGCGTTGAGGGAGTAGACCTTGCGAGGCGGCCCCTTCTCGGACGGGACCTTCTCCACGTCGACGAGACCGCGCTGCTCGATCCTGATGAGCAGGGCGTAGACGGTCCCTTCGGCAATGTCGGAGAAGCCCTTCTCCCGCAGCCATGCCGTGATCTCGTAGCCGTACGCGGACCGGCCGGACAGGATCGCGAGAACGATGCCCTCCAGCGTCCCCTTGAGCATCTCCGTCACCTGCTTGCCCATAGAAAGCGCCCGCCTCTGCTACTCAGTGTTAGTGACTACCGGTAGATAGTAACACTGAATAGCGGGCTGAGCGCAACCCCGACTCGACGCACGCCGAGTGCGGAGGCGCGAGAGGACGTCCCTGGTTGATCGAGTCCACACCAGTTCCTCGGCGATGCCGTGCTGGGTGGGTGATGGGTGGATAGGCTGCGCGGATCTCGAGCAGACAAGGGGAGGGACGACATGCTCTGGATCCCGGGCGGGTCCTTCCGCATGGGGTCGGATGCGCATTACCCGGAGGAGCCTCCGGCTCGCGTGGTCGAGGTCAGCGGCTTCTGGATGAGCCCGACCACCGTCACCAACATGGACTTCGCCCGGTTCGTCGAGCAGACCGGCTACGTCACCGTGGCGGAGCGACCCCTGGACCCGAGGGATTTCCCGGGTGCTCCGCAGGAGAATCTGGCGCCGGGCTCGATGGTCTTCACGGGGACGCCGGGGCCAGTCGATCTGCGGCATCTGAGCCAGTGGTGGACGTGGACGCCCGGGGCCTGTTGGCGAAGCCCGCAGGGGCCCAAGAGCGATGTCGCGCACCTTGGCAACCACCCCGTCGTCCATGTCGCGCACGAGGATGCGGCCGCCTACGCGGCGTGGGCCGGGCAGGGTCTGCCGACCGAGGCCCAGTGGGAGCGTGCTGCACGAGGTGGCCTCGATGGCGCCACCTACGTGTGGGGTGATGAGCCCGAGGCCCCCGGCGAGCGTCTCGCGCACCACTGGCACGGCGACTTCCCGTGGCGAGCTGACGCGGGCTACGGCACGACCGCACCCGTCGATTCCTACCCCGCCAACGGCTATGGGCTGTTCCACATGGCCGGCAACGTCTGGGAGTGGACCGACGACTGGTACGTCGAGGCGAGATTCTCGGATTCGTCACCCTGCTGCGCTCCACGGGACCCCCGCGGGGGATCGGCCGAGGAGAGTCTCGACCCACGGCAGCCGCAGTTCCGCGTCCCCCGCAAGGTCATCAAGGGGGGCTCGTTCCTGTGCGCCGACTCCTACTGCATGCGGTACCGGCCCGCCGCCCGCCGTCCCCAGATGATCGACACCGGGATGAGCCACATCGGCTTCCGCTGCGTAGGGACTGACGCATGAGTACCGGCGCACCCCCGCGTCCGGCCACTCGCGTTAGGGCGCATCGTCGGTGCCATCGACTGGACCTCGGCGTGGACCGTGGTCCGGTAGCTGACACTGCCTGACGCGATCCTCCTGCCGCCGTGGACTCGGTTGGCACTCAGGTGCGGGGTAGCCTCGAATGAACGAACGTTCCCGGTTCGGCCGACAGCATGGGACGGAACGGTCATGGCGGCGTCACGGATGACTCGGATCCTCGTAGCCGGAGCGGCAACGGCTGTCCTTCTGGCGGGAATGGGCGTGCCGGCCGCGCAAGCAGACACGTTTGTCGACGGGCAGGCGTTCGGACTGCACGTGCCCAAGATCGCCAATGGAGTTGTGCCGACGGTGTCCTACGGTGCCGTCCGGCTGTGGGATGCGGGCGTCTCGTGGGGTCAGATCGAGCAACATCGGGCGCAGTACTGGTGGGTGGGCATGGATCGTGCCGTGCAGGCCGCGAACGCCCAGAACGCGCAGATCCTGTACGTGCTGGGATCCACACCGACGTGGGCTGCCTCGAAGAGGTCGCAGGGAACGTACCCGAACAAGGGAGCGGCATCGAATCCGCGGTACCTCTCCGACTGGCGGCGGTGGGTGACCGCCGTCGCCACCCGCTACGGACCGTCGATAGACGCGTACCAGATCTGGAACGAGGCCAACCTCACGACCTTCTGGCAGGGCACTCCGCGCCAGATGGCGCGCCTCACTCTCGAGGCGCAGCGGATCATCCACCGCCTCGACCCGACGGCCAAGGTCGTGGCGGCCAGCAGCACGGTTCGGCTGCGGAGTGCCTTCACTCGGCTCTTCCCTGCGTACTTGCACGAACTGCGACGTGTCGGGTGGCCGGTCGACGTCTTCTCCGTCCACACGTACGGGCCCAGCACCTCGACCCCTGCGCTGCGCGCCACCTACGTGGCCCTGGCCCGGGCGGAGCTTCGCGCTGCTCACGCACCCGTCCGGCCGCTGTGGGACACCGAGGTGAACTACGGAATCAAGGGGCCGGGCTCCAAGTACCCAGACAAGGACATCGGGGGAACAAAGGCCGCCACGTACGTGGCGCAAACCTACCTGGACAGCGTGCGGCTGGGCGTCGCACGCACCTTCTGGTACTCGTGGTCGGCAAGGAACGATCTCCTTGGCATCACGATGAACACGGGGTATCCGGGGTCGACGGCCTTCCAGACCACGCACGACTGGTTGGCCGACTCTCGCGTGAACTGCCGCGACCGCCACGTGCGGATCTGCCGGATCAACCGTATGGGGATCCTGTCAATGGTGGCGTGGACGAGTTCGGGCCACACCGGCGCCGTCACGGTTCCCTACTACGCCACCCGTACCTGCGACGCACGAAACAGGTGCCAGGCGATCGCGCCGGGCACGCGCCTGCGCATCGGTCGGATGCCCCGCTGGTTCGGCTAGTCCTGACCGACATCCCGGTCAGGCGGGCTCGCAGATCCCCGCCGTGAAGACGAGGGCGTTGTCTCCGTACGCGGCGATGGATTCCACCCTGGCGCTGTCGCCCTCGGCGGCCGACGAAGCCTCAGCCCACACCACGATGTAGGCGTTGTGCCCCTGTTCAGGCTCGCGCTGCCCACTTCCTTGCGTGACGGCTGAAGCCGGGCGTCCGGTCGTGAATGACGCATCGGCGACCCCTCCCAGCACCGCGCGGTGCGCCTCTCTCACACCCCTTGCGCAGTTGTCCGCGAAATAGAGTCGACAGCGTCAGAACGTGGAGCGATGTCATGAGCATGCGTGCTGGGCCAGACCAGGAAGGCGCTCCCGTCAGCCACGTGGCTGCACCCGCCCCGGCCGATGTGTCCGCGAGCCGAGGATGGCGATTGGCAGTGACGACGTCGGCGGTCCTCGTGCTGGTCCTGGCGTCAGTGGCGCTCGTCGCCGGGTGGCGAGGCGCCGATTCCGTCCTCCGTGTCATCCCTGACTACTCCCCGCAGGCGCCCATCACGGCCGTCTGCCTGGCGTTGCTGGCGGGATGCGTCCTGCTCTCCCTCTGGCAGACCAGAACATGTACGAGGACAAGGCACGACGGAAGGCGGCGCAGGCACGTCCCTGACCATGCTCGTACGGAGGACCCCGTTCGCCGGATTGCATGATTCGCTCGAAAGAGAGTCGGGACGCGCGAAGCGTGCTCAGTCACTGGGCCAGTCGACAGCTGGGATCCAGCCATCGTCGACGGTCGGTATCGGCATCTGTGGACTCGAGACGGTCGGCTGCTCACGGCACCCCTGACACAGGCCCGACGGTAATGTTGCCGCGTCTCGCGAAGCAGGGCAGGACACTGACGAGAGGGCCACAGATGAGTACCTCACGGCCGACGATCCCATCCGTGCCGGGCGAGTTCTCGAACCTGGTGGAGACCCTCGACCTCGCGACGAAGGTCCGACTGCTCACCGGCGCGACCATGTTCACCCTCGAGCCCGAGCCCTCGATCGGCCTTGGCGAGCTGCGCTTCTCCGATGGGCCCACGGGCGTCCGCGGACTGAAGTTCAGCGGCGGTCGTATCGTGGCGCTGCTTCCGAACGCCACGCTGCTGGCGGCATCGTGGAGTCCCGAGCTGGCATACGAGGTAGGCGAGCTCCTGGCGGAGGAGGCCCTGGCACAGCGGATCCACGTCGTGCTCGGCCCGACCATCAATCTGCATCGTTCGCTGCTCGGCGGCCGGCTGTTCGAGGCCTACTCCGAGGATCCTCTGCTGACAGGAGTGCTGGCGGCGGCGTACGTCAACGGCATGCAGAAGCACCGCGTGGGGGCGTGCCTGAAGCACCTCGTCGCCAACGAGTCGGAGACACTGCGCAACTCGATGAACAGCATCGTCGACGAGGCCACCTTGCGCGAGCTCTACCTGCTGCCGTTCGAGATCGCCGCAAGTGACAGCGACCCGTGGACGATGATGGCCGCCTACAACGACGTCAACGGGGTCCCCGCGACCGAGCAGGACCACGTGATCAACGAGGTCGTCAAAGGCGAATGGGACTACACCGGTCTGGTGATGTCGGACTGGTTCGCCACGAAGTCCGCCGCGCCCGCCGCCAACGGCGGGCTCGACCTGGTGATGCCGGGGCCGGCGGGCCCGTGGGGTGACGCCCTCGTCGCCGCGGTGGAGGCCGGCGAGGTCGACGAGGAGGTCATTGACGACCACCTTTACCGGCTTCTGGTGCTTGCCGATCGTGTCGGCGCGCTGGGTGCCGAGCGCGACTACCCCAGCGGCATCCCGGCCCCGGACAGTGTCCTTCGACGTGACCAGCTGACGCGACTAGCCGCGGCGGGCATGACCGTGCTGACCAACCACGACGCGGTGCTCCCTCTGGACACGTCGCTGTCCATCGCCCTGATCGGGCGTCACGCGACCGAGACATCGACCATGGGCGGGGGGTCTGCTTCGGTGAACGCTCCGTACCACGTGAGCGTGGCGGACGGCCTGGGCGCGCTCGTGGGCGACCGGATGACCGTGACCGACGGCGTGGAGGTGCGCACGAAGCCCATCCCGGCGCTATCGAGGTTCGTCAGCGATCCGCTGACCGGCGAGCCCGGAGTCGGCTTCACCTTGTTCGATGCCCATGGCGAGGTGATCGAGGAGCGCCACAGCCGCACCGGGAGCACGCTCGTCGGATTCGACGACGACATCGGGGGGACCGTGGCGTCGGTGCGCGTGCGTGCCCGTGTCGTCGAGGGCGGCCGCCTCACCCTCGGGGTCATCGGAGTCGGTCACTGGATGCTGTCTGCGGCTGACCGCAGCGTCAGCCTGACCCTGCGACTGGCCGGCACGGGAGTCGGCGAGGAGATCATCGACCCTCCCCGCGCGACAGAGGAGTTTGACGTCGACGCCGATGACATCGTCGAGGCGGTCATGACCGTCGACCCCACTGCCGTGAGCACGGGAGCGGTCGGACTGCTCGGCACGCTCGGGCTCGTGGTGACCCACGCACCACGCGATCCGGATCTCGTCATTCGGGAGGCCTGCGACGCGGCGGCCCGCGCCGACGTAGCCGTCGTCGTCGTCGGCCTCACCGACGAGCAGGAGACCGAGGCCGCCGACAAGACCACGCTGGGCCTGCCTGGTCGTCAGGACGACCTCGTCGCGGCGGTCGCCGCGGCAGCCACGCGCACCGTCGTCGTCGTCAACGCCGCGACACCGGTGCTGATGCCGTGGCTGGACGCCGTCGACGCGGTCCTCTGGGCAGGACTGCCCGGGCAGGAGGGCGGGCACGCCGTCGCGGCCGCGCTGCTCGGCAGCATCGAGCCTGCCGGTCGCCTCGTGACGACCTTCCCGGTCGCCGACGCCGCGACCCCGGCATGGTCCGTCGTGCCGGACGGACTGGACCTCGAGTATCGGGAGGGCACCTTCATCGGCTACCGCGGCCATCACGCGCAGCGGGCGCCGGCACCGGCGTTCTGGTTCGGCCATGGCCTCGGGTACAGCACATGGGACTACGCCGCACCGCGCGCGACGGTGACGGAGCAGGAGGTGACCGTGGTCGTCGACGTCACCAACACCGGCCGCCGCTCCAGTCGCGAGGTGGTGCAGGTGTACTTCGAGCCGACGGACGCGACCCAGCCCATCCGGCTGGTCGGGTGGGACGCGGTCACGGCCGAACCGGGCGCCTCCGTCGAGGTCACTGTCCACTGCGATCGCCGCATGTGGAGACGGTGGGACGTCGAATCGGACTCGTGGCGAATGCTGCCCGATGCCGGCCGCATCGTTGTCGCACGAGGGCTCGGCGATGTGCGCGGCACGCTCGCCCTCTAGCCTGACGCACGAGCCTCGGCTCGCGTCATCGTCCGCGCCTGAGGGGACATGTGATGCCTGATCCCATCGACATCCACGCCCATGCCATGCCGATGCCCGTGCTCGACTGGCTGGAGTCCCGTGGGCTCGCCGAGCTTGGACGCATCGGCGAGCAGGTCGTGATGATCGACCCGACCATCAGCGGAGTGGGCAAGGGCGCCCCCCTCCCGTTGGCCCCGTCGATGACCGACCCGACCATCCGCCTGCAGGAGCTGGACGCGATGGGCGTCGGTCGGCAGGCGGTGTCGCTTCCGCCCTTCCTGATGGCGTCGATGTGCGAGGACGAGGTGTTGGCGACCGAAGTCATCTCGCGGGGCAACGACGCGCTGGTCGACTACTGCCGCACCGATCCGGAGCGCCTGCTCGGGTTGGGGTCCGTGCCCGTGGGATGGCCCGGCGCCCTGGACGAGGCACGACGTTGCCTGGACATGGGCATGCGCGGGATCGCCATCGGCTCTCGCGGTGCGTGCCTCGACCTCGATGCAAGCGTCAACGACGCCCTCTGGGCGTTCCTCAGTGAGCAGGGAGCCTTCGTCTTCCTGCATCCGAGCGGCGTGCCCGATCCACCTCGGTTGGCCGACTTCTGGTTCCCCCAGCTCGTGGGGTACCCGATGGAGACCGCCATCGCGGCCGCCCGACTCGCCTTCTCCGGGGTCCTCGAGCGCACCCCGCTGACCTTGTGCCTGGCCCACGGAGGCGGCTGCCTGCCGTCGCTGAGGGGACGACTCGACATGGGCTGGGAGCGCAAGGAGGCGGCCCACACGACCGCATCGGCGCCAAGCCTGCTCTTCGATCGCCTCTACTACGACTCGGCCGTCTTCAGCGCCGAGCACCTGCGCCGGCTCGTCGAGGACGTCGGAGCCGATCACGTCCTTCTCGGCACGGATCACCCGTTCGAGCTGGGCGAACGCGATCCCGTCGGCTTCGTGGCATCGGCTCACCTGCGACCTTCGGAGGAACGGGCTGTCCTGCACGACAACGCCGCCCGGCTGCTCGGGCTGTGACCGATCGGCCCTCAGGCGCAGGTACCAGTTTGGCAACATCGTTCCACCATGGGGAACGTCCTTAGGCGGCCCTTCGACCCGACTCCTACGTTGCGACAGCCGCACGGTCCGATGGGGGGCCTGCGGTCAGGGTCCGGTGGTCCCTGCCCGACGCGAATGGAGTTCATATGAGAGTGGCACGCATGATGCGGGTCGTGGCGGCGGTGGCCGCGACCGGCCTGCTGGCGACGGCCTGCGGCAATCTGGACTCGAGCTCGTCGAGCTCCGAGGCCTCGGCGCCCGCCGCGGGCTCCGCTGCAGCATCCGCCGCCGCCACTGGCGGTGCGGCCGCAGCGGCGACCGACTCGATCAAGGTCGGATTCGTCACGCCGCTGACCGGCCCCCTGGCCGCATTCGGAGAGGGCGACCAGTGGGTCGCCGACTCGATGACCGCGTGGTTCAAGGAGAACCCGATCCAGGCGGGCGGAACCTCCTACAGCGTCGAGGTGATCGTCAAGGACTCCCAGAGCGATCCCAAGCGTGCGGGTGAGGTGGCTGGAGAGCTCATCAACACCGACGGAGCCGACGTGCTGCTCGCGCACGCCACGCCCGAGACCACCGTCCCCGTGGCGGCACAGTGCGAGGCCAATGCCACGCCGTGCATCACCTCCGACACGCCCTGGCAGCCGTGGGTCGCCGGGCTCGGCGGCAATCCCGGCGATCCGTCCAAGCCCTTCACGTGGTCGTACCACTTCTTCTGGGGCCTCGAGGACATGGCCGCCGTGTTCATGGACATGTGGAACCAGGTCGAGAGCAACAAGAAGGTCGCCGCGCTGTACCCGAACGACGCCGATGGCCAGGCCTTCACCGACGAGGCGCAGGGCTTCCCGGCGATCATCGGCCCGGAGGGCTTCTCGTTCAACAACCCGGGCCTGTACCCCAGCGGCACGCAGGACTTCTCGGCGCAGATCTCGGCGTTCAAGAAGAACGACGACCAGCTGCTGACCGGCATCGTGCCGCCGCCGGACTTCATCAACTTCTGGAAGCAGGCCAAGCAGCAGGGCTACAACCCGGTGCTGGCGACCGTCGGCAAGGCCATCGAGTTCCCGGCGGCCGTGGCGGCGCTCGGCGACCTCGCGCAGAACCTCGGCACCGAGGTGTGGTGGGCACCGTCCTACCCGACCACGTCGAGCCTGACCGGCCTGTCCTCGGCTGACTTCGCCGCGGCCTACACCGAGGCGACCGGCAAGCAGTGGAACATGCCGCTTGCCTTCTCGGAGTCGATGTTCGAGGTCATGGCGGCTGCCGTCACCGCGGCGGGCGGCAAGGACAAGCAGGCGATCGCGGACGCGATGAAGACCATGCAGGTCGACGCGCTCGTGGGCAACCTGGACTGGGGCAAGGGTCCGTTCCCGAACATCGCCAAGACGCCGCTCACGGGTGGCCAATGGCGTGCCACGGATGGCGGCGAGTTCCCGTTCGACCTGACGATCGTGTCCAACTCCGCCGCGAAGGCGGCCGGACTCGATGTGCCACTCGGCGGGAAGGTCGAGCCGCTCCAGTAGTCAGCGGCGGGGGGCGAGTCGCGAGGACTCGCCCCCTGCTCCGGCTCGTACGTTCCGTCCCAGGAGGTCACATGAGCCCGATGCTCGAGGTCCACGGCTTGTCCAAGCGATTCGGCAAGGTCGTGACGGCCGAGGACGTGTCCTTTTCCGTCGAGCCGGGCACGGCACTGGGCATCGTCGGCCCCAACGGGGCAGGCAAGTCGACCCTGCTGTCCCTCATCGGCGGCGTGCTCGCGGCGGATGGCGGCACGATCGCCTTCGACGGCAAGGACATCACCACGTTGTCATCGGGCGCTCGCAGCGAGATGGGCATCGCTCGGTCCTTCCAGATCCCCCGGCCGTTCGTCGACATGACAGTGTTCGAGAATGTCTACGTCGGCGCGGCCTTCGGGGGCAAGGTCCAGGGGCAGGCCGGATACGACACGACGGCCGAGGCGCTGGAGATCTCCGGCATGTCGCACCTGGCCAACGTCCCCGCCGGTCAGTTGAGACTCCTCGACCGGAAGCGGCTCGAGCTGGCCCGGGCGCTGGCCACCCGACCCAAGCTGATCCTCCTCGACGAGATCGCGGGCGGCCTGACCGAGAAGGAACTGCCGCCGTTGATCGAGATGATCCGCGGGCTGCGCGACTCGGGGGTCACCGTCATCTGGATCGAGCACATCGTGCATGCGCTCCTGGCCGTCGTCGACGAGCTGATGTGCCTCGCCTTCGGCAAGATCCTGGCGATCGGTGATCCACGCGAGGTCATGGCGAGCCGTGAGGTCATAGAGGTGTACCTGGGCTCCACCTTCGACATGGGCGAGGCGGCATCGTGACCCTTCTTCAGGTGTCCGGCCTAGATGTCCACTACGGGGACTTCCAGGCGCTCTATTCGATGGACCTGACGGTGGCCGAGGGCGAGACTCTCGCCGTCATCGGTGCCAACGGGGCCGGGAAGTCGACCCTGCTCAAGGCGATCGCCGGGCTGGTCGCGCCGTCCGCCGGCGAGATCTCCTTCGATGGCACGAGCGTCACGACGCTGGCCGCCCACAAGCGGGTTCCCCTCGGTATCGCCCTCACCCCGGAGGGGCGCCGGATCTTCAAGAGCCTCACGGTGGAGGAGAACCTGCTCGTCGGTGCGCATGCCAAGCGCAAGGGACCGTGGAACCTCGCCCGGGTCTACGAGGCCTTCCCCCTTGTCGCCGACCGAAAGGACCGCGTCGGCACCAACCTGTCGGGCGGGGAGCAGCAGGCAGCCGCGATCGGACGTGCGCTGATGAGCAACCCGCGGCTGCTCCTGCTCGACGAGGTGTCGCTCGGGCTGGCCCCGGTCGTGATCGAGCAGATCTACGCGGCGCTCCCGGCGATCACCAGCCAGGGCACCACGGTGCTGGTGGTCGAGCAGGACGTCAATCAGTCCATGAAGGTCGCCGACCGGGTCCAGTGCATGCTCGAGGGCCGCACCGTGCTCGAAGGGGCCCCCGCGGACCTCACGCGCGACCAGATCGCCTCGGCGTACTTCGGGATCTAGGGGATACCAATGCAGTGGCTCAACGCGATCATCCAGGGCGTCCTCCTCGGCGGCCTCTACGCCCTTCTCGCCGCCGGCCTCTCGCTGATGTTCGGCGTCATGCGCATCGTGAACCTGGCGCACGGCGCGCTGGCGATGCTGGCTGCCTACATCGGTCTCGTGATCGTCCAGGGAACGGGCGTCTCCCCGTTCCTGGCGATGGTCGCGGTCGTCCCGATCATGGCCGGCGTCGGGTACCTCCTGCAGTGGGGAGTCTTCAACAGGGCGCTGCGGGTGGGCGGCCTGGCGCCGCTGCTCGCGGCATTCGGGCTGGCAGTGGTGCTCACCCAGCTGCTCCAGCTGAAGTTCACCTCGGACAGCCAGAGCCTGCAGACGGGCAGCCTGTCGATCGCCAGCATCCAGATCTCCGACGACATCTCGATCGGCGTCCTGCCTCTCATCACTTTCGGCGTCGGCGTCGTCGTGATCGCCGCACTGCAGGTATTCATCTCCAAGGCACCACTCGGCCGCGCCATGCGCGCAGCCAGCGACGATCCCGAGACGGTGCCCCTCATGGGCATCGACAATCGGCAGGTGTACGCCCTGTCGACCGCGATCGCGCTGGGCACCGTCGGCCTTGCCGGCATGTTCCTTGCGGTCCGGGGCAACTTCGACCCCAACTACGGGCAGGCCATGCTCATCTTCGCGTTCGAGGCCGTCATCATCGGCGGACTCGGGTCGCTGTGGGGAACGCTCGCGGGCGGGATGGTCCTCGGTGTCGCCCAGGCTCTCGGCTCGCAGGTCAACCCGTCCTACGGGGTCCTCGTGGGCAACCTCGTGTTCCTGGCGATCCTGGCGTTCCGACCTAGTGGCCTCCTGCCGAAGGCGGTGACGGCATGACCCAGGCGGTCGTGCATCCGCACGCGAAGGTGAAGCGCGCCACGAAGTCGTCGTGGGTGGGGCTCGCAGTGATCGTGGTGCTCCTCCTGGTGGCGCCAGCCGTGCCGTACCTCGTCGACAAGGGCACTCAGGGCAGCCTGGTGACGTTGTTCTCGCTCATCGTCATGGCGACCATGTGGAACCTGCTGGCGGGCTACGGGGGCATGCTGTCCGTCGGCCAGCAGGCCTACATCGGCATCGGTGCCTACGCGCTCGTCTACATCGCCGACACGGTCGGGATCGATCCGTTCATGGCCGTGCCGATCGCCGTGGTCATCGCGGGACTCATCTCGTTCCCGATCTCCTTCCTGGCCTTCCGGCTCACCGGGGGCTACTTCGCGATCGGCACCTGGGTGATCGCCGTGGTTGTCATGGAGATCGTCCAGCAGGTGCCTGCCCTCGGCGGCGGCATCGGCGTCACGTTCAACGGCTTCAGCGATCTGACGCCGGGCCGGAGGATCGCCTACGTCTACTGGCTGTCCCTCGTCGGCGTGGCGCTCGCCGTCGCCGTCACGTACTGGATCATGCGTTCGCGGCTCGGCTTGGGATTCACGGCGATCCGCGATGACGCGACCGCCGCCGCGTCGCTCGGCGTCCGTGTCACCAGGTCGAAGCGATTCGTCTTCGTCGTGGCCGCGATGGGCTGCGGACTGGCCGGCGCGATGATCGCCGCGAACACCCTGAGGGTGCAGCCAGACTCGATCTTCTCGGTCAACTACGCCGTCTTCATGATCTTCATCGTGGTGATCGGAGGGATCGGCACCATCGAGGGGCCGATCGTGGGGGCTGTCGTCTTCTTCGCGCTGCAGCAGTGGCTGTCCGACTTGGGCGCCTGGTACCTGGTCATCCTCGGCCTGCTGGCCATCGTCATCACCTTGTTCCTGCCCCGCGGTCTCTGGGGGCTGCTCTCGGGCAACGGCCGGATCCGACTGTTCCCCGTGGGGTACCGATTGGTCCCCCCGGTGGCCATACTTGACGTGACGCACGAGCCTGCACCCGCCACCAGCGAGGGGTGAGCCCACCATGACCGACCCGTTCGGCGACACTCGAGTGGACGGGATTCGGTTCTGGTTCAGGGGCGAGGCCCGGGTCGTGACGGGCGTGGCGCCCACGACCAGTGTCCTGCACTGGCTCCGAGAGACGGAGCGCGCCACCGGGACGAAGGAGGGCTGCAACCAGGGCGACTGCGGTGCCTGCACGGTGGTTCTCGCGACGCCCGGCGCGGACGGCGTCCGCGTGCACACCGCGAACTCGTGCCTCCTGCCGATGCCGATGCTCCATGGCCGGGCGCTGTTCACCATCGAGGATGTCGGCTCCGAGAGCGCGCTGCATCCCGTGCAGGAAGCCATGGTCGACAGCGCCGGGTCGCAGTGCGGGTTCTGCACCCCGGGTTTCGTGATGTCGATGTGGTGCTCGGCCGAGAGGCGGCGTGGCTCGAGGCTGCCTGCGTCCCGTGACGAGGTGGCCGCCGACCTGAGCGGGAACCTGTGCCGCTGCACGGGATACCGTCCCATCCTGGACGCGGCCGTCGCGGCCCTCGAGCACCTCGCAGGCGACGACGGTGCCGGACCCTTGGACGAGGCCTCGCTACAGGAGTCGCTGGCGGGACTGGGTGCCACCAGTGGGCTCTTGGTCGACGGTCCGGATGGCGCCTTCGTCGCTCCGGGCTCCGAGGAGGAACTGGCGCAGGCGTTGCACGAACGCCCGGGAGCCAGGGTGATCGCAGGGGGCACCGACCTGATGCTGACCTTGCGCGCTGTCAGCGCCGCGCAGGGGGCCGGTCTCGCGCTGGTGTCGACCGAGTGGGTCAGGGGCATGGATGCTATCGACGAGACGGCGACGCATCTGCGCATCGGGGCGGCCGCGACCCTTGATGATGCCTGGGCCGCGATCGTGGGTCGGCTGCCGCATCTCGCCCGTATGTGGCAGAGGTTCGCGTCTCCCGCGATCCGCGGCCTGGGAACCATCGGCGGGAACGCGGCGAACAGCTCTCCGATCGCGGACCTTGTACCGATCCTGCACGCGCTGGACGCGGAAGTGGTCTGCCGGGACGTGACGGGATCACGCACCGTCGCCATCGCCGACTTCGCCTCCGGACCGAGGGTCAATGTCCTACGCCCATCCGAGTTCATCTCACGGATCGACCTGCCGCTGGACGGCTTCGGGCGAGACGTCAGGGCGCACAAGGTCAGCCGACGCTTCGACGACGACATCTCCACCGTCAGCGGCACCTTCGCCCTGCGGATGGGTGGCGATCGCATCGACGAGATCCGCGTGGTGTTCGGCGGCATGGCCCCTACGGTTCGTCGCGCCAGACGCGTCGAGGAGGTCCTGCAGGGTCGAGCATGGACTCGCGAGGCACTGCGTGACGCGCAGGATGCCGTGGATGCGGACTTCGAGCCGATCACGGACCATCGAGCCACCGACGGCTACCGGCGTCGCGCCGCCAAGGGGATCCTGGAGCGCTGGTGGGCGGAGACGGGGGCCAGTGCCCCTGACACCGTCACCGACGTCTGGGCGTACCGATGACGGGCGGGTCGGCCGGCGCCGATGGGACGCCGGTCGTGGGTGTCGGTGTCTCCGACGAGTCTGCGACCCTGCACGTCACGGGCCGAGCGACGTTCGTCGACGACATCCCCGAACCGGAGGGCACCGTCCATGGGTACCCGGTCCTGTCGGACTTCGCCCACGGGAGGATCACCTCGCTGGACGTGTCGCGAGCCCTGCGACAGGACGGGGTGCTCGCGGTCCTGACGAGCGCCGACGTCCCAGGGGTCAACTCTCACGCGCCACGCATCGGAGTCGACCCGATCTTGGCCGATGACGTCGTCGTGTTCCTCGGCCAACCTGTCGCCATGGTGGTGGCCAGCACGCGAGCAGCCGCGGAGAGAGCTGCTCGTCTCGTGCGCGTCGAGCACGAACCTCTGGCAGTCGTGCTCAACGCCCGTGACGCCCACGCGGCGGGCAGTCACGTGGTGCCGCCGATGCACATGGTCCAGCCGAGTGTCGAGGCGGTGGACGCGGCGCTGTCGGCGGCGCCGCACCGGCGCAGCGGAAGCGTCCAGCTCGGCGGGCAGGAGCACTTCTACCTCGAGTGCATGGCGGCGCTCGCCTCTGTCATGGACGACGGCGGAGTCCTCATCCGCAGCTCGACGCAGCATCCCTCTGAGGTTCAGCAGGTGGTTGCCCGGGCGTTGGGCGTCCCGCACAACCGAGTCCGGGTGGAGTGTCGGCGGATGGGTGGGGCGTTCGGCGGCAAGGAGTCGCAGGCCGCACAGGTGTCCGCGCTGGCGGCGCTCGGTGCCGCCTGCCTCGGTCGGCCGGTCAAGGTGAGGCTGGATCGGTTCAGCGACGACCGCATGACCGGCAAGCGGCACCCCTTCGCGGCCGACTGGGACATGGGCTTCGACGACGAGGGGCATGTCCTCGGGTACCGGGTCACCCTGATCTCCACCGCAGGCCACTCCACCGATCTTTCCGGTCCCGTGCTGACCCGCGCCGTCGGTCACGTCGACAACGCCTACTGGCTGCCCGCCGTGGCCGTCGAGGGTTATGCCGCGCGCACGAACACCCAGAGCAACACCGCGTTCCGCGGCTTCGGCGGCCCCCAAGGGGCGCTCGTCACGGAGGTGGCCATCGACACCGTCGCACGGGCGCTCGGCATGGACGCGCTCGATGTGCGGCTCGCCAACCTGTATCGGGACCGAGCGACGCCTGAGGATCCGCATGCCGGTCTGCGCACTCCTTACGACATGATCGTTGAGGACAACGTCCTGCCGGAGTTGATGGACCGGATCATCGACTCGAGCGAGTATCGATCACGTCGCGATGACATCATCGCGTTCAACGCACAGAGCACAGTCCTCAAGCGTGGTCTTGCGCTGACGCCGGTCAAGTTCGGCATTGCCTTCACCTTGACCCACCTCAACCAGGCCGGCGCACTGGTGCACGTGTACACCGACGGCTCGGTGCTGGTGAACCACTCCGCGACCGAGATGGGGCAGGGCGTCAACACCAAGGTCCGTCAGGTCGTTGCACAGGAGCTCGGGGTGCCGCTCGCGAGCGTGCGGTCAACGGCGACCGACACGGAGAAGGTGTCGAACACGTCCGCGACCGCGGCATCCACGGGTAGTGACATGAACGGCATGGCGGCCCAGACTGCTTGCCGACGCATCCGCGAACGACTGGCGACGGTGGCCAGCGGCATGCTCGGCTGCCGTCCCGAGGAGGTCCACTTCCGTGACGGTCGGGTCGTCGGGGTCAATGCCGCTTGCTCGTTCGTCGACGTCGTCGAGGCCGCCTACGTGCAGCGCGTTCAACTGTGGTCGGACGGCTACTACGCGACCCCGGGCCTGCACTGGAACCGCGAGACGATGAAGGGTCGGCCATTCCTGTACTTCTGCTACGGGGCCGCGGTCAGCGAGGTGATCGTCGACACCCTCACCGGCGAGCATCGCCTTCTCCGGGCAGACCTGTTGCACGACGTAGGAAAGTCACTCAACCCCAAGATCGACCTCGGGCAGATCGAGGGCGCATTCGTCCAGGGGATGGGGTGGCTGACGACCGAGGAGCTGCAGTGGAATGCGGCCACCGGTGCGCTCGAGACCCTGGCGCCGACAACGTACAAGATCCCCGCCGTCCATGACGTCCCCACAGACCTGCGGGTCGAACTGTTCGACCAGGCGAATCGCGCCGGCACCATCCATCGCAGCAAGGCGGTGGGGGAGCCGCCCCTGCTGCTGGCGTTCTCCGTGTTCCTGGCCATCCGGGACGCCATCAGCGCTGTCGGCGACCACTCGGTCGATCCTCCGCTTCGGGCGCCGGCCACCGTCGAGGCCATCCTCGACGCGGTCGATGCCGTGAAGGCAGCAGGACCCGCCTGACGAGAAGCCCACGCGGATAGGCTCCGTCATCGGGGCACGCCTGCGCCCCTGACATCCGGCGAAGGCTCGGCCCGGGCAGCCACCCCCGCGTCACGCGCCAGAGAGGATCCCTTCCATGCGGTTCGGCCACTTCGACGACGACGCCCTCGAGTACGTGATCACGACGCCCAAGACGCCGTACCCGTGGATCAACTACCTCGGCTCCGAGCAGTTCTTCTCCCTCATCTCGCATCAGGCCGGCGGCTACAGCTTCTACCGCGATCCTCGGATGCGCCGGCTGACCCGCTACCGCTACAACAACGTCCCCAACGATGCCGGAGGTCGATACCTGTACGTCAATGACGGCGGTGACGTCTGGACGCCGTCGTGGCTCCCGGTGAAGGCCGAGCTCGACCACTTCGAGGCCCGGCACGGCCTCGGCTACTCGCAGATCACCGGCGAACGCAACGGGCTCTCGGTCTCCACGGTGTTCTTCGTCCCGCTCGGGGAGAACGCCGAGGTCCAGCGGATCACCGTGACCAACACGTCCGACGCGCCGAAGTCCGTGACGTTGTTCTCGTTCGTGGAGTTCTGCCTGTGGAACGCGCACGACGACCAGACGAACTACCAGCGCAACCTGTCGATCGGCGAGGTCGAGATCGAGCCGGACGGCCCGAACGGCTCGGCCATCTACCACCGCACCGAGTACCGCGAGCGACGCGATCACTTCGCCGTGTTCGGGGTGAACACGCGCGCCGACGGCTTCGACACCGACCGGGACACGTTCGTCGGACCCTTCAACAGCCTCGGCGAGGCGGCCGTGCCTCATGCGGGGCGCTCGGCGGACTCGGTCGCCTCCGGGTGGTACCCGATCGGTTCGCACTCTGTGTGCATGGACCTCGCCCCCGGCGAGTCCCGTGATCTGGTGGTGGTCCTGGGCTACGTCGAGAACCCCGCGGACGCCAAGTGGGCGGACGATGCACATCAGGTCGTCAACAAGGAGCAGGCTCACGCACTGCTCGCCAGGTTCGCGACCGCGCAGCAGGCCGATGCCGCCCTGGCGGAGCTGAAGCGGCACTGGGCGGGGCTCCTGACCACCTACCGCGTTGTGAGCACCGACGAGAAGCTCAACCGGATGGTCAACATCTGGAACCAGTACCAGTGCATGGTCACCTTCAACATGTCCCGGTCCGCCTCCTACTTCGAGACCGGGATCGGCCGCGGCATGGGCTTCCGCGACTCGAACCAGGATCTGCTCGGATTCGTCCACCTGATCCCCGAGCGAGCGCGCGAACGCATCCTGGACATCGCGGCGACGCAGTTCCCTGACGGTTCGGCGTACCACCAGTACCAGCCGCTCACCAAGCGCGGGAACAACGACGTGGGGTCGGGCTTCAATGACGACCCGCTCTGGCTCATCGCGGGGGTGGCCGCGTACCTCAAGGAGACCGGCGACTTCTCGATCCTCGACGAGCAGGTCCCCTTCGACAACGACTGGACGCAGGCCGAGTCGCTCTTCGAGCACCTCACGCGGTCGTTCGAGTTCACCGTCACGCATCAGGGACCCCACGGTCTGCCCCTGATCGGCCGCGCCGACTGGAATGACTGCCTCAACCTCAACTGCTTCTCGACGACGCCGGGGGAGTCCTTCCAGACCACCGAGAACCAGGCCGGGGGCGTCGCGGAGTCGGTGTTCATCGCCGCGCAGTTCGTCCTCTACGGAGGCCAGTACGCCGAACTCGCCCGTCGGATCGGGCGCACTGGTGTCGCCGAGCGAGCCGACGCCCTCGTCCAGCAGATGCGGCAGTCGATCCACGAGCACGGCTGGGACGGCGAGTGGTTCCTGCGCGCCTACGACTTCTACGGGACGCCGGTCGGCACGGATGCCGACCCCGAGGGCAAGATCTGGATCGAGCCGCAGGGCTTCGCCGTGATGGCGGGCATCGGCGTCGAACCCGACGAGGACGGCGGAGCACCGCGCGCCCTGCGCGCCCTGGACTCCGCAGAGCGCCTGCTCGGCACGCCACACGGCCTGGTGCTGCAGTACCCCGCGTACACGACGTACCAGATCCAGCTCGGCGAGGTCTCGACCTATCCGCCGGGATACAAGGAGAACGGCGGCATCTTCTGCCACAACAATCCATGGGTGATCATCGCGGAGACGACCGTGGGACGCGGATCGCAGGCCTTCGACCACTACAAGCGGATCACGCCGGCGTATCGCGAGGACATCTCCGACATCCATCGGCTTGAGCCCTACGTCTATGCGCAGATGATCGCGGGCAAGGAGGCGGTCCGAGCGGGCGAGGCGAAGAACTCATGGCTCACCGGGTGCGCCGCCTGGACCTTCGTTGCCGTGTCCCAGTACCTCCTCGGCGTGCGGACGGACTACGACGGTCTGGTGGTCGATCCGCAGATCGGCCCGGACGTCCCGTCGTTCACGGTCACTCGCGTGGCTCGCGGGGCGACGTACGAGATCCATGTGACGAACTCGGGTGCACCGGGAGCGCGGGGTCGGCTTGTGGTGGACGGTGCGCCGATCGCCGGCAACGTCGTGCCCTATGCGCCGAAGGGTGCGACGGTTCGGGTTGACGTGACCGTCTGATCCTCGGGAACGGAAACGTCGTCCCCTTCGTGCTCGCGGTGTGCGCTGCAGGTTCTCGGCGCATCTGTGCGGGACCAATCACGCGGAGGAGTCGTCCCTTCGGGCGTCGTCATCGAGATGGTCGTCTGCTGTCCGGTGGGCAGCCTCGTGCGCCGGCGTCGTGCCCGTCACCGCAGCGATGAAGGGGTCCCGCTCGAGGGCCACGAGGCTGGCTGCGCTCGTGGTCCGGACCGTGGCCGTTCGTGGGATGTCGCGAAGCAGTGCGATCTCGCCGAACCCCTGGCCCGGGCCGAGATGGCGCACGGCGGTGCCGTCGGTGATCACGACGGCGGTCCCGGATGCGATGACGTAGTAGTGCTCGCCCGAGTCTCCCTGCCGAATCACGTCGATGTCGGAACCGACATCGCGCACCTGCGCCTGGCGAGACAGTTGTTCTAGCGTGCGCAACGGCAGAACGGACAGGAACGGGACACGGTGCAGAAGTGCGAATACGGGCCCAGGGACGTACGCGCGTGCGTCCAGGCGGCGGAGTGAGCGGCGAGCCGCGAGGGACGCGATGGGCAACAGGACACCGGTCGCGACCAACGCTCCACGCGGTCCGAGGGCCAAGACCAGCAACGGACCCAGAAGAGCGCCGATGGCCATGCCCGCCTGAATGACACCCTCTTGGACGCCGAAGACCCTCGCCGCGTCCAAGTCGCTGACGGTGCGGTGGAGCAGTGTCTGCGCCGCGACGGTCACGACGCTCTTGCCGACTCCGTAGCCAACAAGGAAGACGGCCGCCAGCGCCAGGCCGGGTCCGACCCCCAGAAGGGCAATGGGGATACCGCACACGGCTCCACCCACGAGGACGGCGACGCTCAACCGTGGCTTCCCCGCCAGCACAACCGATCCGAGGCCCCCGAGCGTCGACCCGATCCCGATGGCGGCGGCCAGCAGGCCGGCGAGGGCGGACTCGTCTCCGGCGACGTCGACGACGTAGACCACCAACAGCACATCGAGCAGCCCGACGACGGTGTACTGGGCGGCTGTGAGTCCGACCAGGTCGGCCACCTGTCGGTCACGGCGGATGGCCGAGAGCCCGCCCAGGACGACGTCACGGACGGAAGTGCGGACCCCCACCACCCGTCGACGAACAACCAATCTCAGCGAGATCAGCCCGGAGAGGAAGCAGACGAAGCCGAGGCAGATCATGACGTTACCGCCGCCGATGAGCACGAGTCCGAGACCTGCTAGCAAGGGGCCAATCACCGAGGCCATGCCGTCGACCCAGGCGGAACCCGCGTTGCCCAGCGTTAACTCGTCCGGGTAGTCGACAACGTCCGGAAGTGTCGCCAGATACACCGGCCGGGTCACTGCGAAGGCCGAGGCGGCGACCGCGGAGGTGAGCGCCACCAGTGTCAAGGAGAAGCCCATTGACATGAGAACGCCGGTGGCGGCCAGGAAGACCCCCTGAATCCCATAGCCCAAGGCGAGCACTCGAGCCGGATCGAACCGATCAGCGACCGCTGCACCGATGGGGGCGAGCACCGACGCGGGGAACATCTGGGCTATGGCGACTGCTGCGGCGCCCCGTACCCCCGCGATGTCGAACGCGTACACGACGATGGCCACCCTGGATGCCTTGCGCGCAAGGCAGTACCCGAAGTAGCCCATGAGAAGCAAGCGCAGCGAGCGATGCGTGAGTGATGCGCCAACGTACTTGCCCTGCGCAACGATGAAACGGCCGGCATCCGGAAGGGATGTGACGAGCCAGAGGCGTGAACGGCCGATGATGGGCACGGCCGACCTCCACGGTCACGTGATGTGGGTCCTGATTCAGCCGGATGCCCGGTCTGGTTCCGAGAGGCTATCCACAGGCCGCGAGCGCGGCAACGGCTGGGCGGCTCGAATCGAAGAGGCGCGGCTTCGGCTACCGCGGTCCCGCTAGTGCATCGGAACGTCCACGGTCGGGCCGTCTCCCAGCCAGCGGGCCGACCGCCTTAGCCATCGGCTGATCGGAAGGGCGTTGGCCCGGTGCGGCCCGATGTCGATGGTCAACCACTTCTTCGACTTGGCGACAGCACGAAGCCGCTCATCCCCGTTCACGACGACGGGCCACCCCACAGCAGACAGGAGGGGCAGGTCATTGATGGAATCCGTGAACGCCCACGACCTTGAGGCGTCCGCGTTCAGCTCGACGAACAGTTCCCGCACCCGGTTGAGCTTGTCGACACCGTGGGCGATGGGACTCGCGAGTCGGCCCGTGTATCGGCCGTCACGCACCTCGGCGACTGTGCCGATAGCCCCGGATAGTCGGAGGTGATCGGCCACAGCGTCGGCGAGTTCCTGAGGGCTTGCGGTCGCGATGTACACGGGGATGCCGAGGTCCTGTAGGTCCCTGATCGCGACGAGGACTTCGGGCACGATGAACCGGTCGAGTGAGTCTCCGACGAACCGCCAGCACAGGTCGGCGAGCACGGACTGGTCTTGCCCGCGTACGAGGTCCAGGACGCACTCGGCGATCCGCCGAGGGATGCCAGGGGGTTCCGTCCCGTGGGCGACGTACCGCGCCTCTGCGACGACGAACGTCAAGAGATGCCGGGGGTTGAGTATCCGCCGTCGGACGAGGGAAAGCCCGAAGTGGAAGAGGTACGACCCACGGACCAGCGTGCTATCCAGATCCACGATCGCAACGACCGTCATGCCGTTGACGGTAGTTGACGGCGACTCGGCGTCACGCCTCCTGACTGTGCTTCTCCCGAGTGTTCGCACACGGTTCCTCGGGGCGCCATCGGCGCGTCAGGTGGAGCCTCCACGATGGGTGCATGACACTCCTCCCGATCAGGGTGAAGGCGTGGGTTCGCCCGCGAGATGGCCAGTGGACCAAGGTCCTTGTGACTCGCGGGGTCCAGCGGTAGTGGCGGTCATCTCGGTGGTGTTCGAGTCGGGCACCCGCTACTACTGGCACTGTGCGCGCTGCGCGGGGGTCTCGCTTCCGTTCAGAGATATGAAGCGCGCCGCAGCGGAAGGTGCCATGCATCTGTCCTGTACTTCTAGCGGGTTGAGCAGGGCATCGGAGCATCGCAACGCTACGTAGCCGGGTCGTCTCCGAGAGTTGTGCCGTCGTTCATCCTTGCTCCGTTGCGCCCGATGGCTGTGGTGCGCTGAGGTGTGCGCATCTTCAGTGAGGAGGTCGCAATGTCGATCCGTATGGACTACGTCTGGCACGACGACGACGCCATCCTGTTTCGCGCGAGTTGCGACTCCTGCTCGTTTCAGTCGCGCCCGTCCCACGATGAGCAGATGGCAAGGGCCGAGTGGTTCGGACACGTGTGCGTCCGCCCCGGTCGAGTGCGTGGCACCCCGATCCGAACCGCGGCTGGCACGCGACCAATGGTCGACCAGCCCTAGACGTATCAACCCTTCGCCACCCGGTCATCCGAGGTTAACGCCAGAGCCTCCTTGCCAGCCTAGCCTCCCAATCGGAGGCGGCATGACTACTCAACGGACACTGCGTCGGGGCGTCGACGGTCAACTCGTGGACGCTGCTCAGGAACTTGCACATGTGTACCTGAAGGGTGATCCTCGTCGCCTGAATCACTCCGCCGGAGCCGCACGGGCTGCCGCCTACGCGGCAGCCGTCCTGCCGACGATCCCGGCGGACGTGATGATCTCGGCGGCCTGGCTGCACGACATTGGCTACTCCCCGGCACTGGCGGAGACCGGCTTCCACCCGGTGGACGGGGCCGTCCTCCTCCGACGCGAGGGTTGGGACGACCAGATCGTGCGGCTCGTCGCGCATCATTCGTTCAGCCGTATCACGGCGCCGTTCTACGGCGCCGATGCCGCCCTCGCCGAGTTCGCACCGCTCGACGGGCTCGTCCCAGACGTGCTGACCTTCGCGGACGCGGTAGCGGGAGTCGATGGGCGCGGGGCGACGATCGCACAGCGTCTGGCCGAACTGCGTCAGCGGCCGAGGGGAAGCACAGGCGTGCCGCCGGATGTGAGGGAGCAGTGGTACGGACTCATCACAGCGTCCGTGGACGATGTTCAGAGAGCCATCAGGTCGAAGCCGCTGGCGCGCTGAGGAGGGGCCCGCATTCCCGCTTCCACCCGAGTTCCGCCCGGCCCGACGACTCCGACGAGTCGATGTGGTGCCTCGTTCCAGCCGATCCGCTCAGTCCCGACCGAGTCAATGCCGGAACGACTCGGTGTGGCTCGGGTCGTGCGGGAGGCGGGCGGTGAGGCCTCCGAGGAATGTCGTCGCACGAGCCAGGTCGTCGAAGAACAAGTCGGCGAGGTCGTGGTCGAAGCCGTTGCGGACGACGACGCGGAGCCCGGCGACCTCGGTGAGGTTTGCCGGCAGGGTGTACGCCGGCACCTGCCAACCGCGTTCGCGCATCTTGGCCGACACGTCGAACACGGTGTAGTTCGTCACGTCTGGCTTGAGGCGGAAGAAGAAGACCGGCAGTTCCGAGCCATCCGACAGGAGCTCGTAGGGGCCGAGTTCGGCAATCCTTGACGAGAGGTAGAGGGCCGTGTCGCGGCAGGCCTGCTGGACCTCTCGGTAGCCCTCGCGGCCCAGCCGGATGAGGTTGTAGTACTGAGCAATGACCTGCGCCCCAGGTCGGGAGAAGTTGAGGGCGAAGGTGGGCATGTCCCCGCCGAGGTAGTTGACGTGGAAGACGAGGTCGTCGGGCAGGTCCTCGGGAGTACGCCAGATCACCCACCCAACGCCCGGGTACACGAGGCCGTACTTGTGGCCGGAGGAATTGATGGAGCGGACGCGGGGAACGCGGAAGTCCCACTCGAGGTCAGGATCCAGGAAGGGGGCGACGAAGCCACCGGAGGCGGCGTCGACGTGAACCGGGATGTCCGGGCCACCGGCCGCGGCCAGCGCGTCGAGGGCGTCGGCGATCTCCTTGACCGGCTCGTACGATCCGTCGAACGTCGAGCCGAGGATGGCGACGACGCCGATGGTGTTCTCATCGCAGAGCTTGAGTGCTTCGGCGGCGTTGAGCTGCAGGCGTCCCTCCTCGATGGGGGCGTACCGCGGCTCCACGTCCCAGTACCGGCAGAACTTCTCCCACACGACCTGGACGTTGATGCCCATCACCAGGTTCGGCTTGTCGGAGGGCAGGCCCGCTTCCGCTCGTCGCTGACGCCACTTCCACTTCAGCGCGAGGCCGCCGAGCATCACTGCTTCGCTCGAGCCTGTCGTCGATGTGCCGGTCGCGCTCTCGTGACTCGGCGAGTTCCACAGGTGGGACAGCATCCTTACGCATCGCGCTTCGATCTCGGCCGTCTGCGGATACTCGTCCTTGTCGATCATGTTCTTGTCGGCGGTCTCGGCGAAGAGCCGGTCGGCTTCCTCGTCCATGAACGTGGTGACGAACGTGGCAACGTTCTGGCGTGAGTTGCCGTCCAGCATCAACTCGTCATGGATCAGCCGGTAGGCGACGCGCGGATCCATCCCGTCGTCCGGGATGGTGTCCTTGGGGATGCCGATCGCGGCCCTCGGCCGCGCGTACACGGGAGCGATGGCGAGCCGGCGAAGGTCTTCAGCTTCATTGCGATGCAGGGCCACGCGGTCAAGTTAGTGGATCTCCCGCATGCTCGCACGCAGTTCTCTGACGAGCGGGCTGCCCTCGTCACCGCCGCTGGCCAACGGACAGTGAACGCGGCATGAAGAGTTGTGACGGTTTGCGGCGGCCAGTGCTCGTAGGGTGAAACGGTGGGCACGAGCATGCTGCCCGCTGACCCCAAGGAGGACGACGCTGTGAGTGAGTCAACGCGCGATGCCCCAGCGGATCCTGAGTCGGGCCCGTCGGCCGACGTGCTGGTGATCTTCGGGATCACTGGGGACCTCGCCAGAGTGATGACGTTCAGATCGCTGTACCGACTCGAGCGCCGAGGGCTCCTGACGTGCCCGATCGTGGGTGTGGCGGTGGACGACTGGACGCTCGACCACCTCGTCGATCGGGCGCGGACGTCGATAGTCGCGACGGGCGAGGTTCTCGACGAGGAGGTGTTCGCTCGGCTGACGGCCCGGCTGTCCTATGTTCAGGGCGACTTCGCCGAGGCATCGACGTACACCCGTGTCGGCGCCGCCATCGAGGGCACGGCGACACCGGTGTTCTACCTGGAGATTCCGCCGTTCCTATTCGCGACCGTCATCAAAGGCCTGGCGGACGCGGGTCTGACCGCGTCGGCGCGCGTGGTGGTGGAGAAGCCCTTCGGGCATGACCAGGATTCCGCTCACGCGTTGGCGATGGAACTCCACCAGTACGTCGACGAGTCGCAGCTGTACCGGATCGATCACTACCTGGGGAAGATGGGGGTGGAGGAGATCTTGTTCCTGCGCTTCGCGAACCGGCTGCTGGAGCCGGTCTGGAACAGCAACCACGTGGAGTCCGTCCACATCACGATGGCGGAGGAGTTCGGTGTCGACGGCCGGGGGCGGTTCTACGAGCCGGTCGGTGCACTCCGTGACGTCGTCGTGAACCATCTCATGCAGGTCGTGGCCGTCGCCGCGATGGAGCCGCCCGCGGGGGGCACCCCGAGAGACTTCAAGGATGCCGTCACCACGATCTTCCGCGCCATCCGCCCGGCAGACCCGTCGACCTATGTTCGCGGCCAGTACGACGGCTACCTGACGGTGGATGGCGTTGCCCCGGATTCCACCACCGAGACGTACGTCGCGCTTCGACTGGACATCGAGAACTGGCGGTGGTCCGGTGTCCCCTTCTTCATCCGAGCCGGCAAGGGTCTGCCTCTCACTCAGACCGAGATCCGCCTGGTGTTCAAGCACGCACCGCAACTCGGTTTCGCAGTGGCGGCCAGACGGACCCAGCCCAACCAGCTCGTGATCCGACTCGATCCGTCCACGGGGGTCCAGATGGTCCTGGACGCGCGACGCGCCGACGCCACCCACGCGGCTCCCATCGAGCTCGACGTGACCTTCGCGGAGATGGGAGGGGAGGGAGCGACCCCGTACGAGGTGCTCCTTCACGCAGCGATGGTTGGGAGGGACGCCCGCTTCACCAGGCAGGACGCCATCGAGGAGTGCTGGCGGATCATGCAACCCCTCCTCGACTCGCCGCCCCCCTTGCACGTCTACCCGCGCGGGAGCTGGGGTCCCGAGGCGGCGGACGCCATGGTCGAGGATCACGGCGGCTGGTACGCCCCCTGGCTCGCACCTCAGGCATCGCACCCGACGGCAGGATGAACCGATGGCCAAGACGAAGGGGCTGGAGGAGACCGTCGAGCGAAGGCGCCTCGCGGAGGCCACGGGTCGAGCCGAGTCAGACCTGTTCTCTGCGAACCCTTGGTACGAATGGGGTCCGTATCTGAGCGAGCGGGCCTGGGGAACCGTCCGCGAGGATTACTCGGCCAGCGGAGATGCCTGGAGTTCGTTCCCTCATGATCACGCCAGGTCTCGTGCGTATCGCTGGAACGAGGACGGAATGGCGGGCATCTCCGACATCCGCCACGAATTGTGCCTTGGTCTTGCGCTGTGGAACGGCGAGGACCCGATCATCAAGGAGCGCATGTTCGGGCTGTCCGGACCCGAAGGGAACCACGGAGAGGATGCCAAGGAGTACTGGTGGTACCTGGAGGGTCTGCCGAGCCACGCGCTCCTGCACTGGCGCTACCACTACCCGCAGGCCGCCTACCCCTACGAACGGCTCGTGCACCACGGCCGCGGCCTGGACGATCGCGAACTTGAGCTGCTGGACACCGGCGTCTTCGACGACGACCGGTACTGGTCGGTCGACGTCACGTACGCGAAGCGAAGCCCCACTGATGTTCTTATGCGGATCGTCCTGGAGAACCACGGGCCCGAGGACGCCACGATCGACGTGATGCCGACTCTGTGGTTCCGCAATACCTGGTCCTGGGGCGATGGATCGGCGCGACCCCGGATTGAATGGGACGACATGGGGCTGGTGGTCAGCGAGCACGCACTCGCCGGCTACCGGCTCGACGCCGCTGCCGCTCCCGACGGGTCGATGCCCCAGGCGTTGTTCTGCGAGAACGACACGAACGCGGAAAGGATCTTCGGCGCGGAAACTACGCCGCCCTATCCGAAGGACGGCATCAACGACCACGTCGTGTCGGGTGCGCCGACGGTCAATCCGGACGGATTCGGCACGAAGGCGGCACTGCGCTACCGACTGACGGTGCCGGCAGGCACGGCGTCCGAGTTGCGGCTGCGTCTGCATGGCCCGGCCGACCCGTCATCGACGGACGCGGAGTGGTCCGGTTCGGCCTTCGACGACGTCGTTGCGGCCCGTGAGGCGGACGCGAACGAGTTCTACGCGGCCCTTGCGCCTGCCGGCACCACGGACGAGGAGATGAGGGTCCTGCGGCAGGCCTCGGCCGGGCTCGTGTGGAGCAAGCAGATGTACCGGTACCAAGTGCCCCGCTGGTTGGATGGCGATCCGGACCAGCCGCCGCTCCCCGACAGCCACCGCCACGGCCGAAACCGCGCCTGGCGGCACCTTGACGCCTACGACGTGCTGGCAATGCCGGATCCGTGGGAGTACCCATGGTTCGCGGCGTGGGACCTCGGGTTCCACGCGGTCGCGTGGGCGCACTTGGACCCCGCCTTCGCCAAGTACCAGTTGGTGGTCCTGCTGCGCGAGTGGTTCCAGCATCCCAACGGCGCCCTCCCCGCGTACGAATGGAACTTCGACGACGTGAACCCGCCGGTGCATGTCATGGCGGCCCTGCGGGTGTACCGGATCGACGGCAGCCGCGATCGGGAGTTCCTCGAGAGGGTCTTCCAGAAGCTACTGGTCAACTACACGTGGTGGCTCAATCGACAGGACGCGGATGGCAACAACCTGTTCTCGGGCGGATTCCTGGGACTCGACAACATCAGTCCGATCGATCGCTCCAACCTGCCGGAGGGAGCGAGTCTCGAGCAGGCAGACGGCACCGCGTGGATGGCCTACTACGCGCTGTCCATGCTCGTCATCGCCGGAGAGCTCGCCGAGACGAACGTCGTCTACGAGGACATGGTCATCAAGTTCCTCGAGCACTTCGTGCATATTGCCCGAGCGCTCGATAGGCAGGGACTCTACGATCCGCAAGACGGCTTCTACTATGACCGACTCGTGCTCGAGTCGGGGTACGCGACATCGGTAAGAGTCCGCACGATCGCGGGTCTCATCCCGCTGCTGCCCGCTGTGGGCTTGGCGACGAAGGACATCGAGGCCGCCGACCGTCTGGGCAAGCGATTCGCCCGCGTGCGCCAGAACTTCGTGGACACGGGCGGCAGCATGGATGGCCGAGTGCGCGGGATAGGTGATGACAGTGTCGTCCTGGTGTCGGTCATCAACCCGGCAGACCTGCCTCTCACGCTGAGAGAGTTCTTCGACGAGGCTGCGTTCCTGTCACCGCACGGCCTGCGCTCAGTCTCCAAGAGGTACGAGGGCAACCCGTACACCCTCGACGGCGTCCCGGGCGCGACCATCGACTACCAGCCAGCCGAGTCGAGCACCGCCATGTTCGGTGGAAACTCGAACTGGCGAGGGCCGGTCTGGCTGCCTCTCAACTACCTCGCGATCCGTCAGTTCGCGGTGTTCCAGCGATTCTTCGGAGACAGCCTCACCTTCGAGTACCCGACCGGCTCGGGCGAGCAGCGCTCGCTCGGGCAGATCGCACAGGACCTGGCCGATCGGACGATCGCCATCTGGCTGCCAGGTCCGGACGGGCGCCGGCCCGTCTTCGGCGACACCGAGCGCTTCCAGGAGGACCCGGCCTGGAAGGACAACCTCCTGTTCTTCGAGTACTTCCACGGCGACAATGGCGCGGGTCTGGGGGCCTCTCACCAGACAGGCTGGACGGCACTCGTGGTGGATCTGATCCTCGACCCGCCCGTTCCCCGCAGCGGATAGGGCGTGTCACCGAGGAAGCCCGCCAGCACGCGGTGCGGGGCGGGTTCGCGGTAGGTTTCAGTGTCTTCTCCGGAAGCCGAGCAGCCGCCCGACACCGGCGCTGACGGGAGTTCCGGGAGAAGACGTGACAACGCGTGGCACGCTGGCCGTGCTTGTCGGTGCTGTTGTCCTGACCCTTGGCAACCTCCCCTTCGCCCCGTCGTCCGCGGCTGACGCCGACCCCCCAACTTGGGCCAGTGCGACCCTTACCACCGATCCGACGACCGGCCTGACGACCGCGACGTTCACCGTTGCCCGGCCGAAGAGCGCGGCGGTCATCCTGGACGACTCCGGTGGAGGGACGGTCTACTTCTTCACGCAGGGCGGCCTGCGCTTCGAGGGGAACGGCACCGCGATCGACTTGACGAACATCCTTTTCGCCTTCGACAACGCCGTCGGCATCGACATGACGCCCAACGGGCTGGATCCCATCGACGGTTATGCCATAGGCCCGCTGATGACGATGCCGCTAGCCGTCAAGCAGGGTGTCGTGGCCTTCACCTCGCCGAGGTTCCGGGTGCAGGAGCCACTCAGCGAGCTGCTGAGAGGCGACGTCATGACCGGATCCGGCCGAGGGGACGGCCCGGTTCCGTCGATGACCCGCCGCGCCATCCCGCTCGGGTACGCGGCCGTCTCGATCAAGGTGACTCCGATCCACCAGCCGTGAGAAGCCATTGCCAGAACGATCCTCGAGGGAGAAGCCGTGCGAGTTAGGCGAACGCTCACTGCAATCATCAGCGTGTCCGCGCTGACGCTGGTCATCGCTCCCCCGGCGGTGAGCGCAGGAGCCACTCCGACGGGGGTGGCGTCGGCCGTCCGCTGGTACGAGGGCAAGACGGGAACGGTTCAGTGGGCCATCGGATCGGAGTTCCTGGCGCAGCTGGATCAGGCGGGCGCAGTCCTCAGCTTCTGCAGTGCGGCCAAGATCGCGGTCGACGAGAGCTCGGGCGTCACGATCGTCACGATGCCGGCCCACGGCAGCTCAGCGATCCGACTCAACGCGCGCGACAGCAGCATGGACGGATCCGCGGACTGCGCGGCCACCATCACCGGGAACAACACGTCGGTCGAGCTCACCACGCTGGGCTTCGACGTGGCCAGCGCATACCCCTCTGGTATCAGCGCCAGCGTCAACGACGAGCGCGCGGTGCTCGGCAGCGGCGCTCGCATGAAGCTGCCGAAGCAGGCGGTGCGCAACAAGATCACGGTGGTGTCACCGGTCCTCCTCGTCGATTCGACGTTCGCCGATCTGCTCCGCGGACCGCAGGATGCATCCGGCGCCTACACAGGGCCCGTGCCGACGATGACCACTGAGCCCACGACGCTCGGTCTGTTCCAGCTGTCGCTGAAGGTCAAGGTGACGAAGGTTGGCCCTATGTCCAGCGGCAATTCGGAAGGCTGAGAAGCTCGGCCTGTCGTCGTCGCGAGGTCAGCCGCGAAGCACGGCCCAGCCATGCGCGGGCACGGTGATGCTGGTCTCGGCACCCGCCGGGCTGATGTGGCACTCGCCGGCCAGGACGCTCGCCACGTCGGGAGCCGGAACGGTCGCGGGCTCGTCCGCGAGGTTCAGGGCCACGACGAGCTCGTGGCCCTCGCCATGGCTGGTGTAGACGCAGTGGTCGTTGGTCAGGTGATCGACGCTTGTCCGCGCCTGGTGTAGCCAAGGGTGGCGTCGGCGCAGGCCGATGAGGATCTGGTGGAGCTCGAACACCGGTCGACCGACGGGATCGAGCTGTCCGGGTTCGCTGGGGAACGCGGGCCGAACGGCGTCGTCTCCACCCGCTCGGTCCTCCTTGATCCCCCGGAAGCCCTGCTCGTCTCCGTAGTAGATGCATGGTGTGCCGCCGACTGTGAAGAGGACGGCGAGTGCGTGGGCCAGGTGGCGCGGGTCGGTGAGCTTGCTGGCGACGCGGGTGACGTCGTGGTTGCCAACGAAGGTGAACGGAGCGAAGGACTCGAGCAGTTCGTCGTGGCGCTTCATCGTCCACGCGAGCTCGTGGAGATTGCCGTCGTTCAGGGAGCTCCAGATGGACTTCCACAGTTCGTACTCGGTGACGGAGTCCAGGCCGGTTTCACTCACGTACTCCGCGTAGTCACCGTGGATGACCTCGCCCATGAAGTACGCGTCGGGATGTCGCTCGCGGACCCTCGGCAGGACGGCAGCCCAGAATGATGCGGGCACCGCGTACGCGGCGTCCAGTCGCCAGCCATCGCAACCCCGGTCGAGCCAGTGGCACATGACCTCCACGACGAAGTCGGCCACGGCCGGTGAGGCGTGATTGAGCGCGACGAGCTGGCGATGGCCCTCGAAGTCCTCGTAGTCCGGCTCGTCCAGGCCGGTTGCCGGCCACTGCAGGTGGAACCAGTCGGCCGCGGGCGACGTGGGACCGTCCCGCAGCGCCTCCCGGAAGCGGGGGAAGTCCCGACCCACGTGGTTGAACACGCCGTCCAGAAGCACGCGGATGCCACGGGCGTGCGCCTGAGCGACCAGTGCATCGACGTCGTCCGTGTCGCCCAGTCGGCGATCCACGGAGAAGTAGTCCACGGTGTCGTAGCCGTGCGATGCTGCCTCGAAGATGGGGCCCAGCAGCAGGCCCGACGCGCCGAGCTCGATCAGGTAGTCCAGCCACCCCTCCAGTGCCGGGAGCCGATGCTGGACCCCGAGGCCCAGAGGCAACTGCTCCTTGGGGGCATCGAGGAAGCCCAAGGGGTAGACCTGCCACCAGATCGCATGCTCCACCCACGCTGGCTCGGCCACGCTCGCTCCTCCTCGGTGCTTGGCATCCTGTCACGACTGTGAGCACTTCCAGGAGGCGGACGGCTACGCGCTCGGCCTACACTTGCTTGGCGAGATCTCCGGAAGGGGGCTCCCAATGCCGACGGATCGCAGGTCGGGGCCACGAGTGCCGCCGCGCTGGTTCGTCCGATCGTTCTGGTCCGTTCACCGTGCGGTCTACCGCGTGACGGGCGGCCACCTCGGCCTGTGGCGGCCCAACCGCAAGAAGTGGGGTGCGCTGAGCCTGACGACGACCGGGCGTCGCTCCGGTCGCGAGCGCGGCGTCATCATCGGCTACTTCGAGGACGGCCCCAACTACGTCTCCATGGCGATGAACGGCTGGTCGCCGGGCGAGCCCGCCTGGTGGCTCAATCTGCAGGCACATCCCGACGCCGTGGTCGACGTCGGGGCCGGGCGAATCGCCGTCAAGGGGCGTGCCGCGACGGGTGACGAACGGGCGCGACTCTGGTCCACGTTCCAGGACCTGGACGGGGACCTCGACGCGTACGAGGCGCTGCGTGGCCAGGAGACGGCGGTCGTGGTGCTGGAGCCGTGCCCGGTTCCTCCGCGAGATCAGTCCATGACGTCCGATCGGGGGAGGACCGCATGACCGTCCTGGTGGCCTACGCGAGCCGACACGGCTCGACGGTCGGCATAGCCGAGCGGATCGGCGACGTTCTGCGTGCCGCCGATCTCTCGGTGGAGGTGCAATCCGTCGACGACGTCCGCGACGTGACCGGGTATGACGCCTTCGTCATCGGGAGTGCCGCCTACATGTTCCATTGGCTCAAGCAGGCGACGAACTTCGCCAAGCGCCACCGTGCGGTACTCGCCGAGCGGCCCGTCTGGCTCTTCAGCAGCGGCCCGCTCGGAACCGACCTCGTGGACAAGGAGGGCCGCGACGTCCTCGAGACTTCTCGGCCGAAGGAGTTCGCGGAGCTGCAGGCGCTCCTCCAACCGCGTGGAGAGCAGGTCTTCTTCGGGGCCTGGGATGCGGACGCAGCACCGATCGGAGTCGGCGAGAGGTTCATGGGACTCCTGCCGAAGGCCAAGGCGGCCCTGCCCGCCGGCGACTTCCGCGACTGGGACGCGATCGATGCGTGGGCGAGCGAGATCGCCGGCCAGCTCCGTGCCTAGGAGGATGACCTGCCCGTGCGCGTGACGTGCCTCGGTGACAGCATCACGCACGGCTCGGTGAGCTCCAACTACGTGGACCTCCTTGCCCGACGCTGGAACGCGAGCGGTTTCGCGTTCGTCAATGCCGGGGTCAACGGCGACCTCGCCTACAACGTGGCCCAGCGGCTCGACGCGGTGATCGCGGAGCGTCCCGACATCGTCACGTTGCTGGTGGGCACCAACGACGTCAACGCGCAGTTCGACGAGCGGTGGCTGCGGCGCTACGAGAAGGATCAGAAGCTGCCCGTCCGGCCGACGCGTCAGTGGTATGCGGAGAACGTCGCTGCGATCCTTGCGCGGCTCGCGTCCGAAACGGACGCGAAGGTCGTCCTGCTCGACATCCCACCACTTGGCGAGGACCTGTCCAGCCGGATGAACGTGCTGGTGCGGGAGTACAACGCGTCGATCGCCGACGTCGCGGCCGCGAGCGGCGTGCCGGTCCTTCCCCTGCATGACCGCCTCCTGGACCTCCTGCCGCCGGGACACTCACCCCCTGCATACAGGGGGAACCGGTCGGACATCATCAAAGCGGCGCTGATTCACGACGCCTTGAGGCGGTCCTGGGACGACGTCTCCCGAAGGAACGGTCTCTCGGTCCTGACAGACCAGATCCACCTCAATGACCGCGCCGCCGGCGTCGTCGCGGACCTCATCGGCGGCGTGCTGGGGGATGCCTAGCCGTGGGTGCTGGTGAACCCGGCCATCGCCTCGCAGGCAATCCGGTGAAGGAGGAACGCGTTCCCCATCACGGCCAGGGGACCACCACGTGGACGATGCCGAAGCTGCCGGGAGCGACGGCGAACTTGTCGAACCACACATGGATGCCGTCGGGCTGGGGAAGCCACGCATGCACGTCGTTGCGCGTCAGCGTGATGTCCCAGTACGGATCATCACCGAGGCCGCCCGCGGCGAGCCTCGTGCGCACGGCGGCGTTGAGGTCGGCCAGGAAGGGCGGCAGTGCTGATGCGGGCACCATCCGGGACAGCGGCACGCGGCGGCCGGTGAGCGAGTCCAGGGCGAGTGTGACGACGGAGTCCTGGCCGTCGTTGGCGCCGACGGGAAGGACGGCGGACTGCTGACGGATGCAGACAACCCCGGCGACGCACGGACGTTGCCGAATCTCATGGACGAAGTAGCCGCACTCCGTCGACCCGCCGAGGCACGCAACGCCACTCGTGCGCCGTGCGGCGTGGACGGCTCGGTCGACTGCCGACGCGATCGTCGTGTTGGCGCGAGTCGCGGCGCTGGCGCGAAGCCCGCTCAGGGTTCCCGCCTGGTAGCTGAACCGCTGGAACCGCGCCACGTCCTGCTTGTGCTGGGTCACGGTGAGGTGGGCGCAGACCGTGCCCAGTGCGCCGAGCGCGGCGTCGAAGTCCGCGTGGGACGCAGCGCCGCCCGTGGCGGACGCCAGCGCAGCGCCGACATCCGCTGACGCCGTGAAGACGTCACCCAGAGCGTTGCTCACTGGCCCGTCGAAGCTCTCGTCGGACAACGAGATGAACGCCTCCGACACGCGGTTCCATGCGGCGGCATCGTCGTGCGTGAGGCCGACGCTCTCCCGCGCGACGACGTCCCAGGCCGTGGCGCACGACGCTTGGCGGGACGGCGTCGTCGTCGCCGTCGTCGTCGCCCCGACCGCGGCGGGCGTCATCGGGCCAAGCATCGTGGCGGCCGTCAGACTGGCCGTGAGCATCGATGCACGTCTCATGGGGAAGACACGGCCGCGAGGTACTCCGGGTAGGCGGCCTTGCCGATGGCTGAGTCCACGTCGACTTTCCCATAGGTGGAGTTCACCGCGGTGGCAACGACGGCCCCGGTCTTGGGATTGCACGCCACGTTGGTCTCGTAGCCGATCGCCTGACCGCCGTGGGCGAGCCAGTCGCCCTGTCGGATGATGCCCAGCCCGTAGAGTCCTGCATCGATCTTCGTTGTCCTCAGCCGCTCGGCGATGATCGGTCTGGGGAGGAGCGAGTTGCCCAAGCAGGTACCTCCCCAGGTGGCCAGGTCACCGATGGTCGACCAGGCGCCGCCGCCCTCCTTGCCCCACTCGAACGCCCACGTGCTGACGTCCGACGTGGGAGTCAGGCTTGGGTTGGTGTCGCCAAGTTGCGACGCCCACAGGACGCCGACGTAGCCATGGGCAGCAGGGTCCGGCAACGGCCTGGTGGTCAGCGGCAGCCGGGACTGCTTCATGCCTGCCTGCCTGAAGACTCCGTTGACGAGCGCCTCGGGTGAGCGTGGGATCAGCGATCGGAGGATGTGACCCAGGATCAGGTAGTTCGTCGTCGAGTAGCCGCCACTGCCTGGGGGCTTCTGCTTGCCGGAACTCATACCCAGCGCGATGAGCTGGTCGCGCGTGAAGCGGTGCTGCGGGTCCTTCGCCATGATCATGACGGCCGCATCCGCATAGTCGGGAATCCCGCTCGTCATGCTGAGCAGCTGTGTCACCGTGATCTGGCGGATGCTCGGGTACTTCTTCGCCAGCCGGGGGTCGAGGTTCTTGACCGTGTCCGTCAATTTGAGCGTGCCCGCCTGTACCTGCTGGAGCACGGCGGTGGCCATCGCGGTCTTGGTGATGGACCCGATGTAGAAGTGGTCGGCGACCGTGGCCGTCGCTCCGCCGATAACGGCGCTGCCGTACGCCTGCTCGTAGTAGCCCTTCTTCGGATCCCAGACTGCCAGCCACAGACCGGGGGCCTGGTCGAGGGAGCTTCCGATGAAGTCGGCCGCTGCCGCATCGATCGCTGCCTTCGTGGCCGCGGGCATCGGCTTGGTCTTGTCGATGGACGAGATCGGACCTAGCAGGGCGGCCATCGCATGGGGGTCAGCGTGCGCGCTGGCCGAGAAGGGGGAGACGAGGACCAGGCTCGCCAGCGCGGTGCCGGCAAGGGCATGGACGGTGTGCCGCATCATCGGGGCTCCCCTTGGTGATGGCGGGCATCGCGAGCCCGCACCAGGATCGTGGCGGCCACGGCAGCCACGGACAGCATGAGAATCAGCTCCACCCAGAAGAAGACGAGGATGTCCATCCAGGAGCCGAGAGGCGGGGTGCCGGGAAAGAAGCCCCGCAGCGGGATGAGCGCGAAGAGGAGGGCGGTCATCCAGCTGGCGACGGAGAGCTCGAGCTTCAGGCGGCCGCGGGTGGCCGACCCCGTCACGAGGATCGCGATCGTGGCCAGCACCACCATGAGCAGGAGAAGCAGCAGCGCGATCGACTTGGTGGATCCGTCCCTCACGAGCAGCGTCGAGATGACTTCCCCTCTGCCTGCGCCAGGCGAGGCGTTGGTGTCCTGGGCGCTCCACCCGGGGACGCGGAAGAAGACCGATGCCTGCGAGGCGAGGGCCTCGTCCGTGTCGGCGAACACCGAGCGCGCGGTCACGGTCACGGACACCGCGTACGAGTCGAGCGGGTACTGCTGCACGATGCCTGCCGCAGGCAGCACGATGCCCTGCGGTGAGGGCGCCTCGCCCGCCGGGAAGACCAGAATCTGCCCCTCGACCGCCGGCTGGATCCGCACTTCCACCTCGCGCGTGAGCGACCCCGCGGCGTCCAGCAGGTCGGGTGCGGGGAAGAGCAGGGCCTGCGCGGGCAGCTCCTGGGCCTCGGGAGAGACCCTCTCGGGGACGACCACCACCGACACCCCGCCTGGCGGCGGGGACTGGACGGGGAACTCCTGGCCAAGGCCGGACCGGTAGGACTGGATACCGAACAGGTAGGCGGCGAGCAGCACGACACTGATGACGATGCCGGCCACCAGTCGGGGAACGCGGTTGCGGCGGAACAAGCGAAGCGTCTCGTCGTCGTCCGTCTCGGCCGCTGCAGTCCCCTGTGCCACGAGACGAGGCTACGTCACCTTCCACAGTGTTGGGCTGCCCAAGCGAGACCGGGGGAGCCATCGACGGGGCGCCGCTCGGCCTGGATCGGTCATCGCCCGAAAGCTGGTCGGAGATATCCTCCCGTACATGGCGAGCCATCGCGGTCGGCCGGTGTCACTGCTGGCGTCCGGCGCACTTCCTCGGTGGGTGGCCCCGATCCTGGTCTGGGTGCTGGCGGCCAGCGGGCTCTTGGCCTCCTTCATCTGGATGCAGTCGGCGCATCCGGACCTGCTCTTCGAGGGCTTCAAGCTCAGGGACGGAAGCTCTGACAACGAGTGGCAGACGCTGCGCCTGTGGGAGTTGTGGAAGGTCGGGCCCAGCGCCCTGTGGCTGAGCCACATCTACCCGCCCCTGTACGACGGCATCCGATGGCTGCTCATGCAGCCGGAAGTCCTCAACGGCCAGTCGCCATCGGCGCTCGACGTGGATCACCGGCTGTTCGTGTTCAACGCGATCCTGTTCGGCTTCGTCGCCATGATCGTCTACCTGTGGGTGCGCGATCTCACGCGCAACGGTTGGTGGGCCGCCTTCGGGGCGCTCGCCTGGTGCCTCCTCCCGGCGTCCTACGCCTACATGACACTGCTCAACCAGACGGGCCTGGCCATCGCCGCCATGGCGGCCGCCTGGTACCTCCTCTACCGCTTCTGCCGGACGCGCCGAAACGTGTACGCCATCGGATTCCTCGCCGCTCTTCTCGTTGCCTCCCTGACGAGGAACGTCGTTCAGATCCACGTGTTCGTGGTCGTGCTCGTGGCCGCCGTCTGCTTCTACTTCATGGGGCGTCCGCGGTCGCTTCGCGCTCTCGTGGTCAGCCTGTTCCTCGTGGCCTTGATCGCCTTCTGGCCCGCCCGGGCCTGGGTGATGTACAGCACGTTCGACGTGTCCACGCACACGGGCTACAACCGAGCCGGTGCCCTGTGGATCAACCCCAACACGGTGCCCGAACCCGCGTGGCCGGACAACATCACCGCGAACGCGACGCTGCTGTCGAGTGGCTGGAACACCCAGGAGACCCTCAAGGACAACTACCGCCTCGGAGCGGCGGCGAACGAACTGATGCTCCACCACCCCGTCGAGGCGGGCCAACGGCTCCTCAAGAGCCTGACCATCACCATGCCCGTCGCGTTCCGCTCGATCTACGTGCAGTGGTACAACGCCTTCCTCTACGCGAGCCCGCTGGCGCCGCCGCTCGACTGGATCTTCTCCGGGCTCCGATTCGTCGGCCTGATCGTGCTCAGCTTCGCCGTCGTCTTCGTCACCGCCGGCTGGCGCGGCAGTCGGCGCATTCTGCGTCAGTACCTGTGGTTCATCGTCTTCTGGGTACTGGTGGCGATCCCTGTCGCCTTCTCTAATCGGTACTGGCCGCCCGAGGTTCCGGAGCCCGTGCACTCGGAAGCCGATCGGCTCAGGGCTCTTATCGACGTGCCCGTCTACGTCGTGATGGTGCTCGCTGCATCGATCGTCGTCCGGCGATCCGCCGAGGCGATCCGACGTCGGCGTCGCGGCGGTGCCGAGATCCTGCCGGAGTCCGAGCGATCCGCGCCACGCGCGTCCTGATGGCGTCCGCCCTCCGCGTCAGCGGACGTCGATGACCAGCCCGCGTTGGTTCACAGGCTGCACCGGGGTCGGCAGCAGCTGGTAGAAGTACCCACCGGTGATACCCAGTCGGGCGTGCAACCGGAACGTGCGGTCCTTGTTGACGCTCGTACAGATGTCGAGCCGGTTCCCCTGCGCGTCGGTGTCGCCGAGCTCGACCCGGTACAGGCACAGCGGGGTGCCGGCGACCAGGCCCTTCGTCGTCCCCTCGACGGTCACCACCTCCCAGCGGGAGACCACGAGGTGTTCGCCTTCGTAGTTGATGAGGGGGAAGTCGCGGGCGACGGCGGCCGGAGCCAGCACGACGGTGCCCAGAGCGACGGCTATGGCGGGCAGCACGTGGCTGACGCGGATCACGGGAACCTCCTCTGGCGACGGGGCGCAGGGGCCGCCTGACTCAGGTGTACTCCGGCGCAGAGATCGTTGCGTGCTGGGAACGAGACTCCCCGCGAATGGGCCATCGGTAGCGTCCGATGACGGATAGCCTTACCCACGGTTGGCTAGCCGATCGTCGGCAGCGCACCCCGCGACGCGGGCGGCGTCAGCCCTCGCAGCGAGGAGAATAGCCATGCGCGCCAAGGCATTTCTCGCCGTCGGCGTGGCCGGTCTCCTGTGGCTCGGGGCATCGGCGACCGTCTCGGTCGCCGGCCCCCGCTCCTCTGTCGTCATGGCGAACGCGGGGCTGGGGAATGACCTTCTCGCACCCACCCTGAACTGGGCCGAACTTCCGGACTGGAACAAGCGGACCACCTATCGCGTGGGCACCGCAGTCCGGTTCCAGTCCCGGGCGTGGCAGTCCGTCAAGGCAGGCAGGAACCACAAGCCTTCGGGATCGTCGAAGTACTGGAAGCTGGTAACGGCGATCGGCCAGCCGGGCTCCCAGCCCAACGGGTCAGCGGGAGCGGTCGGCCCAGCCGGTCCGGCCGGTCCAGCCGGTCCCTCTGGTCCGGCAGGTCCGCCGGGTCCGGTCGCGGCCACCCAGGCAACGAACAATGTCGACAAGGCGTTCAACTCGACGTTCACCACGGTGGTGTCGGTACCGCTGGCTCCAGGCAACTACGTGGTCACGGCTGGCACGCCACTGCTCGTCACGGCGGTCGTACCGGGTCGGCTGGTCGAGTGCACGCTAGCCGACAGCGTGGGGCAACCGGTGTCGGCCGCCCCGCTCTGGGCGGCGACGCTCCCGAACCTCGCATTCGCCACCGCGTCGGTTGCCTTCGCCGTGGCGGTGCCGAACACTCCAGGAGCCTCCATCCAGCTGATGTGCAGGACGAGTGATCCCGGGGTGCAATCGACCAAGACCTCGGTCCTGATCGCCACCAAGGTCGACGCGATCACTTAGCCCCGACATGCCAAGAAGAGGCCCCGCTGATCCCCGAGATGAGATGACACGATGAACCGTCGACGTCGGTACCTGCCCATCGGCCTGCTCACGGCATCGCTCATCTTCGGGTCGGTGACGGCAGCCTCGCCGGCGGGCGCGGCCGACCCAGCGCTCGTCTGGGCTCCATGCACCGCTGCCTCCCTGAGCGAGGGGGGATTCGAATGCGCCCGCCTGACCGTGCCCAGGGACAGGAGGGAGCCTGCCGCAGGCACGTTCTCACTGTCGCTCGTGCGCCATCGCAGCACCGGCACGCCCGGCGAGCGCATCGGCGCGATGGTGTTCAACCCGGGCGGTCCGGGTGGATCGGGACTGTCGGCGATGTCCACAGTGTGGGGATCGGTGGCGAGCGAGGAAGTGAAACGGCACTTCGACCTCGTCACGTGGGATCCGAGAGGTGTCGGCGACTCGAAGCCGGCCCTCGAAGGCTGTGACGGGCCCTTCCCGGTTCGTCCGACGGTCGGCCGCGTCGACTGGGCCAAGGTGACGCGCGACTTCGCCGCTCGGCTCTCCACGGTCAACGCAGCGTGCCAGAAGGCCAATGCCGCGATCATCGACCATCTCGGCACCGTCGAGAACGTCCGCGATCTTGACCGTATCCGCGCGGCTCTCGGTGACAGCGCCCTGACCTACTGGGGCATGAGCTACGGGACACGCATCGGCTACGTGTACGCGGCCACGTTCCCCGGCCGGACCCGTGCCATCGTGCTCGACGGGTCCATCGACCCCGCGTCGACCCTCCTGTCGCTCAGTGAAGGAGGGGCGGCCCCCGATCAGGCCTATGGCGCCTGGGCGGATGCCTATCCTGCGTCCGCGGCGCGACTGGCGGCGGTGCTCTCCGTGCTCAACCGACGAACGGTGCGGCTGCCCGATGGAACGCGGCTCGATCGATGGACGGTGCGCGACCTCGTCTTCGGCAACGTCGCGCAGCAGGATGCCTACGCGACGCTCGCCCAGGTGGCCGACGCGTTCCACGGGGCGATCTTCGGAACGGAGGAGGAGCGTCAGCAGTCGGGGCTGGTGGCCGCCCAGTTCGCCAGGTTCCAGCGTGACCAGCCGAACTCCAACGCCGGAGGCGCCTTCTCCGTCGTGAACTGCCTTGACTACTTGAAGTGGCCCACGCTGGCCCAGGCGACCGCGGCGGTCCGCGACCAGGTGCGTCTTGGTCCGGCGTACGGCGGCACCCTCGCGGCGTCGTACTCGGTCATGTGCTCGGGCCTCTCGGTCACGCCCGATCCGGTGCCGGTGATCACCGGCGACGGGCCACAGGTGCCCGTGCTCGTGCTCGGGGCGTCACGGGACGGTTCGACCATCCAGTCGTGGACAGGTCGCATGTCCCGAGCCTTCCCACGGTCACGAACGGTGACGTACACGGGAGGCCAGCACGTCACGTGGGGATTCGCCGGGTCGGCCTGCGTCGACGCGGTCGCCGACGCCTACGTCACGACGCTCGCACTGCCGGCCATGGATGTCGGATGCCCGAACACGGTGGTGCCCCAGCAGTAGGACGGACGTGCTGCACCGGCGACACCGGCGCCCAACGCTCGGCGCACCTCACCCTCCCGGGTGTTTCCCCTCGTCCTTCCCGGTCACTACCGTGGTGCCACCACGCATCGTGAGAAAGGGACGTGCCATGACCGAGATGACGCACCCACGCGCCGCCGCGGACGACCTTGCTCCGTTTGCGCGTCCTGCCGACGAGGTCATCGAGGCCCTCGGCTCCTCGGCGGACGAGGGGCTGTCATCCGCCGAAGCCGCCGCCCGCCTGTCGATCTACGGACCCAACAGCATCAAGGGCGAGAAGCCCCCATCTGTGGTGGCCATCGCCCTGGGCCAGTTGCGCGATCCCATGAACCTCATGCTGGTCGCGGTGTCCATCATCAGCCTCATCATCGGCGAGGTCTCGACCGCTCTCGTGGTCGCGCTTCTCGTCGTGCTGAACCTGAGTCTGGGCACCCGCCAGGAGATCGCCGCGCGGGCCAGCGTCGATGCGCTGTCGAAGCTGCAGGTGCCGCAGAGCCGCGTCGTCCGCGACGGTCAGCTCCAGCTCGTCCCTGCGAAAGACGTGGTTCCGGGCGACATCGTGCAAGTGGAGGCGGGGGACCTCGTCCCCGCCGACGGGCGACTGATCAGATCCGCGACGTGCGAGACGCAGGAGGCCGCGCTCACGGGAGAGAGCGCTCCGGTGGCCAAGGGCACTGCGCAGCTTGACAGCGTCGACGCGGCGCTGGGCGACCGCACCTGCATGCTGTTCCAGAACACCTCCGTCACCCGAGGCACCGGCGTGATGGTCGTCACGGCCACCGGCATGCAGACGCAGATGGGCCAGATCGCCAGCATGCTGTCGTCGGTCACCCGGACCCGCTCGCCGCTGCAGCAGGAGCTGGACAAGCTCACGACCGTCATCGGCATCGTCGCCTGGACCGCCGTGGCGGTCATCGTGGTCGTCGGCCTGTTCCGCGGGCTCCCGCTGTCCGACGTGCTGCTCCTCGGTGTCGCGATGGCCATCTCGGCGATCCCGACGGGCATGCCCGCCTTCGTGTCGGCACTCCTCTCGCAGGGCGCGAGGAAGCTCGCAGACGCGAAGGCAGTCGTCAAGAACCTGTCGGACGTCGAGACGCTGGGCGCCACCAGTGCGATCAACACCGACAAGACCGGCACGCTGACGATGAACCAGATGATGGTCTCGACCATCTACGCCAACGAGCACTGGTTCACCGTGGAGGGAGAGGGGTACCGCAAGTCGGGCGCGATCCTGTCGGTGGCGGGGGTTCCGGTTCCCGACTTCACTCGATTGGCCTACGGGCTGGCCCTGGACTCCGATGCCACGGTGAGTGACGAAGGCGATGTCGTCGGTGACCCGACGGAGGCAGCGTTGGTCGTGCTCGCCGCCAAGCTCGGCGTCGATGCCGAGGAGACCCGCCGTGCCTACCCGCGACTGGCGGAAGTGCCGTTCGACTCCGACTACAAGTTCATGGCCACGTTCCACCGCGCACAGCTCGACGGTGCCGAGCGGCTCGTCGCGCTGGTCAAGGGGGGCCCCGATGTGGTCCTCGCTCGCTGCACGCAGTCGGGTGGTCCGCTGAGCGGATCCCAGGTCCCGATGGATGAGGTGCGCCACGACATCGAGGCCGCCAACGAGCGACTGGCCGAGAAGGGCTTGCGCGTCCTGGCCTTCGCGGCTCGCCTTCTCGACGAGAGCGACGTCGCCGTCATGGAGTCCGATCCCATGGCTCTGGTGCAGGACCTCTCCTTCGCCGGGATGGTCGGCATCATCGACCCGCTGCGCGCCGAGGCCAAGGATGCCGTCCGTGTTGCCCTTCATGCCGGCATCGACGTGCGGATGATCACGGGAGACCACGCGGTGACGGCCGCCGCGATCGGCGAGAGTCTCGGTCTCGGCCCCGGCGCCATCAGCGGACCCGAACTGCAGGCGCTGACGGACGACGAGCTGAAGGCGCGGATGCCGGAACTGCACGTGTTCGGGCGCGTGACGCCCGACGACAAGCTCCGCCTCGCCCGCGTGATGCAGGAGACCGGCCTGATCGTCGCGATGACGGGCGATGCCGTCAACGATGCCGCGGCGCTGAAGCAGGCAGACATCGGCGTGGCCATGGGCTCAGGCAGCGAGGTCACGAAGCAGGCAGCGCGGATGATCCTGACGGACGACAACTTCGGCACGCTGGTGCACGCTGTCGAGCTCGGCCGGATCACGTACGACAAGATCGTCTCGTTCGTCCGCGTGCAGATGTCCCAGCTCCTGTCACTCGTGCTGCTGTTCGTCGCCGCGACCGTCTTCAACGTCAACGAAGGCATGGCGCTCACCCCGTCGATGGTCCTGTTCGTCGGGCTGTTCATCGTCATCTTCCCCGTGGTCGTGGTCGCCAACGATCCGGGCGCGCCGGACATCATGTCTCGACCGCCGCGTGACCCCAAGGTGCCGTTGACGAACTCCCGAGCCGTGTGGCGATGGGTCCTGTACGGCGCCACCCGGTTCCTGCCCGCGTTCGCATGCCTGGTCTGGGGACCCGATCTGCCCAGCATCGACACCTCCAGCGCATCCATGACCATGTGCTTCGCGGTGATCGCCCTCGGGGCCGTCTTCGGTGGGCTCGTGCTGCGCCGCGACCCCGTCAGCGGCCTGTCCGCCCCGGTCCTGAAGGCGCTGGCCATCCTGGCGATCCCGACCGCTCTGGTCGTCCTGGCCACGGAGCTGCCCATGGCGCAGAAGGGGTTCATGACCCAGTCCCTCACCGGTACCCAGTGGCTCATCGTGGTGGGCCTGTCCCTGATCGGCCCAGTCGTCGTCGAGGCCGACAAGTGGATCCGCAGGCGACGCTCTCCCGTCGCGGCGCCCGCCGATGCCCGGTCCGCCGTCGAGCCGGCCCGTGCCCACCGGCCTGTACCAGCGCTCGCCATCGAAGGGAAGTGAAGCCGGTGTCCAAGAAGCCGAAGAAGGATCAGAAGGCGTCGAAGGAGGCGCGCACGTCGTCGAAGCAGGAAGCGAGCACGCCGGTCAGTGCCCCGGAGGCCGTCGGCCCGACGGAACCTACGCTCGAGGCGGTTCCCGCGCCTCGGATGAAGGAGAGGGAGTACCAGAAGGCCCTGCGCCCTCTGCACGCCGAGCTGGTCGCACTCCAGGACTGGGTCAAGGACACCGGGGCGAAGGTCGTCGTCGTCTTCGAGGGTCGCGACACGGCTGGCAAGGGCGGCGCGATCAAGGCGATCACCGAGCGAGTCACCCCGCGCGTGTTCCGAGTGGTCGCACTCTCGGCTCCGACGGAACGGGAGAAGTCGCAGATGTACATCCAGCGGTATGTGGAGCACTTCCCGGCAGCGGGTGAAGTCGTGATCTTCGACCGCAGCTGGTACAACCGGGCCGGCGTCGAACGAGTGATGGGCTTCTGCACACCTGAGCAGACGGAGCGCTTCCTGGCCCTCACGCCCGCGGTGGAGAAGGCGATGGTCGACTCGGGGATCACGCTCATCAAGTACTGGCTCGAGGTCAGCCCGCAGGAGCAGACGAAGCGGCTCCAGAGCCGCATCAACGATCCGCGAAAGACGTGGAAGCTCACGGACATGGACCTGAAGTCCTACACGCGCTGGTACGACTACGGTCGGGCGCGTGACGCCATGATCGAGGCGACGAACAGCGAGTGGGCGCCGTGGCACATCGCCGTGACGGACGACAAGAAGCGCGGGCGACTGAACATCATCACGCACCTGCTGACCCAGATCCCGTACGTGGCGCCTGCCGCCCGGGAGGTCAAGCTGCCCAGGCGGCAGGCACGTGGCGCCTATGTCGAACCGGATCTGTCTGGTCTGCGCATCCCGGTCATCTACTGACGGTCGGGCGCTACGCCGACGTGGTGTCCCGAGGTGCGGCGCCCACCATCGCATCCTCCCGTGTCGCGTGCCGGTCCTTGGCGCCGTCGATGTCGACGGCCGGGAGCAGACGATCCAGCCAGCCCGGCAGCCACCAGTTCGCCTTGCCCATGAGCTTCATCGCTGCAGGGACCAGCACCATGCGGACAATCGTCGCGTCGACGAAGATGGCCGTGGCCAGGCCCAGTCCCATCATCTTCGTGGCCGGATCCTCGCCGAGTACGAAGCCGAGGAAGACGCAGATCATGATGAGGGCGGCGGACGTGATCACTCGGGCCGAGCTGGCGATGCCACGGATCACGGCCGAGTCGCTGTCGCCCGTCCGCACGTACTCCTCGCGGATGCGGGACATCAAGAACACCTCGTAGTCCATGGACAGCCCGAAGAGGACGGCGAACATGAACATCGGAATGAAGGGAATGACCGGAACGGTCGACTCCAGCCCGATGAGGTCCATGCCCCATCCCCACTGGAACACCACGACGATCACGCCATAGGCCGCGCCTAGGCTGAGCAGAGTCATGAGTGCGGCCTTGAGCGGCACGACGATCGAGCGGAACACGAAGACGAGCAGCAGGACGGCCATCGAGATCACGGCGACGATGAACAGGGGCAGTCGGTCGCGAACCTTGTTGCCGATGTCCGCCCAGCTGGCCGTCTGACCGCCGATGTGGGCTCGGGCGGGGCTGTCAGCGAGTACGCGGGGGAAGACGTCCGCGCGGAGCCGCTCGATGGTGGTCACCGTCGCCGCATCCTGCGGTGCGGTGGTGGGGAAGGCGAGGATCGTCGCGACGCCGGCCGCGGTGCTCACCTGAGGCTCGGCGACAGAGGCGATGCCCTCATCGGAGGCCAGGGCCGATCGGAGCGGCTCGATGACCGAAGGATCCTCCGAGATGTCCACGGCAACGAGCAGAGGACCGTTGATGCCCGGTCCGAATCCATCAGCGACGAGGTCGTAGGCCAGTCGCTCGGTCCTCGAGGTCGGCAGCGAGCCCTCGTCCGGGAACCCCAGGCGCATCGTGAGAATCGGAGCCGCCAACATGAGCAGGAGAGCCGTCGTGCCGACCGTGTAGAACCAGGCATGCCGGGACACGTGCGACCCCCACCGCAACCAGCGCGGGCTCACCATGTGGTCCGCGTCCAAGGTGATGCCGCGATGGGAGCGGCGGTTGATGTGTTGGCCAGCGAGACCGAGGAACGCCGGCAGGAGGGTCACCGAGGCGACCACCATGACGAGAACGATGATCGACGTCGCGATTCCCGCGGCGGTCATGAAGGGGATACCGGCGAACGCCATACCGAGAACCGCGATGACGACCGAGCCGCCGGCGAAGATAACGGTCTGTCCGGCAGTGGCGACGGCTCGGCCGGCCGACTCGTCCACGGGCAGTCCCTGCGCGAGGTACTCGCGGTGGCGGGTGACGAGGAAGAGCGCGTAGTCGATCCCGACGCCGAGGGCGATCATGCTCGCCATCTGAGGGGCCCAGCTGGGGATGTCGACGATGCGGGTGACCAGCGCCATCGAGCTGACGCCAAGCGCGAGGCCGAAGAGGGCGATGCCGATGGGCAGGCCCATGGCGATCAGCGATCCGAAGGCCAGCAGCAGGATGACCATCGCGGCGACGACGCCGATCAGTTCACCGGTCCCCGTCTGGCTCTCCTCGAACGTGAAGAACAGGTCGCCCCCCATCTCGATCTGCAGCGGCGAGCCGGCACGCGATTCGACGACGGCGGCCTTGAGGTTGTCGAGGTCCGTCGTGGTGAGGGCGTCCACGGTGGGGTACTGGACCCGGACGATGGCCGTGGTGGCATCGGGTGACACGACCTCGGTCGTGCCGAGCACGTTCGGCAGGCCGGAGAGGGACGACGTCACCTTCGCGAGGGCGGACTGCGCCGCGGGGTCGGCGAAGGTCGTGGACTCCTCGAGTGGTGTCATGACCACCTGAGCGCTGATTCCGCCCCCCGAGGCTCCCGACGACTGCAGGAGATCGACGGCGGCCTGTGAGTCGAGGCCCGGAACCACGAAGGAGTCCTCCATCACCGCACCGAAGGTGGCGGAGGCGACGACCACGAGAACGGCGGTCACCACCCACGCCCCGATCACGCGCCACGCGTGACTGGCGGCGTACTTCCCCCACCGATACAGGTAAGTCGACATGTTCCTGCTCCCTTGCGCGTTCCTGGCTGTCGGCCGGATGCCGACCCGGCTTCATCGTGATCGCCTTCGGAGCACGGCGAATCAGCCGAACAGTTCCGATCTGCACCGGCCGATGGGCCGGGCGAGAACCGTCCTTTCGGTCGAGTCGTCGGGCGGTGTCAGTCCTCTACGCTTCAGACGTGGTGCGACAGGGTCTTCTCTCCGTGTGGGACGAACCGGCCGTCGCCAATCCGCCCAAGCGGGTGTGGCGCGACTGGTTGCTCGTCGGGGTCCTCGTGCCGACGGCCGTCCTCGAGGGGCTCCTTCGCCCGGACGTCGTGTGGCGACCTGTCGCGCTGGTCACGTGCGTCGCGCTGGTCTTCACGCTGCTGTGGCGGCGCACGCACCCCCTGGCCGTCATCCTGACGGTCTTCGTCGTGGTGACCCTGATCGATCTTGTCGCTCCGGTCTCCAGTTCCGGGGAGCGGTTCGGCCTGTTCACCACGGCGTTCGTCCTGCTCCTCCCCTACGCGCTGGGTCGCTGGGGATCGGGTCGGGACATCGTCATCGGGCTGGCATTCACACTCGGCGCGCAAGTTCTTTGCGAGGTCGTCAACGGGAATCTGGGAGACATGCTTATCGGCATCCCCTTCCTCCTCACGCCGGCAGTGCTCGGCCTGGCGGTGCGCTACCGACACAGCGCCCGGAGCCGCGAGGTCGAACAGGTCAAGATGCGCGAGCGAGAGCAGCTGGCGCGCGAGTTGCACGACACCGTCGCGCACCATGTCTCCGCGATCGTCATCCAGGCGCAGGCGGGCCGGGTCCTCTCTGGCTCGCGTCCCGACGCTGCTCTGGAGGCACTCCGTGTCATAGAGTCCGAGGCTTCCCGGACCCTGCGCGAGATGCGCACCATGGTGGGGGCGCTGCGCGACGGTCAGGCGGCCGATCTGGCGCCGCAGCAAGGTATCGCGGACATCCCGTCGCTTGCGCGAGTCGTGGGCCAGAAACCCGTGGTGGACGTCGAGCTGATCGGGGAACTCGATGGACTGCCACCCGAGGTGGGTGCCGCCGTCTATCGGCTCGCGCAGGAGTCGATCACCAATGCGGTGCGGCATGCCCGCCATGCGACACGAATCGACGTCAAGGTCACCGGAGAGGAATCCTGCGTGCGGCTGTCCGTGGTGGACGATGGCGACATGGTCCCTTCGGCTCGCTCATCCTGGGGCTACGGCCTCGTCGGCATGACCGAGCGTGCGACGCTTCTCGGCGGCTCGCTCGAAGCTGGCCCCGGCCCCCAACGGGGCTGGACCGTGACCGCCGTCCTGCCGCTTACGGGCGCCGCCGCATGACGATTCGTGTGCTCGTGGCGGACGACCAGGAACTCGTCCGTACCGGGTTGTCGATGATCCTCGATGCGCAGCCGGATATCGAGGTGGTCGGGCAGGCGGCCACCGGCCGTGAGGCTGTGACGATGGCCCGCGAGCGTCGCCCCGATGTCTGCCTGTTCGACATCCGCATGCCCGACATGGACGGCATCGAGGCCACGCGGCTGCTCGCCGGCCCCGAGGTCGATGACCCGATCGCGGTCGTCGTCATCACCACCTTCGACCTGGACGAGTACGTGCACGGTGCCCTGAAGGCCGGCGCCCGCGGGTTCCTGCTCAAGGACTGCGGACCCGAACTGCTGAGTCAGGCGATCCATGCGGCCGCGAACGGCGACGCGCTCATCGCCCCCAACGTGACCGCGCGCCTCCTGGCGGAGTTCGCGGACGCCCGCAAGGGTCCGCCACCCGTCCAGCCCATCGCTCCGCTGACGGAACGGGAGGAGGAGGTGCTCCTGTCTCTCGCGCACGGGCTCACGAACGCCGAGATCGCCGTCGATCTCCACATCAGCCTCAGCACCGTCAAGACGCACCTCGGCAGCCTGATGGCGAAGCTGGGGGCGCGGAACCGCGTCGAGATGGCGATGTGGGCCTACGAGACGGGACGGATGCGCCCGTGACACACAGGAGCGGGCACCCACCTCGGGTGCCCGCTCGTGTGCTGCTCCGGAGTCGCGAGCAGCGGTCGCAGTGACTGGCTCGCGCTAGGGGGCGTTGCCCGGTACCAGCTGCTGCGTGAAGGTGAACACCTTCGGATCCTTGGCGTTGACGTCGGCCCGGACCCAGTGGTTGTGAACTTCACCCGGGGTGACCACCCGGGTGAAGTTCTGCAGCCCGAGCGGGTTGTCGACCGTGAACACGTGCGAGTCGCCGTTGACGAGCGCGACCTGGCCATTGAATGCCGCAGTGAGGCTGGTCAGCTTCGCCACCTCATCCGCGTAGTGCGTGATCGTGTCGGTGTTGGTGGCGGACGGGAACATGTCCGCCTGCTGGACGACCATGATGCCCTTGGAGCCACGCGACTTCGCGAACGCGAAGCCGGCGTCGAGCCAAGCGAGATTCGCCGCATTGCGTGCCGTGTACTCGGCCAGGTCGCCGTTCTGCGGCCTTCCGCTCACAGACGTGAGCTTCTTGTCTGCATCGATCGGCTGGCCTGCGGCATCGGTCTGCGGGTAGTTGTTGTCCGAGCCTGGCGTATTCACCGTGATGTAGGTGACGCCGTCGTGCTCCCAGCGGGCGTTCTCGGGGAACTGGGCGCTCTGCCGCGTCACGTCAAGTCGATCCTGTCCCTGTGACTTGCTGTCCGAGAAGAACATCGTGCGGATCAGCGCGAGCCGCTCGTTGGGAGCGTAGAGGCCGTTGCTCTGGCGGTCGCAGTCCGTCCACTCGTTGTCGCCGGGCGTGTAGATCGTCGCCCACTTGACCACCGAGAACATGGCCTGCGCCTGGTCGTATTGCGCCTGGTCGCATGGCGCGTTCGAGCCGGCCTTGATGTCGCCGTCGAACACGGTGAACTCGAGTTCCTGCTTGTTGATGTCGTTGATCACGTTCGGGAGTGCGGCCGGGCCCGTTGCCGTGTAGGGCATGTCGCCCCACAGGCCGATCGAGTAGCCCCGTCGGTCATCCTGACCACCGTGGTTGCCCTGGTCCTCGCCGTCGTGCCCGTTCTCCGAGTCGTCGTTGCGGGCCTCGTAGACGCGGTCCCAGCTGTCGACCGTCATCGTGAGCAGCTGTCCTTGCTCGACGAGTGCTGGGTCGGCCGAGGCCTTGTGCACCTCAGCGTCGAACAGGAAGGTGCTCTCCTTGTTGGTGAGCCTCGAGATGTCGATGATGCCGCTCGACTCCTCGTCCTCGGTGATGAAGGCCGTCGGTGCGGCAAGTGCCGCACTGAACTGCGCCGCGTCGAACTGCGCCAGCACGCCGATCGCGCCGTCCTCGATCCGGTAGGCGAGGATCCGCGCGAGATGGGCGTTGCCTCCGGGATCCTCCTGGATGAGCACGTTGCCCTCGGTGTCGATCGCCATGTTGTCGGGCTTGTTGAGGGAGGGCGCCTCGGATCCGTCGAGCAGCAGGGTGAGGGTGCCACCGAGCTGGGGACGGTTCACGTCAGCGAAGCTGAGGCGCCACAGGCCGCCGCCGTCACGCGTCGGTGCACCGACGGGCACCGTCTTGTCGCCGCCCTCCGTCGTGAGGAAGTAGTAGTCGTTCGGGTTCCTCGGATCGAAGGCGCCGTCCTCGATCCGGTTGAGCGTGAGGCCCGCAGCCGCTGCACTGGCGTTCTGGGCGGCGCCGCTCGCGTTCCACTCCGAGTCGGCGAAGCCCACGGCGACTGGTGTGCCCGTGCCGTGTGTGGTGCGGAAGGCGGCGTCGGTCGTGACTCCGCCCGGGATCGTGAGCACATGGTTGGTGCCGTTCGTCAGACCGGCGCGCTCGACCTCCGTGCCGACGGACTGCTTCGCGCCCCAGTAGACGCGGAGCTGGCCGGAGCCGCCGTCCTCGTTACCGACCACGACCGTGGTGTCACCGCGCGTGGGGGCCACGATCGTGTTCTCCCAGGAGAACAGGCCCAGCCGGGGAAGCTGCCACGCCGTGCCACTCATGGTCACGCCGAAGACGCGGCCCTCGTCGCCACTCTCCTCGTTGGCGAAGTACAGGTCGCCGGCGTAGCCCTTGCGGGTGCTCTTGTTGTAGAGCTGTCCCGGATCGCTGAGGTAGCCCGAGCAGAACCGGCTGAACGCAAGGGTGTGCGTTCCGACGGCCGCGCCGACTGGTGCCAGCGGGGTGGCGCCGTACTGGCCAGGGGCGCCGTACTGCCAGTAGTTGACGGTCGAGATCAGGTCGCTGCCGCCCTGCACGACACCGGTCCTCGGGTCGAGGGTCCACTTCGAGACGAAGGCGCCCTTCTGGCCGTGGGCCCGCGGGACACCGAGGGTGTCGCGGATCTCGTGGTTCATGAGCACGGTGAGAGGTCCGTTCTTCGCGCGCTGCGCGCCGAGACCGTCCGGGATGCCGACCATGGGGTAGGCGCCACTGGGGTTGTCGCCGACTGTGAGCAGCGACGTGATGGACACTCCTTGCGCGACGGGCAGGACGTACGGAGCGGTGGCGGTGGACGGTCCGGTGCCGACCTCCGAGGGTTGATCGGCGACGGCAGCGCCGATCGGCGCCAGGACCAGTGCCCCCGTCAGGGCGGCAACAGCCGCGCTCCGGGGGGAGAGGGTTCGACTCATCGCAGGTGGATCCCTTCATCGATGCGGGTGTCCGGGTTGTCGGACATGTGGAGGCTAGGAGCGGCAGGAGGAATGCCGGCCACGGTCGGCTGGCCGTGGCATGAATGGTCGGCGTCCACTGCACGAACGACGGTCCGGGCGTCGGCTCCGGACGGGTCTTGACCGTTGCCAACATGTAGGGAATGCTTCACGTAATGAATGCCATACATGATCGAGAGGACCTCGTGTGGAGGGCGCTGGCGCACTCCACCCGACGCCGGATCCTCGACGTGCTGTTCGACGCACCCATGAGCACCGGCGAACTCGTCACGGCGCTGACGATGGATCGCCACGTGGTGATGGCTCATCTCGCGGTCCTGCGGGAGGCCACCTTGGTCACGACGGAGAAGCGCGGCCGGGTGAGGGTCAACCACCTCAACGCGGTGCCGATCCAGGAGATCCACCAGCGCTGGATCACCCCCACCAGCGGGCCATGGGCGGCCGCCCTGATCGCCGTGCGCGACGACGCCGAACGCGCAGCGGCTGACCCAGACACCCGCGTGGTGTCCCCCGACGAGAGGAAGACCAGTGCCTGAGAAAGAGATCCGGCATTCCATCGTTATCGCCGCCCCCATCGAGACGGTGTGGGCGGAGATCACGAAGATCGGCACCCGGCAGCGGGCGCAGTTGGACGCCGTCCTCGAGACGAGCTTCTCTCCGGGTGACCCCCTGTACTACAAGTCCGAGGATGGCTCACGGGTCTTCATGGTGGGTCGAGTGGTCGCCGTCGATCCGCCTCGCACGTTCAGCCATACCCAGGTGCTCACGATGCGCGACGACCCCTTGACTGTCGTCACCTGGAGCCTCGAGACGGTTCCCGAAGGCACGAGGGTCACGCTGACCAACAGCGGCTGGCCGGCCGACGCGAAGATGGAGAAGGTCGATGCCACGTGGAAGGGCATCCTGGCCTCGTTGAAGACGGTCGTGGAGACGGGGGATGTCAGCGGCAGGCAGAAGGTGACCCTGTTCTTCATGCGGAACCTCATGTTCATGATGCCGTCGAAGACCAAGGCGCAGAACGTCAGCGTTCCGGACTAGCTGGCCGTGCCTGCGTTCGTTCACGTGGGAGCAGCCGTCATCGCTCTCGTCCTGGGAGCGGTGGTTCTCGCGATGCGGAAGGGCACGACTCGCCACCGGATCGTCGGCGGCTGCTATGCAGGCGCCCTGCTCATGGTCAACCTCGGTGCCCTGACGCTGAGCGGTGGGAGCGGCCGGTTCGGGCCGTTCCAGGTGCTCGCGATCATCAGCCTGAGCACGCTGCTGGCCGGCCTGGTGCCCATGCGGCTGCTGCCCCGAACCACGGGGGTGATCGCCGCCCATGGCATCACGATGGGGTTCTCCTACGTCGGGCTCGTGGCCGCGGGTCTTTCCCAAGTGGCGGCGCAGTCGTTCCCCCACCACACTGGGATGGCGGTCCTCGCTGCGTCACTGGCTACCTTCGCCGTGGGCGCGGTGGCGATCTTCGGATCCATCGATCGAGCCATGCGTCGCAGCGGCATCCGCGCCTGAATCGGCACTCCGCCGCCAGACCAACCGAAAGGAACGGCGATGACGACCACCGTTGCACCCGCCCCACAGAACGTGCCGGAGGTGCAACTGGTCAAGATTCGGCGTTGGAACGTGATTGCGGGATTCGCCCACCTGGCGCAGCTGATCGCGATCCTGCTGCTCGCCAATGACTTCAGCCTGCCGGTGACGGCCACGTACATGGCCGGCCCGCCTGGAACGCCGCCCTCGGACCCCGTGGTTCTCTTCGACTCCAGGGTCGCGTGGGGTGTCGCGCTCTTCTTCGCGATCTCGGCGCTGTTCCACTTCATGGTGGCCTTCCCGCCCTTCACCAAGCGTTACGCGGCCGGCCTGATGGCGCAGCGCAACTACTTCCGCTGGGTCGAGTACTCGGTCAGCTCGTCCGTGATGATGGTGCTCATCGCCCAGATCGTCGGCATCTCCGACGCCGCAGCCCTGCTGGCGATCTTCGGCGTGAACGCGTCGATGATCCTGTTCGGCTGGCTGCAGGAGAAGTACGAGACGCCCGGCGACGGCGGGTGGCTGCCCTTCATCTTCGGCTGCATCGCCGGCATCGTCCCCTGGCTGGCCGTGCTCCTGTACGTCGTGGCGCCTGGTTCGCCCACGGACGTCGAGCCGCCCGCCTTCGTGTACGGGATCATCATCTCGCTGTTCGTCTTCTTCAACTCCTTCGCGCTCGTGCAGTTCCTGCAGTACAAGCGCGTCGGCAAGTGGTCGAACTACCTGAACGGAGAGCGCACGTACATCACGCTCAGCCTCGTGGCCAAGTCGCTTCTCGCCTGGCAGATCTTCGCGGGCACTCTGGCACCCGGATCATGAACGCCGATACGACCGCCTTGTCCTGGGTCTTCCCCGACGTCGCCGGTCGCGACCTGCTTGGACACGAATACCGGCTGCCCGGCGAGTTCCCGGCCGAGGTGAGCATTGCGGTCATCGCCTTCAAGCAGGGGCAACAGGCACAGGCCGACGCATGGATCACGCGGCTCGCGCAGGAGGGGATTCCGCAGACTCCGCACGGGCGCACGGACCTCGACAAGGTCATCCTCGAGCTTCCCGTGCTCTCGGGGCGCTACCAGGTCGTGCGACGGTTCATCGACGGCGGCATGGCGGCGAGTATCCGAGACCCGGACATCCTGGCGCGCACGATCACCCTCTACGGATCCGTGGACGGCGTCTGCGAACCTTTGGGGATCACCTCGCGCGAGGACGTCTCCGTGCGCGTCGTCCGACACGACGGGTCGGTGGTGTGGGGGGCGACGGGGCCGGTGACCGAGGAGGGAGTCGCGGACCTGCTCGCTTCGCTCGCGGGGCCTGACGGACCACCTGCCTGAGGCTCGTCGTCATTCGCCGGTTTCTAGAGCACGTTGACGGCGCGCGCGACGACGAGCGCGACCAAGGCGAGGGAGACCGCCGACTCGACAATCAGCATGAGCTTGGACCAGTGCCGAACGGCCGACACGTCGGTGGGGCTGAAGGCTGTCGCGGTGTTGAACGACAGCGCGAAGTAGTCGACGAACTGCGGGTACCACCCGGTGTCCGCGATGTCGGGCAGACCCTGCTCCGGGAAGTGGAAAGCCGGCCTCGCGACGACGTGCCCGCGTGCTCGCTTCGCCGGTCCGCCGCCGTCGAGGTGCCAGTACCAGAGCGCGAACGAGATGACGTTGGTGAGCCAGACGACGGCGCCGATGATCAGCAGCTGGCCGGGGCTGGTGAAGTCGGCCTTCTGGAGGATTCCGGTCACGAGTCGCACCGTCGAGATGAGAGTGACGACCGTCATCGTCACGAGCAGCACGGCGGTGACGACCCTCAGCCATCGCACGTCGCGGTCGATCCGGCCCGGATCGCCGAGGACGAGGACCCCGAGCAGCACCGCGAGAACCAGTGGGTACGCGACGGACGCGCTCGTGGAGATCCGGAACTCGCTGGGGATGAAGAGGTACAGCACTCCGGCGGAGACGACCGCCAGGGCCATGGGCACCCTGCGTTCGCCACGCTGTTCCGGTTGCCGGTCAGTCACAGTGGTCCACCGTTCGCCGCCCCTCGACACGAAGAGACAGTCTCTCAGGAACCGGCTCCGGAATCTCGCCGCCGGACGTGACCGTCCAGCGATACGCTCCGCGGGTCTCGCACGCCCGTGTGGGCATCGCCCCAGAAGACCGCATTCCGAAGCAGCGCTCGGAGCGGACTCCGGGCTCATGGTGCTGGCCCAGCCGGATCGGAGCGACACATGAGGGGAACGGCCGGGGCCGGCGCCTCGACTCTGCGGCCTTGGCGCTCGCGGAAGATCGCGGGCATCGTGGCGGCAGCCGTCCTCGGCACGGTCGCCCTTGCCGCAACGGGAGGCATGTCGGCCATCGCCGCCGAGACGGCCCCGCCGTCGCTGTCACCGGCGCCCGTGGTGTCGGCGGCACCATCGGCGGACCTCGTCAGTCCGACGCCCGAGGTCTCCCTCGAGCCCTCCGTCGCAACCTCCGTCGAGGCGAGCGGTCCGGTGTCTCCGACCCCGCTCGGGTCACCCTCCGTGATGCCCACGGCAAGCGCGGCGACCTCCGCCGTCGCGTCGCCCCGGGCGTCAGCCGAGGCAGTCGCCACCGGGGCGCCGAGCACCAGCCCCTCGGTGGCTGTGAACTCCTCGGCCACTCCCAGCCCGACCCGCACGATGCGCCCGGCCGCGCCACCGGCGGTGCAGGACTCGGGCGTGCCTGTGGCGGCGGTGCTTGCCGCCCTTGTCGTCATCGCCGCGGCCGCGCTAATCGTGTGGGTGGTGATAGCTCGAGGCAGACGACCGGACCGGGGAACGGCCACCGGCACCACGGCTCCCGCGGTGTCCGACGGGTCTGGGGCGGCGTCGTCGATGCCCGCCCTCCCGGCAGCGGCCAGCGCCGACACGATGGCCTTTCTCGTCTCACTGGGGGAGGCGATGATCGACTCGGGGGACCCGGTCACGGACGTGCGTGACACCCTCGACCAGGTGGCGATGGTCAACGGGCTTCGGGGAGCCGAGATCGTGGTGCTGCCGACCGCGCTGATCGTCTCGACGCCGGCGGCTGAATCCGTGCAGACGGCCGTCACGTCCGCCGGCTTCGCCCCGCTGCGCCTGGACCAGATCGATGCCGTGTTCGAGGTGGCTGGTGCGGCCGAACGGGGGGAGCTCGGTCCGCGGGAGGGCCTGGCCCGGCTGCGGCTCGCGCGGACGTTGAGGCCGGCCTATCCGCCGTCGGCGCGGGTCCTTGGCTACGCCGTCTTCACCGTTGGCCTCGCGCTGCTTCTGCGGGCGAGTTGGACCGACCTGCTGATCGCCGGAGTCCTCGGCGCAGCCATCGGGACGTTGCTCCTGTGGACGCCGCGGCTCCCGCCGAACTACCGGGTGTTCGTTCCCGTGGCTTGCGCGTTCGGGGTGTCGGTGATCGTCTTCCTCCTCGCGCGCACCGGGCTCGATCTGGGTGGGTTCGCGGCCCTCGTCGCACCGCTGGTCACCTTCCTGCCCGGCGCCCTGCTGACCACGGCGGTGATCGAGCTGTCCACCGGGCAGATGATCTCCGGTTCTGGCCGACTTGCCGCAGGGGTGATGCAACTCGTGCTGCTCGCGCTCGGCATCGTGGCCGGCGCGCAGCTCGTGGGGGTGCCGGCCACGAGCATCTCCGATGTCGCCGGGCAGCCGCTCGGGGCGCTGGCGCCGTGGATCGGTGTCGCGGCCTTCGGGGTCGGCGTGGTCGTGCACCACTGCGCGCGCCTCGCCTCGCTGGGCTGGATCCTCCTCGTGCTGTATGTCGCGTACGCCGGCCAGGTCGTGGGCGCGCTCTTCTTCGGGGACGTCCTCTCCGCATTCTTCGGCGCCCTGCTGATGACCCCTGTCGCGATGCTCGCGGCGACGCAGAAGTCGGGACCGCCCACGCTCGTGAGCTTTCTGCCGGCATTCTGGCTGCTCATCCCGGGGGCGCTCGGCCTGGTCGGGGTGACGAAGTACCTGGGGGACGACCGCCTCGACGGCGCCACCGCCCTGGTCACGACCGGAGTGACCATGATCGGCATCGCCCTCGGCGTGCTCCTCGGACTCGCCGCCGGAGCCGGCCTGTCATCGACCGTGGGTCGCATCGGCGCCCCGCCGACTGGATAGGTTGTCGTCCCGATCGTGATCCGGGACGAGAACCGCATCCTGATCACGTTGCGTAAGGTGCGGCCGACGGGGCCACGCTCAGGATGGCGTTCACGATGTCAGGCAGACTCGCAGGGTCAGCCAGCTTGATCCCGGCGAGCTCCCCGGGCCGGAACCAGCGAAGGTCGTCATGCTCGTCGGGCGCAGCGTTCACGGGCTCTCCATCCCACCGGGTGACCAGGAACGCTCGCACGTCCAGGGCTGGGTCGGTATTCGTGAAGGGCATGGGTGCTGGGTCCTGGACGGTGACGCCGAGCTCTTCGAGGCACTCACGATGGACCGCCTGCCCGGGAGACTCGCCCACTTCCACGTGACCACCCACGAGGTCCCAGCAGTCCGGGTAGGCGCGGCGGGACGGGTGGCGATGGCAGAGGAGGACGCGGCCGTCGCGCACGAGGGCTGCGACGGCAATCTGGATGGGGGCGGCTGCACCGTCGGGGTTGAGAACCCGCCGTTCCCCTGTGAGAGCTCCGGCCCTCGGCTCAGAAGGAGCGGTGGAGCTGGGGCGTGACACGTCCATGCGCCCACACCCTACGCAACTGCCGACTGTGGGCCGACGCGACTCGGCCAGTGCCCACACGCGGGAATGGCGCTGAGCGCTGTGCTAGCGGTATGCAGGTGTTGAGGCGCGGCCCGGGCCACGCCTAGCCGGCCCCGGCCGCCTGGCGTTTGTGGATCACACCGTCCTTCATGATCACGGAGAAGTGGCGGTCCGGGTCGGCCACCAAGGACAAGTCCGTCAGCGGGTCGCCGTCGACGAGGAGGATGTCGGCCAGCGCACCGGGCTCGATGCGGCCCAGGACACCGGGGTAGGGGTGGCGCGGTCCGGAGAGCCCGAGCAGGTCGGCGTTACCCGACGTGGCCATGGTCAGCACCTCGGCTGGAGTGAACCAGCGGCTCATCTTCGCCAGCTGCTTGCCCTGACGTCGAGCCAGGTCCGCGTCGAACAGGGTGTCGGTGCCCCAGCCGAGCCGGATGCCGTGCTTGCGGGCGAGGGCGTAGGCGCGGTCGGTGCCGGCGGAGACCTCGAGCTGCCGAGCGCGGTTGGCGGGGTTGGGATTGGAGATGGCGTCCTCATCGTCCAGGAACGGCTGCAGGCTCCACCACACATCGTTCTCTGCCATCAACGCGACCGTGGCCTCGTCGATGAGATGACCGTGCTCGATGCACCGCACACCCGCGCGGACCGCCTGGGCGATCGCCCGCGGAGTGTACGCGTGAACCATCACGTAGGTGCCCCAGTTCTCCGCTGCCTCGACCGCCGCGCGCATCTCCGACTCGGTGTACTCGGTGACGTCGATCGGGTCGTAGGAGGACGCGAGTCCGCCCCCGGCCATCAGCTTGATCTGCGAGGCGCCGAGCATCAGCTGCTCGCGAACGGCACGGAGCACCTCGGGGACCCCGTCGGCGATCGCTGAGCCGCCCATCAGCTCGATGTGGCTCAGGTGGCCGCAGGGATCTCTCGGTACCTCGTGACGCATCCGGAAGTCGCCGTGCCCTGACGTCTGGGAGATGAACGCGCCGGACGGCAGGATGCGCGGACCGGTGACCACGCCCTCGTCGATCGCCCGCTTCACGGCGAACGTCGGCCCGCCGGCGTCGCGCACGGTCGTGAAGCCCCGCATCAGGGTCCGGCCGGCCTCGCGGCCCGCCGCAAGGTACAGGTATCCGACGTCGCAGGTCATGGCCTCGGGCGCGGAGATCGCCGCGAAGGCCGCGTGCCAGTGCGCGTCGATCAGGCCGGGCATCAGCACCTGGCCGCTGCCGTCGATGATCATCAGGTCCGCATCGTCAGCACCCGGCGCCACCGCCCCGACCGACGTGATCGTCGACCCGTCGATTCGGACGTCACAAGGCTCGAGCAGCGACTCACCGTGGCCGGGGAAGACGCGAGCATTCCGGAAGACGATCCCACTGCTCGGCAACATCGTGCCCTCCCTACGACCTCGGATGGTGAGGAGCGACCCTACTGTGACCGGCCGGGAGCCCTTCGGAGCCCGTCCGGTGGGACGCTAGACGATGTCCATGCAGTGGGGAGTCGATGTGGGTGACGCACGGAGCCATCCCGCGGACCGAAACGCCCTCCCACCCCCTCCGGGCGCAGGGGGTGGCCACGTCGATGACGACGTGACGCGCTCGGGCGAGCTGGCCGCGGGTTTGGTGGACGTGGTGTACGCCCTGCGCCTTGAGCCCGACATGTCGTTCGAGTACGTGTCACCGTCGGTGGAGGCGCTGGTCGGGTACACGCCGGCCGAGCACTACGCCGATCCCCAGTTGGGCATGAAGCTCCTCGATCCGCGCGACATCGACATCCTGCTGGGGGCCGCTCAGGCCGAGGTTGACGAGGTCGTTGACATGACGGTCCGGTGGCTGGCCAAGAACGGCCGCGTGATCTGGACGCACCATCGCTGCATCAAGCAGCGCCGCGACGACGGGTCGGTGGTGCTCTACGGGGCGGCGAGGGACGTCACGGAGCAGCACGAGATGAATGCGCGGTACCGCCTGCTCGCCGAGAACGGCACCGATGCGGTGGCCTCCGGTGACAACGCCGGCCACGTGGTCTGGGTCTCCGACTCGGTTGCCGGCCTGCTCGGCTGGTCGCCTCAGGAGGTGGTCGGCAAGGCGTTCGCCGACTTCGTGCACCCACAGGATCGGGACTCGGTGTTCCCCGTCCAGCGTGACGTCCTGCGGGGTGAACCGGGAAAGTTCGAGGTTCGACTGCGGACCTCCGACGGCACGTACCGGTGGGTCAACGCGCTGGTCAAGCCCGTGCTCGATGACGAGGGTTCGGTGGATGGATGGATCGCGGGTTGGCGCGACGCCGAGGCGGAGCACGTCGCTCGCGAGGCGCTCGCGGCGAGCGAGGAACGCTACCGCCTCCTGGCCGAGAATGCGTCCGACATCGTCGTGCAGGTGAATCTGGACGGCACCCTCGAGTGGGTGTCGCCCTCCGTCAAGGCGATCCTCGGGTGGGATCCAGATGCCCTTCGGGGAACGCGACCATGGGACATCGTGCATCCTGACGATCGCGAGGCGGCCGCCGAGTCCCTCGCTTCGGCCCAGCACGAACACGAGGATCCAGCGCGGATGAGCCTGCGGTTCGCGAAGTCCGATGGCACGTTCCTGTGGATGGCCGCAGCCGCCCATCACGCGACCGAGAAGCAGATCGTTGTCAGCTTCCGTGACGTCGACGATCAGGTCCATGCCGAGGCGGCACGGGCCATCGTCGAGGAGCGCTACCGGCTCCTGGCCGACAACGCCTCCGACGTCGTCTACCTGACAGGACCCGATCGCCTGATCTCCTGGATCTCCCCGGCCGTGACGGCATCACTGGGGTGGGCGCCGACGGAGCTGATCGGCACCCCGATGTATGACCTTGTCCACCCCGAGGATCGCGTCCGGATGGACGCGATGCGCGAGGCCGTCTTCGCCGGTACGGACATCGAGAACCCGAAGGGGGGATGGCCCTCGCGGTTCCGGCACAAGGACGGCACGTACACGTGGATGTCCATGAAGACCACCGTGATTCACGCCGCGGACGGCGGGATGGTCGCGGCCGTGTCGGGGCTGCGCGATGTCGACGACCTCGTCCGCGAACGAGAGCACGCCCAGAACGAGGCGGCGCGCAGGACGGCGATCGTCGCCTCGCTCCTTGACCCGCACGTACTGCTGACGGCTGTGCGCGACGAGAGCGGATCGATCGTCGACTTCACCTACCTCGATGCGAATGTGGCTGCTTGCGAGTACAACAAGATGTCTCGGGAGGACCTGGTCGGATCGCGGTTGCTCGACCTCCTGCCCGGACACGAGGCAGCGGGGCTGCTGTCGCTGTACTCGGCCGCGATCGACTCCGGTGAGCCCTTGGTGCTCGACGACTTCGCCTATCCGAACGAGATCCATCAGGGCGAGCGCTACTACGACATCCGCGCCGTTCGCGTGGGCGACAGCCTGAGCTACACCTGGCGTGACGTCACGGACCGCCACCAGGCCGCGCGCATCGTCGCGGAGTCAGAGGAGCGATACCGACTGCTCGCGCAGAACTCGTCGGACGTGGTGGTGCGCAGTCGCGCTGGCCTGATGCTCTGGGTGTCACCGTCCTTGGCGAGGGTGCTCGGCTGGTCGCCGGACGCATGGATCGGGCACGACCTCTTCGAATACCTCAACAAGGACGACAGGGCACGGGTGACCGAGGCGTCGTCACGTGTGGCGCAAGGAGAAGTGGTGTATGCGCGGTACCGTGTGCGCGACGACCGAGGCGCGTATCACTGGGTTGACGCCAGCAGCAGCCGCTACATCGATCAGTCGGGGAGGGTCGACGGCGTCGTCTCCTCGTTCCGCCTTGCGGACGACGCCGTGGGCGTCGAGATGGAACTGGAACGGCGGGCGACCTTCGACGATCTCACCGGCGCTCTCAAGCGCGATCCGGCACTCGACCGCCTGTAAGTGATCGGGCGTCACCCTCGAAGCCCGGGCAACGAGACCGGAGTCCTGTTCCTCGACATCGACGACTTCAAGTCCGTCAACGACACCTGGGGCCATGGCGCCGGGGACGCAGTGCTCAGGGCGGTCGCCGATCGCGCGCGTCTGACTATCCGCGGTGGCGACATCGTCGCCCGGATGGGCGGCGACGAGTTCCTGGTGACGCTCGAGGGGCTGCACGACCTGGCGGAGGCGATCCGGGTAGCGGAGAAGATCCGCACAGCCTGCGCCGAACCGGTCGCCACCGTCGGCGGCGATGTACTCGTGACGGTGAGCATCGGCGTCACCTTGAGCGATCCCGTCGAGTCCGGCGACACGCTGGTGGTCCGAGCCGATCGGGCCATGTACAAGGCCAAGCAGAACGGCCGCAATCAGGTCGCGGCGCTCACCTGACGGTCAGGCGAGCCCGTGCTGTTCGAGGCTCGTCCGCTCCTGGGCGCGGAACTGGCCGAACCGCGGCAGGAACTTGTCCCAGTCGATGATGTGGGAGTCGATCTCCGGGCCGTCGATGCAGGCGTGCTTGCGCACCATCTGGCCGTCGATCACGACCGGCACCATGCAGGCCCCGCACATCCCGGTGGCGTCGACCATGATCGAGTTCAGGCTGGCGACGCACGGGACGTCGAACTTCTTGCTGAGGTCGCTCACCGCCCTCATCATCAAGGGTGGTCCGATCGTCACCACCTCCGCGACGGTGCGTCCCTGACCCAACCGGTTCGCCTCGAGCATCTCCTCCAGCGGGACGGTGACGAAGCCCTGGCACGCCGAAGCTGCCGTCGTTGGTGGTGTAGACGACGTCCAGGCTGGTCGCCGAACTCCGCCTGCAGCCCGACCCGCTCGTCGGGGCCGGTCCAGAACATGAGGTCGCGGCTGCGGAACCCGGACACGAGGGTGACGTGGTTGCCGATCTCGAGGTGCTCACGGATGATCGGGAAGGCGGGCGGCAGGCCGAGCCCACCGGCGGTGAAGACCACCGTGCTGCCGGCTGGCTGCTCATGCACGTCGCTGGGCCGACCCAGCGGACCGGCGATGCCGGCGAACGCATCGCCGACCGGCATCTGGTTGATCTCGATGCTGCTGGTGCCGACGCCCTGGACGACCAGGCTGATGGTGCCCGCCTCGGCATCCCAGTCGGCCAGCGTCAGGGGGATCAGCTCGCCGTCGGGCCTCGGGAGGACGCGCACGAACTGCCCCGGCTTGGCGGCGCGCGCGATGAGGGGCGAGTGAACAGTGAACTCCTCGATGCCGTCGCTGAGCTCGCTCTTGGACACGATGCGCTGGGCTGCGGCCGCGACGTCGGAATACTCGCGCGCGCGCGAGACCCTGGATCGGATGTCCTCGGGCGTCAGGTCGACCGCACCGAGGATCTCGCGGGCCGCGGCCTGGCCGTCGCCTGCGGCCATGATCGCCGTGGAACCGCCGCGTGAGGCGTCGCCGCCGGTGTAGACACCGTCGAGCGAGGTCTCCTGGGAGCCCTTGTGGTCGAGGTCGATGGTGCCCCACTTCGAGGTGTGGAGGCGAGGTTCGGAGTCCTTGATGATGGGATTGGCGTCGTTGCCCAGTGCCATGATCACGAGGTCGACCTTGATGACCTCCGTCGTGCCCGTGGCGACGGGTCGACGGCGACCGGACGCGTCGGGCTCGCCGAGCTCCATGACCTCGACCGTGGCAGCCGAGACGAAGCCGGTCTCCTGGTCGCCGAGGAACTCCGACGGTGCACGGAGGGCCTTCAGGACGATGCCCTCCTCGAGGGCGTGCTCCAGCTCCTCGACGCGGGCCGGCATCTCTTTGCGGGTGCGCCGGTAGACGATGGTCACGTTGCCGCCGAGCCGTCGCGCGGTGCGCGCGGCGTCCATCGCCGTGTTGCCACCGCCAATGACGATGACCTCCTTGCCCTTCGTCTCGGGCAGCGGCGTCTCGTAGTCGGCGCGCAGACCCTGCATGAGGTTGACGCGGGTGAGGAACTCGTTGGCGGACATCACGTTGAGCAGGTGTTCGCCGGGGATGTTCATGAAGCGTGGGAGGCCCGCGCCGGTTCCGACGAAGATGCGGTAGAAGCCTGCGTCGCGGAGGTCCTGCAGGGTGGCGGTCTTGCCGACGACGAAGTTCTGGACGAACTTGCCGCCGAGCAGCCTGATCTTGGCGACGACATCGTCGATCAGCTCGTTAGGCAGGCGGAACTCGGGGATGCCGTATCGGAGCACTCCGCCGAGCGCGTGGAACGCCTCGAACACGGTGACCGGGAAGCCCTCGGCCGACAGCAGGTAGGCGTTGATCAGCCCGGAGGGGCCGGATCCGACGATGGCCACGGGCGGGTGGCTGGCGGCCTCCCAGGGATCGCGCACGCCCGCGAACTTGCGGGCTACGCCCTCGGGGTTGACCAGCTTCTCCCGCTCAGGCAGGAACCACTCGAGCTGCCCGATGGCGATGGGCAGCTTCTGCAGGCAGACGCCCTGGCACTGCAGCTCCTGCGGGCAGACGCGCCCGGTGACATCCGGCAGGGGATTGCTGTCCTCCATCAGCTCGAGGGCCTCCCGGAAGTTGCCCTTCCCGATCAGTTCGATCACCTGCGGGATGTGGATCTGGACCGGGCAGCCGCCCTTGGGCTCGCCTTGCCGGTGAGGAAGACGCCGAGTTCGCACGGCTTCTCCTCGCACTGCTTGTCGCGCAGCACCTCGAGCCAGACGAACAGGTCGACGTCGCGGGCGGTATGGCCGAGCTCCATGTAGCCGAGGTAGCCCTGATTGACGAGGCCGAAGTCGTGGGTGCGGGCCTCGGAGTCGCGGATGTAGGGCGGGATCCCGTTGTTCATCGGCCAGTCGACCGACAGGCCGGCGAACATCGGGTAGCGGTCGGACAGGTGCGCGTCGATCCCGCGGACGAACTTGCGCTTCATGCTCAGCGGCAGGTCCCACACGAAGCGCATGAGGATCGTGCTGCTGTCGTCGTCGCGCAGCAGCATCGACCACAGCATGTCGACGAACTCGGGCCCGAGCTCCGGCTGCTGGAACTCCCACGCCACGGCCTTCATGCCGTCCGAGATGAACAGGTCGCGGAAGGCTCGTGGCTCGCTCGTCAACCGGCGCTTCAGCAGGTCCATCTGGTGGTTGAACGACTCCACGGACTCCGATCGCTCCAGCACCTCGACCTGGGCCCGGCTGCTCTCGAGCGTGCTGCTCGCGTCGAGGTAGCGCTGCAGATCCTCCGGTCCGCCCTCGGGGTCCGACGAGTGGTCGAGCACCCCGGTCATCGGATGATCTCCGCGTCGCACGTCTTGCGGACCCGCTCGATGCGCTTCTCGAGGTCCGGCGTCATGGCGACGGTGTCGATGGCGCCCGGGATCATCTGGGCGACATGCCGGGCCTCGCCGTCGATGACCATCGTCGTCTTCTCGAAGAACTGTGGAAGCTCCTGGTAGCAGGTGCCGCAGTCGTTGCACAGGGGGATGTCCGCCGGATCGAGCCAGACTGGTGCATCCGTTACCGCGGTTGCGGACGACCCGGGCGACGGGGACGCGGTCGCGCCGGCCGGGACACCCGTGGGTGAGCCGAAGCTCGAGCCGACTGGTGCCTTGCTCGATGTCGCCAGCTCGGACATGGCCCGCGCGATGTCGTCGAGCGAGGTCTCTCGCTGCTCCATGGCCGTGTCGTACATCGACTTCAGCACCTCGAAGTCGGAGCGGTGCAGCGCGGTCAGCTGGGCCTCGTGCACGCCGGAGAGGTACTGCAGCATCTGCCAGTAGCGTCGGCGGTCCTCGACCAGCGCGACGATCGAGTCGGAGCAGGCCACCTTGATGAGGTGCCGGTCGTCGTCGGTGGCGTAGACGAAGGGGATCTGTTCGCCGCGCTCTGACCGCGGCAGCTCGACGTACTCGTGCATGGGGACTGCGCGCGATTCGAGATCGGGATCGAGTCGACGGAACTGCTTCTTGAACCGAACTTCGCCGAGCGCGAACTCGGCGGGGGTCAGGGGAGTGGTCATGAGCTGCACGCTGCCTGCGTCGTCGAGGTACTGCAGCGTGCTCGTCGTCCACGTCTTGTCGATGTCGGGGTTGCCCTCCAGCGAGAACCAGTCGTGCAGCGTCAGGCCGCGACGTGGATCGTGGATGAACAGGGGGTGCATGCGGCTCTCGACCGCAAGGCGCGCCCGGGCGTTGGACGAGGACTCGGAGATGCCCTGCTCGCCTCCGCACGGCGTGTAGACATCCATCACGGCGGGGGCGGGGTACTCGAGCAGGCGCATCGTGCTCTGCAGGAAGTGGCCGTGCATGGCCGTGCTCGTCGCGCATGCGAACACATGCGGGTGGAACGACGCGATGAGACCCAATTCCTTGCGGCCCTCGTGCTTGCCGTGGTGCGCGCCGCCGAAGCGGGCGAGGTCGGAGTCCTGGCCCGTGAAGCTCGACGTAGAGGCCTGGCCGCCGGTATTGGAGTAGGCACCGGAGTCGAGGACGAGCATCTTGATGGGGGTGTCGCTGGCGAGCACACGCGACATCGCGCCGAAGCCGATGTCGTAGTTGGCGCCATCTCCGCCGATGGTGAGCACCGTCGGAAGCAGGTCGAGCTCCTGGGAGGTGAACTCCTCCCAGGACAGCATCCGGAACTCGTTGTCATGCACGGCGGGGTCATACGCGTCGTCGAGCTCGAGACGGGCGATGCGCAGGGCCTTGACGTCGGACACGACTTGAGCCGAGATGCCCTCGAAGATGCCCTTTGCCAGCGGCTGGGAGTCCTGGAACAGGCTGTTGACCCACGGATCGAGATAGGAGTTGAACGGCATCGTCGAGGCGTAGACGCTGCTGCACCCCGTCGCATTGGCGATGACCGTCGAGGCGGGGGCCGTTGCCGGTCGGGCCACCCTCGTACAGGTACAGACGGGTCTCCAGCGTGGCGATCAGCGAGGTGAGCCGCTCATGGCGCTCCGTGTCGGTCGGGTCGAGGCCGTCGGCCTTGTCCTGCAGGCGGGCCACCAGCGCGTCCAGCTCGCGCAGGTGCGCGCGTCGGCGGCCGTCGCCGAGTGCGTGGCTGGTCGCCATGACGAGCCGGATAGCGGTGACCTCGCCGCAGCCACGGCATCCGCCATGCCCGCCAGCGGTCGCGTAGAAGTTGGGGTGGTCGAGGAGCAGACGCTTGAGGTCGCCCTCGAGGCCGGTCGATCCCTCGTAGAAGCGCTTGGGAGTGTTCGGCATCTGGGTCATGAACTCGAAGCGGTCCTGGACCTCCTCGAGGATGGCCTCGTCCTGATCGAGGGGCGTGAGTGCGCCCGGGCCGCATACCTCGATGCACTCAAGGCATCCGGTGCACTTCCACGGATCGATCGTCGCGGCGAACAGCCCTCCGGTGCCGGGGACGTCGCTTTCCATCGCGTCGAAGAACGGCCGGGTGCGGGCCACCGGATAGATGGCCAACGTCGAGACGAGGGCGTCGAGATTGCGCACGAGTGTCGGGTTGTCCGCGTCGAGGGTCCTCGCCGCTGCCGCCACGAACTCGTGGAAGGGGCGAGGGGTCTTGTCCTTGCGATACGCCTCGCGTACTCGCTCGGCCAGCGCGTAGACCTGCGACCGCAGCGCCTCCTGCTGGGCGGAAGCGAGATTCATCTCCTTGATGCCGGTGAGCAGCAGGTCGTGGATCTCGTGCACGCTGTTGGGGATCGCGGCGTCCGGGCAGACGAGTGCGCACTCCATGCAGCCGGTGCATGTGTCGAAGTGGAACTCCGGCACCGTGCGACGGAACAGGCCCTTGTCCTTGCCGGCCGAGGTGCCGGCGGGCATGAACAGCCCGATGCCCGGCAGCACCGGGGCCTCGGCCATGGTGCCCTCGCGGAACGGACGGGCGACGAGGTCCTCGTAGTAGGCCGGGTCGAACAGTCCGCTGGCGGCGGAGGCCGAGGGGCTCGTGCACATGTCGGCCGAGAGGGCGACACTGCGCAGCGTCCGTGCCGGACCGGTCTCCTCTTCGATCGCCAGGAAGGCGGGCGCGTCGTACTCGACGATGCGTGCGGCCGACATCCCGTCACGGATCACTGCCATGTTGCCCTCGACGACGGCGTCACCCTTGCCGCCAAACTTCTTGGCGATCTGGGCCTGCACCTTGGCGGTGATGGCCTCGGCCGATGCGCCCTGGGTCACCCGATCGACGTGCCCGACCACCGCGCCGATGAACGCGATGCCCATCATGCGCAGTTCGAGCTCGGGCGAGGGCGCGTGCTTCTTGGCCACGCTGAACGCGTCGAGCACGATGAAGTGGATGTGCTTGTCGCGGATCGTCTTGCGGGCGTACTTGGGCAGCTCCCGCCAGACGTCTTCCGGCGCCAGGTCGGACTGCAGGATGAAGGTGCCACCCTCGACGAGGCCCTTGAGCGGGTTGGCGTGGATGAACGACTTGTGGTCGGGCGAGACGACGATCTCGACGTCCTCGAGCTCCGCGTTGGTGAGGAGAACGGGCTCAGGGCTCAAGGTGATGTAGTAGTTGGTGGGCGCGCCGCTCTTCTCCGAGCCGTACTTCGGCGCGGACTTGGAGTGCATGCCGAGGACGCCGGCCAGGATGTCGGTGAGCAGTTTCCCGGTCGCGATCGTGCCGTAGCCGCCGACGGAGTGGAAGCGGATGCGCATCGCGGAGGGCGGCAGGAGCACGGGGTTGGCCTCGGTCTCCAGGGCCATGAGCTCGGTCTCCGGGTAGGCCTGGTGCAGCCGCGCCTGGATCTCGGCCATGTGCCCGTCGGGATCCTTGGTGAAGAACTGCGATCCAAGGTAGATCAGGGGCGCGCTCTCGCCGTCCTCCATGTGCTTGTAGGCAGCGATGATGTGGCGCGGCTGGACGTCGTGGCCGCCGAGGCCGAAGATCGCGGTGGTCAGCCGCGGGATCTCGTGCAGCGTGGGCAGGCCGTCGTAGTGTGCCCCGTCGGCGTTCGCGCGAGCCTTGAACAGGGCCTGGGTGACGAAGGCTGTCAGGGCAGTCTGGTCGGAGCGCTCGAGCACGGTGACGGCCTTCGCGCCGGCAAGCGCCTCGATCACGTCGGCCTCGGGGAACGGCTGGAGCAGCTTGACGGAGACGACGCCCACCTTGAGGCCCTGCGCCCGAAGGTAGGGCAGCACGGCGCGCACGTCATCGGTGATCGATCCGAGCCCGATCATGATGTAGTCGGCGTCGTCGCAGTCGTAGGTAAGCAGGGGGGTGTAGACGCGGCCCGTGAGCTCGGAGTACTCGGCCATCGCGCGGCGCGTGAGGTCGGGGACGGCATTGACGAAGTGGGTGCGGTGGTCGACCGCGCCAGCCTGGAAGTCGGGCTGGTTCTGCACCGGGCCGGTGAGGCCGGGATTGTTGACGTCGACCAGCGCGGGCACCATCTGGCGCGTGCCCTTCTCCAGGGCGTTGACCCACTGCCGGCGCCACTGGCCCCGCAGCTCCTCCGGGACCCAGGCGAGGGTCTCGCCGATCAGGGGCCCGTCGCCGTCGCTGTCGCGCTCGATCTCCTCCGCCCTGGCTTCGAGGTGGGACGTCAGCGCCTCGAGGTCGCGGGGCGCGAAGTCGTCACGGTGGCGCTCGAGGTAGTGCTGCAACTGGAACACGCGGCCCTTGGCACCGAACAGGAGATCCTGCGCCACGGTCGGCGACGCGATCCGGCCGGCCGGATCACCGAGGTACTCGCGCAGCAGGTCGGGCTCTGGCAGGAGCGCCTCGCTCAGCATGTGGCTGGTGGAGAAGCCGTCCATGGCGTTGGCCACGGGGATGAGCGAGAGCGCCGACGTGCGGTAGGCGATCGCCGCGAGGTCGGCCGCCTCCTGCGGGTTGGAGCCGAAGAGGATCGTGTACCCAGCGGACAGCAGGGCGTAGACGTCGTCGTGACCGGCCATCACGTTCAGGGAGTGCTTCGAGACGACGCGGGCCGCGACCTGCAGCACGAATCCGCCGGTCTTCTTGCCGACCGTGACGTAGTGCGACTCCATCGCGTAGAGGATGCCCTGGCTGGAGGAGGCGTTGGAGATGAACTGCCCGCCGGTGAGGGATGCGCCGAGGGCACCGCTCTGGGCCGAGTGCTCCCCCTCGGGCTCGAAGAAGAACGGATGCTTGCCCCAGACGTTCACGCCGCCCTCGGCTCGGGCCGCCTCGTACAGTTCGGCGATCTCGGTTGAGGGCGTGATGGGGTAACCGATGACGCCGCCGCACACGTGTCGCATGACGTGGGCGACCGCCCCGTTTCCGCTGATGACAGTGGGAAGTCCTGCGTAACGAGGGGTCTGAGCGGTCATGTGCGCATCCGTAGCGATCAAGAGAAGGGCGAGGAGGGGGGCATCGCGATCCACCCTCCATCGGGGAACATCGCCAGCCTAAGGGGACGAATCGCCCAGATCATGGGGCCGATGGTCCCGTCCTCGCTGATCCAAAGCCCTTTCCGGACGGGGTCAGGCGTTGAGCTCGTGAGCAGCCGGATCGGCGGCGGAGTCGTCGATCAGGGTGCTGTCACCGTGATAGCGACGAAGCAGGTGCGTCAGGTTCTGCTGGTGCTCGGCCGACCGCTCGGCGAGTTCGGCAGGTGACGTGACCGGTCCCCGGGTACGTGCGGGCCGCGCTGACCGGCGCTGCCAGGCGATCCAGAGTCCGACCAGGAGCACCACGCACCCGGCCGCGATGATGATGATGAGGATGGTGTCCACGGTGCGGTGCCTCCTTGCGAGTGGAACGGTCGATATCGCTTCTGTCGTCCCCCGGCGCCGTACTGGGTATCGGCTCGATGCCGGGATAGGACACCGCGGCGCCCATGCGGCCCTCATGAGGGTGTCATGTGACGAGCAGCGCACGGCACGATGAGCATCGGCGCGCGGTTCTTGGCATCGTTGGCTGCGTCGAGAGGACCACCCACGTTGCACGACACCTTCGCCGCTGCCGCGCCGTCTGAAGCGGGTGATGCGAGCCCGCGCGGGGCCGCGCTGAATGTGGTGCTGCGGCGCTCCCTGGGGCGCTTCGACCTGCTGATGATGGCGGTCGCGGCCGTGATCTCCGTCGACACGATCGGCACGGTGGCTGCTGGTGGCGGGACGGCGTTCACCGCGATGCTCGTTCTCGTCGTGGCGTTCCTCCTGCCCTACGGCATGATCTTCGCCGAGTTGACATCGACGTTCACCGAGGAGGGCGGCCCCTACATCTGGGTGCGGCTGGCCTTCGGCCGGCTGGCCGGCGCCGTCGCGGTCTTCTTCTACTGGGTCACCAACCCCATCTGGCTGGGCGGAACCCTCGCAACCTTGGCGGGCGCCACCTGCTCGGACTTCCTGTTCGATCTGGAGGACAGCCGGTGGCGCGCCTGGCTGTTCCAGGCGGCCTTCATCTGGGCGGCGATCGGCGTGGCCGTCATCAGCCTGCGCCGCGGCAAGTACGTCATCACCGCGGGCGCGCTGGCCAAGCTCGGCCTCGTGGCGCTGTTCAGCGGCACCACGGTCGCCTACGCCGTCGAGTACGGCGTCCAGCCGCTGGAGGCGGGCTTCTTCACCCCGACGCTCGCCGGCTTCCTCGCGGTGGCGCCCATCTTGTTGTTCGCCCTGTCGGGATTCGAGGCGGCGTCCGGGGCGGCCGAGGAGATGCGCAATCCGGCGCGCGACATGCCCGTGTCCATCGCGCGATCCGGCATGGTCGCGGCTGCCGTCTACCTCGTGCCCGTCCTCGCGGTGTTCGCGGTCATCCCCGCTGACCAGATCACCGGTGTCGATGGGTTCATGGCGGGGGTCACGCAGGTGTTCAGCGTCTACGGCCCCGCTGCCGACGCCATGACTGCGCTCGCCGCCGTCGCGTTCATCGTTGTCCTGCTCACCCAGGGCGCGGCGTGGATGGTCGCCACCGATCGGATGCAAGCCGTCGCCGGAGCGGATGGGGCCTTCCCCGCCTACTTCGGCGCCTTCAGCCCACGCTTCGGCACGCCACTGCGGGTCAATGTCGCGTCCGGGATCGTCGCTACCGGATTCATGACCGCTGCTTTCGTGCTCCTGTCGAGCGATGCCGGTGACTCCGGCAGCCTGTTCATGGTCGTCCTCCTCATCGCGACGTCCACCCTGCTCATCTCCTACCTGATCATCGTGCCCACGCTCGTCGGCCTGCGCCGCCGCTACCCGCACATCGAGCGCCCCTATCGAGTGCCCTTCGCCGGGGCGGGAGCCTGGGCCCTGACCACCATCGTCATGCTGTGGATCGCCCTCGGTGTGGTCGTCGCCGTGGCCCCGGGAGTGCTCGAGGGGCTTCTCGGCATCGACTACGACTTCGCCGACGTCTGGGGCCTGGAGCAGGCGCGCGTCGAGGCGTTCACCCTGGGCACCCTCGCCGTCCTGATCGCCACGGCGGTGGGCGGTTATGCCTTCGCGCGTTGGCATGATCGAGGGTGACGAGCCCGGTGTGGCTACTCTTCACGCTGTGGTCGGTTCCGTCCTGGTAGGCCCAGCATGCGTGTGATGGGCCACAGTCGCGCCCGGCTCGTGGCCATGGCACTCGGCGGCGTGGCGCTGCTCCTCATCGTGGTACTGCCCGTGGATTCGCCCTTGTGGGTGGCCGTCTCCCTCGGGGCTGGCCTCGTGGCTGTCGGCGTGTTCTTCGCCGCCGCTGTCAGGCTGCCGGCCAGGGCGCGTGCCGTGTGGTGGCTGCTTTGGGCCTACCTCGCGCTGACGGTGGCGGGCAACGTGGTCTACGACGTGATGGAGTACCACTTTGGGATCGACCCGTTTCCCAGTTGGGCCGATGCGCTCTACCTGGCCGCGTACGTGCCGCAGATCGTCGCGCTACTCCTGTTGATGCGGCAGAGGCAGCGGATCTGGGATCGGCAGGCGTGGATCGACTCCGCGATCATCACCCTCGCCGCGGTGTCGGTGGCAGCGACGTTCGTCCTGCTGCCGATGCTGTCTCGAACGACGCCAGCGGACCTCAGTACCTACCTTGCGCTGTCCTACCCGCTCCTCGACCTGGCCGTGCTGGCGATCCTGATTCGGCTGACCGTGGGCGGCGGCCGCCCGACGATGGCGCTGGTCCTGCTGACGGCGTCCGTCGCCGTGACGCTGCTCGCCGACCTCATCTACAACGGGCTGGCGGCCACGGGGAGTGCCGCGGAAGCTCCCGGCTGGCTGGAAGTCCTGTTCACGGGTGGCTTGCTCCTCCTGGCGGCCGCCTCGACCGACCCGGGCGCCGCCTCGATCGGTCGTCCGTCGCCCGTTGAGCCGTCGATCATGTCCACGCCCCGCACCATCTTCCTGGGCGTGGGCGCGCTGACCGCACCCGTCCTGCTCGCCGTCGGGACCCGCGACGCCGCGACGCCTGAGGTGTTCTTCCTCGCGATGGCCGCGATCGCGGTGAACATCCTGGTGATCTGGCGCATCCTGTTGTTGCTCTCGACGGTGCAGCGGCAGGCGGACACGCTCGCGGCGCTGGCCCGGACCGACTCGCTGACCGGGCTGCCGAACCGGAGATCGTGGAACTTCGAGCTCATGCGCGCGGCCGCGGCGGCGAGTGCCTCGGGTGGGCCCCTGACGATCGCCGTGGCGGACATCGACCACTTCAAGGAGTACAACGATCGGCACGGCCATCTGGCCGGTGACGCAATGCTCGAGGAGTGCGCCCGCCAGTGGCGAGCCGAGCTGCCCCCGTCGATCTTCCTCGCCCGTTACGGCGGCGAGGAGTTCTCCGTCATCCTGCCCAGCGAGCACGCCGCCGCGGCGGGCGCCATGCTCGAGCGGATGCGCCTGGCCACTCCGCCTCCCGTGACGGTGTCCATCGGCTACGCCACGTGCGATGCGCTCGTGCCTGCCGCCATGGCGGTTGATCGTGCGGATCGGGCGCTGTACGCCGCGAAGTCGGCGGGTCGCGATCGGGTGATCTGCGCGTCGGACGAGGTGGACGTCATGCGTCGGGGAGAGTCGTGAGCGTCGCGGTGATCGTGAATCCCACGAAGGTCAACGGGATGCGCCGTGCACGCGAGGCGGTCGAGGCACGCATCGCCATGCTGGGGGAGCCGGCACCGACGTGGTACGAGACGACGGCGCAGGATCCCGGTCCGGGTCAGGCTCGCGAGGCCTTGCGAGCAGGCGCGACGATGCTGCTCGCCTGGGGCGGCGACGGCACGGTAATGGGCGTCGCCGCCGAGGTGACGAACACAGCCGCGGCCCTCGGTGTCCTGCCCGGAGGGACGGGCAATCTGCTGGCCCGGAACCTGGGCATCCCCCTGTCGGTGTCGGACGCCATCGACACGGCGTACCGGGGCCGCGACCGGCGGATCGACCTCCTCGACGTCTACCTTGGGCACGGCGAGCGGCAGTTGAGCTCGGTGATGTGCGGCATGGGGTGGGACGCCGCGATGATGGCCGCACCCGAACTGCTGAAGAAGACGCTGGGATGGGGCGCTTACGCGATCGAGGGAGCCCGGCGGATCCGGCAGAAGCCGATGCGGCTGCGCATGTCGATCGACGGCGGGCCGGAGGTGCACCTGTACGGCCGCACCGTCCTGATCGCCAATGTCGGGACTCTCGTGGCGGGTCTTGATCTCCTGCCCGAGTCCGAGCCCGACGACGGGCTGCTCGAGGTGCTCGTCATCGATCCGTCCTCGCCCCTGGACTGGGTGCGAACGTCGGCGGGCATCGTGCGGGGTCGAGGATCCGAGGGGGATCCCTCCCGCACCCTTTTCCGCGGCCGGGACGTGATCGTCAGTACCGGTGGTACGCGCAAGCGCCAGGTCGATGGAGACCTGGTGAGTGACGGTCACGGCTTCCGGGCGCGCGTGCTCCCGAACGTGCTGACGGTCCGCGTACCGCTGGACCGCTCCTAGCCGTCACTGGCCGACGAGCGGCTGATGACGATGTCGCCCGCGCTCGTCTGGGCATTGATCGTGACGGTGGCGTCGGCCGAGGCAGGTCCGGCAGAGGGATCCATGTCGTTGTGCACCGTACCGAAGGAGGTGTGCAGGTCAAGGAGGGCGGCGGTTCCCGTGGGGATGCCGACCTCGATGCTGCCGAGAGCCGTCTTGAGGTCCACGGCACCTTGCCCCACGCACCCTAGGCGGACGTCGCCGTTGGCAGTGGCGGCGTTCACGTCGCTGTGGGCGTGATCCACCGACACCCCGCCGTTAGCGGCCTTCACCCTGAGTGGACCGATCGCCTCGCCGATCCACGTCGCGCCGTTGGAGTTCTTGACCTGCGCCCTGCCCTCGATCGCGACGATGCGGATCCTGCCCGAGGCGGTCGTGCAGGCGACATCACCGGAGATGCGTTCGGCGGCGATCGTGCCGAGGCCGGTCTCGAGGTCGAGCCCCGAGGCGTCCTGGAGCCGGATGTCGCCAGCACCCGTGCGCAGGCGGCACTCGCCGAGACGTCCGCCGCCCAGGATCGTGCCGAGTCCGCACACGGCCTCGACCTGCGAGCCGGCCGGGAGTTCGATGCTCACCTGGACCGAGCCGGTCTTGCGCGACGGGCTCAGGCCCCAGCCCTTCGTGCCGATGACCTGCAGTGTGCCGTCCGAGTACTCGACCCTGGTCCGTTCGGCCGCGCTGATGTCCGGCTCGTGCCGGTCGTCGCTCGGTGACACGGCTATGACGGTGTCGGCGCGGTCGCTGCCGACGATCCGGATATCGCCGACCACGAGGCGGATCGAGGCGGAGATGGGTAGGGGGGTGTCGAACGTGGGCATGATGGGTCCTCTGGTTGACGGGGGTGGAGAGGGCTGGCTAGCGCACCCAGCCGGCGTAGTGATGGCCCCCTCGCGGGGTGCTTCGCGTCGTGCGGGAACCTCCGTCGTCGGCACCCAACGCGGCAGCGGCGGCGCGCACGAGCCAAGCGTTGACGGAGAGCCCGGACTGGCGCGCGGCCTCCTCGACTCGGTCCTTCAGGTCCTGCCCGAGGCGCAGGTTGATGCGCACCATCGTCGCGTCGTCGCCCTCCAGTGGAAGGGGCGCCGCCATGGCGCCCGCCGAGTCGACGACGTCGGCGAAGGCGGGGGCAGCGGGCGGAGGAGTCACGACGAACTCCGGCTCACGCCCCCGAAGGCGCACCTCGACCGAGCCAGGGGCGAGCTCGCGCGTGATCTCCGCAGCGGCGGTCGACAGCGCGTCGAGCAGGGCGAGGCGCAGGGCCGACTCCAGCGGGCCGGTCAGCCGCTCGGCGAGGGCGCGCGCCTCGTCGCCGCCGGCCTCTGCGGCGAGGGCCAGGTCCTCGCGGATGTCATGCACGTAGGGTGTCAGATCCATGGCACAACAATGGCACCAAAGTGATGCCAAAGCAAACCAGCGTGGTGTCGTGGCTCCACTCCCGCCCGCCGTCTAGCGTGAGGTGCGTGGATGTGCGCATCGGCCGAGGGTCGCGAGGTGTCGTGGCGGGCCGTCGCAGTCTGCTCATCCTCGTGGTGGCCCTCATCGCCGTGGTTGCCGTCGTGGTCGCCCTCGTGACGATCCGACTCGCTGATCGGCCCGTCCCGGGACCGCAACAGGATGCCGCGGTCTGCGGGTGGGACCTGAGCGTGCCCCAGGGCGTGAAGGACAATGGGGACTACCTGACGTTCACGGTGGAGTGGCTCGCCAGCCATCCCGGCCAGACACCTCCGGTCCCCACCAGCCCCTTCTGGCGTGGACCCTGCCCGATGCCGACGGGCCCTCCGGTCGGTCCGCCAGAGGACGAGCACGACTCGCCGGACGAGTGAACGGACTCGTCTTCAACCCACATCTGCCGAGCAGGGCCGACTAGCTCGGCTTCGGGCGAGCCGGCGACGAGCAGCGCTCGCAGAGGCCGAAGATATCGAGAGTGTGGCTCACGTCGGTGAATCCGTGCGCCGTGGCCACGGCATGCGTCCAGCGCTCGACGGCAGGGCCCTCGACCTCGACGGTCAGGCCGCAGTCTCGACAGACCAGATGATGGTGGTGGCCGGTGCTCTGCCCGCACCTGCGGTAGAGGGACTCGCCGTCCGCGCTGACCAACACGTCAATCTCGCCGATGTCGACCATCGCCTGCAGGGATCGATACACCGTCGCCAGTCCCACGTTCTCGCCTCGTGCCTTCAGCATCTCGTGCAAGGCCTGGGCTGAGCGGAAGTCATCGACGTCCTGCAGCACTCCGGCAACGGCGGCCCTCTGCCGGGTGGCTCGCTGACCGATGGTCCGTGGCGGCGCCGCGGCCGAAGGCGACGCCTTGGGCGAGGTGGCGGGGGTGCTCACGGATGTACCTCCGGTCGGCGGGCGAGTGGTCACATCGACTCTATCGTCGGCGCGTCGCCCGGACCGGCACGATCGCTGGACCCTGGCTTGTACACTGCGCCGGTGCAGTGGCGGCAGGGCAGGCGCGTGGCGAGAGCCGCGATGATGTCCGCTGCCCTGGCGGTGCTGACCATCGCGGGCCACACGGCGGGCGATGGCAGCCTGCCCACGCCCGTCGGCCTCGTCCTCGTCTCGTGCTTCGCCTTCGCGCTCGCGTTCGCCGTGAGCGATCGCCGCCGCTCGTTCCCCTGGTTGATCGGCTACGTGCTCGCCGCCCAGGTGCTGCTCCACGTGCTGCTGACCTTCGCGGCGAGCCATGGTCATACCGGGTCGAGCGTCCCGATGGCGGGCATGGTCGCCGGCCATGCGGTGGGAGGATTCGCCGCTGCCCTGGTGCTCGCCTACGCCGATGACCTGATCGCATGCTGGGCGATGCTGCTCGCCCACGTGCTGGGCACGCCGCCCGTGACCGAGGCCTTGCCCTCTGGCCGCCCGTGCGCGCTGAGGGTGGCGCCGCCAGCGGTCGCGACGAGGCACTCGCTGCGTCACCACGTCGAGCGGCGCGGGCCCCCCGCACTCGCCGCCATGCTCCCTGCCGCCTGACCCCAGCACCCTCGCGCCGACGTCCAGCGTCGGCCTGTGCTGCTCTGCAACCGTTTCCCCTCAATCCTCACGAAGGAACACCCATGTCATTCACTACCCGCTTCACGACCTCACGATCCGCCCGGCTGGTCGCCATCGGCGCCGCGTCCGTCCTGGCCGTCGGCCTCGCGGCAGCGCCGGCCCAGGCGCACGACGAGCCGGCCCTCGGCTCGACCTGCGCGATGTCCGGCATGACCAAGACCGTCCATGGTGAGACCTACGTCTGCGTCAGCAGGGTGGCGAACACCAAGCCGCGCTGGGGCCGAGGACTGCCCGTCTCGAAGTCGGCACTGACCCTCACCGACGGCTGGGCGAAGGCGGCCGACACGGGCATGACCGCCGCCTTCGGCATGCTGAAGAACCCGACCGACAAGCCGATCCGGGTGATCGGCGCCTACAGCCGGGCCTACTCGCCCGTGCTCCAACTGCACGAAGTGGTCATGGCGAACGACGCCATGGTCATGCAGCAGAAGCAGGGTGGCTTCGTCATCCCGGCGAACGGGATGCTCGAGCTCAAGCCGGGTGGCAACCACGTGATGTTCATGGCCATCAACAAGCCCGTCACGGCGGGCTCGATGGTGCCGCTGACCCTCGTCACCTCCGACGGTGCCCTGCTCAAGGTCACCGTGCTGGCGAAGGTCTTCACCGGTGCGAACGAGACCTACACCGGCGAAACCTCCGGAATGTCCGGCATGTAATGAGCACTGACCAGCAACCGTCGCGTTCGGTCCTGTCCCGACGCGGCATGCTGGCCGCTGGCGGCGCCGCCATTCTCGGCGCCGCCGGCGGGTTCGTCCTCGCCTCGGGCAAGGACGCCAGCGTGCCCACCACGTCAGCGCCGCCCGCACCGGCGACCTCCCCACCGCCGACGGCCGAACCGGGCGTACCGGCGGCACCGGTGATCCTGCCGTTCTACGGCGCCCACCAGGCCGGCGTCGAGACCGAGCCCGCTCTCTTCCAGACGTTCGTCGGGCTCGACCTCATCAGCCCCACCCGGAAGAACGCCGAGGCCACCATGCGTCTGGTGACCGACGACGCTGCGCGCCTCACCCAGGGCCAGTCGGCCCTCGCGGACACGCAGCCGGAGCTGGCGCTGAACGCCGACCGACTCACCATCTCCGTCGGCCTGGGCCACAGCCTGTTCGAGCGCATCGGACTGGCCGACCGCATCCCTGAGCAGTTTCCGGTGATCCCACGCTTCCGGACGGACGCCTTCGAGGAGCCGTGGAGCGGGACCGACCTGCTGCTGCAAGTCGGGGCCACCGACCCCCTCACCCTCGCGCACACGCTGCGCATGCTCACGAAGGACCTGTCCACCCTCGCCCGCGTGCGGTGGTCGCAGCCCGGCTTCCGCTCGAACGCGCCGGCCAGCATGGGCGTCGCCTCCCGGCGAAACCTCATGGGGCAGGTCGAGGCAACGCATTTCCCGGCTCCCGGATCCGAGCAGTTCGCCACCGTCGTCTGGATCGACGACGGACCCGACTGGGTGGTCGGCGGCACCGTGCTCGTGCTCCGCCGGATCCGCATGCTGCTCGACACCTGGGACATCCTCGACCGTCCCGTGCAGGAGACCGTCATGGGCCGCAGCCTGTCCACCGGCCAGCTCCTCGGCGACGGTGCCGACGATGGCGTGTCGCCGTTCGACGCGGTGGACGACAACGGCCTGCCGGTGATCCCGGCGGACGCCCACATCCGGGTGGCTCGTGCCGACAGCCTCGAGGGAGTCATGATGCGTCGCCCGTACAACTACGACAGCGGGATGCACAAGGGCACCAACGATGTCGGCCTGCTGTTCGCCGCGTACACGCGGGACCCGCGGACCTCGTTCATCCCCACACAGCGCCGCCTCGCAAGGGGGGACGCTTTCCAGCGGTGGATATCGACGGTCGGGTCCGCGACGTATGTTCTTCCTGGCGGCGTCGCGGAGGGCGACTTCCTCGCGCAGGGACTGTTCGCATGAGCAGGATGCTGGCCCGAGTGGCCGTGGCCGTGGGGCTCGTGGTCGTCAGCGCTCTCGCGTGGGCCGGTCCGGCCGGCGCCCATGCGTCGCAGACCGGCTCCACCCCGAAGGCCGGCGCCGTCCTCCAGGTGCCCCCTGAAACGGTGACGGTGGAGTTCGACAGCCCGCTCATGGAGATCGGCGCCGCCATCGTGGTCCGCACGGCCGAGGGGGTGACGGTGAGCGCGCCGCAGCCCACGATCCGGAGGAGCTCCATCACCGTCGACGTGCAGCCCGACGCACCGCCCGGCGACTACACCGTCGCCTACCGCGTCGTGTCCAAGGACGGCCACACGGTCACGTCGACGTTCGAGTACACGGTGGCGGGCGAGCCTGCTTCCGCCGAGCCGTCCACGTCCACGTCGTCAGAGCCGGCGGGTTCGCCTGCCTCGACGTCGTCGGCACCGGCGGCATCGACGCTCGCGGTCACCGAGCAGGCAACCACCAGCGTGCCCGTGCCGGCCATCGTCGGGATCGGACTCCTCGTCGTGGCTCTCGTCGGAGCCGCGCTGTGGGGCATCACGAGGCGGCACTAGCGAGGCGGCACTGGCGAGCCGGACGCACCGCGCCCTCAGTGGCCGTGCGGGTCCTGGGGGGACAGGAGGTCCTGATGGCCGTTGTGGGGGATGCCGCGCAGCGCGATGCCGAAGGCCTCGAGGAGGCGGTCGGCGTTGAGCACGTCGCGGGGCAGTCCGTACGCGACGACGCGGCCGGCGAGAAGGATGGCCTTGTCGAAGGTCATGGCCTCGCCGATGTCGTGGGTGGCTGTCGCCACCGAGGCGCCCCGCTGGAGTTCCTCCTGAACGACCTGCAGGTAGCGCTCCGCACTGCCGGCATCGAGTCCGGCGGTCGGCTCGTCCAGGATGAGGAGGTCGGCCTCGCGGGCGAGCACCTGGGCGATGTAGACCCGCTGCTGCTGGCCGCCGGACATCGATCGCAGCGGCTGCCCAGCGAGATCGGCGACGCCCATGCGCTGCATCGACTTGGCGACGATCTTGCGGTCGTCGTGAGTGATCCGGCCGAGGAGTCCGCGGCGCGGATATCGCCCCATCATGACGACGTCGCGCGCCTGCAGGGGCAGGAGCCCGCCAGCGGCATGGAACTGGCCGAGGTAGCCGATGCGTCGGGGGGTGCTGCCCGGGACTCCGTCGAGCACCTCGATGCTGCCGGATATCGGGGCGAGCAGGCCGACGAGGGTCTTAAGCAAGGTGGACTTTCCGGAGCCGTTCGTGCCCACGAGGGCGATCGACTCACCCGGCCGGAGCGAGATGCTGATGTCGCTGACCACGGGCTTGCCCTGGAAGCCGACGGCGAGTCCCTCGGTACGGATGACACTCGTCGACGCGGTCATGACGTGGCCAAGGCGGCGGCCTGCCGGTCGCGCAGACTCTGCCGGACGGCCTGAACGGCGAAGATCGCGAAGAAGACGAGAACCGCGACGACCACGATGCTTGCCCCCGCGGCCAGGTCGAAGTGGTAGCTGACGAGCATGCCGGCGTAGACCGACAGCGAGCCGATGAGCACAGCCCACCCCATCATCGCGGGCACGCTTCTGGCGAGCAGGGCGCCGGATCCGGCGGGGGCGAGCAGCATGCCGAAGACCAGCAGGGTGCCCACAGTCTGGAACGACATGATGACGGCGACAGCGACCATCACCAGCATGAGGAGGTGGTAGCGCCGTGACGGCCAGCCGGCTACGTCGGCCTGCTCGGGGTCGAACGACAGCAGCAGGAAGGGCCGAGCGAACACCCAGGACACGGCGCCGATGACGACGACGGCGATGGCCTGCTGCACGAGGTCCTGCACGGAGACCCCGAGGATCTCACCGAAGAGGATGCCGACGATGTCGCCGGTGAACGTGCTCGATCGAGAGACCATGACCACACCGAGTGCCAGCATCCCGACGAACAGCAGACCGATGGCCGTGTCGTTGCTGAGCCGCGATCGGCTCGTGACCAGGTTGACGCCGATGATCATCAGCGTCGCGCCGACTGCGGCGCCGAGGAGTCCTGGCAGGCCGAGGAGGAGTGCCCCGGCGACCCCGGGAAGCACGCCGTGGGCCAGGGCGTCGCCGAGGAAGGCAAGGCCGCGAAGCACGACGAAGGTGCCCGCGATCGAGCAGGACACGGCGACGAGGATGCCCGCGATCAGGGCCCGCAGGAGGAACGGGTTATCGACGAAGGGCGTCACGAACCAGCTCACCGGCTGCGCCTGGTGAGTCCGAGAGCGACACGAACCTGGTGCTTCGTCAGCGCAGTGCCTCGGCGATCGTGTTGGAGATGTCGAGCATGAACGTACGGTACGTGCCGTCGCCCGGCAGCGTGTGAGTGGACAGTTCAACAACGGTCACCCCGGTGTCGCCGGCGATCGCCTCCACCGTCGACGCGGGGGTGCCGCCCTCGGTGAAGATGGCCGGGACGCCGGCGGCCGTGATCTTCTGCGAAAGGGCAGCCAGCTCTCCTGCGGAGGCTTCCGCCTGGGTCGTGATGGCCGGGATCACCGCCCCGACCAGGTCATAGCCGTAGCGTTCGGCGAGGTAGCCCAAGGACTCGTGCCCGGTGACCAGCTTGCGTCGGTCCGCGGGCACCGCCTCGAGGATCGTGGCGACCTCCGCATTGAGGGCATCGAGTTCGGCCTCCACCGCGGTGCCGCTGTCGGCGGCATCGATGCCGACGGCCTGGAGTGCCGGGACCAGGGGTCCGACCCACTGCTTCATGGTCAGTGGGTCCATCCACAGGTGTGGGTCCTGGGCCCCAGGCGCCTGGTCGGGATCATCGACCTCGGCTCCCTCGCCGGCCTTGACGGTGCGGATGGTGATGTGGTCCGAGACGGTGAACACGCTCACCCCCTGGGCTGCGGCCTCCTTGAGGGGATCCTGCAGGTTGCCCTCGAGCCCGAGGCCGTTGTCGATCACGAGATCGGCGTTGAGCATCGTCTCGATGTCCTTCGCTGACGGGCTCCACTCGTGCGGGTCCGCTCCGTTCGGCATGAGCACGGTCACGTCTGCGGCATCGCCGACGACCTCGCTCACCACCGCGGCGAGCACCGCATAGGTCACGACCACCTGCGGCCGTTCCGTCGCCGAGGAAGCGGTGCTCGAATCCGCGGATGCAGAGGAGTTCACCGCCACCGCAGCCCCGGAGCAGGCCGTCAGACCCAGGAGGGATGCAGCGGCAAGCAGAGGAAGGGCACGAAGGCGACGGCTCGTCATAACGAGAATGATACTCATTTACATTACGAGCGTCCACCGCCCCTCTTCAGTCGTCCCCCGCGGCACAATGGTGGCCATGCGCGCACGCGACCTCGCCGGGGCGGCTCCGTTCGTCCGTTCGAACGACGATGCGCTCGACGCGCTGACGATCCTCACGACTGCCGGGCTGCCGGGCGTGGTGGTACGGGACGGGGACGGCTTCGCCGTCATCCCGGCGTCGCAGGTGCTGCGCGTCCTGCTGCCGCAGTACGTCCTCGACGACCCGTCGCTCGCACGTGTGTGGGACGAGGCATCCGCCGACGGGATCGCCCAACGGCTGCAGGGTCGGCGGGTCGCCGACCTGGTGAGCGCCTTGGGGCTGAGCGAGGAACTGCCGGAGCCGGTGGTCGAAGGCGATGCCACGCTGGTCGAGGTCGCGGCGGTCATGGCGGCTGCGCGGGTGCCGATGGTCGCCGTGGTCGAAGGCGGCCATTTCCTCGGTGTGGTGACGGTCAACCACCTCGTCGGACGACTCATAGCGTGACCCTCGTCGGTTGGGTTGCGGTGGCGATCTTCGCCGGCGTGTATGTGCTCGTTGCGACGGAGCGAATCCATCGGGTCGCTGCCGCGCTGGGCGGGGCGGGCCTGGTTCTCGGGCTGGGCCTGGTCAGCTCGGAGGATGCGTTCTACTCGCGCGAGACCGGCGTCGACTGGGACGTCATCTTCCTGCTGTTGGGCATGATGCTGGTCGTCGGGGTGATCCGGCGCACGGGCGTGTTCGAGTACTTGGCCATCCGGTCGGCGAAGCTGGCCCGGGGGCGTCCTTACCGTGTGCTGGTACTCCTGGTCCTCGTCACGGCCCTGGCCTCGGCACTGCTCGACAACGTCACGACAGTGCTGCTTGTCGCACCAGTGACCCTGCTCCTGTGCGACCGACTCGGGCTCAAGCCCATCCCCTTCCTCATTGCGGAGGCGCTCGCCTCCAACATCGGCGGCACCGCGACCCTCGTCGGCGATCCGCCCAACATCATCATCGCGAGTCGGGCCGACCTGTCCTTCGTGGACTTCCTCATCCACCTTGCGCCGGTCATCGTCGTCATTCTCGCCGCATTCCTCCTCCTGGCCCGCTTCCTGTTCCGCTCCTCGCTGACCGGCGATCCGGAGCGCGCCATTTCGCTGATGTCGCTTGACGAGCGAGAGGCCATCACCGACCGTCCACTGCTTCTGCGCAGCGGGCTCGTCCTCGCCGCGATCCTGCTCGGGTTCCTGTTGCAGAGGCAGACCGGCATCGCGCCGTCGGTGGTAGCACTTGTCGGGGCCGGAGTCATGATCCTGCTCTCGCCGCTCAAGCCCCGCGATCTCTTGGCCGACGTTGAGTGGGAGACCCTGCTGTTCTTCATCGGCCTGTTCGTCCTCGTCGGCGCCCTCGTGCACGTCGGCGCACTGGAACTCCTCGCGCAGCGGATCGCCGACGCGACGGGCGGCGAAGTGGCGCCCACCATGATGGTCGTTCTCATCGGCTCGGCCGTCGTGTCAGCCGTCGTCGACAACATCCCCTACGTCACAGCGATGTCGCCGGTGGTCGCATCCCTCATCGACGGCAATCCGGCTCTCGGCGTCGACGGGGGACTGTGGTGGGCACTGGCCCTCGGCGCGGACCTCGGCGGCAACGCGACGCTGGTGGGGGCCAGCGCCAACGTGGTCATCGTGGGCATCGCGGCCCGCAACGGCTTGCACATCTCCTTCGCCACCTGGCTCAAGTACGGAGTCCCCACGGCAGTGCTATCGATCGCGATCAGCGTGCCGTACATCCTCCTGCGCTACACCTGAGATCGACGCCGATCGCGACGGCTACGGCCGGATGATCAGGGCGTTGTAGTCCCGGACCGTGGCCGGCACGTCGAGGAGCCGGCCGTCGGGCAGGGGCACCGCCAAGGGCGTGCCGACCTCGTCGGTGAAGGCGACGGAGCGCTCGCCCGACCCGGTCAGGGACAGGACGACCTGTCCCAGAAGGAGCACCTGCTCGGCTGGTGGAAGCGCGGTGAAGGCTGGGCTGAGGGCCACGGTCACGGATGCGGGCGCCGCGGAGGGGTCGACGCGCGGCGGCCCGGTCGCCGCACTGGGTGGCGAGCTCAGGATCGGCGTTGCCGCGACGAACTCCGGGGGAGCCACGCTGACGAGGGCCAGTCCGGTCAGCGGATCGCGGGCCACCGTGCGCAGGCCTTCGAGCACCTGACCCTCGGTGGGGCCGATGGCCAGCGACTGCACGATGACATCGGGGCTGGCGCCGACCGGAAGGTCGGATTCCACGGCTGCGAGCCCGTCCTCCTGGACGAACCACAGGCGCAGCTGGGCCGGCGTGGGCTCGGGCGTAGTCGTCGGCGTCGGGGAGGGGCTCGGCGAGGCGGGCGGCGACGGGCTGGGCGTCGGTGACGCGGCGGGCGTGGGGATGCGCAAGGGAGAGGGAATCGCGTTCGAGGGCAGCCGTTCGGCGGACGACTGCAAGGGCACGCCGCATGCGGCGATCACGCCGGCCGCCGCGATGGTGATGAGGGCGAGGTGCGCTGCCCGGACCGGGCGCCTCACGGCGACTCCTCGGACACCGGGAGGATGGCGATGAACCTGGCGCCGCCGGCGGGCGAGGCCTCGACGATGACGTCTCCACCCAGGATCACCGCCTGCTCGCGGACGATGGCCAGGCCGAGCCCTGCCCCCTCGCCATGGCTGCCGGCCTCTCCGCGGGTGAACGGCTCGAAGAGTCGCTCGCGGATGCCTTCGTCTATGCCGGGGCCGGCATCGTCGACGATGATGCGCACGGCCTGGGGATCACGTTGGAGGAGGACCTGCACCACCCCGCCCGCATGCTGCTGGGCATTGTCGATCAGGTTGCCGACGATGCGCTCCAGCCGGCGTGCGTCGGTGCGCACCATAGGCCGATCCCCGGCGACGATGTCCGGGTCCAGGCCCCGCTGGACGACCATCTCCCGGCACAGATCGGCCAGGTCCGCGGACTCCCACTGCGGTGGGTCGTCGGTGCTGATCCGACTGATCTCCAGCAGGTCGAGCAGCATGTGGGACATGCGGCGCACCTGTTGCACGAGCACCGTCACGAGGCCTGCCTCCCTCTCGGGGAGCTGGTCGCTGCGCCCTTCGAGCAACTCGGCGGTACCGAGGACGGACGTCAGCGGCGAGCGCAGCTCGTGGCTCACGTTGGCACTGAAGCGTCGCTCGCGCGCGATCCTGGCCTGCACCGCCTCTGCCATGTCGTTGAACGAGTCTGCGATCGGGTCGAGGTCAGGGTCGCCGGTCAGGGGAATGCGGGTGCCCAGTTCGCCGCCGGCGATGCTTCGGGCACCGCGGCCCAGGCGACGCACGGGGCGCAGGATGCGTCCGACGGTCGTGGCGCCGATCACGGCTCCGAACAGTCCGGCCACCAGGGTCAGCCCGACGAGGACCCAGCCGCCCCAGGTGAGGGTCTTGTCGAGATCGCGCATGGGGAACAGCTCGACGTACATGCCGGACTGGACCGGGATCGCGACGGCGTAGTACGGATCGCCGGCGACCGTGATGCGTTGATGCGCACCCGTGGGCTGCGCCGCGTCCAGCAGGCCGGCCGGGAGCGCGCCTGGCGGAACCGTGACGCCCGAGGTGTACCACGTCTGGTCCAGGCGCACCATCGGCTGCGAGGTCCCGACGGACGGGATCTGGCCGAGGGCATCGCTCGGATTCGTGCCTGCGTCGAGGTACGCCCCCACCGCTCGGGAGTCGAGCGCCGCGCGCGTCAGAGACGCGCTTTCGCGCTGCCCGAGCAGGTACCAGCTCGCGAAGGCGTAGGTGGTCGCCGAGACCGTACCGGCCACGAGCAGCGAGAGCATGGCGAAGGACAGCGCGACGCGCGTACGCAGCCGCAGCCTCATCGCTGTGCCGCCCTCATCTACGCCGGCCGGCTGTCATGCCTTCATCCGGTAGCCGAAGCCACGGACCGTCATCAGCAGTTCGGGGTTGGCCGGATCGTCCTCGATCTTGCTGCGCAGCCGGTAGACGAGGTTGTCCACGACTCGTCCGTCGCCCGCATTCCCGTAGCCCCACACGGTTCGCAGCAGGTGGTCGCGGCTGAGCACCTTGCCCCGCGCGCCGATGAGTTCGGCCAGCACGTAGAACTCGATCCTTGACACCGGCACCGGCTCGCCGTAGCGCAGCACCTCCGCCGTGTCCGGGTCGAGCTCGATCGGACCGCACACGAGCGCTCCTGAACCCTCTGGTACGGCCGACGCGTCGACCGTCGGGGAGACGCGTCGCAGAAGGGTGCGGATGCGGGCCATGAGCTCCTTGGCGACGAACGGCTTCGTGACGTAGTCGTCGGCCCCGGCCTCGAGCCCGGCCACGACATCGTGGCTGTCGGTCTGGGCCGTGACGATGATGATGGGCACCTGGCTGGTGCCACGCAGGCTGCGGATCAGGTCGAGGCCCTGGATGCCGGGCAGTCGCAGGTCGACGAGGACGACGTCGGCCCGCTCGTCGATCATGAGGAGAAGGGCCTGCTCCGCCGTGACGGACTCGATGACGCGATAGCCCTCGTCCTCGAGGTTCGTCCGAAGGACGAGCCGGATCGCGTCGTCGTCCTCGACCACCATCACCGTGCGCACCATGCCCCCATTCAACCTCGTACCGCCGCTCGATGAGCGCGGCCAATCGCGGCCGCGCGTCATGCGACACAACTGCGACACAACTGCGGCACGGATCCTGCCCGCCAGGACTCCGCCGCGGCGATAGTGGGGGGCGAACGTCGTGGACCGAGGCCGGGCGGTGCCTGCCCGGTCCACGACGCGACCTCAGGAGGAAGACTTGACCGCGACCTACTTCTCGTCCCTCGAGACCCTCGCCGACACCGCGACTCCGTCAGGCACCTGGTGGCTGGCCGTTGCACGGGCACTCGACGAGCTGGACGAGAGGTTGGCGCAGGACAGCGCGGTTGACGACGGCCCGTCCGGCGCCTTCCGCGACGCCGTGGACAGGGCGCCGGCACTCGCCAACGAGGCCACCCGACTGACGGCGGACCGACTCCGTCTGGTGGAGCGGGCCCGACGGCTGCGGCGGGTCGTCGCCATGGTCGCCGGGGACCACAGTCACGCGGACGCGGTATCCGGTGAACTCGAGGTGCTGGCGCGCGCGGAGAGCCGCTACCGGCGTCGGTCTCGTGGGCTGTTCTGGGAGTCGTTCACGCGGGACATCGGAGGGGAGTGACGCGCGCGCGGACGGTCCTCAGGACGAGGTGGGGCTCGGGCTGACCGTCGAGGCGGCGCACAGCGTCCGTAGCTTGCCGTTCGCTGACGCCACGAGGGCGCTGCCCTTCGCGCTGGCCGAGCTGAGTTCCTCCTGGGCGGCGGCCACCTCCTCGGAGTCCTCCGTGGATCCGCCGGCATAGAGAGCGAGCACCGCTGTGGTGGCGTCGAGCACGGGCTGGGTCGCCGCGAGCTCCTCTGAAGTGACGTAACCGCGTTCGGCCGCGTCCGCCCAGAGCTGCCCGATGGGGCCCATCTCGTCGAGGGCGGCCCTCGCGGTGTCGGCGGACGCAAGGGAGCCGGTCAGCACGCTGGTCCGGGCGAAGTAGTCCGCGCACCAGGAAGCGGGGTCCTGCGAGGCCGCCGAGCCGGCCGAGTCGGACGGTGCGCGGGTTGCGTCCGTGGATGTCGCACTGCTCGAGCAACCGGTCAGGAACACCATCACCACGGCGGCTGCACCCGCCGCAAGGACTGCTCGCCTCGATGTCACGGTTCGGATCGTACGTGAGGTCCCGGCGGGCGACTCCCTCTTGACCAGTGCGGCTCGGCCTGTTTAAATACAACCAAATGGTTGTAGATCAGTTGTCCGACGCCGAGGTCGATCGGCTCTTCCACGCGCTGGCGGACGCCACGCGCCGGGACATCGTCGGCCGCGTGCTGAACGACGAGCAGTCCATCACCGACCTTGCCCGCCACTATCCGATGAGCATGACCGCAGTGCAGAAGCACGTGGCCGTGCTCGAGGGCGCGGGGCTGGTGACGAAGCATCGGCACGGTCGCGAGCAGCGGGTGCGCGGGGTCGTCCAAGCCATTCGTACGGCGCAGGTTCTGCTCGATGCGTACGAGCAGGTCTGGCGCGACAGATTCGACCGCATCGGCGACCTGCTTGCCGAGCCGACCGAGGAGGGCACCACATGACAGTGACGAGCGTTCACAAGGATCCCGAGCTGCTGACCATGACCGTCACCGCCGAGTACGGCGTCACGGCGGACCGGGCCTGGGAGCTGTGGGGAGATCCGCGCCAGCTGGAGCGCTGGTGGGGCCCGCCGACCTACCCGGCCACGGTGGTCGAGCACGACCTGACTCCGGGCGGCATGGTCACCTACTTCATGACCGGCCCCGAGGGCGACCAGTCACGCGGTTGGTGGCGCATCATCGATGTGGAGGCGCCTCGACTGCTGGTCCTCGAGAACGGCTTCGCCGACGACGCTGGCCAACCGATACCGGCCATGCCCACGATGATCATGCGGATGCGACTGGACGATCGACCCGGTGGTGGAGTGGTCATGACCATGGAGACGACGTTCCCGTCGCTGGAAGCGCTCGAGGAGCTGATCGGCATGGGGATGGAAGAGGGCCTGAAGCAGGCCATGGGCCAGATCGACGACATTCTGGCCGCCTGAGCGACGAAGGGCCCGCCGCCTCATCCGCACCTGAACTCAGGCGCGACGGGGCAGCGGGCTTCGCGTCAGACCTGCTTGATGAGGGTCTGCACCATCGACCCCAGCTCGGGGTTGCCGGCGAGCTCGGGGTGAGCGCGCTCCGCGTGGAGCATCACGTGCTCGACCAGTTCGTCCTTGCCCTCGGTAGTGAAGTTGCCGGGGCACGGTGCGCCGGTGTCGGCGCAGGTGAGTGTGTAGGCCATGACCGTCTCCTTCTGCCGTTCGGTTCGAGCCCTGCGGGGTTCCGCCGGGCCGGCTTGCATGAACAGGACGAACGAAGGGGCGGCAGATGGACACCTATGGCATGCCAACCAGATTCTCGCTCGCCCGCCACAGCCGGCCCGCGGCCTCGACGTCGTAGCTGCGCTTCGACGACCTCCTGGCTCGGCTGCGTGCGAAGAACCGTCCGGTGACACCCTCGAGGTCGGGCGCCGAGGCCACGTGAATGGACGTGGCCGCGCCCTGTGAAGGCGACTTCATGAAGGGTCGGATGAGTGGCACCAGCAGTCGCTGCAGGCCGGCGGGATCCTCGGCACCGAACGACGTGCTGACCACGCCGGGATGCAACGCATTGGCGGTGACGCCGTCCGTCCCGAGCCGCCTTGCCAGCTCGTAGGTGAACATCACGTTCGCGAGCTTCGACTGGTTGTAGGCCCGCGCGCCGGAGTAGGACTGCTCGCCCTGCAGATCGTCGAAGTCGATCCGCCCCATGGCTTGCGCGTTAGACGAGACGGTGACCACTCGCGCAGGGCTGCTTTCCTTCAACCGCTCGAGCAGAAGATGCGTCAGCAGGAACGGCGCGAGGTGGTTCAGCGCGAAGGTGCGCTCCAGCCCGTCGGCGGTGACGTGCCGGTGGTTCCAGTATCCACCGACGTTGTTCACGAGCACGTCGATCCGGGGGAGAGCCGCCAGAGCGTCGTCGGCGAGCCGACGCACCTCTGCCTGGTGGGAGAGATCGGCGAGGAACACGTCGACGGACGGCGAGCCGGCCGCTCGGATCTCGTCGGCTGCCAGCTCCGAGCGCGCACGGTCGCGTCCGGTGATCGCGACCCGGGCACCCATCGCACCGAGGCCCACGGCGGTGGCCAGGCCGATGCCGGACGTGCCGCCGGTGACGAGCACCGTCCGTCCGGCCATGATCGCGGTCATACGGTGACCACGACCTTTCCGCGGACGTCTCCGTCCTCCATGTACCTGATGGCCGCGGCCGCCTCAGCGAGCGGAAACGCCCGGTCGACGGCCGGCATGATCCGCCCTGCCTCGATCAGCTCCTTCAGGACGATCAGGTCGTCCTGGTTCTCCGAACAGGTCAGTGCCTTGAGCTGCTGTCCGACGAAAGGCGACATGAGAGGCGCGCGGAGCGCCCGGTCGAAGCCGCCGAGCCACCGCCCGCCGGTCTCCCCTCCGACGATGACGAGCGTTCCCGTCGGCGTGAGGGCGCCACGCAGTTCCGCGAGGGTCCGGTTGCCACCGGCGTCGAGGATCACGTCGTACGTGCGGCCACCCGAGCCGATCTCCTCTCGCGTGTAGTCGATCACGTGATCCGCGCCGAGGGCTCGAACCATCTCGACCTTGGCCGTGCTGCACACGCCGGTCACCTCGGCCCCGAAGGCCTTCGCCAGCTGAACCGCGAACGAGCCGACCCCACCCGAAGCACCGAGGATCAGGACCGTCTGCCCAGGTCGCACGCCCGCGGCATCACGCAAGCCCTGAAGGGCGGTCAGGCCGGAGATCCCGAGTGCGGCGGCCTGCTCGAAGGTGAGGTTGGCCGGCTTCGGCGCGAGCTTGCCCTCGGGCGCCCGGGCGTAGTCGGCGAAGGAGCCCTTGCCGATGCCGAACACCTCGTCGCCGGGCCGAAAGCTCGTGACGTCGGCGCCGACGGCCTCCACGATGCCCGCCAGGTCCATGCCGGGCGTGGCCGTCTTCGGTGCCCGGAGGCCGTAGCCGGCCAGGCGGATGGGGTACGGCAGGCCCGTCATGAGGTGCCAGACTCCGCGATCCACGCCGGCGGCCCGCACCCGGACGAGCACCTCGTCCGCGGCGATCTGCGGCCGGTCGATCTCCCGGAGCGTGAGCACGTCGGTGGATCCGTAGGTGTCTTGGACGATGGCCTTCATCGAGATCTCTTCTCTTCGGTGGGCGGTTCAGCCCGACGTTTGGGTACTTACGCTGTATGCTTACGACGTAAGGTACGCGTGTCGGCTCGCCCTGTCCAGTCGCCGCATGGATGTGCTGCTCGCCACGAAGGAGAACCCGATGGCCACGCCTGCTGCACCGGTCCCGACCCCACGCGTCCCACTGAGTCGGGAGAGGGTGCTGCGGGCCGCCATCGCTCTGGCCGACCAGGGTGGGATCGAGTCGCTGACCATGCGCGGGCTGGGCCGAGAACTCGGGGTCGAGGCGATGTCCCTCTACAACCACGTCAGGAGCAAGGACGACATCCTCGACGGCATCGTCGACCTGGTTCTGGGCGACATCGACGTGCCCGGACCCGGCACCCCGTGGAAGGCGGCGATGCGCCAACGAGCCCTCTCGGCGCACGCGGTGCTCCTCGCGCACCCATGGGCGGCGGTGCTCATCATGTCGCGCTACAACATCGGCCCGGGGATGACGCGCTACCTCGACGCGACGCTCGGGCGACTGCGGGAGGGCGGCTTCTCGATCGAGGGAGCCCTCGATGCGTGGAACACCCTCGACAGCCACCTCTACGGGTTCACGCTGCAGGAGCTCAACCTGCCCTTCGAGGCGGACGAAGCACCCCAGGTATCCGCCGAGGTGCTCGGCCAGCTCTCCGCAGACCAGTTCCCCCACGTCACGGAGGTGATCGGCCACGTCATGGTGTCGGGGCGCCGAGAGGACTTCACCTTCGGACTCGAACTCATCCTCGACGGACTGGAGCAGAGACTCGCTCTCCGCTGACGCTGCGGCCCGGGTGAGCGCGAGACACCACGAGGCTGGCTGGCTACCGTCGAAGGGCGCGACCAGAAGGGTGGGACAGGCGTGAACCTCTCCCTGCGATCGATCCTGGTGGCCCCGCTGTGCGCGGGCCTCATCCTCGCGTGGTCCCCAGTCGCGCCCGGTGAGCCGCTCCACGAGGCGCGCGCCGACGCTTCCGGTCGCCCGGAGGTGTCGACTCGGCAGGCCGAGAGGAACGTCTCGATGACGGTGTTCCAGGCTGCGCCGGGATCCTCAACCATCACCGTTCGAGTGACGGGAGTGAGCCAGCGAGTGAGCGTCGAGGTCGATTTCGGAGATGGCACGCCATCGCGAACGGTCACGTCGACGTGTACCTACAAGCGGGCGGTGGCGAGGCCGGGCGCCTGCGGCCGGTCGTTCAGGCACACCTACGCGCCGCGGCTGCGTTCCGAGGGCAAGTTCTCCGTCGCCGCTCGCATGTCCACGCGTGACGTCATCGGCGACGTGCAGATCGTGTGGACGCGCCGCGAGATCCTCTCGGTCATCAGTGCGCAGGGCAACTGGCGTCGCGACCTTCTGGCGCGGGTGAACGACGTCCGGGCCCGAGTCGGGGTGGGCCCGCTGGTCCTGTGCTCGACCCTGACGGCTGCGGCGCAGGGCTACGCCGACGTGATGATGGCCACTGGCCACTTCGGGCACATCGGAGAGGACGGCTCGACGCCGTCGTCGAGGGCGCAGGCCGCAGGCTACGGGCCGAACGCGGGCGAGAACATCGCCGCCGGTCAGGTATCGGTCGGGGATGTCGTGAGGGCGTGGATCGCGTCGCCCAGCCACTATGCCAATCTCACCAGTGCGGCCTACTCGCATGTGGGGTTCGGCTTCGCGTACGACAGCCCGGAGACCTACGGAACGCGATGGGCGCAGGAGTTGGGCTTCGGGGGGACGTGCTGAGCCGATCGATACGGACAAATCGCCTGCGACACGTCTCGGTGGGGCGAATACTTCGCACATGAGCGTGACGGCAGGGGACGCGTGCGGTTCCTGCGGGGAAGATCTGCCGGCCGGGGCGCGATTCTGCCCCGCCTGTGGTGCGGCGACGAGCCCGCCCGAGTGTGCGTCCTGCGGAGAGCCGGTGACCGCTGGCGCGCGCTTCTGCCCGTCTTGCGGCAGCCCGATGACGGCCGTGGCGGGGCCGATGAGAGCGAGCGACGGGACGGCCCCGGTGGCAGAACGCCGGGTGACGTCGGTGCTGTTCGCCGACCTGGTCGGCTTCACCCCCCTGTCGGAGGCGCGGGATTCGGAGGACGTCCGCGAGCTGCTCTCGTCCTACTTCCTGCAGTGCCGCACGGTCATCGGCAGGTACGGCGGCACGGTGGAGAAGTTCATCGGCGACGCCGTGATGGCCGTGTGGGGAGTGCCGATCGCCCACGAGGACGACGCGGAGCGTGCGGTGCGGGCCGGCCTGGACCTGCTGCAGGCCGTTGCGGGCATGGGCGAGGACGTCGGCGCCCCGGGGCTGTCAATGCGCGTCGGGGTGGTGACCGGGGAGGTTGCCGTCACCATCGGGGCCACGGCCGAGGGCATGGTGGCCGGTGACGCCGTCAACACGGCGGCGCGGGTGCAGTCGGCCGCGGAGCCTGGACAACTCTGGGTGGACGAGACCAGCCGATCCCTCACCGCAGCGACGATCGCCTACGAAGACACCGGCGAGCACGTGCTGAAGGGCAAGGCGGAGCCGATGCGCCTGTGGCGGGCCCGCGCCGTGGTGGCGGAGGTGGGCGGTCAGCGCGTCGATGGCCTCGAGGCCCCGCTCGCTGGACGCCTGCGCGAGCTTCGCCTGCTGAAGGAGTTGTTCCATGCCACCGAGGAGTCGATGCGACCCCGGCTCGTCGTCGTCGACGGTGAGCCCGGTGTGGGCAAGTCGCGACTGGCGTGGGAGTTCGAGAAGTACGTCGATGGGCTGACCGCGTCGGCCAGATGGCACCGCGGCCGCTGCCTCGCTTACGGAGACGGCGTCGCGTTCTGGGCGCTCGCAGAGGCCGTGCGCGGGCGACTGGGACTGGTCGAGTCCGATGCGGGTGACGTCGTCGGTGAGCACCTCGGGGCCAGCCTGGTGCAGTTCGTGCGGGACGTGCAGGAGCGCGACTGGATGCGTCCCCGGCTGGCGGCCCTGCTGGGCGCCGGACCGGCGGGATCCTTCGCCCGCGAGGACCTGTTCTCCGCGTGGACGGCGTTCTTCGAGCGCGTCGGCGGAGGCGATGAGCCGGTGGTGCTCGTCATCGACGATGCGCAGTTCGCCGACGACGGACTGCTGGACTTCCTCGACCACCTCCTCACCACGGCTCGCGCCGGGATCTTCGTCGTTGCGCTCGCCAGGCCAGAACTGCTGGAGCGGCGGCGCGACCTCGGTGGTCGCCGTACGACCGTCATCCGCCTGGAGCCGCTGGACGACTCGGTCATGGCGACGATGATCGACGGCCTCGTGAGTGGATTCACCGGTGACACGCGGGATGCCCTGGTTCGCAGGGCCGAGGGCATCCCGCTGTTCGCCGTCGAGACGGTCCGGACGCTCATCGACCGCAGCGCCGTCATCCCCCTCGACGGCCGGTACGTCGCCGCCGTCGGTGTCGACATCGACCTGGATGCGGTCGGGGCCCCCGCATCTCTGCAGGCGCTCGTGGCCGCTCGCCTGGATGCCCTCACCGCCGACGAGAGGCGCGTCGTCGCCGATGCGAGTGTGCTGGGGGCATCGTTCTCCCGGGAGGCGCTGGACGCAGTGGGCTCGTCGGCCGTCGATGTCGAGGCCGCCTTGTCGTCCCTGCAGCGCAAGGAGATCCTGGCGCTGCAGCAGGACCGCTTCTCGGCCGAGCGCGGACAGTACCGGTTCGTCCAGAGCGTCGTGCGCCAGGTCGCCTACGCCACGCAGTCCAGACGCGACCGCAAGTTCCGCCATCTCGCCGCAGCGGCCTACCTCGTGGCGCAGCCGGACGCCGGGAACGACCTCGCCGTGGTCGCCGCTCAGCACCTGCTCGACGCCGTCGATGCCTCATCTGCGAGCGACGACGACACCACTGCCCTGACCGAGCGGGCGCGCTCACTGCTCGTCGTGGCCGCCGTTCGCGCGACGTCATTGGGCGCGCCCGGGGACGCGCAGCGGATGTACGAGGCAGCACTCGAGCGCGCGACGGAGCCCATCGAGCAGGCGCAACTGCATACGTCGATCGCTCGGGTCGCGGTCGATGCCGGCCACTTCGAGGAAGCTGCCGACCATGCCCTCGCTGCCATCGCATTGTTCGACGGACTCGGCCTCGAGATCGATGCGGCGGACGCCGCGGCGGCGCTGAGCATGGCCTATATCGCGATGAAGCACAACGGCGCCGCGCTCGACGCGAGTGAGTCGCGCTGGACGCGCATCGAGGAGATGCCCGGCGCCGACAACGCCCTCCTTCGCCTGGGCATCGCCTTGTCCTCTGCCAACCAGGCACGTGGCGAGTACGGCGAGATTCCGCGCTACGCGGAGCGGATGCTCCTGATCGCCGAGGCGTCGCGTGACGCACGATCGGTCGTACTGGCTCTCTTGGCGATCGGTTCGCGATACAGCAAGATCGGCGCTCCCCTCACGTCGATCGCCGTCACCGAGGGTGCCGTGCGGATCTCTCGCGAGAACGGCCTGTGGAACGAGCTCGCGCGGGCGCTCAACAACCTCTCCACCGTCTACATCAGCCGTGACCTTGAGGTCGCCTTCGAACTCGGCCGGGAGGGGATGGAGGCGGCGCGACGCTCCGGCGTCGTCATGCAGGTCGACTACACGACGTTCAATCACCTGCTCGTGCTGTGGACGGCCGGGCGGCTGGCCGATCTCGCCGCCCACCTCGCCGACGCCGTGGAGACGGTGGTGGACGAGGGGATCCGCCTGTGCCTGTCGACCGTCGAAGCCTGGCTGGCTGATGCCACCGGCCGGCAGTTGCCGGAACTTCCCGATGCAGGAGCCACCGACAACGAGTCCGACCTTGCCTGGCTGGCGAACCTTGCCCTCATGCGTGCCCTCGCCAACGGGACGCCGGAGGAAGCGGCGCGCATCGGCGCCGAGTCGCTCGACCACCTCATCGCTGCCGGTGGGCTCGATGACGACTTCATGCACCTGTGGCCGCCCCTCGTGGAGGCCGCCCTCGACGCGGGCGACACCGCGCTCGCGGAGCGGTTGATGCAGCCGGTCGGTACGGCGCCACCGGGCCTCGTCAGCCCGGCGGTGGCCGCGCAGCACCATCGACTGCTCGGACTCCTGGGGGCGGCTCGAGGTGACGATTCGCAGGAGGTCGAGGCGAATCTGCGTGCCGGTGTCCTGGCCCTCGACGACTTCGGCGCCGTCGGACTGCGGGCGCGCGCACAGCAGGAACTGGCTGGCTGGCTGGTCAACCAGGGGCGACCCGACGAGGCCGCCCCGATGGAGGCGCAGGCCCGCGCCACCTACGCCGAGATCGGCGCAACGGGCTGGCTAGCCGGCCTCGAAGCACGGCAGCGCATCGAGGCCGGCTGAGGCAGGGCGCGCGAGATCAGTAGCGCGTGGAGATCCTGAGCGTGGCCGCCGCCTGACCACCGCGCAGCCCGGAGGTCACGATGACCTGCATGAGGAAGTCCCCCGGCGCCCACGCGCAACCCACGGGAGCCACCTGGACGCGATAGGCGCCGGTGCCCACGTTGGTGAACGAGACGATGTTGTTGCTGAATCCGCAACTCATTCCCACGTGCGAGAAGTGGTTGATGACGGCGATGTTCGACTGCACCAGATCCGTGACGGCCTGACCCGTCCTCGGATTCGTGACGAGGACCAGGACGTCGGCCGGCGAAGAGTTGTCGACGGCGGCTCCACCGGCCGCCGCCTGAACCTGGACGAGCAGCGCCGTAGGTACCGTCACGGCGGTCACCGGGAACGACGTGGCCCGCGAAGCGGAGGCTCCCAGCAGTGTCATCCCCCGCACAACCATCACACGCGTCGCGCTCGCGATCAGTCGGCGGCGCGCTCCCCATGGCCGCAGCATGACCCCTCCTCGGGTGAGTTCCTTCAGGACACAATCGATTCTCCGCTCGCCCAGGGCGTGATGCGCGATCCGCGGGACGGTGGCTTCGGATCGCAGACAGGATCGCCGCGTCGGGCTACGGTGAGGCCCACCTGTCTGCAGCCGATTCTCGCTGGAGGTCAACGTGTCCCAGGAGTCCATCCAGGCGTGGGTCGCTGTTGTCGGCGCCCTGCTCGCCGCGACCCTCGGGCTGTTGAAGTACTTCAACTACCGCAGCAAGCGGGATCGAGTTGCCGCCGTCGGAGAGTCGTTCCTAGCCGTGGTCGAGGCGCTGGCATCGGACAACCTGACAAAGCGCATGGCTGCAGCCGTGCTGCTCCGCCGCTTCTTCGACAGCGGCACGGAGCAGGGCTCGGCGGGGACGCCGTACGTCAAGGAGGCGATCGCTCTCATCGCCGGCATGCTCCGAGAGGAGCAGCCACCGCGGATACAGAAGGTCCTTGCCGACGGCCTGCGCTATGCCACCGACCTGAAGGGTGCCGACCTCCAGCGGTGCGATCTGAAGAACGCTTACCTCGGCGCGCGGTCCGGCACGCAGCACATCGTCGATCTCTCCGACGCCGACCTCTTCGAGGCCGACTGCACGGGTGCGTCCCTTCGGCAGGCTCTCGCGGTGAAGACCGTCTTCTACGGCGCCGTCCTCGAGCGGGCCACCCTCGCCGATGCCGACTGCCGGGAAGCCGACTTCCGGGACGCGAAGCTCGCGGGTGCGAAGTTCTCGGGCGCGCGGATTGACGGTGCGCGGTTCGCTGGCGCGGTGTCCGTCCCGGAGGAGGTTGCGCTGCTGCTGGACGAGAAGTCGGTCGGACGGCCGGGGTCGATTGTCGGGCCGCGACCGGCGCCGGCGCCGGCGTGAGTCCGATCGTCTTCGTCAGCGCGCCGTCCATCCTCGACCCACGACAGGAGGCGGTCCACCGGCAGTGGTGCGATGCGCTCGCCGGCCGTGGATTCGCGGTGACTCGACTTGCGCGGGACGGCTATGCGAGCGATCCGTGGGAGCCGCTCTCGCGGCTCATCGGCGAGGCGGACGGGGTGCTGGTTCTCGGATTCCAGCAGGTGGACATCCGTCACGGTGTGTGGCGTCCGGGAACGGTTGAGGAGGCGCGGGTGCTGACCCCGTGGACCTCACCGTGGATGCAGATCGAGGCCGGCATCGCGATCGGTGCGGGGCTCCCGGTCCTCGCGGTCGCGGACGTCGATGTCAGGGAGGGTGTCTTCGAACCCGCGAACTGGTCGGGCAAGGTTTTCGGCACGCCGTGGTGCGGCCTGGAGTCGACCGCCGTCGACTCCTGGAGCGGCGCCGTGGTCGCCTTCTCCCGAAGGAGCGAGCGGCTGGCGGACTAGGGTGCAAGCATGGAGCGACCGACCCGGGTCTCGTTGGCGCTCGGTGGTGGGGGAGCCCGCGGCTACGCCCACATCGGAGTGATCCAGGTCCTGCAGGAGCGAGGCTTCGACATCGTCGGCGTGGCCGGCTCGTCGATGGGTGCCCTCGTCGGCGGGATGCATGCCGCTGGCGCCCTGTCCGCCTACACAGACTGGGCTCTCGGCCTGAACAGGGTGCAGGTGATGCGACTGCTGGGCGTCCCGCACCTGACGGGCGGCGCGTTCAAGGCCGACCGCGTGCTCGACCGGATGAGCGAGATGCTCGCCGGGGCACGGATCGAGGAACTCGGCATTCCGTACACGGCGGTGGCCACCGACCTGATGGCGCGCCGACCGGTGTGGTTCCAGCGAGGCCCAGTCGACCTGGCGATCCGGGCATCCATTGCGATTCCTGGCTTCTTCGCGCCAGTCGTGGTCAATGGCCGCGTCCTCGTGGACGGCGGAATCATCGATCCCGTCCCGATGACGCCGCTGGCTTCGGTGCCCTCCGACCTGACGATCGCCGTCAACCTCAGCGGCGAGGCGGGGCCGCAGGTGCCGAGCGACGATACGCCCGACGAAGTGCCCGGCCCGGAGCTCAAGGGCCTCGACGTGGTCAACCTGTCGTACGACGCGATGCAGGACGTGATCACCCGATTCCGACTGGCGGGCTATCCGCCGGACGTTCTCGTCGCCGTGCCGAAGGACTCGTGCGGGATGCTCGACTTCCATCGAGCCGCCGAGCTGATCCCCCTGGGGCGTGACCTCACAGAACAGGCGCTCGACGGCTGCACGCCGACCCGCGCCCAGTAGTCGGGCGCACGAGCACCTACGCCGTGTCCGGGCGCTTGACGTCGGTGGCGATCTGGCCCTGCGCCGCCGTCGATCCGTGTATGCCGCCGCCCCGTCCGCGCAGCACGAACGCCAGGCCGACCGCCACGATCGCTCCGAGGAGAGGACCGGTCAGGTACACCCAGATGTCCGTGAGATCCGCGCCGACGAAGTCGGGACCGAACGTGCGCGCGGCGTTCATGGAGGCACCGGAGAGAGGTGCCGCCCACAGGCCGGCAAGGGCGATGTAGCCGCCGACGCCGATAGCCGCGACGATCCCGATGTTCTGCGCGCCGGAGGAGGTGCCGAGGATGACGCTCACCAGGCCGAACGTCAAGATCGCCTCCGTGGCGAACGCCGCCACGGCGCTGGTGGAGGCACCGGGGTGGCTGCCGCCCACGCTGGCGCTCACGCCGATGAGTGCCTGCGCGGTCAGGGCGGCGACCACTGCGGCCCCGAACTGGACCACGATGTAGCCCGGTACTCGCTGCCAGGGGAAGTCCCCGCGAAGGGCGAAGGCGATGCTCACGCCGGGGTTCAGGTGGGCGCCGCTGACCTTGCCCATGAACATGATGATCGCCATCACCATCAGGCCGGGTGCGACGACCGCTGCGGCGAGGGTGACGGTGCCTGGGTACTTGGCGCCGACCATCGGCGCGCCAGCAGCCACGAGGACGAGGAAGAAGGTGCCGACGGCCTCGGAGATGAGCCGCCGCCACTCCTGCTTCGGGTCCTGGAAGTCGGTGATGCGATCCTCGGCCTCCCGCTCGAAGTAGCGGAAGATGCTTGAGTCAGGCTGTTCGCTCACGAGTGCTTCTGCTTGCCGCTGGTGCCCGGGTAGTCGATCAGCCGGCAGGGGATCTGCTCGTTCTCGCTGAGGTGGTAGCTCGCGCACACTCGGTGGTAGCCGTCGGCGATCATCGCCCGGATGCCCAGGTGGACGGCACCACGCACGAGGAGCACGGGCGAGAGCTTGTCGCCCTGGATGACCTTGGCGAGGTCGCGGCGCACTGATGCGTCGTCGAGGGGCAGCAGGGGCAGACCGGAGCCGCGCAGGACGTCCTTCGCTGGGTGGAACTCGATCGGCACGTCCTTGAGCTGGTCGGCGAGACGCTTCGCCTCGTCGGCGGTTGCCAGCAGGGAGAGGAACGACTCGGCTGCGGGATAGTCGTGATCGTCCGGCTCGGTCTTCCAGAGCTCACTCGGTACGGCGACAACCGGCGGGCTGACTGTCTTGTCTGCGGCCTTCTTGGTCATGTGGTCTCCCTCGTGAGCGTCGTGGTGCGGTGGCGAGGTGATGGATAGCCTCGCCCCTCGCTGAATGCTCCCGTAGGTGGGTTGGAGGATGCGCGGTGGGCTGACGGTGCCTCGCCGCTGTGTTGCGGGATCGGCTTCCTGGGCTAGCGTCTCAGGGATGACGCGGCCGATCGATCGCCTTGTGGGGGTCTACCGTGCAGATGGGGGATTGCGGGGTGAGGTGAGCTACCTCCTGGGCCACTACCTGAAGGGGGCATCGTGCACCCTGTGCGACATCACGCATTCCCCGTTCCGACGCAAGGCGTCCTGGGACGCCGCGGTGGCTCGACTCGGCATTCCCTTCGACCTGCTCCACCTGAACGAGCTGGATCCGGAGCTGGCCGTGTTCGTCGGCGACGACGCAGCCATGGTGGTGGCCGAGACTCCCACCGGACGGTTCGGGCTTCTCGGCAACGATGATCTCAAGGATGCTCGGGGCGACGTCGAGGCCTTCTTCGCTCGGCTTCGGCGGGCGCTCGACGAGCACGAGGCAGGCCCCTTCGTGAGAGGCGCCTGACCCTGAGGGAGGCGGGACCCTTGTCCGCCGGACACCGCCGCCCCTACCATCCCCGGATGCGACGCTCGACCCTTCTCGGAGCCCGACTCACGATGGCGATGGCGATCGCTGTGTGCGTCCCGCTGACGGTGGGCGTCCCGGCAGCGGACGCGAAGTCGATCTCGGACTTCTGGCAGGTCTCCGTTCAGATGCCCCCGCAACTGTGGGAGGACGCGGCCAGTCTTCCCTTCCTCATGGGGGACGGCGTCGACTCGTTCACTGCCGGAGGCAACAGCTACGCGATCCGGTGGAACAACGCGGCCATCAGCCAGGCGCCGAAGTACATGTTGCGGCAGCAGGGGGCCCCTTACGGAGCGGTGACGGCCGGGCTGTACGACCGGCCGGTCGCTCCCGCGCAGTTGAGCAAGTACCAGCTCAAGCAGCGACTGCTGTGGCTGGATGCCGACGTGCTCATCGCCGATGCCGAGTCCCCCGCATGCCTCGGCCTCACCTCGGCGCAGTTGGAGGGGGTGCTCGGAGGAGGTGTCGTCGACTGGCGCGCGATCTTTCCGGCATGGCCGGCCGACGTCGATTCCACCGTCCGAGTGACCGTCCCGGCCGATCGGCTGGGCGCGTTCCGGTGGTCCTTCGGGCGGAACGCCTACGGTCCTGCCGCGAGCACGACGACCGATGCCGGCTCGCTGGGCGTGGCGGGCGGGAAGGTCGCGGTGCAGAAGTTGTCCTACGTAGGCAAGTACCTCTCATCCGCCGGCCTGTGCGCCGTGCCCGTCGACGGAGTCGCGCCGAGCGAGGAGACCACCCGGAGCCTCACCTACCCGCATGCGTACGGCGTCTACTACGTGAGCCGGAAGAACCCGGGGAAGGGCCCGGGGGCCAAGTCCCCATCGCTGGTCGCCCGATGGGAATCGTTGCTCTTCGGCCCCGAGGGCGACGAGTACCTGACGACGTGGCTGGGACGCACCCGATTCCTTCCGTAGGCATCGGGAAGCCCTCGCCCGCGGTCCAGTCGTCATACGTCTGCCCTACTCGCCGTCGAACCGTTCGGTGCTGGGGCGCTCAGCGCGTGCGCAGGATCATGAACTGGAATCGTCCCTCGACGAAGTACGTCCGGCTGTACGCGACGGCCGCACCGCGCTGGTCCTGGTGCACCTGGTCGAGCAGCAGGTACAGGCCGCTCTCCGGCTGGCTGGGTCCCCAGGCGACCTCGGTGGAGTTCACCGCGTGCAGTTCCGCCAGTGCACGTACCGGTTGCAGGCCGAGCTGGTCGAGAACCCGGAAGAGGGAGTCGACGCCCAGTTCGCCGACGTGCGAGGCGGGGATGAGGGACGACGGGATCACGTCGTAGGAGTAGGCCATGACGATCTCGTCGGCCAGGATCGCCCGCTGGATCGAGATCACCTCGGTGCCGTCGTCGATGGCCAGCTTGGCGGCCTCCTCGGGGGTCGCGGGCCGTTGTTCCATGCGGTACCGCTCCATGCGCGGCGTGAAGCCCATCTCCTGGATGGTCTCGCTGATCGACCGGAGCTCCTGCAGGCCCGTGCGCACCTGGCCGCCGAAGTCGGCCACGTAGGTGCCCGAGCCGTGGCGGACGTTGACCATGCCCTGAGACTCAAGGAGCTTGACGGCGGTGCGGACGGTGACGCGGGAGACTCCATACGCATCGGAGATCGCGGTCTCGCTGGGCAGGCGTGCGCCGGGTGGGAACTCTCCGCCGATGATCCGAGCTCGCAGCTTCTCGGCGAGCTCACGACCTAGGTTGCTACCGCGTGGCCGAAGGCGGCGCTGGTCCGTGAGCGACTCGGTCATTGCGGCTCCCGTCGTGGCCAAGATCTCGATTCGATATCGGAAACGAGGACTTGTTGACACCCTCTAGGGCGAACCGTAGCGTAACCGTCAGTTGTAGGACGACTTACGTCTGAGGAGTATTGATGGCCGACATCCGCGCTGTGCAGTGGAACTCCGCCAACGCCACGATCGACCTGATCGACCAGACTCTCCTGCCCACGCAGACGGTTGACTTCATCTGCACGGACGTCGATTCGCTGATCGACGCCATCCAGCGACTCGTGGTGCGGGGAGCTCCCGCGCTCGGCGCTGTCGGTGCCCTGGGCGTCGCGCTCGCCATGGTCGAGGCCGACCGCGAGGGCTGGAGCGAGCAGGTGCTCCAGGAGCGGGTTGACGCGATCCGCAATGCCCGCCCCACCGCCGTCAACCTCGCGTGGGGGGTCGACAGGGTCCGCCCGAGCATGGTCGACGGCATCGACGCCGTACTGGCCGAGTCCGCGGCGATCATCGCCGAGGACGAAGCCGCGAACCACCAGCTCTCGTCCCTCGGCGCCGACTGGATCATGCAGGCCGTCGAGCGTCGCCCGCTGCGGGTGCTGACCCACTGCAACACCGGATCCCTGGCGACCACCGGATGGGGCACGGCCCTGGGCATCATTCGCGAGCTGCACGCCCGAGGTGTGCTGGAGCTCGTCTACGCCGACGAGACCCGCCCACTTCTCCAGGGTGCCCGACTGACCGCGTGGGAACTCCAGCACGACGGGATCCCCTATGTCGTCCAGGCTGATGGCGCGGCCGCGAGCACGATGCTGCGCGGTCTGGTCGACGTGGCAGTCATCGGGGCCGACCGGATCGCGCGCAACGGCGACACGGCCAACAAGATCGGCTCGCTGGGCGTTGCCCTCGGCTGCGCGGCCGCGGGCATCCCCTTCGTGGTGGCCGCCCCCTCGTCGACCGTCGACATGTCGACCGTGACGGGCGACGACATCCACATCGAGTTGCGGCCCGACGACGAGGTGACGACGTTCGCCGGCATCCTCGTCAGCCCGCCCGAGGCGCGTGGCTTCAATCCCGCCTTCGACGTCACCCCGGCCCGATACATCAGCGCCATCGCCACCGAGCGTGCTGTCGTCGAGCCCGATGGCGTCTCGCCCGTCTCCGCGCTGGTGGCACCCGCCGACCCTTCGGACGTCGTGAAGTAGCCGTGTCCCCCTCGCCCCCCATGACACCTCTGGCTCAGCTGGTCGACCGCTCGCGTCGACTGGGCGCTGACCCGTCGCTCGTGGTCTACGGCGGAGGCAACACGTCGGCCAAGGGCACGGTGTACACGGCCGATGGCGCCCCTGAGGAGGTCATGTGGGTCAAGGCCTCCGGCTTCGACATGCGCATCGCTGACGATTCCGGCTATCCCGCTGTTCGCCTGACACCCCTTCGCGAGCTTCGTGGCCGACCCGAGATGTCGGACGAGGAGATGACGGAGTACCTGCGGTGCGCACTCCTCGACGAGGCGGCGAGCCGCCCGTCGATCGAGACCCTGATGCACGCCTTCCTGCCGTTCCAGCACATCGATCATGTGCATGCCGACGCGATCTGCGCGCTCACCAACCACAAGGACGGCCGGCTGGTCGTGCGTGAGGCCCTGGGGGAGAACTGGGGCTACGTCGACTGGATGCGGACCGGTTTCCCGCTGAGCGCCGTGGTCGGCGAGCTCGCCGACCGTGATGGCGTGGTCCTCGCGCACCATGGCCTCATCACGTGGGCGGACGACTCCGACTCGTGCCTGGCCCGGACCCTAGCGGCCGTCGATCGGGCCGCTGCCTACGTCTCGGAGCACCGGATCGCGCGAGGTCCGGCGCCGAGGCACGACGACGTGCCCGACGAGGAGGTCTCCCGCCTGCTGCTGGCGTTGCGTGGTGCCATCGGCGGCACCCGTCCACGCGTGCTCCGCGTCGACACCGGGCTGCGCGCGATCGCCGATCGAGACGACCTGCCCGAGCTGGTGGACGCGGGCGTCTCGAGCGCCGACCACATGCTGCGCATCACGCCGCGCGCCCTTGCCCTGTCGGGCAGCGACCCGATCGCTGCGGTGACGGCCGTGGCGAAGTTCCAGGACGACTACCGGGCGTACGTCGACCGCAACCTCGAGCTGCTGCCGGAGGGGTACGAGCCGCACGACCCGTCGCCGAAGGTGGTTCTCGTCCCAGGTCTCGGGGCCGTCACTACTGGCGCGGACAGCCGTGAGGCGGCCGTCGTCGCGGAGATCGCCCAGCACAGCCTCGGCGTCGCCGCAGCCGTCGCCGACACGTTCGGCGCACCGGAGCCCATCTCCGACCGGGAGACGTTTCGTTTCGACTACTGGCCATTGGAGTTGTTCAAGTTGAGTCTGAAGCCGCAGGAACCCATCTTCGCCGGGCACGTCTTCATCGTCACGGGCGCGGCATCCGGCATCGGCCGGGGCATCGCGCTCGAGCTCGCCGCCAAGGGCGCCTCCCTGGTGCTCGCCGACCTGGACTCGGCCGGGCTCGACGTGCTGGCCGGCACCATCGCCGAGGACGGCCGGCCCGATCCCGTGGTGGCGGCGGGCGACCAGTCGGATCCCGAGGTGGTCACCGGCACGGTCGACGCTGCGGTGCGCGCCTACGGCGGCCTCGACGGTGTCGTGTTGAACGCCGGCATCGGGATGACGGGAACGCTCGAGGAACTGACGCTCGACCAGTGGAACTCCACGATGCGCATCAACCTGAGCAGCGCCTTCCTGCTGACGCAGGCGGGGATGCGCGCCATGCGGGAGCAGGGCAGGGGCGGGTCGCTCGTGTACGTCGCGTCGAAGAATGCGTTCGGCCCGGGCGCGGGCTTCGGGGCCTACTCCGTGTCCAAGGCCGGCATGGTCCAGCTGATGCGGATCGCGGCCCTTGAGGGCGGTTCCTCCGGCATCCGTGCCAACGCTGTCAATCCCGATGCCGTGTTCGACAACTCCCGGCTGTGGGACGGTGGGCTGCGTGAGGAGCGCGCCGCAGCCCACGGCATCAAGCCCGAGGAGCTGGAGGACTTCTACGCCTCGCGCAACCTCCTCCACCGTAGGGTCACCACCGCGGACGTGGCACAGTCCGTCTCGTTCTTGCTCTCCGACCAGTCCTCCAGGACAACCGGATGCGTCATCCCGGTGGACGGCGGGGTAGCAACAGCATTCCCCCGATGAGGGGGAGTAAAGGGCCGTTGAGCCGCCGGCTCAGCCTCAACGAAAGGAAGATTGGATGAAGGTCAGCAAGACTTTCGCCGCCGCAGCTGCGGTGTTGAGCACCGCACTGGTGCTGTCGGCGTGCTCGCAGAGCACTCCAGCCGATGAGTCGTCATCGGCCGCGGCGGCAACGTCCGCAGCCGCTTCGGCGGCAGCGTCCGAAGCTGCCCCTGCCTCCTCCGCAGCAGCGGCGGCCATGCCGGCGCCGTTCGATGCCCCTCCTGTCAAGGTGGCGCTGGTGCAGAACTCCGGTGCTGGTGACTACTTCCAGCAGTGGACGAATGGCGCCAAGCAGCAGGCGGCGACCATCGGCATGGAACTGCAGGTGTACGACGCGCAGGCGGACAACGCCAAGCAGGCCACCGACATGGAGACCGCGATCGGCTCCGGTGTCTCGGCGATCATCGTCGACCACGGCCAGGCGGACACGATGTGCCCGCTGATCGTCAAGGCCACGGATGCCGGCATCAAGGTCACCGTGTATGACATCGAGATCACCGAGTGCGCGCCCGCAGCAGTCGAGACCGCGCAGAGCGACGCCGACCTGGCAACGCTCGTCCTTACCCAGATGGCGACGGACATCGGCCAGAGCGTGCCGGTGGGCTACGTCAACGTGCTGGGTATCGCCCCGCTCGATCGGCGCGATGTCGTGTGGCAGCAGTTCGTGAAGGACAACAAGTGGGAGCAGCTGTTCTTCGTCGGCAAGTTCACCAACGCCGTCGCGACGGACAACGCACAGCTCGTGGACGCCGCCCTCAAGGCCAACCCGACCGTCAAGGCGATCTTCGCCCCGTACGACGAGCTGACCAAGGGCACCGTGTCCGCGATCGAGCAGAACAACATGCAGAAGGACGTCTCGGCCTACGGCATCGACATCTCCAACGCCGACATCGAGGTCATGACGAAGGCTGACAGCCCCTGGAAGGCAACCGCAACGACCGACCCGAACGCCATTGGCGCCGGCGTCGTGCGGGCGATGGCCCTCGAGATGGCCGGACAGCTCGACACCAAGGAGGTCGTCTTCCCGGGCGTCCTCGTCACCCAGCAGTTCCTCGTCGACAACAAGATCACCAACATGGACGAGCTGCGGGCCGCAATGCCCGAGCTCAACCTGACCAACGAGGTCTCTGCCGACTGGATTCCTCCGGTCACCTTCTAGGTAGTTCATAGTGGGGTCCGCAGGCCGTGCAGGCTGCGGCCTGCGGACCCCCACTAGCCACGCTGGCATCTTCGGACAGACGGATCGGATGGTGAGTTGGTGACATCACAGGCGACGATCGTCATGCGTGATATCACGATGTCGTTCGGGGCGAACATGGTCCTGCGAGGCGTCAACCTCGAGATCAACCCCGCTCACGTGACAGCGCTCCTCGGTGCCAACGGAGCGGGCAAGAGCACCCTCATCAAGATCCTCTCCGGCGTCTACACCGGCAATGGCGGCGTCATCGAGATCGACGGAGAGCCCCAGACGATCGACTCGCCGATGACTGCTCGACGGATCGGCCTGCAGACCGTGCATCAGCGCATCGACGACGGTGTCATCCCCGGCCTGAGCATCGCCGAGAACCTGCTCTTCGAGCAGATCGCGCAGAACGAGATCGGCCGGGTGGCCTCCCTGCGCTCCCTCCTGCCCAAGGCCCGTGAGGTTGCCGATGCGCTGCACCTCGACTGGTCGGACTCGTATCTTCGCAAGGACGTCTTCGAGATCGGCGTCGCCGACAAGCAGCTGCTCATCCTCGCGCGCGCCCTGGCCCGCCGGCCCCGGCTCCTCATCCTCGACGAGCCGACGTCCGCGCTCTCGCAGTCCGAGGTCGACCGCCTGTTCTCCGTCATCAACGAGTTGCGCGCATCCGGCATCCCGGTCCTCTACGTGTCCCACCGCCTCGGTGAGATCGACACCCTGGCCGACCGGCTGGTGGTCCTTCGCGACGGCCAGATCCGCGGGGAGCAGGACCGGCCCTTCGACTGGACGGCAGCGCTCAAGGACATGCTCGGCGAGCAGACCGTCGTCGAGCTCGAGTCCTTCGAGGAGAGGCATGGCACGACCACCGTCCTCGACCTGAAGGGCGTTCAGCTGTTCACCCGCTCTGCTCCCTTCGATCTCGAGATCCGCTCCGGCGAGGTGACCGGGGTCATCGGGCTCCTCGGTTCGGGGAAGAGCGAGCTCGCGCGGGGGATCTTCGGCGCGGACAGCTTCGTCGGCGGCACCATGACCCTTGCCGGAGCGAAGTACGCGCCCGCCGGACCGTCCGAGGCCATCCGCAACGACGTCTACCTGGTGCCCGAGGACCGGGCCCAGGAGTCGATGCTGCCCGGTTGGTCGATCGCCCGTACGGCCTCGCTCCCCTTCCTCAAGATGATCGCCAGCAGGTCCGTGCTGAACTTCGGCAAGGAGCACGCCCTGGGCATCGACCTGATCAACGAGTTCTCCGTCGTGGCTGACGGCGACGAGCAGGAGGTCGACTCGCTGTCGGGCGGCAACCAGCAGAAGGTGATCGTCGGCCGATGGCTGCACGGCACCCCGCGCGTGCTGCTGCTCGACGAGCCCTTCCGGGGAGTCGACATCGGGGCGCGTCGGGACATCTCGCGCAAGACCCGGGAGGTCGCCGGCTCAGGAGTCGGCGTCGTCGTCCTGACCTCGGATATCGACGAGGTGCTCGAAGTCGCGGATCGCATCATCGTGCTCGTCGACGGTGAGGTCCGCATGGATACGTACTCATCCCAAACCAACCGTGACCAAATCGTGGTGCGCATGTCGGAGGTGGCATAGGTGTCTGACCAGAAGGCCCAGGCAGCGACGGGTGGTCGCGAGATGGCGCTGAGATTCCAGGACGGACTCGTGAAGTACGGCTTCATCGTCGTCACGATCCTGCTGTTCGTCTACTTCTCGGCGACGGAAGAGACCTTCCGCAACCCCAACACGCTGTTCTCCATGCTGAAGTTCACGTCCGTCGTGGCCATCGCCGGCCTGGGCATCACGTTCACGATGGTCGTCGGCGGCCTCGACCTGTCGGTCGGTGCAGTAGCCGGGCTCTCCGTGACCCTGTCGGCCATGACGATGGTCTTCTACAACCAGCAGGGTGGCGTGGCAATCGTCGTCGTCCTGCTCGCGGGCGCGCTCGTGGGCCTGTTCAACGCCTTCCTCATCGTGATCCTCAAGATCCCCGACCTGCTCGCCACCCTGGGCACCATGTTCATCGTGATGGGGCTGAAGCTCGTCCCGGTGTCGGGTCAGTCGGTGTCGTCGGGGATGACGCTTCGCGACGGTAGCATCGCGCCCGGCAAGTTCACGTCGGACTTCCTGCTCATCGACCGCGCGAACGTCGGACCGGTCCCGTTCCCCGTCATCGTCGTGCTGATCCTCACGATCCTCACCTGGTTCTTCCTCACTCGTACCAAGTGGGGCCGCATGATGTACGCCATCGGCGCGAACCCGGAGGCGTCGCGCCTGGCCGGTGTGCGCGTGCGGTTCTACCACGGGCTGGCCTACGTCATCTGCGGCGTGTTCGCCTCCATCGGCGGACTGATCCTGTCGAGTCGGATCGGCCAGGGCGACATCAGCGCGGGCAGCTCGCTCCTGCTCGACGCCGTGGCGGTGGCCCTGGTCGGCACCTCGGTGCTCGGACTCGGTCGCCCCAACGCCTGGGGCACGGCGCTCGGCGCCCTGCTGATCGGCATCGTCATCACCGGGCTCACGATCAAGGGCTTCCCCTACTACGCGCAGGACATCGCCAAGGGCGTGGTGCTGCTCGTCGCGCTGATCTTCTCGTTCACGCTGTCCCGGCGGAAGACCCGATACGTCTCCGCGACCTAGGCACCCACACCGCCGCACGATTCGGAGCAAGAGATGACGTACGAGTTCCTCACCGCAGACACCATCGCCGACTACATCTCAGCCAACCCACGGCTCGCCGAGCAGGTCGACGTCGGTGCGATCACTGAGGTCAAGGAAGTGGGTGACGGGAACCTCAACCTCGTGTTCATCGTCCACGACGCGCACGGCGGCGGCGTCGTGCTGAAGCAGGCCCTGCCGTACGTGCGACTGGTCGGACCAGACTGGCCGATGACCCCCGACCGGGCGCGTCACGAGGCGGAGGCCCTGCAGTTCCACGGCCGGCTCGCACCTGCGCTCGTGCCGGAGGTCTACCTCTTCGATGCCGAGCGGTACATCCTCGGCATGGAGGATCTGTCCGACCACAGGGTCTGGCGCGGGGCGCTCAACGACGGCCTGCGGCACGAGGGCGTGGCGGCACTGATGGGGGAGTACGTCGCTGCGGTGGCCTTCGGCACGTCGATCTTCAGCGTCGATCCAGAGGAGCAGAAGATGATCGCGGCCCGCTCCGCGAACCCCGAGCTGTGCACGATCACCGAGGACCTCGTCTTCACGGAGCCCTACTTCGAGAACGGCCGCAACTCCGTCCTCGCCGCCAACGTCAAGGACGCGAACGAGCTGGCGGCCGACGACGTCATGGTGCGGGCCATGGGAAACGCGAAGTGGTCGTTCATGACCCACGGCGAGGCGCTCATCCATGCCGACCTGCACACCGGATCGGTGATGGTTCGTGCGGCGTCGGGTGACGAGGGCCCGGTCGACTCCGCGAAGGCGTTCGACAGCGAGTTCGCGTTCTACGGGCCCGTGGCGTTCGACCTCGGTGCACTGTGGGCCAACTACACGATCGCCGCGGCGAGGGCCACGGCGCTGGGCGAGGACGACCGAGCGGACTGGTGCATGAACCTCTGCGCCGAGACGTGGACGGCGTTCGAGGCGACCTTCCGCGCCTCGTGGCCCGAGCGTCGTGATGCCAGGGTGTTCACCGATGGGTTCGGTGATGATCTGGTGGCGCGCTGGCACGACGAGACGTGGGTGTTCGCGGCCGCGAAGATGGCACGTCGCATCGTGGGACTGGCGAAGACGAAGGACATCGAGTCGTTGCCGGAGGAGCTTCGTGAAGGCGCGGCTCGGGGAGTGCTCGACGTGGCGCGCGCGGCCGTGCGGGAGCGCGAGTCGGGGCCGGCCAGCGAGAACTACATCGCCATGGCCTCGCAGATCCTGCGCGCGACGACGACCCGCTAGGCCCGGACGACGACCCGCGTGGCCCGTCGGTCCGACCGCGCCGGCTACCGGTCGCGCACAGCCTCGACCATGGCCCGCGCGTTCTCCGCGAGGTCGCCACGGTGCAGCGCGCCACCGATCAGGAGTGTCAGGTCATTGCCGTAGAACGCCAGCATCTCGTCGATGCGATCGAGCGTCATGCCGCCACCGGGCGTGGGCCACGAGGCGCGTAGGCCTCCGAGGTCCTGGGTGCAGCGCTGCTGGATGTCTCGGCATTCGTCCGGCGAGAATGAGAAGCGGCCGCCGTAGTTCGGGAAGATGCACAGGTCGGCACCTGCGAGCCGGTTGATGAGCCCGATGAGCAGCCCGTGCGAGATGCCCTGCCCTGCATTAACGACGTGCGACCCCAGGAACGACGGGTGGCTCATGATCGGCAGGCCGAGCTCATCGTCCGCCGCGAGGACGCGCATGGCGTCGAAGCCGGTCACCCCGGGGAGCACCAGCAAGGCGCCGGCACCGGCCGCCTTGGCCTCGTGGGCCGCGTCGAAGAGACGGTCGGCTGGGACGTTGAGCGTCGGCATGTAGACGGAGTGCCGCCCGGTGGCGTCGGCCACCTCGCGCACTGCCGCAGCCACGACGCGAACGCGCTCCGCCCAGGGAGCCCAGGGCTGGTTCGCGAGTCCGTGGTCGTCCTTGATCATGTCGAAGCCGGCCTCGGCCAGGGTGCGCGCGTAACCGGCCAGCTCGAGGGGGGACAGTCCCATGGGCTTGAGGGCCGTGCACAGGAGAGGACGCGTCGGGGCGTCGAACAGCGCCCGGAGGCCCGTGACGCCGAAGCGCGGGCCGGGGAAGATGGCGAGTGCAGAGTCGGGGATCTGGATGTCGACGATGCGAACGCCGGTGAAGAGCGAGACGTTGCCCCACAGGAGATTGAGGAACTGGACGACGTCGCCGCCGACGACACCGGGGTTGTAGGCGATGGTCACCTGCGAGCCCTGCGTCTCGACGATTCGGCCGACGACCTGTTCCTGGATCCAGGCGGGGGCGAGGTCGTAGGGGAACTCGATGGTCTGCTCGACCCGGATGGCCTCGGCGGTCCCGGCGGGGTCGGGTCCGCTGATCGCGTACGTGACGAGGATCGCGTCGCCAGCCGCGTCGCTCACAGTGCCTCCGCCTTCGCGGCGCTGTGCACCGCCGCGATCCGGACCTCCGAGAGGTCGCCGTCGGCCACGTCGAGGTCGCGCCCGAGCATGTCCTGCATCGCCTGAACGAGCGATCGGGCGTCGAGGTTGTACTCGGCCAGCAGATAGCCCTGCGAGGCGCCGTGAGCGTAGGTGTCCTTCAGCCCGATCCGACGCAGGGGAACGCCGATGCCGCCTTCCGCCATGAGTTCGGCGACGGCGGAGCCGAGGCCACCGGTGATCAGGTGGTTCTCCATCGTGATCACCCCGTGCGTGGCGCTCCGCAGCGCGGCGAGCACGATCGGGTCGTCGAACGGCTTGTGGGTCGAGATGTGGAGGTGCGTCACGCCGACCCCCTTGTCGCGAACGGCCGGAACGGCGCGCAGCGCCTCCTCCGTGGAGATGCCCGAGGTCAGTACGACGAGCTCGGCGGGGGCATCGACGCTCGCGCCTGCCGTACCGAGGATGCGGGCACGGCCGAATGCCATCGGCTCGTCCTTAGGGAAGAGGCGGGGCACCTCGCCGCGCAGCATCCGGATGTAGACCGGTCCGTCGATGGCATGGGCGACATCGAGCACCGACTCGACCTCTGTGGCGTCGCCCGTCTCGAGGATCGTGAGGTTCGGCACCGTCCGCAGGACGCCGATGTCGTCGATGGCCTGGTGCGTGACGCCGCCGGGGGTGGTGATGCCGGGCAGGAAGCCGACGAGACGTACCGGCAGGTTGGGGTAGGCCACCGACATCAGGAGCTGGTCGAGCGGGCGGCGGTACAAGAACACCGCGAACGTGTGCAGCCAGGGCTCGAAGCCCTCGCGCGCCATGCCAGCGGCGAAGCTGATCATGTTCTGCTCCGCCATGCCCATGGAGAAGTACCGCTCGGGATAGGTGTCGCGCCACAGGCCGACCTCGCACGAGTTGGTGAGGTCAGCGGTCAGGACCACGACCTCTGGCTTGTCCGCGGACCACGCGATGAAGTTCTCCACGTGTGGCCGATTGACGATCTCCACGCTCATGACGTCTCCAGCATCGACTCGTATGCGGCGCGGTACCTGTCGCGTTCTTCGGATCCGGTGAACCTGAGGTAGTGCAGGATCGGACGCCTCTCCTCGAGGAGCGGAATACCCCTCGTGGGGTCGGAGTAGGCGAGCACGACGTGGGGTCGGCCGGTCTCGCGGGTCAGGGCCGCGTGCAGGGCCGGGACATCGTGGGCGTCGACGCTGTCGACACTCGCGCCGAACGCCTCGAGGCGAGCGGCCAGCGGCTCGATGGTCATGACGGAGTCCATCGGTCCGTCGCACTGCCCGCCGTTGACGTCGACGAGGACGCGGATCGTGTCGAGCTTGTGGAAGGCGAGCGCCTGGAACGCCTCCCAGGTCTGGCCCTCCTGGAACTCGCCGTCGCTCATGAAGACGACGACGCGCCCGGTCTCCTTCTTCATTCGTCGGGCGAGGGCGATCCCACCGGCCGTGGACAGCGCCTGCGCCAGCGAGCCGGTGGTCGTCTCGAATCCGGGGGAGTGCTCGGCGCCGATCATCTCGACGGTCGAGCCGTCGACGTTGAAGGACGCCAGGGCCGTCTCGTCGAGCCGGCCCGCCTCTATCAGGGCCGAGTAGATCACCAGCGCGTAGTGCGCCGGGGAGATGATCAGCCGATCGAGGTCCGGCGCCTTCGGCCCGTGAAAGGCCCCGCCGCTCACCCGCTCAAGTCCGGGCCCGGGAACGGCCACGAAGGGCGGTGGCGCCAGGGGTGCGGCGAGCGGTGCCATCCGGACGGCGCCGCTGTAGAGGACGGCCAGCTGCTCGGCCGACGAGCAGGCCTGGCTCAGGTAGCCGCCGTTGTTGGCGAGCACGTGCTCGAACACTCGTAGGCGGATCCGATCGGCCATCCGCTGGGTTGCCTCGTGGTCACTCACCCCCAAACTGTAGCCCCCGTCAGGTCGTAGGACAACTAACATCTAGGAATTTCCTGCGGGGGCCTGCCCCGAGGTTTCGTGGATCTCGACCACGGAAGGCCGAGTTGTTAGTTGTCCTACTTCCCCTTGCTTTGGGGGTCGTGCCGCCTCTAGGGTGGGGGGACCCAGGAAAGGTGAGGCGCCATGGAACACACGTGCTGCGGTGATGCCGCGTACCGATTCGGCGACTACGGACCGGCGTACCTGCTCCGCGGACCGCGCACCGACATCGGAGTCGTGCTCCTGCGCCCCGGCGACGACGTCGTGAACCACTACCACGCGAACGTCGAGGAGAGCTTCTACATCATCAAGGGCGAAGGCACCTTGTGGGTCGACTGCACGCAGATGCACACGATCCGCCCCGGTGACGTCTACCAGTCGCCACCCGGCGAGATGCACTACTTCTCCAACGCCTCCGATGAGGAGTTCCAGATGCTGTTCATCAAGGCTCCGTACGACCCCCAGGACACCGTCCCGATGCCCTGGGTCCCGGGTGAGCCGGTTCCCCAGAAGTAACCCACCATTCCCGCGCGCCGCGACCCGCAGACGGCGCCAACAGAAAGGCACGTCATGGCCGACACCGAAGGCAACCTCGACGCCAAGCAGTTCCGCCCGGACGTCCCCCAGGAGATGGCGGGCTTCCACGTCAAGGGTGCCGGCAGCCTCGACTTCGGCATGAAGCACCGCCTCGGGCGCATCTTCCGCGAGGACGGCCGCACCGTGATGCTCGCCTTCGACCATGGTTACTTCCAAGGCCCCACGAGCGGCCTGGAGCGGATCGACCTGAACATCGTGCCCCTGGCGCCGCACGCGGATGCACTGATGGCGACCCGCGGTGTGTTCCGCTCGCTGATCCCGGCCGGTATCGATACCGCACTGGTGCTGCGTGCGTCGGGTGGCCCGTCGATCCTCAAGGAGCTCTCCGATGAGCGGCTGGCGATGAGCATCGAGGACATCGTGCGGATCGACGCCGCGGCTGCTGCGGTGCAGGTCTACATCGGCGGCGAGCATGAGACCCAGTCGGTCCACAACCTCACGCAGCTGGTCGACGCCGGGATGGCCTTCGGCATCCCCGTCATGGGCGTCACGGCCGTCGGCCGCGACATGGCCCGTGACGCGAGGTACCTGGGGCTGGCCACGCGCATCATCGCCGAACTCGGTGCTCAGGTCGTCAAGACCTACTACTGCGACGAGGACTTCGACCAGGTCACGGCTGCCTGCCCCGTGCCGATCATCATGGCCGGCGGCAAGAAGCTGCCTTCGCTGGAGGCGCTCACGATGGCCGCGAACGCCATCGCCGGTGGCGCATCGGGCGTCGACATGGGGCGCAACATCTTCCAGCGCACCGCGCCGGAGGCCATGATCAAGTCGGTCAGTGCCGTCGTGCACGAGGGCCTGTCCGGCGCCGAGGCGCACGCGATGTACCTCGACCTCAGTGGCGGAGCGTCCGACTAGCGACGTCAGCGGATCCCGGTGTCGCAGGAGACGACGACGAGCGACGGCGACGGGCCATTGCGGGTGTCAACGCGAACGGGCGTGCAGTACATGCCCGCATCCGCGGTGACGATCCACACGGCGCGAGGAAGGCGCAGGAGGAATCCGTCCGAGTCGGCCTGAGCGGTTCGCCGGCGGGAGCCCGATGTCGCGGTCGCCGTGGCCGGAGCTCCAGCGATCTCGCAGACCTCCCCGGGCCGCTGGACGGGGCACGTCGGTCCGAGGTCCACGCGACCACGAACGGCGACCGCGCCCCCAGCAGTGAGCAGTGCCTCGTACTGCGTCCAGCGGGCCGTCTCGCAGCCGTTCGTGCGCGCGAATCCGGCGTTGACGGCGGAGCCCTGCCACCTGCCGACGACCCGAGCGCGCTCGGGACCGCCGTAGACCATCGTGCAGGCCAGCCCCTTGGGGAGCGGCGCGAAGGGCTTCTTGAGACTCTCGAGGAGGGCGCAGGCCCGCACCCGGTTGGGATGGGTCCCGCCGACGGGGTCGCAGGTCAGCGTCCAGGTGTCGCTCATCCCGGGTGCCGAGCTCACGGTCACGGTGAGGCGGGACGGACCGCCGGCGGCGATCGCCAACGGCGTCGAACCGATCCAGAGCGCGACCACGGTCAGGATGAGCGCCATCGTGAAGGGGGCGCGGCGGATGCTGGTCACAGTCCATTGTGCGCCCGAGGCCCGGCCGATGGCGCCGATGCCGGGAGCCAGCGTCGCCGAATCGCGGGAGACGAGGCATCATGGTGGGGTGAGCATCTTCGATCGACGACCCCACCTGCGCTGGGCGGTCCCCGCCGCGGCCGGCGCCCTGATCCTCGCCGGCACGGTGGCCGGCACCGTCGGCGCCTCGGCCGACGCGGGACTGCCCCCCAAGACCGCCGAGGCGCTCCTGGTCGAGCTCCAGGCACCGCAGGCGACGGCCCTGTCCGGCACGATCGTGGCCACGGCCGACCTGGGGCTGCCCGAGCTGCCCACGGGTATGGGCTCGAGCGCTGAACTGTCCTCCCTGGTGAGCGGTTCGCACACCCTGCGGGTCTGGAGCGATGGCCCGGAGCGCACGCGCCTGGCCATGATCGGCACGGCCCAGGAGTCCGACGTCGTCCGCAACGGACGTGACGTCTGGATGTGGTCCAGCACCAACGACACCGCCGATCACTATGTCCTGCCCGAGCGCGACACGTCCGCTGTGTCGCCGCTGCCGGCCGACCTGCCGCGCACGCCCCAGGAGGCCGCCGCACTGGTCCTCGCGAGCCTTGACGGCACCACCGGGGTGTCGACGTCGGGTGTCGACCAGGTCGCGGGCCGCCCGGTGTACGAACTGATCCTGACACCCAAGCAGACGGACACCCTCGTGGCGCGCGTCGTCATGGCGATGGATGCCGAGACCAGGATCCCGTTGCGGGTGCAGGTCTTCTCGACAGCGATGAGCGATCCGGCCTACGAGGTCGGCTTCACGTCGGTCGACTTCTCGACGCCGGAGGCACGCCTGTTCGAGTTCACTCCGCCGCCCGGGGCCACGGTCACGGAGCACGCGGCCCCGAGCAAAGAGGCCATGGCCGCGGGCTCGGGGACGAAGCCGGGGGCGGGGGCTTCGCCTACGGTCGTCGGGAGCGGGTGGAGCCAGGTCGTCATCGCCGCGATGCCCGTCGATGAGGCCGCCGGCCTGGCCGGGGCGACGGTCGGTGGGAACGGCGGCGAGATGGCGAGCAGCGGTGGCCTCGATGCAGCAGCGCTGCTGGAGTCTCTGCCCCGCACGTCGGGGACCTGGGGTTCTGGACGTGTGCTGAACGGCACGCTCTTCTCGGCGATCCTCACCGACGACGGAAGGATCGCGATCGGCGCCGTGACCCCGCAGACCCTGGGCGCCGCGTTGGCCGCGCAGTGACCCATGCCGCTTCGGCGATCACCACGACGGGACTGACCAAGCTCTTCGGCAAGCAGGCCGCCGTCGACGGAATCGACCTGCAGGTGCCGTACGGCGCGGTGTACGGCTTCCTCGGCCCCAACGGCTCGGGCAAGACCACGACGATCCGCATGCTCCTGGGCCTCGTCCATGCCAGCGCGGGCGAGATCGAGGTGCTCGGGGAGCCCATCCCGGGCGGCCTGTCGAGGATCCTGCCGCGCGTGGGATCCCTCGTCGAAGGCCCGGCCTTCCACCCCTACCTGTCCGGCCGGGCCAACCTGGCCCGTCTCGACGCGGCCGATCGCTTCGCCGACCCGTCGACGTCGCGCACCCGCATCGATGCAGCCCTCGAGCGCGTCGACCTCCTCGGGGCGGCACGGAAGCGCTATCGCGCGTACTCGCTCGGCATGCGGCAGCGCCTCGCCATCGCCGCGGCACTCCTCACCCCGCGCGACCTGCTCGTGCTCGACGAGCCCACGAACGGCCTCGACCCGCAGGGCACCCGCGAGGTCCGATCGCTGATCGCCTCCCTCACGGGCGAGGGCGCGACGATCCTCGTCTCCAGCCACCTGCTGTCGGAGGTCGAGCAGATCTGCTCGCACCTCGGCATCCTGAGACAGGGCCGCCTCGTCGCCCAGGGCACGGTCGACGAGGTCCGGTCGGGCTCGCGTGCCGTCGCCGAGGTCTTGACCGCATCCCCGGAGGAGGCCGCCACCGTGCTGCGCGGCCTCGGGCTGGCGGATGTGACGGTGACAACCACGGGCGTCCGTGCCGCCCCCGACGGTGTCGACCCCGAGCGGATCGTGGCCGCCCTCGTGGGCGCAGGCGTCGGGGTGCGCGGGTTCGCGGTGCAGAGCCCGAGCCTGGAGGACCTGTTCGTCTCGCTGACGGGGGAGGGCTTCGATGTCAGCAACTGATCTGTCCGCCTCGCCATCGGCGCCGGCGAGGAGCCGCACCGTCGTCGCTTCGCTGCGACTCCTGCGCTCGGAGCTGCGGATCATCGCCGGCCGGCGCCGCAACCAGGCCGGCATCCTCGTGCTGGCTTCGGTGCCGGTGCTCATCGCCGTGGCGCTGAAGTTCTCCCAGCCTCGTGAGGGTCGCGGCCCCGACTTCATCTCCTCGGCCACGTCGAACGGGATCTTCGTGTCGCTCACCGCGCTGAGCATCGAGATCGCCTTGTTCCTCCCCCTCGCGGTGGCCGCGCTCGCGGGCGACACGATTGCGGGCGAGGCCAACATCGGCACGCTGCGGTATCTGCTGACAGTGCCCGTCGATCGCACGCGGCTGCTCGCGGTCAAGTTCGTGTCGCTGGTCCTCGGCGCCTGCTTCGGTGTGCTCGTCGTCGCGGTGACCGGAGTGATCGTCGGCGGAGCGCTGTTCGGGCTCGGCCCGACGACACTGCTGTCGGGCAGCCAGATCGGCCTCGCCGACGCGCTGGCGCGGCTGGCGCTGGCGGTGCTCTATCTCAGCGCGGGGCTCGCGGGCCTCGCCGCCATTGGCTTGTTCATCTCCACGCTGACCGAGCAGCCGATCGGCGCGATGATCGCGATCACCGTGGTGTCGACTGCGATGTGGATCCTCGACGGGATCCCGCAGCTTGAGTGGCTGCAGCCGTGGCTGCTCGTCCACTACTGGACGGCCTTCTCCGACGCCTTCCGCGACCCCATCTTCTACGAGCAGATGCGCCAGGGACTCCTCGTCGCGCTCGGCTATGTCGTCGTGTTCGTGAGCCTCGCCTGGGCGCGCTTCACCCAGAAGGACATCACCAGCTGACAAGCCGTCACCCCTGGCGTTCACCTCAACGCGGTACCCACGCGCTCCCGCACGCGGCCTAGCGCGACACTGCCGGCACGTTCGCGTAGGAAGGGGGTACCCGGCTCCGTAGGAGGCCCATGACCGACCTCGATCGCATCATCGCCCGCAACCTGCTCGACGCGCCGGGCTCGATCATCTTCGTGAAGGACCTCCTCGGCAGGTTCGTCAGGGTCAGTATCGACTGCGCGCGGGTGAACGGCCGGACGCAGGAGGAGATGGCGGGCCTGACGGACTTCGACCTGACAGACCATGCCCATGCCACCGAGCTGCTGGCCGACGAGCAGCGGATCATCGCCACGGGCGTGCCTCTGATCGACAAGGAGGAAGCCGACCGCCTGCACGACGAGCCAGGCACGTGGGTGGAGACCAGCAAATTCCCTCTGCGCGACGCGAGCGGCACCATCATCGGGACGTTCGGCTACACCCGTGACGTCACCCGGTGGGAACAAGCGGAGCGGCTTCTGGCGCGGATGGCCGAGGACTTCTCGCAGGCGAACGCGCATCTCGTTGAGGTCGAGGCCCAGTTGAGTGCCGTCCTCAACGGCTCCATGGACGCCATCGCCCGGTACGACCGTGACCTGCGCTACCAGTACCTCAATCCCGCGGGCGAGCGATGGCGGGGGGCCACTCTGGCGGAGCTGATCGGTCGCACCGACCGGGAGTCGGGGATGCCCGCGAGCGTCCTCGTCGTCCTCGAGTCTGCGCTGCGCAGCGTGCTGGAGTCCGAGGAGCCGCGCGACGTCGAGTTCGCCGCGCAGGCCAGCCCGAACGGCGAGGAGTCATGGTTCCACCTGTCGCTGTCGCCCGACAAGGAGGCGACCGGCGCCGTCGTCGGGGTCCTGACGTCGCTGCGCGACATCACCGAGATCAAGCGCGCCGAGCAGGTACTGGCGCGGCAGGCGATGCACGATCCGTTGACGGGGCTGGCCAACCGCTACCTCCTCATGGACCGCCTGGCCAAGGCACTCATGCGTCTCCAACGTGACCCTGGCCGCCTAGCGCTGTTCTTCATCGACCTCGACCGGTTCAAGGACGTCAACGACACCTACGGCCACGAGACAGGTGACCGTGTCCTCGTCGAGGCCGCGCGACGACTGGAGATGGTGGCGCGGCGGGAGGACACGGTCGCTCGGCTGGGCGGTGACGAATACATCGTGCTGTGTGACCAGGTGGCATCCGCGGATGTCCATTCCCTGGCTGAGCGGATCGTGGCGACCCTGGCGGAGCCGTTCCACGACGGGACGGTGGCCTTCCCGATGTCAGCCAGCGTGGGGGCGATGGTCACCGACGATCCTCGCGCCGGTGCCGCGGAACTGCTGCACAACGCCGACTCCGCCATGTACCGGGCCAAGGTCGCGGGTCGGAACCGATACGAGGTCTTCGACGTGCGCTCCGCCTAGTGCCGTCGTGACCGGGGCACGATCGTGCCACCGAATCCGCCTTGGGCCACCGGCGTGAGGATGCCGCGCCGACGGGCCTTCTCCACCCAGCTGATCACCGTGCGTGGCGATACCTGCCGCTCGATGGAGATCGTCCGCGCGTATCCTCGGCCGACGTCCAGGTACTCACGGGCGATCTCCTCGAGGAACGCGTCGGTGAGCGGCGCATTGACCGCCTTGCCGACGTCGGCGGCGTCCGGGTAGCCCGTGAGGGGGTAGTCGAAGGCGAACGGGTCGATGCCTTTGCTGAGCAGCTGCGGGATCGCGCGCGTGACGATGTCGAGCGGGCTCGCCCACCGGAACTCTCGCTGCATCCGGACGAGGTCGAGACCTCCAGACGAACGGGCGTCGAGTCGAGTCAGGGCCGGGACGTCGTCCACCAGGTCGACGGTCGCCTCGATGAGCCATCCGGTCACTCCCGTGTCAGGATCGACGAACATGTGGTCGACGATGACAGGCAGGGCGAAAACGAGGCCGTCCGAGATGCGCCACTGGCGTTTTCGGCCCGGAGCCGGTCGTACCCGCGACGTCACGCCCCAGCGGGCGTCGGGTTCTGTCATCGCCTTTCGTGGCACATAGGAACCTTACATCGCACCGGGCATCCTTACATGATGGGGAGACAGCAGACGACGATCGGTGTCCTGGCGGGCGGCAGCACGTCCATAACGATGTGGTTGCAGCGTCGACGGCGATGTTGCGCTACCGCTCGCCGAACCGCTAGCGTCGCGTTCTCGCGACGACCTCCGTCTCGCGACGCTGGCAGATTGGGGAGCCCGATGATGGTTGTAGGTCGAATCTAGGCCGTTGGCCGCCCCCTGCTGGTTGAGCCCTTTCGAGGGCTCACGCCCCGGCTGAGCCCTCTGCTCAACCGTTCACGTTGCTACCGCAACTGCTACCGACGATCCCGTCTCGCCCCACCCATAGGCGTGCGGCGCCGTCGACTCTCATTGCTGGCACCTCATCGCGGCGCGGGTCGATCACTCGCGCCGGAATGGAGACGTCATGAACACTCCGACGTCCTACCGGACATCGGCACTCCCCGACCTCTCAGGACGGGGAGCAGCGGCGGCGAAGACCCTCATCGTCGCCGGACCACTGGCACTGCTGGGCTCTCAGGTCGCTGCGAACCTGCAGTCGACCTCGGGGGAGGTCGCGCTGAGTCGCGTCGCCGTGCCACTCATGCTTGCGTGGGCAGCCGTGCTGTTCCTCATCACGCGGGCAACGGCGCCGGTTGCGGCGTGGACCGGGCTCGTCGCGGTCACTCTGCAGGTCACCCTCGTGCAGGAGGTGACGGAAGGCTGGGTGCTCCTGACCATCGAGTCGGTCGGGTTCATCGCATTCGCGGTGGGCTTGGCGCGCGTCTGGTGGGTGCCTCGGATCGTCCCGGTTCTCCTCGTCGCGCTTCCGGTCCTCGACGCGCTTGCACCGCATCGAGCGAGCCTGGTGACGCTGGTGTCCTTCGCGGGGGTCGTCGCCGTCGGGCTTGTGCTCGCGGTGCGGATGCGATGGGCGGGCAGCGAGGCTCCGGCGACGAGGCTCGACGAGCGTCCGTGGCCCGGAGCCCAGCGGCCCAGGGTCACTGTCGCCTCCGTCGGCAGGGAGTCCGCACCGCGTGTGCGGATGCCGCCGCCGCTGGGCTAGCCGACGCGGAGGGGTGAGGGCGCGACCGCCCTCACCCCTCCGGTGGCCGCGTGCACGTTTCAGTCGTCGTCCTCGATCTCGCCCGTCTTCTCGCCCTCGGCCCCTGGGCCGGGCGGGGGCGGCGTGCTGTCCGCGCCGTTGACCGAGTGCCACAGGATGATGTCAAGGTCGGCCTGCGACACCCGATCGGGCTTGTCGAGCTCGAGCCTGCTCGACCACTCGGAGTCCGGCGCCGCTGCGGAGTTCTGCGTCAGCAGGTCGACGGCGGGGGTGATCGCGTCGACGGGCTCGCGGTTGACGGGAGCAGGCGTGAAGACGTCGTACATCGGCGTTGCCAGTGCGTCGTTGAGGCTGAGGGGCTTCATGCCCAAGATGAGCTCGATCGATCGCACCACCGACAGCAGGTCGTAGCGCGTCCGCACGACGGCGCCTGCGCGCGCATAGGGACTGACCACCGCGACGGGGATGCGGTGCGCGTTGACGTGGTCAGCGCCGTCCTGGGAGTCGTCCTCCACCACGAAGATCGCGGATGACGCCCAGATCGACGAATGCGAGATGGTCTCGATCAGCTGGCCGATCGCGAGGTCGCTGTCCGCGACCATCGCCTGCGGTGTGGGGAAGCCCGGCTGGGTTCCACGCGTGTGATCGCTGGTCAGGGTCAGGTAGTTCAGCGCCGGCACGGTGCCCGCCGCCAGCTGCTGGGCGAATCGGGTACGGAAGCAGTCCACGTGCGAGTAGCTGCCCGCCGGGGCGCCCGCCGGCAGGCTCGAATCGAAGATCTGACCGCCGTCCAGGGCCGTGCCGATGCTGATGTCCGCCGGGTAGCAGCCCTCGAAGGGCGGTCCGAGATCGGAGTGGGCCTGAACCTCCTTGATCTTCGCCAGCAAGGCTGGCGTGCGGTCCCGGTCCGCCACCTCCTCGTATCCCCCGATGAAGCCCTCGCCGTAGTTGAAGTAGGAGACACCCTGCGCCGCAGCCTGGTTGAACAGGAATCCGTTTCCGGGCCACGAGACGGCATAGGTGCCGAAGTCATTCGGACGGCCACGGCCGGCGTACTGCTGAACCCAGTTGCGGGTGACGTAGTCGGGCACCATCGCGGCGGCCGTCCAGTAGTGGCCTTGGATGGAGGCTTCCGAGTTCGCGAAGACGTTGTCCAGCAACGGGAATCGCGTCACCACAGAGTGCAGGTTGGGCGTGGTCGCCTTGCCGAAGACCGTGAGCTTGGGGTCGCCATTGCCTCGGGGATCATCGCCGAGGACCTGATCGTAACTGCGGTTCTCCCGCACGAGGAAGAAGACATGCTTGATGGGGCCGTTCGCCCGCAGTGGTGTGTCGGCGGTCGCGACCTGGGTATCGGTCGGCTGCAGCTGCCGGGCCGCGACGGGCGTCATCCGGGCGACCTGGGCGTCGGTGGGCAGGTCAGCCAGGCCCGCCTGGCCGCGGACCAGCTTGGCGGTGTAGCCGACCCGGGCGAAGACGTCGAACGTCGGCGCTTTCGGGTTGAACGCCCAGAAGATCGGGTCCGTGGCCAGCGTCGGGTTCGGTCCGTTCGGGTTGGCGCCGATGCCCAGGCCCTCCGCCGCGACGTACATGAGCCGTGCCGCTCGGCCGTCCTGTGCCTTCGCGGTGGCGACGGCCTGCGGTTGGGCGGCCGTCGGGATGCGCCCGATGACCGTCCACTCCTGACTTCGCGTGGTCGAGGCGCCGGGAAGCGCGATCACCGCCAGTTCGTCGGCGCCCGATTCCGCGACGAACAGTCGATCCTCGTTGGGAGACAGGGCGAGCGCGACGGGCATGGTGCCGAGGCCGGCCCGGCGACCGACCCAGATGGTCCGCTCGACGACTCGCTTCCTCAGGTCGACGACGACCACTTGGTCGCTCGCGGAGAGGGCCACGTAGGCGCGGCGCCCCGCTCGGTCGATGACGACGCCTTGGGGGTGGGACAGGGGTGGGCCGACCGTCACGTCGGACCGCTTGACGCCTCTGCGCAGGTCAATGACGGAGAGCGTGCCCGCCGCCTCGTTCGTGACGACGCCGATCCGTCCGTTCGGAGCGATCGCGGCTCCGAACGGATAGCTGCCCGTCGGCACGTATCGCACTCGATCGGCGCTGGTCAGGTCGACGAGGGCGGCCGCATTGGCCAGGTTGAGCGGCACCAGGAGTCGCGTCCCGTCAGCCGAGACGGCAAGGCGCTGTGGCCAGGCGAGCCCAGTGGTGGCCAGCCCGTCCCGCGGAGGAGGGAACGCCTGCGTGGTGGGCGCGCCAGGCTGCGGCGGCACCGGGATCAGCCGCACCTGCCTCGCCTGACCACACGTCTCGGTCCAGCGGATCGCGTGGACGACGTCTCCCTCGCCGCCGGGCAGCCCGTCCTTCGACGGCTGCCACCGCGAGTTGGGGAGCCCGGAGACGTAGGCCATGCGGTGTGCGGAGTCGAGCGCGATGCCGCCGGACGCGCCAGGCAGCGGGATGACCTGGCACACGCTGCCCTTGGCGACGTCGACGATGCGCACGTCGTTGCTGGAGACGCCGGCGGAGACAGTCCACAGGTACTTGCCATCGGCCGTCACCGCTCCGCCCATGGGCAGGTTGCCGAGTTCGACGAGCGTGCCGGCCGGTGTGAGCAGGCGACCGCTCGGCTGCAGGCCGGTGGCAGGGCTGGGAGCGGCGGCAGGATCGGGTGCCCCCGCGGCGATGCCGGCCGTCCCCACCACGACCGCGAGGACGACGCCGATCACCACGATCGCCCGGGCCGAGCCACCAGCAGAGAGGTTTTTCCGGCGGAAGCGCAGTGACGAAGGCACAACTCGAACGCTAGCGACCACGCGCCACGGACGGTGGTCGAGCGGCGTGGCCGCTGGGAAGCGCTAGCCGTCGTTCAACGGTGCTAGGTGACTGTCAGTCCGCGGCGCCCCCGCATGCGGCGGGCAAACGACGAGAACAGTCCGTCAACCAGCATGCCGAGGATGAGGATCACGAGCATGGTGGCGAGCAGCAGGGGAGCCTTGGAGAACTGGCGCGCGAACTCCAGGCTTGCCCCGAGTGACGGCTTCTCGGCGATGATGACGAGAAGTTCGCCGGCCATGAGCGATCGCCAGGCGAAGGCCCAGCCCTGAGTGAGGCCTGCAACGTAGCCGGGCATCGCCGCCGGCAGCGCGATGTTCCGGTACAGGCTCACGGTGCCTGCGCCGAGCACGTGCCCGAGCCGCATGAACGACGGGGGGATGTTGTCGATGCCGGAGATGACGCCGTTGGCGATGCTGGGTGCCGCGCCGAGCACCACCACGAAGAGGATCGCCTGCTCGTTGAGCCCGAACAGCAGGATGGCGAACGGGAACCAAGCGATCGAGGGCATGGTCTGCAGTCCGGTGATGAGGCTTCCGACGGCGAGGCGCAACGGCGTGATCCGTGCCACGAGCACTCCGATGGCGGTGCCGATCACGAGGGCGAGAGCGAAGCCCATGACGGCTCGCAGCAGTGTGGTCTGCAAAGCCGACCAGAAGCGCTCGGTGCCGAGCATCTGCCACAGAGTCTGAAGGGTCTCGGCCGGGGAGGGCAGGACGTAGGTCGGGCGCCAGCCGGACCAGACGACGACCTGCCAGACGGAAAGCACGAGCAGGATGGCGAGTGCCTTCGGCCAGATCCATGCCCACGCCTTCAGGACGAATCCTGCGCCGGGCCGGGCCTCAGCAGTGATCTCGACGTTGGGAGTCAGTCCGATGTCAGCCGACATGAGTGTGCCCCTGTCCCTTGAGTCGAGCGGTGAGACTTGCGGCTCGGGTCGCGACGTCGGGAGAGTCCATCACCCGGGGATGCGTGAGCGGGATGTCCTCTTCGTAGACGATGCGTCCGGGAAGGCTGCCCATCAGGACGACTCGGTCGCCCAGCCGGATCGCCTCGCGCATGTTGTGAGTGACGAATATGACGGTCAGGCCCTGCGACTCGGTCAGGCCTTCGATCTCGTCGTGCAGGTGGTCGCGGGTCATGGCGTCGAGTGCGCCCAAGGGCTCGTCCATGAGGACGATCCGTGCGTCCTGTGCCAGGCAGCGCGCGAGTGCCACACGCTGGCGCATGCCGCCGGAGAGCTCATGCGGACGCTTGTCTCCCCAGCCGGCCAGTCGGACCGTCTCGAGCAACTCGGCAGCGCGGTCACGGCGCGCACGCTTGGCCATGCCTCGCAGCTTCAGGGCGAGCTCGACGTTCTGCTGGGCCGTGAGCCAGGGCAGCAAGGTCGCCTCCTGGAACATGAAGGCCACGTTGACGTCGACATCGATCGTCCCGGAGGTCGGCTCGTCCAGGCCGGCGATGATGTTCAGCAGAGTGCTCTTGCCGCACCCGGAGGCGCCCACGATGCTGAGGAACTCACCGGCGGCAACGTCGAGGCTGACGTCCTGGAGCGCCACCGTGGCGTCACTGCCGTGCCCGAACACCTTGCTGACGTTGCGGATGCGCAGGATCGACGTGGTGTCGTCGGGAGGCTGTGTCACGTGGATCCCGTCGTTAGTGAGGACGCTCTGGCTCATCGCTCGATCATCTCCGTGTCGTGTGGTTCGCAGGGTCAGGGTGTGCTGACCGAGGGCTTCCCGGCCGCCTTCAGCACGGCGTTGATGGCGGTGACGTCGTACAGACTCCCGGGCAGGCCGCCGGCCTCGTCGATCTCCCCTTGGTCGAGAAGTCCTACGGTGACTGCGTGGCTGGATGACTCGACGAGCGTCGCCGGCAGGGGATCGGCAGTGAAGTCGACCTGTTCCCAGGCCGCGTCGAGAACGGTTGCGTCGAGCGTCGAGCCCGTGAGGCTCTGCAGGGACGCGTTGACGGCGGCCTTCGCCGCTGCCGGATCGGCGCCTATCGCATCGAGCGCGGCAACGTGCCCCTCGAGGAACGCCGTCACGATGTCCGGGTGCTGCTGCAGGAACTCCGTGCGCACGATGATGTTCGTCGTGACGAACTTGCCATCGGGCCACAGGGACTTCTCATCGACGAGCACCTTCGCCCCGGCCTTGACGTACTCACTCACCCAGGGTTCCGGTACCCACGCACCGTCGATGGAGCCGGCCGCGTAGGCGGCCAGGCCCTCGGCATTGGCTTGGGGCTTGACGGAGACGTCGCCCCCGCCTTCGGTTGTTGTCGACAGACCTTGCTCCTGCAGCCAGTAGCGAAGGGCCACGTCCTGCGTGTTGCCCAGTTGTGGAGTGGCCAGCGTCCGGCCCTTCAGGGCCGCGGCGTCGGCGATCTCGGGCCTGACCACGAGGGATGCACCACCGGAGGCGGCGCCCGCGATGACGCGCACAGCCGCGCCCTTGGACTGTGCGTATGCGTTGATCGTCGGGTTCGGACCGATGTAGGCGATGTCGAGCGAGCCCGCGAAGAGCGCGGTGATGGCGTCGGGCCCGGCATTGAAGGCGGTCGGCGTGACCGTGACTCCGACTGGCTTGAGCGCGGCCTTGAACAAGCCCTCCTGCAGGCCGACGAGAGCCGGCGCGTGTGTCAGGTTGGGGAAGAACCCGAGCCGGAGCGTCGTCACCTTCTCTGCGGCTTGCGAACCGGCGTCGGCGGTGGCGGAGCCCCCGCATGCGGAGAGGGTCAGGCTGGCGGCAGAGGCGGCGAGGGCGACAGCGGCCAGTCGCTTCGGGAGGCTCATGTCCGTCCTTTCAATACATTGTCCACAGAAGTAATTGTAAAAGTAGGCTTAATGTCCTCCCGCGTCAAATTCGCGCCGTGACGGCGTGTCGGATCAGGAGGGGCGGTGCGGACCGCGCCCGTGGTGCCCCATGCTTGGCCGAACACACGGCACGATCGTGGACGCGAGAGGACAGGACGGCTATGGCACGAGGCATCGAGGGCAGCGACGTCACGGGGCTGCCCGTCGTGTCCCTGGCCGAATGGCGGGCTCCGGCGGGCGACCCTGCGCTGTTCGCCACCCGTCTCGTCGAGGCGTGCCACGAGGTGGGGTTCCTCCTCCTTGTCGACCATGGCATCGACCAGGAGTTCATCGACGGGTACTTCGACGCTTTGGAGGCGTTCTTCGCGCTGCCCACCGAGACCAAGTCCCTCATCGACAAGCGGCTCTCACCGCACTTTCGCGGCTGGGAGCGCGTCGGCGCCGAGATGACGGGGAACCGGATCGACTTCCGGGAGCAACTCGATGTCTCCACCGAGAACCCCGCCTACCCCGTCGACGTCCGACCGGAGTACCTCCGGCTGGACGGGCCTAACCAGTGGCTGCCCGAGGAGTACCTGCCCGGGTTTCGGGCGGCGGTGAACGGATTCCAGGCGCGGATGGGTGCCCTCGCCGACGAACTCATGGCCATCCTGGCTGTCGGACTCGACCTGCCGGCGGACACCTTCCGCGTGGCGTTCGGCGAGCGCCCGCTGTCCTTCGCGAAGCTCATCTCGTACCCACCGACCCCACCGGGGGAGGCCGGGGTCAACGGCCATCATGACGCCGGCTTCCTCACCATCTTGCTGCAGCACCGCGTGGGCGGGCTCCAGGTGCTGAACGCCGCGGGCGACTGGATCGATGTGCCGTTCATACCCGGCGCCTTCGTCATCAATCTCGGCGAGATGCTCCAGGCCATGACGGGCAACTACCTCGTCGCGACGACGCATCGCGTGATCGCCCCCGCTCATCGGTACTCCTCGGCCTACTTCCACGGCCCCGACCTGCGCGCGAGCCTGTCCCCGCTCGACCTCGATCCCCACTTCACCGAGGCCGTCGCCAACAGCCCACGGCACCGCGACGCGGGGTTCATGGCGAAGCGCGACGAGTTGCTGGCCGGCGGTGCGGGCATCGGGGGCGGCGCGGTGCCCGTCTTCGGCGAGCAGATGTGGAACTACTACGTACGCAGCTACCCCGATGTCGTGCGGCTGCACTACCCGGGCGCCGTCTGACCGCCACTTTCGCGATCTCCGTGTGGGGGCCGTCCGCCGGTGGGAGACTCGGCCACCGATGAACGAGGCGAAAGGAGCGGGAGTGCGGGGGAGCGCTTCGAGCACTGTCGTCACGACAGAGGTGCAGACTCAGGGACGCCTGTCGGGCAAGACGGTTCTGCTGGTTGCGTCCTTCGGCGCCTTCCTCGCCTTTCTCGACGCGACGATCGTCAACGTCGCCTTCCCGAACATCCGTGAATCGTTCCCCGACTCCACCATCTCGACGCTGTCGTGGATCCTCAACGCCTACAGCATCATCTTCGCGGCGTTCCTCGTGGTGTCGGGTCGTCTCGCCGATCTGCTGGGCCGTCGCCGCGCGTTCATCAACGGCGTCCTGCTGTTCACCGTGGCGTCTGTGCTCTGTGCGCTGGCGCCCAGCGTGGAGATCCTCATCGCGTTCCGCATCGTGCAGGCTCTCGGGGCCGCGCTCCTGGTGCCGGCATCCCTGGCGCTCGTCGTCGAGGCGTTCCCTCCCGAGCGGCGCGCGCACGCCGTCGGTCTCTGGGGAGCGTCGGCCGCCCTCGCCTCGGGTCTCGGCCCGCCCATCGGCGGTGCGCTCGTCGAGTGGGGCAACTGGCGCCTGGCCTTCCTGGTCAACCTGCCCTTCGGCCTCGCGGCCCTGTGGGCGGGACGGCGGCTGCTCGTCGAGAGCCGTGCACCGGGGCGCCGGCGCATGCCCGACCTCGTGGGAGCGATCGTCTCGGCGCTCATGCTGGGTGCCCTCACCCTGGGCATCGTCAAGGGCGATGACTGGGGATGGACCAGCCCGGCCGTCATCGGCTGCTTCATCGCGTTCTTCGTCCTGCTGCTCGTGTTCATCAGCAGCTCGCGTCGGCACCGCTCGCCGCTGGTCGATCCGGCGCTGCTGCGCATCCGGCCCTTCGTCGTCGGCAACATCGCGACCATCGTCGCGGGCATCGGGTTCTACGCCTACCTGCTCACGAACATCCTGTGGCTGCAGTACGTGTGGGGCTACTCGATCATCGCTTCGGGCCTCGCCGTCGTGCCGGGCGCGCTCGTGGCGGTGATCCTGGCCGCGCGCCTGGGACCCATTGCGCAGAAGCACGGTTACCGCCTGGTGATCGTGCCCGGCGCTATCGTCTGGGCCCTGGCGTACGTCTGGTACGCCACGCGGGTCGGGACAACACCCGACTTCTGGGGTGCTTGGCTGCCGGGGCAGATCCTGTCGGGCATCGGGGTCGGCGCGACCCTTCCGGTGCTCGGCAGCGCGGCCCTTGGCGCGGTTCCGGGCGGGCGTTTTGCCACGGCGTCGGCGGTCAACTCCAGCGCCCGTCAGATCGGGGCCGTGCTGGGCATCGCCGTGCTCGTGGTGATCATCGGCACTCCGTCGCCCACCTCGACCGTCGACAGCCTGCGCCGCGGTTGGGTATTCAGTGCCGTCTGCTTCGCCGTCACGGCGGCGATCGCGCTGTTCATCGGCCGCGTCAGGGCGAGCCAGGATGACGCGGTTGACGAGGAGCTGCTTCGCCCACCGATAGTCTCCATGCCGGTCGACGCGTCGTCGGCGCAGGCCGTGCCCTCGGCGCTCGCCGCCGCGCCTCTGCTGTCGCGTCTGCCATCGGATGTGAGGTCCCGTCTCGAGGCGGAGGCCGAGCGGGTCGAGGTGGCCGCCGGCATGCTGCTGTTCGCTGAGGGAGATGACGCCGACTGCGTCTACGTCGTGACGGCCGGACTCCTGGACGTCGAGCAGGGCGGGACGGTGATCCGCCAGGTGGGGGCCGGCGCCGTGCTCGGTGAGCTGGCCCTTCTCACCGGAGGCACCCGGTCGGCCTCGGCTCGCGCCAGGCGGGACAGCCACCTGCTGCGCGTATCGCACGACGCCTTCGAGACCATCGTGTCCACCGATGCGCGGGCGCTGCGGGCCCTCGCTGGAGTGCTCGCCGCCCAGCTGCAGGACGCCGCCCCCGCCGCGGCGGGACGTCCACCGCGACCGCGGCTGGTGGCGGTGGCGGCCCTCCACCCGGGGGCGCCGGCAGCCGAGGTGGCGGACGTCTTGGCCAGTCAGCTCGGGGCCAGCCTGCGGGTGGCCCGCCCCGGCCGCGTCGGACCTGACGGACTCGAACGCGCCGAGCGAGAGAGTGACCGCGTGCTACTCGTGGCGGACGACCCGTCCGACGAATGGTGGGCGATGTGCGTGCGGCAGGCCGACCTGCTCGTGCTCGTCGCAGCATCGGATACCCCCGTGTCGGAGGCCGCCCCGCTGGGTCGTGCGGGTTGCGACCTCGTCCTCGTCGGGCCGGCGGCGGCCAGCGAGGTCATCTGGGGCTGGCAGGAGGCGCTCGGCGCGTACCGCATCACGCAGGCCTCCGGCTCCCTGCCCGAGGCCATGCGACCGGTGTCGGCGCGCCTCGCGGGCCGTTCGGTGGGCGTCGCAATGGCGGGCGGTGGGGCACGGGCCTTCGCGCACCTTGGGGTGCTGATGGAGCTCGAGCGGGCGGGTGTCCTCGTCGACCGCGTCGTCGGCACCAGCCAGGGTTCGATCGTGGCGGCTGCCTATGCGCGCGGCTTCGATGCCGAGACGACCATCGACTTGTGCTACGAGGATTTCGTGCGGAACAACCCGTACAACGACTACACGCTGCCCACCGTGTCCCTGGTGAAGGGACGCAAGACGGAGCGTGCGCTGAGGCGCCGCCTCACCGGGATCCACATCGAGGAGCTTCCGCGGATCTTCCGGTGCGTGAGCACCGACCTGCAGTCCCGGTCACCGTACGTGCACCGCACGGGTGACCTCACGTCGGCCGTGATGGCATCCATCAGCATCCCCGGGATGTTCCCACCGCGACCCGACGGGCCGCGCATGCTCGTCGACGGTGGCGTGCTCGACAACCTCCCCGTCCACGTCCTCACCGAGCGCGACGAGGGTCCGGTGGTAGCCATCAACATCGGGATGGGCGGTACGCCTACGTCCGCTGGCGATTCTTCGGTGATGAAGTCGCGCGCACGCATCCCGGCCCTGGGCGAGACCCTCATGCGCTCGGTGTTCATCAACAGCGGCAACGTGATCCAGAAGGCCCATGACGCGGGCGCGATCGTCGTCACGCCGTCGTCCATGGGCGTGGGACTGCTGGAGTTCCACCAGCTTGACCGCATGGTGGAGTCGGGTCGTGAGGCGGGTCGGGCGCTTCTCGCAGAGGCCGGCCACCTTCTCCGTTGACAGGTGGGGCCGCGCGTAACAGGGTTGGTCGATCGGCATCCGCCTGACCCCGGAGGAGCACCGTGGCTCGAGTGAGCACCCGCCTGAGCGTTCCGGGCAGCGCGCCATGAACGTCGTGGAGGACGCGCTGAATGCGGGCGGCCCCGAGTCCTATCCGCACCGGATGGTGTTCGTGGTGGCGGAGTCGCTCGTCGCCGTCGGCGGGCTCGCAGGTGCGGTTCAGCTGGTCACCGGGACGTTCGTTCCACCCGTGTCGGATATCGAGCGGCTCGGGCTGAAGAGCTGGAGGCTGCCGGGCGTGTGGCTGCTGGCGTCGGTTGCGGTGCCGTCGGGCGCAGCCGCCTGGCTGGCGTGGCGCCGTTCGCCTGCGGCTCCCGAGGCGGTGCTCGTGGCGAGCGGCCTGCTTGCCGTTGAGTTGCTCGTGCAGATCCCGCTCGTAGGCCCGAGCGCGCTGCAGGCGGTGTTCGGATCGACGTCAGCGGGCCTCGCCGGCCTCGCTGTCCATGCTCGTCGGCTGGGGTGGCGGCGGTGAGGGTGTAGCGATGGCCGGTCTGGTGACGGACGGCATGTCGTCCGGGTGGGCGACCGATCTCGCCATTCTCGAGCTGGCGGGCTCCACCATCGAGGATCACGACGACCACGTGGTCGTCCGCAGCGCCCGACACCCCGACTATCACTGGGGCAACTGCATCCTCGTGAGCGGCCAGGATGCCGTCGAGCAGCCGGAGCGATGGCTCGACGTCTTCCGCGCCGCGTTTCCGGATGCGGGGTGGGTGGCGATCGGCCTGGACCGGATGCCCATGGACGCTGGTGCCTGGACCGCTCGTGATCTCGAACTCGAGGTGGATGAAGTGCTGACGACGCGCGAAGCGCCGCGCCTGTCGCCGTTGCCCGAGAGCTATACGGCCCGTCGGCTGAGTGGCGACGACTGGGAACAGTACGTTGCGCGAGGCCTCAGGGAGAACGCGCGAGCGGGAACGTACGAGCCGTCAGAGTACGAGCGGTTCTTCCGAGCGCGCGCCGGCGAGCAGCGCGAGATGTCCGACCGGGGTGTCGCGGCCTTCTTCGGGGCCTTCCTCGAGGGGGTGCTGGTGGCCGAGCTCGGCATCGTCCGGTGTGGTCATCGGGCGCGCTTCCAGGACGTCGGCACCGACGAGGCGCACCGACGTCGAGGGCTGGCTGCGCACCTGCTGGGCGTGGCTGCGGGGTGGGCCGAGGCCGAGGGGTGCGACGAGTGGGTGATCGTGACGGCGTCGGACAACGCCGCTGGCCGCGTGTACCGACGCGCGGGCTTCACGCCGGACTCCGGCGTGGTCCAGGCCTATCGGTTTCCCGCGCGCTGACCCTCCTGCGTCAACGGACGAGCAGGATGATCGTCTCCGCGATGCAGGCGGGCTTGCCGCCGTCGTCCAGTCGCACCTCGACGTTCACGGTGGCCCGCACGCCCATCGGCGTCTCCTCGATCGAGGCGAGGGTGGCGCTGGCCTGGATCCGCGAGTCGACCGGGACCGGCCGCAGGAAGCGGATCTTGTTGGCGCCGTAGTTGACGAACGCCTGCAGGTTCTCCACCGCGAAGACGTCGGCCAGCAGCACCGGCACCAGGCTCAGGGTGAGGTAGCCGTGCGCGATGGTCGTGCCGAACGGTCCGTTCGCAGCGCGCTCGGGATCGACGTGGATCCACTGGTGATCACCGGTGGCGTCCGCGAACTGGTTGATGCGGTACTGGTCGACGAGCAGCCACGGGCTGTCGCCGAGATGCTCGCCGACCGCTGCGCAGAAGGCGTCGACGTCCTCGAATGTCCGCATGCTCAGGCCTTCCTGCTAGTCGGTGGGTCCGCCGGCGACGTAGATGACCTGGCCGGAGATGAAGGAGGCGTCGTCGGACACGAGGAACGACACGGTGCCGGCGATGTCGTCGGGGACCCCCACTCGTCGAACAGCCGTTGCAGCCGCCGCATGCGTCATGAAGTCCTCGAACGAGACGCCCATGCGCTCGGCGGTGGCCGCTGTCATGTCCGTGGCGATGAAGCCGGGGGCGATGGCGTTGGCCGTCACGCCGAAGGGTCCGAGCTCGATCGCGAGGGTCTTGGTGAAGCCCTGCATGCCGGCCTTCGCGGCGGCGTAGTTGACCTGCCCGCGATTGCCGAGCGCCGACGTGCTTGAGAGGTTGACGATACGACCCCACTTGGCGCTGACCATGTGCTGCTGAGCCGCGCGGCTCATGAGGAAGGCACCCCGCAGGTGCACGGACATCACTGCGTCCCAGTCGTCGACGCTCATCTTGAACAGCAGGTTGTCCCGCGTGATGCCGGCATTGTTCACCAGCACCGTGGGGGCTCCGAGGTCGGTGGCGACCCGCTCGAAGGCGGCGGCGACATCGGCCTCCGATGCCACGTCGGCACCGACGGCCAGGGCCCTGCCGCCCGCGGCCGTGATGGCATCCACGACCGAGGCGCAGGCGGACTCGTCGAGGTCGAGCACGGCCACGGCGAAGCCGTCGCGGGCCAGTCGACGTGCGGTGGCGGCGCCGATGCCGCGAGCGGCGCCGGTCACGATGGCTGTACGGGGAGTGGATTCAGTGGTCACAGCCGTAGTCTGCCGCGTGGCGGCGGCACCTTGCGCGGTGTCGAGCGGTTTCGCCGAGCCGGCGGTCGGCGCTCATCGCCGCTGATACCGTCCGCGCATGCCCAGCTCCGACCCGAACGCCGATCCGGTGCCCGCTCGCGGCGGCGCCTTCACCTACGTCGGATCCGTTCACTGGGAGTACAGCCCCGAACTCGACCACGATCCCGATCCCGGCGAGATCGTGTGGACGTGGGTGGCCTTCGAGGAGGACGCGAGCGTGGGCAAGGACCGCCCCGTGGCGGTGGTCGGCCGCACCGACGACCGGCGGCTCGTGGCGCTGATGCTGTCGAGCCGCAACCACGCCGGAGATCGACGGTGGATGTCCATCGGCACGGGCCCGTGGGACCGGGAGGGTCGCGAGAGCTGGGTGCGGCGGGATCGCATCCTTGCCGTCCATGCATCGTCCGTCCGGCGGGAGGGCGCGATCCTGCCCAGGGGCACCTTCGAGAGCATCGTGAGCGGGCTGCAGGGTGCGGCGTCGCCGGACGTCTCCGGGAGGTCCGGCAAGCCCCGCCCACGAAAGGGCGCGCCCGCCGCCCAGGGCGCGGGGCTGTTCGCCCGGTTGCGCCGGCTGCTGGGCCGCTAGCTCGGCGACGTGCCGTGGGCCGCGCGCGACAACTCGTCGAACGCCTCCCAGGTCTCGAGCCGTTGGGCGTACTCCACCCGGATCATGTCGAGGGGGCCCTTGCCCAGGAACAGCCGCAGCGGTGGTTCGTCCATGTCGACGATCGCGAGGACCGCGTCGGCCGTGGCCGTCGGATTCCCACGGTCGGCGACGACCTTGGCTCGCGCTTGCAGCATGCTTTCGCGGAGCTCGTCGTACGCGGCGATCGGTTCGGCGCGCACTGCCGAGCCGAACGCCCAGTCGGTGCTGTAGCCGGTGGGCTCGATGAGCGTGACGTGGATGCCGAACGGGCGCATTTCCTGGGCCAGCGACTGGGAGAAGCCTTCGAGCGCCCACTTGGAGGCGTGATAGAGCCCGAGGCCCGGGAAGGCATGAACGCCGCCGATGGAGGACACCTGGAGGATGTGCCCGGATCCCTGCTCGCGCAGGTACGGAAGCGCCGCCTGCGTCACCCACAGCGCACCGAAGACGTTCGTCTCCAGCTGGGCTCGGGCCTGCTCTTCGCTAACCTCCTCCACCATTCCGAAGAGGCCGTAGCCCGCGTTGTTGACCACGACGTCGAGGCTGCCGAGGAAGTCGTGCGCCCGCGCCATGGAGTCGATCGCCGCGTCCTTGTCCGTGACGTCGAGTGGGAGCGGAAGGATGGCTGCACCGTACCTGGCGACGAGATCGTCGAGCGCGCGCACATCGCGCGCGGTCGCGACGACTCGATCGCCCCGCTCCAGGGCGGCTTCCACCCACACGCGGCCCAGGCCGCGGGACGACCCTGTGACGAACCAACCCTTGCTCATGCGTGAACCCTTCATGGTGATGGCGGATACGACGACCAGGCGAAGACCGTTCAGTCGAGCGTCGGCAGTGGGACGGCGGCGTCGTCGGCGAGCACGTGTTCGGTGTCCTGGGTCTTGCGCAGTCGCACCTCGGGCAGGACCAGGCTCAGTGCGAAGGCGACGAGCATGAAGGGCACGGCGATGAGGAACGTCGTGTCCATGGCCCGCGCGAACGCTCCGAGCACGATGTCCTGCGCCTCGGGTGGCAGCGCCTGGATGTTGGACAGGGACGCGGCGGCATGGTCGATCGCCGGGACCGATGAGCCGGCGGGCACCGCCGCAGCGAGCTCGGCGGACAGGCGTGCGGCCCAGATCGCGCCGAAGGCCGCCGTGCCGAAGGAGCCGCCGATCGACCGGAAGAAGGTGGACGCGCTGGTGGCGGCGCCCATCTCCTTGGGGTCGATCGTGTTCTGCACGGCGAGGACGAGCACCTGCATCACGTTGCCGAGTCCGGCGCCGAGCACCAGCATGCCGATGGCGATCTGCGAGTAGGGCGCGTCGACTCCCAGCCGCGAGAGCAGGAAGAGGCCCGCGGCGGCCAGTGCGGTACCGATGATGGGGAAGATCTTGTAGCGGCCCCATCGCGTGATGAGGCGGCCGGACACGATCGACGTGACGAGGAGGCCGAACATCAGCGGCAGGAGCATGAGGCCCGACTCGGTGGGGCTGGCGCCCAGAACGACCTGAAGATAGAGCGACAGGTAGATGATCGAGCCAAACATCGCGAAGCCGACGATGAACCCGATCATTGACGTCACTCGGAACACCCGGCTGCGGAACAGGCTCATCGAGATGATCGGCTCGTCGGTGCGCAGCTCCTGGAGGACGAACAGCACGAGGGCGATGACCCCGCCGAAGAACAGGCCGCCGATCTGTGGGGAGACCCAGTCGTACTCGTGGCCGCCCCACACGGTGACGAGCAGCAGCATGACGACGCCCGCGACGAGGAGGGCAGCCCCCAGCCAGTCGATCGGCTTCTTCTCGTGGCGATTCGGCAGGTGGAGGACGGCACCGAGGATGAGGAAGGCGGCAATGCCCAACGGCAGGTTGATGTAGAAGATCCAGCGCCAGGAGAGCTGCTCGGTGAAGAAGCCGCCGAGCAGCGGCCCGATCACGCTAGCGAGCCCGAACACGGCCCCGAACAGGCCCATGTAGCGACCGCGCTCGCGCGGTGGGATGAGGTCAGCGATGACGGCCAGGACGAGCACCATCAGGCCGCCGCCGCCGAGGCCCTGGATCGCGCGGGTGGCGATGAGCTGGCCCATCGACTGCGACAGGCCGGCGAGCATGGAGCCGATGACGAAGACGACGACCGCGGTCTGCAGCATGAGCTTGCGGCCGTAGAGGTCGGAGACCTTGCCCCAGATGGGCGTGCTCGCCGTGGATGCGAGCAGATAGGCGGTGACCACCCAGGACAGCTCCTGGAGGCCACCCAGGTCGCTCGTGATGGTGGGCAGGGCGGTCGAGACGATGGTCTGGTCGAGCGCGGCCAGCAGCATCGTCAGCATGAGCGCACCGAGGATGAGCCGCAGGTGGCGCCGACTTGCCGCGATCTGCTCGTCGGTGGCGTCGGCCGGGGTGGTGGGGGTGGTCACAGGTTCTCCAGCTCGTTCGACAGTCGGCGCATGAGTCGGGCGAGGGTGGCGCGGTCGGCCGGGCTCCAGGCGGCCGTGGCGCGGGTGAACGTGGTCACGCGGTCGGCCAGGGCCTTCGCGAGGACCTCCCTACCGGCGGGGGAGATGTCGATGAGAGCGGCGCGGGCATCGGCCGGATCGGTGCGGCGCGTGATGCAGCCAGCGTTGTCGAGCGCCCGCAGGTGGCGGCTGACGGTGGATGCGTCGAGGCAGGCGTGCTGGGCGAGTTCCGTGCCTCGGACCTCGCCGGACTCCGCCAGTTGGGCGAGCATGCCGACCGCGCCGCGCTCGACCGAGTCGACCGAGCTGTGCTGTCGCCGGGCCCGCTGGACGGTGTCGACGAGGGCGAGGACGAACTCGCGCATGTCGTCGGTGCCCGTCGGTTCAATTGCGTGTTGCATACAAGTAATGCTAACCGCAGGCCCGGTGATCAACAAATCGCCCCACGCCCTGCGCACGTCAGTACGGTGCGGGGATGGATGAGGTTCATGGCGGCGAGCACATCATCGACGCGGCGCGAGCGGCCGGCGTCTCCACGGTGTTCACCCTCTCGGGTGCCCACATCTTCCCGGTGTACGACGCGGCCGTGGGTGGCAAGGCCAGGGTGGAGTCCGCGGCTGATCGGATGTCCGCCGAGCAGGATGGACCGCTGCGGCTGATCGACACCCGGCACGAGCAGACGGCCGCCTTCGCCGCGGAGGCGACGGGCAAGCTCACCCGCACTCCCGGGTTCGCCGCCGTCACGGCCGGGCCCGGCGTGACGAACGCCGTCAGCGCGATCACGAGTGCCTGGTTCAACGGCAGCCCGATGGTGGTGCTCGGCGGTCGATCGCCGGACTCGCGGTGGGGTGCCGGCGCGCTCCAGGAGCTCGACCAGCCGCCCATCCTGGCACCCGTGACGAAGGGCTCCTGGACGACGCACGACGTCGCCGCGATCCGCGCCGACGGCGACAAGGCCTTCGCCCTCGCGGCGTCGGCCCACAGTGGCCCGGTGTTCTGGGACATCCCGATCGACGTCATCTTCGCGCCGAGTCCGCGGCCCGATGTCGCCGCGCCTTCGGTCGACAGGGGACCCGAGCCCGATCCTGACGCCCTTGCCCAGGCTCGCGCGCTGATCGACGCGGCCGCTCACCCGGTACTGATCCTGGGCGGCGGCGTGTGGATGGCCGATGCCGTGGAGGCGGCGCGCGCGCTGGTATCGACGCGGAACCTGCCGGTCATCGCCAACGGCATGGGACGCGGGATCGTCCCGCCCGGTGACCCGCACCTGGTGACTCGCGCGCGGAGCGCTGCCTTCAGGGGAGCCGACCTCGTCATCGTCGCCGGCACTCCGCTCGACTTCCGCCTCGGCTTCGGCGTCTTCGGCGACCCGCCGGCGAAGGTGATCCACCTCGTCGACGCCGAGACGGAGCGTTCGACCGCGGCGACCGTCTCCTGCACGGTCGTCGGCGACCTGCGCTTGAGCCTGGGCGCCCTCGCCGACGGCGAGCCGGTCGATGGGTCCTGGACGGTTTCCTTGCGGGATGCGGCGTCGGCCGCGCTCGCTGGCGATCGGTTGGATCTCGTCAACGACAGCCAGCTGATCCATCCGGCGCGCATCTACGGGGAGCTCCTGCCCCGGCTCACCGACGACGCGGTCGTCATCGGTGACGGCGGCGACTTCGTCTCGTTCGCCGGCAAGTACGTCGAGCCCACCCAGCCCGGCCGCTGGCTCGATCCTGGACCCTACGGCTGCCTGGGGACAGGGCCCGGCTACGCGCTGGCCGCCGGCATCGCCCACCCGCAGTCGCCGGTGTTCCTCCTGCTCGGCGACGGTGCGGCCGGCTTCTCGCTCATGGACGTCGACTCGCTGGTGCGGCACCGCATCCCCACGGTGATGATCGTGGGGAACAACGCGGGCTGGGCCCTGGAGAAGCACCCCATGCGCATGCTCTACGGATACGACGTGATCGCCGACCTGTCACCCACGCGGTACGACGAGGTGGTGATCGCCCTCGGCGGCGGCGGCGAAACGGTCACCGATCCGGCGCAGATCGGGCCGGCGATCGATCGGGCGATGGCATCGGGACTCCCGTACCTGGTCAACGTCATGACCGACCCCGAGGCCGCGTACCCGAGGGCGACTCTGGGCATCTAGCAGCAACCCCGCGCGAGTGGTGAGTTGTCGGGGCGACACCGCGGGTTCGGGCCCCGACAACTCACCGCTCGCGGAGGAGGAAGCGCTCGCGATCGACGATGACCCGCACGTGCGTCCCTGCGCCGATCTCCATGTCCTCGCCACCCACCGTGTGGCTGGCGCTGACGGCGAAGGTGAGCCGACTGCCGTGCACCTCGACGACCTCTGCTCGCGCCGTCACGTCCGTGCCGACCATGGACGGTGCCGAGTGCCGGATCTCCACGCGCGTGCCGACCGAGGTCCGGTGCGCCGCCAGGTGTGCCGCCACCGCCTCGCACGCGGCGGCCTCCATCAGGGCGATCATGATGGGGGTGGCGAAGACAGGCAGGTCGCCACTCCCGACGGCGATGGCCGTGTCGTCCTCGGTGACCACGAGCGAGGCCGTACCCGTCGACCCAACCCACTCGGCCGTCGTCACGGCTCGACCGGCTCGCCGACGCTCTCGTCGCGCACCCAGCCCTCGTGCTCCAGCGTGATCGACTGGATGGCCACGTCGTCCGCGCGGGCGTCGAGCTCCGGGAGCGCCTGGTACTCGGACACCCAGGCGCGGAACACCTTGTATGCGACGACGAGCTGCCCGGCCTCGTTGTAGAGCTCGATGATGATGTCCTTGCGGAAGTCCTTGAGCGAGACCTCCTCTCCCGGACGGGCCTCGATGTTCCAGGCGAGGTTCGCCCACCGCTCGAACTCGAGGTCGTGCGTCACGCCGCGGCTCAGGGTGATGGGCGCGTAGCTCGTGCGTCCAGGGCTCTTGCGCTCGGTCGACGGATCATTTCTGTCGCGATGGTCGACCACCTCGGTCGTGCGGATGAGTGCGCTCACCTTGCTGATGCCCGCGACATACCGCCCGTCCATCTTCACGCGGAACTTGAAGACCTTGTAGGGGTCATGGCGATGACTGTTGACGACGAACTCGGGCATGCCTGACTCCTTCGTGACGATCAGCGGAACCGCTAGAACGACCCTACGGCTCGGGTGGTGGGGCCACGTCAGGAATTGAAGTGCTGGGACGCGATGCTCGCTGCTGTTCCATACTCCCGTCATGACGTTCGACGCGCAGAGCCCGCTGAGCGTCCAGGAGCAGCTCTATCCCGACCTTCCCTGCTTCGGATGCGGCCAGGGCAACCTCGAGGGCCTGCGCCTGCGTAGCTATCCGTCCGAAGCAGGCGTGTCGGCGACGTTCCGGCCCTGGCCGCAGCACGACAACGGGCTGGGCTACCTCAACGGCGGCATCATCTCGACCGTGCTCGACTGCCACAGTGCGGCGGCGGTGATGCTCGAGGCGGACCGCCTCGGGTGGCCGGCCCTGCCCGGCGCCCCACTCGCCTACGTGACCGCCGGCCTCAACGTGCGCTACCTGCGTCCGAGCCCATTGCACGAGGACGTCGACCTGATTGCCGTGGTGACGGCGGCTTCGGAGGCGGAGATGGTCGCCGAGGTGGAGCTGCTCTGGGACGGGAAGGTGCGAGCCACCGCCACCGCCCTGTGGAAGCGCTGGTACCCGCGGTAGCCGAGGCCGCGCTTGGGTACCGTCCGGCCATGACCGATGATTCGCAGCCCAGTGCCCGCGGTTCGCGCACGTTGTTCGACGACCGGCCCGGGTACGTCGACCGGTTCGGCCTGCTCCTGTCCGTGACGGTGGCGTCGATCGTCATCTTGTCGCTCATCGACATGATGGAGCAGAGCGGCGGCGCGGCCGATCAGCTCGGAGCGATCGCCGCCTCGATCCTCGTCGCCGCGACCCTGCTCCTCGCCTTACGGGCCTCCGGGCTCGCCCACCGGTGGCAGCGGTTCGCCGACATCGTCGTACTGGTCACGGTCGTCGCACTCGCTGTTGCGACGCTCGCCTCCGCACAGTTGGGTCGTCCCGCGTCGGGCGAATCGCCTGCCCCGCTGGTGCTCGTCGGGCTCGCGGCCGTCGCCCCGCTGGTGGTGATCCGCCGACTCCTGCAGCACCGCCGGATCACTCGCGGGACGCTGCAGGGAGCAGTCTCGGCGTACCTGCTCATCCCCATCGCGTTCTTCTACGCGTTCCTGGCGGTCGGAAACTTCCAGGGACCGCCGTTCTTCGGGCAGGTGGAGCCCACGACGTCGTTCATGTACTACAGCCTCAGTGTCATCACCACTCTTGGCTTCGGCGATCTGACCTCGACGACCGAGCTGGGCAGGCTGCTGTCGGTGAGCGAGGCGATCGTCGGCCAGATCTACCTGATCACCTTCGTCGCCATGCTGGTCAGCCTCTTCGCGCAGCAGTGGCGCTCGATGGATCCCGCGGATGCCCCCGACGAGTAGCACCGGAGGTCTGGTCAGGCCGCTGCGAAGTGCCTATGCTGCGAAATCACCAGCGGCACGAAGGGCACCACCATGACGCAGCCAGGTGAGGACATCGAGTTCGACGTCATCGAAGAAGGCAACGAGTCGCCGTACGACGACGACGCCGATGAGGCGCAGGACGACGGGAGCGATCCCGATGCATGACCTGCGGACGGCGATCCAGTTCGCCAAGCAGCAGGTGGGAAAGAACGAGTGGAGCCGCCTGTGCCAGGGGCTCTCGCGCACGGCCATCGGCGTACCCCCGTTCGGGCGCAGCGCGAGCGTCGCCTGGGAGACCTGCCGCGACAGGGGCTGGGGCGTCGATGTCGACAAGGACACCATCATCCCGGCGGGCAGCATCGTCTACTACTCGAAGACCGTGGGCTACAAGGGACACGATCCGACAGTGGGTCACGCGACGTTCTGCGTGAAGACCGGCACCGTTCGTACCGCGGTCGTGGTCAGCAACGACGTCGGCCCGAACCGTTCGATTGGCGCGGTGCATCCGCGCTGGTTCAAGGACAACTGGCACATGAAGGTGCGGGGGTACATCGTCAGGTGTCCCTACGGGAAGCTGCCCATCGAGGGCGGCCACGACGTGAGCGTCCCCGATGAGCCGGCGAGCGTCGAGGTCGACGACGCCAGCGGCGTCCTGCTGTCGAATCTCGTGCCGGGGGGCTCCGGGCCCGACGTCGTCGCCCTGCAGGAGGCGCTCATCGCGCACGGCTTCGCGATCGAGGCCGGGCCGACGGGGAACTACAAGGCGCAGACGATCGCGGCCGTGATGGCGGCACAGCTAGCGCAAGGGCTGGTGGGCGCGGACGCCGACGGCGCGATCGGACGCAAGACGTGCCTGTTCCTCGGGCTGAACCTCCTGCCCGAGGATGGCGCTGCGAAGGGCATGCCGCGTGACGTCATCTCCGAGGCCCTCGGCCTTGACCCATCGGAGGCTGACGCCTACTGGGCCGTGGCCGACGAGGCGGCGACCGAGACCTAGGGAATCGTGGTGATCTTCTTCCCGGCCGGGGAGACGGCCCACCACTTGGCGCCGCTGCCGGACGAGCCCTGTCCGGACGTGGCGCCGGCCGTGGTGTCGCCCGCGTAGGTGTAGAGCGGCCAGCCGTTGATGGTGAGTTGCCGGGTGCCGTCGTCGCGCACGAGCGTGCCGAGCGAGCCGGTGACCCCGGGCACGGATGCCGGCAGTTTCGCGGGCGCTGCTACCGGTGGCCAGTACGTCAGGCACGAGCCGGTGCAGTTCGACGTGCCGGGGGAGTCGGCCATGAAGACGTAGACGGTGCGTCCCTTGGGGCTGACGAGGATGGTGCCGAGGGCCGTCTTCTTCGTCATGACGGGCACGGGCTTCTTGGCTGGCGCGCTCGCCGCGGTGGCCCCGACCGGATCTGCGGTCGCCGGGCCTGCGACCAACGCCGTTGGGCACAGCAGGAGCAGGGTCAAGCCGGCCGCGCCGAGTGCGGCGATGCGCTTGGACATGGAGTCCTCCATCCCGTGGCCCTGTGAGGCATCACGGTAGGGGTCTGGAGGCGAGGGGGCAATGCCCGATCAGGGAGTGGGGGCGAGCAGACGTCCGTAGCGATGCATGGTGCGGGAGATGGCCTGCTCCTTGAGCCAGTGGGGGAGTTCGAGGTCGCCGAGCACGGTCACCGGGGCGCGATCCACGGTGACGCTGCTGGCGAGGGCGGACGAGAGGACGCAGTCGGCGGCGGGCGCGAGCAGCCGCAGCACGGTGGCGCCGGGGAGCCTCGCTAGGCGAGCGCCCAGGGCCTCGTCGGACTCCTCGTCGAGCACGGAGAACTCGAGGGGGACCCCCGTGGTGGTGGCGGCCGCTCGCAGCATGTCCGCCTCCCGGCCGCGGGTGCTGCTGACCCGCGCGACGACCCGGTCGAGCGGTACGTACCGCAAGATGTTGCTCTCGCTCGCCAGGCCGCTCGCGTCACGGCCGAATCGGAACCGCGCCTGCCACGAACGTTCGTAGGAGGGCGCACCCCCTGACTCCTCCCGGCCACTCGTGGTCCACGTGCCGTAGGACGACAGGTGGTGCGGTCCTCCAGGCTTGCTGCCGGGACCCACGGATGATGCCTTCCATCCGCCGAACGGCTGTCGCTGCACGATGGCGCCGGTGATGTGCCTGTTGACGTAGGCGTTGCCCACCTCGACACGAGCGAGCCAATGGTCGATCTCCTGGGGATCGAGCGACTCGATGCCGCCGGTGAGGCCGTAGGCCGGCGCGTTCTGCAGGTCGATCGCGTCGTCGAGGTCGCGCGCCCTCATGAGGCCCAGCACCGGCCCGAAGCACTCGGTGAGGTGGAACCAGGAGCCGGGCATGACGTCCTTGCGCACGCCGGGAGCCCATGAGCACCCCTCGAGAGGCCGGGGCTGCACCAGCCAGGACTCGCCCGGTTCGAGGGTGGTCAGCGCGCGTTCGAGGTTCCCGCGGGGCGGCGCGATGAGGGGGCCCACCATCGTCGCCAGTCGAGTGGCATCGCCCACGGTCAGGCTTCGGACCGCGTCGGCCAGGCGCTCGTGGAACGCGGGATCGTCGTAGACGGATGCCTCGATGATCGCGAGGCTGGCCGCCGAGCACTTCTGCCCGGCGTGCCCGAAGGCCGACTTCACGAGGTCCTTGATCGCCTGGTCGACGTCGGCCGCGGCGGTGATGACCATGGCGTTCTTGCCGCTGGTCTCCGCGTTGATGAGCAGCGAAGGCTTCCACGACAGGAAGAGGGCGGCCGTGTCCAAGCTTCCCGTGAGCATGACGAGATCGACGCCGTCGTGGGTGACGAGGTGCTGGCCCACCTCGTCGTCCGGCGTGCACGCGAGCTGGACGAGTCCCTCGGGCACCCCGGCCGACTGGAGCTGCTCGACGAGGAGGGCCCCGACCTCGCGGGCCTCCGGCGCCGGCTTGAGGATGACGGCGCTTCCGGCCGCGATCGCGTGGACGAGTCCGCCGGCGGGAATGGCGTAGGGGAAGTTCCACGGTCCGGCGACGAGCGTGACCCGGTGCGGGAGCCAGTGGGCACCAGCGCGCTCGGCCTCCTCGTGCCCGACGGTCAGGTGCGCTGCGTATGCAGCGAAGTCGATCGCCTCGGAGACCTCGGGGTCGCCCTCGCGCACGGTCTTGGCGGTGGTGTGGGCCATCGTCGCGATCGCGCGTCCGCGTTCGGACTCCATGATCCGAGCGATCTGGACGAGTGTCTGTCGTCGGTGCTGCCAGGGTGTCATCGCCCACTGCGCCTGGGCGCTGAGCGCCCGACCGACGATGGCGTCCACCGCCTGCGTCGAGTCCACGATCGGCGGATGCGGGATGGAGGGCTCGTTGAGCTGCTTCGCGATCCAGGATCGGTTGGCCGCCACTGTGAAGTCGGTGTCCTGGCAGTTGCGGAAGGTGCCGTTCGCCGGCGGGGCATGCGGCAGCAGGTTGCGGTCCTGAGTGCGTCGGGACGTCGTCGACACGGTGTGACGCTCGACCACGGAGGCGCGGAAGCGGTCGCGCTGCTCCTCCCACTCGGGCGAACCGGGCGTGATGTCGAAGAGCGCGCGGAGGAAGTTCTCCGGCGCGGAGTTCTCGTCGAGCCGCCGGCTCAGGTAGGCGATGGACGCGTCGCGCTCTCTCTGGGAGACGATCGGCGAGTACAGCAGCAGGCCGCCCGCATCGTCGCGAACGGCTCGCGACTGCGGTGCGGCCATTCCCTCCAGCATCTCGATCTCGAGGCGATCGTGTGCGCCGAGCTCGTCGCGCAGGGTCAGGGCCCACGCGACCTCGAACAGGTTGTGGCTGGCGATGCCGATGCGCACGGCGTCCGGACCCCCCTCCGTGAGTGCCGTCTGCAGCATCGCCTTGTACGACGCATCGACGTCGGCCTTCGTCGGGTAGGTCGCCCCCGTCCAGTCATGGAGTTCGGCCTCGACCGACTCCATGGCGAGATTGGCCCCCTTGACGAGGCGAACCTTGATGCCGGCGCCGCCGCGGGCACGCCGGGTCCTGGCCCAGGCGCACAGCCGGCTCAAGGCCGCGTGGGAGTCGGGGATATAGGCCTGCAGGACGATTCCGGCGTCGAGGTCGGCGAACTCAGGCGTGTCGAGAATCTCCGTGAAGGCGCGCACCGACAGTTCGAGGTCGCGGAACTCCTCCATGTCGAGGTTGACGAACGTCCGAGGCGTCGCCGATTGCGCGGCGCGGTACAGGTCGGCGAGCCGCGCCTTGATCCGGGACAGCGACTCGTCCTCGGCGAGGACGTCGAGGTTCGCACAGATGGCCGAGATCTTGACCGAGACGTAGGTGACGTCGGCGCGGCGAATCCGGTCGATGACGTTCCGGCAGCGTGCGTCGGCCTCGTCGTCGCCCAGGATCGCCTCTCCGAGCACGTTCACGTTGAGGTGGAATCCGTCCTGTGACCGACGTTGGAGGTACGTGGCGAAGGCGGGGTCCTCCGATGGCAGCACCACTCCGCTGGTGTCCCTCGCGATGCGCCACTGCACCAGGCGTTCGGTGGTGCGTGGGGCCACGGTCGCGCCGCGCCCGAGCAAGGACATGCCCAGCCGATCGAACGGGCCGAGCGATCGAGGGACGCCGCCGGAGACGAGGTCGCGCAGCGCGCGCGCCGAACGGCGCGGATCGCGGATGCGCAGCACACGGTCGGTCAGGCTCAGGAGGAGATCGCGGCCCTCGTCGTCGGACAGCAGCCGGGCCAGTCGCTTGGACGACGCCCGTTCGCGGCGCGACGTGTCCGCGAGCGATCGAGTGAGCAGGGCGAGTGCCCGGGCCTCGGCCTTCTGGATGAGCGCGGTGTCGTCAGGGAGCTCCACAGTGCCATTCCATCACGGCCGTCTTGTGTCAAGGTGATCTCGTGACTGTCGCACTAGTACAAACGCCGGCTGCTGCAGCCTTCATCGGACTGACGGAGTCGATTCCCCAGGTGATGGCCGCGCTCAAGGACATCGACGGGCGCTACGTCTACGTCAATGCCGGATTCTGCAGGAGATTGGGACTCACGGCGCGCGAGATCCTCGGGAGCGCGGTGCACGAGCTGTTCGCGGCGGACATGGCCGACTCCTACGCTCAGCAGGATGCCGCGGTCATCTCCAGGGGCACACCGATGCAAGGACACCTCGAGCTCATCGTCCGGGCTGACGGCGCCCTCGGCTGGTACGTGACGTCGAAGGCGCCGGTGCCCGACGCGTCGGGCGACTGGGGCGGTGTCGCGGTGCTGTCGATCGACCTCAACTCGCAGGTCAACAGCGCGCATGCGGGGCTGGCCGAGGTCATCTCCGCTGTGCGCTCGGACATCTCGGCTCCTTGGCGGCTGGCTGAGCTGGCCGACCTCGCCGGGCTGAGCGTGACGCAGCTGCAGCGGCTGTGCCGCAGCACTCTGGGCATCTCGCCGCAGCAGGTGATCCAGCGACTCCGGCTCGAGCACGCGGTGCACCTGGCGACGACCACGACGTTGCCGTTCGGCGCGATCGCCGCCGAGTGCGGTTTCTACGACCAGGCCTCCTTCACCCGGCAGTTCCGCCGCGTTCTGGGGCTGACGCCGGGCGCCTACCGATCGCGTCGAAGAGCGGGGTAGCCGCGCTCTCATCGGGCATCCATACCCCACGGGGTATTACAATGAAAGGTCGGGTTCTGTGTCCCACGGAAGGAGATCGGCATGAAGGTCGTCGTCGTCGGCGGAGTCGCCGGCGGCATGTCGGCAGCAGCACGGCTGCGTCGGCTCGACGAGTCCGCCGACATCGTGGTGCTCGAGCGCGACGCCTACGTGTCCTTCGCCAACTGCGGCCTGCCGTACCACATCGGCGGCGACATCGTGGATCGTGATGCCCTCATGCTGCAGACCCCGGAGAGCCTGCGCGAGTCCCTCGACCTCGACGTGCGCACCGGCCACGAGGTGCTCAGCATCGATCGGGAGACGAAGCACGTCACTATTCGCAACCGGCACTCCTTCGAGGAGTATGCGGAAGGCTACGACGCGCTCGTCCTCGCCACCGGCGCGACGCCGCTCCGTCCGCCGCTGCCCGGCGTGGAGCATCACCGCATTCTCACGCTGCGGAACATCCCCGACATGGACGCGATCATCGACGTGCTCGATGGTGGCGTCGCGTCTGCCGTGGTCGTGGGCGGTGGCTACATCGGGCTGGAGATGGTCGAGGCACTGCGGCACCGCAACATCGAGGTGACGCTGATCGAGGCGCTCGAGCAGGTCATGACCGTCGTCGACCGGGAGATGGCCACGATCCTGGAGGAGCACCTGGCCGTCAACGGCGTCCGCGTCCTGCTGTCCACCCGCGCGGTCGGCTTCTCGGACGCGGACGGGTCGGTTCTCGTCGACCTGGGCACCGAGCAGATCACGACCGACCTGGTGATCATGGCGGTCGGTGTTCGCCCGGAGCTCGCTCGCCGCCGCGGCGGGCCTGCTGCTGTCGGACCGTGGTGCGGTCATCGTCGACCCGCACATGCGAACCTCCGACCCGTCGATCTACGCGGTGGGCGACTCCGTGCAGGTGACCGACACCGTCACCGGCGAGGCGGTGGTCATCCCGTTGGCTGGCCCCGCGAATCGCCAGGGGCGCATTGCCGCCGACAACATCGCCGGGCGTGAGTCGACGTACTCGAGCACGCAGGGCACCGGAATCGTCAAGCTCTTCGACCTCACCGCGGGAATGACCGGCGCCACCGAGCGAACGCTCACCAGGCTGGGCCGGCCCTTCATGAAGGTGCACGTCCACCCCAACGGTCATGCGTCCTACTACCCCGGCACGCACGCGATGCACCTCAAGGTCATGTTCGACCCGTCCGACGGGCGGCTCCTTGGTGCGCAGGCCGTGGGCGTCGACGGCGTCGACAAGCGGATCGACGTGCTGTCGGTGGCCATCCGGGCCGGCATGACCATCGAGGACCTCGAGCAGCTCGAACTGGCCTACGCCCCGCCGTACGGATCCGCCAAGGACCCCGTCAACATGGCCGGCTTCGTCGGCTCGAACCTCCTCCACGGCGACGTCGCCCTCTGGTACGCGGAGGAGAGCCCCGACCTCCCGGACGGGGTCGTCCTCCTCGACGTGCGAAGCGCGACCGAGCATGAGCAGTGGGCGATCCCCGGGTCGATCCTCATCCCGCACAAGGAGCTGCGGTCCCGGCTGTCGGAGATCCCGCCGGGCGCCCTCGTCTACGTCTACTGCCGCTCCGGGTTCCGGTCCTACCTCGCGCAGCGGATCCTCGTGCAGAGCGGCTGGCCCGACGCCAAGACGCTCTCCGGCGGGGAACTCACCTTCCGCGCGGTTCACCCGGACGGCAGCGCGGGCAGCGTGGCCTACCCGGTGGTGACGTACGCCGAGGACCACCTGGCCTCGCGTCGCGCCACAGGGGTGTAGCTCTCCTCGGTGTGAAGATCGTGCGGTTCCCCGGTTCTCGGTGACAGGATGCCGCTCGTGACGACTCCGGTCCCGAGGGACGATCCGTGGACGCGGACCTTCTACCCGGTAGACGGCGAGGACAAGGCCTTCGACCGGGTCGTCTTCTTCTCCGACGCGGTGTTCGCCATCGCCTTGACGCTCATGGCTGTCGAGATCGGGATACCGGAGATCGACGACCCCACGTCACCGGCGCAGCTGTGGACCGCACTGGTCGACAAGGTGCCCAGGCTCCTCGCCTTCGTGGTCTCGTTCGCCTGGGTCGCCTTCTACTGGCGGGCGAACCACCGGTTCACCACGACACTTCGCGGGATGTCCGGCCGTTACATCGCGGCGATCCTCGTGTATCTCGGCCTGGTGGCGCTGCTGCCCGTTCCCGCCGGCCTGCTCGGCGAGTACTGGGACAACCCCGTCGCGGTCGCCTCCTTCGCCCTCTTCGCGGCCCTGGTGAGCTCGATGGAGGTCGTCTTGTTCGTGGTCGCCGACCGGCAGGGGCTGTTCGCCGACCCGATCACGCCGGCGTTTCGCCGTCAGGCGTTGGCCGGCTCGCTGACGCCCGTCGTCGCGTTCGTCGTGTCGATGCCGGTGGCCTTCGTCTCGACGATCGCGGCCATCGCGTGCTGGATCGTCCTCGCGGTCGGGCTGGGGTGGGTGGTCAACCGCTGGGTGCGCTAGACGGTATGGGGTGACGGACTGAGGCCTCACCCGCGAGTGTTCGTGGGTTGCCAGTGGATGGACCGCTGGTAGAGCCACAGTCGTGGGGAGGCCTCAGTGATGTCCGAGCGTACTTTCGTTGGGCTGGACGTGCACGCACGATCGACGGTCGCGTGCAGCATCGACGCGCAGACCGGTGAGATGACCCGGGCGCGCCTGACGCCTGAGCTTGAGGATGTCTGGCGATGGCTGCAGGAGTTGCCCGGTCCAGTCGCGGTCGCGTACGAGGCCGGTCCGACGGGCTTCGGCCTGGCCCGGTTCCTGTCTGAGCGTCAGACACGGTGCGTGGTCGCGGCGCCGAGCAAGATCCTGCGGGCCTCGGGTGATCGGGTGAAGACCGATGCCCGGGATGCGCAACTGCTGGCGCGGCTGCTGCTGCACGGCGACCTGGTGCCGGTGACGGTCCCCAGCAGGCAGGCCGAGGCTGCGCGGGACCTGGTCCGCGCCCGGGAGGACGCCCGCAGCGATCTGATGCGTGCCCGGCACCGGTTGGGCAAGTTGCTGCTTCGCCAGGGCATCGTCTGGTCCGGCGGGGATGCATGGACCGGCAAGCATGACGCGTGGCTGCGCCGGCAGCGGTTCGACGACCCGGCGCGGCAGGTGGCGTTCGAGTCCGACTACGAGGCCGTCGCGAACATCGTCGCCCGGCGTGACCGGCTCGACGCGGCGATCGAGGCGGTGGCCGCCGACAGTGAGTTCACTGCCGTGGTCCGGCGGCTGGGCTGCCTGCGGGGGATCTCCACCCTGACCGCGTTCGGACTGGCCGTGGAGATCGGTGACTGGCACCGGTTCACCGGGTCGAGCATCGGCGCGTTCGTCGGCCTGACTCCCAGCGAGTCGTCGTCGGGCGCATCGCGGTCGCTCGGCTCGATCACCAAGACCGGGAACACCCACGCCCGCCGACTGCTGGTCGAGGCCGCCTGGCACCACCGTCGCCAGAACCGGGCAGGCAAGGTGATGCTCGATCGCTGGCAGCACGCGCCGATGCCGGCACGGCTGCGCGGGCAGGAGGGCAACGCCCGCCTGCACGCCCGTTGGCGGCGGTTCGACGAACGCGGTAAGCGGCCCACGATCGCGAACGTCGCCATCGCCCGCGAGCTGGCCGGCTGGTGCTGGTCCCTGGCCGTCATGGACTGACGGACACGACACGTTCGCCTCGATGCATGGCACCGGCCCGCAGCGCGAAGAGCAACCCGCGACAGGACTATGAGCAGCCAGCGATGGCCACGCTCGATCCCTAGAACCGCGAGACGCTCCAGCCGAACAGCCCGTCATGCGGTAACCAACCCGCGCATATCAGTCTGACCGTGCGTCGCCAACACGCTGGCCACGACCACCACCGAGACGAAACGAACGAGGCGGCCCCTCCAACCAGGAAGGGCCGCCTCGCCATGCCACTTGACAAACAGAACTACATATCAGTCCTGCGCGTGCATCTTCTGGAACTCGGGCAGGTGCGAGACGGCGATGCCGGTGCCCGTGGCCTCGAGCACCATGGCGCAGAAGGCCAGTGGGTCGTCGCCTGCGATGCCCGGCTTGGTGAGCACGAGCGAGACGGCGCCATGCACGGAGGCCCACAGGGCCATGGCGATCGTGGTGGGATCCTCGGCAGCCGGGAAGGCGCCAGACTCCTGGCAGGCGACCACGCTGGCGATCAGGTGCTCGAAGGTGGGGCCGGCGACCAGATCGTGCGCAGTGAAGGACTCTCCCTCGTGCGGCAACGACATCATCACGATGCGGTAGTGCTCGGGGTTCGCCAGCGCGAACCGGCAGTAGGCCAGGCCGCGCTCGCGCAGGGCGTCGAACGGATCGTCGATGCCCTCGACCGCCTCCTGCATGCGTCGGTCCAGCTCGGCGAAGACGTCCTCGCACACGGCGGTGATGAGCGCCGCCTTGTCCTCGAAGTGATGGTAGATCGACGGCGTGCTGACGCCCACTCTGTCCGCCACGAGCCGGATCGACACAGAGTCGACGTCGCCGGTGTCGGCGAGCAGCCCCTTGGCGGCCGCGAGGATGTCCGCACGCAGCCGCTCGCCTTCGCCGCGCGGATACCGGCGGCGAGGGCGAGCGGCTGCTGTCGAGGTCATCATCGGTCAGCGTACGTGACGAGTGGTCATGCCGACACCGAGATCCGCTGCGACTCGGCCCGCTCGTCGGGAAGGGCATGCTCACTGAGGCCGATTCGGTTGTGGAGCCGGCGCAGGGGAGCGGGGGCCCACCAGTTCCAATCGCCTGCGAGCTTCATGAAGGCAGGTACCAGGATGCCGCGCACGAGCGTGGCATCCATGATGACGGCGAGGGCGATGCCCAGCCCCATCAGCTTGATGATGGACACCTCGGATGTCACGAAGGCGAGGAACACGACCGCGAGGGTGAGGGCAGCAGCGGTCATGATCCGACCAGTGCGCTGAAGGCCCACGGCGACCGCTCGGGCGTTGTCTCCCGTTCGGTCGTACTCCTCCTTGATGCGGGAGAGAAGGAACACCTCGTAGTCCATCGACAGCCCGAACGCGATCGCGAAGATGAGGATCGGCATCGACGTGTCGAGCATGCCCGTCACCTGGAAGTCCCCGACGAGCCACTGCAGATGGCCTTCCTGGAACACCCACACCATCGCCCCGAACGTGGCTGAGAGGGACAGCACGTTCATGACGAGGGCTTTGGCTGGGATCACCACGCTGCCCGTGAACAGGAAGAGCAGGACGAACGTGGCCAGCGCGATCAGCCCGAGCGCCCACGGCAGCCTGGACGCCAGTGCGTCCTGGTTGTCGCTGAACTCGGCGGCGGCGCCACCGACGAGGGTTGCGCCACCCGGTGACGGCACCGCGCGAACATTCGCCACCAGGTCGACCGCGGCGGTGGAGTGCGGGTCGATCGCCGTGACGAGGGTCAGCCACGTGCCGCCACCGGTGGCATTGCGCGAGGCGTCTACGGGGGTGGCCGGTGCAGACAGCGCGCCTTGCTCGAACGTGCCGGCCGCGCTCTCGACGCGGATCACGCCGGGCACGTCGGAGAGGTCGCCGGCATACGCCGCGATCCCTGCGCCGGATGCCTGGGCATCGGGAACGACGACGGTGACGAGGCCGGAGTCGTCACCCTCGAAGGAGTCGCGGAGCAGCTGCGACGCCTGCGCCGCGGGGGCGCTGGCCGGTAGGACACGGTCGTCGGTCGTGCCGAACTTCACGCCGAAGAACGGCAGTCCGAGGACGATGAGGACGGTGACACCGACGGCCAGGTAGGCGACCGGCCGCCGCATGACCCGGTTCGCCAGCCGTGACCAGAAGCCCTCCTCGGCCGGCTCGGTCGCCCGACGCAGCACCTTCAGGGAGTTCACTCGTGTGCCCAGCACGGCGAGCAGTGCGGGCAGCGCGACGACGGCACCGAGGATGGCGAGCAGGGTCGTGGCGATACCCGCGTAGGCGAAGGACCGCAGGAAGAACTGCGGGAAGACGAGAAGGGACGAGAGCGCCACGGCGACGGTCAGCCCCGAGAAGACGACGGTCCGGCCGGCCGTGCGGATGGTGCGCTGCACGGCGGTGTCGACCGTGTAGCCGTCGGCGAGCTCCTCGCGAAAGCGCGTGGTCATGAGCAGCGCGTAGTCGATCGCGAGACCGAGCCCGAGGCCCGTCACGAGGTTGACCGAGAAGACCGAGACCTCGGTGAAGAGGGTGAGCACCCACAGCACGAAGAACGAGCCGAGTACCGAGATGGCCCCGATGATGAGCGGGAGACCGGAGGCGACCAGGGACCCGAAGACGAACAGCAACAGGACGAACGTCAGTGGGATGGCGAACGACTCGGCCCGGGCGAGGTCCTTCTCGATGGTCGAGCCCACGGCGTCGAACACCGCCGACCGACCCCCCACGCGGACCTCGAGCGGCCCGGTGGTGCCGTTGAGGTCCTCGGCGATGGCCCCCGCGAGGTCCTGGCGCTCGTCGTCGGTGCCGGCCAGCGTCGCCGTGATGAGCGCGGATGAGCCGTCCTGGCTGAGCAGGCCCGGCGCCTTGACCTGCCAGTACGACACCACGTCGGTGACGCCTGGTTCGGCGGCGAGCGCTGCGGCGAGCTGCTCACCGGCTGCGGCCGCCTCGGGGGAGACGGCGGGCGAGCCGTCGCGGGTCGTGGCGACGACCACGAGGTCGGGCCCGCTCGCCGCGAACTGGTCCTTCAGGACCTGCGCGGCGCGAGTGGACTCGCTGCCCGGGTCGTTGAAGCCGCCGGATGACAGCTTGCTGAAGACCCCGATGCCGATCACCGCCGCCAGCACGACCGAGACGCCGGTGAGGACGAGGATGAGAACGCGGTAGCGAACGATTATCCGGGAGAGTGGGAGCACGACCCTCCATGGGGAGATGGGGCGGGCCGACCCCGCCGAGTTAACTTGACGTCGATAAGTTATTGGTCATCACTTACCGTTGTCAAGTTAACTCGGTAAAATCCTCCGGGCTAGGTCCTCGGAGGCTTACCGACCTTCCAGTCGAAGATCACTCCCCACGAGCGATCGATGAAGCCGGTCAGGGTCGAGCCGTCGCGGCGCTCGAGCGTGACCGCGTAGGCGCGGTATCCGCGGTGCCTGATCTTCCGCACGTCGACGACGCTGGATCTCGGGACGAGGTGCCGCACCTTGACTCTGGCCTGTTTGCGGGTGATGCCCCACCACTTGGAGTCAGCAAGCGGTGCGGCGGAGGGCATCGTGAGGGCGGGACCAGCCAACGCCGGCCGCACAGCGGTGACGGGAGACGCGCTCACCGCGGGAGCCGCGTAGAGCATGCACATGGCCATCCCCGCGGCGGCGCATACCCGCGCGACCCCCTTCAAGCGTGCCCTCACTGCGTGCCTCCCCGGCCGCCGGTCTCCCGAGGCAAATGACGCTAGCCGCGTGCGAGCGGGAGGTGAAGGGGATGCGGGTAAAGATCGGGCAAGGGCTCTGGTCAGCGGAAGGCGTTGTCCAGCGTGTAGGTGGAGGTCTCGGCGCCGGCCGGACCCCGGTTCGGGAACCGCAGCGTCATCCCCGTGAAGGCGGCCGGCGTGGGTGCCGATGCCACGCGACCGAGCGAGATCCGAACGGGGTACTTCTCGACGATGCCATCCACGCACGTGGTGGGCAGGCAGGTGTTCCAGGCGAGGGTTCCTCGGCCTCGAGCGCCATCCATGGTCCACGAGGACCACGTGATGTTGAGCACGGTGATGGCGCCGTCGGCGCACGACAGGTCGATCTCCTTGGGCTTCACCACGCCCTTCCCCAGGCAGTTCACGACCACGGGCTTGCCGTTGTCGGCGTTGGCAGCAGGGGCGAGGGCAAGGCCGCCCAGGGCCACCGCGGCGGCCGACGTGGTGATGGCGAGAGTGCGGGCGAGGCTCATGACGCGACCTTTCGTTTCGACGTCGCGGGGTGCCCCCTGCACTCCGGCAGTCGATGCGAACCTAGCCGCTGCGATGTGCCGAAGGCGGGTCAGGAGCCGGGCGGACCGCTGATGATGCCGAATCGCGCCATGAGGCCCAGGGTCTGGTCGTTGGCTGGGTCGAGATCCGCCACATCGATGCTCGGGGAGCCCCACTCGGCCAGCTGGCGCTCGATCGACCGCCGGGCCTTGTCCAGCTTCCGCGCCACCATGCGTCGCGTCGCCCACTCCTGCTCGCGGTGCCGCAGCGCCTCCTCGATGGCCTCGGCCTGCTCAGGGGTGCAGGGCAGCCCGAACGCCTGCTGCAGCCCGAGGCGGATGTCGATGCGGTAGTCGTGCCCGCGCCGCACGAACGTGCCGGGCTTGGACTGCATTCCGTTGAGCAGGTCGATGGTCGCCAGCACGAAGGACGTGATCGGACGGAACTTCGTCTCACGCGGAATCAGCGGAGGTCGTGTGGACGGTGCGCCCATCCACCACGGCGGCTGGAGCACCATGCGGAAGCTGTACTTGTTCACCGGGTCGTCGTGGTGGACGACCATGAGGTGCCGAGCCTGCCCGTCAGGCAGCGCGGACGCCTCGTCCGGCTGGCTCACGAGGACCAGCCGACCCTGGGGATCGACGGCGTGCGGGTCGTCACGCCAGGCGTTCCACAGCTGCGTGCGGAACGGCACCCCGAGGTAGAGACCGCCGGACACGTCGAGTGGGTCGAACTCGGGCAGGTAGGGCTCCCCCGCGTCGTTCATCGCGATGTCGAGCGCGACATTGGCGCCCAGGCTCTCGCCGACGAGCACGACGCGGGGCCGGTCCGGGACGGGCATGGTCGCCAGCCGGCGGTGGACCCCTTCGAGGACCAGGCGCGTGAGCTGCTCCGCCTCGATCGTGCGCGTGAGGGCGAGGGCGGACGGAACCAGCGCGTACTGCGGCACGACGATGGCGCAGTCGCCCAGAGTGAGGTACTCGATGGCCTCCGCGATCGAGTAGTTGAAGTAGCCGACGCCGGTGGGCGATCCGATGCAGATCAGGCGGCGGTCGTAGGCGCCGCAGTCCTCCATGTCCTGCAGCGTCAGCCGTGCTCGCTCCTCGATGTCCTCGGCCGCCTCGTATCCCCCCACGACGCGCACCGGCTCGATGGCGGGCCGCTGCATGACCTCGGTGATCGCCTCGGGGGACAGGGCCATGAGGACGAAGCGACGGCCCTCCTTTCCGAGGGAGTCGAACGGCATCGTGCTGGCGGGCCCGGCCGACACGTGCGCTGATTGGGGAGGCGTGGGATACGCAGGCTCGACGATGTCGTCGCGGCGCTGCACCCGCCGGCTCACCTCGTTGAACGCGGCCGCGCCGGCCACCCCCACACAGCCGAAGATGATGCTGTGGGCCAGCAGGGTGCCCATCGCACCGGACTCGGTGCCGAGCGCCTTGTCGATGCCCTTCTCGATCGCGTGGGCGGCGATCTGCTCCCCGGTGGTCGCGGCGGCGAAGCCGAGCCCCGACACCAGGCCGACCGCTCCGGCCTTCAGTGCTGTCGGCACGCCGACTCCGGCCACGGCGTGGCGATCCGGAGCCACGATGCCGTACTTAGCCGCGCGCCGGCTGCGGCTGATCATGCTGAAGGCCACGACTGCGGCGCCCGTGGCGACCGACGGCAGGAGGGTGGTGTCGAGCCCGGGCTTGAGCCCGAGCTGACGGTGCAGCAGGCCGTCCCAGGCCACGGACGCGCCGCCCGCGAGCGCGGCGAATGACGTGATGCGGCCCGCGGTGGCCACGGCCGCGGCGGTGAAGGACTCCCCGGCCAGCGGATTGGCGATCGCCGACATCGTCATCCCGCCGACGATGCCGGCACCGGCGATGACGAGATTGGCTCGTGGCCCGGGACGCTGACCGGGGATCGCGCCAAGCGCCTGCAGCGTGGCCCACGCCGTGGCCGTGAGCTCGTAGTGCGTGGCCGCGACGACGCCGGTCGCGATGGCCTGCTGCATGGGGTCGCGCGGCAGGAGCCCGCGGGCGAAGGTGCCACTGATCGACCACGATGCGCCGGCGATGCCCGCCTGAACCGGGGCGTCGGTCGCCCAGCGGGTAAGCCAGCCGGCGCGGTTGGGCAGCAGGGACATGCGCAGATTGTGTCCTACGCGGTCTTGTGCCGTGACGGCAAAGGGTCAAGAGTGGCCGGGACATCGAGGAGGCGCGCGTGCAGGCCGCAGAGCTTCAGGCGCGTCAGGCGCCGATTAAGGACCACTACCGTGCCGATCCATCGGCCGCGCTCATCACGCTGCGCGCGACGGGCGAACTCGGCACGCAGAGCGCCTCGTGCTCCGTCGATGTGGGCCGCCGGCTGGTGGAGGCCGGACTCCACCCGGCAACCGGCGGCGACGGCACCATGGCCTGCTCGGGTGACATGCTCCTGCAGGCACTCGTGGCGTGCGCTGGGGTCACCCTCCGCTCGGTCGCGATCAACCGCGGACTGGACGTCGGCGGAACGGTCTCGGCCGACGGCGTTCTTGACTTCCGTGGGACCCTCGGCGTCGATCGCGAGGCGTCGGTCGGCTTCATCTCCATCGGCCTTGCGTTCGACCTTCAGACCGACGCCTCCGAGGAGGACGTCGTCGCGCTCATCAGGACGACGGAGCGGTACTGCGTCGTCTATCAGACGCTGAAGGCGGGCACACCCGTGTCGGTCACCACCACGATGGGAGGGCCCGCCCAGGCCGAGCGGTAGGCGCAGCTCTGCTGGGTGACAGTCGTCACCGGCTCGTGTCGGCTGGGTTCAGGGCGGCCAAGGTCGTGAAGCCGTAGCCCTTGGCCCGCAGGGCCTCGATGACGGTCGGGAGTGCATCGGCGTCGAGGGTGGAGCCGTCCGTGGGGTGCTGCCCCACATGCATGAGGACGATCTCCCCGGGCCGCAGGCCGTCCATCACCCGGGCCACGACCGTGGCGACCGACTGCCCGCCCGACGTGCCCATCCACCCCGCGGTGTCGACGGTCCACTGGATGCAGGCGTAGCCCAGATCGTTCACGCGCCTGATGTCGTCGGGGGTATGCGCGCCGTACGGAAAGCGGAACCACGGCTTGGTGCCGCGGCCGGCCGCCGACCGCACGGCGTTCTCGGTCGTGCGCAGTTCCGTTCGAAGGCGGGCGCCCGACATCGAGGTGACCTTGCCGTGAGTGTCCGTGTGGTTGCCGAGCACGTGCCCGTTCCGAGCGATCCTGGCGACCTTCCTCGGGAATGCGCGGGCCCACCGACCGGTCAGGAAGAACGTGGCCGGGATCCCGCTCGCTTTGAGCGTTCGCAGGATCTTGCGGGCACCACCGGCGCCTCCTCCGGCATCGAAGGTGAGGGCGACGAGCTTCTCGCCAGTCGGAATCACGTCGAATGCCTTGCCGCGCAAGGCTTTCGGTAGGTCCTCCACAGGCAGTGAGGGCGCGGCGACGGTACGCACCGCCGCCGTCATCGGGGCGTCTGGGTCGAGCAGGGCGAAGGCCGACGGGGCGGACGTCACGACGAGCAGGCCGAGGACGGCGGCCAGCGCTGACGCCACCCGACGCTGCCGACTCACGCCAAGAACGCTAGCCGCCGGCGCCCCGCGTCGTAGGGTCGTGGCGTGAAGTGGGTCGTGCGCGTCATCTCAGCCATCGGTGTCCTCGTCGTCTCGTGGTGCGCCCTGACGGCATGGCCGGCGATCGTCCACGGGCATCCGCTCTACGGGGTCCTCCTGCTCCTGACGCTGCTCGTCGCGGTCGTCGCCGGATGGTGGACCTTCCGTGGACGGGCCCCTTGGCGGGGCTGGCGGCGCGTCGTGGCAGTGATCCTCGTCGTGCTGGCGCTGGGCTGGCTGGCGCTCATGGCCTGGCTGCGGCCCTTCACCGCCGTCGAGCCGGCACTGGCCGCGATGAGCTCGGACTCGGTCGTGACGGTGGCGGAGTCGACGTCCGAGATCGTGATGACGCCGAGCGGTGACGTGTCGCCGGTGGGCGTCTTCTTCCAGCCGGGCGCCAAGGTCGAGGCTCGCGCCTACGCGGCCGTGCTCAGGCCGTTGGCCGAGGCGGGCCACACGGTGGTCATCGCCAAGCAGCCCCTCGGCATTGCCTTTCTCTCGCTGGGCGCGTTCGAGTCGGCGAGGGATGCCAACCCGCAGATCGCGTCGTGGGTGGTGGGCGGGCATTCGCTGGGGGGCACCGTCGCCGCGATGGAGGCCGAGGCGCACGACTCCGACGCGATGGCGCCCGTGACCGGTCTCATGCTCTACGCGTCCTACCCGGCCTCCGACATGAGCACGTCCTTGGTCAGCGACGTCATCTCGATCTCCGGCACGAATGACGGGCTGGCCACGCCGGCGGACATCGACGCGTCCCGGGGCGACCTGCCCGCGGGCGCCGCCTTCCTACCCATCGACGGTGCCGTGCATGCGTTCTTCGGCGACTACGGCCCCCAGCCCGGTGACGGCACGCCCACGATCACGCACGATGCCGCGCGTGACCAGATCTCGGGCGCGTCGGTGGACTTCGCCGAACGGCTTTCGGCGCCGTGAGCGCCGCATCCCCCGGCCGACGTACGACCAGGGGATGCGGGGCTGCTGCGCGCTACCGAAGGGGCTGCGTCCGGACGTCGGCCGTGTCTTGGGCGACGCTTGCCAGGACCCGGTCGTTGCGCTGCTGCGCGAGGATCGACCCGGCCAGGCCGGCGAGTCCGAGGACCACCAGCACCAGCGGGAAGACGTACTGCGGCTCAAGGCGGACATCGGTGTAGGCGCCGATGCCGTAGGCGAGGGCCAGGCCCACGAACAGCAGGCCAGCGACGAACGAGAGCAGGTCGAACGGATGCTTACGCACGGGAGACCTCCAGGTTTCCGACGGCGACATCGACGATGAGGTCGATGGTGGGGGCTGACTCGGGGACGATCCCCGGCAGTTCGGTGATGATCTGCCTGTCCTGACCGCTCGTTCGAGGCAGGCCCTCGACGGTGATCTCGCCGAGTCCGTTGGTCGCGGTGACGAGAACCGTGACGCCTTCGGGTGCGATGACCCGCAGCTCGCCGACGTCGACGGAGGCCGAGACCGGGTAGGTCGCGGTGGAACCCGCCGGGAAGACGACGTCGGTCAGATCGAGTTCCGCATCGCCGATGCCGAGCCGGAACGGGCCGGCGGCAGCGGCCGGGGTGGTCGGCGTCCAGACCCGCTCGCCGATGCCGTTACCGAGGCGGAGGTTCGAGGGCAGGAGAGCAACCAGCACGGTCACCATGAGAAGCGGCAGGGCGAGGGCGATGAGCCAGCGGGCGCGGCCGACGATCGTGCCGACGAGAAGGCCGAGGCCGAGCACGCCGACCCCGGCGGACAGCACGACCACGGCCGGGATGTTCGCGACGCCGGCCATCGACAGCGCGCCGAGCGTGCCCATGGTGACCAGGGCCAGGCTCATGGTGGCGAGGCCGAGGTAGGAACGCTGCCGCGGCGCCGAGGGCGGCGTCGGTGTGGGCACCGGAGCGGCGTATCCGGGATAGCCGCCGTAGCCGCCGTAGGCGAAGCCGGCCGCGTCGGCAGCCGTGACGGTGTCCGCTGCCGTGGTCGACGTGAGGGCCACCGCGTCGTGGTCCGCTGCCGTCGGTGTGGTCGAGTCGGTGGGCGCACTGGCCGACGGCGCCGATGGCACCGACGGGGGCGTCCAGGCGGCGGTGCCGGACGCGGGCCGGTTCGCGAGCCACAGCACGAGCCCGCCGACGATGAGGAGCAGGAGCAGGGAGCTCCCGCCTCCGAACCCCCACACGCCGTTCATCGGCCCGAAGCTGAGCAGGTTCACCAGGACGATCACGCCGAGGACGACCCCGCCGACGATGAGCACCGTGCGGGTCGTCGAGCCGGGCTGCCGGCCGCGCTCGATGAGCTTCTCCGCCTCGCTGCTGGGGTCACCCTCCTCGGGGATGAACAGCCAACCGAGGACGTACAGCAGCAGCCCGCTGCCGCCGAAGATCGCGAGGATCACCAAGACGACGCGGACGATGACCGGGTCGATGCCGAGCCATCGGGCCACGCCGCCGGCGACGCCGGCCAGCACGCGGTCGGTGCGAACGCGGCGCAGCGGCGGCCGGGGTTCGATGGGGGTAGTGGGTGGTGGCGCGTAAGAGGCGCCGGGGACGGGACCGGTGTTCTGTGTCATGCCTCCACCCTCCACGCCCCGAGGATGCCGCACATCGGGGATCAACCCCATTCGACCCTGATCTTTCCCCCGAGAAGATCAGGGGGTCACCCTGATGCGTGAGCGGCGTGAAAGCGGGGATGATCGGGGCGTGAGCATCGCCACCGCCCCGCCCCGGGCGACTCGGCCCACCCGCGGACGGATGGTGGCGGGAGTCGCCCGGGGCCTGGCCGACCACCTGCACCTGCCTGTGTGGCTGGTGCGCGTCGCCTTCGTGGTGATGGCCCTGGCGGGCGGCATGGGCATCGTGATGTACGCCGCGTTCTGGGCGGTGCTGCCCTTGGCCCCCGACGCCGCCGGCGACGCGACCAGCGAGGCAGATGTCGCTCGTGCGCGTTCGTCGGACTTCACCCGCCTTCTGGCGCTCGCCGGCGTCGTCATCGGCGTGGCGCTGCTCCTCGCCGCGATGGGCGTCAGCGCGATCGGTGGGGCGGTCGTCCCGATCGTCATCGCCCTGGTGGGCGCCGCACTCGTCTGGCAGCAGGCCGACGACGACCAGCGGTCCACCTGGTCGGCGACCGCCGCACGGGCGGCCCGCGAGACCGCCGGTACCACGGCCCAGGCCGGCCGATGGCGCATCGTCGTCGGGATCGGCCTCGTGGTGCTCGGACTCATCGGCCTTCTGGTCAGCCGCACCGGGCCCGCGGCCGCGGTGCAGGCACTGGCCACCGCCCTCCTCCTGCTGGCGGGCATCGGCCTGGTCGTGTTCCCGTGGGCCTACCGGCGGTGGCGCGAGCAGCAGGACCAGCGTCGGGCCCTGATCCGATCGGAGGAACGTGCGGAGATCGCCGCCCACGTCCACGACTCCGTGCTGCAGACCCTCACGCTCATCCAGCGCAATGCCGCGGACCCGCGGGAGGTGGCCCGGCTGGCGCGCACCGAGGAGCGGGCCCTGCGATCGTGGCTGTACGCGCCCGAGGGGGATCCGTCGCGCACCTTCGCGGCCCGGCTCCTTCGCGATGCCGCCGAGGTCGAGGCCGCCTACTCGGCCACGCTCGACGTGGTCACCGTCGGCGACGGGACGATCGACGCGACTCTGGGAGCCCTGCTCGCCGCCACCCGTGAGGCCATGGTGAACGCGGCTCGCCATGGCGGTGGCATCGCCTCGGTCTACGCGGAGGTCGACGACACGTCGGCGGAGGTGTTCGTCCGCGATCGGGGCCCGGGCTTCGATCCCACCGCTGTCCCGGCGGACCGGCACGGGCTGCGCGATTCTGTCATCGGGCGCATGGAGCGCAACGGCGGCACGGTCGTGGTGGCCAGTACGGTCGGGAGCGGCACGGAGATCCGCCTGCGGATCGCCCGGCCCATGGAGGGAGGCGCGTGACCATGCAACGGCTGACGGTGGTGCTGGTCGACGACCACGCCATGGTGCGGTCGGGCGTGCGCGCGGAACTCGGCGACGCCGTGGAGATCGTCGGCGAGGCGGGTGACGTCGACGAGGCCGTTCGGGTGATCCTGGCCACGAAACCCGACGTCGTCCTCCTTGACGTCCACCTGCCGGGCGGCGACGGGCGCTCCGTCCTCGACGCCTGCGTCGATCAGGTCCCGAACACCCGATTCCTCGCCCTCTCGGTGAGCGATGCCCCGGAGGACGTCGTCGCCGTCGTGCGTGGTGGGGCCCGCGGCTACGTGACCAAGACCATCTCGGGTCCCGAGCTGCTCGACTCGGTGCGGCGCATCGCCGATGGCGATGCGGTCTTCTCGCCGCGACTGGCGGGGTTCGTCCTCGACGCCTTCACGGGCGGCGTGGCCGAGAGCGACGACGAGCTCGACCGGCTCACACCGCGAGAGCGCGAGGTCATGCGCCTCATCGCCCGCGGGTACACCTACCGCGAGGTCGCGGCCGAACTCGTCCTGTCGATCAAGACGGTCGAGACCCATGTCTCGGCCGTGCTGCGCAAGCTCCAGTTATCGGACCGCCACGAGCTGACCCGCTGGGCGTCGGCGCGGCGGATCATCTGAGCACCGCGGGCGATGAGGGTGGGGCCGGCTCTCGATCCGCGCTGGATCGGGAAGCCCCGCCAGCGGTCCGCGATAATGCGAATGCCAACGACGAGGCGCGACGCGGGAAGGGATGGTCCGTCACATGCGGGCTGCGACATACGAGAGCACGGGAGCGGCCGCCGACGTCCTGCGGGTACGAGACGTCGATCGTCCCGTGCCCGGACCCGGCCAGGTGCTAGTGCGCGTCGCGGTCTCGGCGATCAACCCCACGGACCTCAAGATCCGAAGTGGTGCGACACCCCGGGACATCGACGTGTTCCAGGTGCCGCACATGGACGGAGCCGGCCTGGTCGAGGCCGTGGGGGAGGGTGTCGACGAGGCGCGCATCGGCCAGCGGGTCTGGCTCACCCTCGCCGCAGTCCAGAGCCGGTGGGGCACCGCCGCGCAGTACTCCGTCGTTCATGCCGACCGTGCGATGCCGTTGCCGGACGGCGCGTCGTTCGATCTCGGCGCGACCGTGGGCATCCCCGCGGTGACCGCCGCCCACTGCCTGTTCGGCGACGGCCCGATCGGCGGGCGTGACGTCCTCGTGGCCGGTGGGGCGGGCGCAGTCGGTAGGGCGGCCGTCGAGCTCGCCGCCTGGGCAGGCGCCCGGGTGGCCGCGACCGTGAGCGGACCGGAGAAGGCCCGGATCGCCGCGGACGCGGGCGCCGACCTGGTCGTGAACTACCGCGAGGCGGACGCCGTCCAGCGACTCCAGGAGTGGACGAACGGCGTCGACCGTGTCGTCGAGGTCGCGCTGGGTCCCAACCTGGACCTCGACCTGTCCGTGTCACGTCCGGGGACCGTGATCGTGACTTACGCCATCGACGGACCCGACCCGGTCATTCCGGTGCGGCGCTGCATGGTCGCCGGCGTCGCGCTGCGGTTCGTGCTGTTGTACACCGTCCCGCTCGAGGACTTCGCCGCTGCGGTCCGGATCGTGAACCAGGCGCTGTCCGCCGGCGCCCTCACTCTGCCGGCGATCACGCGCTTCCCGCTCGACCAGGTCGCGGCGGCGCACCAGGCTCAGGAATCCGGGGCCGTGGGCAGGGTGCTGGTCGACATCCCCGACTGACGCCGGCGCCGCTCCACCAGCGCCTTTCCCCCCGCGACGGGCGTTCGCGCGTCCTCACCCGCGCCGACCGAATACCCTGCCGCCATGAAGGTCGCGACCGTTGGCGGAGTTGTCCGGTCCTACCGGAGAGCCTCCGGCATCAGCCAGAAGGATCTCGCCTCGATGGTGGGCATCTCCCGGGCCACCCTGAACTACCTCGAGAGCGGCCGCGACATCGAGATCGGTGCCGGCAAGTTGCTGGCCCTCCTCGACGTCCTTGGCGTCCCCTTCGCCATCCCCGGTGAGGTGGACCACAAGCACGACGATGCCACGTTGAACAAGGCGATCAAGGGGATCACCGGCAAAGGCGGCAAGAAGCTGCCTCGCAAGGTTCTCGTCGAGGCACTGACCACCGGACGACTGCCGATCGGTTACGAATCCCAGATCGAGCAGCTGCTGGACACGGCTCCGGAGGCGTCGATCCTGGCGGTGGTCCGCGCCGTTTCCGCCTCGTCGAGCGTCTCGCCGATGGCCGTCTGGAAGAACGGGCGCAGCCTCGCGAAGGCCGTCGGATCGACGAGGAAGGGATGGATCCAGACCGGGTGATGTGAGACATACTTGACGTCTTTCTGAGACACGTGTCAAGTGTATTTGATATTGGCGGCCATCCGACGTATCGTGGACGCATGATCAAGTCAGGAATGCACACCATCGTCAGTGGTATTTCACGGTTCTTGGACCTCATGCCGGAGCCCTTGGTGCTTCGCGCAATGACCGTCCAGGAGCCCTCCAGCCGCGCCGGCCGTTAGGGGCAGGGCGAAACTCGGGAAGGCAATTTTCCGGGGGGTGGTGACGCGGGGCCACGTTTGCCGCTATTGTTAGCGTCAGCAAGGCCACATCATCACCGCAGTTCGAAGATGCCCGCCTGTGAAGGCGGGCTTCGTCCTTTCTGAGCACGTTTGCAGATGCGAGAACGACGGGTTGACTGGGTCGGCTGTGCCGGGCATCCGTCCGACACCCGCGTTACGCAAGGAGAATTTGCATCATGGCTCAGGGAACCGTCAAGTGGTTCAACGCCGAAAAGGGTTTCGGCTTCATCGCTCAGGCTGATGGTGGTCCGGACGTGTTCGTCCACTACTCGGCGATCGACTCGAGCGGCTACCGCTCGCTGGACGAGAACCAGGCCGTTGAGTACGACATCACGCAGGGCCCGAAGGGCCCGCAGGCCGAGAAGGTCCGCGTTATCTAGTCAGGCCGTCGAAGCCTGGGGAACCGTGCCGCAAGGCGCGGGACCCCAGGCTTCTTCATGTCCCCGATCGGACGGGTGAGCTCTGCTTGTCGGTCCACACGGCGAGGACGGCATTGCCGATGACCACCGCGGCGCACACGCCAACCACGATGAGCACCTCCTCCTCGCCCCCCCGTGGCAGGACCAGTCCGACGGCCAGGATGACGACTCCGGAGGCGGCCTCGACCCAGCCGGCCAGGCCCAGTCGACCCTTCGTCGAGTAGCGAAGCAGCGCGAAGGAGACCAGGACGGTGGCCACGCAGGCTACGAAGTACGTCAGCGCCCCCTCGCCGAGCTCGGCGCCCTCCTGCGCGGTGAGGAGGATGAGGATGTCCAGGGTGCCACCGATCCCGAAGACCAGGGTCAGGTGCCCGAGCAGCGTCAGTCGCCAGCGCACGAGGGCGAGATCGGTGTCCTGCGCGAACGTGCCATCGAAGTAGATCCACCACAGGGCGAAGGTCAGGAGGAACATCAGCGCGAACAGGTCACTGCGCGGGATGGATCCCGTCGCGTGCAGGGTCGTGACCAGTTGTGCGAAACCCTCGCCCAGGATGATGAGCACGAACAGGCCGAGGCGCTCGCGGAGGTGATCGAGCCGCAGTTGCGATCGTTGCTGCCATGCCGCGTACTCGCGCACGAGGATGGGGACCATGCTCACGGCGACGGCCGCGAGGAGGAAGCCGATCGATCGGATGTTGTCGGCGAATGCTCCGATCCAGCAGATGACGGCCGCCAGGCCGATCGGGACGACGGCCCCGAGCCGGACCGGTGTCCGCGTCGTGTGCGCCCCCCGCAGGATCAGGAGCGCCAGCAGGGCGAGCGCCACGCCGTAGGCCACGAGCCCGGCGCGGCCGCTGACACCATGCTCCTGGTCGACCGCCAGCGCGGCCACGATGACCGCAGCCATCTGAACCACAAGCACGAGGCGGCGCAGGGTGTCCTGGCCGGGAAAGACATTGTTGTACAGAGTCGTGAGGAACCACACCCACGCCAGGGCCGTCATGCAGGCCACCGCCAGCAGGGCACTGGTGAACGACGGCTGACGGAGGAAGAAGTCATTGGTCAGGCTCACCGCCGCGACGACGACAAGGTCGTAGAAGAGCTCGAACCAGCTCACGGTCGGGGTGTGGGCCTGCCTCACCACCGGTTGACGACCTCCTCGGCCCAGCCGCGGACACCGTCGACGCGCACCTGCCGGCCACTGTCATCGGTCATGGTGCCGGTCCAGGTTCCGAACGCCTGGTGGGTGGTGTTGGCGACGAGCAGGAGACTGGTTTGGTCGGCTCTGACATGCTCGGGGTGGAAGACGAGGTCGACCCGGTCGCTCTCGGGGGAACGCACGGTCCAGGGCGCCAGCCACTCGTCGCGGTCGTACCCCCAGGCGAGGTCCTCGCCGATGTAGTGCACGGTGCCGTCGACGCACAGCGCGTTCTCCGTCGAGCCGGTGCCGTCGGTCCACCGGCCGCCCACCTGGACGCCGACGACCCGTCCGTCCACGAGGCCCGAACCCGAGCCCCAGTTCCAGGTGATCGCGTACGGCCAGCGACCTCGGCCGTGATCGAGGGTGGCCCAAGCACCGGTCAGGTCCGTCGTCGCGCCGTCGACGGTGATCTGGCCCGTCGCAGGCAGCGTGTTCTCCTTCACGGTGTGCTGGAAGAGCCGTCGACTCCACGGGACGACCACGGCCAGCGCCTCGTGGCCGCCCGGGCGATGGACGCGGACGTCGGCCTCCACTCGAAGCCCCTTCACCCGAAGGTGCATGCCGGAGGTGGTGGGCTTCAGGTGGATCGACAGGTCGCGGGTGCGCACGTGAACGGGTCCGGCGCCGCACGACTCCGGGAGGGCGACCCGGCCGAAGGGGGTCAGGGCGTGCTCGGCTATCTCCCCACCATCGGCGTCGCGGTAGTACACGGCGTGGAGCGTGGCGTAGTCGAGGTCGCTCACCGTCACCGCGAGCACCGAGGCCGGTGACATGACGGCCCAGTACTCCCAGCGCTTGCTCCGCCCCCGTCCTCGAAGGTTGGCCCTGACCATGGGTCCCCTGGCCCAGCCCACGGCGTCGGGGTTGAGCCCGCCCAGCGCGTCGCACAGGTCGACGGGAGCGGTCAGCTCCGCGAGGGTCTCGGCCTTGGGTGTCGTGGACACCGGCCCATTGTCGCGGTCTCGGGCTCCTCTAGCGCTCTTGGCAGCGGTGAGACAGGATGAAAACCACGAGATCACCTCTCTGGATGCCCTCTTGGGGGCCTCCGACCCGATCTGGGGGCCGCCCATGCGAGTGTCGACCGTTGTCCGCGCCATCGGCGCGCTCGTCCTGGTGACGGTTCTCGGTGCCTGTGGCGGAAGTGCCACCAGCGATGCCGGGGCCTCGGCGTCCGTCGCCGCTTCGGCAGTAGGCCCCGTCGGTGGTCCCGGTCTGGTCGACACCCAGTGGAACCTCGTCGCTGCCGCCATCGACTCCTCGGACCTGTCGGCCTTCGCGATCACGATCGAGTTCACCGACACCGCCGCAACTGGCTTCGGGGGTGTCAACCAGTACTCCGCGTCGTTCACGTCGAGCCCCGAGGGCGCGATGGACTTCGGCGAGATCGCGTCGACGATGATGGCCGGACCCGAGGACGCGATGGCGGCGGAACAGGTCTACCTCGAGGCGCTGCGCACGGTCACGGGCTACACGGTCACCGGTGACCAGCTGGACCTGTTCGTGGACCAACAGCAGTTCCTCACCTACACGGCGAAGTAGCCCCACGCCGCTGGGCGGCAGTGGGAGGGGCCGCCTAGGCGTGCAGCAGCGCCATGGCGTCGAGAACGGCCCGCACGTGCGGGACCTCGTGCGTGCGATACACGCTCGTGCCGCCGAGATAGGCGAGCGTGGTGAAGAAGCCCTCTGCCGTGCGGAACTGGTCACCGAACAGGTCGAAGGCGTGCGGCATCGCTTGGCAGACGGGCAGTCCGAGCCGGCGTAGCCGGAACGTGCTGAGCAGGACCCGGGCCTGATGCTGCACCCGCACCGCCGGGTCGACGAGGTTGCCATAGAAGAAGCCCATGCCGGGGTCGATGACGATGTTGCTCACGCCATGCGCGCGCGCCTTCGCGACGCGCGCCGTGAAGTGGTCCAGCAGCTCGGGCATCGGATCGTCAGACGCGGTCGCGTCGGTGATCACGCGAACGTTCGCCCCCGCCACGTAGCAGAGGATCACCGTGGCGCCGTACCGGGCGGCGAGGTCGAAGATCTCCTCCTCGTCGGTAGCGCCCGTGAGGTTGACCACGCGCGCGCCGGCCTTCAAGCAGTCGTGCACGACCGAGGGTGCGTACGACTCGACCGAGATGATCGTGTCCGATGCGGCGAGTTCCTCGACAACGGGCACCAACGCGTCACTCTGGCTCGACGCGGGCACCCGTTCTGCGGCAGCCGTGCTCGACTCCGCTCCAAGATCGACGATGGCAGCCCCCTGCGCCGCCATGACGCGAGCCTTTCGGATGGCCGCGCCCGCCGATACCGCGATGCTCTCGCGGTAGGTCGAGTCGCGGGAGAGGTTGACACACCCCATGATCACGGGGGACGTGTCCACGTCGAAGAGTCGGTCGCCGACGCACAGCGGTGCGACAGGCAGGTCGAGCTCCTCGCGATGGTCGTGTGCGAGCCCGGCCAGTGCGGCAAGCGACAGCATCGTTCCAGTCTAGGTGGCGGTCCCGGTGTCGGCATTCTCGTCGCGGGCGCAGTACCGCGTGAAGAGGAACCCCTCGTCGGCGATCACGTGGACCAGGTCGTACCCGCGGGGCTCGGCGAGCGGTGCTCCGGTCATGACCTGCCCGCCGCCCGCCAGCAGCGGGGCGAAGGTGATGTCCACCTCATCGACGAGCCCCGCGGCGGAAAGCGACGCGAGCAACCGTGGGCCGCCCTCGCACACGATGCGCCTCAGGCCACGCGCGGCGAGGGCAGCGATGACGGCCGCCGCGTCGATGCTCGACCCCGGTAGGACGATGACGTCAGAGAAGGTCCGGGCCACGGACAGGAGATCAGCGTCGGCACCGTGGTGCGTGACGACGATGGGCTGGATCGTGGACTCCGTGAAGACCGGCTCATCCCACGGCAGGTCGAGCGACGCGCTGACAACGGCCAGCACGGGGGCGGGTGCGAGCCCGGCGCGGTCCCGCTGACCGGCTGCGTCGGGCCGTGCTGTCATGGGCTGATATCGCTCCGTGCGCAGGGTCCCGGCGCCGATCAGGACGACGTCGCTGAGACGGCGCACCTCCGCGAGCAGTGAACGATCCGTCGGAGAGGAGAGGGACCCACTTCTCCCGTCCGACCTCGCGACGGCACCGTCCAGGCTGAGGAGCATCATCGCTCTCAGCCACCGATTGGCGTCGGGCCAGGGGTAGGCCTCGGCGAGGTCTATGTCGGACAAGCGTGACACCCGGAGTCGGGGTGCCGAGGGGGCCGTCATGAATCGATCCCCGACACGTGCGACCACAACTGCAGGTCGTGGCGGCCGTCCCGTCGCGCCTGGGCGCTGCGCAGGGTTCCCTCGTAGGCGAATCCGGCCTTGACGAGGGCCCGCTGTTCCGCGACGTTCGTGACGTCGGTCGACGCCTCGACGCGCACGAAACCCTCGGAGTGGAGCGAGGCCGCGAGAAGTGCCTGGGCGACTCCGCCCACGCCCTGTCCGCGGAACTCCTCGGCGATGCTGATGCCGATGTTCATGCAGCGGGAGCCGGGCGTGGGGCCGTGCCACACCTCGTGGGCCGACAGGTCCCCGACCGGGAGCACCTCGCCGGTCCCCGTGGTCAGCTCGACCAGCCAGCGGCGATGCTTGACGGACCGGGCCTCGTCCGCCATCTGCCCCCAGTCCTCGTACGGGCTCGACGAGTGCGGGCGGGGGTGGTCGTCCCCGATCGGACGTAGAGTCAGTCGGCCGAGGTCGTCGATCGTGCTCATCGGGGCTCCCTCCCTCGGTGATGGCCGTTCGCGAAGACTGGCGCGGATCGCGTCCGTTGGCAACATAGGGTGACGGGATGCGCCGACCAGCCCGAACGATCGTGACGACGGTCGTGTCGGCGCTCACTGCTGTGGCGATCATCGCGGCGCTGTTCGGTGCCGGACTGCTCGCACAGGGTGAGCATCCGCTGGCCGGACAGTCGGTGACGCCCGATGCGTCGTCGCCGGGCCCCCTTGGCGAGGGCCCGATCCCACCGCCGACGCCGCTGATCTCGAACGTCGTCCTCATCCTCGCCGACGATCTCGACTGGAAGCTGTGGAACGAGATCCCGCGGTTGCGCGCACTGCAGGATCGGGGCACGACGTTCACCAACTACGTCGTGTCCGACTCCCTGTGCTGCCCGTCGCGCACGACCTTGTTCCGAAGCCAGTACGTCCACAACCATCAGGTGCTGTCGAACGACGTCGTTTCCGGTGGCGGGTGGCCCACGTTCCGCGACCGGGGGTACGCCACCGAATGTCTGCCCACCTGGCTGCAGGATGCGGGCGTCACCACGGGGCTGATCGGCAAGTACCTCAACGAGTTCCCGGAGACTCCCGCGGAGGCCATCTCGATCCAGCCGGGTTGGGACACCTTCGTGGTTCCCATCTCGCACGGTGCGTCCTACACCGGCTACAACTACCAACTGGACGCCAATGGCGTCATCCAGACCTATGGGAAGGAGCCGCAGGACTTCCTCAACGACGTACTCGACTCGAAGGCCGCGGAGTTCATCGCCGCGGCTGACTCGCCCTTCTTCCTGGAACTGGCGACGTTCACGCCGCACCTGCCCTCGCCCGTGGCACCCCGCAATGTCGGTTCGCATGCAGGCGCCCAGGCGCCTCGCGATGCGGCATACGGCGCACAGGTGGAGAACCCGCCATCCTGGCTCGTGGGCCTCCCGCCGATCGGGCCGAAGAAGGCGAAGGAACTCGACCGCCTGTGGCAGCAGCGCGCGGAGTCGGCCGAATCCATCGCCGACTCCTACGACGCGGTGATGTCGGCGCTGGTGCGCAGCGGACATGACAAGGACACCTTGGTACTGGTGACGTCCGACAACGGCTTCCATGTGGGCAGCTACCGGCTGCAGCGCGGAAAGCGATCGGCGTTCGACACGGACACGGTCGTCCCCCTCGTGGCGATCGGGCCGGACATCCCGGCGGGGAAGATCGTGACGCAGATGGCATCCGCCACCGATCTCGCGCCGACGATCTCGGAACTGCTGGCCGCGCCGGCCCCGGACTGGGTCGATGGCCGGAGCCTGTGGCCGTTGCTGGACTCGTCGATCCAGTTCGGCGAGTCGACCGCCTGGCGGACCGCGACCCTCTCCGAGAGCCTCGGCGAGGCGCAGCCAGGTGATCCTGACTTCCAGCTCATCGCGCCGCCGACGTACCGGGCCCTGCGCACGCCGCAGTGGCTCTATGTCGAGTCGGTCAACGGGGAGCGAGAGCTCTACGACCGCCGGTCGGATCCCTACGAGCTGCGAAACGTCATCGCCACGACCCGCAGCGACATCGTCAGTGCGCTCCACGAGCAGTTCGTCGCGCTCACGACGTGCGCGGGATCGACGTGCCGCGTGGCCGATGCGATGGAACTGCCGCAGTGATCCGTCCGGCGGTCGCCGCGGACGGGGCTGCCGCTGCCGCGGTGTTCCACAGCAGTCGGGAGGCGGCGATGCCCTGGCTGCCCGTCCTGCACTCGCCCGAGGAGGACGTGCACTACTTCACCGAGGAGATCGCGTCGTCTGCAGCTTGGGTGTTCGACGTGGACCGCGAGGTCGTCGGCTTCGTCATCGCTCGGGGCGGCTGGCTCAGGCACCTGTACGTCCACCCCGACCATCAGGGCGACGGCGTGGGCACTGCCCTCCTCGCCCGCGTTCTGCCCGGCGACGGGGACGAACTGCAGCTGTGGGTTTTCGAGCGCAACACGCCGGCGAGGTCGTTCTACGAGGCCCGAGGATTCGCTAGGGTCGGTGGTACGGATGGCGCGGGAAACGAGGAACAGCAGCCCGACATCCTGATGCGCCGGGTCGGCTGACCCCTCGGACCGAATCCCTTCCGCGAGTACGGACTTTGGTCCTTACTTTTGATGACAGATGATCAGAATTGGTGCGTTTCGACCTGTTGCAAGAACGTATGGCGAGCGGTAAGGCCGCGCGGCTGACAGGATCACGAGCGAGAGAACCGAAACGCCGTCCGGAGCCTGCACATGAGTCACGCGTCACCACAGCAGAGCACGACGGTCGACCTTGCGCCGGAGACCAACCGGCAGCCACTGGGGGGTCGCGAACGCGACGACGGGGCTGGCAAGGGTCACGCATGCACGGGACCGGTTCGCCTCGGGCAGGTGGGTCTACCGGGAGTTCTCGCCAGGTAGTTGCGACGGGCAGGGGAGGGGCCATGAGTTCACTACTGACACTGCACTTCGACGTTCAGGGATCATTGCGCGAGGAGGCGCGACGGTGCGAAGCGGACATCTTCCTGGCCGCGTTCGGCAACACCCGGCAGCAGCTCGCCGACGAGTACGGACCCTATGAGAACCAGTCGGTCTTCCTTGCCGTGACCGACGAGGCGGGTGAGGTGCTCGGCATGACTCGCCTCATCGTGCCTGGTCCGTCGGGTCTCAAGACGCTGAACGACCTCGGCCGCGAGCCCTGGCTCGTCGATGGAGAGCGGGTTGCCCGGGCGGCGGGGGTCGACTCCGCCCGAGCCTGGGACATCGCCACGCTCGGGGTGCGGGAAGGTCATCGGGCCCGAAGCATGCGCGTGTCGCTGGCCCTGTACCACGGGGTCCTGAAGTCGACGTACCTGAACGAGATCCCGTCAGTGACGTCGATCCTGGACGAGACGGCCCGCCGCGCGTTCGCCTTGTTCGACCTCGTCTACACGACGTTGCCGAGCACATCGACCGCGTCCTACCTGGGGTCGGTGGCGAGCACTCCGGTGTACAGCCACGCCAGCATGCTCGACATCCAGCGCCGGGTGAACCCGGAGGCCTACCGGCTCCTGTCCCTCGGTATCGGCCTCGACGGACTGATCACGCCGGCCGACGAGGACTACCGACTGACCATGGCTTCGGAGGCGAGCGTCGTCGCTGCCTAGCCCGCTACCTGAGGATCTGCCGACGTCCGGGCATCCTCGTGGACGATGTGAACGACCGCAGGCGGGTTGTTCCACGCCATGACCCAGGCGGCGACATGCTCTCCGCGCATGGGTTCGGAGATGTGGTACCCCTGCAGGATGTCGGCGCCCATGGCCAGGACCTCCGCACTGACCGGCGCGTTCTCGACGCCCTCGGCCACGACCATGAGGTCCAGCGCATGGGCCATGTCGATGGTTGATGCCACGATCAGGCGACTGCGGTCGTCGACGCACACACTGGCGACGAAGCTGCGGTCCATCTTCAACTCGCTCACGGGAAGGTCGCGCAGGTAGGCCAGGGAGGAGAAGCCGGTGCCGTAGTCGTCGATCGAGATCTTCAGCCCGTGGTTGCGCACGTCCAGCAGGATCTCCCGCGCCTTCTGCGGGTTCGCCAGGAACGTCTCCTCGGTGACCTCGACGGTGATGAGGTGCGCAGGGATCCGTGCGCGCGCGATGGCCTCGTAAAGGATCGGCATGAGCTGTCCGGCGAGGAGCTCGGGGGGAGCGACATTGATGGCGACATTGAGCGCGAGCCCCGAGTCATGCCACCGCTTCGCGGCCGCGACGGCCTGCTCCACGACCGCCTCGGAGAGCCCCTGCATGAGCCCTGTCCTGCGTGCCACGGGAAGGAACTCCATCGGCACGATCGTGCCCCGCTCAGGATGGTCCCAACGGACGAGGGCCTCGACCCCGACGACCTGGTTGGTGAGCGAGTCCACCTTGGGCTGGTAGCGAAGGGTCAGGATCCCCTCCTTGAGGGCGCGCCTGAGCTCCTCGCCCATCTGCAGCCTCTCCCGCGAGAACTCGTCCCTGTCGGAGCTGTACAGCAGGGCCCCCGAGCGGCTGACCTTCGCCTCGAACATCGCGATGTCCGCCCGCCGCAGGAGGTCGACGGCGCGCGTGTCCTGCGGTTCGCTAATGGCGATGCCCAGCAACGCCGACATAGCCAGATCGAGCCCGTCGATCCTGGCCGGCGCCAGCAGGGTGCGGCGGATGCCCTGTGCCAGTTCGAGCAGGGCGAGGGGGTCGTCATCCTGGGCGACGATGGCGAATTCGTCGCCGCCGATCCTCGCCATGCTCACCGAGGAAGGCAGCGAGTCCCGCACGCGCAGGGCGACCATCATCAGCAGGGTGTCGCCGGCGCTGTGCCCCAGGGTGTCGTTGACCTCCTTGAAGCCATCGAGCCCGAGCAGCATGAAGCCGACCGGCTGCTTGTCACGGATCAGTTGGTCGACGAGCCGGAGGGCGGCCCGTCGGTTGGGCAGCCCCGTGAGGTCGTCCGTCCGCGCGAGGTGGAAGGCCTCCGCGGCTGCCTGCGACTCGCGTAGGGCAACGGCCAGCCGCGCGCCCGTGGCCACGAGAGTGATGATGGCCGGGAGCGCGATCAGGAATCCCGTCATTCCCTCGGGCCGTGCGCTCAGAAGTGCGATGCACAGGAGGAAGCTGGCCACCAGGAACCCGCTGGGCAGGGGGCGTGAGATGCCCGTGAGGGGAGGTGGAGGGCTGCAGGCGGGATCGGTGATGAACATGAGCGAGGCCGCCCACATGACGATGACGGTGATGCTGAACGCGTACGGTCCGGACGTCAGGTGCAGGACCAGGCTCGAGTCGGCGACGGCGAGCAGCACGAATCCGATGGCCAGGCTCAGCGTCCGCCACGACCAGGCGCGGGCCGCCATCGCGGCTTGGGCGATCACGACGAGGGCCAGCGCGAGGTCGATCATCGGGTAGGTCAGCGCCACGAGCAGGGGAACGCCGCCGTCGGGGTAGAACTCGCTGAAGGGCGTGAGCAGGAGGGCGCTGGCCAGCGTGGCCGCACCGCCGCAGAGGATCACCGCATCGAGCCAGGCGGTGGCGGCACGCCCCCGCCTCCGGCTGCCGGAGTCGAGCACCAGGAAGGCGGCCATCCCGACGTACGAGGCGAGGAAGAGCCATTCGCCCGGGGCGGGGAAGGAGGTCTGGGCAGATGGGTCCGAGGAGTTGAGCGCGATCGACCCGGCACCCCACAGGACCACACCGATGGTGAGGGCCCCCACCGAAACCCGCCGCTGGGGCGACCAGGCCATCACCAGAAGGAGGCGGAGGATCGCGATGACGAAGAAGGTGCTGATGATGGCGACGAGCATCGCCTCGTTGAGGCTTCCGTTCGCGGCGACGCCGTACGTGACGCCCATGACGGCGCTCAGTCCGATGACGCCCCATCCGACGAATCCCAGGTTCCTCACCAGGGTCGTGCGGTGGGTGCGTGGTGAGCTTGGGGAAGCCACGTGACACGCACCTCTCACGGGCACCGGAACCTACGGTGCCCCTAGTGCGAAAGGTATCGGCTCGAGGCTCGGCATTGTGTACCGAATCGCGGCGCTCAGCCGCCGATCTCGCCCCTCACGGCGTACAGCTCAGGGAAGAAGGTCAGGTCGAGGGCCCGCCTCAGGAACGGGACTCCGCTCGAGCCACCGGTGCCGCTCTTCGAGCCGATGATGCGCTCCACGGTCTTGAGGTGGCGGAATCGCCACAGCTGGAAGTTGTCCTCGACGTCGACGAGGGCCTCGCAGGCCTCGTACTCCCGCCAGAACTCGTGGGAGTTGGCGTAGATGCCCGCGAACACCGAGACCAGCTCCGGATGCAGCCGCCAGGCCTGCGTGACGTCACGGTCCAGAACGCTGGACGGCACGGGGTGCCCCAGCCGATTGAGGAACCGCAGGAACTCGTCGTACAGGCTCGGTCCCTCGAGGAGGTCCGTCAGCAGCGCATGGATGGTCGGGTCGTGGTCGAACACCTGCAGCATGTCAGGGTTCTTGTTGCCGAGGATGAACTCGATGGCCCGGTACTGCCAGGACTGGAACCCCGACGAGCTCTGGAGGTAGGAACGGAACTCCGCGTACTCGCTCGGCGTCAGCGTGGTCAGCACGCCCCACTGCTCGATGAGGGTGTGCTGGATGTGCTTCACCCTTGCGAGGCACTTCAATGCCGGCGCGAGATCGTCGTCGGCGAGCAGGTCGCGCGTGGCTCGCAGCTCGTGCAGCATCAGTTTGAGCCACAGTTCGGACGTCTGATGCTGGATGATGAAGAGCATCTCGTCGTGGCGCGGTGGATCGCTCAGCGGCTGCTGGGCCGCCAGCACGAGGTCCAGGCGGAGGTAGTCGCCGTAGGACATCGCGCTCCTGAAGTCGCGACGGACGGTGGGCTCGAGGTCCCTGGTGTTGTCGGTGCCCGTCACGACGCTCCCTCCGAATGACCTCGCAAGGCTACTGACTGGGGGCTTCGCGCGCAGCGTTCCTGATGACGCTCGCGCCGCTGATCAGGCCACGGCGCCACGGCGGGACACCGTCGATCTCGATCTCGAGGCTGAAGCTGAGGAACGTCCGGATGAGGACGATCAGGCCGAGGACCGTGACGTTCTCGATGGTGGGAGATACCGCCACCGTCCGGATGAGGTCGCCCGCCACGAGGACCTCCAGCCCGAGGAGGATGACGCCGCCGAACGACTGGCGAAGGACCCGGTAGCTCGCGGCTCCGTCGTCCGTGCGCCGGTACGTGCGGACGGCGAGCACGAACGCGAGTACCAGTCCGACGATGAGGATGAGGGCAGCGGTCACCTCGAAGAACTGGGCGGCCAGCAGCATCCCTTGCGTGAAGGTCGACTCGCTCATGCGCTCTCCTCGGCCCGCTCCGTCGAATGCTCGGTCACATGCGCGCCGAGTAGTCCCACGACGTGACCGACAGGCCCTCGATCTGGATCGCGACCTCGGAGTCGAGACGGGAGATCAGCCAGCGGGCGAGGTCGTCCGGACGGTCACCCAGGTAGCGGTCGATCAGGCGTGGCAGGACCTCGTGAGCGGAGTCGGAGCGGATTCGCGCAGTTCCCGTGCCGCGTACCCCTCGGTAGGGCGGCTGGTCGCCGGACACCTCGAAGGCGCAGCGCGGGTCGGCCTGCAGACGCTTGGCGAGCACCGACGCTGACTGGGTGCAGCACCACAGGGAACCGTCGTCGTAGACGAACCACACCGACTGGACCAGGGGGAAGGCGGCGCCGTTGGAGGCCAGGCGCAGGGGGATGGCGGAGCGATCGAGGAAGTCCTCGACGACGCTGAGCTCCCACGGGCCCGACCGCACAGTGGGGCGGCGTTGATCCATGAAGGGGATTGTCCACGCACGGGGTCCCCCCACGGTGAAGGCGCGCGGCGCCCGGAGGGGGTCAGCCGACGGCTGATGCCTCCCGCGACATGAGCCGCTGGCCCACCAGGACGGCCGCGAGGTAGAGCAGGGCCGCCACGACGAGCAGCAGCTGGTAGCCGAGGATCAGCGAGAGGTACTCCAGGCAGCCACCCACCATGGCGCCGAAGAGGTTGGCCGCGAACGCCGCAGTGGGGTTCTTCGCATCCTTGAACCGCGAGGTGAAGAGCAGGTTGGCGAAGAAGATGGGCGCGAACGCGAGCACGGTGGCCACGACGAGCCGGACGGGAACGGGCAGGCCGAGCAGCGCGGCGTTCGGGATGAGGAAGGCGATGGCCAGGGAGCCGAACAGCGCGGGAAGGATGATCTTCCGGGAGATGGTGCGGCCGATGCGCTGCGTGACCTCGATGGCTGCCAGGACGGCCAGCAGCACGCCCGTGAAGACGAGCGCATTGACGAGCCAGGTCGTCCCGAAGAGCAGTGCGAACGTGGTGATGGACCTCGTCTCGAGGAGCAGGAAGGCCGCGCCCATGAAGAACAGGTCACCGTACCCGCGCATCGACTTGAACGGCCCGCCGAAGACGCGGATGCCGATGAGTGACACGCCGAGGATCAGCGCGATGATGATGAGGTACAGCGACGGGATCGTTCGCTCCTTCAGGTACAGGAACGGACGGTCGTCGACCGCCGGCACCGGAATGGCCTGGCCTGCCGCGGCCACCGAGGTGCGATCCACACGGCGCCGGGCGCGCAGACGGCGTTGTCCTCGCTCTTGCCGATCGTCACGGCGGCCAGCGACTGCACTGCCGTGAACTCGTCGAGGCAGGGCGCGTGGCCGTAGACCTCGTCGAGAGTGCCGGCCAGGCGGTTGATCAACCAGGGCTCGCGGTAGTAGTTGTACATCGCGAACACGCCGTCGTCGGTGAGGTGATCGCGCGCGGCCTGCATCGACTGCTCCGTGAACAGGTACGACTCGAGGCGCAGTTGGCTGGCACCTGACACCAGGGTGAGGGAGTCGGGAAGCGCGAACAGGATGAGGTCGTACTTGGTGTCGGTGCCCGACAGGAACGCCCGGCCGTCGTTGATGTAGACCGAGACGCGCGGGTCGTCATACGGCTTGTTCGGGTTGATCTGACTGCCGATCTGCTGGATGCGCGGATCGATCTCGACCGCATCCACGTGCTTCGCGCCGTTCGCGAGGGCCAGTGCCACGTCGGTGCCGGTGCCCGCCCCGACGATGAGCACGTTGTTGAGGGGGTTGCCGACGGCGCGCTCGTAGGGGCGTCCGTACATCGGCTCCACCTTGAGCCGCTCCTGCACGTCCATGACGTTCTGGTGGGGGATCCCATTCACCTGGATGGTGGTGAACTCGACGTTGGTGCCCTCGTTGTAGGTCTGCGTGTTCACCTTGTAGTAGGGCGACCACGAGACACCGGCGCTCATGGATTCGAAGACGAGGGCGCCGATGATGAGGACCATCGCCAGGCGGGACACCCACGGGAGGGCGAAGCCGTAGAGCGCCCAGAGGGCGACCAAGGTCACCAGCGGCCAGATCCATGACGGTGCCCGCAGGAACGACACGATGGTGAAGGCCAGCGTGCCAGCGATCGAACCGATGATGTCCCAGCGGTAGGCGTCCAGGGCCTTGAACTCCCGGAAGGCCCGGCCGGTGATCTCGCCGAACCCCGTCATGGTCACGGCGATGACGATGAAGACCAGCGGAAGGGACACCCACGTGGGCAATCCCGAGGGGCGAACCTCCGTGAAGAAGATCAGGTCCGAGGACGACCCCTCGATCTTCGCGGGGAAGAAGGTGATGAACGCGACGAGAAGGAGCAGGCCCAAGGGGGTGTAGGGGCCCATGTCACGTGTCGTGCGCGAGCGGAGGAACCCCAGGCCGATGCCCAGGAAGGAGGCCAGGAGGATGAGGTTCGAGAAGTACGAGAGGTGGACCAGGTTGGCCCCCGCCCACCGGATGAGCGCCAGCTGGACGAACAGCATGAGGGCACTGGCCGCCATGAGGCGCCAGCGTCCCGTGAGGACGCGGCGGTAGGCGGGCGTGGTCTCAGAAACGATCGTGGTCACCGCGGAACCCTAACAAGTGGCCGGGTCCGCCAAAGCGAGGGCCGAGGAACCAGTCGCCTGGATCCTCGGCCCACGCCCTCGGGGAAGCCCTATGTGGGCAGCGGCTAGGCGCCCCGGGGGTGGTCGTCGACCCGGTTGCGCAGGCCGTCGCCGTCCATGTCCCGATCCTTGCGGTTGACGATCCGGTCGCCGTCGATGTCGCAATCGGATGCATTGAAGATGCCGTCGTCGTCGATGTCGATGTCACCCCGGAGGCCACCGTGGTCGTCGCCCACGTCGTGCAGCGGTCCGTCGACTCCGTGGTCGTCGCCGAGGTCGTGCAGCGGTCCGTCGACTCCGTGGTCGTCGCCGAGGTCGTGCAGTGGTCCGTCGACTCCGTGGTCGTCGCCGAGGTCGTGCAGCGGTCCGTCGTCGCTGATCCCCACGGATGCGGACGGCACGGCGTCGTCCGCCCCGTGCTTGAACCCGGTCGCGGCCCCGGCCTGGGGGGCGACGAGAAGGGCGGCGAGCAGTGCGGTTGTCGCGGTGATGCCGGAAAGTGCGAGCGTGCGCTTCATGATTCCTCCTTAGGGTCCGGGGTCCCTGCGCCCCGGACTGAGAGGAACGTATTCCGGGGCAGGTGAAGCAGAAACCTGCCCACAGTTAAGTAATAGCAAGGCTGCCCTTACCAAAGTTGGGGTATTGCCAAGGGCGACCCGGCCTGCTAACGAACGCGCAGCACGGCCTTGCCCTCGTTGAATCCGGCCTTCTTCGCTGAGGCACCGGCCTTGCCCCGCGAGCCGGGAGCGACGATGGTCGCCTTGCCCGCGCCGTTCGTGGTGGCCGTCCGACCCCCGAACTTCACGGAGACCCCGGAGACCGGGTCGCCAGCGTCGGTGACGGTGAAGGTGACGTCCGCGCCCCGACGCACGGGATTCGGTGAGCCCTTGATGCTCAGAGTGCGGACCGCCTGCGTGTGCCAGACGTTGACCTTCTCGGTCTTGTCGCTGGCCGTCGCGACGATGTCGAGGGTGCCGTCAGTGGCGGCCGTCGCGGTCTTCCACAGGTCGACCGTTCCTCGGGGCGCGCCCCACGTGCCCATCGCGCCGAACGCCGTGGCGGCCTTGTTCGTGTGCACCACCTTGATGCGGTCGCCCTGGGCGAAGGTGAGCCACAGTCGGCCGGAGGGGTCGGCCGACAGGCTCACCGCCGACGACTGAGGGGCGGGGACATCCATGGTGTCGCCCGTGCCGACGTGCCATACCCGGATCGAGGTGACGGAGGGGTAGCCCCTCGTGTAGGCGGCGTAGATGCCGCCGCCCGGTCGCCCGACGAGGGCGATGCGCTGGGTCGGTGCGACGGAGTTCGTGCCGTAGTCGTTGGTGGTGATGGATCCCGGCGCCTGGGTGAACGCCCCTTGGGTCGGGAGGATCTGTCCGACCTGGACGCCCTGCTCGGCGGAACCGCTGGAGTTGCTGTAGAAGGCCGCGTACACCGCGCCCGTGGCCGGGTCGCGTGCGCCTGCTGCGTTGTAGGCGCAGCATCCCGTGAGGCCGAAATGCCCGTCGGAACCGTCGGGTGCCGGGTCGGTGGGCGAGATGCCCGAGTGCCAGGAGACGCCGTTCGTGGTGCCGGCGTTGCCGACCCAGACGGGCGTTCCGGCATTGTCGACGATGTCGTTGCCGTAGGCCCCATAGGCGGTGGTGGTGTGGGAGAGCGTTCCGGCGCCGAGCGTGAAGGTCTGGCCGTCCGGAGATGTCGCGTAGTACTCGGCGCCGGAGGTGTACGGGGCGCCGGTGGTCGTGCTCTGCAGGCCGCTGAAGGCCAGGAAGCGCTGGCCACCGAGGGACATCAGTGCCGCGTTCTCCGTGACCGTCGACCAGTTGGAGATGATCTCGCGCGATGGCGTGGTGACGGCGCCCGCGCCGTCGACGATGGCCGTGTAGTAGTTCTCCCCGCTGGTGCCCTCGCCGTTCCAGACCACCTGAAGGGCCGAGCCGAAGCGGGCGACGGTCGGGATGTCGATGATCGACATCTTCGGCTTGGCGGTGGTCGAGGGGAACGCCGACAACTGTGTCCAGTCGCCCGGTGCGGCCATGGCAGCCGGTGCCATTCCCAGCGTCATCGCACCGGCGGCGAGCCCGGCGATGAGGGCGCGTCGCCATGGTCGTGAATGCGTGCTGGTCATCGGGCTCTCCCTCGTCGCGGACGTCCGTCAACGCTCGACGCTAGTGGAGCGAGGACCTCGAGGGAAGGGCGATGTCGGACATGGACAGGACACGGTGCGCAACCATCGTCGCTTCGGCCAGGTCGTGGGTCACGTGGAGGGCGCCGACCCCTTCGCGCCGAAGGGTCGCGGCCACGTCGCTCGCCAGGCGCTGGCGCAGTTCGACGTCGAGGGCGCTCAAGGGCTCATCCAGCAGGAGGACGGCAGGATGCGGTGCGAGGGCTCGGGCGAGCGCGACCCGCTGTGCTTGGCCGCCACTGAGCTCGTCGATCGATCTTCGCTCGTATCCGTCGAGGCCCAGCCAGTCGAGCAGCTCGCGAGAACGAGCGAGCGCCTCTGGCCGCGACAGACCCTGCCGGCGAAGTCCGTAGGAGACGTTGGCGACGACGTCGAGGTGAGGGAAGAGCAGCGGCTCCTGGAAGATGATGCCGATGCCGCGCCGGTGGATCGGCACCCGCGTCACGTCGATTCCGTCGACGAGGATGCGTCCGCCCAGCGCAGGGGTCACCCCGGCGAGGGTCGTCAGGAGGGTGGACTTCCCGCTGCCGCTGGGGCCGAGGATGGCGACGATCTCGCCGGGCGCGACGGCCAGGTCGATGTGCTCGGCCACCACGTGGCCCGGGTAGCCGATCGCGAGGTCGACCGTGGCCAGTCGGCTCGGGATCATGTCGCCACCGCCGGGCGTCGGCGGCTCGGCCCGAGCCGGTCGACGAGCAGGACCATCGTCAGGGTGAGAGCGACCAGGACGACCGCGAGCACGGCTGCGACACCGTACGACTGCTCACCGGGCCGACTCAGCAACCGCACGATCTGAACGGGGACGGTGGGGCTCCCGGCTCGGGTGAGGAAGGAGGCGGCACCGAACTCGCCGAGGGACACGGCGCAGGCCAGACCAGCGGAGGCGAGCATGACAACCCGCAGGATCGACCCGTACGCCGTCACGAAGGCCCGAGTGGGCCGGGCGCCGAGGGAGGCCGCGACGGCGAGCGCCCGGGCGTCGGTCGCCCTGAGCGCGGGCGCCACGACTGCGACGACCAGTGGGACCGCCACGAGCGAATGGGCGATCGGGACAAGCAGCCCGGATGGCCGCAGATCAAGTGGCGGTCGACCGAACGCCAGCAGGGTGCCCAGTCCGAGCGTCGCCGACGAGATCCCCAGGGGGATGATCGCGAGGAGCGAGATCACTCGGGTGCGACCCCTCGTCAGGACGGCCACGGCGGCGAGACCACCGACGACGCAGGCGACCAGCGCGCAGACGAGGGCGAAGCCGATCGACGTGCCCAGCGCCGCGAGCGGGGAACCGATGCGTGTGGTGCCGACGTCGACGGAACCCAGGCGAAGCCACCAGTCCAGGCTCCATCCGCCGGCCGACCTCACGGACGCGACCACCAAGGCGGCGATGGGAGCGGCGACGATCGCGTAGGAGAAGAGGGCCGTGGCGGTCACGGCCCAGCGAGCGGATCCTCCGGCCGGGACCGGGAGCAACGATGTGGGGCGCATGCGCCGTCGCACCGAGGTGCGGCCAGCCAGGGTGCCGGCCGCGAGAACTCCGGCGACGAGCACGAGTTGCACGATCGCGCTGGCGGCCGCGCCCGGGAAGTCGAGGAGAACCGAGGTCTGCCGCAGGATCTGCGACTCCAGCGTGCGGGTGCTCGAGTCGCCGAGGAGCAGGACGATGCCGAGGGAGGAGAAGGAGAAGATGAACACGACGGCAGCGCTGGAGGAGATGGCCGGCCTCAGCATGGGCAGGGTGACCGTGCGGAACGCGGTCCACCTCGTCGCGCCGAGGGTGCGAGCGACGTTCTCGTAGTGCCCGTCGTGCTGCGACCACTGCGAGCCGACGATCCGCACGACGACCGCCAGATTCACGTATGCGTGGGCGAGCACGACCAGCGCGAAGCCCTGCGGCACGCCGGGCCCCAGAAGAGCGCGGAAGGCCAGGGCCACGACCACTGTCGGCAGGACGAAGGGCACCGTCACCAACGCCTGCCCCAGTGCCCGACCGCGGAAGTCGTACCGCGACACCACGTTGGCGATGGGCAGGCCGACGATCAGGGCCATCAGGGTGCTGGCCATTGCCTGCAGGACCGCGAGCGGGACGACCTGCCAGGTACTCGATGCGATCAGCCGCTCGGCGCCTCCCGCGGAGGACACGTGCGCGCCCAGCACGCCCAGCGGATAGGCGAGGAAGACCGCCAGGAAGGCGGCCGGCAGGAGCCAGGCCCAGTTCAGCCAGCGGGGGGTGTTCAGCGGCCCATCACCGTGCCCCAGTCGGCCAGCCACGCCGGCAGGTTGTCGGCGACGGTGGGGGAGTCCAGTTGCAGTGGTCGGGTGACGGTCGCCGCGAACTGGGTGAACACGTCGGGCAGGGCGATGCCTGCTCGTGCGGGGAAGACGAACATGGACAGCGGAACGTCACGTTGCACCGGGGTGGAGATCAGCCAGTCGACCACGGCGCGGGCCCCGGCCGGGTTGGCGGCGCCGGCCAGGACCCCCGCGTACTCGACCTGCCGGTAGCAGCCGTCGGTCATGACCGACGTCGACGGCTCGGTGGGCTTGGGGTCGGCGGCGTAGACGATCTCCGCCGGTGGGCTGGTGGCGTAGGACACGACGAGCGGACGGTCACCCGATCCGCCACCCGCGGTGAAGTCGCCCGTGTACGCGTCGGTCCAGGAACCTGCGACCTTCACTCCGTTCTCCCGCAGCGACGTCCAGTAGTCCTTCCAGTCGTCCCCGTAGCGCGCGATGGTCGCGAGGAGGAACGCCAACCCCGGTGATGATGTCCCGGGATCCTCGACGACGAGCAGGTCCCGGTAGGCGGGTGCGATCAGGTCGTCCAGCGTGGTGGGCGGCGGCACATCGTTCTCTTCGAAGAAGCTGTCGTCGACGTTGACGCACACGTCGCCGTAGTCGACGGGCGTGACGAGGCCGTCGGCCGTGTCGGTCGCCAGCGCCGGCTCGAGCGCACCGAGGTCGCTCGGCGAGTACGGCTCGAACACTCCCGCGGAGAGGGCCCGGCTCACGAGCGTGTTGTCGACGCCGAACAGGACATCGGCGGTGGGCGAGCCCGCCGCCAGCACGGCGCCGGCGACCATCGCACCCGCGTCCCCCGCGGTGATGATCTCGAGGGTCAGCCCCGTCTCCTTGGTGAAGTCCGCCAGCAGCGACTCGGAGACCACGAAGGAGTCGTGGGTGAGCAGGGTGACCGTGGTGGGCGCCGGGGTCGAAGACTCCGACGATCCCTGGGCGGCCGGGGTCGATCCGCAGGCCGTCACCAGGGCGACGACGCTGAGGGCTACGGCGCTGCCCGTGATGCGCCTTTGGTATCTGACGTTGCCGACCATGTCGTCCCTCCGCTGGCATTACCCAGATCAGGTTCATGGGTCGGCAGCAGCGGCTGCCCTCTCAGCCCGCCGATCTCGCGAGCTCCCCGGATAGGGACAGGCTAGTCCTCCATCGGGGCCGCGAGGACGGGCCGCCTCTGGAAGGGTGTCCCTCATGGAGGACACCGATCGACAGATCATCACCTTGCTGAGCACCGACGGCAGAATGTCCTTGGCCGACATCGCCCGCGAGACGGGCCTGTCCACGTCGGCCCTCCATCAGCGGGTCAGGCGACTGGAGCAGCGGGGCCTCATCATCGGGTACCGCGCCGAGGTCGACTACCGAGCCGTGGGGCTGCCTCTTGCGGCCTTCGTCTCGTTGACACCGATCGATCCGGCCGCGCCGGATGACGTCCCCGAACGGCTGGAGGGAATCTCGGAGATCGAGGCCTGCTGGTCTGTGGCTGGCTCGGAGGCGTACATCCTCAAGGTCCGGGTCGTCGAGCCGGCGGATCTGGAGGATCTCCTCGGTCGGATCCGGTCGGCGGCGAACGTGTCGACGCGCACCACGATCGTGCTCTCGACGCCCTTCGAGAACAGGCCGCCCGTCCTTCCATGATCCGGGGTTGGCTGCTGGCCCCCGTTAACCTTGTGGGATGGCCGATCGAACGAATGAGGCGTTCACGTCCGGCGACGAGTGGACACCTGTCTCGAGCAAGCTGACCACCGCGCGTCGGCTGCTACTGGGCCTCGCCTACCTCCTCGTGATCGCTGGGGTGGTGGCGCTGTTCGTCATCGGGCGAGTCCCCGAGTTCGTGGCGTGGACCGGGCTGGCCGTCGCCTTGGTGGGCTTCATCTGGCTGTGGTGGCTCATCGGGCGCCGCGTCCGGTCCTTCGGCTACTCGGAGCGAGGGGACGACCTCCTCGTCACGAGCGGCATCATGTTCCGCCGGCTGGTCATCGTGCCGTACGGCCGGATGCAGCTCGTCGACGTCAAGGCGGGTCCGATCGACCGCTGGATGGGCCTGACGACGGTCCAGCTCCACACCGCCGCGGCCACGACCGACGCGGCCATCCCCGGCCTGGAGCCGCAGATCGCCGCGGACCTGCGGGACCGCCTCGCCCGGCGCGGCGAGCAGCGATCTGCCGGACTGTGACCATGCCCGAACCGGAGCCCAGCCGGTCACCGCTGCCGTCGGCTGTCGGTGACGACCTCGGTCTCGGTCTGACCATCCCCGGGCGCGGATCCGTCGATGAAGCCGGCCGCCGACAGGTCCATCCGATCTCACCGCTCGTCCATGGGGTGGGTGCCCTGCCCATCGGTTTCGTCATCGTGTTCGCCATGTCGGCGGGCGCCTTCGGGAGGTGGGGGCTGTCCGCGGGCGCGGTGATCGTCCTGCTCCTGATCGCCCTTCCCCTCGTCGTCGGGGCGTGGTCATACGTCGGCTGGCGGAACCTGTGGTTCTGGTTCGACGAGGACGGCGACTTCCGCGTCGACTCGGGCGTGCTGACCAAGCAGCAACGTCGCCTGCAGCTCAGCCGGCTCCAGTCGGTCGACGTGGCTCAGCCGCTCGTCGCGCGCCTGTTCTCGATGGCTGAGCTCACCGTCGAGGTGGCGGGAACGCAGGGCTCCCGGGTGAAGCTGCAGTTCCTTCAGCTCGCCGATGCTCGCGCCCTGCGGAGCGAGCTGCTGGCGCGAGCCGCCGGACTACGGCACGACGTGGGCGAGGCGCCCGAGGAGCCCGTGGCCACCGTGGCCCCACGCGACCTCGCCGTCTCGCTCCTGCTGCGCACGACGACCGCCTTCCTGCTCCTGCTGACCGCTGTGATCGTCGTCGGGACCGTCTGGAGCAGCGGGTGGGGTGGGCTCGTCCTAGCCCTGTTCACCGGTGGCCTGCCCGTGCTCATGGTCGTCGCCGAGTTCATCAAGTACTTCAACTTCACCGTGAGTCGGTCACCTGACGGGCTCCGGCTGCGGTTCGGGATGGCGAAGACGGAGACGCGCACCGTGCCGCCAGGTCGGGTGCAGGCCATCGAGTACGTCGAGCCGCTCCTGTGGCGGCACTGGGGATGGGTGCGCCTGCGGGTGAACATCGCCGGCGTCGGCGGCGAGGACTCGGGTGGTCAGAAGGAGGAGACGATCCTCGTCCCCGTGGCGACGCGAGCGGTGGCCGATGACATCGTCCAGCGGGTGCTGCCCGGTCTTGATCTGGGCGCTCTCAGCTGGACGACCGCGCCCGAGCGGAGCCGGCGGCGTTCTCCCATCCAGTGGCGCAACCTGGGCGTGGCGTGGGACGGATCGGTGTTCGCCACGCGCTGTGGTCGGCTCACCCGGCGCCTCACGGTGATCCCTCATGCCCGCACCCAGTCGGTCCGACTCACTCAGGGACCCTGGGAGCGCGCCCTCGATCTCGCGAGCGTCCACGTCGACTCGACACCCGGCCCGGTCAAGGTCTCCGGCCTGCACCTCGATGCGGTGGCCGCGCGAACGATCGCCGACGAGCAGTCGGCCCGTGCCGAGCGGGGTCGGTCCGAGGACCGGTCCATTCGCTGGGCGGCAGGAGACGACGGCGACGACGCCGGTCCGTGACGTCGCTCAGCCGGACGCAGCCATCTCCGCACCGATCGCGGTGGCGAAGGCGTCGACGTCGCTCTCGCTGGTGTCCCAGGAGCACATCCACCGCACTTCGCCGGTGCCCTGATCCCACGTGTAGAACCGGAAGCGCTCCTGGAGCCGGGCGGTGACATCGGTCGGGAGCACGGCGAAGACCGCATTGGCCTGCACCGGGCGCACCACGGCCACACCCGGGATCTGCCGTACGCGCTCCTCGAGCAGGCGGGCCATGGCGTTGGAGTGCCGGGCGTTGCGCAGCCACAGATCGTCGGACAGGAGCGCCACCAACTGCGCGCTGATGAAGCGCATCTTGCTCGCGAGCTGCATCGAGGACTTGCGGAGGAAGTCGACCCCGGGTGCGGCCGCCGGATTGAGCACGATGACCGCCTCACCCAGCATCAGGCCGTTCTTCGTGCCGCCGAACGACACCACGTCGATGCCGGCGTCGGTGGTGAACTCGCGCAGTCCGGTGCCCAGGGAAGCCGCGGCATTCGCGATACGGGCTCCGTCGATGTGCACTCCCATGCGCATCGAGTGCGCGTGGTCGGCGATGACGGCGACCTCATCGACCGAGTACAGGGTTCCCAGCTCGGTGGACTGGGTGATGGTGACGGCGCCGGGCTGGGCCCGATGGACATCGCCGAATCCCCAGGCCTGGAGGTCGATCAGGTCGGGAGTGATCTTGCCATCGGGTGTCGGGATCGTCCACAGCTTGAGTCCGGCCCCATGCTCGGGCGCGCCACCCTCGTCGACGTTGACATGTGCCGTCGCGGCGCATACGACGGCTTCCCACCTGCGGGTCATGGCCTGCAGCGCGACCACATTCGCGCCAGTTCCGTTGAAGACGGGGAAGATCTCCGCGATCGGACCGAAGTGGTCCTTGACGAGGTCGGTCAGCCGGGTCGACGTCGCATCGTCGCCGTACGCCACGTCGTGCCCGACGTTCACCTCGTTGATGGCGGCCATCACCTCGGGGTGGATCCCCGCGTAGTTGTCGCTCGCGAAGCCGCGCCACGTCGTCATGCGGAAGCCGTCCCCGTCGTCAGGTCGAGGCGGGTGCCGTTGTCGATCGGCGTCGTGGCGGCGTGGGCGATGGCTGACGCAAGATCGCGCACATGGGTGTACCCCGGCCAGGACTTCTCCGGGTCGGCCGCGACCATCCGGTCGGTCAGGAGCGCCTTGACGGCGACCGTGACCGATGCTGACGCGGTGCCCCGGAAGTAGTCGGCCACGCCCTCCATCCACGCCTCGGCTGCGCGCTTGGCCGCCGCGTAGGCGATGTTGCCTGCCGTGGGTGTGGCGGCAGCCGTGCTCGTGACCATGAAGATCCGCCCGGCCTCGGCCGACTTCACGGTCGGGCCGAAGACAGCGGTCAGGGAGGCGAGGGTGCCGACCACGGGCGGGTGGAGGGCGTTCCAGTTGTCGACCGACGTGAGGCCGAGGCCTGGAGAGCCGCGCCAGCCGCCGACGAGATGGACCACGACGTCCGCCCGGCCAAGGCGCGCGACCACGTCGTCGTGCAGGGCAACGACGGCGGTGACGTCGAGGAGATCGATGCCGTGGGCTTCGGCGGAGCGGCCCCCGGCGGTCACGGTGTCGGCGGCGGCCTGGGCGGACTCCAGCCGGGAATCCAGGATCACGACATGGAAGCTCTCGGCCGCCAGGGCGAGCGCGGCCGCCTCCCCGGCTCCGCCTGCTCCGGCGACGATGGCTACTCGGCCCGCCGTCACGCGGTGATCCCCGACGTGGCATCGATCGTCGTCGCCAGCTTCCGCTGGAGCGCGTCGTAGAAGACGTTGAGCGGGAACTCGTCCGGAAGCACGACGTCGACCATAGCCTTCGGCTCCCCGTCGAGGGGAAGAGCCTGCGGGCCCTGGGCCCACATGGACAGCGGGTGCGGCTCGACCAGCGCGCTGACGAACTCGTGGGCGGCAATCCACTGGGCCACGCGCGATCGACCTATGCCGCCTCGGTAGAGGGCATCGACCTCGTCGCACAGCGCGATCATCGAATCGTTCACGCGGAACCAGTCGATCGTCAGCATGTTGTCCGTCCAGTGGAGAACACCGTCGCGGTGCAGCCAGGCGAAGATGATCTGGCCGCCGAGGCCGTCGTAGTTGCGCACGCGCGAGCCGGTGATCGTGAAGCGGAACAGTCGGTCGAACAGGATCGCGTAGCGGATGAAGCGGCCGAGGTGGATCTCCCGGGTGTCCAGGGCGATCGTCTCGCGGAACGTTGACAGGTCGCAGCGGAGCTCCTCCAGCGCGTACATCCAATAGGGCATCCGCTGCTTGATCATGAAGGGGTCGAAGGGCAGATCGCCGTGACTGTGAGTGCGGTCGTGGATGAGATCCCACAGGACGAACGTCTCCTGCGCGAGGCGCTGGTCGTTCAGGAGCAGGTCGGCGTCCGGAGGGAGGGAGAGTCGCAGGGTGTCCGCGGCGGCGCGTGACACGACGCGGAACCGCGCTGCCTCGCGGTCGCAGAAGATGCCGCCCCAGTGGAAGTCGGCCGTCTCGCGTGTGGCCACCGTCTCGGGGAACAAGACGGCCGAGTGCGTGTCGTACCCGCCCGTGAAGCCGACGAACTCGATGGGCACGAACGCCGCATTGACGTGGGAGCGCTCTTGCTCGGCGAGCCAGTCGGGCCAGAACGTCCGGACGACGACCGCTTCCAGGTTCCTGTTCGGGTTGCCGTTCTGGGTGTACATCGGGAAGACGGCGAAGTGCTCGATGCCGTCCTCACGTCGCATGTCGGGCCGGAAGAGCACAAGGGAGTCCAGGAAGTCCGGAACCGCGAATCCTCCCGCGGCCCAGGACTGCAGGTCGACGATGGTCGCGGCCAGGTGGTCGGCCTGATGGGAGAAGCGCGGGGCGAGGGCCGCGATGGCCGACACCATGGTGTCGACGTACCCGCGTGCCGTGTCCGCGGAGTGCTCGGCGAGGTCGATCGAGCCGTCCTTGGCCTGCATGGGCCGCAATGCCTCGATGGCTCCGACCAGACTCGCCCAGGCGGCGTCGCCGTCGATCCATGCGGCGGTCGATGCTGCCTGCGTGGGGGTGCAGGCGACGCGTCCACCCGCCGCCCACGTGACGATGTTCAGCCAGAGCTGCTCATGGCCGAGGGCAGTGATCGAGTCGTCGCCGAAAAGATCCGAGTCCGACACGACGACCACGCGGCCCGCCGTGCCGGTGCTGGTCATGAGGAGGCCGGCGCGTGCCGGATCGGCCTCGTTCGACGTCTGCGCGACCGTCTCGATCACCGTGCCGTCGTCGTCGGCCACGGATCGCAGGGTTCCCGCCCGGTAGAAGCAGGCCTGGCCCACGCGGGCGGTGAGGTCGTGGCGCGCGCCGGGGATCAGATCGGCGAGCACCCAGGTGGGCACGTCCTTGTACGCGTGCGCAGGGTCCTGCACCGTCGTGCTCTCGATCTCGATGCCGAAGATGCCGGCGAGTTCGGCGAAGTTGTTGCCGTACTTCGCCTGCTCGGTCTCCGCGAGGATCACCACTCCTCCGCCCCCCGCGACGAAGCGCTTGATGGCCTTGATCTCCGGGAGGGTGAGACGCGGGTAACCCGTGCCCGTGGTGCGCTCCCACTCGTCATCGGCGGCATGCGGGATCACCAGGACGTCGGTGTCGGCGAGGGCCCGGTCGTCGACCGTGCCTTCCGCGTGGACGACGACGTCGAGACCGCTGCTGGCCAGAACGGCAGCAGCCCGCTCGTAGGACGCATCGGCGGGGTTGACGGGATTCATCCGCGAGGCCACGTCGGACCGCGTGGACCACGCCTGACGGTGGGACTCGTCAACAAGGACGCGGGCAATCGGGCGCATGGTTACTCCGACCGTGGAGAGGGATAATCGTCGAAAATCAGGCTAACAGACAGGAAAACTCGCGGCAATCGGCGACATTCGACGCCTGTCATCCCGAATCGCACCCGGCGGCGGGCCATCGTCACGGCGCGGGTGGATCCATCGTGCGCAGGCGGCGCCAGGTGTAGGCGCCCGCCGCGATGATGAGGCCGAACGCGAGCGTCAGCAGGATGGTCACGACGTCCCAGCCGAAGGCCACGATGCGGACGACCGCGGCCCCTCCCATCATCAGCGCGGCGAACGCCTGAAGGAACAGGGAGAACCTCAGTTGGCGTCGAGCCGAGGCCGGGCTGGGGGAGTATCCGTCGGACATGGCCGAATCCTGTCACGCGCGGGCAGTCAGGGCCGCTGAGCGCTGCCGGCGTTCCAGCAGGTGATGACATGGTGCTCATGCTCGGAGCCGAGAGCCGACAGGCGGGCGGGACCGAGAGCGAACAGCCGTCCGTCGATGGGGGTCAGGCCCAACCACCGCGCGGTCAGGATGCGCAGGACGTGCGCGTGTGCGACGAGCACGCAGTCGCGGCCCGAGTCCAGTACGGGCAGGCACCGCTCGATGACCCGGTCCACCCGCCGGCCGACGTCCGGCAGCTGCTCGCCCGGCGTTTCTCCCGCCGGCACCGGGTGATCCCACACCAGCCAGTCGGGATCACCCAGGAGCACGCGGATCTCGGCCGTGGTCAGCCCCTCCCATGCGCCGTAGTCCCACTCGCACAGGTCGTCGGTGATGTCGTCGGGCACCAGTCCGGCGGCGCGAGCGGTGTCCCGTGCCCGCTGCATGGGGCTGCACAGGATCAGGCCCGGGTGGATGGCGCCCACCTCAGGGGCGAGTGACTCCGCGTTCGCCATGCCGTCGGCTGTCAGTGGGATGTCCGTGCGTCCGGTGTGGCGACCGACGCGGCTCCACTCGGTCTCGCCATGCCGGATCAGCCAGATGTCACTCACGAGACCCGCTCCCTTCGGCGTCGCTCCCAGGTGAAGATACCCAGCGCGCCGAGGCCTGCGAGGAGTTGCGGCAGAAACCAGACCAGTCTCCAGATGAGGTCGGCCGCGATGGCCGTCGTCGACGTGGCCCCGAACTGGCGCAGCAGCAGGACGAGGGCTGCGTCGACGGTGCCCAGCCCGCCAGGCGTGATCGGGAAGCTGGTGAGCAGGAGGGCGATGGCGTAGGCGGCGAACACCTCGACCCAGCTGAGCGGATCGGGAAAGGCGCCGAGTCCGGCGACGGCGGCCACCAGCACGAAGTACGGCATGACCTGAGCGGCCACGTTTGTCAGGGTGAGCGTCTTCCAGCGCTGGGCCACGCGCCCGCTCGCCTGCGCGTTGCACTCGGTCAGCCGGGCCTCGGTGTCGGGCGGTGTCCTCCGGAGCAGGCCCCACACCCGGGTGGCGGGCTTCTGCAGCCAGGCGCCGAGGCGGCGGGCCGAGTCGGCGCTCCGGAGCACCGATGCGATGGCGATGATCGACGCCACGACGACGAGCAGGCCGACCATGGCCAGCGTCGTGTACCCGGCGGCGGACCTTCCCTCGGCGACGAGCAGGCCGACGGCGAGAGCGGGCGTGCCCAGCACCATGAGATAGGTCCAGATCGCGTCGGCGGAGACCGCGGCCGCGGCAGCGTTCGCTTTCACGCCGTAGAACGACAGGATCGAGAACTGCGTCCCGACCGCCACCGCGCCCCCGCCGGGTATCACGTTGCTGATGAGGAAGCCGGACTGCCGATCGACGAAGGCGTGCCGGTAGGGGAGTCCGGGGATGGCCGCGGTCGCGGTGAACGGGTACACGAGGATGTTCGCGAGTCCCGTCACGGCGAGAGCCCCCAGCCACAGGGGCGGGATGGATCGCAGTTCCTCGAGCGCCTGCTCGTACGTGCCGAGCTGCGGGAACAGGAACGCGAACACGGCGATCATGACGGCCAGGCCGACCGCGAATGCGATGACGGTGGACCTGCGGCTGCGACGACGGGGCTCCGAAGGCGTCGTCATGCTACCCAGCGTAGAACGGGCGCCCCCGCAGAGCGGATTTCGCGATCCGCCGCCCCCGCCCGTACACTCGACACGTCACTACGCCGTAGTGGCTGATCATCAGGCGCGTGTTGCGCCGCTTGCGAGTCTTGCTTTTTCTTGTGGTCGAACCAGGGCTACCCATTCAAGACGCGCCAGTCGTCATGAATGGACGTTTACCCATGCACGCCGTGCCCACCTTTGCCGAACTCGGCATCTCCTCCCCTCTCGTCTCCGCGCTGAAGCGTGGAGGCATCGACGCGCCCTTCCCCATCCAGGTGGCGACGCTCCCGGACGCGATCGCGGGCCGTGACATCCTCGGTCGAGGACAGACGGGCTCGGGCAAGACCCTGGCCTTCGGCCTGGCTCTGCTCACGCGGCTCACGGGCCGACGCGCGCAGCCTAAGCGGCCCCTCGGCCTCGTGCTCGTGCCGACGCGCGAACTCGCCATGCAGGTCAGCGACGCACTCACCCCGCTTGCACACTCGGTCGACCTCAGTGTCCGCCTGATCGCCGGCGGGATGCCCTACTCGAAGCAGATCCGCAGCCTGGAGCGCGGCGTGACGATCCTGGTGGCCACGCCCGGCCGGCTCGTCGACCTCGTCAACCGGGGTGACCTTGACCTCTCCGAGGTCGCGATCACCGTTCTCGACGAGGCCGACCAGATGGCCGACATGGGATTCGTGCCGATCGTCCGCGAGATCCTCGACATGACGAAGCCCCGAGGCCAGCGCCTCCTGTTCAGCGCCACCCTCGACGGCGATGTCGACGCTCTCGTCCGCACGTACCTGCGCAACCCCGCGACCCACTCCACGGCACCCGTGCATGCGCAGATCGACACCATGGACCACCACGTGCTGCTCGTGCATCCCGCCGACAAGGACATCGTCACGGCCCAGATCGCCGCACGCGACGGTCGCACCATCTTCTTCATGAGGACCCAGGCCGGCGTCGACCGGCTGGCCGGCCAGCTGGCCGCCCAGGGCGTTCCCGTCGGAGCGCTGCACGGTGGCAAGACCCAGGCCGTGCGCACGCGCACCCTCGAGGCGTTCCGCAACGGGGACACCCCCGCCCTGGTGGCCACCGACGTCGCGGCTCGCGGCATCCACGTCGACGGCATCAGCCTCGTCGTGCATGTCGACTCGCCCACGGATCCCAAGGACTACCTGCACCGCGCGGGCCGTACGGCGCGCGCGGGTGAGTCGGGCACTGTCGTCACGCTCGCCTCACCGAAGCAACAGCGCATGGTCTCTTCCCTGACCAAGCGCGCCGGCGTCGACGCCGACGTGTCCCGGGTCCGTCCCGGAGACCAGACCCTCACCGACGTGACCGGCGCCCGGCAGCCCTCGGGCGTGCCGTGGATCGCGCCGGCCGCCCCGGCCAAGCGCACCTATTCGTCGCGTCCCGGCTCAAGCCGTCCCGGCTCGTCCGGCCGCGGACCGGGCCGCCCCGGCCGCTCGTCCGGCCCTCGCCGGCACCAGTCCCGATAGCCGCGGCGCCGCGCACCTAGGTGGCGGCAGCGGTCAGGCGTCGAGTTCGGGGCGTTGGTCCCCGGCCACGTCGATCTCGGGCGACTGCGTCCTGCCGATACGGCCCGTGGCTCGAAGGCCGTAGCCGACGGCTGGGCCGATGAGCACGGCGAACAGCACCGTGCCGACACCGACCGTGCCGCCGAGCAGCCAGCCGACGACGAGAACGAGGGCCTCGATACCCAACCGGACCGCGCTGATGGGCCAGCCAGTGGCGACGTGGATGCCGGTCATCCAGCCATCGCGCGGCCCGGGACCGAGGTTGGTCGTGAGGTAGAGGCCGCTGCCCACGCCGATCAGCACGATGCCGCCGAGGACGAAGCCGAGCCGGGCCAGAGGGTGGGAGGGTGACGGAAGGACGACGACCATCACCTGCAGGGCGAGGGCGATCACGACCGCGTTGGTGATCGTGCCGACACCGGGTCGCTCCTTGAGCGGTATCCACAGCAGAAGGACCAGTGTGCTGATCGCGAGCGTGGCCAGACCGATGCTGATCGGCAGCCGGACGCTCAGGCCCTCGGCCAGCACGGTCCAGGGACTCACGCCGAGCGTCGACGCGACGAGGAGCGCCTCGCCGGTGCCGAACAGCCACAGGCCCGCGCAGAGAATGACGAACGTCATGGGACCGGTGCGCCAGCGGGAGACCGAGCGCCAGCGGGTAACGGGCACGGTCCGCGAGGGGCGCAGGAACGACAGGCGGGACATCCGAGGAGTGTGGCCTACGCGTGCGCTGACCTCGTGACCTAGGCGGACTGCGGTCGGCGATGACCGGACTTCAGGTGCTCGGTCGCGGCCTCCGACCTGCGCACCCGGGTGGCGGGCAGCTTCGCCTCCGCCACCCACCGGGCGTACTCCCGGCGGTGGGACGGCGCGAGCGCCTCGAAGGCGTCCTTGGCCTCGAGGTCGGTGCGCAGCCGGGCAGCGAGTTCGGGTGGCAGGTCGACCGTGCGAACAGTGTCGTCCTTCTTCACCTGCACGCGCACCCGGTCGCCAGCGCGGACGGCTGCGGCGTCACGAACGGTCGCGTTGACCACGAGGTGGTAGGCGTCGCCGTACACCTGTGTCGTGGTGCGCCAGCTGTGCTCGTTGATCGTCACCCGCACGGGGCAGCGGGCCCGACCGAACAGCACCTTGACGTCGAAGGGGAGGGTGATGAAGGTCTGAGAGCCCGTCTCATCGGGACGCCAGACGTCGGCCTCGAAGTCGACGACGTCGGTCACCGGCCAAGTCTGGCCACGAAATGCGCGCTGCGCAGCCGATCCGGCCATTATGGTAACGAAATGGTGAAGGAATCGTGACGGGCACCGGGTCGACGCGAGTACGCCTGGCCGGGGCCGTGAGTGTCCTCGTGGTCGCTGCCGTGGCTCTCACGGCGTGCGGGGGCGGCGACGCCGATCCGTCGGCCTCCGCCTCCGGATCCGCCGGCGCGTCCAGCGCGAGCCGGCAGACCCTCCTGGATGCCCAGCAGCTCACCGTCTTGGACCAGCCCGTCAAGTACCCGAAGAAGAAGCCCGCTCAGGTGTCCAGCTCGATCGTCCAGCTCGAGCCCGGGCAGGAGACCGGCTGGCGCAAGTACAACGCCCCCACGTACGCCTATGTGCTTGAGGGCACCATCTCCGTGGAGTACGACGCGGGCGTGACCAAGGAGTACCCCGCCGGCACGGCGCTGATGGAGGCCGAGGGCGTCTGGCAGAACGGCACCAACAAGGGCGACCAGCCCGTGCGGATGCTGCTCGTGAACATGGGCGCCAAGGGCGTCAAGAACACAGTCGAGCGAGCACCCTGATCCTTTGATCCGCGTGCGCCATGGCACGGTGCCCTAGAGTCGGACGGGTGCTGAGCGTGGACGACTACCGCAACAGCGTCCTCGAGGGTATCGGGGTCCTGTCACCCATCGAGCTGCCCCTGTCCTCGGCGCACGGCTGTGTTCTCGCGGCCGATGTGGCGTCCCCGTGGCCGCTGCCGTCGTTCGACAACTCGTCGATGGACGGCTACGCGGTGATCGCCGCCGACCTCACGTCGGCGACCGGGGAGCGGCCGGTGGAGCTGACCGTCATCGATGACGTACCGGCGGGCTTCCGGTCGACCGAGGTGGTGACTGCCGGCTCGGCGATCCGCATCATGACGGGTGCGCCGATGCCCGCCGGTGCCGATGCGGTCGTCCCGGTCGAGCGCACCGATGGTGGGACGCAGACCGTCCAGGTCACGGGTTCGGTAGAACGCGGGGCCCACGTCAGGAGGGCCGGCGAGGACGTCGTCGCGGGCGAGCTGGTGCTGCCCAAGGGCACACTCATCGGCGCACGACAGGTGGCGATCCTGGCGGCTGTCGGGTGCGGGCTGGTGTTCGTGCACCCGCGTCCCCGCGTCGCCGTGATCTCCACGGGCTCCGAGCTTGTCGAGCCGGGCCTGCCGCTGCGCCACGGGCTCATCAGCGACAGCAACAGCTACCTGCTCGTCGCGGCCGCCAAGGAGGCGGGTGCGGATGCCTACCGGGTCGGCCCCATCGTCGACGACGAGACCCTCTTCCTGCGCACGGTCGAGGACCAGATCCATCGATGCGACCTCATCCTCACCAGCGGCGGGGTGAGCATGGGCGCCCACGACACGGTGAAGACCGTGCTCAGCGCGTTGGGCTCTGTGACGTTCACGAAGGTGGCCATGAACCCGGGCATGCCCCAGGGCCATGGCTTCGTGGGCGAGGAGCGAGTGCCGATCATCACGCTTCCGGGCAACCCGGTAAGCAGCTACATCTCGTTCGAGAACTTCGTGCGGCCGGCGATCCGGCTGATGCGGGGACTGCCGGACCTCCTGCGGCCCCAGATGACGGCCGTCTGCGGGGCGGCACTGACCTCGCCCTTCGGCAAGCGTCAGTTCGCCCGGGCTCGCTTCCTGGCGTCAGGCGTGGTGCTGCCGACCGGCACGGGCCAGGGCTCGCATGTCATGGGCGGCCTGGCCAGCGCGGAGGCCCTCATCGTGATCCCCGAGGAGGTCACGGGAGTCGAGGCGGGTCAGACCGTCTCCGTCATCGACCTGCGGACGCGGTAGACGGACGTCAGCGCAGGACCGCCGCCAGTTCCGCCAGTCGATCCGCGTTGACGGAGTACCAGGCCCAGGTGCCTCGCGTCGTGCGGTCGAGGAGACCAGCGTCCGTCAGGACCCTCAGGTGATGGCTGACCGTGGGTTGCGACAGCGCCAGGGGAACCGTGAGGTCGCACTGGCACACCTCACCGTCGGGGCTCGCCTTGATCAGCGACAGCACCTGCAGGCGAGCGGGGTCGGCGACCGCCTTGAGCAGTCGCGACAGGCGTTCCGCGGACTCGCGGTCCAGGGGAGTGGCCAGTCCGTTGGGGCAGCAGGCTGGCGCGCTCGCCAGGTCGACGCTCAGCGTTCGTGATCGGGGCATCGGCGGGCTCCTTCGCATTGACACCCGTCAATATAGCCGCGAGACTGTCAGATAGACAAGCATCAATAAAGGGAGTCAGCCATGTCACGCGTCCAACTCGCCCTCAACGTGTCCGACCTCGAGGCGTCCATCGCGTTCTACTCCACCTTGTTCCAGGTCGAGCCCCACAAGCGCCGCAAGGGCTATGCGAACTTCGCGATCGCCGACCCGCCACTGAAACTCGTCCTCATCGAGGTGCCGGCGGACCAGCGTGGCGCGGGCACCGTGAGTGCGCTGAACCACCTCGGCATCGAGGTGGACGCCGCCGAGACCGTCGATGTCGAGGCGCGCCGTCTCCAGGCGGCCGGACTCGTCGCGCTGGAGGAGAAGGACACGACCTGCTGCTACGCCCTCCAGGACAAGGTATGGGTCGATGATCCGGCCGGTGCGCCGTGGGAGGTCTACACGGTGAAGGACGACAACCCTGTTCTCGTCGTCGCCGAGGAAGCCGCCTGCTGCGTCGCCGTGCCCTCGTCTGGCTCCTGCTGCTAGGGCGATGACCATCCCTGCGTCGTCCCCGTCCGCCCGGGCGGACGAGGAGGCCGTCCTTCGGCGCCTGTCCGTGCTCGACCGGTTCCTCCCGCTGTGGATCCTCGCGGCGATGGCGGCCGGCCTGCTCATTGGGCGCTACCTGCCCGGTGTGCAGACCGGACTCGACGCGGTCAAGGTCGGACAGACGTCGCTGCCGATCGCCCTGGGCCTGCTGCTGATGATGTACCCGGTGCTGGCCAAGGTGAAGTACGAGGACATGGGCCACGTCACCGGCGATCGCCGGCTCCTGTGGCTGTCGATCGTCCTCAACTGGGTGATCGGCCCGGCGCTGATGTTCACCCTGGCCTGGGTCTTCCTGCCGGACCAGCCGGCCTTCCGCACCGGACTGATCGTCATCGGACTGGCTCGATGCATCGCCATGGTGCTCATCTGGAACGACCTCGCGTGCGGCGACGGCGAGGCCGCCGTCCTCCTGGTGGCGATCAACTCGCTCTTCCAGATCGTCGCCTACGCCCTGCTGGGCACCTTCTACCTGACGATCCTGCCCGGGTGGCTGGGCCTGGACACCCAGGACGTCACGTTCTCCACCTGGGAGATCACCAAGGCGGTGCTGATCTTCCTCGGGATCCCGCTGGTGGCCGGGTACCTCACCCGCCGCATCGGTCTGCGCCGGAAGGGCCGTGACTGGTACGAGAGCAAGTTCCTGCCCCGGATCGGTCCGTTCGCGCTCTACGGGCTGCTGTTCACCATCGTGGTCATGTTCGCGCTGCAGGGCGACGCGATCCTCAGCGACCCGCTCTCGGTCGTCCAGATCGCCATCCCCCTCCTCGTCTACTTCGCGCTCATGTGGAGCGTGTCCTTCTTCCTCGGTGTGCGGGCGCACCTGGGCTATCCCAAGACGGCCACCGTGGCCTTCACCGCGGCGGGCAACAACTTCGAACTGGCCATCGCGGTGAGCATCGGGGTGTGGGGTGTCACGTCCGGACAGGCTCTGGCCGGCGTGATCGGACCCTTGATCGAGGTGCCCGCCCTGGTGGCGCTGGTCTATGTGAGCCTGTGGCTGCGCCGTCGGATGCAATCGTCGGGTCGCTTCGACACGGCCAGAGAAGTCACCTGAGTCGGCACCTTTCGTTCATCACTTGTTCACTTATCGTTCATCTAATCGCGCCCACACAGCGCGACTCGGACCATTTCGTGCCTACAGAATGCGCAGACGACGAATCCGTTAGGCATTCGTTCATTCTCGGTACACCTTCGGGTGATATGTCGCACTAACGTTGCATTCGTTCCCGGTCGAACTTGCCTAGGAGGCACGAGGGTTTTGGATATTCTCTTGATCAGCGTCGTGGCGATCGTCGCGCTCGCCCTCGTGTTCGACTTCACCAACGGCTTCCATGACGCGGCCAACTCGGTCGCCACCGTCGTGGCTACCCGGGCCTTGCCGGCCAAGTGGGCCCCGGCCTTCTCGGCCTTCTTCAACTTCCTTGCGTACTTCGTCGTGGGCACCGCCGTTGCCAACACAGTCGCCAAGACGGTCAAGGGCGATTTCGTGGGAGTGGCCGTCATCTTCGCCGCAGTGTTTGCGGCCGTCGCGTGGAACTACGCCACGTGGCGGTTCGGAATGCCGTCGTCCTCCAGCCACGCCATCATCGGCGGCCTGGTGGGTGCCGGCCTTGCGGCGGGCGGGTTCAGCGCCATCGACTGGTCCAGCGTCTCGAAGGCCGGCATCGGCATCATCCTGTCGCCCGCGGTCGCTTTCGGTATCGCCTTCGTAGCCATGTACCTGGTCCTCGGCATCCAGCGACTCACCAAGCTCCACGACAACCACCCCGTCTTCAAGGGCCTTCAGCTCGTGTCCGCCGGAGCGGTCTCCTTCGGCCACGGGGCGAACGACGCCCAGAAGACGATGGGGGTCATCGCCGCTCTCCTCCTCGGTGCTGGCTACTCCGAGATCGGTGAAGACGGGAAGACCATCGTCGTTCCCGAATGGGTGGCCCTGTCGGCCTACAGCGCCATCGCTCTCGGCACCCTGTGGGGCGGCTGGAAGATCATCGAGACGATGGGCCTTCGCCTGACCACCCTGCACGCCAACTCGGGCCTTGCCGCCAATATCGGCGCCACGACAGCCATCTTCGGCGCCACGGCTGTGGGCATGCCCATCTCGACCACTCACGCCGCCGCCTCATCGATCGTCGGCGCGGGCGTCTCCTCCGGCAAAGGCGCGAACTGGAAGGTCGTCGGCGAGATGGTGATCGCCTGGGTCATCACGATTCCTGCCGCCGCCACCGTGGCGTTCATCATGTTCCACCTCACCCAACTGCCGACGATCCTCGCCTTCGTGGCCGTGGGCGCGGTGCTCATCGGGTTCGGCGCCTGGGCCGTGTACGCGATGATGCACACGATCCACGCGAGCGACGTCGAGGCCGAGATCCTGCCGGAGGAAGTGCTGGCCGAGCCGGTGAGCGGACATCCGCACATCGAGGGTCACGGCCCGGTCGACTGATCGCGGCCCGTCGTTCACGGGCTGTTCACCCTGAGTTGCCGGTTGCGTTGATCAACGGTCACCTGCCGTCCACGCCGGAGCACAACACTCGGGGTCATGGCAGACGTGGGGGCGCCCGAGCTTCGCGACCTGCAATCGGCCGCCACGTCGCACCGTGGGGATCGGGTCTTCAACCGGACCATCACGGCGGCTGCCTTCGTCGCGCTCTTGGTGCTGGCCGGCATAACGATCTTCCTCGGAGCTCAGGCCATCCCCGTACTGCAGACGCAGGGCATGGACTTCCTCACCACGTCGATCTGGGATCCGCCCAACTACGGCATCTGGGGCATGCTCTACGGATCGCTGCTCCTGGCAGTGATCGCCCTGGTCATCGCCGTCCCGGCGTCACTGCTGCTGTCGGTCTTCATGGTCTTCCTGGCGCCGTCGGGCGTCGCCAAGGTGCTCACCAACCTGGTCGACCTCATGGCAGCCATCCCGAGCGTCATCCTCGGCCTGTGGGCGTTCTACGTTCTCGCTCCGGTCTCCGAGCAGTGGCAGCAGTTGCTCAACCAGTACCTGGGGTGGATCCCGATCTTCCAGAACGAGAGCGGCAACTTCAGCGGTACGCCGTTCACCGCCGGCTTCGTCCTGGCGATCATGATGATCCCGATCGTGACCTCGGTGACCCGCGAAGTGCTGGGCCGCACCCCGCCCGAGCTCATCAACGCGTCTGAAGCGCTGGGCTGCTCGTTGTGGACCATGCTCCGGTACGTCGCCCTTCCGTACGGTCGAGGTGGGCTCGTCGGCGGCGTGATGCTGGGCCTGGGTCGCGCCCTGGGCGAGACCATCGCGGTGTTCTTCGTAATCAAGATCGCCTTCGATCCGGTGAACTACTACAACATCATCGAGTCCGGGGGCGGATCGGTCGCGACGCTCATCGTCTCCAAGTTCGGTGAGGCATCCGGACCGTATGAGACCCAGCTGCTGCTCGCGGCCGGCTTCTTCCTGTTCATGGGGACCCTCGCCGTCAACGTGATCGCCAACCTCATCGTGAACCGGACGGGACGGCTCCAGTCATGAGTTCCACCATCACGTTCGACGCCGAGTCGCTGCCCCGGCTCGAAGAGCAGAAGCCGCAGACGCCGTGGGGCCGACGCACGTCCAGGTTCCGCACCGTCGTCATCCTCGCGGTACTCATTCCCGCGATGGTCGCGACGATGCTGTTCTGGTTCTCGGCGATCGCGGGGCCGATCATCGTGGTGGCCATCTACCTTCCCCTGCAGATCATCGCCGCCGTCCTCGCCGCGGTCGCGGTGCGCGGGACGAAGTCGGCCGGAGATGCCGTCATCATCGTGTCGGCGATCGCAGCCACGATCTTCAGCCTCATCGTGCTCGTGTCTGTGCTCTGGTCGATCGTCACGAAGGGCATGCAGGCGCTGAGCGCGGCCTTCATCTTCCAGAACAACGAGTACATCAGCCCGAGCACGCCGCTCGGGTACGGCGGCGTCGGCCACGCGATTCTGGGCACCGTGCTGATCGTGTCCATCTCGGCACTGATCGCCGTCCCGCTCGGCGTGATGACGGCGATCTACATCACGGAGGTGCGAGGCCGAGCGGTCCCGTACGTGAGGTTCTTCGTCCAGGCCATGAGCGGCGTGCCGTCAGTCGTCGCAGGCCTGTTCATCCTCACCGTCCTGATCCTCACGGGCGTTCTCGACAACAGCGCGTTCGCGGCGGGGCTGGCCTACTCCATCCTCATGCTGCCGACCGTGGCGCGCACCGCGGAAGAGGTTCTGAAACTGGTCCCCGACGACCTTCGGACGGGGGCCCTCGCGCTCGGCTCCACTCGGGCGCGGGTCGTGCTCAGGGTCGTCGTGCCGGCCGCCAAGACGGGCATCATCACGGCCGCCATCCTGGGCGTGGCGCGGGTCGTGGGCGAGACCGCACCCCTGCTGCTCACTGCGCTCAAGAATGACAAGACGGTGCTCAACCCCTTCTCCGAGCCGATCAGTGCACTGCCCACCTACATCTTCACGAATGTCGCGCAGCCCTATCCCGATGCCGTGATCCGAGCATGGGGAGCCGCGCTGACCCTCATGGTCATCGTCGCGGTCCTGTTCACCCTGACCCGAATGCTCTCAACGAAGCGCCCCGGCAAGTAGAGAGAGGGAACCTGTGTCCACCGCCGAGTACGAGGACGTGTCGATGATGGAAGCCGATCTGGCCATGACGGCGGCCACGTCCGCGCGCACCGAGATGGAGACGCGCGACGTGAGCGTGTGGTTCGGGAAGCGCAAGGTGCTCGAGGGTGTCAACATCGCCTTCCCGAAGAACACCGTGACCGCGCTCATCGGACCGTCAGGCTGCGGCAAGTCGACGTTCATCCGGACCCTCAACCGCCTGCATGAGCTCATCCCGACGGCGGCGCTCGCGGGCGAGGTTCTGTACGAGGGGAACGACATCTACTCGCCCGAGGTCGATCCGGTGCACATCCGGCTCAAGATCGGCATGGTGTTCCAGAAGCCGAACCCCTTCCCGAGCATGACGATCCGCGGCAACGTGCTGTCCGGTCTCAAGCTGTCCGGGATGAAGCGACCCAACCACGACGACATCGTGGAGCAGACCCTCACCGCTGCCGGACTGTGGAACGAGGTGAAGGACCGCCTCAACAATGCGGCCGGGGACCTGTCCGGCGGTCAGCAGCAGCGCCTGGTCATCGCTCGGTCCCTCGCCGTCAACCCGAGCGTCCTGCTCATGGATGAGCCGTGCTCGGCCCTGGACCCGGGATCGACCCTCAAGATCGAGGAGACGATCCGGGAGCTGTCTAGGGACATCACCATCATCATCGTCACCCACAACATGCAGCAGGCGGTTCGCGTTGCCGACAACACGGCGTTCTTCCTCGCCACGGACGGCAATCCAGGCCACGTGGTGGAGCAGGGCCCGACGACGGAGATCTTCGGCAACCCGCAGGACCAGCGCACGCTCGACTACGTCAACGGACGATTCGGTTAACCCGCTGTTCACCCGTACATCCACTGTTCACCCAGGCGTTGGGCCGAGGTCACGCAGGGCACACCTGCGGGTCATCGAGGCTTCCTAGCGTGCAGGGTGTTGAACCAATCACCTACGAAGGAGAAACCAGTGCGTCGCACTCTTGCGATTCTGGCCAGCGCTGCGGTCGCCGTTTCGACGATCGCCCTCGCTGCCCCCGCCAACGCGGCCAACACCATCAGCGGTGGTGGAGCCTCGTTCCCCTACCCGTTCCTGTCGCAGTGTGCGGCGGACTTCAATGCCTCGCAGACGAACTTCGACATCCAGTACACGTCGACCGGATCGGGCACGGGCAAGTCCAACTTCACCAAGGGCCAGTTCGTATACGCCCAGACCGACAGCAAGTACTCGTCGGGTGAGCCCACGTTCGACTGGGAGTACATCCCGAACATCGGAGGAGCGATCGCCTTCCCGATCAACCTCAAGAACGCGAAGACCGGTCGTTCGCTCGGCTCCTCGATCCAGCTCAAGCAGACCACGCTCTCGAAGCTGCTGTCGGGCAACCTGACCACGTGGCGTGCCCCCGAGATCCTGAACGACAATCCGCGCATCGCGGCGGCCATCCCCAACGTCCCGGTCACCGTGGCCTACCGCTCGGGCAACTCCGGAACGTCGAACAACACGCTGCAGTACCTGAACGCGTGGGCGCCGACGATCTGGTCGAAGGTCCAGGATGACTTCTCCACGGCATTCCCCGGCGGGAAGCCGCCGGCCAGCTCGGTCTCCGGCAAGGACAACGCCGCGGTGCTCTCGCTGGTCGCCGGCAAGCCGGGCGCCATCGGGTACGTCGATCTCGGCGACGCGAAGGGCTACCCGTCGGCACGCATCCAGAACGCCAAGGGCGAGTTCGTGGCTCCCACGTCATCCTCGGCCGGCAAGAACCTCGCCAACCAGACGAACATCGCCACGAACGGACTGGTGACGTTGAACTACAAGCTGCCGGTTTCTGGCGCGTACCCGGTGGCGATCTTCAGCTACATGCTCGTCCGCACCGACGGCAAGGGCCCCAACGGCCTGGGCGTCCGTCAGTTCGCCGACTACGTCCTGCAGAAGTGCGGCCCGTCACGCGCACCCGGGCTCGGGTACGTGGCCGTGGGCGGCGCAGTACTGGCCAAGGCCAAGACACTCGCACTCAACATCAAGTAGTCGCACCACAGCACTGCTGAACAGAATCGACGCAGCGTAAGGATGAGGACGATGCCCCGGAACAGCCTGACCACCCGGGGCGTCGTCCTCATCGCGCTTGCCGGCATCGCTCTGTCGGCTTGTACGCCGCCCCTGCCGCCCGATGTGCTCGCGGCCCAGGCCGAGACCAACATCACCTGCCAGAGCGGGACTCTCGACGTGAGCGTTCCCGAGGACTTCCTGGGCGCGATGGACGCCGTGGGCGCCGCCCTGACCAGCGTGTGTCCCGATCAGGGATTCATCGAGTCGGTGGACAAGGCGGACGCGAAGCTCAGGATCGTCGACCATGCACCCACTGCCGAAGAGACCGCGGCGTTCACCGCCCAGGCGTGTCCCACCGGCACCGTGATCGTCGTGCCGGCCTTCGGCTACGCCGTGGCACTCGCCTACGACGTCATCGGTCTCGAGGGCCTCGTCATGACACCGCAGGCGATCGCCGGCATCCTCGACGGCACCGTCACGTCTTGGGAGGACCCGCTCATCACCGGGCCGAACGCCGATTACGACATGACGGGGCTGCCGGACATCTCGGTCCTGTACATAGACAAGCCGCAAGGCTCTGTCGAGGCCATGACCACCTGGCTCACCGCTGAGGACCCCGCGGCCTGGCCAGGCGGCGTCACCGACACCCTGTCCATGGGGACTGCGTTCCCGACCCAGGTGGACCTCATGGGTGAACTCACCCTGACGGAGGGAACGGTCGCGGTCATCCCAGCCTTCTCCGCGGTCAACAACGGCATCGCGATCGCCGCCGTCCCGGTGGGGGACCTCATCATCAGCCCAGATGACACCCAACTGCTGAAGGTGGGTGTCGCGGCGACGAACGTCACGGTCGATGCCGCGGGGAACCTCCTGGCCGGCCCCGCGATCGGTGGCGTGCCGGTCGCCGGGCAGTTCGACCTGGCGTCGTCGAAGATCGTCTTGGCCGAGGGACAGCCCGTGATCGGTTGGCCCATCATGGGCATGGCCCACATGATGGTGTGCGACGATCCGGCCGACCCTCTCGCGCTGTCGGCCGCGCAGTACGTCGTGCGCCTCGCCGGTCAGGGCTCCCTGGAGACCTTCGGCGTGACGCCGCTTCCGGAGCCCATCCGGGTGCAGACGTTCACTCCTCTCAAGGTCGCTGCCAGTCTGGCGAGCGCCAACCCGCTCCCGGCGTCTGCTGGCCCCACGCCCACGTCGTCCTGATCAACAAGAGGCGCGCCACCCGATGGGTGGCGCGCCTCTTGGTTGTCGACTGTGGCGTCAGATGAACAGCAGCTGCGCGCCGTCGGTCAGCTCGATGAAGTCGCTGGCATTGATGATGTCGTCGACACCGTCCCAGAGGTCTTCCTTCTTCAGGTGGTTCATGTCGACGCTCATGCGGCAGGCCCACATGTGACCACCCGACGCCTTGATGAGCTCCAGGAACTCCGGCACCTCGGGCACGTCGAGACCCGCGATGGACTTCTTCATCATCTTCGTCGCCATCGTCGTCATGCCGGGCAGCGGGGTGAGCGCCTGGGGCATGTGAGCGGCCGTGTTGCCGACGGGGGAGAACTTCAGGTGCTCCATGTGGGACTTCGTGATCATGTCGAGGCCCCAGAACGTGAAGAACAGGTGCAGCTCGACGCCCTCGCCCAGTGCGGCGTTGCCGAGGATGAGCCCCGGGTAGGCCATGTCGAGGTTGCCCTTGGAGCAGATGATGGCCAGCTTGCGGCCCTCGCTCGCCTCGTCATCGAACGACGGGACGATCATGTCTTGGGTTGCGGTCATGACGTTTCTTCTCCTGGTTTCTCGAGGCCGTCAGACGCAGCCATGCGGCTTGGGCAGCCCGGCGATGTAGGCCATCTTCTTGGCCGGCTTCTTGGGGAACAGCACGAACAGCTGCTTGGTGTCGATGCCGCCGACGGTCGATACCCGGCGGATCGTCGGGGTCTCTCCCTGGGTCTTGAAGTCGTCCCGCAGGAAGCGGATCGCCTTCCAGTGGTCGTCGGTCATCTCGACCCCGATGGCGGTGGCGAGGGCAGCGCCCATCGTCTCGTCCCACTGGTCGTACTCGGTCATGAACCCCTCGTCGTCGACGAAGACTTCGCGCCCGTTGATGGTGGTGGTTGGCATGTCTTTCTCTTCCCTTGTGGTTGCGTGCCCTGCGGTTACTTAGCTGCGATGAGGTCGGTGCGCTTGCCCGAGAGGGACATGAGGGTGCTGATCGGCAGCGGCCGACCAGGCATGAGCATGTTCCAGTACACCCACCTGAAGGCCAGCTTGCCGAAGTGGTTGAGGTGCGTCTCCTTCAACAGGCCCATGGGTCCGAGCGAGCCGTACGGGAACTTCCCGGGCAGGGGCTCGGTGTCGTAGTTGAAGTCGATGAGCATCGCCTTGCCGCCACCGGTCTCGATGAAGCAGTTGGCATGGCCGTCGAACTTGTGGGTCATGTCGCTGCCGGCGATCAGCTGGAGGAAGTTCTCGAGGAAGATGTCGACCTTGAAGTGGGCGACCGATCCCGCCTTGGAGGCCGGGATGTCGTTGGAGTCACCCAGGGCGAAGATGTTCGCGTGCGCCTTCGACTGCTGGGTGAACTTGTCCACCGGCACGAGGTTGAGGTCGTTGCCGAGGCCGGACCGGGCGATGCAGTCCGCACCCATGTTCAGCGGGATCGTGACCAGCAGGTCGAAGGGCACCTCGGTCTCGTCGTAGGCGACGATCTTCTTCGCTTCCGCGTCGACGCTCTCGATCATGAAGTCGGGGACGACGGTGATGCCCTTCTCCTCGAGGGTCGTGCCGAAGGCCTGGGCCGCGATGGGCTTCGTGAAGGCGGCATCCAGTGGCGTGACGTACGTGATGTCCACGGCATCTCGGATGCCCTTGTCCTTGAAGAACGCGTCGGCGAGGAAGGCGAACTCCAGCGGCGCCACCGGGCACTTGATCGGCATCTCGGTGATGTGGATGACGAGCTTGCCGCCGGTCCAGGTCCTGAGCTTCTCCGCCAGTGCGACCGAGCCCTCGTAGGAGTAGAACTCGTGCACGCTCTTGTGCCATTCGGCCTCGTCGTCCATGCCCGGCGTCTGATCGGGCCGCGGCGTGACGCCGGTGGCGACGATGAGGTAGTCGTACGTCAGGCGCTGGCCGTCGGTCAGCAGCACGGAGTTGTCCGCCGGCTCGACCTTGTCGATCTCGCCGTACACCAGGGACACGCCCTTGCTGAGGTACTTTCTCCGGCTCTTGGTGACCTGAGCGGGCTTGTAGGTGCCGAACGGGAGGAACAGGAAGCCCGGCTGGTAGCGGTGGTTGTCGTCGACGTCGATGACGGTGACCGACCAGTCTGCTGGGGACAGCGCCTTGCTCAACTTGTTGGCGGCCATCGTTCCGGCGGTGCCCCCGCCGAGGATCAGTACTTTCTTCATACCCCCCACGGTATAGGCACCCGTCGCCGAGGGAGCAGGGCCGAAGTGCGTGACTTTGCGGGACGTTAGTCCCCGATCCGGGTCTGTGGGTGGCCTCAGTGCCCGTTCGTATGGGGGTGCATGCCGCCGGCCTCGTCACAGCGCAGCCAGGACGCGCGGATCTCCTGCTCGGCCTCGGTGCGGCCCACCCACGTGGCGCCTTCGACGCTCTTGCCCGGCTCGAGGTCCTTGTAGACCTCGAAGAAGTGCTGGATCTCCAGGCGGTCGAACTCGCCCACATGGTGGATGTCGCGCAGGTGCTCGAGCCTGGGGTCGCCCGCGGGCACGCACAGCACCTTGTCGTCGCCGCCGGCCTCGTCCGTCATCCGGAACATCCCCACGGCCCGGCAGCGGATGAGGACGCCGGGGAAGGTGGGTTCGGCCGTCATGACCAGCGCGTCGAGCGGATCGCCATCCTGGCCGAGGGTGTCCTCGATGAACCCGTAGTCGTGCGGGTACCGGGTGGAGGTGAAGAGCATGCGGTCGAGGCGGATGCGACCGGTGATGTGATCCATCTCGTACTTGTTGCGGCTACCCGCCGGGATCTCGATGGTGACGTCAAAATCGAACGGTTCCACGAGAACCTCCTGTCGGGCCGCGGTGCGTCCGCGGCGAACTCACGTGATCGGGTCGGGCCCGTCGTGCTCTAGTGTTCCGTACGTCCGGGCGTGAGGAGCAGGTGGTGCGTCGAAGTAGTCGGCGAGGTCACGCAACCCTCGTGATCTGCGTGCTCGCGGCGGGGCTCACGCTGGCCGGCCTCGGTCCGGGGGCGGCTGCCGCCGACGGAGACGGGGTGCCGCCGGCACCTGCCCCCGCGGTCCTCCAGCCCATCGACGTGACGACGGCCGCCGGCCCGGCCCCCACCCCGGCCGGGATCAAGGCGGCCGTCCGACCGCTCGTCGGGCCGACGCTCGGCGACGAGTCCATCGTCATCATGGATCCCACGAGCCAGACCGTCCTGTTCGAGAAGCAGGCGGCCCGACCGCGGATCCCGGCATCCACGCTGAAGCTGGCGACCGCATCCGCCGCCCTCACGGTGCTCGGCCCGCAGGCGCGGATCCCCACCGTCGTCTATCGCGACGCCGACACCGTGTTCCTCGTCGGAGGCGGCGACCCCACGCTCGTGCGTTCCGGCGGCGGCAATCCCCTCGCCGGCGGGAGCGCCTCCCTGCGGACACTGGCGCGATCGGTGGCATCGGACTTCACGGCGGGAACCGCTGTCTCCGTCGTGTACGACGACTCCGCCTTCCGCGGGCCCAGGCTCGGCCCCGGGTGGCCGCGGTCCTTCCCCAGTGCCGGCGTGGCAGCTCCGGTGACGGCGCTCGTCGTGGACGGCGGGCGCGTGCGCCCAGGCGCCCTGTCGCGAGTCGCCGACCCTGCCCGTCAGGCGGCGCTCGTCTTCGCCGGCTTCCTCAAGGGACGCGGGCTGGACGTGACGGCCGTGACCAAGGGGAAGAGGGGCGGGGCCGGCAGCGAGATCGCCCGCGTCGAGTCTCCACCGGTCGGCGACATCGTGCAGCGGATGCTCACGGAGTCGGAGAACAACTTCGCGGAGGCGATGGCCCACCTCGTCGGTGGCAAGGTCCTGGGCCAGCCGACCTTCGCCGGTGGCGCGGCGGCCATGTCGGCGGCCCTCGCCGATCTCGGGATCGACACCGGCGGCGTGTCGTTCGCCGACGGCAGCGGCCTGTCGGGCCAGAACCAGGTGCCGGCGAGAGTGCTGGCCTCGATCCTGACCGACGTGGCCCGCGGTGCGGACCCCGATCTCGCGCTCATCGCCCCCGGACTGGCCGTGGCCGGATTCACCGGAACCCTCGCAGAGCGCTTCCAGACGCCGGCCACTGCCGCGGGCCGCGGAGTCGTCCACGCCAAGACCGGCACGCTCACCGGGGTCGTGAGTCTCGCCGGGACGGTCCTCGATGCCGACGGTCGTGTCCTCGTGTTCGCGCTGATCGCGAACACGGTGCCGTCGTTGACCGCTGCGCGGGACACTATGGACCAGATAGCCAGTCGCCTTGCCACCTGCGGTTGCTCCTGACCGCCCGATCGATGGGATGCCCGCCATGATGCCGATGCTGCTGCCGGCCAACCAGTTCGACCACTTCTACCGAGGCGGCGACCGGATCGGTGCGCTACGTCACGGGCCTGGCGGCCCCAATCGCCCCGAGGACTGGCTGGGTTCGACGACCGCCCGGTTCGGCCTGGCCCCCGCGGGTCTCACCGTTCTGCCCGACGGCCGCCTGCTGTTCGAGGCGATCGAGACAGATCCGACGGCCTGGCTGGGCGCGGAGCATGTCGCGCGGTACGGGGCGAGCAACGAGGTCCTGGTGAAGCTGCTCGACCTCGGCCAGCGACTCCCCGTCCACCTCCACCCCAACCGCGCCTTCGCCCGTACCCACCTCGGCCTGGCCCATGGCAAGACGGAGGCCTGGTACGTCATCGACGCCCCGGAAGGGTCGGAGGTCGGCGTGGGCTTCAAGGAGCCCATGACCCTCGACCAGGTCTCGTCATGGGTGGCGAACCGAGACAGCGAGGCCCTGCTCGGTGCTCTGCAGACCCGAGTCGTCCGGCCGGGCGACGCGCTGCTCGTCCCGTCCGGCCAGCCGCACACGGTTGCGGCCGGCGTGTTCGTCCTCGAGCTGCAGGAGCCCACCGACCTGTCGATCCTTCTCGAGTGGCAGGGGTTCGCGGTCGACGGGATGAAGGACGGCCATCTCGACCTCGGCTACGAGACCGCACTGCAGGCGGTCGACCTGGCCGGCATGTCGGCCAGCGACCTCGAGCGGCTCGTTGTCACGAAGGAGAGCATCGAGCGGGCTGGACTGTCGTCGGTCATGCCGTCGGCCGCCGACTCCTACTTCCGGGCACATCGCTTCGAGGCCTCCGACGGCCCGGTGTCCGTCGATGCCGGGTTCGCCATCGTGCTCGTCCTCCAGGGACATGGCGTGCTCGTGAGCTCGGCTGGGTCGATGGAGGTGAGGAAGGGCGACGTCGCGCTCGTGCCGTACTCCGCGGGGGAGTTCGCCCTCCATTCGGAGGATGACGGCGCGCCGCTCGTCGGCGTCGTCTGCCGGCCTCCGGCCCCCGACGCTCCCGCGGGTGCGCGCTAGTGGCCGAACCCATCGACTGGGACCTCGCGGTCGCCACCGCAACCCGCCTGGCGCCCAAGGGTCCTGAACTGCCCGGTGACGAGGCGCGCGACGCGGTGCGCATGCTGCGCACCCTGGCCCGTGAGGCCATCGCGCCGGTGCGCGAGGTGACAGGACTGGTGGCTCCCGAGGCGGCGGCGGCCGTGATCGTCGACCGGCCCGGGTGGATCGCGTCGAACGTCGACGGCATGCGCATCGTCCTGTCGCGGTGGGAGGTGCTCGCCGAGAAGTCCGACGCGGCCCCGGCCGTCGTGCGCAGCCTCGGCTCCCGCGGTACGGCCCTCCAGCTCGGCGCCGTCCTGGCCTGGATGTCGGGGAAGGTGCTGGGCCAGTACGAGGTGTTCACGGAGGACGACGACCCCGCGCGGCTCCTCCTGGTGGCGCCCACCATCGTCGCGGTCGAGCGTCAGCTGGAGGTGCCGACCCGCGACTTTCGCTACTGGGTGTGCCTGCACGAGGAGACGCACCGCGTGCAGTTCGGCGCCGTCCCCTGGCTCGGCGACTACCTCACCGACCGGATCTCGGCGCTGCTGGACGCGTCCGACATCGGCACCCGCGAGGCGCTCCAGCGCCTCGTGGCCTTCTTCTACGCCCTCGTCCGCTCGTTGCGGCCGGATTCGGAGGTCAGCGCCGTCGAGGCGATCCAGACCCCGGAGCAGAGGGTGGTCTTCGACGAGCTGACGGCGCTCATGTCCCTTCTCGAGGGCCACGCCGACGTCGTGATGGACGCCGTCGGCCCCGCGGTGATCCCGTCCGTCGAGCTGATCAGGGAGCGGTTCAGCCATCGACGCGAACAGCCCGGGACGCTCGACTCGCTCGCGCGTAAGGCGCTCGGCATGGACGCGAAGATGCGCCAGTACAGCGATGGGGCGGCATTCGTGCGTCATGTCGTCGACCGGGTCGGCATGGATGGCTTCAATCGGGTCTGGACCTCTGCCGAGCACCTTCCGACCCGGCTCGAACTGCACGATCCCGATGCCTGGCTGGCACGGACGGCCGAGGTCACCACGCCGTCATGAGCAGCAAGGCCGCCTCTGGCCCCGTGGTCGCGGTGCGCACGGCGGTCGGCCGGGCGGTCGAGGACCTGCCGGGAGGTTCGGTGCTGCTCGTGGCCTGCTCGGGCGGACCCGACTCGCTCGCCCTTGCGGGCGGGGCCGCGTGGGTGGGGGCGCGACGGGGCCTTGACGTCCGTGCCCTCGTGGTCGACCACGGACTGCAGGACGGCTCGGACGTCGTCGCGACCGAGGCCGCGGCCACGTGTCGTGCACTGGGCATCCGCCAGACGGATGTGGTCGGCGTGCTGGTGGGAACCGGCGGCGGGCCTGAGGCCGCGGCTCGCGCAGCCCGGTACGCGGCCCTCGAGCAGGCGGCCCTGGACATCGGCGCCGCTGCCGTGCTGCTCGGCCACACCCGGGAGGACCAGGCGGAGACGGTACTGCTCCGGCTGGCCCGGGGCTCGGGCGCGCGGTCCCTCTCGGCGATGCGCTCGCGCGCCGGACTGTGGCGGCGCCCGCTCCTCGGCCTCCCGCGAGCGGACGTCCATGCGGCCGCCGCCGACCTGCTCGTGCCGTTGGGACTCGCGCCCTGGGCAGATCCGCACAACGACGACCCCGGCTTCGCGCGCGTGCGCGTGCGGGCGCTCCTCGACGACCTCCGCGCTGCCGCCGGTCCCGGGGCCGTCCTGGGCCTGACCCGCTCGGCCGACCTCCTGCGCGACGACGCGGACGCGCTCGACGGGTGGGCCGCCGAGGCCGCCGAGGCCACGGTCGTGGCCGACGACCTCGGCCTGTCGGCGGACTGCGCGGAGTTGCTCGCCCTCCCTAGGGCCGTGCGCACCCGGGTGGTCCGCGACATGTGCGTACGCCAGGGGTGCCCAACGGACGCGCTCACGTTCGAGCACGTGGGAAGGGTCGACGCCCTCGTCGGCGACTGGCGCGGCCAGGGCGAGATCCGGCTGCCGGGCGGTGTCGTCGCGCTCCGCTCGTATGGGAGGCTGTGCCTGCGGTCGCCGTGACGACGGGCCGACGGGGGCCGACCCGCACGACAGACACCCGAGATGGAGTGGCGCGTGGATCCACAGGACATCAGTACCGAACTCGCGCACGTCCTCCTCACCGAGGAGCAGATCCAACACCGCCTGAACGAACTCGCGGCGCAGATCGACGCCGACTACGCGGGCAAGGACCTCCTGCTGGTGGGCGTCCTCAAGGGCGCTGTGATGGTGATGGCCGATCTGGCCAGGGCCCTGCACCGAACGGTCGACATGGACTGGATGGCGGTGTCGTCTTACGGGTCCGGAACGACGTCGAGCGGTGTCGTCCGCATCCTCAAGGACCTCGACGGAGACCTCGGCGGTCGCAACGTGCTGGTCGTCGAGGACATCCTCGACTCGGGCCTCACCTTGTCCTGGCTGCTGAAGAACCTCGCCTCCCGGGCGCCCGAGTCGGTCGAGGTGTTCACGCTGCTGCGCAAGCCCGATGCCATGAAGGTCAACGTCGCCCCCCGCTACATCGGCTTCGACATCCCCAACGAGTTCGTCGTCGGCTACGGCCTGGACTACGCGCAGAGGTATCGCAACCTGCGCTGCGTGGGCACGCTCTCGCCGCACGTGTACGGCGGCTGACGCGCTCCGGCTGGCCCGACCTCACTGGTTGGGAAGTGTGGCTTACGCGTGGGGCGTAATGCCCAGTGCTCGGCGCGGTCGTGGGCCCACGGGCCTCGTAGTACCGTGAGGCGGTGGACCTGAAGAAAATCCTGCGCGGCCCGATCTTCTGGATCGCCATGGCCGTGCTGTTCGTGCTGATCGGCTCGAGTTTCATCTCGGGCATCGGCGCCCCGACGCAGGTCGACACGAGTCAGGCGATTTCGGACATCCAGGCCGACAAGGTGGATACCGCCACCATCGTCGACCGCGACCAGGGCATCGACCTCACCCTCAAGGACGGCACCAAGGCGCGGGCGCAGTACGTCGACGGCCAGGGCGTCAAGCTCCAGGAGCTGCTGCAGAGCAAGGTCGATGCCGGGCAGCTGCCGGGCGGCTACAACGTGGTGGTGCCGACGGAGAGCGTCCTCGTCTCCCTTCTCGTCTCCCTGCTGCCGGTCGCCCTCATCGTGCTGCTGTTCTTCTTCCTCATGAGCCAGATGCAGGGCGGCGGCTCGAAGGTGATGCAGTTCGGCAAGTCCAAGGCCAAGCTGGTCAGCAAGGACATGCCCCAGACGACGTTCGCCGACGTGGCCGGCGCCGACGAGGCCGTCGAGGAGCTGCAGGAGATCAAGGACTTCCTCGCCGATCCGGCCAGGTTCCAGGCAGTGGGGGCGAAGATCCCCAAGGGCGTGCTGCTGTACGGCCCGCCCGGCACGGGCAAGACGCTGCTGGCCCGCGCGGTGGCCGGCGAGGCGGGCGTCCCGTTCTTCTCCATCTCGGGCTCGGACTTCGTCGAGATGTTCGTCGGCGTCGGCGCCAGCCGCGTGCGCGACCTGTTCCAGCAGGCGAAGGAGAACGCGCCTGCCATCATCTTCGTCGACGAGATCGACGCCGTGGGCCGCCATCGCGGTGCCGGCCTCGGCGGCGGCCACGACGAGCGGGAGCAGACGCTCAACCAGATGCTCGTCGAGATGGACGGCTTCGACGTCAACGCCAACGTCATCCTCATCGCGGCCACCAACCGGCCCGACATCCTCGACCCGGCCCTGCTGCGTCCGGGCCGGTTCGACCGGCAGATCGCCGTCGAGCGGCCCGACCTCCTGGGGCGGTTCGCCATCCTCACGGTCCACGCCAAGGGCAAGCCGATGGCCGAGGCCGTCGACCTCATGGCCGTCGCGCGGCGCACACCGGGCTTCACAGGCGCCGACCTTGCCAACGTCCTCAACGAAGCGGCGCTCCTCACCGCCCGCAACTCGGGGCTGCTGATCGACGATTTCTCCCTCGACGAGGCGATCGACCGCGTGATCGCCGGTCCGCAGAAGCGCACTCGTGTCATGGACGACCACGAGAAGAAGATCACGGCGTACCACGAGGCCGGGCACGCGCTCGTGGCCGCGGCGCTCCCGGGCAACGACCCGGTGCACAAGATCACGATCATGCCCCGCGGCCGGGCACTCGGGTACACGATGGTCCTGCCCGACCAGGACAAGTACTCGACGACCCGCAGCGAGATGCTCAACCAGCTCGCCTACATGCTGGGCGGACGGGCGGCCGAGGAGCTGATCTTCCACGACCCCACCACGGGAGCGTCCAACGACATCGAGAAGGCCACGGCCGTCGCCCGCGCGATGGTCACGCAGTACGGCATGACGGAGCGCCTCGGCGCCATCCGGTACGGCCAGGAGCAGAACGAGGTCTTCCTGGGTCGCGACATGGGCCACATCCGCGACTACTCCGAGGAGGTGGCGGCCGCGATCGACGAGGAGGTGCGCGCGTTCATCGAGACGGCGCATCAGGAGGCCTACGACCTTCTGGTGGCCAATCGCAACGTTCTCGACGCGATGGTGCTGGCCCTCCTGGAGCGGGAGACGCTGGACAAGGCCGAGATCGAGGAGATCTTCGCTGAGCTGCAGCTGCGCGAGGTGCGTCCGGCCTGGACCGGGTCCGCGCGCCGCCGACCGGACGAGCGCGGTCCCGTCGACACTCCGCCGAGCCTGATGGCATCGAACGGGCACGGATCGCACAACGGTCAGGGTCCTCCAACGGGCACGGATCTGTCGATGGCCAAACCACGGACGACTCCCCCGAGGTGAGTGGCCTCGCATGAGCGGGATCAATGCGGTCTCCCTGCCGGATGACCGCCCGATTCGTGCTTTCGATGCCGCGGGGGTGGAGCAGGCGGTTCGCGCGCTCCTCGTCGCCATGGGCGAGGATCCCGACCGCGACGGCCTGCTCAACACCCCGGCGCGCGTCGCGAGGGCCTACGAGGAGATGTTCCGCGGACTGCACATGACCGCTGAAGAGGTGCTGGCGACGACATTCGACCTGGGGCATGACGAGATGGTCCTCGTCAAGGACATCGAGCTCTACAGCACCTGCGAGCACCACCTGGTCCCCTTCCACGGGGTCGCGCACATCGGCTACATCCCCAACGAGAACGGCCGCATCACGGGCCTGTCGAAGCTGGCACGCCTCGTCGACGTGTTCGCCAAGCGCCCGCAGGTGCAGGAGCGGCTGACCACTCAGATCGCCGATTCCCTCATGCGCATCCTCGAGCCGCGGGGTGCGATCGTCGTGCTGGAGGCGGAGCACCTGTGCATGTCCATGCGCGGGGTGCGCAAGCCCGGTGCGAAGACGGTCACCAGTGCCGTCCGGGGATCCCTGCGCGACCCGGCCACCCGGGCCGAGGCCATGTCCCTCATCCTGGGTCGATGATCCGGCGGCCCGAGGGGCTGCCCGCCCGCCTCGCCGCACTCCGACGGACGATGGTCGTCGGCGTCCTCAACGTGACGCCGGACTCGTTCTCCGACGGTGGACACTTCCTCGATCCGGCCGCGGCGGTCGCTCACGGCACCGCGCTGTGGGAGCAGGGAGCCGACCTCATCGACGTGGGTGGCGAGTCGACGCGACCAGGGGCCCTTCGGGTGCCTCCGCAGGATGAGGCAGCGCGCGTCCTGCCCGTGGTCGCCGGGCTCGTGGCGGCGGGAGTGCCGGTCAGCATCGACACGATGCGGGCGTCCACAGCCGAGGCGGCGGTGTCAGCCGGCGCCTGCGTCGTCAACGACGTGAGCGGCGGGCTGGCCGATCCGTCCATGTACTCGGCCGTCGCCGGTCTCGGCGTCCCCTACGTCGTCATGCACTGGCGGGGCCACAGCGACCGCATGGAGTCGCTCGTCCGATACGACGACGTCGTGGTCGACGTCTGCAGGGAGCTCGCGCAGCGGGTCGAGGAGGCGGTGGCGGCCGGCATCTCGGCGGATCGCCTCGTGCTCGACCCCGGGCTCGGCTTCGCGAAGGAGGCGGTTCACAACTGGCTCCTGCTGCGGCACCTCGACGCCCTGGCCGGTCTGGGCTTCCCCCTGCTCATCGGCGCCTCCCGGAAGCGATTCCTGGGCTCGCTGCTCAGCGATGTCGATGGCACCGCGCGGCCCGTCGACGAACGGGATGCGGCAACCGATGCGGTGACGGCCCTGGCCGCCGTGCAAGGGGTCTGGGCGGTACGCGTTCATGACGTGCGCGGCAGCAAGGATGCCGTTCGGGTGGCCGCGGCCTGGCACTCCGGGGGTGCCGTCGATGGCTGACCAGATCGTGATCCGGGGGATCCGCGGCATCGGCCACCATGGCGTGCTCGACCACGAGCGTGTCGATGGGCAGCCGTTCTCCGTCGACGTGCGCCTAGACCTCGATACGGCCGTCGCCGCGGGATCGGACTCGCTCGACGACACGGTCGACTACGGGCGCGTGGCGAAGGCCGTGCACGAGCTGATCGTCGGGGAACCGGTCGACCTCATCGAGACGCTCGCCGAGCGCATCGCCACCGCCTGCCTCGACTGGCCGGCAGTGCATCGCGTACGCGTCACGGTGCACAAGCCCCAGGCGCCGATCGAGGTGCCGTTCGACGACGTCGAGGTGCGCATCACCCGACGGCGCGGTGAGTGACGTGGACACCGTCGCGGCCGACGCATCGGCGGCACGGCGACCCGTCGTCCTCGCCCTGGGCTCCAATCTCGGCGACTCGCTGACGATCCTGCAGGGCGCGATCGATGACCTGTCTGGCGTCGAGGGGCTCGACGTCACTGCCGCCTCCGGCGTGTACGAGACCGACCCGGTCGGCGGCCCCGAGCAGCGGCCTTATCTGAACGCGGTCGTCCTCGGCTCGACGTCGTTGAGCGGCCTCGAGCTGCTCGCCGTGACGCAGGGGGTGGAGCAGGCGTGGCACCGCACGCGAGAGGTGCGGTGGGGACCACGCACCCTCGACATCGACGTCATCTCTGTGGGCGAGGAGACGTCGGCAAACGCCGACCTGACGCTCCCGCATCCCCGCGCTCACGAGCGGGGCTTCGTCCTCGTGCCGTGGTTCGCGGTGGATCCCGAGGCCACCCTCGTCGGCCAGGGCACGGTCCGCGACCTGATCGCGGGCATCGACGTCGCGGGCGTGAGGGAGACGACGCACCGACTCCTGGTGCCGGCTGTGGCGGGGGACTGATCATGGACCCGATGAGGCCGACCCGGGTGTGGTCGCTGGTCGCCATCGCGGCCATCGCCGCCGCGCTCGGCTGGGGACTTGTCCAGATCATCGACGCCTGGCTCGGTCGGCTCCTGCCCGTGCCCTGGCTGGCGGCAGCGGCGCTATGGCTGGTCGCGGGCGCCGTCCTGTACTGGGCCGTCACCACTCGCCCGCGGCTCCAGGGGCGGCCGGGCGCGAAGCCGATGCCGCCGCTGGTGGCGGCCCGCACCGCGGCCCTGGCCATGGCGGCCTCACGCATCGGTGCCCTCGTCGCCGGCTTCTACGCCGGTGTCGCCGGTGGGATCTCGTCGTCGATCGGCACGCCCACCGGGGCGAGCACCTTCTGGAGCGCGTCGATGGCCAGTCTGGGTGCCGTGGTGCTCGTGATCGCGGCGCTGTGGCTCGAGCACATCTGCCGTTTGCCGGTCGGACCACCCGATGACTTCACAGATAGGGTCTAGAACATGAGTGAGACCGCCCTCGAGGACCTGCCGTTCGACGAGCTGCGCCAGAAGGCGTTCCACCGAGCCGAGAAGCACATGGACGTGGGCTTCTTCACCGACCTGTTCGGACACATGCCCGGGATGGCCGCCATCGAGGGCGAGGGCGGCGACCTGGGCGCCGTCGGCGGCACCGTCTGGGAGTCGATCCGAGCGTGGCGCGAGATGTTCGGGGACACCCCCCTCGACGAGACGACACAGACGCTGCTGCGCGCTCGTTTCGTCACCTACCTGCGCGAGCACGGCGAGTAGCCGCTTCCCGCTTGCCGATGGTCGCACCGGCTCCTACCGGTCGACGTCGCCCACCACGAAGAAGAACGACATCACCGCGTCGGCGAGGTCATCGACGCGCGTGCCGACCAGGGCGGTGGTGAGAGCCTGGGCGTTCGCGAACGACGCGGATCGGATCTTCAGGCGCCATGGGGTCTTCTCGCCCACGCTCGCGAGCAAGCAGCCGGTGACGCCCAGGGGCCCCTCGATCCAGCCATGGGTGACACCCTCCGGCACTCGAACGGTCTTGGGGAGCAGCACGTTGACCGGCCCGTCGCCCAGAGACCGCAGCCGATCGATGCAGGCGGACATGAGGCGCAGGCTCGTGGGCACCTGCTCGAGGAGGAGGGCGTAGCGCGCGGTGGCGTCGCCCGTCGTGCGCAGGGGCACCGACAACTCGTCCGTCAGCTCGCCGTAGGCGAGGTAGGGCGTCGTCGCGCCGCAGGTCGATGTCGAGTCCGCCCGCCCGGGCGACCACTCCGCTGGTACCGAAGGCGATGGCCGACGGGCGAGACAGGGTCGCGAGCCCGGCGAGGCCGGTGGAGTAGTCGAGAACGGCGTCCTCGATCAGCGCGTGGGCGGACCCGAGGTCCGCGACGATTGCCGTGTACCTGTCGAGGGACACCGCATCGAGAGGGGTGGCGACCCCACCGATCCTGGCGAACATCGGGTGGACGCGCCCGCCGGTGACGTATTCCTGGGCGGCGACCAGACGCTCGCGGGCGCCGAGCGCGACGTCGCGGTGCGCCGTGTCTCTGATGACCGATCCGAGGAACGCGAGACTGGCCGCGACGCGGTTCGCCTCGGCCAGGAGGGTGCGCGTCCAGGTCGCCCGCTCAGGGGGCGTGATTCCCGTGGCGTCCTCCAGGGTGAGGGCGACGGCGAGCTCGGACGAGAACGCCGAGAGCCAGTCGTGCCGGTTGGCGAGCATCATGAGCTGGCGGTAGTCACGGGCCTCGAACAGCTTCTCCGCGCCGCGGTGCATCAGGCCCATCCGCGGGTCGGCACTGACGACGACGCCGTCGTCGACACGCACCTGGAGCTGGAACCCGGCGTGCCCGGTGGGGTGGAAGGGGCGCAGGGCCAACACGCGATCGCAGTCGAGGTGGGCGGCCACGCCGACGCCGAACAGGAGGTCCGCCGGTGTGTCGGTCACGTGGTCATCGTGCCAGTGCCTGGACGAGCCACCAATAGTCGTCGCCGTCGCCTGACGGGAACAGCTCCGCGGAGTGAGCGCTGACGGCCGGCGCGCAGGCGTCGAGGGCGACGTGGGCGGTGATGTTGCAGGAGCCGTCCGGGATGGGGGAGACGAGGTGTCCGGCCCGATAGCCGGTGAGGGTCCCCCCGTCGAACAGGCCGTCGGCGCGCTGCGACGCGACATGCGCGTAGTCGACGGCCAGCGCGATGCCATCGGTCACGAGGCCGGCGATGGCCGACCACGCCTCGTCGCGCGCGACGCCGACCTCCACCCGGGCGGCCGGCTCCCGACGGGGCCACCACTGCTCGCACCATGCGTCGAGACGGGCGCCGTCGACGTGCCGGGACCCACAGGCCCGCTGATCGTCTAGGGTCGGGCCGAGCTCCTGGGCGCCGGTGATCGGATCGACGAGGACGAGTCGGCGGGCTCCGCGATCGTCGATCTCGACGATGTCGCAGGGGATGTCGTCGAGCAGCTCGTGGGCGACGACGAGCCCGGGTCCCGGAGCGATCCTGGGACTGATGAGCCGCACGTCTCCCTGATGCCACTCGACGCTGGTCGCGACACGGTCCGGCCGAGGACGCACGTCGACCGCCCGCCAGGTCAGGCGCTGCGCCGTCTCCCTCGGGAGCAGCGTCCTGAGCTGGGCGAGGAGCGTGCCGTCGCCGCCCCCCACGTCGGTGACGGTGACGGTCCGGTGCCGCTCGAGTAGCGCCGTGAGTGGGCCGACGGTCAGGGCGGCTATGCGGCGGGCGACGAGGTCCCCGTCGGTGACGTGCGTGGCGAAGGTGCTCTCGGCGTTCCCGGCCGTCGTCCGGTAGAAGCCGCGTGACCCCACGGCGGCGCGCTCCCAGGCGACCGACCAGGCCTCCGTGTCATCCGCCACAGGCAGTCACGGTAGTGCGGTCTACGCTCCGTCAGGTGAGCACATCGGGGCCGCCACGTCTCCGGGTCGGCGTGATCGGGGCCGGTCGCGTAGGAGCGGTGCTCGGCGCCGCCCTCCGCCGGGCCGGTCATGACGTCGTGGCCGTCGCGGCCGTCTCCGATCTGTCCCGGTTGCGGGCCGAGGCCCTGCTGCCGGGAGTGCCGATCCTGCCCGCGCCCGACGTGGCCGCACACGCCGATCTCGTCCTGCTCGCGGTGCCCGACGACGTCCTGGCCGGGCTGGTGACCGGGCTCGTCGAGGCGGGCGCGATCCATGCCGGTCAGTTCGTGGCCCACCCCTCCGGTCGGTACGGCATCGACATCCTCGATGCCGCCCGCAGGGTCGGCGCACTGACCCTCGCGGTGCACCCGGTCATGACCTTCACCGGCACCAGTGTCGACCTCGCCCGACTCGAGGACTGCCCGTTCGGCGTGACCTCGACCGACGCCGTCCGGCCGGTGGCCGAGGCGCTCGTGGTCGAGATGGGCGGCGACCCCGTGTGGGTGCCGGAGGAGGCGCGCGTGCTGTATCACGCGGGTATCGCCTTCGGCGCGAACTTCCTCATGACCGTTGTCCTCCAGTCGCTCGACCTGCTGCGCGAGGCCGGCATGGCCGAGCCGCAGCGGCTCATGGCGCCGCTGCTGAGCGCCTCGCTCGACAACGCCCTGCGGCATGGTGACGCGGCGCTCACCGGTCCCGTCGCGCGCGGAGATGACCGGACGGTGGCTGATCACCTCGCCCGCATCGAGGACGTGTCCCCGGCCGCTGCGGCCGGCTACCGGGCCCTCGCGAGACTCACGGCCGATCGGGCGTTGGCGGCCGGTCTGATCGACATGACGTCCGCGGCTCGCCTGCTCGAGGTCTTGGCGTCATCGCCCGACGGCGGTCGCGCATGATGCCGCATCTGGTGACGACGTCGACGGAGGTGCGGGCGCTGCCTGCCGCGGTAGGCCCCCGCCTCGTCGTGATGACCATGGGCGCCCTGCACGAGGGTCACGCCGAACTCATCAGGGAGGCCCGCCGCCGAGCCGGAGCCGAGGGAACGGTGCTCGTCACGATCTTCGTCAACCCGACGCAGTTCGGTGCCGGCGAGGACTTCGGTCGTTACCCCAGGACGCTCGACGACGATCTCACCCTGTGCGCTGAGGCCGGCGCCGACGTGGTCTGGACCCCGGACGTGCAGCAGGTGTACGGCAACCCGGATGGCTTCCGCGACGACAGCGTCACCATCGATCCGGGTCCGCTCGGCCGGATCCTGGAAGGTGCGTCTCGCCCGGATCACTTCCGCGGCATGCTGACCGTCGTGGCCAAGCTCCTCGCCGTGACCGCGCCGGACGAGGCGCTGTACGGAGAGAAGGACTACCAGCAGCTCGTCCTCATCCAACGTATGGCTCGTGACCTGAGCATGTCCGTGGCGATCAGCGGGGTTCCCACCGTGCGCGAGCCGGATGGTCTCGCCCGGAGCAGCCGCAATCGCTACCTCAGCGGCCCGGAGAGGGAGGTGGCCTCGGTGGTGCCGAAGGCGCTGCATGCGGCCGTCGCGGCCGCCCGTGACGGTGCGCAGGCGGCGCTCGAGGCTGGACGCGCCGTCGTTGCCGACGTCCGCGGCATCACCTTGGACTACCTCGTGGTGACCGATCCCGAGCTCGCGGCAGCGCCGACCGTGGGTGAGGGTCGCGTGCTCATCGCGGCCCGGGTGGGGTCGACCCGCCTCATCGACAACATGGCGTGCAGGCTGGGCGCGTGATGTCGATCCAGATCGCCCGCCGACTTCGTGCCGCCGCTCCGGGCTGGACCGCCCGCGCTGACGTGATCGTCGTGGGATCAGGGGTGGCCGGTCTCACGGCCGCGCTGCGCGCTCGCGCCCTCGGCCGGACCGTCCTGGTCGTGACGAAGGCCCAGGTCGACGAGGGCTCCACCAAGTGGGCGCAGGGGGGGATCGCTGCCGCCCTCTCCGACGACGACTCCCCGGAGGAGCACCTCCACGACACCCTCGTCGCGGGAGTGGGGCTGTGCGACGACGTGGCCGTCCGCATCCTGGTGACCGAGGGCCCGGCCGCCGTGCGCGAGCTCATCGAGCTCGGGGCCAGGTTCGACCGCGACGCGTCCGGGCGGATCGCCCTCACCCGGGAGGGTGGCCACCTGCGCGATCGCATCGCGCATGCCGGTGGAGACGCCACCGGAGCGGAGATCTCGCGCGCCCTCGTCGCCGCCGTGCGCGAGGATCCGGGGATCGACGTCGTCGAGAACGCCCTCGCCCTCGATCTGCTGTGCGACGACTCCGGGGCAGCTCAGGGCATCACCCTGCACGTCATGGGCTCCGGCCAGCGCGACGGCATCGGCGCCGCCCTGGCCCCTGTCGTGATCCTGGCCACGGGCGGTTTCGGCCAGGTGTTCGGGCAGACCACCAATCCCTACGTGTCGACCGGCGACGGCGTCGCCCTCGCCCTGCGGGCCGGCGCCGATATCGCCGACCTCGAGTTCGTTCAGTTCCACCCGACCGTGATGTGGCTCGGTCCGCTCGCCAAAGGGCAGCAGCCCCTGGTCTCCGAGGCGGTTCGGGGCGAGGGGGCGGTGCTTCTCGACGGGGACGGCCGACCTTTCATGCAGGGTGAGCACCCCTTGGCCGACCTGGCGCCCCGCGACGTCGTCGCGAAGGCGATCATGCGCCGCATGCGCGACGAGGGGTCCGCACATGTCTGGCTGGACGGCCGGCGCCTCGGCGCCGACACGTGGCTGCAGCGCTTCCCGACGATCCTCGAGTCGTGTCGTACGCGGGGTATCGATCCCGTCACCGACCTCATCCCCGTGGCACCGGCTCAGCACTATGTGTCCGGCGGCGTGCGTACCGACCTGTGGGGTCGAGCCTCGATCCCGGGGCTGTACGCCTGCGGCGAGGTGGCCTGCACCGGAGTCCACGGAGCCAACCGGCTGGCGTCCAACTCGCTGCTCGAGGGCCTGGTCTTCGCCCGCCGCATCGTGACGGCCATGGCCGACGATGTCGTTCAGCAACGCCCGTCCGTTCCTCACGTCGGCGCTGACGCGCTGCTCCCGCACAGCGTGCGTCGTACGATCCAGCAGGTCATGGACACCGACGCGGGAGTGCTCCGCAGTGCCGCCTCTCTCGAGGATGCGGCGACCCGCCTGGCCGGGCTCGCCGATGCTGACGATGCGACGCCCTCGACCGAGGACTGGGAGACGACGAACATCCATCAGATCGCCAGCGTCCTCGTCGAGCATGCCCGCCTGCGGGAGGAGACGCGCGGGTCGCACTGGCGCGAGGACTTCCCGGAACGGAACGACGAGACGTGGCGGGTGCGGCTCGTCACCCGAGTCGGCCCCGATGGGATGCTCAGCACTCGGGCGGAAGCGGTCACAGGGGAGCTGCAATGACGCACGACGACTCGGACATCTCGGCGGACGTCCGCGATCGGCTGGCCGCGCAGGGACTGGATCCCGCGCGGGTGGTGCAGCTCATCGCCCTCGCCGTCGATGAGGACCTCGACGGGGGCGTCGACGTCACCACCGTTGCGACCGTTCCCGAGAGCCAGCGCTCCGTCCTCGATCTCGTGGCCCGTGGCACGGGAGTCGTCGCGGGCATCCCTGTGGCCGCGGCCGTCTTCTCCTACGTGTGCGGTCCCGATGCCACCCTCCGACTGCTCGTCCCCGACGGTGCCGAGGTCGGCCCCGGTGAGGTACTGGTGTCCGTCGATGGACCGACGCATGCCCTGCTGCGGGCCGAACGGCCCGCCCTGAACTTCCTGAGCCATCTGAGCGGCATCGCCACCCTCACGCGTGCGTGGGTGACGGCGGTCGAGGGCACGTCCGCGGCGATCCGGGACACGAGGAAGACCACGCCCGGGATGCGCCGGCTCGAGAAGTACGCGGTCCGGTGCGGCGGTGGCGTGAACCACCGCATGTCCCTGTCGGACGCGGCGCTCGTGAAGGACAACCACGTGGTAGCCGCGGGCGGGGTCGCGGCGGCGTTCGAGGCCGTGCGCGCGCGCTTCCCTGGCGTGACCGTGGAGGTGGAGGTCGACTCGCTCGAGCAGCTCGACGAGGTGCTCGGCGCGGGAGCCGACCTCGTCCTCCTGGACAACTTCTCCACCGCAGACATGCGAGAGGCCGTGCGCCGCAACGGCGGGCGCGCGCTGCTCGAGGCCTCGGGCGGGCTGTCACTCGACTCTGCCGCCGCGGTGGCGGCGACCGGCGTCGACTACCTTGCCGTCGGAGCCCTCACCCATTCAGCACCGGTGCTCGACATCGGAGCCGACCTGCGTCAGGAGTCGTAAGTGCTGCTCGCCATCGACGTCGGCAACACCAACACCGTCCTCGGCATGTTCGACGCCGAGGCCCTGGTGTCGTCCTGGCGCATCAAGACCGATTCGCGCACGACCGCGGACGAGATGGCCCTGACGTACCGAGGGCTGCTCGCACAGTCGAGTCCGGTCACCGGCATCGCCCTGTGCAGCACGGTTCCAGCCGTGCTGCGCGAGATGCGCGTGATGCTCGATACCTACTTCGCGGGCGTGCCCACGGTGATCGTCGAGCCCGGCACCAAGACCGGCGTACCCGTGCTGACCGACAACCCCAAGGAGGTCGGCGCCGACCGCATCGTCAATACGATCGCCGCGCACCACCTATTCGGTGGACCGTGCATCGTCGTCGACTTCGGGACGTCCACGAACCTCGACGTGGTGTCGGCCAAGGGGGAGTTCCTCGGCGGCGCACTGGCGCCCGGCATCGAGATCTCCCTCGACGCCCTTGCGGCGAGAGCGGCCCAGTTGCGCAAGGTCGAGCTCGTGCGACCTAGGTCCGCCATCGGCAAGAACACCGTGGAGGCGCTCCAGTCGGGGGCCCTCTACGGCTTCGCCGGCCAGGTCGACGGGCTCGTCGACCGGATCACGGCCGAGCTCGGCGAGGTCAGGGCGGTGATCGCCACCGGCGGGCTTGCCCCGATCGTGGTGCCGGAGTCACGTCGCATCACCCACCACGAGCCGGAGCTCACCATCATCGGCCTGCGCCTGGTGTTCGAGAAGAACGCGGAAGCCGTCTAGGACCGCTCGGCGTTCACCCCGAGGACGAGGGCCGTCACCGCCGAGAGGCCGTGAACGGGGCCGCTCGTGCGGGGGAGGATCAGCGTGCGAAGGCCCAGGCTGGCGCCACCGCCGTCGTCGTTGGCGTTGTCACCGACCATCAGCACCTGCGAGGCCTCCAGCCCGAGCAGGTTGACGGCGGCCCGGAAGATCCGATGGTCCGGCTTGACGCAGCCCACCTCGTAGGAGAGCACCACTCCGTCGACGTGCGGTGACACCCCCTCGCGATCGAGGATGCGGCGGATCGGGACCCCGGCGTTGGAGAGCAGGCAGACCTTGACCCCAGCCTCCCGGAGGGCCCGGAGGGTGGGCACGGTATCGGCGTAGGCATGCCAGCCGTCGAGCATCACGTCGTACAGCGCATTGGCCAGCGTTCGGTCCACGCTCGGCCCGTCCGCGATGAGCTCGTGGAACACCCTCGAATGCGCCTCGAACGACAGGTCGCGGCTGCTGTCGGGATCACTCACGCGCGCGCCCTCCCAGATGCGGTCGAGGAAGGCCACGAGTTCGGCAGTCGCCGTGTCGTCGAGCGGATGGGGGGCAACCGCGAGCGCCGCCGCCAGCCACTCATCGGCCGAGCCCTGGTCGATCAGGGTCGAGTGGATGTCGAAGATGACCCCGCGGACGGGTTCGGGGGAGGGCCACGCCTGGGGTGAGTTGCTCATGTCGGAAGACTACGAGGCATCCAATAGCCTGTGTCGTTGTGACGACTGATGCCGCCAGCAGCCTCGAGCCGCTTGCCGACCCGGATGACGACCTGCCCGAGCAGATGCGCATCCGGCGCGACAAGCGTGAGCAGTTGTCGGCGCGGGGTATGGAGCCGTACGGCATCGGCCTGCCCATCACCTCCACCATCAGCGCGGTGCGCCAGTCGTATCCCGACCTCCCGCTCGACACAGCCACGGGCGAACGGGTCGGCATCGCCGGACGGGTGATCTTCTCCCGTAACACCGGGAAGCTCTGCTTCGCCACCCTGCGGGCCGGCGACGGCACCGAGATCCAGGCCATGCTGTCCCTCGCGAACGTCGGGGAGGAGCAGCTCACTTCGTGGAAGGACCTCGTCGACATCGGCGACCACGTCTTCGTTTCCGGTGAGGTCATCACCTCGCGACGCGGGGAGCTCTCGGTCCTCGCCGACGATTGGCGCATGGCGGCCAAGGCGCTGCGACCCCTCCCGGTCGCGCACAAGCCGCTCAGCGAGGAGACGCGAGTCCGCCAGCGCTACGTCGACCTCATCACCCGCCCCGACGCGCAGCAGGTGGCGCGCACGAGGGTTGCCGTCATGTCGTCAGTGCGTCAGAGCCTCACTCGTCGTGGCTACCTGGAGATCGAGACCCCGATGCTGCAGACCATGCACGGCGGCGCCACGGCCCGGCCGTTCGTGACGCACTCCAACGCGTTCGACATCGACGTGTTCCTGCGCATCGCGCCCGAGCTGTTCCTGAAGCGGGCAGTCGTCGGCGGGCTCGAGCGGGTGTTCGAGGTGAACCGCAACTTCCGCAACGAGGGTGCCGATCGCACGCACTCGCCGGAGTTCACGATGCTCGAGTTCTACCAGGCATACGCGGACTACCACGACATGGCCACGATCACGCGTGAGCTCATCCAGGAGGCCGCCCTGGTCGCCAGCGGATCGCTCGTCGTGACCCACGCCGACGGGTCGGTGCACGACTTGTCAGGCATCTGGCCGCAGGTCGACCTCTACACGTCGTTGTCCGAGGCGATCGGCGAGGAGATCACGCCGAACACGGATCGGTCGTACCTCGTCACGCTGTGCGAGGCGGAGGGGATCGACGTGGCGCCCACGGCGGTCACGGGCAAGCTGGCCGAGGAGCTGTTCGAGCATCACGTCATCTCGACGTTCACCGGGCCGACGTTCGTCGTCGACTACCCCGTCGACACGTCCCCGCTCGTCCGGGGCCACCGCAGCAAGCCGGGCGTCGTCGAGAAGTGGGACCTCTACATCAACGGCGCCGAGACCGGCACCGGCTACTCGGAGCTCGTCGATCCCGTCATCCAACGGGAGCGGCTCATGGAGCAGGCAGCCCTCGCGGCACGCGGCGACGTTGAGGCGATGCTCCTCGACGAGGACTTCCTGCGCGCGCTCGAGCACGGCATGCCCCCCACGGGTGGCGTGGGCGTGGGGATCGACCGCGTGATGATGGCGCTGACGGGCCTGGGCATCCGCGAGACCATCCTTTTCCCCCTGGTCAAACCGGAGCGTGAGCAGTGACGACGCTGGGCTCGACCGTCGCGATCGTGCGGCCGGCCCGCACCACGGACGTCAGGGCCATTCGCGAGCTCGTCGACGCCTACTCCTCGGACGGGCGCCTTCTGTCGAAGGCGACCGTCACGCTCTTCGAGGACGTGCCGGAGTTCCTGGTTGCCGAGATCGACGGCCTGGTCGTCGGGTGCGGTGCGGTGCACGTCATGTGGGAGGACCTCGCCGAGGTGCGCACCCTGGCCGTCGACCCGAAGTACGTCGGACGTGGCATCGGGTCGACGATCCTCATCGCGCTCATGGACCGGGCGCGGGCGCTGGGTGTCACGCGCGTCTTCTGCCTGACCTTCATGGTGCGGTTCTTCGCGTCGCACGGGTTCCACGAGATCGACGACACGCCGGTCGACACCGCGGTGTACGAGCAGTTGCTGCAGTCGTACGACGAGGGCGTCGCGGAGTTCCTGGGACTCGAGCGGGTCAAGCCCAACACGCTGGGCAACCACCGCATGCTGGCGATCCTGTGAATCGCCTCTCCCGGACCTCGGCCGTCGCCGTGGTTGCCGTCCTGGCCCTCGGGCTCGCGGGGGCGCCGGCTCGGGCCCACGAGCCGGCGGCGCCGGGCGGGTCACTCGACGGCAAGGTCATCCTCATTGATCCAGGGCATCAGCTCGGCAACTCCAATCCCAGGTTCGCGAAGCAGATGAGCCAGACACGGTTCAACGGGGCGATCGTCAAGGGCTGCAACACCTCGGGCACGGCCACGAACAGCGGCTTCCCCGAGGCGACGTTCACCTGGCGGGTGGCGAAGCAGCTCCGCAAGCTCCTGAGCCAGGCGGGCGCGAGGGTGGAGCTCACCCGGACGTCGAACTCCTACGACGCCTGGGGTCCCTGCGTCTGGGATCGGGCCAAGCACGCCAACCGCATCAACGCCGACGCCATGGTGAGCATCCACGCCGACGGTGCCTCGTCGGGCAGCCGCGGCTTCTTCGCGATGGCCCCGGCGTTCATCAAGGGGTGGACCGACGACGTCGTCAAGGTCGACCGCCGACTGGCCGGGGCGATGATCGACGGCATGACGGCGGCGGGGGCACCTCCGTCCAACTACATCGGCAATCAGCTGATGGTCTCGCGGGACACGACGTCGCTCAACTTCAGCAACGTCCCGACCGTCACCGTCGAGGTGGGCAACATGCGCAACTCCCAGGACGCCGCTCTGATGACGACGCGCGCGGGCCAGCGGAAGTATGCGGAGTGGCTGTTCGCCGGGATCCAGCGGTTCTTCGCCCGGTCCTAGTCGCCGAACTCCTGCACGAGCACGCGCAGCAGGCCCGCCAGCCTTTCGCGGTCGGCCGGATCAAGGGCATCGAGCAGGGCGTGCTCCCGGGTCAGGAAGTCGCTCATCGCGTCGTCCACAGCCCTCTTGCCCGAGTCCGTGAGCATGACCCGGACGCCACGTCGGTCACTCGGGTCGGGTTCGCGTCGAACGAGTCCGCGCACCTCGAGTCGATCGATGCGGTTGGTCATCGTTCCACTGGTCACCAGAGTCTCGGTGCCGAGCTGACCGGGCGAGAGCGAGTAGGGAGCTCCGGCTCGGCGCAGTGCCGCGAGGACGTCGAACTCCCAGGTCTCCAGCGACTGCGCGGCGAAGGAGGCTCGTCGGGCCAGGTCCAGGTGCCGGGCGAGCCGGGTGACGCGGGACAGCACCTGCAGCGGCGCCACGTCGAGATCGGGGCGCTCGCGCTGCCACGCGGCGGCGATCCGGTCGACCTCGTCCTGGGGGTGTGCCACGACCCGATGCTACGTCAAGAATCTCGATATCAAGATTCCTAGCGGCAAAGAATCTTGACCCTGCGGGGTCACCCGCGGCTAGGAGTGCGTGGCGTTGAGGCGCGGCTTGGGCTCCATGTTCTGCAGCCCGTTCCACGCGAGGTTGACCAGGTGGGCGACGACCTCTTCCTTCTTCGGCTTGCGCACATCAAGCCACCACTGGCCCGTCTGCGCGACCATGCCCACCAGCATCTGCGAGTACAGGGGTGCCCACTTCGGGTTCATGCGATGGGCACGGAACTGCTTGGCGAGCAGGTCATCGACCTTCGCAGCCACCTCGACGAGCAGGCCGGCGAAGGTGCCGCCGATGGCATCGGATCTCGCCTCGGGGTCGTGCACCGCGGGGGTGTCACGAACGAGGATGCGAAAGCCGTCGGGGTATTGGTCGATGTAGTCGAACAGGGCCATGCCGGCCCTCTCGAGCAGGGCTCGGGCGCTGGTCGTGACGGGGTCGACGCTGCCGTCCGCCCCCAGCGCCTCGGCAATCGACACGAGCAGGTAGGTCATCTCGCGATCGACGACGACGGCGTAGAGGCCTTCCTTCCCGCCGAAGTGCTCGTAGACGACGGGCTTCGAGACGCCGGCCTTGGCCGCGATCTCCTCGACACTGACGGCCTCGAACCCCTTCTCGGCGAACAGTGAGCGGCCGACGTCCAGGAGCTGCTCGCGGCGTTCGTGGCCGCTCATGCGTACCCGGTCCCGTCGTGGCGACGGCCGGCGGCCGTCGCGACGTGCGAGGTCGGTGATGTCGATGACCGGCGCGGCTTCGTCATCCAGCGCGCCTGGCACCGCACCGGCCGGGGGCCGCGGGTTCATGGGAGTCATGACGCCACTGTGTACCCGCGCACGCGGCGGGCCATCGCCGGGTCCTTGAGCTTGCTCACGATTCGCTCGGGCCGGGGCCACCGCACGTCTCGCACGAGCCCGACCTTCTCGAGAACTCGGATGAGCTCAGCGCTCAGATCGAGCTGACCGCGCAGCACGCCGTGTCGGGCGCTCGTCTGGTCGATGTGGTGGATGGCGTGCCACGACTCCCCGAAGGAGGGGACGGCGAGCCACGCCACATTGCTCGACATGTCGCGGGAGGTGTAGGGGCGCGTGCCGAACACGTGGCAGATGGAGTTGATCGACCACGTTACGTGGTGAACCAGCGCGACACGGACGAAGCCGGCCCAGAAGAGGGCGGTCAGGGCGCCGATCCACGACCAGGTGATGAGCCCGCCCAGGAGTGCTGGCAGCAGGAAGGTCGCGACGACGACAGCCGGGAAGTAGCGCGAGAGGGCCCGAAGGTCCTTGTCGGCGGCGATGTCGGGGGCGTACTTCTCGATCGATGTGTTCTCGTCGTCGAAGAACCAGCCGACGTGGGCGTAGTAGAGGCCCTTGGCTACCGCCCTGCGCGACGTGCCGAAGCGCCACGGCGAATGCGGGTCGCCGACCTCGTCGGAGAACTTGTGGTGCTTGCGGTGGTCGGCCACCCATTGGTCCAGCGAGCCCTCGAGTGCGTACGAACCCATGAGCGCGAGGGTGATCTTGACGGCGCGGTTGGCCTTGAAGGAGCCATGGGTGAAGTAACGGTGGTAGCCCACGGTGATGCCGAGGGCGGTGATTGTCCAGAACACGACCACGAGGGCGACGTCGACCCATGACAGCCAGCCGCCCCAGGCAACCGGGATCGCGGCGATGACGGCCAGCAGCGGGACAACGACGAAGACGCCGATGGTGACGCGCATCCCCAGGCTGTTCAGCTGCACGGGCTCGTCGGTCGCCCGGCCCTGCGGCAGGATCTGTGGGGATACGGTCATGGGTCTCCTTGTGGCGAATCGGCGGTCCGCGCCCGATTCCGGCACGTACCTACGCTTCCGTAGGTTACGGGACCGTAGGTACGGACGTCAATCCGCGACCCTCCCTCTGATTCCGGGGTTTTCCCTGATGCCCGACCTGTCCGGTTCGCGGCACCGTTGTCGTGGGACAAGGAATCGAGAGGAGGGATCACAGTGAACACACCTGAGATCCGCATCCTCGGGCACACCACCACGCCCAGGCCGTCGGCTACTCGGCCCACCACCGCGGCTCCGCCGCGCCCCTCGTGAGGAGGAGTCATGTCCACCACCACACTGCGCACCCCCGCGTTCGTCCCGGATGCGCGTTCCGCACCGCCGCAGGGCACTCGCGGCACGAGCGGCCCCCAGGCACATCGCGGCCTTCGGTACGCACTGCTGGCGCTGGTCGCGGCGCTGGTCGTCTTCGCCGCGCTCGCTGGCATCGCTTTGCTCCGCACGCAGGGCTCGGGCATCGATTCGGCGACCTCGGGCGGTGCGCCGATGGCGACGGACGCCCAGGCCATAGTGAGCGTCCCGAGGGCTGCGCTGCTCGCTGATGCGGCGGATGCTCGCTGGATGGGTGCGCCGATGGCGACGGACGCCAGGCCGCGGTGAGCGTCCCGAGGGCTGCGCTGCTCGCTGATGCGGCGGATGCTCGCTGGATGGGTGCGCCGATGGCGACGGACGCCCAGGTCGCGGTGAGCGTCCCGAGGGCTGCGCTGCTCGCTGATGCGGCGGATGCTCGCTGGATGGGTGCGCCGATGGCGACGGACGCCCAGGTCGCGGTGAGCGTCCCGAGGGCTGCGCTGCTCGCTGATGCGGCGGATGCTCGCGTGATGGGTGCCGGCGCCCGGTAGGGACAGTAGGTCCGGGCGGCCGCTCGCCAGTAGCCGCAGACAACGGGGAACCGGTCGCGGAGCAAGCCCTGCGACCGGTTCCTCGTTTCCGTGCGCCGTCTACAGTTCTCCTGCCGCCGGTTGGACCGGTCGGTCCCGGGTCGTCTAGCGGCAGGACAGCGGACTTTGAATCCGTCAACGAAGGTTCGATTCCTTCCCCGGGAGCCAGTGACGTGCGCCACTCCGTGGACTCCCCGTCTCCACGGTCGATAGGGTGAGGACGCCTTCCCCAGGCCGTCGCACGGTTTCGCCTTGCCCGACCCGCCTTAGGACCAGATGTGACCAGCAGTCGCCCGTCCGTCGTCGTGATCCTCGCGGCCGGTGAGGGGAAGCGGATGAAGTCCGCGACCCCCAAGGTCCTGCACGCCGTGGCCGGCCGATCCTTGCTCGGCCACGTCATCGAGGCAGCCTCCGCCATCGAGCCGCAACACCTCGTCGTCGTCGTCGGACATGGCCGCGACCAGGTGACCGCCCACGTCAGCGAGATCGCGCCCTGGGCGCACACCGTCGTCCAGGAGACCCAGAACGGGACGGGGCACGCGCTCCGGATCGCGCTCGACGACCTCGGCTCGCGCGGGATCTCCACCGCCGAGGGCCCCGTCGTCGTGCTCACGGGCGACACTCCGCTGCTCACCGGGCAGACGCTCGCCGGGCTGCTGCTCGAGCACTCGTCCACGCACGCGGCGGCCACCGTGCTCACCGCTCGCCTCGATCAGCCCGGCGGCTATGGCCGCATCGTCCGCGACGGCCAGGGCTCCGTGAACGCGATCGTGGAGGAGAAGGACGCCACCGACGAGCAGCGGCAGATCGGCGAGATCAACTCGGGGATGTACGCCTTCGCCGCCGACCGGCTGATCGAATGCCTGACCGGCCTCACCACCGACAACGCCCAGGGCGAGGAGTACCTCACCGACGTCATCGGGTTGCTGCGCGAGGCGGGCGATGTGGTCTCGGCGTCGATGTGCGCCGATCCGAGCGAGATCCTTGGCGTGAACGACCGCGTGCAGCTGGCCGAGGCGGCGGCGATCATGCGCGATCGCATCAACGAGGCGTGGATGCGCAGCGGGGTCTCGATCCTCGATTCGGGGTCGACCTGGCTCGACGTCGACGTCGACATCGAGCCCGACGTCACCATCCGGCCGCAGGTCACGCTCCGTGGACCGACGTCGGTCGCCACCGGAGCCCTCATCGGCCCGGGAACGACCCTCACGTCCTGCGAGGTGGGGGCGGGAGCCGAGGTCATCCACACCTGGGCCGAGCTGGCGGTCATCGGCGAAGGCGCGAAGGTCGGGCCGTTCACCTACCTGCGGCCCGGCACGGTCCTAGGGATCGGTGCCAAGGCTGGTGCCTACGTCGAGATCAAGAACTCCGTGATCGGCGACGGCGCGAAGGTGCCGCACTTGTCGTACGTCGGCGATGCAGAGGTGGGGGAGGGCTCGAACATCGGGGCGGCGACAGTCTTCGTGAACTACGACGGCGTGGCCAAGCACCGCACCGTGGTCGGCAGTCACGCGCGGGTGGGAAGCGACACCATGCTCGTCGCGCCGGTGACCATAGGCGACGGCGCCTACACGGCGGCCGGCTCCGTCATCACCGACGACGTCCCGCCCGGCGCCATGGCCGTGGGTCGGGCGCGCCAGCGCAACATCGACGACTGGGTGGAACGACGTCGCCCGGGTTCGGCCGCCGCCGAGGCGGCAGCCTTAGCCAAGCAGCAAGCTTCGTCCGCCGATCAGTCCGAACAAGCGTAGGAGCCCGCGTGACTCAGGTGTCCGTACCCAACCAGAAGCGCCTGGTCCTGCTTGCCGGACGCTCCTACCCGGAACTGGCCAACGAGGTGGCGGAGAACCTCGGCGTGCCGCTGTCGCCGACCCTCGCGTACGACTTCGCCAACGGAGAGATCTTCATCCGGTTCCAGGAGTCGGTACGAGGCACCGACGCCTTCGTCCTGCAGAGCCATACGACCCCGATCAACAAGTGGATCATGGAGCAACTGATCATGATCGACGCGCTGAAGAGGGCGTCGGCCAAGCGCATCACCGTCATCGTGCCGTTCTACGGCTACGCGCGGCAGGACAAGAAGCATCGCGGTCGCGAGCCGATCTCCGCCCGTCTCATGGCGGACCTGTTCAAGACCGCGGGCGCCGACCGCCTCATGACCGTCGACCTCCACACCTCTCAGATCCAGGGATTCTTCGACGGTCCGGTCGACCACCTGTTCGCCATGCCGCTGCTGTCGCACCACGTGCAAAGCAGAGTCCCGCGTGAGCGCATCACGGTCGTGTCGCCCGATGCCGGCCGCGTGCGGGTGGCCGAGCGCTGGACGGATGTCCTCGGTGCGCCGCTGGCCATCATCCACAAGCGACGCGACCCCGATGTTCCGAACCAGGTGAAGATGCTCGAGGTCGTCGGCGACGTCCGCGATCGCGTGTGCGTCCTGGTCGACGACATGATCGACACGGGCGGAACGATCGTGAAGGCGGCCGAAACCCTATTCGACAATGGCGCGGCGGACGTCATCGTCGCAGCCACGCACGGGATTCTGAGCGCTCCCGCCAGGGAGCGCCTGCAGGCCTCACGCATCTCGGAGGTCATCGTCACCAACACCCTGCCGATCGCCGACGACTGCATGTTCGAGAAGCTCACCGTTTTGTCGATCGCCCCCATCCTGGCCCAGGCGATCACCGAGGTGTTCACCGATGGGTCGGTGACGAGCATGTTCGAGGACGGCCCTGGCGCGTCTCAGGCCAGCCTCTTCGAGGTCAACGCCCACCGGCCGGAAGCGTCCTCGCACTAGCTGACAATCGTTGCGGTTGCTGTGGATTCAGCTCGACGGACTGTCACACCGTCGTTCTAGTGTGAGGTCATGGAATCGAGGGCCGGGGTCGCGGGTGTGGCGCCGGATCGGGTGGTGGATGACCCGGTTCTGGTGGACTTCGTCGATGGCCTGACCCCTGGTGAGCTGCTGGGGGTGCTGGCGGGGATGCGGCCCAGTGCGCTGGTGCTGGACGCGCTGATGACGATCGACCGGGCCGCGTTGTCGGATGTGGACGCGGTGGCGTTCCTGCAGGTCCATCAGCGGGTGGCGGCGTGGTGGGCGTCGGTGGGGCTGGAGGCGGTGATCCCGGCCGCCGCTGCGGAGCCGCTGGTAGAGGAGTTCACGCTCTTGGTCCCGGGTTCGGAGGAGGAGCGCAGGATCCGTATCGCGGACGTGCGCCGCGAGGAGCTCGGGGCCGCACTGCGGCTGCCCGCCGCCACCGCGCAGGACCACATCGACACCGCGCGGCTCCTGGCCGGTCCCCTCGCCCATACTGCCGCTGCCCTCGCGGCGGGAGAGATCACCGACCGGCACGTCGCCGTGATCGTGGAGGCGGCCGGGCGGCTGCCGGGCCGTTGGATGCGCGACGACACCGAACGAGCCGCGTTCGCCGCCGCCTGCGCGGACCTGCAGTCCCGGGTGCTGCCGACCGCTGCCCGGGCGACGGTGTCGATGACCCGGGCGGCCGCGCGCCGGGCGGTGCTGGCGATCGACGCGGCCGGGGAACGCCGCCGCCGCCGCGAAGCCCGCTGCACCCGTGACGTGTACGTGTGCGATGAGCTCGACGGGATCTCCACGCTCATCGCCCGCATGTCGACCGAGGCCGCCCACGCGGCGATGGCGCAGGTGGATGCCCTCGCCCACGACGACCGGTTCGCCCTGCCCGCCGAAGGCAGCGCGCCCGCGACGATGGGGGAGCGGCGCGTGGAAGCGCTGGCGGCGCTGGTCCTGGGCGCCCGCGATGCCACTGGCGCCGGCATCGGATCGGGCGTGGTCCCGGCCCCGCAGGTCCGGGCGCACCTCGACCTGGTCATCGACCTGCCCACCCTGCTCGATCTGGCCGCGGGCGTCACGGGTGGTGTCGTGGAGTTGCGGGGGTCCGGGCCGATCGGCGCGGACGTGGTCCGCGACCTGCTGGCCGACCCCGAGGTGGAGGTGACGATGCGGCGGCTGGTCACCGACCCCGTCACCGGGCACCTGCTCGACTACGGCCGCCGCGTCTACGCGGTGCCTCAGCGACTCAGGGACTTCATCGTGGCCCGGGACAGGGTGTGCCGGTTCCCCGGCTGCCGCCGCGCCGCCGCCCGCTCCCAGATCGACCACGCCCAAGCCTGGAACGACGGCGGCGACACCTCACCAGGCAACCTCGGCGCCCTCTGCGTGCGGCACCACCAGCTCAAGACCCACGCCGGCTGGAGGATCACCGACTCCCGACCCGACGGATCCTGCACCTGGACCTCACCCCACGGCCGGCAGTACGACCATCACCCTCCGCCGCAGGCGTGAGACCGACTGTCGGGGTGCTGGGCGGGGCAGGTTAGACTCTCACCAATCCTCGGCGAGGGTGTGCGCAGCCTCTGGCGTGTATGCACCGTGATCGACGTGGTCGGCGCCCACCAGCGTTGCCGAGGTGACCGACGATGACCGAGGAGTTCTGAGAAGTGACCACCGTTGCACTGACCGCCGTACCCGTTCCGATTTCGGCAAGGGTGCCGCGCGGCGTATTCGTCGCGAGGGCCATATCCCCGCCGTCATCTACGGCGAGGGCGCCGAGCTGGTTCACATCGCGATTCCTGCGCACGACCTCGACCTCGCGCTGCGCAAGCCGCGCGTCGTGCTGTCGATCTCCTTCGAGGGAACGACCGTCCTGGCCAAGCCCCGCGACATCCAGCGCGACCCGGTCAAGCGCAACCTCGAGCACCTCGACCTGATCATCATCACGCGCCAGGAAGCCGCTGAGCGTGGCGAGATGGCCGACGCGATCAAGGCCGCAACCCTCGCCGCCGAGGAGGCGGGCATGGATGCCGCTTCCGCCATCCAGGCCCTCGAAGAGGCCGTGGCCGCGGGCGAGGATCCGATGGCTGCCGCACAGCACGCCGTCTCGGATGCCGAGCACAAGGCTGAGGAGTACTCCGAGGCCATGGCGCACGAAGAGGCCGCTGAGGCCGCTGAGGCCGCAGAGACGGCCGACGAGGCCGCCACCGCCGCCCTCGCGGAGTAGTCGACGTCTTCTTTCGGTCGCGAGGAGTGAGCGCAGCGATCCCCGAGGCAGGCAGGCCAGTGCACAGGTCGGACCCATGGCTGATCGTGGGCCTGGGCAATCCAGGCCCCGAGTACGCCGCGACGCGGCACAACGTGGGCGCCATGGTGGTCGACCTCATCGCCGAGCGCACGAGTTCACGCATGGGCCGGCACAAGCGCGCGCATGCACAGGCCGCTGAAGGCCGATTCGGACTGCCCGGCGCGCAGGCCCACATCGTGTTGGCTACCCCGATGTCGTACATGAACGAGTCGGGTGGACCCGTCAAGGCACTGATGTCGTTCTACGGGGTGACTCCCGACCGGATGGTCGTCGTGCACGACGAGCTGGACATCCCGTTCTCGACCTTGCGCGTCAAGTTCGGTGGAGGCGACAACGGGCACAACGGGCTTCGGAGCATTCGCAAGGCGATCGGATCGGGCGACTTCTTCCGCATTCGCGTAGGAATCGGTCGACCGCCGGGCCGGCAGGATCCCGCGGAGTACGTGCTGCGGCCGTTCGCCGCGGCCGAGCGCAAGGATCTACCCGAACTCCTCGACCGGGGCGCCGACGCCACGGAGTGCGTGGTGGTCGAGGGTCTCGAACAGGCGCAGAACAGGTTCAACGCCACACCGGCGTGACACGCAACAGCGGAGAAGGGCGACCATGCACAGCGACGCGGAACTCTCGAGGGACGTGGCACGGGAGGCGGGTCAGCTCCTGCTCGAGTTGCGGGCATCCTTCGGGCCGATCGACGACAAGGCTGCCGCCAACGCGCTGCGCAAGCAGGCCGATCGCGCCTCCCACCTGTTCATCATGGGAAGGCTCGGCCGGGCCCGGCCTGACGACGCCATCCTGAGCGAGGAGGGCAAGGACAACGACGAGCGACTGTCGGCACGTCGGGTGTGGATCGTCGATCCGCTGGACGGCACCTTCGAATACGGCCAGGGTCGCGCCGACTTCGCCGTTCACATCGCCCTGTGGGAGCCCGAGGGCTCGATCCTGTCGGCCACGACGGTCGACCTGCCCGCTCAGGAGCTGACGCGATCCGTGCTCGACGTCGTGGGCGCTCCGGCGCCGCTGCCGACGGACCGCCCAGTGCGCATCGTGGCCTCGCGCAGCCGACCGCCGGCCACGCTGCCGCGCACGGTGGAGATCCTGAGCCGGCGGCTGGCCGAGGCCGGCATCACCGACCAGGGCGTGGAGATCATCGACGTGGGCTCGGTCGGAGCCAAGGTGAACGAGATCATCGCTGGGCGGGCCGAGGCGTACGTGCACGACACCGGCTTCTACGAGTGGGATGTCGCCGCGCCTTACGGCGTGGCCGCCCACTACGGCCTTGTTCCGTCGCACGTCGACGGTTCGCCGATCATGTTCAACGTGATGCCGCCCTACGTCACCGACCTCGTCGTGAGCCACCCCGCTCTCGTCGCGCACCTGCGGGCCGCACTCGTGGAGGCAGCCGCCTCGTGACCCTGTCCGCGCTCCTGACGTGCCTCGACAGGGACCCCGCCTTCTCGTCGATCCGTGACCTGGCCGAGGCGGGTACCGGCGCTGTCGTGGAGGCGCCGGCGGCAGTGCACCCCCTGGTCGTCGCGGAGATCGCCCGCCGTGCGCGAGCGGGCGCTCCGGTCATCGTCGTCACGGCGACGGGACGCGAGGCGGAGGACGTGGCCACGGCCCTGCCCGGGCTGCTTCCGCGCGCTCGCGTGGCCGTGTTCCCGTCGTGGGAGACGCTCCCGCACGAACGGCTGTCGCCGTCGTCCGACACGGTCGGCCGCCGGGTGGCCGTCATGCGACGGCTGGCACATCCGGACCCTTCCGATGAGCTATGCCTGCCCATCGACGTCCTGGTCACCTCCGTGCGTGCCTTCCTGCAGCCCGTCATCCTCGGGATCGGCGACGTGGAACCGGTACGCCTGCAGGCGGGTGACGAGGTGCCGTTGACCGATCTGGTCACGACCCTCGTCGAGCTCGGGTACGAGCGCGTCGACCTCGTCGAGCGACGTGGTCAGGTGGCTGTGCGCGGCGGAATCCTCGACGTCTTCCCGCCGACCGAGGAGCACCCGCTGCGGGTGGAGTTCTGGGGCGACTCGGTCGAGGAGGTGCGCACCTTCGCTATCGCAGACCAGAGGTCCTTGGAGCTTGCGCCACACGGTCTCTGGGCGCCCGCGGTCCGCGAACTGCTCCTCACTCCGCAGGTGCGCGCCCGGGCTGCCGCCCTCGCCGAGCGCTCGCCGCACGTGGCGGAGATGTGCGACAAGCTCGCGCAGGGGATGCCGGTGGAGGGCATGGAGTCGCTGGCCCCCGTGCTTGCCGACGGCATGACCACCCCGCTCGAGCTGGTGGCCGGCTCAGCACAGGTGGTGCTGCTCGAACCGGAGCGGATTCGCAAGCGCGCCCACGACGTCGTCCGCACGGCGCAGGAGTTCTTGATGGCGTCGTGGCACAACGCCACGGTCGGCAACTCCGCTCCGATCGACGTCGGCGCCGCGAGCTACCGGGAGCTCGACGACATGCGCGGCATAGCCAGGGTCCGGATGGACGCCTGGTGGCAGGTCACTCCCCTGTGGACCGACGCGGAGATCGACGACGACGCGGACGCGCGCGCTCCGGGCCGGATCCGCATCGACGCCCGAGAGCTCGACACGTACCGCGGCGACTCGGTTGGCGCCCTGGCCGATATGCGGGACTGGACGATGCAGAAGCTGCGCGTCGTCCTGCTGGCGGAGGGCCAGGGCTCGGTGACCCGCATGGTCGAGGAGCTGGCGGGCGCCGGCATCGCCGTCCTCGAGGTGGCCGACCTCCAGGTGCCGCCAGACGCGGGCCTGGTCACGGTCACCCGCGGCCGGCTCGTGCACGGATTCGCGCTCGAGTCGTGCGGCCTGACCGTGATCACCGAGACCGACATCGTCGGCCAGCGCACGTCCACCAAGGACATGCGCCGCCTTCCGTCGCGTCGGCGGCGGGCCATCGATCCGCTGACCTTGAAGTCGGGCGACTTCGTCGTCCACGAGCAGCACGGCGTGGGGCGCTACGTCGACATGGTGCAGCGGGCGGTGGCGGGGGCCGAGCGCGAGTACCTCGTCCTCGAGTACGCAGCGAGCAAGCGCGGCCAGCCGCCGGATCGCCTGTTCGTGCCGATGGACCAACTCGACCTCATCACTCGCTACGTGGGCGGCGAGGCGCCGACGGTGCACCGCCTCGGCGGTGCGGACTGGCAGAAGGCGAAGGGGCGGGCCCGCAAGGCCGTCAAGCAGATCGCCGGCGAGCTCATCAGGCTGTACGCGGCCCGACAGGCGAGCAAGGGCTACGCGTTCGCCGCCGACACCCCCTGGCAGCGAGAGCTCGAGGACGCCTTCCCCTACGTGGAGACGCCCGATCAGCAGTCCTGCATCGACGAGGTCAAGGCCGACATGGAGCGCACCGTGCCGATGGATCGGCTCATCTGCGGCGACGTCGGCTACGGGAAGACGGAGATCGCCGTCCGTGCGGCGTTCAAGGCGGTGCAGGACGGCAAGCAGGTCGCTGTCCTCGTCCCGACCACGCTCCTTGTGCAGCAGCACCTGTCGACCTTCGCCGAGCGGTACGCGGCGTTCCCGATCAAGGTGGCGGCGCTGTCCCGGTTCAGCACGGACAAGGACGCCAAGTCGGCGCTCGAGGGCGTTGCCGACGGCACGGTTGACGTCGTCATCGGCACCCATCGCCTCCTGACCTCGGGCGTGCGCTTCAAGGACCTCGGCCTCGTCGTGATCGACGAGGAGCAGCGATTCGGCGTCGAGCACAAGGAGCACCTCAAGGCCCTGCGCACGAATGTCGACGTCCTGGCGATGTCGGCCACCCCGATTCCGCGAACCCTCGAGATGGCGGTCACGGGGATCCGGGAGATGTCGGTCATCCAGACGCCTCCCGAGGAACGGCACCCGGTCCTCACGTTCGTCGGTCCGTACGACGACAGGCAGATCACGGCCGCGATCAACCGCGAACTGATGCGCGAAGGCCAGGTGTTCTTCGTCCACAATCGGGTGGAGTCGATCGACCGGGTGGCGCGACGGATCGCCGACATGGTGCCCGACGCCCGGATCGCCGTCGCCCACGGGCAGATGAACGAGCACGCGCTCGAGCAGGTCATCGTCGACTTCTGGGACAAGCAGATCGACGTTCTCGTCTGCACGACCATCGTCGAGTCAGGTATCGACATCGCGAACGCCAACACGTTGATCGTCGACCGTGCCGACACGTTCGGGCTGTCCCAGCTCCACCAGTTGCGGGGCCGGGTCGGTCGCGGTCGGGAACGTGCCTACGCCTACTTCCTCTACGCGCCGGACAAGCCCCTGACGGAGACGGCGCACGAGCGCCTCGCCACCATCGCGCAGCACACCGACCTCGGGTCGGGGATGCACATCGCCATGAAGGATCTCGAGATCAGAGGCGCAGGGAACATGCTCGGCGGGGAGCAGAGTGGGCACATCGCCGACGTCGGGTTCGACCTCTACGTCCGCCTGGTGGGTGAGGCCCTCGCCGAGTACAAGGACGAGCCGACGGCGCCGGCGGCCTCCGACGTTAAGGTCGAACTGCCCATCGACGCGCACATCCCCGCGGAGTACGTGCCGCACGAACGGCTGCGGCTCGAGGCGTACAAGCGCCTGGCCGACGCGTCGTCCGATGCCGCGGTGGACGAGGTGGCCTCGGAACTCCTCGATCGCTACGGCCCCCTGCCGTCCGAGGTGGAGGCGCTCCTTGCCGTTGCCCGCTTCCGGGTGCTGGCGCGGTCCGCCGGACTCACCGAGGTGATCCTCCAGGCCTCGGCCATCCGCTTCCACCCTGTCACGCTGCCCGAGTCCGGGCAGATGCGGCTGACGCGCCTCTACCCCCGCACGCTCGTCAAGCCGACGATCCGTACGATCATGGTGCCGCGACCGACGACCGCCCTCATGGGCGGCACGCCCCTTCGCGACACCGAACTGCTGTCCTGGGCGACCGAGCTGGTGAAGGCCGTCCTGCAGCCGGCACCACCGATGGAGAGACCGACATGACCATGAACCGCCGCTCAGGACGCACGCTCGTCGTCACTGCCCTTCTTGCCGGAGGCCTCCTCGTCACCGGCTGCGGCACCCAGCAGGCGGGCTCGGCGGCGATCCTCGGCGACTCCCGGATCACCGAGCAGCAGCTCAACACCCAGGTGCGGGAGGTCCTGCTCGCCCAGCGCAAGCCGGCCGACGCAGCCGATCAGGTGCTCACCTCGAAGACCCTGGGCCGCATGATCACCACCGAGCTGGCCAACACCCTCGCGGAGCAGAACGGTGTCGTGGTGACCCAGGGGGAGATCGACGAGCAGCTGGTCCAGTACGACGCGCAGCTCGGCGACCGGGCCGCCGTCCTCCAGGCCTTCGCGGAGCAGGACATCGCGCCGTCGCAGATCGAGTCCGTGGTGCGCCTCAACCTCCAGGCTCAGGCACTGGGCATCAAGCTGGATCCCCAGGGCAGCGCGGAATCGCAGGGTCAGGCCGTGTTCGATGCGGTGAACGCCCTCAGCGACGACCTCGAGGTCACGGCGAGTCCCCGTTTCGGGACGTGGGACTCGACGAGCCTGTCGATCGGCCCGGCCCTGGACGACCTGTCGGCCCCGCCCGCCCTGGCCCAGTGACCTCGCGGGGCGACGCCGCTCGGCCCGGGCAGCGCCTGCTCGACCTGGTGGCCGTCATGGACCGGCTGCGATCGCCCGGCGGCTGTCCCTGGGATGCCCGGCAGACGCATGAGTCGCTGGTGGAGTACCTCATCGAGGAGGCCTACGAGACCGTCGAGGCCATCGAGGAGTCCGACCAAGCGGGGCTGCGGGAGGAGCTCGGCGACCTGCTCCTCCAGGTCGTGTTCCACGCGCGCATCGCCGCTGAGGCCGGCCCCGACGCCTTCGACATCGACGACGTGGCTGATGGCATCGTCACCAAGCTGATCGCCCGGCACCCACACGTCTTCGGTGAGGCGACGGCCGACACCCCCGAGCAGGTTGAGGCGAACTGGCACGCGCTCAAGGCCCGCGAGAAGGGACGCGAGTCCGTGACCGACGGCATCCCGCGAACGCTGCCGTCGTTGGTGTACGCCGGGAAGGTGCTTGCGCGCAGTGCGGCGCTGGCCGACCGGCTCCCTGAGCTCCCCGCCCGACCCGAGGCGGCTCTCCTCGACGAGGCCCTGTCCTCGGAGGAGGCGTTCGGCGATTTCCTGCTGGCCCTCGTGTCCGAGGCTCGTGATCGGGGGTTGGATGCAGAGACCGCGGTGCGGGCGGCCGCCCGTCGTCGGGTGAGGGCGATTCGAGGAGTCGAGGGACTGGCGTGAGCGTCACCGACGACTTCCGCCGCCTTTCGGTGCGCGCGGTCGACGACCTGCTGCGAGCGGACCCGGTCTCGGCGACGTGGCTCGGTGACCACCGCTTCGATGACCAGCTGCCCGACCTCAGCGGCGCCGCTGTCGCCGCCCGACTCACGATGATCGACGATCACGTCACCGCCCTCGACGCAGTAGACGATGTGGAGCTCGGCGTCACCGACCAGGTCGACCTGGAGATCCTTCGAGCCCAGCTCCTGCGCTCGCGATTCGACCTCGGTGAACGTCGTTCCCACACCTGGGACCCGATGGTGTGGAACCCCGGCACGGGTGTGCACCTGCTCCTGTCGCGCGAGTTCGCGCCCGGCGAGCAGCGACGGGCCAGCCTCAGGGGACGGCTGGCGGCGATCCCGGACACTCTGGCCGATGCCCGCTCGCAGTTGGGACAGATGTCGCGGATCCACGTCGAGACGGCCGTGGCCCAGCTCGAGGGAACCCGGGCGCTGATCGACGGCGAGGCCCGCTCGTTCGTGGGAGCCGACGCCATCGTCGACGAGGCCGCGGGCGAGATCGTGGCCTTCGCCGAGTGGCTCACCCAACGGCTCGAGACGTCCGACCGCGACCCGCGACTGGGCGAGCACCTCTACTCCGCGGCGCTCTGGCACAGCCTCGACCATGACACGTCGGCCAGCCAGGTCCTCGCGGACGCCGAGTCGCACCTCGCCGTACTCGGCGATGAGCTGCGCGACGTGGCAGCCCGGTACCTGGGCAGGTCGACGGCATCCGCCGAGGACGTGCGCGAGGCACTCGAGTCCGTGGCGCTGCGCGCGCCCGTCACCGATGCCACCGTCCTCGCCGACATGCAGTGGGCGCTCGAGCGCACCACGGCCTTCGTCCGGGAGATCGACCTTGTCGAGGTGCCCGATGTCGACGTCCGAGTCATCGAGATGCCCGAGATCCACCGCGGTGTAGCCGTCGCCTACTGCGATGCGCCGGGACCCCTCGAGGCCGCGCACGTCCCCACCTTCGTCGCCGTCGCCCCGACGCCCTCGGGATGGGACACCGACCGCGTCCGTTCCTTCTATCGCGAGTACAACGGCGTGCAGCTGCACGGGCTCACGGTGCACGAGGCGATGCCCGGGCACGTCCTGCAGCTGGCGCACGCCCAGCGGCTCGTGTCGCCCACGCCGGTGCGGCGTTTCGGTCATAGCGGCACCTTCGTCGAGGGATGGGCGGTCTTCGCCGAGCAGCTGATGGTGGCCCGGGGGTACCGACCCGACGACGAACCGGCAGCCGGCCTCGCCATGCGACTGCAGCAGTTGAAGATGCAGGCGCGATGCGCGATCAATGCCATCCTCGACGTCGGCGTGCATGCGCACGGCATGACCGAGGACGAGGGATTGGCCATGATGCGCGATCACGGATTCCAGGAGGAGGGTGAGGCCGTCGGCAAGTGGCGGCGGGCCCTGCTCACCGCGGGTCAGTTGCCGACCTACTTCGTGGGGTTCCGGGCGGTGGCCGGCATCGACCACGATCTGCGCGTGCTGCATCCGGAGTGGACGGATCGCCAGATCAACGACCTCATGCTGTCCCACGGATCCCCGGCTCCGCGACACCTGCGGACGCTTCTCGGCATCTAGGCCGATCCACGCCCCCTGCCGGAGCGGGGGCCGTGCACAATGGTGGGCGTGAGCTTCTTTCGATCCCGCGCCATGCTCGTGTCCGTTTCGGTGGTCACCATCGTCGCCCTCTCGATGTCCATGGCGGTCATGTTCCTGTAGCCGCGAATGGCGCCTTGCCCGCGAGCGCCCGCTAGGTTCACACTCTTCTCGCTGGGGGTTCAGCTGAGGAGGACCCATGGATGCGAACGCCACCGATCGCTACGGGACGGTGATGATCGGCCGCCTGCGAGAGCCGGTCGCTGCTAAGGACCAGCAGATGGCTGACCTGGTACGGCGTTGGATCGACGAGCGCAAGGTGCCGGGCTTCGTGCACGAGGACGTCATGATCTGCGACGACGGCCGCACGATCGTGGCCACCGTCTTCTTCGCCAGTGAGGCTGCCTACAGGGCGCTTGCCGACGATCCGGAGCAGGCCGCTTGGTACCAGGACCGACTCGCGCCAATGCTCGACGGGGAGCCCCAGTGGCTCGATGGGCACTGGCGTTTCGCCTTCGACGGGGCGCCCTAGCCGGGAGCGGAACCGCAGGCAGAGCGCGTCCCGCGCCGCAGGCGCCTCATGGCCTTCATGCCGGCCGCGGACTCGAGCAGTGCGCTGGGACCGACCACGATGAGCAGGTCGCGCGCCCGGCTCATCCCCGCATAGAGCACGCTCGAGGGGTCGATGCCGTCGTGAAACCCGTCGACCGCCAGGACAATGACCGGTCGTTCCAGACCCTTGAAGCCGGCCACGGTCGAGTAGAAGACGTCGTCGGTGAACCACAGGTCGCGCCAGTACTCGTCCTTGTCGACCGACCGCTCGACGTGGACGGGGTGGCGGTGCTTGGTCGTGAGGAGCGCCACGTGTTCCGGCAGCCATCCGCGGTCCTGGACGAGTGACTCGACGACGTCGTCGGCGCGGGAGATGACGTCGTCGGGTCTGCACTCGACGAACTCCACGGGGAATCCCGCGCCGCCGAGGGCGACGACCTCGGTGTGGATGAGCGGTCGGAAGGTGTCGACGATCTGGCGGGAGTTGCGCAGGTTCTCGTCGAGGACCAACGGCACGAGCGGCAGCTCGGGACGTCCCCGCCGCTCGCCGAACACCGTCTGGTCGTCGTCCCGGAACACGGCCAGCTTGAAGGAGTCCGTGGACGCCGACTCCAGGAGGGCCGGCCACCAGGAGTCGGCGAAGTCCTGGGCCTCGTCGACGACGAACGCCGAGTATCTGCGGTCGTCGGGGAGGGTCGCGGCCGCGGCGAGCATCTGCTGCGGCGCGATGCGCTCCCAGAACTCCGGCCCGTCGTCGTCGCTGGCCTGTGCCCCCCACCCGTGCCCCAGCTGATGGAAGGTGCCGATGAAGGCGGGCCGGCTCGTCGACGGCTGGTCGGCAAGCGCATGCTGGACCATGACGACGACGGCGCGCCCGTAGGTGACGAAGCAGACGCGCTCACCCGCCTCGGCCCAGATACGCGCCTGCTCCATGGCCAGCCACGTCTTGCCGGTGCCGGCCGATCCGGTCACCTCGATGCGCGGGTTCTGCCGTACGACCCTCAGCAGCGACGCCTGGTCGGCGGTGAGCTGATCGGCATGGCGAAGCCGGGCCGCTGTTCGCCCGGCGATCTCGGCGGCTGTGTCAAGGGAGCCGAGCAGACGTGCGAGGGCTGCCTCGACCCAGCCATCGGCGGGCACCCGTGTGGTGATCGCCGGATCCCGGAGGCGATCGACGACCATGGCGGCGGACCGGTCAAGGTCCGAGCGCCCGATGAGCAGGTCACGTCGGCCCTCGGGCCCCATGGCGCCTGTGACGTCGGTGTAGGGGAGGGCGATGAGCCAGGCGGCCCGGACGGCACCTCGCGACCATGCCGGATCGCTTTCGAGGTACTCCCGCAGGGCGTAGACGCCGTTGCGGCCCTGTCGGGCCGGATCGATTCGGTGCGCGCCGCTGGCACCGGCCTGGAGCCACCGGCCGCCGACGTAGGAGACGTGGCCGCCCTTTACCTCGACGACCGCAGCCCCGTGGTCGGGCATCAGCACCAGGAGGTCGATCTCCACTTCACCCTTGGCGGCGTCGGTGAATCGCACACCATGCAGCAGCACGTCGTGCTCACCCAGGCCGGCCACCAACGCCTCCCACACCAGGCGCTCCGAGTCATCCGCGAACACGGGATGGTGCGGCTCGGTCCGCGGCGTCATGGCACCAGCCTGTCACCCGCATCGCTGCGGAGTCGCCGTCGTCGTCAGACGGGCGTGAGATCGGCTGCCCCGAACGACACCGAGAAGCGGTCGCACCAGATCGTGACGCTGCTCAGGGCACTCAAGTCGACGTCGGCCGGGATCGGGTAGTTCTGATTCCCCTTGTTCCCCTTGAGGCTGCCGAGGTCGACGTACGCGCCATCGTCGAAGACGAACCAGCCGTCGGGTCCGTCCAGGACGGGTGCGTCGCTGAGCCAGACCTTCAGGTCCGGCCCGTTGCTCGTGTCGAGGCCGTCGAGGCGCAGGACTCGCGAGCCATCCGCGAGTTCGAGGACGCGAGCGCGACCGCTTGTGCCGTGCTCGTGCGAGATGAAGGAACCCGTCGCGAGGACGAGCGGCACGGGCGCGGAGGTGGCCAAGGGCACCGAGACGGCGGACGCCGCAGGGTCGTCGACCGGCATGGCCGACGTGGCGGATGGCGCTGCCGGCAGGGCCTCGTCGACTGACACGTCGGTGAACAGGCGCCAGGGCTGGAAGAGCACGAGGCCCGCGGCGGCGACGAAGAGGACGAGCATGGCGAGCGGAATCATCACCCTGGGCTGCTTGAGTCGTTGGCGCATGTCATCACCGTGACACGATCTGCAGCCCGTTCATCACGGCAATCCTTACGAGTCGGTGACACTTGCCCCGCGTGACGAGGGACGGCAGACTCGCCTCGATTGGGGGACGTACGAGGGAGTGACCATGATCGTTGCGATCGGCACCCGCAAGGGTCTGTGGCTTGCGCGGCGAGAGGGTGACGCCTGGTCGCTGACCGGTCCGGCCTTCCCGATGAACGAGGTCACGGCGCTCTCGTGGGTCCCTGCGGATGTCGGACCGCCCCGCCTGCTGGCCGGCGTCATGAGCTCGCACTGGGGTCCGACGGTTGCCTCGTCGGCCGACCTCGGGGCGACGTGGTCGGAGCCCGAAGGAGGTGCCATCCGGTTCGGCCCCGACGACGGTGCATCACTCGAGCGGGTGTGGCAGCTGCAGCCCGATCCGCGGGCGGCCGAGGTCGTCTGGGCCGGCTGCGAGCCCACGTCCCTGTGGCGAAGTGCGGACGGCGGAGCCAGCTTCGACCTGGTTCGGGGACTGTGGGACCACCCGCATCGGCCTCAGTGGTTCCCCGGGTTCGGCGGCGCGGCCGTGCACACGGTCATCCCACGGGCCGGTTCGTCGATGGTGGTCGCGATGAGCACGGGTGGCGTGTACCGATCCGATGACGACGCTGCCTCCTGGCGACCCACGAACAGCGGGATCTCCGCCTACTTCCTGCCCGACCCGAACCCGGAGTTCGGGCAGTGCGTGCACAAGATCGCGGCCGACGCGGTCGCGGCGCACGTCCTCTACGCACAGAACCATCACGGCGTGTACCGCTCCGACGACGACGGCCTCACCTGGACGTCGATCGCCGAGGGGCTGCCCTCCGACTTCGGGTTCGTCATGCTGGCGCACCCGACGCGATCGGGCACGGCCTGGGTGGTGCCGCTTATCGCTGATGCCGAGCGCATCCCGCCGGACGGCCGACTCCGGGTGTGGCGCACTGTCGACGGGGGAACCTCATGGCAGTCGTCGGCCGTCGGCCTCCCCGACGACTGCTGGACGGTGGTCCTGCGGGACGCGGCCGATGTCGTCGTGACTCCGGCCAGCGATGCTGGCACCGTTGTCTTTGGCACCCGCGACGGGTGCGTGTACATCAGCGAGGACGGGGCGTGGGAGTTCGAGCAGATCGCGGCGCACCTGCCCGACGTCCTGTGCGTCAGGGCCCTGTCCGACTGATCTCCGCGCTCGTCACTGCCTTGTCGTCGGTGGCCTGGCTCCTGTCCTGCGCGGGTCCCGCGGTGGCGGTCGACGCGTTTCCCGGCACGCTCGAGGAGTTCCTGGCGACTCCGTCGGTGGCCGGTGTCACGGCAGACCCGAGAGAAGGTCGTGTACAACCGCGGCGTGACCCGCCGGAGTGAACGCGACACGGGCGCGACCTGGTCGTGTCGGACGCGACGGCCGTCGGACCTAGACGGGCCGGCCCTCCTGGCCAGGTATGCACCGGCGACGCAACTCAGGCGCGAGCCGCTCGTCACCGTCACCGACGACACCATCGACCACGCGGCTGACGGCTCCGACCTGCACATCGTGGGCGCAACGCAGGACAGCGACCTCGAGATCGCCCTGGACTATGCGATCGGCGCCGCGGCCGTCTCGTCCTACGGCTACGTCTTCAACCATGACTCCTACCTCGAGCACACCCTGGCCGCCACGGGGCGCACGGTTCCCGACCTCCCCGACACGACGGAATTCCGGAAAAGCCGCTGAGCGGTGGCCGCGCAAGCGATTGCATGGCCCCCCGGGTCTGCCCATAGACTGACCCCATGGCGCTCATCGACTCCATCATTGCCCGCGAAATCCTCGACTCCCGTGGCAACCCCACGGTCGAAGTGGAGGTCCTGCTCGACGACGACACCGTGGCTCGCGCCGCCGTTCCGTCCGGAGCATCCACCGGAGCCTTCGAGGCATCCGAACGACGTGACGGCGGTACGCGCTACGGCGGCAAGGGCGTGCTCGAGGCCGTCGCCGCAGTCGAGGACGACATCGCCGCCGAGGTGGTCGGGCTCGACGCCACTGAGCAGCGACTCCTCGACCAGGCGATGATCGATCTCGACGGCACCCCGAACAAGTCCCGACTCGGCGCGAACGCCATCCTCGGCGTCTCGCTCGCGGTGGCGAAGGCAGCGGCGCTCTCGGCCGAACTGCCCCTCTTCCGCTACGTCGGCGGGCCGAATGCGCACGTCCTGCCCGTCCCGATGATGAACATCCTCAACGGTGGGGCGCATGCCGACTCGAACGTCGACATCCAGGAGTTCATGATCGCGCCGATCGGCGCGACCACGTTCGCCGATGCACTTCGTCAGGGTGCAGAGGTGTACCACTCGCTGAAGAGCGTCCTGAAGAAGGCCGGTTACTCCACCGGCCTCGGTGACGAGGGTGGCTTCGCTCCGTCGCTGCCCAACAACCGTGCGGCGCTCGAGTTGATCGGCACCGCCGTCGAGGGTGCCGGCCTCGTGTATGGCCAGGACATCGCCGTGGCGCTCGACGTGGCCGCGACCGAGTTCTACGCGGACGGCGCGTACACGTTCGAGGACGCGGCGCGGTCGGCTGAGTGGCTGACGGGCTACTACGAGAGCCTCGTCGCCGACTTCCCGATCGTGTCCATCGAGGACCCGCTGTCGGAGGACGACTGGGCTGGATGGGTGCACCTGACCCAGGCCCTCGGTGATCGCATCCAGATCGTCGGCGATGACCTGTTCGTCACGAATCCCGAGCGACTCCAGCGCGGCATCGACGAGGATGCGGCGAACGCGCTGCTCGTCAAGGTGAACCAGATCGGCACCCTCACCGAGACCCTCGACGCCGTGTCGCTTGCCCAGCGCAACGGCTTCCGCTGCATGATGTCCCATCGTTCCGGTGAGACCGAGGACACCACGATCGCCGATCTCGCCGTCGCCACCGACTGCGGACAGATCAAGACGGGCGCGCCGGCCCGATCCGAGCGCGTCGCCAAGTACAACCAGCTGCTGCGCATCGAGGAGGAGCTCTCCGATGCCAGCCGCTATGCAGGTGCGTCGGCGTTCCCGCGTTTCGGTCGCTGAACCGTCCGAGGTTTCGTGACACGATCGACGCGTGAGTAGCACCGGTTCGCGTCCGCGTGCCACCGCGGGATCCGGTCGTGCATCGTTCACGGGCCGAGCGCTCGTTCTGGCCCTCGTGACCGCCACGTTGATGGTCACGTTGGCCGTGCCCGTGCGCTCGTGGTTCGCGCAGCGCGCGGAGATCGCCGGGCTGCGCGCCGACGTCCAGTCGGCACGCGAGCGGGTGAGCGGGCTGGAGATCCAGCAGCAGCGGTGGGAGGACCCCGCCTTCGTCGCCGCCGAGGCGAGGCGACGTCTGCACTTCGTCCTCCCAGGCGAGGTCGGCTACGTGACCCTCGGCTCGGGCGCCGCGGCCGCCGCGGTGGCCAGTGAGCAGAGCACGCCGGCGCCGTGGTTCTCCACGCTGTGGGGGGCGCTCCAGGAGGCCGATGACCATGCCGCCAGCACCAGCCGTGCCGCCGTCGGCTGAGGGCCTGAGCGCTGTCGACGCTGCCTCGATCAGGCGACAGCTCGGGCGTGAACCCCGAGGGGTAGTGCGCGTCGCGCACCGCTGCCCATGCGGGCAGCCCGACGTCGTGATGACCCGCCCGCGGCTGCCCGACGGAACACCCTTCCCGACCCTGTACTACCTCACCTGCCCGCGAGCCGCGTCCGCGATCGGAACGCTGGAGAGCAGCGGCCTCATGCGTGACATGGAGGAGCGGCTGGCGCACGACCCTTCCCTCGCCGAGCGGTACCGGCTCGCACACGACGCCTATGTCGGCGAGCGCGACGGGATCGAGCCGGTCGTCGAGATCGAAGGAATCAGTGCGGGGGGGATGCCCCGGCGGGTCAAGTGCCTGCACGTGCTGGTCGCGCACTCCCTGGCGACAGGACCGGGGGTCAACCCCCTCGGCGATGAGGCGCTCGACGCGCTCGGGCCATGGTGGTCGTCCGGTAGCTGCGCCGGGGACACGGCATGACGCCTGGGGTCGTGGCGGCGATCGACTGCGGTACCAATGCGGTGCGGCTGCTCGTGGCCGAGGTCTCTGCCGAGGGCACGCTCACCGAGCGGGCCCGGCTCATGCGCATCGTCCGCCTGGGGGAGGGCGTCGACCGGACCGGGGAGTTCTCGCCGGCCGCGCTCTCACGCACGTTCGCGGCTCTCGACGAGTACGCCGACGTGCTGGCCGGACTGGCTGCGACTCGGATCCGATTCGTCGCTACGTCCGCGACGCGGGACGTCACGAACCGGGCTGACTTCACGGCCGGCGTCGTGGCTCGCCTGGGCGTCGCTCCCGAGGTGATCACCGGCACCGAGGAGGCGGAGCTGTCGTTCAGCGGCGCCCTGCTGGGGTTGCCCCCGGGCCGGGCCGCCCTGCCCGCCCTGGTCGTGGACATCGGTGGGGGCTCGACGGAGTTCGTGCTGGGCCGCACGGAACCCGAGTACACGGCCAGCGTCGACATCGGCTGCGTGCGCATGACCGAACGGCACCTGGTCTCCGATCCGCCGACACCGTCGGAGATCCGGGACACCCAGGCGGACATCGACAGGGCAGTGGCGCACGTGGCCGAAGTCGTGCCGGTCGCCAAGGCCCGCTCCCTCGTGGGACTCGCGGGGACGGTCACCACGATCTCGGCGATGGCGATGGGCCTGGACCGCTACGACGCCGACATCCTCCACGGCAGCGTGATCACCTCGACCGAGGTCGGCGACGTCACCGACCGACTCCTCGAGATGACGCGGGCGCAACGAGCCGCCCTGCCGTTCATGCACCCGGGGCGGGTCGATGTGATCGGCGGAGGGGCGATGATCCTGCGGGCCGTCGTCGAGGCCGGAGGCTTCGGCTCAGTCGTGGTGTCGGAGACCGACATTCTCGATGGCATCGTTTACAGCCTGAGCCAATAACCACCCGATTTGTCGCTGCAACCTTTCATGTAACCGCTTGTGTCCGGGGTCCCGCTCTCCCTACACTCGGGGGTCAGGAGGAAGTCGTGGCCATCACCATCAAGGATGTCGCTGACGCCGCGGGGGTCTCGACGGCGACGGTTTCTCGGGCGCTTCGTGGCCTGCCGAACGTCGATTCCCTCACCCGCGAGCGCATCCAGAAGATCGCGACCGACCTCGACTACGTCATCTCGCCGAGCGCGTCACGGCTCGCGAGCGGGCGCACCGGCAGCATCGCCGTCATCACGCCCTACATCGCTCGATGGTTCTTCAGCACCGTGCTCTCCGGCGTGGAGTCGGTCCTCCAGAACGCCGGGATGGACCTGCTGCTGATGAGCGTGAGCACGCCCGACGGCCAGCACCGGCTGCCACCGGCGCCCCGGCTGCGCCGCCGCGTCGACGGGGTCCTGGTCATCGCCCTGCCACCTCAGGATGCCCAGCTCCACGAGGTTCTCGGGCTGCACATGCCCACCAGCCTGATCGGCCTGACGATGCCCGACGTGCCGAGTGTCACCATCGACGACGTGCTGGCCGGCCAGATCGCGACCCAGCACCTGATCAACCTCGGGCACGAGCGCATCGGCGTCATCAACGGTGCGCCGATCATCTCCCCGTACACGGCGGAGAACGACCGCTTCCGCGGCTTCGGGATGGCGATGAAGGATGCCGGGCTGCCCATCGATCCCATGCTCGAGGCATACGGGTACTTCACGATCGCAGGTGGGGAGCAGGCCATGACCGCGCTGCTCACCCAGAAGAACCCCCCCTCTGCGGTCTTCGCGATGTCGGACGAGATGGCCTTCGGCGCCATGAAGGCGATGCGCAGCCACGGCCTCCAGCCCGGGAAGGACATCTCCCTCATCGGAATCGACGGGCACGACATGTCCGAGTTCCTCGACCTCACCACCGTCGTGCAACCCGTGCAGGACCTCGGGCGCATCGCGGCGGAGGCCCTCGTACTGCAGTTGCGCACGTCCGGCGGTGAGGTGGCGGCGGATTCCATCCGGCTGCCGACGCAGTTGATCGTTCGAGGCTCGACCGCGCCCTTCAAGGCCTGAGCCGATGGCGACGCCGTGGTGGACCCGGGCGGCGATCTATCAGGTCTACCCGAGGTCGTTCCGCGACCTCAACGGCGATGGAACCGGTGACCTGAGGGGCATCGTCAGCGAGCTGCCGTACATCGCCGCCCTGGGCGTCGACGCCGTCTGGCTGTCGCCGTTCTACCCGTCACCGCAGCGCGACTCCGGGTACGACGTGGCCGACCCTCGGGCCGTCGACCCCATCTACGGAACCATCGAGGACGCACGCGAGCTGATTGCGCAGGCGCATGCGCGCGCGCTCAGGGTCATCGTCGACGTCGTTCCCAACCACTCCTCCAGCGAGCGGGCGTGGTTCCAGGAGGCCCTGCGATCCGAGCCGGGCAGCCCCGAGCGGGCCCGCTACCACTTCCTCGACGGAAGGGGACTCGCCGGCGATCAGCCGCCCACCAACTGGACCAGCTGGTTCGGCGGAGGCGCCTGGACGCGCGTCGTCGAGCTCGACGGGCGTCCGGGGCAGTGGTACCTGCACACCTTCGACGAGTCGCAGCCCGATCTGAACTGGTCGAATCCGGAGGTCCGCGCCGACGGTCTGGAGACGTTGCGCTTCTGGCTCGACATGGGTGCCGACGGATTCCGCGTCGACGTGGCCCTCGGGCTGGCCAAGGACATGTCGTATCCGGACATCGACGATCCGGAGAGCCTGACGCTGGCCATGCGCATGGATCTGGACGACGGGTCCGTCGATGCCATGAACCGCAGGCGCAAGGTCGCCAATTCTGCGGTGCTCGACCGGGACGAGGTGCAGGACGTCTACCGCGAGTGGCGACAGGTCATGGACGAGTACGACGGGGATCGCATGGCGGTGGCCGAGGCGTGGGTGCCGCCGGAGCGAGCGGCGCGATACGTGGCGCCGGACACGCTGCACCAGATCTTCAACTTCGACTTCATGGCAGCGCCATGGGACGCCGTCCGCGTGCGCGGCGTGATCGAGAAGACGATGGCCAGCCTGTCCTACGTCGGGGCGCCGCCCACATGGGCCCTGTCGAATCACGACACCCCTCGCGTGGTCTCGCGGCTGGGCGGTGGGCCCCTTGGGCTGCGTCGTGCGCGGGCCATGGCACTCATCGCCCACGCCCTGCCCGGCGCCGTGTACGTCTACCAAGGCGAAGAGTTGGGCCTATCGGACGCGCTGTTGCCGGACTCGGCCCGACAGGATCCGGTCTTCTTCCGGACCGGCGGTGCCCAGCTCGGCCGCGACGGCGCCCGCGTGCCGGTGCCCTGGTCGGGAAGCGAGCCGCCATACGGCTTCAGCGACGGGTCGCTGCCCACCTGGCTGCCCCAGCCGACTGACTGGGCCGCGTTCACCGTGGAGGGCGAGATCGCCGACCCGAACAGCGCGCTCCATCAGTACCGGGCCACGCTTCGCCTCCGAGCAGCGCACCCCGGACTCGTCGACCAGCAGGCCTTCGTCCTGCCGGAGGCCCCCGAGGGCGTTCTCGTGCTCGAACGAGGGGCGGGACTTCGCTGCGTGGTGAACTTCACGGACGAGGCGGTGACCAGCCCGGTGTCCGGACGGGTGCTGGTGGCCAGCGACGCATCGGTCATGGTTGAGGGCGACAGGGTCACCCTGCCGCCCTCAACCGGAGCCTGGCTCCAGACCTGATCCCCGCTACGACAGGCGAAGCTGCGCGCCCTCGGTGTCGAAGATGTAGGTACGGCTGGGGTTGACCTTGACCACGGTGCCGATCTTCGGCGCCGCCATGCCCTGTCCGCGTGCGACGAGATCGACGGCCGTGCCATCTTCGGCCTTGTAGGTGCCGTAGACGTAGGTATCGGCGCCGAGCTCCTCCACGAGGGTGACGGTCATGTCAGCCCCGGTGTCGGACAACGCGAGGTCCTCGGGACGCACGCCCACGATGACCTTGCCGGAGGCGGCCTTGTCCAGGAACGCCCGCTCGACGGCGACGGTGAAGCCGTTCATGTTCACGCCACCCTCGACGATGGGGGCGGCGATCATGTTCATGGACGGGGAGCCGATGAACGTGCCGACGAAGGCGTTCGCCGGATCGTCGTACAGCTCACGGGGGCTGGCGCACTGCTGCAGGATGCCGTCCTTGAGCACGGCGACGCGGTCACCCATGGTCATGGCCTCGACCTGGTCGTGCGTGACGTACAGGGTGGTGGTGCCGAGGCGACGCTGCAGCGCGGCGATCTGGGTGCGGGTCTGCACGCGGAGCTTGGCGTCGAGGTTCGACAGCGGCTCGTCCATGAGGAACACCTCGGGCTCGCGCACGATGGCGCGGCCCATGGCCACCCGCTGCCGCTGGCCGCCCGACAGGGCCTTCGGCTTGCGGTCGAGGTACTCGGTCAGGTCGAGCAGGGCGGCGGCGTCCTTGACGCGGCGGGTGATCTCGTCCTTGGAGACCTTCTGGATCTTCAGGGCGAAGGCCATGTTCTCGCCCACGGACATGTGGGGGTACAGGGCGTAGTTCTGGAAGACCATCGCGATGTCGCGGTCCTTGGCCGGCACGTGGGTGACGTCGCGCTCACCGATGTAGATGGTGCCGCTGGAGATCGGCTCGAGGCCGGCGAGCATGCGCAGGCTGGTCGACTTGCCGCAGCCGGACGGTCCGACGAGAACGAGGAACTCGCCCTCGGCGATGTCGAGATCGAGGTGGGAGACGGCTGGCTTGGTGCCACCTGGGTACACCAGCGAGACGTCGTCGTACTTGACCTGCTTGGTCATGTCAGTAATCCCTTCACCGGCAGGAACGTGCCGGACGATCCGAGTGGAAGTGGTGACGACACGGTAGCGGATGCGTCGCTCGCTGGCGTGGGCATCGCCCAAACGGCCATGTAACGGCGTTACATGGGTTCGCGAAGCCGCGGTATATCAAATTGTGATGGTTTGCAGGGGTCCATTTCATCGTCAGGGGTTGCGACCCCCCGCTCAAGGGGGAGAGGATGACAGCGTTTACGTCGTTCGGACACGATTCGAACGAGAACCATCCGTCGGGGACCCTCCCCGGCGATTCCGTGAGGGCAAGGAGATTCCATGACCGCATCCATGCGGCGCCGTGGGGCAGCGATCCTCGTCGGTGGTGTTGCAGCAAGCATGCTGCTCGCCGCCTGCGGCGGGTCCAGCACCACGAGCGAAAGCAGCAGCGCAGCTGCTCCTAGTGCAAGCACGGCGGCCAGCGTGGCCGCAAGCGCAGCCGCAAGTGCAAGTGGCGGCGCCGTAGCAGCCGGCTGTGAGGCGTACGCCGCATACGGTGGCAACGAGGGCACGAAGGTGACCCTGTTCACGTCCGTTCTGCCCCCTGAGCAGCAGCGGTACGAGGATGCCTGGAAGCCCTTCGAGGACTGCACCGGCATCGACATCGTGTACGAAGGAAGCGACCAGTTCGAGGCCCAGCTGCCCACCCGCATCGCCGGTGGCAACGCTCCCGACCTCGCCTGGATCCCGCAGCCTGGCCTTCTCGCCAAGCTTGTTCAGGCCGGTGGCCCGGTTGCCGCTCCCCAGGGAGTTGCCGACAACGTCGACAAGTACTTCAACCCGGCGTGGAAGACCTACGGCAGCGTCGACGGCACCTTCTACGCCGCTCCGAACAGCTCGAACATGAAGTCCTTCGTGTGGTACTCGCCGAAGAAGTTCGCCGAGTGGGGCATCACCGTGCCGACCACGTGGGAAGAGATGTTCGCGGCTGCGGACACGATCGCTGCAGCAGGCGTCAAGCCGTTCTGCGGTGGCATCGAGTCCGGTGGAGCGACTGGCTGGCCGGCAACTGACTGGCTCGAGCAGATCGTGCTCCGCCAGTTCGGTGGCGACGTGTACGACCAGTGGGTCGCGCACACCGTCCTGTTCGACTCGCCCCAGATCAACCAGGCGATGGACACCCTCGCTGGCTGGATGAAGAACCCCGACTACGTCAACGGCGGATTCGGCAACGTCCAGACCATCGCGACCACGGCCTTCCAGGATGCCGGCAAGCCGATCCTCGACGGCAAGTGCGCCATGCTCCAGCAGGCCTCGTTCTACGCGGCCCAGTGGGAGTCCTTCAAGCCGGGTGCAGTTGTTGCTGAGGACGGCGACGTGTTCGCCTTCTACCTGCCGCAGATCGATGAGGCAGTGGCAGCGAACCCGGTCGTCGGTGGCGGCGAGTTCACCACGGCGTTCTCCGATCGTCCCGAGGTCCAGGCCGTGCAGACGTACCTGTCCTCACCTGAGTACGCCACCGCACGGGCCGCACAGCCCGGTGGATGGGTGTCGGCCAACAACGCTGTCCCGCTGGACACGTACACCGACGCCATTGCCCAGCTCTCGGCCAAGTACCTGACCGACCCGGCTGGCGTGTTCCGCTTCGACGCTTCCGACCTGATGCCCGCCGCCGTTGGCGCCGGTTCATTCTGGACGGGAATGACGGCGTGGATCGGCGAGGATGCACCGACCAAGGAGGTTCTTGCGAACATCGATGCGGCCTGGCCCGCGTCCTAGTTCGACGAACTCCGGTTAGTTAGAACGAATGACTGAGCGCCGGGGCCCGAAGGGTGTAGACTCGTCTTCGGGTCCCGGCCTCAGCATGTCGGGCCACTAGCACCACCCAGCACGCGTACCGCCCCCTCGGGGGGCGATGAGACACGAGGAGGATCGGTGGAGGAGTTCACCTCCGGGCTTACCAAGATCGGCACCGGACTGGCTGCGGTCGCGATCTTCCTGGGATTGCTGCTGATCATCTTCTTCGTGGGCGCCAGGGCCAAGGGCAAGCTGCAGTTCCCCGCAGCCATGATCGTGTTCCTCGGGCCGGCCGTGGTCCTTCTGGCTTACGGACTCATCGCGCCGGCCTTCCTGACCACCGTCGGCAGCTTCCAGAACGCCACGGGCCAGGACTTCGTCGGCTGGGCCAACTACTCGTGGATCTTCACGACCGAGTCGAACCGCAAGGTCCTGCTGAACACCGCCGCATGGATTGTCATCGCGCCGCTGTTCTCCACCGGCATCGGGCTGATGCTGGCACTCCTGCTCGATCGCATGAAGCGCGAGTCGATCTCCAAGTCGCTGATCTTCATGCCGATGGCCATCTCCTTCGTCGGCGCCGGCATCATCTGGGGCCTGGTCTACGAGTACCGCGATCCCTCCGGCGTGCAGGTCGGCCTCATGAGCCAGATCGCGCAGTGGATCGGCATGGACGATCCGCCCAACTGGCTGCTGTGGCAGCCCTGGAACAACTTCTTCCTCATGGTCATCATGATCTGGATCCAGGTCGGCTTCGCCATGGTGGTGCTCTCAGCCGCGATCAAGGCGATTCCCGGCGATGTCGTGGAGGCGGCGGAACTCGACGGCGCGACCGGCTGGAAGCTCTTCAGCAGGGTGACCATCCCGATGGTCCGCGGCACCCTGATCGTGGTGTTCACCACGATCATGATCGCGGTCCTGAAGATCTTCGACATCGTGCGCACGATGACCAACGGCAACTTCGGAACTCAGGTCGTGGCGAACGAGATGTACGCCCAGGCCTTCGTGCAGTTCGACGTCGGTCGCGGTAGCGCGATGGCCGTCGTGCTGTTCGTCGCCGTCATCCCCCTGATCGCCTACAACGTCATGCAGCTGCGGAAGGAGCGCACGATCCGATGAGCGTCGAAGCGCACGAGATCATCCCCATCCCGCAGCCTGACATCGTGGGCAAGGAGGAGTCGATCCCCGAGGCGGCGCGGCGCAAGCTGAGCAGCCCTTGGGCAAGCGGCCTGGTCATCCTCATCACGATCCTGTGGACCATCCCGACCTTCGGCCTCCTCGTCACGTCGCTGCGTCCGCCCGAGCAGGCGCAGAACTCGGGCTGGTGGACGATCTTCACCGATCCGACGATGACGCTGAACAACTACAGCGAGGTGATCAGCGGCGGGTCCGTGATCCCCAACGGCATCGCGCCGTACTTCTTCAACTCGTTCGCCATCGCCATCCCGGCGGCCATCTTCCCCCTGGTCATCGCGTGCATGGCGGCCTACGCCATCGCCTGGATCCCCTTCAAGGGCTCCACCTTCGTCTTCTTCACCATCTTCGCCCTCCAGGTCATCCCCCTGCAGATGTCGCTGCTGCCGCTGCTGACCATGTTCAACAAGGGCTGGAGCATGGGGCCGATCACGGTGTTCCCCGATCTGAACAAGCCGGGCACCGAACAGTCGATCTTCGTCGGCACCTACATCCCGTTGTGGGTCGCCCACACGATGTTCGCGCTGCCGCTGGCGATCTTCCTGCTGCACAACTTCATCAACCAGCTGCCGCGTGAGCTGTTCGAGGCGGCGCGCGTCGATGGCGCGAGCCACTTCCTCATCTTCCGCAAGCTCGTGCTGCCGCTCACCGTGCCGGCCATCGCCTCGTTCGCGATCTTCCAGTTCCTGTGGGTGTGGAACGACCTGCTCGTGGCGTTGACCTTCGCGGGAGGAACGCCAGACGTGGCTCCCATCACGGCCTACCTAGCGAATATCAAGGGCTCCTACGGGGCCCAGCTCCACCTCATCACCGCGGGTGCGTTCGTCGCGATCATCGTGCCGTTGATCGTGTTCTTCTCGCTGCAGAGGTTCTTCGTGCGCGGACTCCTCGCCGGTTCCGTCAAGGGCTAGCCAACCAAAGGGAACACTCGTGGATCTCGACATCCCACCCGGCTTCGAGTTCGGGGTGGCTACTTCGTCATGGCAGATCGAGGGTGATGTCGCCGGCCGGGGCCGCTGCAACTGGGACGATTTCGCGCAGATCCCGGGTGCGATCATCGGCGGGGCCACGGGTGAGCCCGCGTGCGATCACGTCCATCGGCTGGAGGAGGACCTCGACCTCCTGGCATGGCTGGGCGTCGACGCCTACCGATTCTCCATCAGCTGGGCGAGGGTGATGCCACAGGGATCGGGCGACCTGTCGGCGTCCGGCCTCGACTTCTACGACCGGCTCATCGACGGACTGCTCGAACGTGGCATCAAGCCCGTTGCCACGCTGTTCCACTGGGACCTGCCGAGCCCGCTCGAGGTGGCCGGGGGCTGGCCGAATCGCGACACGGCCTACCTGTTCGCCGACTACGCGCAGGCCATGGGGGAGAGGTACGCGGGGAAGGTGGACCGCTGGGCCACGCTCAACGAACCATGGTGCAGCGCCTTCCTCGGGTACTGCGCCGGCTACTTCGCCCCCGGGCGCAAGGAGCCCGGCGCCTCCCTGGCAGCGGCCTACCACTTGATCCTGGCCCACGGGCTGGCGATCGAGCGCCTGCGTGCCGCGGGCGCCCGCAACCTGGGCATCGTCCTGAACGTCATCCCGGTGATCGCGGAGACGCCGTCGATGGATGCGGCGGCGCGGCACGTCGACGGCACACAGAACCGCCTCTTCCTCGACCTGCTCGCCGGACGTGGCATCCCCGCGGACGTGCGCGAGTCCTGCGCGAGCGTCACCGACTGGGCCTTCGTCCGTGACGCGGACAATCCCGTCCTGTCCGCGCCGATCGACTGGATCGGCGAGAACTACTACACGGTCATGAGGGTGGCGGAGCCGCAGGCGGGGGCGACGGCAACTGCGGCCATTGCCCAGGACAGCGCGGACATCCCGGCCTGCCCGCCGCTGCGCTTCGCCCCCAGGCCCCCGTTCACGGAGATGGGCTGGGAGATCCTGCCGGAGGGCATCGAGATGGCCCTGCGCAAGATCACCGACCATCTGCCGGGCGTCCCGCTGTGGATCTGCGAGAACGGAGCGGCCGTCCAGGAGGTGATCGACGACTCCGGCATCCACGACCCGATGCGCATCGAGTACTTCGAAGGCCACTTCCGCGCCGTCATGAGGGCCGCCGAGCGTGGCTTCGACGTGCGCGGCTACTACGCGTGGAGCCTGATGGACAACCTCGAGTGGGCGTCCGGATGGACCAAGCAGTTCGGCATCGTCCACGTCGATCCAGCGACCGGGACTCGCACGCCCAAGGACAGCGCCGCCTGGTACCGCGACTTCCTGGCTGCCCGCCCCTGACGGTGGGTTGTGCGCCAGACTGTCCGCATGCGAAACACGACTATCGACATCGCCGGCGAGGCCGTCCCGGGAATCATCGCCCTACCCGCATCGGGCTCCGGTCCCGCGGTCATCGTGGTGCAGGAGTGGTGGGGGCTGGTGCCGCACATCCAGCACGTGGTGCAGCGGCTGGCCGATGAGGGATTCGTGGCTTTGGCGGTCGACCACTACCGCGGCGTGGAGACCACCGAGCCGGACGAGGCCATGAAGCTCATGATCGGGCTGAACATCGCACAGGTCGGTGCCGACCTGGCAGCGGCAGCGGACGATCTGCTGGCCCGGGACGAAGTGCAGGGCGACACGGTGTGCGTCGTCGGGTTCTGCATGGGCGGCGGCCTCGCGCTGCTCGGCCCCACCGTGTCGAGCGCCATCTGCTGCGTCTCCGCGTTCTACCCGGCTCTGCCGTGGCCCGACTACGCGCCGGACTGGACTCGGTACGCGGACAAGTCGGCCATGGTTCACAAGGCAGAGTCCGACGAGGAGGGCACCGGGGCGGCCATCGCGCAGTATGCGGAGGCGATAGCCGCGAACGGCGGGTCCGTCGAGATCTTCGACTACCCGCACAGCGTGCACGCGTTCTTCAACGATGCTCGGCCCGAGGTCTATCAGGCAGAGAACGCGCGGCTGGCGTGGGAGCGCACGATCGCGTTCTTCCATGCCTGCTCGGACTGACCGGGGCGCCGTCGCTGCCCTGCACGAGCTCGACACCGAGATCTGCCACTGCCGGCGCTGTCCTCGACTCGTCGCCTGGTGCGAAGGGGTGGCGAGAACGAAGCGTGCCGCCTACGCCGACGAGGAGTACTGGGGAGGGCCGGTCCCGGGCTTCGGTTCGTCCGCGCCGGCCATCTGGATCGTCGGCCTTGCGCCGGGTGCGCACGGGGCCAATCGGACGGGTCGTATGTTCACCGGCGATCGCAGCGGTGACTGGCTGTTCAGTGCCCTCCATCGGGCGGGGCTCGCGTCGATGCCCACGTCGACCAGGAGAGACGACGGCCAGCGACTCGATCATGTGCGCATCACCGCGGCGGTGCACTGCGCTCCTCCCGACAACAAGCCGACCACGCAGGAGAGACGCGAGTGCGCCTCCTGGCTGGACCGGGAGCTCGGGCTGATCTCGCCCACGGTGAGAGCGGTCGTGGCACTGGGTGCGGTCGCATGGGGTGCGGCCCTCGGCGTCATGCGGCGGGCCGGCTGGACCGTCGATGCCGAGCCGTTCGGGCACGGGGCCCGGGCAGTCGCCGGCCTCCCGAGCGGTCGGCTGGTCACGATCGTGGCCTCGTACCATCCCAGTCAGCAGAACACCTTCACCCGGCGTCTTACCGAGCCGATGCTCGACGACGTCTTCAGGGTCGCGCGCAGGGCCGCGGGGCTGCCCTGAGAGGAGGGTCGCGGCCTATCGTTGGCTTAGCGCCCCTGTAGTCCAACTGGCAGAGACACCCGGCTTAAACCCGGCACAGTGAGGGTTCGATCCCCTCTGGGGGCACCGGACGTCCGATACCGCGAGGAGGCAGCCATGGAGTTCCTGGCCCGGCTGCGCCCCAAGAGCGGCCGGGGGGCGGGGGTCGCCACCGCTCTCGACCAGTTCTTCAACCCGGCAGCGGCGCGGGCCCGCGAGGAGGTCGATCGTCAGCACGAGCACGTGATCCCCACCCCGTCACCGGGCGATCGGCTCCTGGACGACGGAATCGTCGAAATCGACGGGATTCACGAGGGGGAGTCCGGTCGGGGGTCCTAATTGGCGTTTTCTCGTCCGTCAGTTAACGTAGAAACATGCAGTCATCGAACCCCGTCCTGACCCGTTACGAGAAGACCGACAAATCCGGTTTCGCCTATGACGAAGGCGTCGCTGCCTACTCGCAGGCGGCCACCGCGGGTGCCGGCATGGCCGACACCAACGCGGCCTTCCAGCAGGTAACCGCCGGTGGCGGCGCCCGACTGACGATCAACGACGTCATCGTCAAGACGTTCGCCGTCTTCTTCGTGACCGTGATCTTCGCTGTGGTCGGCTGGAATCTCGTCGAATCGATGCCCTGGCTCCTGTGGGTGGGCATGCTCGGCGGCCTTGCGCTTGGACTGGTGAACGCGTTCAAGAAGGTGCCGTCGCCGCCGCTCATCCTCCTCTACGCGGTGTTCCAGGGTGTGATGCTCGGCGCTATCAGCAACTGGTACAACGCCTACGCCCTGGGCCAGTCCTATGAGGGGATCGTCGTCCAGGCCGTGGTGGCCACGATGACGACCTTCGGCGTCATGCTGACGCTGTACATGACCGGCCTGATCAAGGTGACGAAGCGCTTCCAGAGCGTGATGCTCGTCGCGATGGTGTCGTACCTGGTGCTGGGTATCGGCTCCTTGATCTGGGGCATGTTCGGCGGCGGTGGCGGCTGGGGCATCTACGGCACCGGTTTCGGCCTCATCGTTGCGGTGATCGGCGTCCTGCTGGCCGCGTTCTTCCTCCTGCTCGACTTTGAGGCCATCAGCCAGGGCATCAAGCTGGGGGCACCGGAACGCGAGTCGTGGCGCATGGCCTTCGGCCTGCTCGTCACCCTCATCTGGCTGTACCTGGAGTTCCTGCGCATGCTCGCGATCTTCTCGCGCAACTAGGCATCACTCGTCTCAAGGAGCCGGGTCGTCCACGCGGACGGCCCGGCTCCTTCGTTTGGGGTGGACCTGCGGCGGGGTGATGCCGAGGCACGCTTGAAACGCGCCGGGGTGCCGGGGTTCAGACGGGCGGAGGTTCGTGTTCGTAGGTGCGGCCGTGGGGTGAGGTCCAGGTGCAGGATCCGTCGGGTCTGCTGTCGGTGATCCTCCAGCCGGCGTGGGTCTTGAGCTGGTGGTGCCGGGTGCACAGGGCGCCGAGGTTGGCGGGGCTGGTGTCCCCGCCGTCGTTCCACGCCTCGGCGTGGTCGATCTGGGATCGGGCGGCGGCGCGTCGGCAGCCGGGGAACCGGCAGACCCGGTCCCTGGCGATGACGTACTCCCGCAGCCGCTGCGGCACCTGGTAGACCCGGCGGCCGTAGTCCAGGAGGTGCCCGGTGACGGGGTCGGTGACCAGCCGCCGCATCGTGACCGCCACCTCGGGGTCGGTGAGCAGGTCGCGGACCACCTCGGCGCTGACCGGCCCGGCACCGCGCACCTCCACCTGGCCCCCAGACAGATCGAGCAGGGTGGGCAGGTCGATGACGAGGTCGAGGTGGGCCCGGACCCGCGGGGCGGGCATCGCCTCGCCGTTACCGTCGCGGGCGCCCAGGACCAGCGCGGCCAGCGCCTCCACCCGCCGCTCGCCCATCGTCGCGGACGCGCTGCCCTCGGCGGGCGGGCTGAACCGGTCGTCGTGGGCCAGGGCGTCCACCTGCGCCATCACCGCATGGGCGGCCTCGGTGGACATGCGGGCGATCAACGTCGAGATGCCGTCGAGCTCATCGACGACGTACACGTCACGGGTGCACTTGGCTTCGCGGCGGCGTCGGCGTTCCCCGGCCGCGTCGATCGCCAGCACCGCCCGGCGCCCGGCCGCCCGGGTCATCGACACCGTCGCCCGGGCAGCGGTCGGCAGCACCCGGCGCTCCAGGTCCGCGCAGGCCGTGGTGAACACGGCTCGTTCGGTGTCGTCGCGCATCCCCCGGCCCGGCAGCCTCCCGGCGGCCTCGACGAGGACGGCGACGTGCCGGTCGGTGATCTCTCCCGCTGCCAGGGCAGCTGCGGTCGCGGCGAGGGGACCGGCCAGCAGCCGCGCGGTGTCGATGTGGTCCTGCGCGGTGGCCGCGGGCAGCCGCAGCGCGGCCCCGAGCTCCTCGCGGCGCACGTCCGCGATCCGGATGGTCCGCTCCTCGTCTGAGCCCGGGACCAGGAGCGTGAACTCCTCCACCAGCGGCTCGGCCGCTGCCGCGGGGATGATCGCCTCGAACCGCACCGCGGCCCACCACGCGGCGACCCGCTGATGGACCTGCAGGAACACCACCGCGTCATCGTCCGACAACGCCGTGCGGTTGATACCGGCCAGCGCCGACATCACCCACGCGTCCGGCCTCGCGGCGAGCAGGCGATCCAGCAGTTCCCGCACCGGCACGGGCCGCACGATGCCCACGTCCACCGCATCCCACGGCTCCACCCACGCCGGATCGACGCCGGCATCGCACAACACGTCCCACCACGAGTCAGACAACGCGTCCCACGAGGCGTCCAACACCTCGCTCCCGCGAACGACCTCGTCGAAGACCACGTCCCCACACTACGGGCAGGGTCTGACATTCCATCCAGCGAAATCCACAGCAACCGCAACGGGATCGGAGCCTTGCGAGCCGTCAGGGCAGCGACCTGCGGACCTCGACGAGCGTGGCCAGGACCGGTGTGACATCAGGCTGATCGGCCCGTCGAGCCGCGATGACGAAGTCGTGCCCCAGCACGGCGATCAGCGCTCCGAACCCCTGGACGCGCAGGTCGGGAACCTCCGCGTCGACCGGGATGTCGTCGACCAGCCGCCGGGTCTGCTCGACCAGCAGGAGGGCGAGTTCCCGGCACGGCCCGGCGACGGAGTCTGCGCGGGTCAGCGGCATGGTGTTAAGGCGGTCGACGATGCGCCGCAGCTCCACCTCGACGTCGTCGAGCGGTGTCACGGTCAGCCGTTCTTGCGCAGGAATCCCCGCACGGTCTCGCGAGCGTTCTCACGGATCTCCGGGCCGTGGGTGAAGGCGGCGATCCGGTATTCGAGCTCACCGAGCTGGTGCGCGGACTGCTTGTTCTGGCGAAACGACGTGCAGATCGCGGCCAGGGGCCAGCGCAGGCGCCACGCCAGATTGAAGATCGCGTCGCCCGTGATGAGCACCCCGGTGGGCTGGTGCAGCAGTGAGATGTGACCGGGAGTGTGACCGGGTGTGTGGACCACCAGGAGGCCGCCTGCCACCGGAAGCAGGTCGCCGTCGTGCAGCTCGTTCGCGACCTGTGCAGCATCGAAGGTCGCGCCGGGCATGCGGCTGAACAGCCGTCCTGAGGTGGTCGTCTGGTCGGTCGGCGGCGCGTGGCCCGCCGCAATGAACGAGGCATCGTCCTCGTGGATGTCGAGGCCGGCGACCCCTGTACGTGTCACCATCGCGGCGGCGCCGCCTGCGTGGTCGGCGTGCGCGTGGGTGAGAATGATGCGCGTCACGTCGGCCGGACGCTTGCCGATGGCGGCGAGGCCGGCGACGATCCTGGCCGGCGCCTGCTTGAGGCCGCAGTCGACGAGGGTCACCTGTCCGTCGTCGTCCACGAAGGCGTAGGAGTTGATGAAGTCGCGCATCGTGGGGATGCGGACGACCCCGGGCGCGAGCGTGATGGTGGGGGCGGGCACGGCATCACCCTACGACGGTAGTGTCGCCGGATGCAGGTACACGAATCGGTCATTGACCTCATCGGGAACACGCCCCTCGTCCGGCTCAGGAGCGTCCCTCGGGGCGTCGTGCCCGAGGGCGGCGCCCAGGTGCTCGCGAAGGTGGAGTACCTCAATCCCGGAGGGTCCGTCAAGGATCGCATCGCGGTCCGCATGGTCGACGCGGCCGAGCGTGACGGACTTATCGGGCCGGGCGGGACCATCGTGGAGCCGACGAGCGGCAACACGGGGGTGGGCCTGGCACTGGTGGCCCAGCAACGCGGCTACCGGACCGTCTTCGTGTGCCCCGACAAGGTGAGCGAGGACAAGCGAAACGTCCTGAAGGCCTACGGCGCCGAGGTGGTGGTCTGCCCCACCGCCGTCGATCCCGAGGACCCGCGTTCCTACTACAGCGTGAGCGATCGGCTCGCCCGCGAGATCCCGGGGGCCTGGAAGCCCGATCAGTACGCCAACCCGAACAATCCGCTGTCCCACTACGAGACCACCGGACCGGAGCTGTGGGAGCAGACCGACGGGCGCATCACGCACTTCGTCGCCGGGGCAGGCACCGGCGGCACCATCACCGGGGCCGGTCGCTACCTGAAGGAGGTCAGCGGCGGACGGGTTCGCGTCATCGCCGCCGACCCGGAGGGTTCGGTGTACTCCGGTGGAACGGGGCGGCCGTACCTCGTCGAGGGGGTCGGCGAGGACTTCTGGCCGACGACGTACGACGCGACGATCCCCGACGAGATCATCGCCGTCTCCGACAAGGACTCCTTCGACATGACCCGGCGCCTTGCCCGCGAGGAGGGGCTGCTGGTGGGCGGTTCGTGCGGCATGGCGGTCGTGGCGGCCCTGCAGGTCGCGGCTCAGGCGGGGCCTGACGCTGTGATCGTCGTGCTGCTGCCGGACAGCGGGCGCGGCTACCTGTCCAAGGTGTTCAACGACGAGTGGCTCAGCAAGTACGGGTTCCTCCAGTCGCACTCGGAGCGCACGGTCGGCGACGTCCTGCGCGGCAAGTCCGGCGAGCTGCCCCTCTTCGTGCACACGCACCCGACCGAGACCGTGCGCGACGCGATCGACATCCTCCGGGAGTTCGGTGTCTCCCAGATGCCGGTCGTGCGTGCCGAGCCGCCGGTGATGGCCGCCGAAGTGGTCGGCTCGGTCGTCGAGCGAGACCTGCTGGACGACCTGTTCAATGGTCGGGCCCAGCTGGCGGACAAGGTCGACGCGCACATGTCGGGGGCACTGCCCATGGTCGGCGCGGGCGAGCCGGTCGCCGCCGCCATCGCCGCCCTGCAGTCGGCGGACGCCGTGGTCGTCGTGGATGACGGCAAGCCCTCGGGAGTCATCACCCGCCAGGATCTCCTGGGCTACCTGGCCGAGTGACCATGGGCGAGCCGGTCGCCGCCGGAGCCACGCTGCGCCCGACGGCGCGGGTGCTGCTCGTCGACGCGAAGCAGCGGGCGCTGCTGTTCCGCATGCGCAGCGAGGACTTCGGCGACACCTTCTGGTTCCCGCCGGGAGGCGGTCTCGAAGGTGGGGAGACGCACGAGGAGGCGGCGCTGCGGGAGCTCCAGGAGGAGACCGGGTGGGCCGATCCGGTCCTCGGGCCGTTGATCGGCACGCGCCGTCACGTCATCACCTGGGGCGGGGTGCTGTACGACTGCAGGGAACGGTGGTACCTGGCACGCGTCGGCACCCTGGTCGTCGACACGGCGGGCTTCACCGACGACGAGCGGCACGACATGCTCGAATCACGATGGTGGTCGGTGGATCGCATGAGATCGACCACCGACCGACTGGTGCCCGCCGATCTGCCTGACCTGCTCGAGGCCCTGCTGCGCGACGGCCCGCCGGCGACACCCCTCTCGCTGTCCACCTGAACTGACGGCCGTCGCCCGAGCGACCGGGTCCCGTCAGCTGGCCGGGCTCGCGCTGGCCGCGGGCGCTGGCGCGGCGGGCAGGAGAGGCGCGCAGGTCTCGAATGCCTTGGCCACCGCTGTGTCCGTGCGGTCGAGCGAGCGCATCCAGTCGTCGCCGTCGGGGATCGTCACGTCGTTGTCGGTCAGGCACGTCTTGAACGCCACCAGCGCCGACTCGTCGATGGCGACGCCCCCGGCCGGGCCGACCTGAGGCGCCAGATCGGCGCACGCTGCTGTCGCCGCGTCGAACGTCGCCTGATCAACCCCGTCGGGAAGGCCACCCGGGAATCCGCCCGCACCCGGCATCCCGCTGGGCATCCCGCTGGGCATCCCGCTGGGCATTCCGCTGGGCATGGCGCCCGGACCGCCGCCGGCGGGCGGCTGACCCATGTCGGGGAGGGTGACGCCGTTGTCCGCCAAGCACGATCGGTAGGCGGCGAAGTCCGGCCCTGCGCCTGCGGCTCCCGAGATGGCGGCGTCGCTGGGCGCGGTGACGACAGCGGTGGAAGCCGAGTCGGCGGACGACGGACTCCCGCCGCAGGCGGTGAGCGTCACAAGGGCGAGCGCGGCGCACGCGCCGAGCAGCGAGCGTTGGGTGACGGTGCGGACCTGCATCAGTTCTCTCCTTGGGTGGATGGGACGGGCAGTGCGCCCTCGGACACCGACGTCGCGGTGACGGTGCCGTCGTCGGCCGTCTCCCCTCGAACGACGACCGAGTCGCCGGTTGCGAGATCGGACAGGGGAACGTCGGTCTGCGATGTGACCGTGGCGGTCTTCGGCACCGTGACGATGACGGTGGCGCCGCTGGCATCGGTGACGTAGAGCCTCTGCCCGTCCACGAGCTTCACGGTGCCGATGGTCATCCCGGCGGGCATTCCCTGAGCGGCCGCGCCGGGTCCCGCGCCAGACACGGCGAAGCCCGCCGGCATGCCCTCGGGGAGCCCAGGGAAGCCGGTCGCCGTCGAGGACGACCCACCCCACTTCTGGCTGGCGAACGCGCCGCCGACGAAGCCGACCATGAGGACGAGCAGGGTCAGGAGCACCCAGGTGAGCCGGTTGGGGCGGGCGTGCTCGCGGCGCCGCAGGAGCGTGGCGAGGTCATCATCCGTGGCATCGGTCTCGTCGACGGCGTCGGTCGCGTCGGTGACAGGGTCCATCAGTTCACTCATGGCGCAGCGCCTCAATCGGTCGTAGGGATGCGGCTCGGTTGGCCGGATAGCTGCCGAAGAACAGGCCGAGGGCGACGGAGACGCCGAATGCGCCGATGACCGAGATCGGCAGGATCACGGGCGTGGTGCCGGCGATCTGGAACCTCGTGACGAGGATCGCCGTCAGGACCCCGAGGACGCCGCCGATGATGGAGAGCACGGTCGCCTCGACCAGGAACTGGCCCATGATCGCGGACTTGCTGGCTCCGATCGCCTTGCGGATGCCGATCTCGCGCGTGCGCTCGGTCACCGTGACGAGCATGATGTTGGTGATGCCGATCCCGCCGACGAGAAGGCTGATGGCCGCGACGGCGCCGAGGAGAACCGTGAACACCTGCGAGGTGTCCTCGACCGTCGAGATCAGGCTGGCCTGGTTCAGCACCTGGTAGTCGCGCGACGAGGTGTCCGTCGTGTCGTGGCGGTCGTCGAGGATCGCGTAGACCTCAGACTGGGCCGCCTCCTGCACGTCGGCGGAGGCCGTCTGGACGAGGATCGAGTCGAGGCTGCCGTAGCCGGTGAGGTGGCTCTGGACGGTGGTGAGGGGGGCGATGATGACGTCGTCCGAGTCGGAGAAGCCGCTGCTGCCCTTGGTCTCCAGGACTCCGGTCACCGTGAACGGAGTGCCCGCGCAGATGATCTCGCTGCCCACGGGGTCGACCGTGCCGAACAACTCGTCGACCACGGTCTGTCCGAGGACGACCGTCCGGCGCGAGTTGACGACGTCGTCGTTGACGAAGTAGTCACCCGACGCGATCGTGTTGTTTGACGCCTCGAAGTAGGAGGGCCACGTTCCCGTGACCGACGTGTCGTAGCTGGTGCCCTCGAAGGTGCATGTCGTGCCGCTGGAGACGACGGGGGAAGCGCTCTTGACGTCGGGGGCCACGGTGGCGTCCATCAGCGCGGTGGCGTCGGCGACAGTCAGATCCTTGAACTGGGTCTGGCCGCCGCTGCCCGGAGGTCCGAAGCTGCCGTGCCGGATCGTCAGCGTGTTGGTGCCGAGCTTCTCGATGCTCTGCGTCACCGCGAGCGAGGAGCCGTTGCCGACGGCGACGAGGACGATCACGGCAGCCACGCCGATGAGGATGCCGAGGACCGTCAGGCCGGATCGCAGCCGGTTCGCGGTGACACCGCGCAGCCCGATCCGGATCGTCTCGACGAGGTTCATGCGGTCACCGTCCGGCTGCGTTGGCCCCGGGGCCGGTTCCATCGGTCGGCGGAGACCAGTCCGTCGATGAGGGTGATGACGCGGTCCGCACGGTTGGCGACGTCGTCCTCGTGGGTGATCATGACGATGGTCCGGCCCTGCTGGTGCATGACGTCCATCAGGTCGAGCACATCCTTGGTCGACTGGCTGTCGAGATTGCCGGTGGGCTCATCGGCCAGAAGGAGTGACGGCTCGGCGACCAGCGCCCGTGCGACGGCCACCCGTTGCTGCTGACCGCCGGAGAGCTCGTTCGGCTCGTGATGGCCCCGGTTCGCCAGGCCGACCGACTCGAGGGCCGCCGTCGCTCGCGCGGCGCGCTCCTTGCGCCCGACGCCTCGGTACAGGAGGGGGAGTTCCACATTGGACTGCGCGGTCGTTCGCGGGATCAGGTTGAAGGACTGGAAGATGAAGCCGATCTTCCGGTTTCGGACGATCGACAGGCCCGACTCGTCGAGCGAGTCGATGTTGATCCCGTCGAGCTCGTAGTGCCCGGCGGTCGCGCCGTCCAGCGCGCCGATGATGTTCATGAGGGTGGACTTGCCCGAGCCCGAGGCCCCCATGATGGCGAGGTAGTCCCCGCGCTCGACCACGAGGTCGACGCCGCGCAGGGCGTGGACGGTGGCCTCGCCGGAGCCGTACACCTTGGTCACCTGCTGGAGCGAGATGACGGGGGTCATGCCGGCGGCCCTCCTGCCGGCGGCACGCCGACGATGGCGGTGCCGCCACCGGGGATGCCACCCATGGGGAAGCCGCTCGTGCCACCGGTCGTGCTCGTCGACACCACGAGTTGGTCGCCTTCGACGACGCCGCTGGTGATCTCCGTGCCGCTGTCCCCAGCGAGTCCGGTCTCGACCTGCACCGTCGTGTCGACACCGTCCTTCCGGATGGTCACCGTGCTCTGCCCGCCGGCCGTCGTGATGGCTGCGGTCGGGGCCCACAGGACATCCGCGGCCTCGTCGACAGTCACGACCACGCTGGCGCTCATGCCGTCGCGAAGGCCGTCGGGCACGTCGTCCAGCGTGATGGTCGCGCCGTACGTCGTGACGTTCGTCGTGCCCGTCGTCGGCAGCACGTCGACGGCGGTGACGGTGCCCGTCGCGGTGCCGTCCGCCAGAGCGTCGAAGGTGACCGTCGCCGGCTGGCCGACGGCGACCTTCATGGCATCGGCCTCGGAGAACCCGGCGACGACCTGATAGCTGGCCTTCGGGATGAGGGTGACGACGGCGGTGCCAGCCTGGACGGCGGAGTCCTTCGACACCTGTACCGAGCCGATCGTGCCGCGGACGGGTGACCGGAGGATCGTCTCCTTGAGGGACGACTGTGCCGACGTCAGGCCGGCGCGGGCGACCGCGATGCTCGCCTCGCTGGTGGTCATGGCTCCCGCCCCGGTGTCGACAGCGGTCGCGGCGGCCTGCAGTGAGGCCAAGGACTGCTCCGCCTTGTCGACGGACTGCTGGTCGGCGAGCAGGCCCTTCCTCTGGGCGACCTCGGCGGACTCGAGCGCGTCCTCGGCGGCCGCGATCGCATCCTTCGCCTGCTCGGGCAGCGTCGTCTGGAGCTTCCGGAGCGCCACGTTCGCGGTGGTGATGCGGGCGTCGGCGTTGACGAGGCTCTGCTGGCTCTGGACGGCGGCGACGTTCTTGGTGTTGACAGTCATCTCGTACTGCTGCTGCGCGTTCAGGAGGGACGAGACGGCGGACGTGCACTGCTGGGAGGTCGATCCGTACGTGTTGCAGTCGTTGTTCTGCGTTGCCGCTGCCTTGGCCATGGCGACGTCAGCCTGGTTGACCTTGAGGTTGTTGGTCGTCTCGTCTGCGGAGGCCGTCTGGACGGCCTGGTCGTAGGCGGTCTTGGCGCTCGTCACGTCCGACTCGGCGGCACGCAGCTGCGCCCAGGCGCTCGGGTCGGGGCAGGCTCCGCTCGGGTCCAGGCATGACTCGGACCATGCGGTCCTGGCATCGGCCAGGTCGGCCTTGGCCGTGGTCACCGACCTCGCGTAGTTCGTCTTGTTGAGTTTCGCCGTCGCGCGCGCGGCAGCCACGGACTCCTGCGCCTGGGCCAGTGACGTGCGTGACTGCGTCTGCCCGGATACCGCCTGCACGTAAGAGGCGCGTGCCGACTCGATGGCCTGCTTGGCGGACGAGTCGTCGAGAGTCGCGATGACCTTGCCGGCCCTGACCCGGTCGCCCTCCTCGACGGAGACGGTGTCGAGGGTTCCGCTCACGGTGAAGGCCAGGTCCACGGTGCCGGCTGTCTCCACCGTTCCCGTTGCGGTGACGGTCTCACTGATGGATCCCTGCTGGACGGCTACCGTGCGGCCCGTGCTGGCCTCCGATTTCGGTGCGAACAGCCAGAGGTAGGCCCCGACGCCCGCCGCCGCGAGGGCGACGACCAATGCCAGGTTGATCCACAGGATGCGTCTTCTCATGGCCCCACCGTGTCGCCGCCGCCTGTGATTTCCCTGTGAACGAGGTGTGCGGCGGCTGTGACCTTCCGCAGCCGAGGGCGCGCCGAATCTCACAGGGAACTGACAGGATCCCCACAGGTTCCGCTGTGGTCGCAGGAGGAGACTGACGGACATGGCCACCCGGGGACGCGCCGAGGCGCGACTGCTCGTCGTCGACGACGAGCCGACGATCATCGAACTGCTCGAGGCGAGTCTCCGCTTCCACGGGTTCGACGTGACGACCTGCGGGGACGGCACCACCGCCCTCAGCCTGGCCAAGGAGATCCAGCCCGACCTGATGGTGACCGACGTCATGATGCCCGGGCTCAACGGCTTCGAACTGGTGCGCAGCCTCCGTGCCGACGGGTACCAGTTCCCCGTGCTCTTCCTGACCGCCAAGGATGCCGTCGATGATCGGGTGACCGGCCTGACCATCGGCGGGGACGACTACATCGTCAAGCCCTTCAGCCTCAGTGAGGTGGTGGCCAGGATCCGCTCGGTCCTCAAGCGCACGGGCAGGACATCACCCGTGCTGGGGCGCACCACGTTGTCGTACGCCGACCTCGAGGTCGACGAGGCGGCGCACGAGGTTAGGCGGACCGGTAGGGAGATCGAGCTGTCCCCCACGGAGTTCCGGCTCCTTCGCTACTTGGTCGAGAACGCCGAGACGGTCGTGAGCAAGGCGCAGATCCTCGACAACGTCTGGCAGTACGACTTCGGTGGCGAGATGAACGTGGTCGAGTCGTACATCTCCTACCTGCGGCGAAAGGTCGACACGACCGAGCCGCACCTCATCCATACGGTGCGCGGGGTCGGCTACGTGCTGCGCAAGGCGCGCACATGATGAACGGCCTGCGTCACCGACCGCTACGCGTGAAGCTCAGCCTCTTCATGGTCGTCCTGCTGTCCGCCGGACTGCTCGTTTCGTCCTTCCTGGCGACAACCGCACTGTCCGACTACCTCCTCGAGCAGGTCGACCAGGCGATGGTGGCTGGGTCCAGGCCGTTCGCCTCTCTTGTGCCACCCCCCGGCCTGGACAGTGCGGCCGGCGATCCGACCCTGCGGCCCCCGTCCCGGTTCTTCCTCGAAGTCGTCTACCCGGACGGGCGCGGTGCCACCGTCCTCGCCGTACCGGACGCGCCACCCGGGGTGTTTCCCGACATCCCGGTCACGGCCGAGCTCGGGGCCCTCGTGGGCCAGCCGTTCACCGTCGGATCCGTCAGGGGAGACACCGAGTGGCGGGTGCTGGTCACGGCGGCGGGCACCGAGGGATTCTGGGTGGTGGCGGCCTCTCCGTTGTCCGAGCTGCAGGGAACGGTGCGTCGGCTGGTCCTGCTGCAGTTGATCGTCGGGATCGTCGTCGTCTCCATCGCCGGACTCGTCGGCTACGTGGTGGTCCGGCGCAGTCTCAAGCCCTTGGACACCATGGCGCGGGCCGCGCACGAGATCGCCGAGGGTGACCTGACCACACGTGTGTCGCAGACAGCCACGAGCACGGAGGTCGACCAGCTGGCGACGTCGTTCAACACCATGGTCACCCGCATCGAGTCCTCGTTCGCCGCGCAGCAGGAATCCGAGATGCAGGCCCGGCACTCGGAGGAGAACATGCGTCGCTTCGTCGCGGACGCCAGCCACGAGCTGCGCACGCCACTGACGACGATCCGTGGCTTCGCCGAGCTGATCGAGGAGGGGGCGGCGGAGGATCCCGCGGTCGCCGTCAGCCGCATCCAGGTCGAGGCCACGAGGATGGGCGGACTCATCGACGATCTCCTGCTCCTCGCCCGTCTTGACCAGCAGCGTCCCTTGGAGCGTGAGGTGCTCGACCTGGGCGACGTCGTCGCCGACGCGGTCACGGGCGCGCGTGCCGCCATGCCGGATCGCACGATCGACGTGATCATCGAGCCCGGCAGTCCCCATCCGATGGTCTCCGGCGAGGGCGGGCGACTTCGTCAGGTCGTCGACAACCTGCTGACGAATGCGAACCGGTACTCGCCCCCGGATGCGCCCATCGTCGTGCGCATCTCGTGCGTCACGGGCGAGGGGCCGTCACGGGCAGTGCTGGAGATATCCGACGAGGGCCCGGGTCTCAGCGCGGAGGACGCCGACCGGATCTTCGAGCGGCTCTATCGAACGGATGAGGCGAGGTCCCGCGTGCGGGGCGGCAGCGGGCTGGGCCTGGCCATCGTCAAGTCGATCGTGATCGCACACGGTGGCACCGTCGAAGTGCGCAGCACCCAGGGCCAAGGCTCGACGTTCGTCGTGCGGCTTCCCCTGATCGGCTGAGCGGAGGGCGGGGGCGGCGCCCTACGCCGGGACCAGGGGAAGGGCGAGTCCGGTGTTGGCGTGGCAGCGATAGCCGTTCGGGTTCTTGTACAGGTACTGCTGGTGGAGGTCCTCGGCGAGGAAGTAGGTGCTCTCGCTGGCGGGGACGACCTCCGTGGTGATGTCCGGATAGCCGCGGGCCGAGATGAGCGGTGCGTACACGTCGCGCGTGCGCTCGAGGAGGTCGCGCTGATCCTCGTTGGTGTAGAACGCCGCGCTGCGGTACTGGGTGCCGGAGTCGTTGCCCTGTCGGTACCCCTGCGTCGGGTCGTGGTTCTCCCAGAACGCCTTGAGGATGTCGTACGTGCTCACGACGGCCGGGTCGTAGGCCACCTCGACCGTCTCGGCGTGGCCGGTGCGCCCGGTGCAGACCTCCTCGTAGGTGGGGTTCGGCGTGAATCCGCCCATGTATCCGGCGCTTGTCGAGACCACTCCCGGAACGCGCCAGTAGAGCTCCTCTGCGCCCCAGAAGCAGCCCATGGCCAGGTAGATGACCTCGGTGCCCGCTGGCCACGGTCCGGTGAGCGAGGTGCCGAGCACGGCGTGCGGGGCCGGGTGGGGGAGAACGGGGAGCGCGCGGCCGGGGAGTGCGCCGTCGGGTGCGACCATGCGGGGGCTGCCGAAGATTCCCATCGGCCTAGGGTACGTCACATGCAGGGATTCGACACTCGGGCGATTCACGCCGGCCAGGAGCCCGATCCGCTCACGGGCGCAGTTGTCCCGCCGATCTACCAGGTCTCCACGTACGCGCAGGACGGCGTCGGCGGGCTGCGGGGAGGGTACGAGTACTCGCGCAGCGCCAACCCGACGCGGACGGCCCTGCAGGAGTGCCTGGCCGCCCTGGAGGCCCCCGGTCTCGGCGAGGCGCGAGGCATGGCCTTCGCGTCGGGCCTCGCCGCCGAGGACACCCTCCTGCGAACGGTCTGTCGGCCGGGCGACCACGCGGTGATCCCCGACGACGCGTACGGCGGCACGTACCGCCTGTTCGCGCGGGTGGCGGCTCCGTGGGGCCTGGACCACACGCCGGCGCCTGTCACCGATCCCGAGGGCGTGGCCGCGGCGATCATCCCGGGCCGGACGAAGGTCGTGTGGATCGAGACTCCGACCAATCCGCTCCTGAACATCGCCGATATCCGTGCCATCGCTGACGTCGCGCATGCCGCGGGCGCGCTCCTCGTCGTCGACAACACGTTCGCGTCCCCTTACCTGCAGCAGCCGTTGCTCCTCGGGGCCGACGTCGTCGTGCACAGCACGACGAAGTACCTGGGCGGACACAGCGACGTGGTCGGCGGGGCGCTGGTGGCGTCGGACGCGGGTCTCGCCGAGCAGCTCGCCTACCACCAGAACGCGATGGGCTCCGTGCCCGGGCCCTTCGATTGCTTCCTCGTCCTGCGGGGGATCAAGACCCTCGGCGTGCGCATGGACCGGCACAGTGCCAACGCGCGCATCGTCGTCGACTTCCTCGCGCAGCACCCGCAGGTCACGGAGGTTCGCTGGCCGGGGCTGCCCTCGCACCCTGGCCACGAGGTCGCGGCCCGGCAGATGAGCGACTTCGGCGGGATGGTCTCGTTCCGCGTGCGCGGAGGCGAGCAGGCGGCGGTCGACGTCTGCGGCCGGACGTCGGTCTTCACCCTTGGGGAGTCGCTTGGCGGCGTCGAGTCGCTCATCGAGCATCCGGCGCGCATGACCCATGCGTCGGCGGCCGGCAGCCCGCTCGAGGTCCCCGGTGACCTGGTCCGGCTGTCCGTCGGCATCGAGACTGTCGACGATCTCGTTTCCGACCTCGACCGGGCCCTCGCCGGCCACTCCTAGCGCATGTCCGAATCGACGGGGGCGCCGGAACGCGGCGAACGCCGGTGGCCGATGGCCCTGGCCGTCGTCGCTGCGGCGGTGCTGCACGCGCTCCTTCCCGAACCCCTCAAGCTGCAGCAGTCGAGCTGGCTGCCGTGGATCGTGATGGGGATCCTCGTCGTACTGATCCTCGGGGATCCCGGCCGCATCGATCGCCGGGAGCGATGGCTTCGGGTGGTGACGGGGGTGCTGTTCGGCATCATCACGATCGTCAACGCCTACTCCGCCGTTCAACTCGTGGTGGGCATCCTGGACAACGCCACGTTCACCCAGCCCCAGGAACTGCTGCTCGCCGGGGGATCCGTCTGGCTGACCAACGTCATCGCCTTCGCCCTGTGGTTCTGGAATCTGGATCGAGGCGGTGCCGCGGAGCGAGCGAACCGCACCGGCCGGCAACCGGCCCTGATCTTCCCCGAGATGCAGCACTCCGAGCACGTGCGAGCCGACTGGTACCCGCAGTTCGTCGACTACCTGGCGTTCTCGTTCGCCACGGCCACCGCGTTCAGCCCGACCGACGTGTCGGCCGTCAAGCCCTGGGCGAAGGCGATGATGGTCTGCGAGTCGCTGCTCTCGCTTGCGCTTGCCGCGCTCGTCATCGCCAGAGCGGTCAACGTGCTGAATTGACCACGATCGAGTCGGCTGTCCGGCACGAGGGCCCGCTGCACGAGCGCATGGCCTGAAGCTGGGAGTACAGACCCGACACGAACGTCGGGTCGGTGGTGCTGACGACGTTGTTCATCTCGTACGGGTCGTTGGCCAGGTCGTACAGCTCGCGCTCGCCGTCGCGGTAGACCACGAAGAGCCACTGCGGCGTCCGCAGTGCGCTGAACTGCGGCGGTGCGCCCGGCTGGTAGTCGGGATCCTTGGGGGTGGCGCGGCCCATGCTCTCCGACAGGGAGGCGGTGCGCCAATCGGTGGGGGCCGATCCCGTGCGCAGGATGGGGGTCAGGGAGCGTCCGTCGATCCAGGCGGGAGCGGAAGCGCTCATCAGGTCGGTGAACGTCGGCGCCAGGTCGATAGTCGATGTCATGGCGTCGACGCGGCTGCCGGGCGCGATGCCGGGGCCGATGACAACGAGCGGCACGACGGTGTCCTCGCGGAACGCAGTGCGCTTGCCCTGGCGCATCCGATGCGAACCGGCGTGGTAGCCGTTGTCGGACGTGACGACGATCAGGGTGTTGGCCGCGCGCCCGGTCGTGACGAGCTCGGCCCGGACGGCGTCGATGGAGTCGGCCACGGACTCGGCGGACTGCGCGCGCTGGCGCCAGAGGCGATCGAGGCCCTCCTGCTTCCAGGGCGAGATCGGCGTGAGCTTGCGCAGCCACGTGGGCTCGTTGGTGCCGTAGGCGTTGTAGTTCGGGGTGCGCGGCGCGACGGCGGTGAGGTGCGTGGAGGCGTTGCGGACGGCCACCGGGGCGGGCTTGTGCGGGGTGTAGGTCGACAGCTCCAGGAAGAACCCATCGGCAGCCGTCCGGACGAAGGATGCCGCCTGGCCGGTGATCACGTCGTTGAGGAAGTCGTCGGGCGTCTTGCCGTAGTCGCGCAGTCGGCCGTTGGTGTTGAGCGTGTAGTTGTAGCCGGAGTACGGCCGTGCGCCGGCCATGGGCACGGCCCACTTGTCCCAGCCCGGGGGAACGGCACGGTCCTTGGGGGAGTCGACGGTGTACTCGTTCAGGTACTTGCCGAACAGCGCCGTCTCGACCCCCGCCGACTTCAGCCACACGGGAAGGCAGTCGCGCTGCTCGCCCAGGGCCTTGAACGTTGTCCAGCCGCCACCGGACTCCACCACGTTGGAGATGACGCGGTGGTTGTGGATGTACTGGCTGCGCAGGATCGACGTGCGGGACGGGCAGCACAGGGAGTCCGTGACGGTGTGGTTGGTGAACGTCATCCCCTCGTCCTTGAGTGCGGCGAGCCGCGGGATCTGGTCGAACAGCGCCCAGTCCAGGTCATCGGCGAGGACGAAGACGATGTTCGTGATGTCGTCCATGGATCCGACCGTGACCGGCTGGGCGGACTCCGTGGCGGCCGTGGCTGGTGGCGTGACGCTTGCGGGATCCGTGACGCTCGGCGCGTCGGTCGCGGCACCTGTCGGCAGCGTCGGGACGACCGGCGCGGTCGGGTCGACATCGGTGGTCACCGTGCTGGTCGAGGCCTGCGAGGGAGATGACGAGACGGTCGTCATCACGGCGATGCTGGCCACCGTCGCCAGAGCCGTCAGGGTCGCCGTGGCAGCCGTGATGGCGCGCCGACGAAGCGGCGTGACGTTCGGATTCATGGGGTGGCGGGCTTCCGTGTTCGGTTCAGGGTCTCGGGCATGAGGTATACAAAGATAACCGCTACGAGACTGATCCCCGCACCAGCGGCGAACGCCCAGTCGAAATCGAAGGCATCCACGAGTAATCCGGCGACGAGCGGGCCGACAACTGCCCCCAAATCGGACATCATCTGGAAGGTGGCGACGACGATGCCGCCCTTGCGCCCGGCCATGACGTCACCCACGACGGCGGCGGGCGCCGAGCCGAGGAACGCCGCTGCCGCGCCCTGGATGGCCATGGCAAGCAGGAACAGGGCGGTTCCCGCGACGGCCTGAGTGCCCCAGCCGTTCACCGCGACGTCCGTCACCGTGAGGACGAGCATGCCGACCGTGGTCCCCCAGGTGCCGATGAGGAGCGCCTTGCGGCGACCCTCGGTATCGGCCATGCGTCCGGCGGGAAGGAGCAGCAGGGCCTGGATGCCAGCGGCCACGAGGAAGCCGATCCCGGTGAGGGAGGCGCCCCGTTCCATCCCCTCGGTGACGAACAGCGGCACCGCCGAGGATCGAAGGCCGAAGGCGACGAAGCCGGTGACCAGGTTGGTGGCCAGGGCGGCGCGGTAGGCCCGCTCGCGCAGAGCGACGCGGAGCTGCTCGAGCTTGTTGGCCTCGCCGTGCGAGACCTCCTCCTCGCGCTGCCGCAGCCGGCTCTTGGCCATGAACACGAGGGCCACGGCCGCGGCGCCTAGCAGGGTGATCGCGTAGACGAAGAACGGCGCGCGGATCGACCAGGCCACGACTAGACCGCCGACGGCCGGGCCGGCCACGCCGCCGAGCAGGAACCCGCCCTGGAAGGCGCCGGCGGCGCGGCCCCGCTGGTCGGTGTCCACCACGCGAAGGAGCAGTGCCATGGCCGACACCGTGAACATGCTCGAACCCAGTCCGCCGATGCCGCGCAGGACGAGGAGCTGCGAATAGGTCTGCGACAGGCCGGCCGCCGCGCTCGAGAGGGACACGATGAGCAGTCCCGACGACAGGACGGTGCGCTCGCCCAGGCGGTCGACCATCGCGCCGGCGAGGGGGGAGGTCACGAAGCGAACCAGCGCGAACACGGAGATGACCGCACTTGCCTCGAGGGCGGACACCCCGAACTGGCGGGCGAACACGGGCAGGGCCGGCGCGAGGATCCCGAATCCCAGTGCGACACAGAAGGCAATGGCGGACAGGACCGCAACCTCGCGTGGCAGGCCCTTGAGCAGCGGGGTCCGGCGGACGGCCGCCCCCAGCCCTCGTCGCGTGCTCACGTTCGCCCTGTCACCGGGGCAGCCTATCCTCCGGCTGTGGGGACAGCCGCCGTGTACGCCGTCGAGGACCAGTGGTCCGCGGTGCTCGATCGCGGCGGCGTGGTCGACTTCTTCGGTTCCCGCTTCGACGTCCCGCTGCAGCGACGATTCGGCGATCTCGCCTCGGTCCGCCGCTACGTCGAGGCCGTTCTCGCGCTGCCCGGGGTGGTCGGCTCGTTCCCCGACGCTCCGACCGTCGCCGTGCGCGAGCGCGCCGGCCAGACCAAGGCTCACTACGAGCCGGCCACCGGCACCATCGCGGTGCCTCTGCGCAGCGTGTGGGCGGCGCGGGAGTCGGTGATACTGCACGAGATCGCGCACCACCTCGCGTTCACGGCCGGGCTCGGCCCCGACGCGGACGTGCAGGATCGTCCCGGATGGCACGGACCTGACTATCGCCGCACGATGTGCGAGCTCGTCGCGGTCGTGATGGGTGATCCCGCCGCGTTCCTCCTGCGCGCCGGCTACGAGTCGGCCGGTCTCGTCGTGGGGGCTCGTCCGTGAGCGCCACCGTGGATCGCATCTCGGCGCTGCTCGCCAAGGCCGAGCGCACGGACAACGAGGCCGAGGCGGACGCCTACCTCATGAAGGCGCAGCAGCTGGCGACGCTGGCGAGCGTCGACCTCGCCGTCGCACGGGCGCGCGTTGCCCGCCGGGAGGCACGGCAGCAGCCGGAGTCGCGCACGACGACCATCGGCGAGAAGGGCCGCCGCGCGAATCCGCACCTCATCTCCTTGTTCATCGCGATCGCGCATGCGAACGACGCGCAGGTCGATGTCGCGGCGAACTCGACCTACGTCATCGGCTACGGGATGCCGGCCGACCTTGACGTCGTCGAGACCATGTTCGCTTCCCTCGCCGTGCACATGGTTCATGCGGGGCAGGCGTACGTCACGGGCCGTTCGTGGCGGGGCGAGACCTACGTCGCAGCCGTCGCGCGCAGCCGCCGACGAGAGCATCGGCCGCACACGGCTGTCACGGCCCGAGCGGCCTTCTACCGTGCCTATGTCGAACGGATCACCGAGCGGCTGCTCCAGGCCCGTGAGGAGGCGCTCGTCGTCGTGCGCGCCAAGGAGTCGACGGCGCCCCCCGCCGATGCCTCCACCGGAGGAGCGTTGGTCCTTCGGAAGAAGGCTGCCGAGGTGCGGGCGTTCCACGCGGAGTCGTCGCGTGCGCGAGGCTCCTGGGGCGGGTACTCCGGCGCGGTGCGGTCCGCCACCGGCACCGCGGCCGACGCTGGCCGCACAGCGGCCTCGAGGGCACGGCTGCGCGAGCAGGCGCAACTGCCGACCAAGGGTCCGGGAATCGGCTAGGTGAGCCATCGTCGGCGGTGACAGGATGACGGCGTGACCGACGCCGTGACCGACGACCCTCGAGATCGCCCGGAGCCGAGCGTCACCCTGGCCGACATCGAGGAGGCCGCCGCGGTCCTCACGGGGGTGATCCGCGATCTGCCGCTGGCCGGGGCCAACTGGCTCGAGCAGCGCGTCCACGGGCCGGTGCGCCTGGTCACCGAGAACCTCCAACGGGCCGGCTCGTTCAAGATCCGCGGGGCCTACTACCGCATCAGCCGGCTCACGGACGAGGAGCGGGCTCGCGGCGTCGTCGCCGCCAGCGCGGGCAACCACGCCCAGGGGGTCGCCGTGGCCGCGCAGCTCCTCGGGGTCAAGGCCACGGTCTTCATGCCGGAGGGTGCGACGATCCCGAAGGTCCAGGCGACGCTGGGCTACGGGGCCGACGTACGGTTCTTCGGAGCCACGCTCGACGAGTCGCTCGCTGAGGCGGAGCGCTTCGCGAGCGACACGGGCGCCGTGCTCATCCATCCGTTCGACCATCCCGACGTGATCGCGGGCCAGGGCACTCTCGGGCTGGAGATCATGCGCAAGCTGCCCGACGTGAGGACGGTCGTCGTCTGCACGGGCGGAGGCGGGCTGCTCGCGGGTGTGGCCCTCGCCGTGAAGTCGACCAACCCGTCCGTGCGGGTGGTGGGCGTGCAGGCGGAGATGGCGGCGGCCTATCCGCCCTCACTGGCGGCGGGCTCGCCCCTGCGCCTGGAGTCGATGGCCACCATGGCCGACGGGATCGCCGTCGGCCGACCGGGCGACGTGCCGTTCGAACTCGTCCGCGACTACGTCGACGAGGTCACCACGGTGTCGGAGGACGAGATCTCCCGTGCCGTCCTCCTCCTCCTCGAGCGGGCCAAGCTCGTCGTCGAGCCCGCCGGCGCCGCGGCCGCGGCAGCCGTGCTCGCGCGCCCCGATGCCTTCGAGCCGCCCGTCGCGGTCGTGATCTCGGGCGGCAACGTCGACTCGCTCGTGCTCCTGCGCATCATCCGGCACGGTCTCGCGGCCGCCGGGCGCTTCCTGACGCTCGTCGTCCGGATGCCGGATCGGCCGGGCTCCCTGGCGACGCTGCTCGACGACATCCAGGCCCTGCATGCGAACGTCGTCGACATCGAGCACAACCGGGTCGACGCCGGTCTGCGAGTCGACGAGGTCGACATCGTGGTCCACGTGGAGACGCGCGGCCCCGAGCACTGCACCACGCTGCTGGCGGAGCTCGACGCGAAGGGGTATCGCGTCGTGTCGTACCGGGGCGATCAGGTCACGTAGGCCGCGACGGCCAAGACCTCCACCGTGACCGACGTGCCGTTGGTGAGCGTGTAGGTGGCCGTTTCGCCCACCCGCGTGCCGAGGACCGCCTCGCCCAGCGGTGACGTCGGGCTGTAGACCTCGATCGACGCGTGGGCCGCCTCCTCGCGCGAGCCGAGCAGGAAGGTCTCCTCCTCGTCCCACTCCGGGAAGCGCACCGTGATGACCTTGCCTGGCGCGACCTCGTCCGGCTCGGCGTCGGGCGCCCCGATGGCAGCGTTGTCGAGCAGCTGCTTGAGCTGGCGCACCCGGGCCTCGTTCTTGCCCTGCTCCTCGCGCGCGGCATGGTAGCCGCCGTTCTCCTTGAGGTCCCCTTCCTCACGCGCTGCCTCGATGCGGTTCTTGATCTCGGTGCGCTTGGGTCCCATGCGGTCGGCGAGTTCTGCCTGGAGGCGGTCGAACGCCTCTTGGGTCAGCCACGTCACGGATTGCTCGCTCATAGCCGAGAACACTAACCGTTCGGGATCCGGCGGTCAGCGCCGAACCGCGCGCTCAGCGCGACGGGCGGCGGGCGCGGACGTAGTCGGTGACCACGTAGTCGCCGAGGCGGTCGCCGGAGACGGCGAGCACCCGGCCGCCGTTCCTGCGTGCCATGCCGTCGAGGAACCGCCCGAGGCCGGGGTCGTCGCCCAGCTTGAACCAGGAGATGGGCACCCGACGCCGAGTCATCCGATCCACCTGGGCGACCGTCTCATTGATCGTCTCGGCGCTCGGTGGCCACGTGAACCACTCCTGCCCACCGGGCAGGAGATGGGCGGTCGGCTCGCCGTCGGTGACGACCATGACGATCCGCTGCGACCCTGGGTGCCGGTCGAGGAACTGGCCGGCGAGCAGCAGGGCATGGTGCAGGTTGGTGCCCTGGACGTAGCTGGCCTCGAGGTTGGGCAACTCGTGCGGATGGACGATGCGCGCGACGTTGGCGAACGAGATGATCTGCAAGGCGTCGAGCGGATAGGCCGTGGACGCAAGTGCATGCAGGGCCAGTGCCATCATCTTGGCGTCGCCCCAGGTGTCGTTGATGAACATCGAGAACGACTGGTCGATGAGCAGTGCCACCGCCGCCCTCGTCAGGGTCTCGGTCTCGTGGACCTCGAAGTCGTCGGGATGGAGGCGGGTGGCGTCTGCGCCTCCGATCACGCGTCGACTGACGGCGTTGCGCACCGTGCGCACGACGTCCATCGGCTGCTCGTCGCCGAACGCCCAGGCGCGTGACGTGCCGGTGAGCTCTCCCGCCGCGCCCGATCGCCGGATGTCGTGGTTGCCTCGCGTCGAGCCGTCGAGGGACTCGAAGACCGTGCGCAGGGCGGTGCGCCCGATGCGGCGGACCGCCTTGGGCGTCAGCTCGAGGGTCTCGCCGTCGTTGACCAGGTAGCCCTGAGCCTCCAGGTCGCGCTGCAACGCCTGAAGAGCCTCGAGGTCGTCGCGCGCCCGACGGCCCAGGGCCCGCTCGACGGCCTCCTCGTCGATGCTGTCGAGATCGGCGCGTTCGAAGCCATTGCCCATCGACGCTGACAGCTGCTCGAGGTCGGCGAGCTCGGCGAGGGCATCGGTCACCTCAGGCAGGCCCAGCCGCTGCTCGCCGTCCATTCCGTGCGCGCCCCGCCAGCCGAACTCGGGCCGGAGGCTGCGAAGGCTGTCCTGCAGGGCGGCCATCTCCGACTGCAGGCCGAGATCCTCGAGGGCTGCGGCCATGGCCTCGGCCAGTTCGGCGCGCTGCTCCGGGCTCAGTGACTGCAGCATGCGCTGCATCGCCGCCGCGCGTCGGGCCAGGTCGTCGATGAACTCCTCAATGGTGTCGGGCGCATGGGGGAAGAACTCCCGATGCTTGTCGACGAAGTCGCGGTACTCGTCGCTCACGTCCTCGCCACGCTGGTGGCGGTCGAGCATGTGGTTGAGGTCGGTCATCATCTCCTTGAGTGCTGCCCGGCTCTCCGGCGACGACATGCTGTCGACGCCGTGGGTGAGCTCACGGAACTGCTGGTCGATGGCGTCGCGCTGCAGGCGGTCCTTGATCCTCTCGAATGCCTCCCGCGCCTGGTCCGAGCGCCAGTCGTAGCTCGCCAGCTCCCGCACGGCCCGGCCGACGTCGTCGGGCACGTTGTCCAGAACCGCCTCGCGGAAGCGCGCATCGTCGGACGGATCGGGGAACAGCTCCGCCCGCTCGGCGTCGAGGGCCTCGTCGAGAAGGTCACGGAGGTCCTGCAGGAGGCCGTCCATCTGTCCGCTTCGCGACAGCTGCTTGCGGCGCTGCCGCACCTGGCGGGCCAGATCCTCCAGCCCGCGCCGGCCCGACATCCCCTCGCGGATCAGGTCGCGAAGGGCCTCGGAGAGGGTCTGCCCGCCGAGCACCCGGCGGGCGAGGTCGTCCACTCCGGCCGCGACATCGGGCGGCGCGGCCAGGGGGTCCGGACCGTCGTTGAACCGTCCGTAGCGGAAGCCGGTCATGAACTGCCGTAGCGGCTGACGCCGCCGATCGAGTCCTTGTCGATACGCCGGGTGAGCCACAGGCCCTCGACGGCGAACTCGATGCTCGCCGCGGCGAGCCCGGGCGACTCGGCCATGCCGGGCTCCAGCGTGCTCAGCAGGCGACCGAGGCCGTCGAGGGGGCCGAGTTCGGCGAGCAGCGTCGCGGCCGGCACGGAGTCGCCGGCGATCAGCGAGTTGCCGTCGTCGAACCAGGCGACGAACGTGGTGAGGATCGGCCGCATCTCGGTATCGCCGAGGGCGGCCCGCCATGCGTCGGCCGTGGCTCGACGAGCCAGCAGTTGGAGGGTCTGCTCCTCCTGCCCCTCCTCGCTCACGTCGAACTCCACCTTGCCCCGCAGGGTCGGCACGACCCCAGCCAGATCACCGATGCGGGCCACCGCATCGGTCTCGCCGGACATCGCCGCGCGGCGCATCGCGGCGCCGGCCAGGGCCTCGACGCAGGCGATCGCGAAGCGGGCCGACACGCCGCTGCGCTGATCCACGGCGGGCGACTCCCGGACCTCGCGGGTGAACCTGGCCACCACGTCGAGAAGGTGGCGCGGCACGACCGCCTCGATGCTGGCCTCCTGGCGGATGAGCTCGGTCTCGGCCTCCAGGCTCACCGGGTAGTGCGTGCGGATCTCGGCACCGAACCGGTCCTTCAGCGGCGTGATGATGCGACCGCGGTTGGTGTAGTCCTCGGGGTTCGCGCTCGCCACCACCAGCAGGTCGAGGGGCAGGCGCAGCTGGTAGCCGCGCACCTGGATGTCGCGCTCCTCGAGGACGTTGAGCAGGGCCACCTGGATGCGCTCCGCCAGGTCGGGCAGCTCGTTGATCGCGAAGATGCCGCGGTTGGTGCGGGGGACCAGGCCGTAGTGGATGGTCTCGCTGTCACCCAGGCTGCGGCCTTCGGCGACCTTGACCGGATCGACGTCGCCGACGAGGTCGCCCACCGAGGTGTCGGGCGTGGCGAGCTTCTCACCGAAGCGCTCGGTTCGGTGGCGCCAGGTCACCGGCAGCAGCTCCCCGAGCTCGATACCCAGGCGACGGCATCGGGCGCAGATCGGCTGCGTCGGGTCGTCGTTGATCTCGCAGCCCTCGACGACCGGGATCCAGTCGTCGAGCAGGCCGCTGAGGGAACGGATCAGGCGCGTCTTGCCCTGGCCGCGCTCGCCCAGGAGCACGACGTCGTGCCCGGCGAGCAGGGCCCTCTCGAGCTGGGGCCCGACGGTGTCCTCGAACCCGACGATCCCGGGGAACGTGGGCTGGCCGGCGCGCAGCCTGGCGAGCAGGTTGTCCTTGATCTCGGCCTTGACCGAGCGGGCCTCGTAGCCGGTCGCACGCAGGGCGGCCAGATCCGCGGGCAGATGGGCGGGGACGGCAGGAGCGAGGGAGGTCACCCGCCTGAAGGTACGTCCAAGTCGGGCAAAGCGCGAGGGGGTCAGCCCTGAGCGGACATGGGTCAGGGGGCGTAGGGCTGGTCCGGGGGGACCACCCCCGGCGGGAACTGCGGGCCCGGCACCCGCGGCGCCTCGCCGGTGGCGCAGCCGAGCAGTTCGGCGGTGTAGGCGGGCGCCAGCGTGCGCAGGGCATACGTCGTGATGATGACGTCGTCGGAACTGCCGGCGGGGATGGTGAGGATGCCGTACCCGACGTCGATGCGGTTCTCGTCCTGAGCACGGACCACGCACACCACCTCGTCGGCACGGTCGGTCACCACCTGGAACGTCACGTCGACCCGATCCGGACCGACGGCGTTCCACTCGATCAGGCGCGTCTGCGTCTCGTTCGAGGCGGTGAGCCCTCGCGCGACGAAGAAGAGGGCACCGACGAAGACCACGATGATCGCGGCGACCCCGATCGAGCGCCCGATGGGCCGCCGATCGAGCCCGTAGCGGGACTGCATCGCCGGAGTCAGTTGGTCCCGAGTGAAGGGCGTGGGCACGTGGTGGAGACTATCCCTCGTGACGACCCCCCTTCGACTCATGGCAGTGCACGCACACCCGGACGACGAGTCCAGCAAGGGCGCGGCCACGATCGCGCGCTACGTCGCTGAGGGCGTCGAGGTGATGGTCGTGACCTGCACCGGCGGCGAGCGCGGCGACGTGCTCAATCCCGCGGCCCAGGCCGACGTCGACGAGCGGGGTCTGCTCGCCGTGCGTCGAGACGAGATGGCCCGCGCGGCGGCGATCCTCGGGGTGCGGCACGCCTGGCTCGGGTTCGAGGACTCCGGCTTCCCCGACGGTGACCCCCGGCCGCCCCTTCCCGCTGGGTGCTTCGCCGACCTGCCGGTCGAGGACACCCTGCCTCCCCTGGTCGCCCTCATCCGCGAGTTCCGGCCCCAGGTGGTCACGACGTACGACGAGAACGGCGGCTATCCGCATCCCGACCACATCCGCACCCACGAGACGACCATGGCGGCGGTCGAGGCGGCGGCCGACCCCGAACGGTTCCCAGGCGTCGGCGGCGAGCCGTGGCAGGTCGCGAAGGTCTACTACAACCAGCAGTTCACGCGCGCGCGAGTCGAAGCCCTGCATCTCGCGATGATCGACGCCGACCTCGACTCGCCGTACCACGACTGGATCAAGAACTGGGACAGTCGCCCCGACGAGTCCCATCGCATCACCACGCGCGTGGACGCTGCGCCCTGGTTCGAGGTTCGCGACGAGGCTCTGCTGGCGCACCGCACCCAGATCGATCCCACGGGACTGTGGTTCGCAGTGCCCTTGGCGTTCCAGCGGGAGATCTGGCCCTCAGAGGACTTCGAGCTGGCCCAGTCGACCATTCCCACGAACCTCCCGGAGGACGACCTGTTCGCCGGCCTGCGAGAGGACGCCTGATGCTCGGCCCCACCACTGTCCTGCTTGCGTCCGTGGTCCTCGACACCACCGATGAGCAGCAGACCGAGATCTCGCGGCTGATCGACGACGCCGGCCCGATCGCCGGCCTGTTCGTGCTGGTGCTCGGCATCGCGCTGTTCCTGCTGTGGCGTTCGATGAGCAAGCAGCTCAAGCGCATCGACCCGGCCCTGCCGGCCGGCCCCGACGAGCGAGAGCAGCAGTTCGACGCCGAACTGACCGAGCGCGCGGTCCAGCGCGGTGAGGACGCGGGGGATGAGTCGCCCCGAGCCTAGGTCGGTCCTGCGCCTTGCTCTCACGCCCAGGTGGTTGGTCGCCGCGGCGCTGATGGTGCTGTTCGTCGTGGCCGCCGTGTTCCTCGGCCGCTGGCAGTGGGAGCGGACGCAGTCGATCCTGGTCGCCGAGCGGGCCGCCATCTCCGAGGCGATCCCGATCGAAGAGGTCCTCGGTGCCGACGCCAACCCGCCGACGGCCGTCCCCGACGAGGGCATCGGCCGGCCGGTGACCTTGAGCGGGCGGTACGAGCCGGCGATGCAGGTGGCGGTGACGAACCGCGAGCACGAGGGTCGGCCGGGTGTGTGGATCGTCACCGGGCTGCGCCTGCCGGACGGCCGGATCGCCGCGGTGCTGCGCGGCTGGCTCGAGACGCCCGAGGGTGCCGCCGCCGTGGCGCCCACCGGACCGGTCGCCGTGAGCGGCATCCTGCAGCCCGACGAGACCTTCTACGCGGATGCCGCCTCGACCCCCGGAACCGTCGCGGCGATCGACCACGCTCGGCTGGCTGACCTGTGGCAGGAACCGCTCCTGCCCGGCTTCACGGTGCTCGAGGCGCAGGAGCCGTCCCTCTCGCCCGCGCCTGTCCCCGTCCTGCCCACCGTCCAGACCGCGGATGTGCCGTTCCCGCTGCAGAACTTCGCCTACGCGTTCCAGTGGTGGATCTTCGCCCTGTTCGCGATGGTCGTGTACGCGCGATGGCTGTACGTGGACGCGCAGGGGGTCCACTACGGTGAGGGATCATGATCACGGTCATCGGGGAAGCCCTCGTCGACGTCATCGTCGACACGCAGGGCGAGGTCACGTCGGTCGTCGGCGGGGCGCCGCTCAACACCGCTCGCACGGTCGCTCGGCTGGGCCTGCCGGCCACCTTCCTCGGCGGTGTCTCCACCGACGCGTTCGGACGACGGATCATGGGCCTGCTGCAGGCAGACGGGGTCACGCTGGGCCTGGGTCACCAGGTGCCGGAGCCGACCACGCTGGCGATCGCGCAGATCGACGAGGACGGCGCGGCCACCTATCGGTTCCTCATGGAGGGCACCTCGGCGGCCGCGGTCACTCCCGAGATGGCGCTGGCCCACATGAGCACCGACTGCAGCGTGATCCACGTCGGCACCCTTGGACTGGTGCTGCAGCCCCTCGCCGATGCGTCGGTAGCCGTCGTGGCCCACGCGGCCGACGACCAGCTGGTCATGGTCGATCCCAACTGCCGGCCCAGCGTCATGACGTCCTCCCCGGTGTTCCGGGGCGCCCTGAACTCCGTCCTCAAGCGTGCCGATCTCGTCAAGGTGAGTGGCGACGATCTCCAGTTCCTCTTCCCCGGCGTCGATGCCCTCGAGGCCGCCGTCCTCCTCCAGGTCGAGACCGGTGCCGTCGTGCTCTTCACCGACGGTGCCAACGCCGTGCACGTCATCGACACGGACATCGACGTCGTTCTGGACGTGCCACGGGTGCCGGTGGTCGACACGGTCGGGGCGGGCGACTCCTTCAGCGGCGGCTTCCTCGCCCATTGGGTGCACAACAACCTCCACCGTGACGATGTGCACGACCTCGACCATGTCGTCGCGGCCGCCAAGTTCGGCATCGCGGTGGCCGGCATCACGTGCCAGCGGGCGGGCGCGAACCCGCCGCACGCCAACGAGGTACCGGGAGGTTGGGCGTGAAGGGTGCGCTCCTGCGCTACCGGGTCATGGCGTACGTCACGGGCGTCGTGCTTGCGACGGCGTTCATCTGGCTCGTGGTCGGCCGGATCTTCCTCGACTACGGAAACCCCGACGCTCGACCGGCGTTGTACGGCTACCTGTGGATCGCGCACGGCTGGCTGTATTTCCTCTACCTGGTCACCGGCGTCGATCTGGCCTTCCGGGTGCGCTACAGCGTCGTGCGGACACTGGGCATCCTCATTGCGGGCACCATCCCGTTCATGTCCTTCGTAGCCGAGTACTACGTGCACAAGGACGTCGTCGCTCGAGGTCTGGTCACCGACTGACGGAGGGCATCGGGCTCGGTTGATGCCGGGCTCGGGCTCCGCGCCGCACATGTCGCAGTCGGCTGACAACCGTTGCGGTTGCTGTGGATTTCGCTGGATGGGATGTCAGAGGGTCCTCGTAGTGTGAGCTCATGGAATCGAGGGCTGGGGTCGCGGTTGTGGCGCCGGATCGGGTGGTGGATGACCCGGTCTTGGTCGACTTTGTCGATGGCCTGACCCCTGGTGGGCTGCTGGGGATGCTGGCGGGGATGCGGCCGAGCGCGCTGGTGCTGGACGCGCTGATGACGATCGACCGGGCTGCCCTGTCGGATGTGGATGCGGTGGCATTCCTGCAGGTCCATCAGCGGGTCGCCGCCTGGTGGGCCGCGGTGGGGCTGGAGGCGGTCATCCCGGCGGCAGCGGCGGAGCCGCTGGTCGAGGAGTTCACCCTCCTGGTGCCGGGCTCGGACGAGGAGCGCAGGATCCGGATCGCGGACGTGCGCCGCGAGGAGCTCGGGGCGGCGCTGCGGCTGCCCGCCGCGACGGCGCAGGACCGCATCGACACCGCCCGGCTCCTGGCCGGTCCCCTCGCGGCGACCGCGGCTGCCCTGGCGGCGGGGGAGGTCACCGACCGGCACGTCGCGGTGATCGTGGAGGCCGCGGGCCGGCTGCCGGGCCGGGGGATGCGCGACGACACCGAGCGGGCCACGTTCACAGCCGCCTGCGCGGACCTGCAGGCCCGGGTGCTGCCGACCGCGCGGAAGGCCACCGTGTCGATGACCCGGGCGGCGGCGCGGAGGGCGGTGCTGGCGATCGACGCGGCCGGGGAACGCCGCCGCCGAAGGGAGGCTCGCTGCACCCGCGACGTGTACGTGTGCGATGAGCTCGACGGGATCTCGACGTTGATCGCCCGGATGAGCACCGAGGCCGCCCACGCCGTCATGACGGCCGTGGACGCCCTGGCCCACGACGACCGGTTCACCCCCACCACCGACGGCTATGGCCCCGCCGAGGGCAGCGCGTCGGCGACGATGGGCGAGCGGCGGGTGGAGGCGCTGGCCGCGCTGGTCCTCCGCGCCCACGCTGCCAGTTGTGTCAACAACGACGGTGGCGAGCGCGGCGGATCCGGCGAGGTCCCGGCCCCGCAGGTCCGGGCGCACCTCGACCTGGTGATCGACCTGCCCACCCTGCTCGATCTGGCCGCGGGTGTCACCGGTGGTGTCGTGGAGTTGCGGGGGTCCGGGCCGGTCAGCGCCGACGTGGTCGGCGACCTGCTCGCCGACCCCGAGGTGGCCGTGACGATGCGGCGGCTGGTCACCGACCCCGTCACCGGGCACCTGCTCGACTACGGCCGCCGGGTCTACGCCGTCCCGCAGCGGCTGCGGGACTTCATCGTGGCCCGCGACCGGGTCTGCCGGTTCCCCGGCTGCCGCCGCGCCGCCGCCCGCTCCCAGATCGACCACGCCCACGCCTGGAACGACGGCGGCGACACCTCACCAGGCAACCTCGGCGCCCTCTGCGTGCGCCACCACCAGCTCAAGACCCACACCGGCTGGAGGATCACCGACAGCCGACCCGACGGATCCTGCACCTGGACCTCACCCCACGGCCGCGTCTACGAACACGAACCTCCACCCGTCTAGATGCAGACCCGCTAGGGCAGCGTCCAGTCGACGGGGTCGGCGCCGAGCTCGTCGAGCAGCGCGTTCGCTCGGCTGAACGGACGCGATCCGACGAAGCCGCGGTCGGCCGACATGGGACTCGGATGAGCGCTGGCGATCACCGGAACGTCCGGCAGCTGGGGCACAAGCGATTGGGCATCGCGGCCCCACAGGATGGCGACGAGGGGTGCATCCGGTCGGGCGACGAGTGCATCGATCGCGGCGCCGGTGATCTCCTCCCAGCCGATGCCGCGGTGACTGCCCGAATCCCCCAGCCGAACGGTGAGCACTCTGTTGAGGAGCATGATCCCGTTGCGGGTCCATGGCGTCAGGTCACCCGAGGTCGGCGCCGCCACGCCGATGTCGTCCCTGAGCTCGCGGAAGATGTTCTGCAGGCTGCGGGGCAGCGGGCGAACATCGGGTGCGACGGAGAAGGACAGCCCGACGGCGTGACCCGGTGTCGGATAGGGGTCCTGGCCCACGATGAGCACCTGCACCTCGTCGAGTGGCTGGCTGAACGCCCGGAGGATGTTGGCTCCGCTCGGCCCCCAGGGCCGCCGGGCCGCCGTCTCCTCGCGCAGGAACGCGCCGATGCCGGTCAGGGTGGGCTGCAGAGGGGCAAGGGCGGGCACCCAGCTGGGATCGACGAGCTCCTCGATTGACGTGGCCACCGCCCGACCCTAACCGCCCATGAGCGGGCGCGAGTACGCATCGATGTCGAGCGCCTTCGTGCTCGCCCAGAGGGCGGATCCGGGCGCGACGTGCAGGTCGGCGGCGGCTGCCAGGGTGATCGCCACCGACAGGTCCGGAGGTCCCTCGACACGCACCATCATGCGATCGATTCGGGATTCGAGGTCGACGACCCGGACCGGCCACACGTTTCGCGGGCTTCCCTCCGGTCGGTCGACGTGCAAGGAGATCGCCTCAGGTCGCATCACCACCACGACGGGACCGAGGAGGGTTCGATCGACAACGTGCACGCACGCGCCGTCGTCGGTGGTGACCAGTCCCTCCGAGGCCGTGCCGCGGAGCAGGTTCGCCCCCATCAGGGCGGCGACGTAGTCGGTCGCCGGCCGGGCGGCTACGCCGGCGGCGCTGCCCTGCTGGGTGACGCGTCCCTCCTCGAGGATGACGACCTCGTCGGCGAGGACGAGCGCGTCGAGGGGGTCGTGCGTGACGAGCAGGGTGGCTCCGGTGAAGTCCGCCAGGTACTCGCGCAGTTCGCGCCGCACCTCGATTCGCGTGCCGACGTCGAGGGCCGCGAGCGGCTCGTCGAGGAGGAGAGCATCGGGTTCCAACGCGAGAGCGCGGGCCATCGCGACGCGCTGGGCCTGGCCGCCGGAGAGCTCAGCGGGCCGACGCGCGGCGAGGTCGGCGATCCCCAGCCGGGAGAGCCACGCCTGCGCCGACCTCCGAGCGGTCGTCGCCCGGACACCGCGGCTGGTGAGTCCGAACGCGACGTTGTCTGCGACCGACATGCTCGGGAACAGCAGGAAGTCCTGGAAGACGACGCCGATCCTTCGCCGCTCCGGGGGGACGAACACTGCCGCGGCCGCGTCGTCGACAAGCGCGCCGTTGACGATGATGCGCCCGGATCCGACGGGCTCCAGCCCGGCGAGGGTGTTCAGCAGCGTCGTCTTTCCGCTGCCGTTCGGCCCCAGGACCGCCGTGACGCGCCCTGGCGCGGCAACGATGTCGAGGTCGAGCACGAAGTCGCCGATGCGCGTGGTGATGCTGGCGTCGATTCCCATGCGCGCGCGCGCCGTTGCGGTCATCGCAGCAGACCTCGAACGAACTGCCCGCGGGCCGCCACGAGCACGACCACGGACACCGCGAGCAGCACGACGCTCAGCGCGATCGCCTGCGCGCGGTCGACGTCGAGTGCGGCATAGACCGCGAGAGGGAGGGTCTGGGTGACGCCGGGAAAACTGCCGGCGAAGGTGAGCGTGGCACCGAACTCGCCGAGGGCACGCGCCCAGCACAGCACGGTGCCGGCGACGAGAGAGGGGGCGATCATCGGCATCGTGACGCGCCGGAACGTCGTCCACCTGCCCGCGCCGAGGGTGGCGGCTGCCTGCTCGTAGCGGCGATCCGTCGACCGTAGGGCGCCCTCGACGGTGATGACGAAGAAGGGCATCGCGACGAAGGCCTCGGCCATGACCACGGCCGCCGTCGTGAAGGGCAGTTGCACGCCGAGCAGGTCGTACAGGAACTGGCCCACGAGACCGCGTCGACCGAAGGCGAGCAGCAGCGCGACGCCGCCGACGACGGGGGGCAGCACGAGGGGGAGGGTCACGAGGGCGCGGACCCACGCGCCGTTGAAGAGGTGGTGATGGGCCATCAGCCAGGCGAGGGGCAGCCCTAGGGCGACGGCGACCGCAGTGGCAAGCAGCGACGTCGCGAGCGAGAGTCGCAGCGCCTCGAGGGAGGCGGGTGCGCTGAGCAGCGTCCACATCCGGCCCCAGGGCGCCTGGCCGAGGAGGCCAGCCACGGGGAGGGCCAGGAACACGACCGCGAGGCTGCCCGGGACGAGGACGTACCAGGGCAGCGCCCGCGCCCGCCCGCGGCGCCCGTGAGACGTGGTCGTGGTCGTCATGGCGACTCGAACCCGGCGGTCGTCAGTGTGGCCCGAGCGCCCGGCCCCGTGACGAAGTCGACGAAGGACCTCGCCCAGTCGACCTGGTCGGAACCCTCGACGACGGCGATGAGGTAGTCGGTGCTGACGTTCTCCGACGTTGGGATCTCGACGGTATGCGCTTCGGCGCCCGCGGCCCGTGCGTCGGTGACATAGACGATGCCCGCATCTACCTCGTCGGATGTCACTCGGCTGAGCACCGCCTTCACGTCCGGATCGAGGGTCGCCGGGGTCACCCGGATGCCCGCGCGGTCGAGCAGCGACGCGGCCGCGGACCCGCACGGCACCTGCGGTGCGCACACCGCGACCGTGACACCAGGTCGGGCGAGGTCGGACAGCGATGTGATGCCCGCAGGATTGGCGGGTGGAGTGACGACGGCCAGGGAGTTGCGGGCGAAGGTCGTGGGGTTCACGGCGTTCCCGGCGGCGACGACAGTGGCCATCGTGGAGGCCGACGCCGAAGCGAAGACGTCCACTGGCGCGCCCGCGTTGATCTGCTCGGCGAGCGCGCTGCTGCCGCCGAGATTGACCCTCACCGCCACGCCCGGGTTCTGGCGCTCGAAGGCCGTGGCGATCTCGGTGAACGCACCCGTGAGCGATGACGCGGCCGACACCGTCACCGTGACGCGCGTGGCGCCGTCCTCCGACCCGGCGCCGAGGCCGCCGCCGCACGAGGATGCGAGGAGCGCGACGGCGAGAATGCCTCCCGGGAGCGCGGCGCGGCGCGTCATCTCTCGATGTCGACGATCACGTTCGTCGCCTTGACGCTGGCGGCCGCGAGGACTCCGGGTTCGAGGCCCAGCTCGTCCGCGGCCTCGCGGCTCATCAGGGACACGACGCGATGCGGCCCGGCCTGGATCTCCACGAGGGCCATGACCCCGTCGCGCTCCACGCGGGTCACGATCCCCGGGAAGCGGTTCCTCGCCGACTGGTGGATCACGCTGCTGGGGGCGGGGCTCTGCTCCACCATCAGGGCGGCAACGCTTCGTGAGTCCACGGTGCGGGGTCCGTGCCTGTCCTCGCCGGCGACCAGCCGACCGGACTCGAGCCACCGGCGCACGGTGTCGTCGCTGACATTGAGGAGCGAGGCGGCTTCAGAGATGCGTAGATGCGACACGAGAGGAGACAATACTCCGCTTCTGCGGGTACGACCATCCTCCCGGCGTCACGGCCCGACCCGTCGCTCACGCATCGCGAGGAACAACGGGAAGGTGAATCCGACGGCCGTGACGAAGGCGCCGATCACGTACAACCAGTACCAGCGCATGCCGAGCCGACGTCCCTCGAGCACCATGAAGATCGACGCCGCGCTGGCCGTGGCCAGCAGGTCGACCGACAGCGAGCTCGTCGCGGGATTGGCGAACCACGCACTGAAGACGTTGCCCTGCGAATCGAGCACTCCTCGCACGTTGAAGTAGGCCGTGCCCAGCAGGCCGATCACCGCTACGGACAGGTAGACCCACATCGTGTTGCGCTGGCGCGTGGTCATGGGGACGGTGCTCATCGAGACACAGTGGCAGGTGGCGGCGACGATTGTCGGGTTACAGTGACGGAAGGAGGTGGCCATGACACCCGCACTGCTGTGGATGGTCGTCGCCCTCGTGGCCGTCGGCGTCGAGGTGTTCACCGTCGACTTGACGTTCGGACTGATCGCCGTGGGAGCGGGCACCGCTGCCGTCGCAGCCGCCGTCGGCGCCCCCCTGTGGCTGCAGGGGATCATCGGGGTGGGCGTGGCCCTGGCCGGTATCGCGTTTGTGCGGCCCGTGGCGCTTCGGCACCTTCGTCGTTCGACTCCGCAGACCCGCACGGGCGTCGACCTGCTGCCGGGGTCGACCGGCCGAGCGCTCAGTGCGCTCACCGTCGACGACGGCCGCATCACCCTTCGCGGCGAGATCTGGTCGGCGCGCCTTGATCCTGATGTCACCACGGTCCCGGTGCCGATCGGCACGAACGTCGTCGTCACGAGGATCGACGGCGCCACCGCCCTCGTCCACCCGATCGACCCGCCCACCAACTAGGGAGTTCGCATGGACCTGCTTCTGCCCGCCGGCGTCATCTTCGTCGCCGTCCTGTTCGCGTTGCTTCTCCTCACGCGCACGGTCGTCATCGTCAAGCAGGCCAGTACCGCGATCGTGGAGCGGCTCGGTCGGTACCAGCGGACCCTGACGCCCGGGCTGAGCATCCTCGTACCCGTGATCGATCGAGTCCGCACGCGAGTCGACATGCGCGAGCAGGTCGCGTCGTTCCCGCCGCAACCCGTCATCACCGAGGACAACCTCGTCGTGTCGATCGACACGGTCATCTACTTCCAGGTCACCGAGCCGAAGGCCGCCATCTACGAGATCAACAGCTTCCTCCTCGGCATCGAGCAGCTCACCGTCACGACGCTGCGCAACGTCATCGGATCGATGGACCTCGAGGAGGCGTTGACCTCGAGGGATGACATCAACGGGCAGTTGCGAGGGGTCCTCGACGAGGCCACCGGCAAGTGGGGCATCCGAGTGAACCGGGTCGAGCTCAAGGCCATCGACCCGCCCAAGACCGTGCAGGAGGCGATGGAGAAGCAGCTCAAGGCTGAGCGCGAGCGCCGGGCGGCGATCCTGACGGCGGAAGGCCAGAAGCAGGCGGCCATCCTCACGGCCGAGGGTGCGAAGCAGTCCGTCGTCCTCGCCGCGGAGGGCGAGGCTCAGGCGGCTGTCCTGCGAGCCGATGGAGCGGCCAAGGCGCGGATCATCAACGCCGAGGCGGAGGCCATCGCCATCACCAAGATCTACGAGGGCCTGCGCACGGCCGACCCGCAGCCGAACGAGCTGGCGCACCGCTACCTGCAGGCGCTACCTGAAGTCGCGAAGGGTGACGCCAACAAGGTGTGGATCATCCCGGCCGAGCTGACGGGCGCGCTCGAGCGTCTCAAGGACGGCTTGACCGGGCCAACCCCCTGACCGCCTCGCGGCGCGCCACGGTGCTGAGTGCCGGATGCGCGTCGACGAAGGCCTGCACCCCGCGCGGATCCCACCGGGTCGCGTCGCGCAGCGCCCACCCGATCGCCTTCGCGATGAAGAACTCGCGATCCGCGGCGAACCGGTCGCACATGGCGTAGAGCAGGGCGAAGTCCGTGTCCGCCTTGCGCCCACGTTGGTGCTGGAGCGCTGCGCGGATGAGCCATCGGTCTCCGGTGTCGAGCCACGTCCACATCAGCGCGACCAGTTCGGGGTGCCGTGCGGTCACAGGTGACACGGCGGCGTTGCCGAGCGAGTCGACGGTGTCCCACCAGGGCTTGGCGGTCAGCAGGGACTCGACCGGATCGGCGAGGAACCCCGCCGACAGGTGACGCCCGCTTCGGTCGATCAGGTCGCACGCGCCGTACTGGTACTCCCGTTCCGGCAGCGCCCACAGCCGTGCGGTCGCCGCGGTGAGCGTCGGCTCGTCGATAGCGCCGAGATCCCTCCAGGCGGCCTTCTGGGCGGCCCGCCGCCCCGGGGTCGTCACGCCGAGGAACGGGGCGACGTCCTTCATGTAGGCGCGCATGGCAGCCGCATTCGGACGGCAGGCGAGCGGTTCGAGTGCCTGGACCGTCGCGTCGACCCAGGACTCGGCGGTCATGGTGCCTCCGGCGCCGACTGCTGGTCGGCGCGCAACCCCTGCTGCGCGAGCCGGGCGATCTGCTCGGCACGTCGACGCCGTGTCTCGGGTCGCTTGGCGGAGTCGACGCGGTAGATGAGCTGCTTCCGAGCGCTGGCGGGGAACGAGGCGAACGTCGTGGCGCTGCCGGGGTAGTCCTCGAACGCCAGCGCGAGCTCGTCGGGGACCGTGAGTGACTCGCTGCGGTCCAAGGTCGTCCAGGAGCCGTCGGCCTTCGCCCGCTCGACGACCGCCAGGCCCGCAGCGTGCATGTGTCCAGCGGCCTGGAGCGCTTCCAGCCGGGCCTTGTTGGTGGCTGCCCACACGCTGCCCCTGCGTCGTGGGCTGAAGTACAGGCTGGTGCATTCGTCGTCGACCGACCGTGCCGTACCGTCGATCCAGCCGAAGCAGAGCGCCTCCTGGATCAGGTCCTCGTAGCCGGGACCCGGCCGGCGAGCGGACTTCTTGAAGAAGACCACCCATGCGCCGGACGAGGTCTCGTGGTTCTCGGCCAGCCACAGTCGCCATGCAGCCCGGTCGACCGGCCGGATCCTGGGCGCGTCGTCCAGCGCACTCATCGCGCCACGGTCCCTGACCCCAACCCCAGCCCTTCGGCGACCCGGCGCATCTGGTGGTCGAAGTAGGCGGTGCGGGCCGCGGTGCCTTCGGCGACGACGTTGTGCAGATGGCCGTACAGCTCGAACGAGACGGCGCCGAACAGGCCGCTCCAGGAGGCCATGCCGCGCAGCAGCAGGTCAGGGGGAACCTGGCCGCCGGCGAAGTCGGAGATGGGCGCGATGCTCGCGGCCACGCCGGCGTCGACGGGAGCGGGCCTCGGTGCTCGTCCGCTCGACTGGAGATCGACGATGATCGTGATGAGCACCACCGGCACGCGGCTGGCCGGGCCGATCGTGTCCTCGGGTGCGGCATAGCCGGGCACCGGCGATCCGTAGATGAGCGCGTACTCCTGCGGGTGGGCGATCGCCCAGGTGCGGACGGCGTGGCACGTGGCCAGGAACCGGTCCAAGTAGTCGGTGCGCGCAACAGCGCCCTCGGACGTCTCGACCGCACCGCCGAGTCCGTCATAGGCGTCGATGATGAGCATCGTGAGCAGGGCGTCGCGGTTGGGCACGTAGCGGTAGACCGCGGACGAGACCATGCCGAGATCCCTCGCGACCGCGCGCAAGGAGAGTGCGGCGGCCCCGTCGCGGGCGAGGTGGATGCGAGCCGTGTCGAGGATCTCGGCGGTGATCTCGGCTCGCGCGCGCTCACGGGCTGTGCGGGGCGCGTCGATGGGCATCCCCGCAGTCTGCCGCATGGCGAGAGCAGTGGCAACAGATCAGAGCGGTGCTCTTGACGGGAGCGCGCCGGGGGTCTAATGTGAGCACTGCTCACGAAACAGAGCACCAATCTTCACCGGTCCCAGCACCATCATCCGAAGGAGTCTCCATGTCGAACCTGCCCATCGCCCCCGCCGAGGGAACCCATCTCGTCGTCGGTGCCGGCGAGGTCGGCTCGGCCGTCGCCCTGCTCCTCGCGCAGGCGGGTCGCCCCGTCGTCATCGTCACGCGCAGCGGCAGCGGCCCCAGCCATCCGCTCGTCACGAAGGTCGCAGCCGACGCGTCGAGCGTGGACGCACTCCTGGCGGCCTGCCCCGACGCCGTGGTGATCTACAACTGCGTGAACCCGCCCTACAACAAGTGGCCGGAGCTGTGGCCCCCGATGGCGCAGGCGTTCCTCGCCTACGCCGAACGCACGGGCGCCGTGCTGGCCACGGTCTCGAACCTCTACGGCATCGGTCCCGTCGACGTGCCCATGACCGAGGACCTGCCGCTGTCCGCGGAGGGCACGAAGGCCAAGGTGCGGGTTCGGATGTGGGAGAACGCCAAGGCGGCGAACGACGCCGGGCGCGTCCGTGCGACAGAGGTGCGGGGCTCGGACTACCTGTGCCCGGGCCAGCAGAGCCAGCTCGGCGACCGGGTCGTGCCGAGGGTGCTGGCCGGCAAGTCGGTGCAGTTGCTGGGCGACATCGACCAACCGCACACGTGGACCGCGCCGATCGACGTGGCGCGCACCCTGATCACGGCGGCAGCCGACCCGCGCGGGTGGGGCCGAGCGTGGCACGTGCCGAGCAACCCGCCGCGCTCGCAGCGCGAGGCGGTCGCCGACATCGCCGCGGCGGCAGGGGTGCCGGCCGTCAAGGCGGCTCCGGTGCCGGGAGTCCTGGTCTGGGGCCTGGGGCTGGTCAACCCGCTCATGCGCGAGCTCAAGGAGACCCACTACCAGCGCGAGCGCCCCTACGTCCTCGACGACACTGCGGCTCGGGAGACCTTCGGCATCGAGCCCACGCCCTGGCCGGAGCTCCTCGGGGCCCAGGTGGCGCACTACCGGTCCGCTGTGGGCTGAGCCGACATCGTTCCCCAAAGCGACATTCGTTGCATAGGGTGCGGGCATGGCGAATGACGCAGCAGTCGTCGCGGAGGGCCTCGTCAAGCATTTCGGGGACGTGGTCGCCCTCGACGGGATCGATCTCACCGTGGAGCGTGGGCAGGTCGTCGGCCTGCTCGGACCCAACGGCGCCGGCAAGACGACGACGGTGCGGATCCTGTCCACCCTGCTTCAGCCGACCGCAGGATCCGCGCGCGTGGCGGGCTTCGATGTCGAGAAGCACCCCGACGACGTCCGTCGGGCCATCGGTCTGACGGGGCAGTACGCGGCCGTCGACGAGTACCTCACCGGCCGCGAGAACCTGCGGATGTTCGGCGACCTCTACCACCTGTCGGCGAGGTACGTGAAGGAGCGCAGCACCGAACTCCTCGAGTGGTTCGACCTCGCCGAGGCAGCCGATCGGCCGGCCCGTACCTACTCGGGGGGCATGCGCCGCCGCCTCGACCTCGCATCCAGCCTCATCGCCAAGCCCAGCATCCTGTTCCTCGACGAGCCCACCACCGGGCTGGATCCCCGGTCTCGACTCGGCATGTGGGGCGTGATCACCGACCTGGTCAACGAGGGCACCACGGTGCTGCTCACCACGCAGTACCTCGAGGAGGCCGACCAGCTCGCCCAGGACATCGTCGTGATCGACCACGGACGGGTGATCGCGCACGGCACCGCCGAGGTGCTGAAGGACCAGATCGGCGGCGACCGCATCGAGATCTCCGTGTCCGACGCCGCCCGTGTCGGCGACGCGGTCGGCGTGCTCAGACCGATCGGCACGGCCGACGCGTCAGTCGACGGGACCCGGATCCTCATGCCGGTCACCGGTGGGTCCACGGTGCTGGTCGACGCCATCCGGCTGCTCGACGGCTCGAGCATCGAGGTGTCGGACATCGTCCTGCGCCGCCCCACGCTCGACGACGTGTTCTTGTCGCTCACCGGCCACGTGGCCGAGACGGAGCCGGCGCCCCCGCCAGCCGGTGGTCGCCGAGGACGGAAGGAGAAGCAGTCATGAGCACCCTCACCGTCAGCCACCCGCAGGCGCGACGCCGCCCGATCTACGGCTGGACCCTTCACGACGGCTTCGTCATCACACGACGCAACCTCATCCAGACCGTGCGGGTGCCGGAGCTGCTGTTCTTCTCGCTGGTGCAGCCGGTGATCTTCGTCCTCCTGTTCGCCTACGTCTTCGGCGGCGCCATCCCGATCCCCGGTGACGCCGCGGAGAACGCCTACCGGCAGTACCTGATGCCCGGCATCTTCGGCCAGACGGTGGCGTTCGCGGCCGCATCGAGCACGGTGGGCCTCGCCGAGGACATGCACAAGGGCCTCATCGACAGGTTCCGCGCGCTGCCGATGTCACCGCCCGCCGTCCTGCTCGGTCGCACGTTCGCCGACGCCACACGGCAGATCCTCGTGCTCTTCGTGCTGAGCATCACCGGCTACCTCGTCGGGTGGCGCATCAACAACGGTGTGCTGAACGCCGTCTGGGCCTACGCGCTGCTGCTCCTCTTCGCCTACACGGTGGCGTGGATCGGATCGTGGATCGGGCTCTACATGCCCAACCCGGAGACCGCGAACACCGCCGGTCTTGTGTGGCTGTTCCCGCTGACGTTCCTGTCGAACGCCTTCGTCCCCATCTCGTCGATGCCGGGGTGGCTGCAGACGTTCGCTGCCTGGAATCCCATCTCCGCCGTGGTGCTCTCGGCGCGTGAGCTGTTCGGCAACCCGACGGGCATCCAACCCGACTACTGGCCGCTGCAGCACGCCGAGCTGTACACCCTGCTGTCGTGCACCGTGCTCATCGCGATCTTCGCGCCGCTGGCGGTGCGGCGATACCGCCACTCCACGAGCCGCTAGTCGGACAGGACGAGCTCCCAACGGATCTCGTCCCCTTCGGCAGGGGTACGCGTGAAGCCGCACTTCTCCAGGACCCGCTGGCTGGCCGCGTTGTCCGGATCGGTGCCGGCGACCACGCGGTGGGCACCGGCCGCCCGCGCGAGGTCGAGCGTGCGACCGACGGCCAACGTGGCGATTCCTCGACCGCGCACGCCCTCGGCGATGCCGTAGCCGATCTCCACGTCGCCGTCGCTCGGCGGTCCGTGGAAGCCGACCCCGCCGACCACCGTGCCCGTCTCGTCGATGACCCGCCAGGCATGCCACGGGCTGCCGTCGGCCGGGAGCGACCACTCGCCCGAGAGCAGTCGTTCCGCGACCTCCACGTCGCCGTCCGTCGGGTAGCCCTCCGCCCACGTCGCATGGCGGTCACCGTCGACGACCGCCGCGGCGTGGTCGACGGTGAAGGGCTCGATCGTGATGCGTGTCACGTCGACGTCCTCCCGCCTCGTCAGGGAGGAGCGTCGCTTTGCCCCTCGGGCTCATCGTCGCCTACCGTGGTCGGTTGTGTCCTCCACCACGACCGAACGGCGACTGATCGCGAGCATCGCCATTCCCGTGAGCTTGGAGTTCATCCTCACCCTGGTCCTCAACTTCGCCAACCAGGTGATCGTCGGAGTCCTCGGCGCGACGGCCATCGCGGCGGTGGGCTTCGCGAACAGCCTCATCTTCATCCTCGTGGTGACGTTCGGAGCCCTGGGTGTCTCGGTCAGCATCCTGGTGGCGCGGGCCTTCGGCGGCGAGCGCCGATCGGAGATGAGCCACACGGTCAGTGCCGCGCTGCTCCTCGCCGGGGCGATCACGGTGGTTGGGACGATCGTCCCCCTGGTGTGGCCGGAGCAGATGCTGACGTCCCTCGGTGCGTCCGCCACGGTCGCGGACACGGGCGCGCAGTACCTGCGGCTGAGCGCTCTGGCGATGCTGCCCATGGTGATGGTGTCCGTGGTCAGTGGCGCCATGAGATCGACGGGCCACGCGCGGGGCCCGATGATGGCGACGCTGCTCACGGTCCCCGTAAACGCCCTGCTCGCCTACGGACTCGTGTTCGGCGTGGGCCCGCTGCCGGACCTCGGCGTCGCGGGAGCCGGCTGGGCCATGCTCATCACCTCCTGCGCCAAGCTGTCGATCCTCTTCCTCCAGGCGTACGTCGTGCACCGCATCTTCGACTGGCAACTGCCCGAGCGAATTGCCGAGTGGCGGGCCATCGCCCTGCCTCTCGTCGTCCTTGCGCTGCCACTCGCCCTGACGGACCTGCTCTGGAGTTCGGGAACGTTCCTGTACAACGTGATCGCGCAACGCCTCGGCGACGGGCCTCTGGCCGCGATGCAGATCGCCACCACCCTCGAGGGCATCTTCATGGTCGGCAGCATCGGCCTCATGAGCGCGACCACCGCACTGGTGGGCCGAAGTGTCGGACAGCAGGACGCCCTCGGCGCGGCACACTGGGCCCGGCGATTGACTCGCGCAGGCCTGTTCACGTCCGTTGCCTTCGGCTTCCTCCTCGGCGCGAGCGCCTTCGCTGTTCCGGTGCTCTTCGCGAACGCCGGCCGGGAGGTCCAGGTGATCGCGATCGTCGGCATCGTGATCAATGCGCTCAGCCAGGTGATCAAGGTTCGGAACATGATCCTGGGCGCGGGGGTCATGCCGAGCGGCGGCGACGTGCGCGGCGTGGTCATGGGCGACGGCATCAGCGCCTTCCTCGTGGGGCTGCCGTTGGCGGTGATCCTGGGATTGTTCACGCCCTTGGGCATCATCGGGCTCTTCATCGCCCGGATCATCGAGGAGACGGTCAAGCTCGGCATCTTCACGGCACGCACCCGTCGCATCAGCTGGGACGCCGTGGTCCGGCGCGAGGTTCTGAACGCCGCCTGAGCGACCCGCCACCGTGCTTGGATGACCGGCATGGCTGCAAGTCCGTTCGACGGCACGGTCGATGCCCTCGCGGCGGTCGTGTCCACGGCGAGGGCCCGTGGCGATCGCATGGGGGAGTTCGCCGCCATGTATGGCGCAGTCACGCGTCGAGTTCGCATGCTGGCCAGCCAGGGGGCGTTCGACGATGCCGACCGGATGGCGGCATTCGTCGAGACGTTCGCCTTGCGGTTCCTCGATGCCTCGGCCGCATGAAAGGCCGGCCGGCCTGTGACGCGTTCGTGGCAGGTAGCCTTCGACGCGGGGTCCGCCTAGCGCCCCACCGTCCTCCAGCACCTCCTCCTGGGGATGACCGCGCACATCGGCCTTGACCTGGGCATCGTGGCTGCGCAGGTGGCGACGGCTGCGGGCGGCAGGGGCCTCGAGGCGCTTCGGCCGGACTTCATCGCCGTCAACGACGTGCTGGCGGCGATGGTTCCGGAGGTGGAGAGTGCCGTGGGCGACCTGTCCCCGGCCATGGGCCTCCTCGATCGCCTGGGTGGTCGCGCCGATGGGCTTGCCGTCACGCGGGTGATCGCCGTGGCCCGGGAGCTGGCCTGGCGCACGGCGACCGACGTCGTCCGAGAGCCGGAGTCGGCTCGTGCGTCCGTCATCGACGGCGTGGATACGGAAGTGGCCGAATGGTCGCGGACGATCGCCCACCCGGGGCCGATCATGTCGAGTGCACTGTTGACCGTCCGCCTGCTGGAGCGCCGCTCCGTCGCCGAGTCCATCGACCGGCTCGGCGCGATCGAGGCGTAGATGGGGAATGCCGAGACCGTCACCGACGTTGCCGGGCACCATGAGTGAGCATCATCACCACGAGCGCGCGATCGCCGAGAAGCATCCCGTCACGCCGCTCGAGCTGTTCTTCGACCTGGTCTTCGTCTTCGCCCTGACTCAGGTCACGACGCTGCTCGCCGACGACCTCACCTGGCTCGGGGTGCTGCGCGGCTTCGCGGTCCTCGCCGCGATCTGGTGGGCATGGGCCGGCTACGCCTGGCTGACCAACTCCATCCGGATCGACGACGACATGGCCTCGCGCCTGGTGATGCTGGTCGCGATGGCCGCCATGCTCGTGGTGGGGCTGGCCACCCCCGGGGCCTTCGGGGAGTACTCGATCCTGTTCGGCGCCGCCTACCTCGTCGTGCGCCTGCTCCACCTGCTGCTGTACGGGATCACGACGCGCGCCGATCCCGGCGTCTTCGGCGCGGTCATGCGACTGGCGCCCGGGCTCCTGATCGCCGCGGTGCTGATCCTGGTGGCCGGCTTCCTCCCGGAAGGGCCGATGAGGGGTGGTCTGTGGGCGGTGGCGCTGACCATCGACTTCGTCGCGCCGATCATCGCGGGAACGTCGGGCTGGCGCATTGATGCGAGCCACTTCTCGGAACGGCACGGACTGGTCATCATCATCGCGCTCGGCGAGTCCCCTCGTCGCTCTCGGGATGAGTGCCGCAGGCGAGCAGTTGTCCGCCTCGGTCGTCGCAGCGGCGCTGCTCGGAGTCGTCGTGGTCGCGGCGATGTGGTGGCTGTACTTCGACATCGTCTCCCTCGTGGCCGAGCGACGGCTGGCGTCGGTCAGCGGTCGCGAGCAGGCGGCCATGGCCCGGGACTCCTACAGCTACATCCACCTGTTCATGGTGTTCGGGATCGTGCTGGTCGCCCTGGGACTGAAGAAGACCCTTCTGGATGTCGGTGCGCCGCTCAAGGCAGTCCCCGACGTCGCCCTCCTGGGTGGGCTCGCCCTGTACCTCGTGGCGCACATCGCCTTCCGACTCCGCAACACCGGAACGCTCAATCGTCAGCGGCTGGTCGTGGCGGTGCTCCTGATCGCGTTCATCCCCGTCGGCCTGGCGATCACCTCGCTCGCACTGCTCGCGATCGTCGCCGTCATCGTCGTCGGCCTCGTCACCTACGAAGGCTCGCGCTTCCGGACGCTCCGACATGACCTGAGGCTGCACGCCCCCGAGGAGTAGCGAACGGTCAGGCGCCGTTCTCGTGCGCGTCGAGGTGATGGCGGATCTGCAGCGCTACCGCGGCGCCCTCGCCGACGGCGGAGGCGAGCTGCTTCGTCGATCCCTCGCGAACGTCGCCCGCGGCGAAGATCCCCTCGACACTGGTCTCCAGCATCCGGTTCGTCGTGATGAAGCCGCTCCGGTCGAGGTCGACGAGCCCGTCGAGCCACGCCGAGTTGGGGTCGAGGCCGATGAACACGAAGGCGCCCTCGGCGGCGTGCTCCGTGCTGACGTCGTCGGGTCCGACGAGCGTCACGGATGCGAGCTTCCCCGCCTCGTTCGCGGTGAAGCCCGATACGGACGTCTCGGTCAGGACGCTCATCCGGGGATGCTGCGCCACCTTCTCCTGGAGCAGTGCCGAGGCAACGGGCTTGGCGGATCTCTCCACGATCGTCACGTGGTCGGCGAACTGTGCGAGGAACAACCCCTCCTCGAAACCCGAGTTGCCACCGCCGAGGACGACGAGTTCGTCCGCGCCCTTGTAGAACGGGCCATCGCACGTGGCGCAGAAGTGGATGCCCGCGCCGATGAGGTCGGCCTCGCCGGCAACCCCGGTGCGCCGGTAGGTCGATCCGGTGGCAAGCAGGACAGCCCTGGCGGTGAGGCGCTGGCCGGTGGAGGTGGTGACGACGGTGACGCCACCACCCTGCGGCTCGAGGGACGTGACGGACACGGCGGGCAGCATCTCCACTCCGTAGCGACTCGCCTGCTGCGCGAACCGGTCCGCGAGGTCTGCCCCGCCGATGCCGTCCGGGAAGCCCGGGTAGTTGTCGAGGCGCTCCGTCACCCCTGCCTGACCACCGAGAGCCGACCGCTCGACGATCAGGGTGCGCAGGTTCTCTCGCGCCGCGTAGATCGCTGTGGTCAGGCCCGTCGGTCCGCCGCCGACGATCACCACGTCATACATCGAGTCCATCGCCTCGCGGCTCAGGCCGAGCTTCTCGGCGAGTTCCTCGTTGGATGGCTCGACCAGGATGTCGCCATCGGGGAAGACGATCGTCGGGATGATCTGCTTGCCGTCGTTCACCTCGTTCACGATGGCGATCGCCTCGGGATGCTCTTCGAGGTCGACGTAGTGGAAGGCGATCCGCTGCTCGGACAGGAAGGCCTTCGACCGCTTGCAGTCGGGGCACCAGCTCGCTCCGTAGAGCACGATCATGTCGTCGGCCATGGGGTGGAGGCTATCGGCCGACGTACGTCGGCGGTATGCGGTCGGCCCAGGGGAGCGCCTCCTCGAGCGAGGCGGCCAACCCGAGGAGCACGTCTTCGCGGCCGAGCCCGGCGACCAGCTGCATCCCGATGGGCAGGCCGTCGGGGGACTGGTGCAGGGGAAGGCTGATCGCCGGCTGGCCCGTGGTGTTGAACACGGGAAGGAAGCACTCCCACCGCGACCAGGTGGCGAACGTGTCGCGTGGCGACGTGAGGACCGTCGGGTCGTAGTGGCCGATCCTCGGCAGCTCGGCACCGAGCGTGGGGGTCAGCAGCACGTCGTAGCGAGAGAAGAACTCGGCCATCAGGTAGGTGAGCGCGGTCTCGACGTCGATGGCTCGAAGGAGCCGGGTCGCCGGCACTGCTCGTCCGTACTCGACCATCGCGAGGGTGGCTCCCTCGACCGTCTCCTCATTCACGGGGCGACCGACGGCCCCCGCGAAGCCATCGATCGTGTAGGCGTTCGTGGCCGCCCAGACGTCGGTCATCGCCTCGAGATACGTCTCCCAGGAGAACGTGGGGGTGGCCACTTCGACGTGATGGCCCATGCTCTCCAGCGTGGCTGCCGTGGCTGCGGTCGCCTCCAGCACGGCCGGGTCAGGCTCGTGGCCGGACCATGGGTAGCCCCACCAGGCGATCCGCAGCGGCCCGCCACGATGGGCGAGGGACTGCGCGTACGGCACCGCGGGGTGAGGCACGCCCTGGGGATCGCCAGGGGTGGGCCCGCCGAGGGCATCGAGCAGCGCCGCCGCGTCGCGCACCGTGCGGCACATCGCGAACTGGACCGCCCAACCGATGAGCGGCTCCTTGGACACCAGGCCCCACGGCACGCGACCGCGGCTGGGCTTGAGCCCGACCACGCCGCAGGCCGCCGCCGGGATGCGGATCGACCCGCCGCCGTCGCTGGCCAGGGCCACCGGGACGACCCCGGCACCCACGACGGCTCCGGCCCCCCCACTCGACCCGCCGGCCATGTGGTCGACGCTCCAAGGGGACCTGGTGGCGCCCTGGGCGAGGGTCTCGGTGGTGCCCATGATGCCGAACTCCGACGTCGTGGTGCGCCCCACGCTGGTCATGCCCGCCGCCACCGTTCTGGCGTAGATCTGGGTGCTATGGGCGACCTGCCACCCCTCGGACAGGCGGCTGCCGTTGCCGCACGGCAGGCCCGCCTGACCGTGGAAGAGGTCCTTGACCATCGTCGGCACGCCGGCCAGCGGCCCCCGTGAGACCGGGGACGATTCCTCGCTCGGACTCACCGCCACAACGGCATTGATGCGCTCACTCACCTCGTCGTGGGCGGCCAATGTGCACTGCTGCAGCTCTGCTGCGGAGACATCCCCCCGGGCGACCAGTTCCGACAGGCCGACCGCGTCGAATCGCGAGTATTCGTCTAGACGCACCCGAGTGATCCTAGGGTAGGGGTGCGGGCCGACTCGGCGACCCGATGTTGCGGCGCTCGCCGCGGCGTGGAGGGGACACGAGGTGACGCGTCGTGGGTCGTGAGCCCTTCCCGGTGCATGTCGCCGACGTCGAGCTGCCCTTCCGCTGCGTCGACGCAGGACTGCACCCCGGCGAGGCCGTCGCCGGAGAGTTCGCCCGGGCCTGGCCCTCCTACCGCCGCTGGTTCCTCCACGACGGCGAGGAGGCCCGCGCCTCGTATGCCGACTCGCGTGATGCTGTGCGCGCCTGGATGCCGGAGATCTACGACGACTACGTGCAGCTGGTCGAGGCGGTCGGCGGTGGAGACCTCGAGGCCCGCTTCCTCAGCCACTGGTGCCCGCCCCCGCTCGTCGCCGCCTGCTCGATCGCGATGCTCGGCGAGCCGCATCCCGTGCTGGTTCGCAACTACGACTACCCGCCCATCCTGTGCGATGCCCTCGCCCTGCGCACCCATTGGTCGGGACGATCGGTGATCGGCATGTCCGACTGCGGATGGGGCCTCATGGACGGCGTCAACGATCGAGGTCTGGCGATCGCCATCTCCTTCGGCGGGCGCCGGGAGGTCGGCCGCGGTTTCGGCATCGGACTGATCGTGCGCTACCTGCTCCAGGTCGCCGTCTCCACCGCCGATGCGGTCGACCGGCTCAGCTCGCTTCCCGTACAGATGTCGTACAACGTGGCGGTGCTCGATCCGACCGGGGACCACCGGGTGGTCCTGATCGCGCCGGACCGGCCCCCGCAGGTGACCTTCGCCGCGAGTGCCGCGAACCGTCAGGGCGAGACGGAGTGGCCGCAGCACGCCGACTACTGCAACACCGTCGTGCGCGAGGAGCAGTTGTCCGCCCTCGTCTCGTTCCCGCTCACCGACGTGGGCGACCTCGAAGCCGCCTTCGTCCGACCGCCGCTGTACCGATCCCTGGTCGACAGCACCTGGGGCACCGTGTACAGCGCTTCCTACGATCCGCGAGCAGGGACGCTCACCTTGCTGTGGCCCGACGACCGCTGGACGTTGTGGCTGGACTCCTTCGAGTCCGGCGAGCGCGCCCGCTCGGTCCTGGCCCTGCTGCCCGAACTCGGCCCCGTGCGGACCGAGGTGCCCCACGTGCACGAGGGCACGCTCTTCCTGATGTAGGCATGCCGGGCGGCCCGTGCGCCTACAGTGCTGCTCGTGCTGGGCTCCGTGTGGACGCGCGTGTGGGGTCGACTTGCGGCACTCGCCGGTTCGGGGAGACTTCGTGACGATGAGGAAGTGGTGGAGCCGATGACCGCACCCGACCTAGGCCCGGTTCCGGACCCGGTCCCCGAGCCGGACGAGCGCCCGGTGCTGCACGGACTGTCGGAGATCTACCGGTTCTTCCGTGAGAACACCACGCCGATCTACTTCGTCTCACCCACGGCGTACAACATCCTGGGCTTGGACGACTGGGTCAGTGCCCTGCGGTACGTCTGCTACTTCGACTCCTTCGATGGCGCCCACGACCACGTGTTCGTGCCGACGCACGCCGGTCCCCGTGAGTTCGAGACGTTCGAGTCGGTGAACACGTACCTGCTGGGGCACAAGGACGTCATCGACAGCATCCAGACGCGCGGCCCCGGCTATGTGCTGTTCGTCATGTTCGACGAGGAGACCGAGCGGCTCGCCGATCAGCTCGGTCTCACCATCGCTCTTCCTCCCCGCGAGCTCCGTGAGCGCATCGACTCGAAGATCGAGACCACGCGGCTCGGCAACGAGGCCGGCGTGCCCAGTGCGCCCAACGTCACGGCGCGCTGCGACTCCTACGCCGCCCTGATGGCCGTCGCCCACGACGCCGGACTCGGTCACGACCTGGTGGTGCAGCTGCCCTACGGCGACTCGGGCCGGACCACCTTCTTCATCCACGGCGAGGAGGCCTGGGACCGGCATGCCGACTCCATCGTCGGCGAGGACCTGAAGATCATGAAGCACATCCGGCACCTGCCGGGCACGGTGGAGGCCGTGGCGACGCGGCACGGCACTCTCGTCGGCCCGGTCCAGGTCGACCTGACCGGCTTCGAGGAGCTGACGCCGTACAAGGGCGGCTGGTGCGGCAACGACTGCGCCCCCATCTCCTTCGGCGCGCACAACCAGTCCCGGATCCGTGAGATGGCCCGCAAGCTGGGAGACCGGCTCTACGAAGAGGGCTACAAGGGCGTCTTCTGCATGGACTACCTGATCGACCTCGACGATGACATGGTCTACCTCGGGGAGATCAATCCGCGGATCTCCGGGGCATCGCCGCTCACGAATCTCATCACCTCCCGCTACGGCGGCGTTCCCCTGTTCTTGTTCCACCTCCTTGAGTTCATGGACGTGGACTGGACGTGCGATCTGGTGGCCGTGCAGGATCGTTGGCGAGACTTCGATCGCTGGAGCCAGCTCGTGCTCAAGCAGACCACCGACGAGGTCGAGGTCATCACGCAGGCGCCGGCCAGTGGCCTGTGGCGCATGGACGACGAGGGCAACATCCGCTTCGTGCGCATGGAGACCGACTGGCACAACGTGACCGGCACGGACGAGGCCTTCTACCTGCGCGTGTACGGCGTCAACGAGTACCGCTACCCGGGCGCGGACCTGGGCGTGGTGCTCGTCCGCGATCGCATGCAGACCGCGGACCGAGAGCTGGTGCCGAAGGCGGCCGCGTGGGCCAAGGGGCTGATGTCGCAGTTCGCCGGCGTGCCGGTCGGTGCCGAGGTGGTCGCCCAGCCCGAGGACCTGCTGTACGGCAAGTGGCTCTAGCCGCGTCGGCGCGGGAGCGTAGCCTGCGACGATGAGTGATCTGAACGAGGTCGGCGCGCGTGACGGCTGGCGCTGCTGGCTGTGCGACGAACCCGTCGACCCCGAGGCTTCCGTCAACGCCGACCGCGGCCCGAGCGTCGACGCGGGTGTGGCGCCGAAGGGCAAGAAGGCGTCTGCGGGTGTCGAGCGTCTCGCGCACCGGGCCTGCAACACCCGCAAGGGCAAGGTCGCGCCCGTGGTCCCCTGGCCAGCGGAGCTGTTCGTCGTTGACCCGGCCCCGATCGTGCCGACGGTCGAGCGGATGTCGCGCAAGGGCGGTCGGGAGGTGGTCGCCCGCTGCCCCAGCCGGGCTGACGCCGACCAAGCGGCGCTGTGGCTGGTGGACCGCCTGTCCCGGTTCGCTCCGGATCTCGACGTGACCGCGCAGGTCGAGCCGGGTGGGGGGCAGTTCCTGCTCGTGCTGCGCGCCGGCTGACGTCGTGGAGCCTGCCGATTAAGAGCGCCACCGCGACTAGTCTCGATGCATGCCCGCGAACGATCCGACCGGTCGTCGGTTCGGCGAGGCAGCCGCCGCCTACGAGAGGGGGCGTCCTGACTACCCGTCCGTCATCGTGGACTGGCTCCTGGCCAGCGCGCCTCGCCGGGTGGTCGATCTGGGGGCCGGCACCGGCAAGCTGACGCGAAGGCTGGTGGATCGCGTCGAGACGGTCGTCGCGGTGGAGCCCGACCCCGACATGAGGCGCGTGCTGTCGGCACACCTCCCCGAGGTCGTGGTCGTGGACGGGACAGGCGAGGCCATCCCTCTCGCGGATGCCGCCGTGGACGCGGTCGTGGCGGGACAGTCATGGCACTGGGTCGATTCCGCACGGGGCGCTCTCGAGGTGGCGCGAGTGCTTCGTCCGGGCGGGGTCCTGGGGCTGGTCTGGAACGACCGCGACGAGAGCGACCCGTGGATCCGTCAGCTCACCGCTCTCCTGCGGGAGTTCGGCACCAGCCCGGATGCTGACTACGAGGTGTCGGTCGGACCGCCCTTCGGTCCTCTCGAACGGGCCGAGGTCGGCTGGGTGAATCACGTGACGGTGGATGCCGTCACGGACATGGTCACCTCGCGCAGCTACGTGATCGCCCTTGCTGCCGATCGGCGGGCCGAACTGGTTGCTCGCGTGGAAGCCCTGGCGTCCGACGGGGTGGACCTCGCCACCGGTTTGGTGCCCGTGCGATACGTGACGCGTGGGTACCGCGCTGTTCGGCCTTAGCGCTGGTTCGCTGGGGCGGGGACGACCTTGCTCTGCTTCGACCGCTTGGTCACGACCACCTGCTTGTCCGCGGTCACCGTCACCGTCCAGATGGTGGACCGACCGGAGTACGCGTTCGGGTTGGTCAGCCGTACGCCACCGGGCACGTTCGCGATGATGTCCGTGGAAGGGTCGTCGGGCGGATGGGAGAAGTCCTGCCAGACCCCCACTTGACTGCGCAGGTAAGAGATCAGCTGTGCTCGAGTCATCACCGCGGCCTTCTCGCGCGCGCGGCTGGCGGCATTGCGTACCGAGTAGAACGCCGACGTCGTGTCGCGGGCGGCGTCCATTGCCGCGTCGACGTAGTCCTCGGGCAGCGACGAACCCACGTCCGGCACGACCAGCCTGGGATTGGCGAAGTCGACGTCGGCGGTCTGGTCAGATCCGGGCCCCGTCGAGGCCAGGGCGGTGATCGAGAACGATCGGAGGACCAGCGCACCGGGGGCCGTCCGGGTGAACGTGGCGGTGACCGCGGAGTCGGGCCTGCCCTCGATGCCGTGCGTCCACGACGCCGAGATGATCCCCGCGTCGTTCGCCGGCCCGGACGCGATGTCGCCCAACGGGTCGACGATCGTCAGAATCTGCAGGGGAGGGGTGACGTCGGTCGTCGCGGGAGGGCCCAGTCGGACCCAGGACACGTTCCGCAGTGTCGGATAGCGTCCGGTCTTCGGTAGCGGAGGCATGGGCTGGTACCGGGTCGCCACTCCCTTCCTGGTGATCGTCCAGGTCACGTCGTCCGCCTCGGAGTCCGACATTCCGGCCTCGCGGTAGCGCTCGCGGATCACTGCGCCCCCGGGCTGGACATCCGTGACCCGGCGATAGCTGATCTTCCCGCTGACCTCGACCGTGATCGTGCCTCCGCCTTGAATGACGAGCGTCTGGGCTGCCTGTGCCGCGGACACCACCTCGGGCCAGGTGATCTGGTCCGCGGCCGCCGCAGGGGCGGTGGGCACGAAGGCGACCGCAACGATCACGCAGATGGCCAGTAGGACGCGGGTCGGTCGCATGGTGCCCTCCCGCGTCAACGGTACGGTCCGTGCCGCGGCGATGCGGCGCCGAAACCGGCAACGGCCCATGCCATGAGGGCCGTTGGCGGGGCTGGATACAGTCTCGTATCCCGGGCTCGCGGACCAGGACCGCGAGTTCTCGGCCCCCACGGCCGCCCGACGTGGTCGATCGGAGAGACGAATGGCCAACCGGCTGAGCGATTCCACGAGCCCGTATCTGTTGCAGCACAAGGACAATCCCGTCGACTGGTGGGAGTGGGGCGACGAGGCCTTCGACGAGGCGCGGCGCCGCGACGTCCCGGTGTTCGTGTCCATCGGATACTCGGCCTGCCACTGGTGCCACGTGATGGCCCACGAGTCCTTCGAGGACGAGGCGACGGCCGCGCTGCTCAACGACCGGTTCGTGAGCATCAAGGTTGACCGGGAGGAGCGGCCCGACGTCGATGCCGTGTATATGCAGGCGACCATGGCGCTCACGGGCCAGGGCGGCTGGCCGATGTCGGTGTTCGTGGATCACGACGGTCGGCCCTTCTACGCCGGCACGTACTTCCCAGCGGAGCCGCGGCATGGCATGCCGTCGTTCCCGCAGCTGCTCCGCGCGATCAGCGAGACCTGGGCGGAGCGACGCGACGACGTGCTCGCCGCCGGGGAGCGGATCACCGCGGCGCTCGGCGCGCGTGGCGTCCCCGCCAGCGACGACCTGCCGCCGACTGCCGAGGACCTCGCGGCAGCCGTGGCGTCGTTGGCCCGCGACATGGACGAGCGTTCGGGCGGATTCGGCGGCGCGCCGAAGTTCCCGCCGTCGATGGTCCTGGAGTTCCTCCTGCGCCACCACGCCCTGACCGATGACGGGCTCTCCCTGGCCATGGCCGCCCAGACGCTCGAGGCGATGGCGCGGGGCGGCATGTACGACCAGGTCGGTGGCGGTTTCGCCCGCTACTCGGTGGACGCCGACTGGGTCGTGCCGCACTTCGAGAAGATGCTCTACGACAACGCGCTCCTTATGCGGGTGTACCTGCACTGGTGGCGCCTGACCGGCTCGGCCCTCGCTGAGCGCGTGGTCCGCGAGACCGCTGAGTTCCTCCTCACCGAGCTGCGAACGCCCGAGGGCGGCTTCGCCTCCGCACTGGATGCCGACAGTGAAGGCGGAGAGGGCGCGTTCTACGCCTGGTCGCCGGACCAGTTGCGTTCGGTCCTCGATGAGGACGACGCGGCGTGGGCCGCGCAGCTGCTCTCGGTCACCGACGCCGGCACCTTCGAGCACGGCTTGTCCACCCTGCAGCTGCGCCGGGATCCTGATGACGGGCCGCGTTAGCGTCGCATCCGGGCGGATCTCGCCCGAGCCCGCGCCGGGCGGCCCCGTCCTGCTCGGGACGACAAGGTCGTGGCGGCCTGGAACGGTCTCGCCATCGCTGCGCTCGCGGAGGCGGGGGCTCTTCTCGACGAGGCGGAGTGGGTCGAGGCTGCCGAGGCGGCCGCCGACCTGATCGTCGGCCTGCATCTGGGCGCCGACGGCGGTGACCGGCTGTGCCGCACGTCCCGGGACGGGCGCGCGGGCGACAACGACGGGGTCCTGGACGACTACGGCAGCATGGCCGAGGGCCTCCTCGCGCTCTTCCAGGTCACCGGCGACGATGAGTGGCTGGCGTTCGCCGGGATCCTGATCGACGTGGCCGTCCAGCACTTCGCGGACTCAGGCGGTGGGTTCTTCACCACGGCTGACGACGCGCCCGCCCTCATCCAGCGACCCCGCGACCCGTCGGACAACGCCGAGCCGTCCGGATGGTTCGCGGTCGCCAACGCCTGCCTCACCTACTCGGCGCTGACGGGGCTGGCCGAGTACCGCGCGATCGCCGAGCAAGCGCTGCGCGTCGTGACCCCCCTCGCGAGGCGCGCGCCGCGCGCAGTGGGCTGGGGGCTGGCCACTGCCGTGGCCGTCCAGGCAGGCCCACTCGAGGTGGCGGTGGTCGGCGATCCGGGAGACCGAGCGCTCGCGGTGATGCGGCGAAACGCGCTGATGTCCCCTTCGCCGGGGGCCGTGGTCGCGGTCGGGGACCCGACTGCGAGCGGCGACGCCGTGCCCCTCCTGCGCGATCGGCCGGCCATCGACGGGCGGGCAACCGCCTACGTCTGCCGGCGGTTCGTATGCGATGCACCGACCATGGATCCGACCGAGCTGGCCGTCCGTGTTGGCACTCGGCGGGGACTTCTCGAGGAGTAGCCTGCTGAACTGAGCCGCCACCCGCGGCCGTGGCGAGTGGAGTGTCTGTGGGCCTGTCGGATCTGGTGTACGGCGTCTACGAGCGACGCCTGAACGCCCAGATCCCGGCCGAGGGCCGGCCCCGCCACGTGGGGGTCATCCTCGACGGCAATCGACGTTGGGCCACGGCGCAGGGTTCGTCCTCGTCCGTCGGCCATCGCGCTGGGGCGGCGAAGATCGTCGACTTCCTCGGCTGGTGCGACGAGGCCGGGGTGGAGGTAGTCACCCTCTGGTTGCTGTCCACGGACAACCTCAACCGTCCGCAGCCTGAGCTCGATGCGCTCATGGGCATCATCGAGGACACCGTCAGCGGGCTCGTCGAGCAGGGACGCTGGCGTCTGCACCCGGTCGGGGCCCTCGATCTGCTGCCCGCGCAGACGGCCCGCCTGCTGAAGGAGGCGGAGGAGGCCACGTCGGGGATCGACGGCTCGCTGGTCAACGTGGCCGTCGGGTACGGCGGTCGCCGCGAGGTGGTCGACGCGGTCCGGGCGCTGCTGCACGAGCACGCCAGCCAGGGCACGTCGCTCGACGAGCTCGCCCAGCTGCTCGACGTCGAGCACATCACGCAGCATCTGTACACCAAGGGCCAGCCCGATCCCGACCTCGTCATCCGCACGTCGGGCGAGCAGCGGCTGTCGGGCTTCCTGCTGTGGCAGAGCGCGCACTCGGAGTTCTACTTCTGCGAGGCCTACTGGCCGGACTTCCGGCATGTCGACTTCCTGCGCGCCCTGCGTGCCTACGCCGACCGGCAGCGCCGGTTCGGCACCTGACCGCCCGAAACCCAGAGTTCACGTCCGCGGCATGTCACGTTCGGCGTGGCTCCGCCGCAAGGTGCCGGTGTCGTCCTAGCGTCACGATGAGCGGGTGTGCAGCCGCGCACTCGTAACCGCACCGGGTCGCCCGGCAGGTGGCCCGCATCAGGAGGCCCACGTGCCCGCTGCGCGCGTCGCAACCGAACCTCGCCGCACGTACGTCATCGACACCTCGGTCCTGCTCTCGGATCCGCGAGCGCTGCTGCGCTTCCATGAGCATGACGTGGTGATCCCGGTCGTGGTGGTCACGGAGCTCGAGGCGAAACGCAGCCATCCCGAACTGGGCTACTTCGCCCGGCAGGCGCTCCGCCTGCTCGATGACCTCCGGGTGGAGAACGGTCGGCTGGACGAGCCGATGGCCGTCGGCGACGCCGGCGGCACCGTGCGCGTCGAGCTGAACCACACCGACGTGACCGTCCTGCCGAACGGCCTGCGCCTGGGCGACAACGACACCCGGATCCTCGCGGTCGCCCGCAACCTGGAGATGGACGGCCGGTCCGTGGTGCTGGTCAGCAAGGACCTGCCCATGCGGGTCAAGGCGTCGTCGGTGGGGATCGTCGCGGAGGAGTACCGCGCGGAGTTCGTCGTGGAGACCGGGTACACCGGGATGACGGAGGTCGACGTCGCTGCCGCGGATATCGACCAGCTCTACGACGATCAGGTGATCGACCTCGAGGCCGCCCTCGACCTGCCGTGTCACACCGGCCTCGTGCTGCTGTCCGATCGCGGGAGCGCCCTGGGCCGGGTCACCCCGGACAAGCGCGTGCGACTGGTCCGCGGGGACCGGGAGGCCTTCGGGATCCACGGTCGCAGCGCGGAGCAGCGGATCGCCTTGGACCTCCTGCTCGATCCGGACATCGGCATCATCTCGCTGGGCGGCCGCGCCGGCACGGGCAAGAGCGCCCTCGCCCTGTGCGCCGGCCTCGAGGCGGTGCTCGAACGCCGGCAGCACCGCAAGGTCATCGTGTTCCGGCCGTTGTTCGCGGTCGGCGGCCAGGAGCTCGGATACCTGCCGGGTTCGGAGGCGGAGAAGATGTCCCCGTGGGGACAGGCGGTGTTCGACACCCTCGGCGCGGTCACGACGCAGGAGGTCGTGGAGGAGATCGTCGACCGCGGCATGCTCGAGGTGCTTCCGCTCACCCACATCCGGGGCCGGTCGCTGCACGACGCCTTCGTGATCGTTGACGAGGCGCAGTCGCTGGAGCGCAACGTCCTGCTCACGGTGCTGTCGCGCATCGGTCGGGACAGCCGCGTCATCCTGACCCACGATGTTGCCCAGCGCGACAATCTCAGGGTCGGCCGGCACGACGGCGTCGTTGCCGTGGTGGAGAAGCTCAAGGGCCACCCGCTGTTCGCGCACGTGACGCTCACCCGATCGGAGCGCTCGCCGATCGCCGCGCTGGTCACGGAGATGCTGGAGGACATCTCCTCCTAGCCCAGGAGTGTGTGCTCGGTGGGCTGTGGACAGTCGTGTGAGGCCCGTCACATCAACCGCGGGATTTCCCTCATGGCTCGTGACGTGAGGACACTAATATCCGAAATGTCGGACATGGTATGTGAGATGGACCACGCCCCTCCGGCGTGACAACGTCGTCATTCTTCGGCACGGTGGTTCCTTGTTGTGACTTTGGTCCCGCCAGACGAGCCGCCGAGGGGAGTGTCGATGCGTTCAGCGATGCGCGCCGTCGCCCTGACGACGGCCGTTGTGCTGACCGTCGCCGGCTTCGCCTCCACCTCCGCTGCCGTGCCGACGTCCTCGACCGTGGCAGTAACGGCCGGCGAGGGCGCAGCGGCCGTCACCCCCGTGAAGAAGCGCCCCAAGCCGACCGCCAAGCGACTGGCCCGCGAGGCTGCGCTGGCCCGTGGCAACCGTCAGGCCGCTGACCTTGTGGGATACCTGCCGAGCCTGTACCAGGGCAAGTGGTACATGCCGCGCAAGGAGTCCATCCGACGCTGCATCATGCTGCGCGAGAGCCACGCCAACTACCGCGTCGTCGGTGCGGGCACCTACTTCGGCGCGTACCAGATGAACCGAGGCCTCGCCATCGGCGCCACCTTCATCATGCAGAAGGAAGTCCGTCGGGAGATGGGCAAGGAGGGCGTGCGGATCGTGCGCGCTCTGCGCAAGACCAACCCGAACAACTGGAACCGGTACTGGCAGGATCGCGCCTTCTGGACCATCTGGCGGCACGGTGCGGGAAAGGGCCACTGGGGCGGCGGGGCACACTCCTGCTGATCGCCAGCGGGCACTAGCGGGGCGGGCCGACCGGGATGTTGAGGGCCACGGGGCGCAGGGTCTCGGCGAAGAAGTCGTTGCCCTTGTCGTCGACCACCACGAATGCCGGGAAGTCCTCCACCTCGATGCGCCAGACCGCCTCCATCCCGAGTTCCGGGAAGTCGAGGACCTCCACCTTGCGGATGTTGTCCTGCGCGAGGATCGCGGCGGGACCGCCGATCGAGCCCAGGTAGAAGCCGCCATTGTCCTGGCAGGCCTGCGTCACCGCCTTGCTTCGGTTGCCCTTGGCGAGCATGACGAAGGAACCGCCGGCCTTCTGGAACAGATCGACGTAGGAGTCCATCCGGCCGGCCGTCGTCGGCCCGAACGAGCCGGAGGCGTAGCCCTCGGGGGTCTTGGCCGGGCCGGCGTAGTAGACGCAGTGGTTGCGCAGGTACTCGGGCATGGACTCGCCCCGGTCGAGCATGGCCTTGATGCGGGCGTGCGCGAGGTCGCGGGCGACCACCATGGGGCCGGTCAGCGACACCCGCGTGCGGATGGGCAGGGCCGACAGCTGCTGGCGGATCTCCTCCATCGGGCGGGTCAGGTCGATCCGGACGACCTCGTCGTCGAGGTGGTCGTCGGTGACCTCCGGGAGGTAGTGGGCCGGCTCTCGCTCGAGGGCCTCGAGGAAGATCCCGTCGCGGGTGATCCTCGCCTTCGCCTGACGATCGGCGGAGCACGAGACCGCGATGGCCACCGGGAGGGACGCGCCGTGCCGAGGCAGCCGCACGACCCTGACGTCATGGCAGAAGTACTTGCCGCCGAACTGGGCGCCGATGCCGAAGGACTGGGTCATCTCGAGCACCTGCTGCTCGATCTCGAGGTCGCGGTACGCCCGGCCCTCGTCAGAACCGTGCACCGGAAGCGTGTCGAGGTAGTGCGCGCTGGCGTACTTGGCCGTCTTCAGGGCGAACTCCGCGCTGGTTCCGCCGACCACGATGGCCAGATGGTACGGAGGGCAGGCGGCCGTGCCGATCGAGCGGAGCTTCTCGTCCAGGAACCGCCAGAAGGAGTCGGGGTTCAGCAGTGCCGCCGTCTCCTGGTACAGGTAGCTCTTGTTCGCGCTACCGCCGCCCTTGGCCATGAACAGGAACTCGTACTGCGCTTCGTGTCCGGCGTGAGTGTCGGTGTAGATCTCGATCTGGGCGGGCAGGTTGCTACCGGTGTTGCGCTCCTGCCACATGGTCGTCGGTGACATCTGCGAGTAGCGCAGGTTCAGCTTCTGGTAGGCGTCGAAGACGCCGTGGGAGAGATCCCGCTCGTCGTCGCCTGCGGTGAGCACATGCTGGCCCCGCTTGCCCATGACGACGGCGGTGCCCGTGTCCTGGCACATCGGCAGGACGCCACCCGCCGCGATGTTGGCGTTCTTCAGCAGGTCGAGCGCGACGAACCGGTCGTTGGGGCTGGCCTCGGGGTCGTCAAGGATCTTGGCGAGCTGCGCCAGGTGCGCGGGCCGCAGGAGGTGCGAGATGTCCTTCAGCGCCTCGAACGCGAGCAGCCTGAGTGCCTCCGGCCCGACCGTGAGGAACGTCCTGTCGCCCAGGGTGACCTCCTCGACGCCCTCGGTGGTGAGCAGCCGGTAGGGGGTGTCATCCGGCGTGAGGGGCAGCATCTCGGCGTAGCGGAAGTCGGTCACGGGTTCAGCGTACGACTCACGCGGTCAGTCGATGAGGCGCACCTGCAGGCGTCGGATGGCCAGCACGCCCATGACGGCGGCGAACGCGGCCAGGAAGGCGGCATGGCCCAGGTCGGCCCAGCCCATGGCGGCGAACGAGGCATCGCGCACGAGCTGGACGCTGTGGTACAGCGGATTCAGCTGGGCCACGGCCAGCGCCCAGGACGGCAGGTTGGTCAGGGGGAAGAAGATCCCCGAGACCAAGAACAGCGGCGTGACGAGGGCGGACGTGACGTACTGGAACGAGTCGATCGACGTGACGATGCCGCTGACCCACTGCCCGAAGAAGGCGAAGCCCAGGCCCGTGAGGATCGCGACGAAGGGGATGATCGCCATCGTGGGCACCGGCGCCAGCCCGAAGAACAGGATCGTGATGACCAGGGGCGCGCACGCGTACAGGCCCGCCTTCACGGAGATCCACGTGCCTTCACCCAGCACGAGCTCGGCCGGCGAGATGGGTGTGGCCAGGATGCCGTCGTACACCTTCTGGAAGACCCGCGCGACGAAGGTGTTGAACATCCCGGGGAAGACGGCAGCGGCCATGGCGGCCGACGCGACAATGCCGGTTCCGACGAACTGGACGTACGGGATGCCGTCCACCTCGGTGATGAGCGAGCCGAGGCCGAGGCCGAGGGCGAGGAAGTACACCGTCGGCTCGAGGACGGCGGAGAACGTCGTCGGCCGCCAGTAGCGGCGGAAGAGCTGCAGCTCCCGGCTCCAGATGGCGGCGATCGCGGCGGGCTCGACGGCCCGCAGGCGCGGGATGTCCGGAGCGCTCATTCCAGCCCCTCCCCGGTGAGGAGCACGAACACGTCCTCGAGGTTGGACGCGCGCAGGACATGGTCGTCGAACTCGTCGAAGAACGACGGTGGTACGGACTCGGCGCGCAGTACCGAGATGCTGGGTCCGGTACGGCGGGTCGACAGGCCGGCCGCACTCGCCGCATTCTCGATCTGGCGCAGGCGAGAGGGAGATCCGTAGAACTCGGCGGCCTGGACACCGGCGTGTGCCGCGAGCAGGGTTTCGGGCGCCCCCTGGGCGACGAGCCTGCCGTGGTTCATGATGGCGACGTCGTCGGCCAGTCGTTCGGCCTCCTCGATGTAGTGGGTCGACATGACGATGGTGACGCCCTCACTGCGCAGCTGGTCGATCAACGACCAGAGCTCAGCCCTGACCTGGGGGTCGAGTCCCACCGTCGGCTCGTCGAGGAGGACGAGTTCGGGGGAGTGGATCAGGCCGCGAGCGATAAGCAGGCGACGTCGCATCCCGCCCGACAGGTCCTCGGCCACGCTGTTCGAGCGGTCACCGAGGCTGGCGATCTCCAGCGCCCTGTCGACCGCCGCCTGTCGCTTCTCGCGCGGGATGCGGTACATGGCCGCCCAGGCCCACAGGTTGGCGCGGCAGGTCAGCTGGAGGTCGAGGTTGTCGATCTGCGGCACCACGCCCATCCGCGCCCGCGCCCGCTTGCCCTCCCGCGGGACGTCGAGGCCGAGGACGCTGATGGTGCCTGAGGTGGCGACGGCCTGGCCCGTGAGCATCCGCATCGTGGTGCTCTTGCCGGCACCGTTCGGGCCGAGCAGGCCGAAGCAGGTGCCCCGCTCGACGGAGAGGGTCAGGTGATCCACCGCGGTGATGTCACCGAAGCGCTTGACGACGTCGCGCACTTCGAGGGCGGGGGTCATGATGACGAAGTCAACCACCACGTGCCGTACGGAGGAATGGTCGCTTCGTCGTGCCGCGCTATCTCCTGGCCCGACAGGTGGTCGAGCATGTACGGCCCGGTGAGGGGCCACAGGGCGGCCGCGTCGAACGACTGAGGCGACTCGGACAGGTTGTAGACCTCGACGATGCTGCCCGCCGCGTGCCGCCGACGGAAGACGAGAACAGCCGGGTTCGACGTCGTGAAGGCATCGGTCCCGACCGATGCGTGCAGCGCCGGGAGGGTCTTTCGCACCTCGATGAGCCGGGTGATCGCGGCGAGTACCCGGGCGGACACCACCGATGCCTTGGAGGTGCCGTCCACGAGGTGCCAGTTCATGGCGGGTCGGTGCACCCAGCGGTTGTCCGCACGCTTGGCGTCGTCGTCCAGGTAGGAGCGGTCGTTGAGCATGCCCAGCTCGTCGCCCATGTAGAGAAGTGGCAGTCCGCCGAAGCCGAACACCATGGCGTAGGCGCAGGTGAGCCGGTCGATCGCGGTGTCGAGCGCAGCCGGATCGGCCGCGTCGATGGCCGCCTCCAGGCCGGCGAGACTGGCCGCGCTGCCCGATGTGCGCCGGTCACCCGTCTCCGGGTTCGACTGGAAGTGCATTCCCGTGGCGAAGCTGCCGGCGAACTCCCCGGCGTAGAAGTCCGCCAGGAAGGTGCGGTGGTCGTAGCCGTTCCAGCCGACGGCCGCGGCGTCGGCATCGTCGATCGCCCAGCCGATGTCGTCGTGGCATCGCAGGTAGGTGGCCCAGGCGCTCGTGACGGGGATCGGGGCGAACCGCGACAGCGCCGTGGCGAGGAGGCGTCCGTCGCGGGCGGCCAGGGCGGACCAGATCTGGACCATGAGCGAGTTGTGGTACGCGAGGTCGGACACCTTGCCGGCGTGCTCGCCCTGGCCGAGGTAGGCGACGACATCCTGGGGTCCGACGATCGCCTCGGCCTTGAAGATCACCGCCGGCGCCATGATGCGTGCGCACGCCCGCAAGGCCTGAGTGATGTCGTGGACCTCGGGCTGGTTCTGGCAGTTGGTGCCCAGGCGCTTCCAGACGAAGGCGATGGCGTCCAGCCGAATGCAGTCGGCTCCCTGGTTGGCAAGGAAGCCCACGATGTCCGCGAACTCCACGAAGAGGTGCGGGTTCGACCAGTTGACGTCCCACTGCCACTCGTTGAAGGTCGTCCAGACCCACGCGTCGAGCTGCTCGTCCCAGGTGAAGTTCCGCGGCGCGAAGGCGGGGAAGATCTCCGGGAGGGTGGCCTCGTAGGCGTCGGGCAGCTCGCGGTCGTCGTAGACGTAGAAGTAGTCGCGATAGTGCGGGTCGTTCGCCTTGGCCAGGCGTGCCCACTCGTGCTCGCGTGCGACGTGGTTCAGCACGAGATCGAGCGTCAGGGAGATGCCCGCGGCGTGCAGGTCGGTCGAGAGCGCGGCCAGGTCGTCCATCGTCCCGAGGTCGGGTCGCACCGAGCGGTAGTCCATGACCGCGTAGCCGCCGTCGTTGGCGCCGGGCCGCGGCGTCAGCAGTGGCATGAGGTGCAGGTAGGTCACGCCGAGGTCGCGCAGGTACCCGATGCGCTCGCGAATGCCCTGCAGGTTCCCTGCGAACAGGTCGGCATACGCCACGTAGCCGATAGCGTCGGCGGACTGGAACCAGTCGGGCCGCAGAACGCGGTCGCGGTCGCGTTGGCGCAGGTCGGGTCGTCGCGCGGCGTGGACCGAAGCGATGACGTCGATCAGGGAGGGGAGGACGCTCGCCGCGTCGTACACAGCGCTCAGCCCGTCCCACAGGTCGATCGCCCAGCGGTCGAACCGGGTGAGCACGTCAGCGCTTGCATCGTCACCGGCCAGTGCCATCGCCAACTGAGCGCGGGCCGCCGCAAGGGCCGGACCGCGGTCGTCGGTGTGGATCATGTCGCCTCGTCCCTCTTCCCGCCGACCGTCCGGTAGACAGATGTAAGCGGTTCCATAGGAAAGCATGGCCGAGGCAGGTCGGGTGCGGCAACCCCTTCGGCCCGATTTCCCGGGTCAGGAGGGCAGCGAGCCCCCGGCACTGCGGAAGTCCACTGCCGCGTATGCGGAGAGCTTGTCGATGCGGTGCTCACTGCGCACCTCGCGGATGGTCCCGCTCTTGCTGCGCATGACGATCGAATGCGTGGTGGGTCCGGCGGGCGTGTAGCGCACACCCTCCATGAGTTCGCCGTCGGTGATGCCGGTGGCGCAGAAGAAGATGTTCTCTCCGGTGACGAGGTCGCCCGTGGTGAGCACCCGGTCCAGGTCGTGCCCCGCATCGAGCGCCTTGCGTCGCTCGGCCTCGTCGCGTGGCCACAGCTTGGCCTGGATGCTCCCGCCCAGGCAGGTGATGGCGCAGGCGGTGATGATCCCTTCGGGAGTGCCGCCGATCCCGGCGAGGATGTCGACGCCGGTGCCGGCACGAGCAGCCATGATGGCGCCGGCGACGTCGCCGTCCGAGATGAACTTGATCCGGGCGCCGGCCTGCCGGACCTGCTCGACGAGCAGGTCGTGGCGCGGACGATCGAGGATGCAGACGGTCAGGTCGGCGACATGCTCGCCCTTGCACCGGGCCACGGCGGCGAGGTTGTCGCCGATCGGCGCGTTGATGTCGACCGCGTCCTCGCACCCGGGACCCACGACGAGCTTCTCCATGTAGAACACGGCGCTCGGGTCGTACATCGCCCCGCGTTCGGCGACGGCCAGGACCGCGATCGCGTTGGGCATGCCCTTGGCTGCCAGGGTGGTGCCGTCGATCGGGTCGACGGCCACGTCGGCTTCCGCACCCGTGCCGTCGCCTACCCGCTCACCGTTGAACAGCATCGGGGCGTCATCCTTCTCGCCCTCGCCGATCACGACGACACCGTTCATCTCGACGGTGCCGATGAGGCTGCGCATAGCGTTCACGGCGGCGCCGTCGGCGCCGTTCTTGTCGCCGCGGCCCACCCAGCGGGCCGCGGCCATCGCGGCCGCCTCGGTCACCCGCACGAGCTCGAGGGCGAGATTTCTGTCGGGAACCTCCGTGGAGGGAACGTCGATGGACATGCCTGCAGCGTATCGATGCCGGGCGGGCCGAAGGGCTGCTCATGGCCCATGATGGAGCCGTGACACTGCCCGACGTCGAGCCGACCGGCCGCCGCAATCCTCGCCTGCGACAGACCATCGGCGACATGGTGCGGTCGATGCTGCTCGTGCTCGCCGTGGTCGGCGCGATCCTGCTCGTCACCTGGCGACCGTCGCCCGAGGCCGTGAAGGTGATCGACATCACGCCGGTCCTGGCGTTTGCGGAGAGCACGGCGACGTTCCCGCTCACGAGCCCGGTGGGCCTGTCCGACGGCTGGCGGCCCACCAGCGCCCGTTTCGAGCCCACGGAGAAGTCCGTGCCCGATCCTGTTCTGCATATCGGCTACGTCACGCCGGCCGATGCCTATGCGCAGGTCAGCCAGTCGACGAACCGCACCTCCGCGTACTCGGCCGAGCAGACCGACAGCGGGCGGCCTGTGGGCAGCCTGACCGTCGACGGCAGCACCTGGGAGAAGTGGGAGCGAGGTGACCGACGATCCCTCGTTCGATCCGACGACGCGGTCCTCACGATCGTCTCGGGCGGTGCGACCTGGGAGGAGCTCACCACCCTCGCCGCGTCCCTCGAGCCGCTGGCCGCCTCCTAACCAGGGCGGCCACCGCGATGTCGAGCGACGCTCCTACTCGGCGACGTCCGTCGAATCGACGCGCGCTCGGGCGTTGTCGAGCCAGGTCTGGCAGATGCGGGCCAGCTCCTCGCCGCGCTCCCACAGTGCGAGGGACTCCTCGAGGGTGAGACCGCCGGCCTCCAGGGAGGACACGACGGACGCGAGTTCGTCGCGCGCCTGCTCATAGGTCGGTTCGACGGTTTCCTTGGCCACGGCGTCGACCCTAGTTGCCCGGCGCGTCATCGCCGCGCTCGATGGTGCGAGCGGCCAGTCGGCCGTGGGCGAGTCGGACTTCGATGAGGTCGCCCGGGGCGACGTCGTCGGCGCTGCGCACGATATCGCCGCCGGCCTTCGTCACGATGGCGTATCCACGGTCGAGTGTCGCTGCGGGCGACAGGGCGCGCACCCGAGCGGCGAGGTGCGTGACATCGCTGGCCGCCGAGTCGAGGCGTGTGACGAACAGCGTGCGCGCCCGCTGCCGGCGGTGCTGCAGGCTCTGGTGCTCGCGGTCGAGGAGGTTGCGCAGGACGCGAGTGCCGCGTCGATGCAGGCCGTCGACCAGGTCGTGCTGCTCCCGCAGCGACGGGACCACGCGCTTGGCGGCGTCCGTCGGAGTGCTCGCGCGCAGGTCGGCCACGTAGTCGACGAGGGGCGTGTCCTGCTCGTGCCCGATGGCGCTGACCACGGGGGTCCTGCAGGCCGCGACGGCCCGTACGAGCGCCTCGTTGCTGAAGGGCAGGAGGTCTTCGACGCTGCCCCCGCCCCGCGTCAGGATGATCACGTCCACCTCGGGCATGGCGTCGAGCTCGGCGAGCGCCGTGGTGACGGCCGGCACCGCCTGCACGCCCTGCACCGGAACCTCACGGATCTCGAAGGCGATCGCGGGCCAACGCTCCCTCGCGTTGACCAGGACGTCCTCCATGGCGGCGCTCGCCCGGCCGCAGATCAGCCCGATGCGATGCGGGATGAAGGGCAGCGGCTTCTTCCGCTCGGGAGCGAAGAGTCCTTCCGCGGCGAGGAGCTCCTTGAGCCGGGCCAGTTCGGCCAGCAGGGCCCCGAGGCCGACGGGGCGGATCTCCCTGGCTCGCATCGACAGTGAGCCCCGAGCCGGCCAGAAGTCCGGGCGAGCATGCACGAGGATGCGCTGGCCCTCGGCCAAGGGCGGGTCGAGGCGGCCGATGATGGCCGAGTCGGCGACGACCATGAGCGACATGTCGACGTCGGTGTCGCGCAAGGTGAGGTAGTGGTTGCGGGCGCCCGGTCGCGGTCGGTACTCCGCCACCTGGCCGTCGATCCACACCGCGCCGAGACGGCCGATCCAGTCACCGAGCATTCGCGAAACCGTGCGCACGGCCAAGGGCGATTCGGGACTGGTCTCCACTGCCATGCCCCGCAGCCTAGGCGGGCGGACGGGCGGCTCGGGCCATGCGGGCCTTGCGCTATGCGCCTACGATGGGGGCATGTCGCAGGCGAAGAAGGTCCTCCTTGCTGCGCCGCGAGGCTACTGCGCGGGCGTCGACCGGGCCGTGGTCACGGTCGAGAAGTCGCTCGACCTGTACGGACCGCCCGTCTACGTGCGCAAGCAGATCGTGCACAACAAGTACGTGGTGCATGCCCTGGAAGAGCGGGGGGCGATCTTCGTCGACGAGCTCGACGAGGTTCCCGAGGGCGCCACGGTCGTGTTCTCCGCGCATGGCGTGGCGCCGAGTGTTCGCGACGAGGCAGCCGACCGGGGTCTCAAGACGATCGACGCGACCTGCCCGCTGGTCACCAAGGTGCACCACGAGGCCAAGCGCTTCTCGCACGAGGGCTACCAGATCCTGCTGGTCGGGCACGAGGGCCACGAGGAGGTCGTCGGCACCATGGGCGTCGCCCCGGACTCGATGATCCTGGTGGAGGACGCCGGCGATGCCGCCGTCGTCGAGGTGCCCCAACACGAGAAGCTCATCTGGCTGTCCCAGACCACCCTCTCCGTCGACGAGACCATCTCGACCGTCGGCGCGTTGAAGGAGCGGTTCCCCAACCTCGTCAGTCCCCCGAGCGACGACATCTGCTACGCGACCCAGAACCGCCAGTCGGCCGTGAAGGCGATCGCCGAGAGATGCGACGTGGTCATCGTCGTGGGCTCAGGCAACTCCTCGAACTCCGTCCGGCTGGTCGAGGTGGCCCTGCACGGCGGGGCCGGCGCTGCCTACCGGGTCGACTCCGCGGACGAGCTGGAGCCCGAGTGGTTCTCCTCGGCCTCGACCGTCGGACTCACGAGCGGGGCGTCGGTGCCGGAGATCCTCGTCACCGACGTGCTCACCTGGCTGGCCGAGCGGGGCTTCGTCGACGTCGACGAGGTCGAGACGGCGGAGGAGACGCTGGTCTTCGCACTGCCGCCGGAACTGCGACGCGACATCAAGGCGACGAGGGCAGCGGAGAGCGCTGGCGCGTAGGACTCAGGCCCGGCGCCGCCGCACGACGACGATCACGACGGCCGCGAGCGTCGCGCCGATGATCCAGTACCAGTTGTCGGCGAGCGTGAAGAAGGCGACGACCGCACGGTTCAGCAGGGATCCCTCGGCCGAACCGAGGAAGAGCTGCCCTGCCGTGAGCGCCGCAAGGAAGAAGGCGATCGGCGGGACGATGATCGCCACGGAGTCGTCGTCGCGGCGCACCTTCAGCGCGCAGAAGACGGTCACGACGAGCAGGGCCAGCCCTGTGGGCCAGCCGACGTCGCCGTTCGAGAGCAGCGCGTTCGCGAAGGCGGCGACGAGCGTGACGCCGATGACCAGCAGGTAGACGGCCCCGGCCCGGAGCGACCCGGCGGCACCCTGAGCGTCGGCCGGACGACGACGTCGGCCTCGCGGGGCCGCTTCGGGCCGGCCGCCTCCCATCAGGGCAGCCACCTCGACTGGCCCCGCATCGTCAAGCTCGGGGGCAGGGGGCGCCGGCTCGGCGTTGGTGCGCTGGAGCGTGCGAAGACGTCCTCCGTGGTCCGAGGCCAGGGCAAGCACAGCGACCGCGTTGCCAGTGACCCCCTGGCTGCGGAACAGGCGCCCCGTGTCGACCGACGGATCCGCCGCGGCGGGAGTGGCGGGCGCGGAGCCCGGCTCGTCAGACTCGTGGGGCTCGTCGACCACCTCGCCCACCGGAGCCAGGGCGTCCGCGTCCACGTCCACGGGCTCCGCCCCCGCGTCATCGACGACGCTGGTGACGCCCACGGCTGGCGGCCCCACCTCGGCGGCGGCCTCCGGCTCGTCGGGGGCGGCAGCGGGTTCCTCGGGCCGAAACAGGTTCGCGAAGACGGGATCAACCGGCTCACGGCCAGCACCGTCGTCGGATGACACCACGTGCGTACCGTACAAGGGCGAGCGGAGTCGGCGTGGCTCACCGGTCGCTTCGCCCCCGCCATGATCGCCCGTCGTGGCAGTCACCATCGGGATCCCTGACGGCGGAAGCGACGGCTGCCGCACCCTCAGGTGGCGTACGGCAGCTCCTCAACCGAGGTGTAGATGGACAGTCCCATCCGACGAGCCAGCTCGCACTCGGCATCCGCTCCTCGCGAGTCGCCAGGAATCCGAAGGACCGCGTCGCACATGGTGAGCAAGCGATGCGCCGCGGGGTACTGGAACTGACGGAACTCCTCTGACGCGTGTGACGTCCCCCCTGCCTGCTTGATCAAGGGCCAGGAGAGCCACTCCGCCACGACCGCCAGGTGCCCGCGTTCATAGACCGGAAGCGCCATGGCCTCCATCCGCGCCAGGTTCCCCGCGATCTTCGTTTCGTCGCCGCCGGTGCCGGTCAGGTAGGGCCCCGAGATCAAGACAAGCAGGGGTTTGGTCATGTCGCCAGCCTGACAGATGTCACCAGGGTCCGTCATCGGCGCCTTCGGCGTCTGTGACAGGAGGCCCCTGCCAGTGGGGCCTGGGATTCCCGTGGGGACGGGTGACACGTCGCGGACCGTACGTGTCCCCGAGTCGCGGTGAACGGGTACTGCCCATGATGACGGACACCCGAATGTGGGCCGCTACCCTTGCCACCGGCGGGCATCTCCGCCGAGTCCGCCGTGCTTCACTGCCACGCTGGCCTCCGTCCATGAACGTCAACAGAGGAACCTGGCAACGTGGCACTCACCATCGGAATCGTCGGTCTTCCCAACGTCGGCAAGTCGACCCTGTTCAACGCGCTCACGAAGAATGACGTGCTGGCCGCGAACTACCCCTTCGCCACGATCGAGCCGAACACCGGCGTGGTCGGCGTTCCCGACCCGCGCCTGCAGGTGCTGGCGGGGATCTTCGGATCCGAGCGCATCCTGCCCGCGAGCGTGGTCTTCGTCGACATCGCCGGCATCGTCAAGGGCGCCAGCGAGGGGGCTGGGCTCGGCAACAAGTTCCTGGCGAACATCCGCGAGTCCGATGCCATCTGCCAGGTGCTCAGGGCCTTCACCGACGACGACGTCATGCACGTCGAGGGCCGGGTCTCGCCCGAGGCCGACATGGAGACGATCAACACCGAGCTGATCCTCGCCGACATCCAGACCCTCGACAAGGCGCTGCCCCGCCTGCAGAAGGAGGCGCGGATCGACAAGACGCGCACGGTGATCCTGGAGGCCGCGGAGAAGGCCCGTGAGCTGCTCGACGGCGGCACCACCGTCTTCGCCTCGGGCATCGATCCCGCCCCGCTGAAGGAGCTGTGGCTCCTGACGGCCAAGCCGTTCCTCTACGTGATCAACGTCGACGAGGAGGAGCTCGGCGACGAGGAGTTCAAGGCCCGCATGCGCGCCATGGTCGCTCCGGCGGAGGCGGTCTTCCTCGACGCCAAGCTCGAGGCCGAGCTCGCCGAGCTGCCCGAGGACGAGGCCCTGGAGCTGCTGCAGTCGGTGGGGCAGGATGAGTCGGGGATCCATGCGCTCGCCCGGGTGGGGTTCGCGACCCTCGGCCTGCAGACCTACCTCACCGCGGGCCCGAAGGAGTCGCGGGCCTGGACCATCCCCAAGGGCGCCACCGCGCCCGAGGCGGCCGGCGTGATCCACACCGACTTCCAGAAGGGCTTCATCAAGGCCGAGGTCGTGTCGTTCGACGATCTCACCTCGGCGGGCTCCATGGCGGAGGCCAAGGCCAGGGGCCGGGTGCGCATCGAGGGCAAGGACTACGCGATGGCCGACGGCGACGTCGTGGAGTTCAGGTTCAATGTCTGACCAAGCCGACGACGTCCAGCGATACCTCGACCAGCTCACGCACCGACGTCACGCGGACATTGCCCGCCTGCGCGCGGCCATCCTCGCGGCCGACCCTGGATTCTCCGAGAACGTCAAGTGGAACGCTCCGAACTTCGTCTATGGGGGCATCGATCGGGTGACTTTCCAGTTGCATCCCGGCGACCGGTTCCTGGTGATCCTGCACCGCGGGGCCTCGAAGTCGAAGGCACCGGCTCCGCCCTTCGACGTCGAATCGACGCTCGTGAGGTGGGTGGAACCCGGTCGCGGTGTGGTCGACGTGCCGACCGCCCCGGAGTTCGACGAGCGCCTACCAGAGCTTCTCGGGCTGATCGGGGCCTGGGTACGGTCGTAGCGGCGGGCTAGCGGTCCGCCATTCCCACAGGTTGATCGGTAGGGGAACTCGGTGGAGTTTCGCTTCACCGTCTGAGGAATCACGCGAAACGCATTCGGACCTCACGAGATCGCCTAGGCTCGTGACCTCTGAATGGGAGGCGCTGTGGCTGACAAGGTGACGGGACCCGCCTCGTATTTTCCGTCGATCGAGAAGCAGTACGGACACCCGATCTCCTATTGGATGAAGCAGTTGGACTCGGTGCGCGATGCGAAGCACATGGAGCAGGTGAACTTCCTCAAGGGTCTCGGCATGGGACATGGCCACGCCAATGCGGTCGTGCACGTCTATCGAAGCGACAACAGCCTCTAGATGTGCCGTCGGGGAGTCGTCGGTCGTCATCGGCATGACGTTGATCGGCGACGTGACGTGGTCGAGTTCCGCTTCAACGTCTGAGACATAGTTCGCCGGACTGAGGGAGGGCCAACGATGGGAAGTGAACCAGTGACCCCAGAGTCGAGGGGCGTGACTTCCGAAGTCCTGGCGACGGTGGATCTCGGCCCTGAGATCGAGGGCATGGAGGGTCGCCAGCTTCGGATGCGGCTGGTGACGATCGAGCCAGGGGGCGTCTTCGGCCCCGTGCACGACCACAAGGGCAGGCCGGGGACCGTGTACGTGCTGCGAGGAACGATCACCGACCATCGGGACGGGATCGCCACGGACTACGGACCCGGCGTGGGCTGGCCCGAGGATCAGAACACCGTCCACTGGCTCGAGAACCGAGGGACGGTTCCAGCGGTGGAGATCTCGGTCGATGTCGTTGCGTATGAGGTCGATACGCACACATAGGGATGGCTGCCTTGGTGGTCAGTCATCGATCCGTACACCGGGTTGCTCAACGCCGGAACTCGGTCCAGCTGCGCTTAGGGGCACGTAGTCTGCGCGACAGTCAATGCAACGGGCCGTGGAGGCGGAGGCAATGGGCAAGGTGATTGTGGCCGCGTCGGCGTCGCTCGACGGGTTCATCGCTGACGGCGACGACGCCGTCGGCCCACTGTTCGACTGGTACGGCAACGGCGACATTCCTGTCACGATGGGCGATGCCGACCGCACCTTCTCTGTGAGCGACGCGAGCGCCCGGTACATCCGATCCTTGGGCAGCATCCGCGCCGCTGTCATCGGTCGGCACCTGTTCGACATCACGAACGGCTGGAACGGGGTGCCGCCAGTGGGTGACCACGTGTTCGTCGTGACCCATGACCCACCGGTGCAGTGGGAGTTCCCGGACGCGCCGTTCACGTTCGTCACCGATGGCGTCGCCAGTACGGTCGCCCAGGCCCGCGTCGCCGCAGGCGAGGGCGACGTGTCGGTGAACGCGGGTGACGTCGGCGGGCAGGCACTCGCGGCCGGTGTGGTCGATGAGGTGCACTTGAGCCTGGTGCCTGTTCTGTTCGGCGCGGGCAAACGCTTCTTCGGGACTTTCTCAGGTGCGCAGAAGATGCTGGAAAACCCGACGGTGATCGAGGGTGACCGAGTCCTGCACCTCACGTACCGGGTCCGTCGGACTAGCGCATGAGAGACGATCGTCAGTGACGCCCTCTGGTCTTTGTCACGTCACCGTGAGGGAATCGAGATGTGGCTGCAGGCTGTCGCCTCGTCGCCGGCCCAGCGGCTGGTCGCGAGGGGCGTCGTCATGACCGGCGAGGAGGACTTCCTGGTGGCCGCGGTGGTGCTGCGTGACGATGGCGGCCGGGTGCTTCTCGTGCGCAAGCGCGGCACTGTCCGCTACATGCTCCCGGGCGGAAAGATCGAGGCCGGTGAGACTCCGGCAGAGGCCGCCCTCCGCGAGCTCCACGAGGAGGTCGGCGCCGTCCTCGATCCGGACGTCCTCGTCCTGCTGGGGGAGTGGACGGCACCGGCGGCCAACGAGCCCGGGCACACGGTGCGGGGCCACGTGTTCGAGCATCCGTGGGTGGCCGGGTTGGGTGCGCGGGCAGAGATCGACGATCTCATCTGGCTTCATCCGGACGACATGGTCGGGCGCGATGATCTGGCTCCCCTTCTCGTGACGCGGGTGTTGCCAGCACTTGATCGCTAGCACTTTCCATCCTCTAGGTTTCCGCCATGGACGTGACCGCGGTGATCGATGCGGCGACTCGACTCAGGACCGCCAAAGCCCCGTCGCTGCCGGTGATCATCGGCGTTGAGGGATTCGGCGGTTCCGGAGAGACCACGTTCGCTGCGCGTCTCGCGGCAGCCCTGCCCGGCTCGTACGTCGTGCATCTCGACGACTTCCTCGTGAAGGAGAGGCTGACACAGCGAAGTTGGTTGGCGGGGATGTTCGATCGGCGCCGGCTCCTGGATCAGGTCCTGGTCTCGGCGACGGCGGGCCATCCCATCGCCTATCAGCGACTGTTGTGGGACGACGGCGCCCTGAGCGAACCGGTCCCCATCCCTTCTCCGCGATATCTCATCGTGGAGGGGATCGCGACGTATGCCGGGGAGCTCGAGCAGTACTACGACCTGAGGGTCTGGATCGACGTGCCGCTCGACGTCGCATCCGGTCGAGGCCGCGCCCACGACGGCCTGAACGAGAACGCCGGGCTGTGGGTGCTCTGGCGGGCGGACGACATCGTCGAGACGGCGCGCCTCACTCTGCGGCGGTTCACCGCGGATGACGTCGACGACCTCGTGGCCCTCGACTCCGACCCGGAGGTGATGTTCTTCGTCACCGGGGGGCTACCGACCCCGCGGGCCGAGATCGAGGACGTGATCCTGCCCTGCTGGCTGGAGTACCAGGAGACGTCGCGGGTGGTCGGCTTCTGGGCGGCGCTCGACGCCGCGAGCGGGGAGTTCCTGGGCTGGTTCCATCTCAGGCCGCGAGACGGCGCCCCGCCCGACGAGCTCGAGCTCGGATACCGGCTCCGGCGCGCAGTCTGGGGACGCGGGCTGGCGACCGAGGGCTCCCGGGCCCTGATCGGGCTGGCGTTCACGGCGACGGGGGCTAGCCGGGTGGTTGCCGAGACCATGGTCGCGCACGCCGCCTCCCGCCGGGTCATGGAGAAGTGCGGCATGACGCCGGTGCGGGTGTTCCAGGCCGACTGGCCGTACCGGATCCCGGGAGACGAGCTCGGCGATGTCGAGTACTCCCTGCGCCGCGAGGACTGGGTCAGTACCGTGCCTCCAGATGCGCCGCGCGAGTCAGGCGAAGCGGTCGAGTCGAGGGGTCATCCCTCGCCGCCCGCCAGCGTTTGACACGGGCGGCAGAATCTGGACATTCCGTTCGGCTCGGTCCCGCGATGCCGCACCCCGTACGTCAGGAAGGTCTGCCCCCGATGTCAGACGGTCTGGATCGAGAGACCCTGGATTTCATGCTTGACGCCATCCGCGAGTTCGCCGCGCGGCACTGGCCCCTCGAGACGCTCCTAGAGCTGGACCACCTCGACGAGTGTCCCGTGGACACCGTGCGGCTCATGTGCGGTGACGAGCTCGGCATCCAGCTCGTGTTCATCCCCGAGGAGTACGGGGGCATGGGCGGTAGCGCCTTCGACGTGTATCGCGTCTGCGAGACGATGGCCAGCATCGACCTGGGCATCGCCACGAGCGTCCTGGCCACCTTCCTGGGCACCGACCCGATCATGGTGGGGGCTACCGAGGAGCAGAAGCAGCGCTGGCTGGGCGAGGTCGCGGAGCAGGGGTCGCTGTTCGCCTACGGGGCCACCGAGCCCGAGGCGGGCAGTGATCTCGGGTCGCTGAAGACCCGGGCCACTCCGGTCCTCACGGACGGGGAGGTCACGGGCTACCGGATCTCCGGGCGCAAGCAGTGGATCAGCAATGGCGGGATCGCCGACGCGTGCACGATCCTCGCCAATGCGCCGGGCGGCCCGACCTGGTTCGTCGTGCGCCATGGCGCTGAGGGGTTCAGCCAGGCGAAGCCCGAGGACAAGCACGGCATCCGGCTGTCGAACACTGCGGCCCTGTTCCTCGACGAGGTCGAGGTGGGGCTCGACGACCTCGTTGGCGGCGAGGAGGGGCAGGGCCTGTGGCAGGCGCAGCAGGTGTTCGGCTTCACTCGGCTCAACGTCGCGGCCTTCGGGCTCGGCGCCGGCTGGGCGGCCCTCAATCGGGCGGTCATGTACTCGACGACACGGATCCAGGCGGGAGGCCCGCTCTCGGAGAAGCAGGGCTACACCCACAAGCTGATCGTCCCGCACGCGGTTCGGCTCGAGGCCGCCCGTGCGTACATCGAGGAGACGGCCGAGCGGCTCGACTCGGGGGAGGGCAGCCTCAACACCGAGGGGGCCATCGCGAAGTACATGGCGACCGAGTGCGGGAACGCCGCGGCGGACGCGAGCATCCAGGCGCTTGGCGGCTACGGCTACACGCGTGAGTACCTCGTCGAGAAGATCAAGCGGGACGTGCGCATCACCACTATCTACGAGGGCACCTCGGAGATCATGGAGATGACCATCGCCCGAGACCGGTGGCAGCAGCACCTCAAGACGCAGGGGGCGCACTACCGCGCCGCCGCCGCCGAGCTCGAGCAGGTGCACGCGACCTCGCCGCAGGTCGGCGCCGACGTCGCGGCGCTGGGACTGCACTCCCTGGCCGGGCTGCTCGAGTGGGCCAGGGTCGGGCGCCTCACCCGCAATCAGCACGTGCTCTTCCGGCTCGGCGAGCTCATCGCCTTCGCCGAGACGGCCGCCGCCTTCTCTCGTCGGGCCGCGCGCGCGGCCGCCGGCACCCTGTCGGAGAAGGCCGACCACGGCTTTGACGCCGAGGGCCTCGCGACCCTGGCACGCGTCTTCGCGCGTGAGGCCGCGGAACGTGTGGCCACCGAGGGCCAGCGGCTGGTGCTGGGGGCAGGGGGAGCGCAGGCTGCGCAGCTGCCGGAGCTCTCGGCGGCCCTGTGCCTGCCGCAGATCCAGGCCGCTCAGACCGGACTGATCGCGGACATGGACGCCGCCGTCGCCGCCATCTACCACCGTGCCGAGCTGGCCAGCCACCTCTGAGCCCTGATCCGCCGGCAGACCCCCGACCGAACCGAGCGCTGGAGTGAACGCCATGACCGAGGACTACGCCGACCGGGCAGTCGCGATCGTCGGGGTGGGTGCTGTCATGCCGGACGCGCCAGACGCGGCGTCGTTCTGGGCGAACATCACCGGCGGCCGGTACAGCATCACCGACATCCCGGCCGGCCGTTGGGACCCGGAGCTCTACTACGACCCGGATCCGCACGCACCCGAGAAGACCTACTCCAAGATCGGCGCCTGGGTGCGCGAGTTCGACTGGAACCCCCTTGCCTGGAAGCTGCCGATCCCGCCGCTGGTCTCGGCGGCCATGGACGACGGGCAGAAGTGGGCGGTGGCCTGCACCCGGGCCGCCCTCATTGACGCTGGCTGGCCGGAGCGTCCCCTCGACCACGAGCGGACCGCCGTGATCCTCGGCAATGCGATGGCCGGAGAGAAGCATTACCTGACGGCCATGCGGATCCACTTCCCCGAGTTCGCGCGCGCCCTCGAGCAGTCGCCGAGCTTCGCCGCGCTGCCGGTGCAGGTGCGCGCGGACATGCTCGCGGAGGCGCACGACCTGTTCCTGGCGGCCACGCCGCCGATCACCGAGGACACGATGCCCGGCGAGCTCGCGAACGTCATCGCCGGACGGATCGCCAACGTGTTCGACTTCCGGGGCCCCAACTTCATCACGGACGCCGCCTGCGCGTCGGCGCTCGCCGCCATCTCCGCCGGGGTGGAGGGCCTGCTGTCCCACGAGTTCGACGCCGTCCTGACGGGTGGCATCGACCGCAACATGGGGGCGTCGTCGTTCGTGAAGTTCTGCAAGATCGGTGCCCTCTCGGCCACCGGCACTCGCCCCTATGCCGACGGCGCGGACGGCTTCGTGATGGGCGAGGGCGCCGCCGTGTTCCTGTTGAAGCGCGTGTCCGATGCCGAGCGCGACGGCGACCGGGTCTACGCGGTGCTGCGCGGGATCGCCGGCTCGAGCGACGGCAAGGGCAAGGGCATCACCGCCCCCAACCCGGTGGGGCAGCGGCTGGCGGTCGAACGTGCCTGGCGGCAGGCCGGCCTGAGCCCGGCCTCGGCCACGATGGTCGAGGGCCATGGCACGTCGACTCGGGTGGGCGACGTGGCCGAGGTCGACGCCCTGATGTCTGTCTTCGGGGCAGCGGGGGCCGCGCCCGGCTCGATCGCCCTCGGCTCCGTCAAGTCCAACATCGGGCACCTGAAGGCGGCGGCGGGCGCGGACGGGCTGTTCAAGGCCGTCATGTCGTTGCACCACAAGGTGCTGCCGCCCAGCCTCGGCTTCGCGGCACCCAATCCCAACATCGACTTCGCGGCCGGTCCGTTCCGGGTCAACACCGAGCTGCGGGAATGGCCGACGCCGCCGTCCGGCGTCCGGTCCGCAGGGGTGAGTGCGTTCGGCTTCGGCGGCACGAACTTCCACGTCGTGCTCGAGGAGCACGTTCCCGGGCGGCTGCGCAGCCCCGGCCCGAGGACCTATGCGGTCGGAGCCGTCGCCGCGCCATCGGCGGCCGCGGTTGCTCCCGCCTCGCCGCCCAACCCCCCGCGGGGCCTGCTGGTTGTCGGCGATGCGGACCAGGCCGCGGTCGCCGTCCGGCTCGCCGCCGTCGCGAAGGACGCGGCCATCGGTGTGGCACCTGCCCCGGCGCCGCCGGCGGCGGCCGACCTCTCGGCCCCCGTGCGCGTGGCCATCGACTTCGCCGACGCCGCGGACCTGGCCGACAAGGCCGGAAAGGCGCTGGCCGCGCTCAAGGCCGGGCAGCCGGCCGTGTGGCGGGCCCTGCGGGCCCGGGGGATCTTCCTCGGCCATGGACCCGCGCCGCGCACCGCCTTCCTGTTCACCGGCCAGGGCTCGCAGTACGTGAACATGCTCAAGGAACTGCGCGCCACCGAGTCGATCGTCGCCGACACGTTCGCCGAGGCCGATCGCGTGATGGAGCCACTGCTCGGGCGTCCCCTCACCGACTTCATCTTCATCGACGCCGATGACCCGGACGCCGTCACGACCCTCGAACAGCAGCTGCTCCAGACGGAGATCACCCAGCCGGCCGTGCTGGCGTCCGACATCGCCGTCCATCGGCTGCTCGCCACCTACGGGATCACCCCCGACATGGTGATGGGCCACAGCCTCGGCGAGTACGCCGCCCTGGTGGCGGCCGGATCCTTGTCCTTCGCCTCCGCGCTGGAGGCCGTCAGTGCCCGCGGGCACGAGATGGCCGCCCTCACGATGGAGGACAACGGGGCGATGGCCGCGGTCTTCGCCCCCATCGCGGAGATCGATCGCGTGGTGGCTGCCGCCGACGGGTATGTCGTCGTCGCCAACGTCAACAGCTTCAGCCAGGCCGTCATCGGCGGCACCACCGCGGCCGTCACGTCGGTCATCGACACCTTCACCCAGGGCGGCTTCACCGCCGTGCGGATCCCGGTGAGTCATGCGTTCCACACCTCGATCGTGGCTCCGGTCAGTGCCCCCCTCATGGACACGTTGAGCCGGATGGACCTGCGCGCCCCCGAGCTGCCGATCGTGGCCAACGTCGACGGCGAGTTCTACCCGACGGGTGCGGCTGCGGACGCCGGGATGGTCGACATCCTCGGCCGCCAGGTGGCGTCACCCGTGCAGTTCGTCCATGGCCTCGAGACGCTGTATGACGCGGGCGCGCGGGTGTTCGTCGAGGTGGGTCCGAAGCGAGCGCTGCACGGCTTCGCCGAGGACGTCCTGTCTACCGTCCACGACGACGCCCAGGCCCTGTTCACCAACCACCCGAAGCTGGGCGACATCGCCTCCTTCAACCAGGGCCTGGCCGGGCTGTACGCGGCCGGCCTCGGCGCGCCGGCCCCGGCCGCAGCCGCACCGTCAGTCGTCGTCGCACCAGTGCCCACACCCGCGCCGGTACCCGTAGCGCCCACCGCCGGCGCGCCGGCGGCCCCGACCCCCTCTCCTGGAGCCGCCATGACCACCGACCGCTACCTCGAGCTCGGCCACCTCTTCGCCGACTTCCTCGACCACGGCCGGGAGATCATGGGTGGGGGCGCTCCCGCCGGTGCCGGTGGCCCGGTGACGACCGAGCCGGTCGTCGTCACGGGTGCCGCTCTGGGCCTGCCGGGCACGGAGCGGGTGTTCGACGACCACAACGTGGCCCGACTGCTCAGTGGCGAGCAGCTCATCGACCTGATTCCGGCCAAGCTCCGGAACAAGATCCTCAGCAAGAACGTCACCCGCCTGGTCAAGGGCGAGCAGGGCGGGCGCTTCGAGTCCATCGACGACCCTGCCGACGTGCTCAAGCTGGCCGGTCGCGCCGGACTGCTCGACATGGTCGAGGAGTTCGGCATCGACCCCGAGCGCGACCGGGCCCTGGACACCGTCACGCGGCTGGCCATCGGCGCGGGCTTCGATGCCCTGCGCGACGCCGGCATCCCGCTCGTCCAGCACTACCGGCTCACCTCGCTGGGCACGCAGCTGCCGAGCCGCTGGGGCCTGCCCGAGGCCATGCGTGACGACACCGGCGTCATCTTCGCGTCCGCGTTCCCGGGGATGGACGCCTTCGCCGACGAGATGGAGCGCCACTACACCGATCTGGCGCGCCGTCAGCAGCTGGAGGCGCTGCGCTCGCTGCGCGCGCGCGTGACGGATGCCGAGCCGGTCGCGGCCGAGCTCGACCACCGCATCCGCGAGATCGAGGCCCTGCTGGCCGAGGACGGCTACCAGTTCGACCGTCGGTTCCTGTTCCGCGTGCTGTCGATGGGGCACTCGCAGTTCGCGGAGATCATCGGGGCGCGCGGACCGAACACTCAGGTGAACTCTGCCTGCGCCAGCACGACCCAGGCGATCTCCCTGGCGGAGGACTGGATCCGGGCCGGCCGTTGCACGCGCGTGGTCATCGTCGCGGGCGACGACGTCACGTCCGACAACCTCGTGGAGTGGATCGGCGCCGGCTTCCTCGCCTCTGGTGCGGCAGCGACGGACGCCGTCGTGGAGAACGCCGCCTTGCCGTTCGACAACCGCCGGCACGGGATGATCATGGGAATGGGAGCGGCCGGGCTGGTCGTGGAGTCGGCGCCGGCCGCTCGCGAGCGCGGAATCCAGCCCATCTGCGAGGTACTCGCCACGGTCACGGCGAACAGCGCCTTCCATGGCACGCGGCTCGACGTCGAGCACATCGGGTCGCTGATGGAACGGCTCGTGGTCCAGGCGGAGGGCCGCGGGGTGCGGCGTCACGACATCGCTCCCGAGATGGTCTTCGTGTCCCACGAGACGTACACACCGGCCCGTGGGGGCAGCGCCGCGGCCGAGATCAACGCCCTTCGTCGCGTCTTCGGACCCGACGCCGATCGCATCGTGATCGCGAACACCAAGGGCTTCACGGGCCACCCGATGGGTGTCGGGATCGAGGACGTGGTCGCCGTCAAGTCGCTGGAGACCGGTCTCATCCCTCCGATTCCGAACTTCCGCGAGATCGATCCGGAGCTCGGCAGTCTCAACCTGTCCACGGGGGGTGCCTACCCCGTGCGGTTCGCCCTGCGACTGGCCGCGGGCTTCGGCTCCCAGATCAGCATGACGCTGCTGCGGTGGACCCCTATGCCCGATGGCGCGCACCGCGAGCCGACGGCGCTGGGCTACGGCTACCGGATCGTGGACTCGGCCGCCTGGACCGCATGGCTGCGCCGCATGAGCGGCGCGCAGGATCCGCAGCTCGAGGTCGTGCAGCGCCGGCTGCGCGTGATCGACGGTGGCCGCCCGGCGCCGGTAGCCGCGCCGGCTCCGGTGGCGCAAGCGGCGCCCGTCGCGCCGGTGGTTCCGGTGCCCCCGCCGATGCCGCCCGCTCCCGCCCCTGTCGTGCCTGCGGCTCCCACGGTGGATCCGGTGGTGGCGGAGGTGCTGGCGGTGGTGTCGGCGAAGACGGGCTATCCGGTGGAGATGCTGGATCTCGACCTGGATCTCGAGGCCGACTTGGGCGTGGACACGGTGAAGCAGGCGGAGGTGTTCGCGGCGATCCGGGAGTCGTTCGCGATCCCGCGCGATGACGCACTGGCGCTGCGGGACTACCCGACGCTGACGCATGTCGTGGGCTTCGTCCGCGACCGTGGCACGAACCTGCCGGCGGCACCGACTGCTGCGGCCCCCGTGGCGGCGTCGCCTGTGGCGGTGGCGCCGGTGTCCACTGCAGGACCGGCCGAGCCGTCGGTGGATCCGGTGGTGGCAGAGGTACTGGCGGTGGTGTCGGCGAAGACGGGCTACCCGGTGGAGATGCTGGATCTCGACCTGGATCTCGAGGCCGACTTGGGCGTGGACACGGTGAAGCAGGCGGAGGTGTTCGCGGCGATCCGTGAGTCGTTCGCGATCCCGCGGGATGACGCGCTGGCGCTGCGGGACTACCCGACGCTGACGCATGTCGTGGGCTTCGTCCGCGAGCGTGGCACGAACCTGCCGGCGGCACCGGTTGCTGCGGCCCCCGTAGCGGCGGTGGCACAGGCGGTGGCGCCCGTGGCGGCTGCTCCTGCGCCGTCGAGTGATCCGGTGGTGGCGGAGGTATTGGCGGTGGTGTCGGCGAAGACGGGCTATCCGGTGGAGATGCTGGATCTCGACCTGGATCTCGAGGCCGACCTGGGCGTGGACACGGTGAAGCAGGCGGAGGTGTTCGCGGCGATCCGGGAGTCGTTCGCGATCCCGCGCGATGACGCACTGGCGCTGCGGGACTACCCGACGCTGACGCATGTCGTGGGCTTCGTCCGCGAGCGCGGCACGAACCTGCCGGCGGCACCAGTGATCGAGGCCACGGTGGTGGCGCCGGTGTCCGCTGCGGGTCCGGCTGAGCCGTCGGGTGATCCGGTGGTGGCGGAGGTGCTGGCGGTGGTGTCGGCGAAGACGGGCTATCCGGTGGAGATGCTGGATCTCGACCTGGATCTCGAGGCCGACCTGGGCGTGGACACGGTGAAGCAAGCGGAGATCTTCGCGGCGATCCGGGAATCCTTCGGGATCGCCCGTGACGATGCACTGGCGCTGCGGGACTACCCCACGCTGACCCATGTCGTCGGCTTCGTCCGTGAGCGGGCCACGAACCTGCCCGCTGCCTCGTCGGCGGAGGCCGCGACGGAGGCCTCCGCCACTCCGGACATCCCCGTGCTGACCGGCAGTCTCGAGGCGGCGGATCTGATCGCCCGACGAGTCCCCGTGCCCGTGCTTCGCCCGGCGCTGGATCGGTGCCGCCCGACGGGAGTCACCCTGGACGAGACGGCCCGTGTCGTGGTGATGGCCGATCGTGGCGGCGTCGGCGACGCGCTGGCGGGGCAGCTGCGCAAGGCGGGTGTGGAGGTCCTTGTCATCGACGATGCCCCGGACGCGGCGGTGCTCGTCGAGCGTCTGTCGGAGTTCACCGCCAAGGCCCCGGCCACCGGCATCTACTGGCTGCCGGCGCTGGATGCGGAGGGTCCTATCGGCGAGCTCGATCTCGCGGCCTGGCACGAGGCGCTTCGTGTCAGGGTGAAGCTCCTGTTCGTGACGATGCACGCGCTGGTGGACAGCGCCCCCTTCCTGGTGACGGCGACGCGGCTGGGGGGCCTGCACGGTTACGACCCGGCCGGCGCCGTCAACCCGATGGGCGGGGCCGTCACCGGCTTCGCGAAGGCCTACAGCCGGGAGGCGGCGGGCACCTTGGTGAAGGCGGTCGACCTGGCCGCGAGCCGCAAGACGGTGGCGCTGGCCGACCTGCTGATCGCCGAGACCCTGCGTGACCCCGGATGCGTCGAGGTCGGGTATGCGGGCGACGCGCGCTGGACCATCGGCCTGCAGGAGCAGCCGGCGGCCGACGGGCAACCCGGACTGGTTCTTGACGACTCGACCGTCTACATCGTCACGGGCGCGGCCGGCAGCATCGTGTCCGCCATCGTGGCCGACCTCGCGCGGGCGGGCGGGGGAGGGGTGTTCCACCTCCTCGACCTGGCGCCCGCGCCCGATCCGGCGGACGCCGACCTGGCGCACTACGCCGCCGACCGGGAGGGGCTGAAGGCCGAGCTCATCGCTCGGCACGCCGCAGCCGGTGAGAAGGTCACGCCCGTCGTCGTGGAACGCGAGCTCGCAGCCCTCGAGCGGGGCAGCGCCGCACTCGCCGCGATCGAGGCCGTGGCCGCTGCGGGGGGTCGGGCGGTCTACCACAGCGTCGATCTCACCGACGTCGACGACGTCGCCGAGGTGGTGGCGCAGGCGGTCGAGGACTCGGGTCGCGTCGACGTCCTCGTACACGCTGCCGGCATCGAGATCAGCCGACGGATCGGCGTCAAGGAGCCCGCCGAGTTCGACCGGGTGCTCGGGGTGAAGAGCGACGGATGGTTCGCCCTCATGTCTGCTCTGAACGACACCCCGCTCGGGGCCGCCGTGGCCTTCAGCTCGGTGGCGGGCCGGTTCGGCAACCTCGGGCAGACCGACTACTCCGCGGCCAACGACCTGCTGTGCAAGCTGGTCTCGAACCTGCGCACCTCCCGTCCGGACACTCGTGGCATCGCCATCGACTGGACGGCATGGGGCGGGATCGGCATGGCCACGCGAGGGTCGATTCCGACGATGATGGCAGCGGCCGGCATCGACATGCTGCCTCCGGAGGCGGGGATCGCCACGGTCCGACGCGAGCTGACGGCGGGCGGAACGCGCGACGAGATCGTCGTCGCCGGCCGGCTCGGGATGATGACGGCCGAGCTCGCGGACGACGGCGGACTCGACGTGGGCGCCATGGACGTCGACGGCGCGGGACCGATGATCGGGACCGTTCTCGGCATGGGCGTGCACAGCGGGCTGGTGGTGGAGACCACGCTGGATCCGAGCGAGCAGCCCTTCTTGGACGATCACCGAATCGACGGAACGGCGGTCCTGCCGGGCGTCATGGGCATCGAAGGGTTCGCCGAGCTCGCCGGCCTGGCGTTCCCCGATCGCCATGTGGTCGCGATCGAGGATGTCGACTTCCTGATGCCGCTGAAGTTCTACCGTAACCAGCCGAAAACCCTTCGACTGATCGCCACGTTCTCCTCGGATGTCGACGACGTGATCGCCGACTGCCGGCTCGAGGCCAGTCGCACGCTGGTCGGGCACGACGAGCCGGAGACGACGGTGCACTTCACGGGTCGGGTGCGGCTGGCTCCCGGCGCGGCCGAGCCGATGGAGGCACCGGCCGCGGGTGACCCGTCTGGCCCTGTCGTCGGCCGTGACGCGGTGTACGCCGTCTACTTCCACGGACCGGCCTTCCAGGTGCTCGATGCCGCATGGCGGTCTGACGGCGCGACCGTGGGCCGATGGGCTGACGACCTGCCACCGGGGCATCTGCCCCACGACGGCGAGACGGTTGCGGTGCCGCGCCTGGTGGAGCTGTGCTTCCAGACGGCAGGGGTGGCCGGTCTGGCGGACTCCGGCGTGATGGCGTTGCCCGCGCATGTGGATCGCCTGGTTCTGCCCGCGCAGCCCGAGAACGGCGACGGCCACCTCGTGGCGAGGGCGGTCCCCGGGACCGACGGGGCCGTCGATGCCGTCGTCGTCGACGGTGCCGGGCACGTGTACGCGCGGCTGGAGGGGTACCGCACCACCGCGGTGCCGGGCGGTCTCGACGACTCCCTGCTCGCCCCGTTGCGCACCCTCTCGGTGGCCGAATGAGCGCCCCGGGCAACGCGTTCCACCGCCTTGCCATCCTGGGTCGAGGGCCGGCCGCGGTGCGGCTGCTGGACGCAATCGCCGAGATGGGGCCGACGCGTCCGACCACCATCGCCCTGTTCGTCGACGGTGACCACGGGTCGCGCTTCGTTCGGGAGGCGGACGAGTCGTACGGCCTGGGTCCGGTGCTGCGCGAGCTGTCCCGGGTCGAGGAGGCGCTTCGGGCGACCCGCGCCGACGCGGTCTGGCTGGGGCACGGCGCGGGCCCGGTCTTCGCCGGCATCACCGAGCTGAGCCGCCGGCTGGGCCTCGTCCTCGTCGGACCGTCGCCAGAGGCGCTGGCACGCATCGGTGATCCGATCGTCGGGAAGCGGCTGGCGGAGGAGCTCGGCATCGCCACCGTGCCGTGGTCCGAGGGACGCGTCGAGGAGATGCAGAGCGCGCTCGGCTGGGCGGATCGGCTGGGCTACCCGCTGTTCGTGAAGGCGGCGGCGGGACGCGACGGCCGAGGCGTGCGGCGAGTCTCCTCGGCGGAGGACCTGTCCGACGCGTTCGAGGCAGCCCGGTCTGAGGCGGCCATGCTCTTCGGTGACTCACGCGTGTACCTGGAGCAGAAGGTGCCCGAGGCCCGGCACATCGGCGTGCAGGTCGTGGCCGATGGCACGGGCGTCGCCCGGGCGGCCGGGGTGTGCGAGTGCACGCTCCAGCGTCGCAACCGGACCATCGTGGAGGAGTCCGCGAACCACGCCCTGTCCGAGGCGCGTGCGGCGGAGTTGTGCGACGCGGCGGTGCGGTTCGCCGCAGCGGCGGGATTCACCGGTGTGGGGACGGTGGAGTTCCTGGTCGGCGCGGACGAGTCGCCGGCGCTGTTCCTCGGCATGGATGCGCAGCCCGGCGCGGAGTACGGCGTCGCCGAGCTCGTCAGCGGTCTCGACCTCGTGAAGCTGGGCCTCCAGCTGGCCGCCGGCGACCATCTGGGCAGCCTGGTGCCGGAGCCGCATGGTCACGCTATGGCCGTGCGCCTGCGCGCCGAGGACCCGGAGAGAGGCTTCGTGCCCACACCGGGACGCATCCGCCATCTGCAGTTCCCGTCCGGTCCCGGAGTCCGGGTCGAGGCGGGTGTCCAAGAGGGCGACGTGGTGCCCACTGGGCTCGACCCCATTCTCGCCACCATCGTGGCCTGGGGTCAGGATCGCAGCGAGGCCCTCGCCCGGCTGGTCCGCGGACTTCGGCAGACGACGATCGTCATCGACGGCGGCGGCACCAACAAGGCCTTCCTCCTGGCCATGCTCACGCATCCCGACTTCCAGAACGGCCGGCTCGACACGGGATGGCTGGACCGGGGCATCGCCGATCGAACCCTCTTCCCGGCAGAGCATGCCGACGTCGCGCTGCTCCAGGCCGCAGTCGATGCCTACGCCACCGACCACGGGCTTGCCCTGCGGGCCTTCTTCGCCTCCGCCGGGCGCGGTCGACCCGAGGCGCCGCGCCACCAGGGACACCGGATCACGTTCCGCTACCGCGGGCAGGAGGTGCCGCTGCGCGTTCTGCGGCTTGGCCCCCAGACCTTCCGGGTCGACACCGGCGCCCGTCGTCTCGACGTCACGGTCGTGGCCCGGAACGCCCTCGAGAGCATCCTCACCGTGGGCAACCGTCGCGTGCGCACGCTGTCGGTGGTCGACGGTCCGGTGCACGCGGTTGAGGTCGACGGGGTGACCCACACCTTCACCCGTGAGGACGGCGGCAGCGTGCGGGCTCCTGCGCCGGGGGTCGTGCTGTCGCTGCCCGTGCAACCGGGCGATCGGGTGGCAGTCGGCGACACCGTGGCCGTGCTCGAGGCCATGAAGATGGAGACGGCGGTGGCCGCGCCGTTCGCCGGGCGAGTGCGCTCGGTGTCGACCATGGTGAACGCCCAGGTGTACTCGGGCCAGGCGCTGCTCGTCCTCGACCTGACCGACGAGGCGGCGGCAGCCGAGGTGACGCCCGGGCCGACCGCGCAGCAGATCGACCTGTCGCTGCCCGACCTCGACGAGGGCGATCCCGAGCCCGCGCCCCCGGGCCTGATCCTCGACACGCTGCACGCCTACCTGCTCGGCTACGACACCGATCCCAAGGACATCCAGAGACTGGTGTCGAGGCCGGGCGGCCCGCTGGCCGACCTGCCCGTCGACGATCCTGATCTGCTTCAGCGCGAGGGCGAAGTGCTCGGGCTGTTCGCCGACCTGTGCGTGCTGTCTCGACGGCAGCACGAGGGTGACGAGGAGACGGCACTCGACCGGAGCCCGCAGGAGTACTTCGCCACCTACCTGCGCGCGCCCGGCCGAAGTCGAGAGACGCTGCCGGCCGCCTTCCTCGACCGCTTGCGCCGCGTTCTCGCGCGCTACGAGGTGCCAGGCATGGAGCCGTCGCCCGCTCTGGAGGAGGCGCTCCTGCGCATCTTCCGGGCCCAGCAGCGACTCGGCGAGGCGGTGCCCGTCGTCACCTCGCTGCTCGAGCGCGGCATCGTCAACCGCGATCGCACCATGCGCCTCGTCGGTGATCCAGCCGCCGTGCGCCGGCTGCTTGCCCGACTCATGGCGGCCGCCGACGGGCGGTACCCCGCCGTTGCCGACCTGGCCCGCGAGGCGCAGTTCCGCTGGTTCGACGAGCCCGAGGTCGAACGCATCCAGGCGACCGGCTACGCGTCGGCCGAGGTGGCCTTCGCTGCGCTGCGCGCCGATCCGCAGGGAGCGCGCCGCGACGAACTGATGGCCGAGCTCGTCACGTGCCCGCAGCCCTTGCGTCCGTTGCTCGAGCGCTGGCTGCGACCGGCCGCTCCCGAGCTGCAGTCCGCACTGCTCGAGGTGCTCGCTCGTCGCTACTACCGGATCAGGACGTTGGAGGACATCGCGTCGTTCACCGCCGATGGGGTGACGGTGCTGTCGGCCGACTACGCAGACGACGAACGTCGCGTCCACCTGCTCATGGCCTACGTCCCCGTGGAGGGGCTGCCCGGCCTGGTCGCGGCGCTCCAGCCGCACCTCACTGCGTTGCCGCCGGGTCGCGACGTCGTCCTCGACGTGCATGCGTGGCGCACGGATGGAGCGCTCAGCGCCGCCCAGTCGGCGGAACTGGTCCAGAACCTCCTCGAGGGGGTGCGGTCGCATCCGCTGCACCAGTTCGACGTCGAGCTGACCACGGGCGCCTACGGGAGCGGGCGGGCCGTCAGCCACCACCTCACCTTCCGGATGGACGACGAAGGCCGCCTGACGGAGGACCTCCTGCATCGCGACATGCACCCGATGATCGCCAAGCGGCTCGAGCTGTGGCGGCTGCAGAACTTCAAGCTGGAGCGGCTCGAGTCGGTGGAGGACGTCTACCTGTTCCACGGCATCGCGCACGAGAATCCCAAGGACGAGCGACTGTTCGCGCTGGCGGAGGTCCGCGATCTCACCCCCACCCGAAGTGCGTCGGGGCGGGTCGTCGGGCTCCCGCTGCTGGAGCGGATCCTCGCCCAGACGGTGTCGGCGATGCGGCTGTTCCAGCTGCGCCGGTCGCCGGGCCAGCGGCTGCTGCAGAACCGGGTCATCCTGTACGTGCGACCGCCGCTCGATCTGCCCCCCGGCGCCTGGCGCGACGTGGCCCATCGGCTGGCACCGACCGCGCAGGGCCTCGGGCTGGAGGAGGTCCTGGTGCGGGCCCGGATCCCGGACCCCGTCTCGGGCGAGCTCGTCGAGCAGGTGCTGCACGTGTCCGATCCGGGGTCGCGCGAGGTGTCGGTACGGCGGACGGACCCGGTGGACGAGCCGGTGCAGCCGCTGTCCGAGTACCGCCGCCGCGTGCTCCAGGCAACGCGACGGGGTGCCACGTACCCCTACGAGATCGTGCGGCTGATCACGCCGCCGAGCGACGGGGAGTCCGGTCTGCCGCCGGGGGAGTTCGTCGAGCACGATCTCGACGATGACGGGCGGCTCGTGCCCGTCGACCGCGAGTACGGCAAGAACACCGCCAACCTGGTCGTCGGCGTCGTGCGCAACTGGACGCCCACGTGCCCCGAAGGCATGGCCAGGGTGATCCTGCTGGGCGACCCGAGCCGCAGCCTGGGTGCCCTTGCCGAGCCCGAGTGCCGCAGGATAAACGCGGCTCTGGACCTCGCCGAGCAGATGCACGTGCCGCTCGAGTGGTTCGCGATCTCGTCGGGGGCGCTGATCTCGATGACCAGCGGCACGGAGAACATGGACTGGATCAGCGCCGTCCTCCGCCGGATCATCGAATTCACCCAGGCCGGCGGTGAGATCAACGTGGTGGTGACCGGCATCAACGTCGGCGCGCAGCCGTACTGGAACGCCGAGGCAACGATGCTGATGCATACCAAGGGAATCCTGGTCATGACACCGCAGAGTGCCATGGTCCTGACCGGCAAGCAGGCGCTCGACTTCTCCGGTGGCGTCTCGGCGGAGGACAACCTCGGCATCGGCGGCTACGAGCGGGTCATGGGCCCGAACGGGCAGGGGCAGTACTGGGCGCCCGATCTCCCCGCGGCGTGCATGCTCCTCTTCCGGCACTACGACGTCACGTACATCGTGCCCGGCGAGCAGTTCCCACGCCGTGCACCGACGTCCGACCCCGTCGACCGGGACATCCGCACTGCTGAGCACCCGAGGCTGGCAGGCAGCGACTTCACCAGCGTCGGGGACATCTTCTCCCCCGACCGCAATCCGGATCGGAAGAAGCCGTTCGAGGTGCGCGCCGTGATGCGCGCGACCATGGACGCGGACTGCGAGCCCCTGGAGCGGTGGGCGCGGTGGGGGGACACCGCCATCGTGTGGGACGGGCGCGTTGGCGGGATCCCCGTCTGTATGCTCGGCATGGACTCCAAGACGGTGCAGCGTGCCGGCTTCGTGCCGGCCGACGGCCCGTCGCTGTGGACGTCCGGCACCCTGTTCCCGCAGGCGTCCCGCAAGGTCGCCCGCGCGGTGAATGCGGCCAGCGGCAACCGGCCCCTCGTCGTGCTCGCGAATCTGTCCGGCTTCGACGGGTCTCCGGAATCCATGCGGCAGTGGCAGCTCGAGTACGGGGCCGAGATCGGGCGAGCCGTCACCAACTTCCGCGGACCGATCGTCTTCGTGGTGGTCTCGCGCTACCACGGAGGCGCGTTCGTGGTGTTCTCGAAGGCGCTCAACGAGTCTCTCGAGATCGCTGCGGTCGAGGGTTCGTTCGCCTCCGTCATCGGCGGCACGCCGGCAGCGGCGGTGGTCTTCGCCCACGAGGTCGACAAGCGGGTGCGTGCCGACCAGCGGGTGCTGGAGCTGACCGAGCGGGTCGCGGTGGCTGGTGCCGATGGGCGGTTGCGGCTGGAGCTTCAGCGTGTGACCCAGCACGTCCGTTCGGAGAAGCTCGGCGAGGTGGCGTCGGAGTTCGACGCGATCCACAGCATCGACAGGGCGCTGGCCGTCGGCTCGGTCGACCGGATCATCTCGGCAGCGGACCTTCGGCCGTACGTGATCGACGCTCTCGAGCGCGGCCTGGCCAAGGCGATGGACGCCGCCGTCAGCTGAACTCGGCCAGCCAGGAGTGAGTCGGGACGGCGTCGCCCAGGGGGTCGGACTCACGAGTGACGTGGGTGGTGGCAGCGGCGCGTCCGCGGCGACGGTCAGGATGAAGTCGCCGTGCCGGCACCACCAGCCGGGGAAGGCCGGGCCCTCGATGGCGCGCACCGTCAGGGCCGTCCACTCTCCGGCCGTCTCCTCGTGCAGCGTCACCTCCACGCTCCTCGTGGGTCGTCGCAGCCCCGTCTGGAGCACCTTGAGCGCGCTCTCCTTGGCGGACCAGATCAGGTTCGCCAGTAGGTCGTGGTCGCTTCCGGTGGCGGTGACGGCCTCCTGCTCGGACGGCGTGAGCCAGTCGTTCACGAAAGCGGGCGAGCGCTCCTCGACCAGTTCGAGATCGCACCCCACGAGTCGGTCCTGTGGCCCGATCAGGCAGACCGCCCACCCGGCTCGATCGGGAGCGAGATCGAGCAGGGCCCGGGGGCGCCGGAGACGTACGCCAGCGGGGCGCCGGTGGGCGCGTGCCGAACCTCGAGCTCGCTGGGGTCGGCGGGTGCCGGGTCGAGGGCCAGGGCGAGTGCCTGCTTCGCCGTCCAGCGGCTGACCAGGAACTCGTTGCGCCGCTTGGCGAATCGCATCGCGGCGGCTCGCTCCCGCTCGGCCGAGGACAGCCAGGCGTCGCCGATGGGCAGGTGGTCCTCCCCCTGGGCGAACCAGCGCAATGGCGACCCAGTGGGATTCACCCCCCGAGTGTGCAGGCCGTCGGGCCCGCGGTCCAGCGCAACGCACTGCGCGGCCCACATGCTCAGCGGATCGGCCGGCGGCCGCAGTAGCCTCGGGCCATGAGCGACAACCTGCCCGCCGAGCCGGCGCCCGATCCCGCGGCCGAGGCCCTGCGGATGCGCGCATCCGACGCGGACCGCGAGAAGGTGGCGGGAATCCTGC